>DUCN01000029.1:5130-5682 GCA_012959805.1 Myxococcales bacterium | reverse complement strand
CAGGTGTAGAAGTCGAGGATGGCTTTGTGGTCGGCCACATCCTGGCCCCACTGCAAGTATCCCCCTCACGCACGGCCAAGGAACTCATTGGCGTGTGTGAGACGACTTCATACTCATCAGCGACTGACACGCCAAGGCTCCTCTCAGCTATCATTGGACTAAGCACAGCGCTTGATTCGTGGTCGTCTATGGATATCATCGCGAGGCAGAATGCAGAGATGACTTTCGCGGTACTTCTGCTCACAATACAGTTGAGGCCGATGGGCTAAATCAATCCAAGACCAGCGATGATTTCCCTTGGCGCAAGGAGGCCGGAGAGGTTTTTCAAGCGTCGGGAAAGAGCAAGTGACAAATATTTTTCGCGCCTAAAAGAAAAATAGCCTAGATACTTTCCGTAGTATTGAAACTCATCAGGAAGGCGAACGTTGCAGCTTAAGAGACCACTTCCGCCAGATCGAACATATGAGCAACTTCTGGGGATAGGACATACAAGCTGGGTTCTGGCACAACGTCCGAGCCTGGGCGTTATGTTAAATCCCTAGGGGAGCCCCG
>DUCN01000029.1:0-5076 GCA_012959805.1 Myxococcales bacterium | reverse complement strand
GCGCTTGCGTTGTTGTACGAGGGAATTCGCTTCGATGGCCTGTGTGAGTGGGCGGCGCTCGAGATCGGTGAGGCGGAGGCGCCTGCACAGGCAGCAGGTTGGCTCGAACGATGGATTCAGGACGGGTTACTCGTTGCTTCGAGCGAGACCGGCTTCCCCATCGCTTCCATTGAGTAGCCAGCTCGCCGTGGGCTCGTCTCGTTTTCTCCGTGGGGTCCGTTGCGCCGACATAGCGCCGTTCTTCCGCCCGATGGCATGTTGCGTTGGCCCGGGGCTCGGCGCAGAATAGGCAGATTCGCATCAAGGAGCCCGACCGGACCATGAAGGCCATTCTCGTTTCGCATAGCCATTGGGATCGCGAGTGGTATCGAACCTTTCAGGACTTTCGCGCGCGACTCGTCGATCTCGTCGACCACGTGCTTGAACTCGCCGCTTCGGATCCGGGCTATCACTTTCTGCTCGATGGTCAGACCGTCGTACTCGAGGACTATCTGGAGATTCGTCCAGCTCGGGCGGAAGCGTTGCGCGCCTTTTGTCGTGAAGGGCGAATCGCGATCGGACCCTGGTATGTGCAGCCTGACTCGCTCCTGCCTTCGGGCGAAGCGCATATTCGGAATCTACTCCTCGGGCGCTCGGTCGGTGATGCGGTCGGACCCGTCTCCCGCGTCGGCTATACGCCGGATTCCTTCGGCCATCCTTCGCAATTTCCTCAACTCTTTGCGGGCTTCGGCATTCGGAGCTTTGTGTACTGGCGGGGCAACGGAAATGAGATTGATGAACTCCCATCGGAATACGATTGGGAGGCTCCGGATGGCAGCCGAGTCGTCGCGTGTCATCTCGGCAAGGGGTATTTCTCGGCCGCGACAGCCCCCGGCATCGACCTTCCGCAGATCGGGGCGCTGATCGCGGGACGCGCTCGGGATCTTGCAGAGCGCACCCGGTCCGGTGTGGTCTTGCTCCTGAATGGACTCGACCATGCACCACCCGAAGCGCGAACCGCGGCCCTCGCCAAGGAACTCGAGAGCGCGACGGGCTTCGAGGTTGCGCGCGGCTTGCTCGATGATTTCGTTTCGATCGTACTCGAGGCGGACATCGAGCGGCCCTGTCATTTCGGCGAACTGACGGGCGCTCGAATCGCACCTTTGCTTCCGGGAGTCTGGTCGACGCGGACCTGGATCAAACTCGAGAATCGCCGAGCGGAAGCGGCGTTGGAGGGCTGGGCGGAGCCCTTCGCGGCGCTCGCGAGTCGATTTGGTCTCGCGGATGAGACGCCCGCTCTTCGGCTCGCCTGGAAGGAGCTGCTGAAGAACCAGGCGCATGATTCGATCTGTGGTTGTTCGAGGGACGAGGTCCACGAGCAGATGCGCGTCCGCTTTGACACGGCGCGTGAATTGGCGGACCAGACGGCCACACGATGCCTCGAGCGGCTGGCGGGTCTCGACGTCGACCGCGCGGTGAAGCGGAGCGACGAGTTCGACGTCCTGGTTGCCAACCCCTCCCCTCGGTGTCGGACAGATCGGGTTCGCTTCCCGTTCGATTTCCATCCCTTTGTCGTTCCGAGTGTCAATCCAATGGAGGCGATGCATCCAACCGTTCTTCAAGACCTGGGCGCGATGCGTTTCACGGTCGATGGTGCGCCAGCCCGGCTCGTGCCAGCCGAGACCGGACGCATGAAATTCTTGCCGGAACGCGGTGGCTTCGATCTCGAGTTTGTCGCCCGTGACATTCCTGCGATGGGCTTTCGACGGTTCCAGATCCGACGCGCTGCCGACGATTTCGATTCGCTGGACGAGATCGAACAGCTGAAACCCGGCGGGTCAGAGGCGGTGATCCATCAAGGCTCGATTCGAGTGACTGTCAGAAAGGACGGTCTATTTGATGTCGCCTTTGGAGACAACACGTTCTCGGGATTAGGCGAGCTCGAGAGCCTGGGTGACCGAGGGGATAGCTATGACTACGACGAGGTCGCGTCGGGTCCTGGCCTTCGGCTCGAAGAGGTCTCGGTCGAACGTCGCCGTCATCCAGGTGGCGTTCAGGAACTCAGGGTCACCAGGAAATTCCGCATGCCAGCTCGTTTGGCGGAGTCACGCGAGGCCCGTTCCGTCGAAGAAGTCGGGCTCGAAGTCGAGATGCTTCTCCGCGTGACCGCCGGGGTAGACCGAGTCGAGCTGGATCTTCGGGTCGACAACTCGGCGAAAGACCACCGACTGCGCATGCTCTTCCCGGTGGACGGGATCGTCGATCGATTCCAGGCCGCGACGACTTTCGACGTTGCGGAGCGAACTCCTGGACCGAGTCGTGAGGAAGGTTGGATGCAGCCTCCGCCCGCGACTTTTCCCCATCAGGGGTTTGTTCACGCAAACGGGCTCAGCGTGGTCGCGCCCGGCCTGCCGGAGGCGGAAGTCATCTCCGGTCAACCCAGTCAGATTGCCATCACATTGTTGCGCTGCATCGGGTCGCTCTCACGGCTGGACTTGCGTAGTCGGCCCGGCCCGGCGGGCCCAGGTACGGATACGCCCGCCGCACAATGCGCCGGAGCTCTAGTGGCGAAACTCTCTCTCTTTGCCGGCTTTGACCCGTCGAGGGCTCGAGAGGCGGAACTCGGCTTGCGGGCGGTGCTATGTGGAGATGAGCCTCTCGCATCCGAGCTGGAGCCATTTCTCGAAGTCGAACCGCCCAGCTTGATCCTGTCGGCATGCAAGCCCGCGGAAGACGGCATCGGCGTCATCATTCGAGTGCTGAATCCGACGTCGGTGCCCGAGCAGGTTCGCATCGGACTGGGCTTTGCATTCGAAAAATTCGAAATGTTGCGACTCGATGAAACCTCGGACGGCGGCCCGGTCGAGCGAGACGGACAGAGCTTGCTTTTCCCGGTCCCGGCCCATGCCCTTCGCAGCGTCCGCGTGATCTGAGAATCCACGCCGATCAAGTTCAGGTCGAGGTCTTTACGCTGGTCTTTGCGAGACGGAACTCCCGGGCCAGGGTGCGCTTCAAGAGATCGAGTTCGTCCTCGACGAAGGGAGCCACCTCGCCAGCCAGAAGCTGCATCGAAGCGAGGCCGGAGAGCACCGAGATGGTGTAGTGCTGGATCATCATCACGCGTTGCCGCCCGAGGTCGATATCGGGAAAGAGTTGACGCCAAACGCGGGTCCACGCCTTCAAGATCTCGCCCTGCCAGGATCGATCGTGGAGTTCGGATGCCGAATTCGACTTCCTCGCCGCGGCGTCCTCGAGCAATATTTCAAATGTCGCGCGGTAGTGGGATGAGCCGAAATGCGCCCAGGCCGCATCGATGAAGGTCTCGATGCGTCGTGCGAGTGAAGCGGATCGCCCGACGTCCTCGAAAGCGCTCAAGAGCCCATCCGAGAAGCGATTGAAGGATTCTTCCAGGATCGCCCCGAGGATTCCGTCTTTGCTGCCGAAGTGATGTTGGGCCGCTCCCCAGGTCACACCGGAGCGGCGTGAGATCTCCGCGGCGGTCGTCCGCTGAAACCCGACTTCCCCGATGCTCTCGATGGTGGCCGCAAGAATTCGAGACCGTGTCTCGGCGGTCCGCTCGATCTGGGTTCGGCGCGGCCGACGCTTTTCAGGCAGGCTGAGAAACTTGGCTTCGCTCATCGCGATCCACCCTATCACACTTGCATTGCACGTACTATGTAAAATGTTTAGGCTATGGAGCTGACGCCTGAGGAGAGTGAGTGATCGAATTCAGCCCCTACGCCTACGAGGTCCATGAGGATCCCTATCCGCTCTACGCGCGGCTTCGGGCCGAGGCGCCGGTCTATCGGAACGAAGAGCTGGATTTCTGGGCGCTTGCTCGACATGCGGATGTGCTCGCTGCTTTCAAAGATACGAAGCGGTTCTCGAATCGCTTTGGCGTCTCGATCGACCCCTCGTCCTACGGACCCCGCGCTCGGCTGGGGACTTCCTTCCTGGCGATGGATCCTCCCGACCATACGCGGATGCGCGCGCTCGTTTCACGCAGCTTTACACCGCGACGGGTTGCCGAGATGGAGTCGAGAATTCGGGAAATTGCTGTCTGGCGTCTCGATCGGCTCGTCGGGGCGGGTTCCTTCGATGCCGTCGCGGAGTTCGCCGGAAAGCTACCGATGGATGTGATCAGCGAAATGTTAGGCGTTCCGGAAAATGATCGAAGCGAGCTGAGGACCTGGGCCGACCTGTTGGTGCATAGAGAGGAGGGCGTGATGGACGTGCCTCCTGAGGGTGCGGAGGCCTTTGGGAAGCTCATCGGCTATTTCCGCGAACTGATTTCTGATCGCCGTAAGAGCCCAGGTCGAGACCTATTGAGCTCGCTCCTCGAACTGGAGCGCGCGCCCAACGAGGACTACCTGTCCGAGTCGGAACTTCTTTCGATCTGTAACTTGATGATCGTCGCCGGAAACGAAACGACGACGAAACTGATCGCCAACGCGCTGTACTGGCTGGGCCAGAATCCAGCCCAGCGTGAGCGGGTGGCGAGCGGTCGGGTGGGGATGCCCCAATGGGTCGAGGAAACGCTGCGTTATGACAACTCGACCCAGATGTTGCTGAGGACCCTCTCCGAAGACAGCACCATCGCGGGCCAGTTGATTCCGAAGGACGCAAGGATCCTGCTCCTGGTGGGTTCAGCGAATCGTGATGAGCGCGTCTTCGAACGCCCGGATGAGTATGATCTCGGCCGGGATTGCAGTCGGATGCTCTCCTTCGGGCAGGGGACTCATTTCTGTTTGGGCGCCGCGCTGGCTCGACTCGAGGGGGCGGTATCGCTCGAGGAATGGTGGAGGCGTTTTCCCGACTTCCAGGTGGATACGAGCGGGATTGCTCGCGTCCATTCCGTCAACGTACGTGGGTTCGCGAGTCTTCCCGTACGGGTTTGACTCGGTGGCGCAAGAGAAGTGAAAACGAAGAGAGAGCCTCGAGGGGATAGGACATACAAGCTGGGTTCTGGCACAACGTCCGAGTCTGGGCGTTATGTTAAATCCCTAGGGGAGCCCCGTGACGGGAGCGTTGTCGAAATCAATCATCGATGGAAGGGTGGTCCCGCTATTGCTCGGCGTAGAAGAGAAGCAAGTGGTT
>DUCN01000028.1:25082-33937 GCA_012959805.1 Myxococcales bacterium | reverse complement strand
GAGGCGAACCCCAATGGCCAAGGAGAGGAGTCGAACGAAGAGCTCGGACTGGGACGCGTCCGGCATGGGCTGGAGGATCAAATATATGAAGCCGCTAAAGGGAAGCAGGCTGGCGTAGATAAAGGGGTGGCGTCTGCCCCATCGTGTTCGAGCCCGGTCCGACCAGGCGCCCACCAAGGGATCGCTGACCGCGTCCACGACCAATGCAAGTGCGAGGGCAAGGCCTGCTAGGTAGGGTTTTAGGCCGAGGACTTGGTTGTAGTAGAGCATCAGCCAAGAGGAAAAAACCACATTTTTTGTACCTACTGCGATAGACCCTGTTCCGAACGCGAGGAGGCTTCGGGCACTGGCGAATTCTGCTGAGGACTTGACCGATTCGTTCATACGCACAATCGGTTAGCACAGTCGGGGGGGGTGTTTGGCACTGGTCTCTACGGCTTCCCGCCGGAAGAATTCTCCTGACAAAACTTCCCGCTCTTGCCAATTTCACCGACACTCGAATCGGCGGCGGGGAAATCGTGCACCAATTTGAGAATTCTCCGCAGATGAAAGAGCGTGCGGCCCGCCACCGGGCTTCTCTCCCCGGCCCCTGATTTGACATATCGCGCCTTAATCGGCACGGGCGAGGCTCATGGCGTTATCCAACTCACCGGCACATTTTCCAGCGTCACCTGGACCAGCCTTACGGCCGAGAACTGGAACGGGTTTTCGATTGCTTTTGAAAACCTTGCAAATCCGCCACCTGTCCCTGCATTAGGTGCCTGGGGTTTGCTGATAATGTCTGTGTTGCTTGGTTCGGTTGGCATTATCGTGGTTCGAAGTATGAATTAAGTTTGTGAATTTGGATATCGATTAATAAAAGCCCGCTACCCGCACAGCGGCTTCGGTGGATTGCTTGCGTTCCTTGCTCATCTTGAGACTCTCCTCGGGGTCCGAAACACCGTAAAGTGTCTCTTAGCTTAGGTCGCCCAAAAGTCCGAAAGCTGCTGACGGGATACATGGGGCAGGTCACCGCGTTGGACCCTTCGTCCGTGATTCCGAGCGATTTGTCATTCGGCTACATATCGGCGGAACTGAAAAGCCCCGTTAAAATCCCGATCCCGCGAGGGTGGCTAGCCGCTCACGACACAACTTGTCCTTTTTACGGACATGGTTTCGTCATCTCCAAGCTCATGAAGTGCGTCAACATAACCAGGATGATTTTTAAAAGACATCGCTTTTTCAAATGTCTCAAATTCAGCTACCGCTGCGAATTGCATATCTTTCTCACCTATTTGAGTTTTTGCAACAGGGCCGATAGCAATCATTTTGAACTCGCCACGTTCAATAAGAGCGTTCACTTTCGCAACGTATCGATCAAAGGCTTCTGGGTCGATAATTTCTTCAACGTGATTAATCCAATAACCTTTAGGCATTTTCTGAGTCCCCTTTAGTTTTATATTCAAAAGATAAAGGCAGACGCCATGTGATGCCGGAGGAGAAATCCGACGTGTCCTTTGCCAATTTCGGCGACGTATACGCACGCGAGTGCCACGACAGCAGTCGCTATCAACGATCCAAACCGTCTCACACTCCCGCCGCCCAACGGTTCGGGCTTGAGCTGCAGGCGGAGAACTGCCACCGCAGTTGAAACCCCGTGTACCTTCCAATGGTATCACGACTCGTAGCGCCCACGTCTGAGCCTGTCAGCTGCAAGCGCTTGTTCGGCGGTTGTTCGCGACGAACGACTCAATCAGGCGAACTGGCTGTTGCAGTTCAAACTTGAAGTCAGACGTTTCACTCATGAGATCGGGAACGACCGGACGAGCACGCTGCGGGGTGCGAAAGGAAGAGCGCTGCGCAGACTACTTCGCGTATTGCGATGTAGACGAATCACAGGTAGCGGTGCAGCGCCGCCTGCAGGACCTCCGGGCCATTGCGCCGTTGATAGTTTTCAGCCTGGTCGACCCAGAGTACCTTGCCGTCGCCGCCGATCAGGATCGAGGTCGGAACGGGAAGGCCTTCGAGACCGAACGGCCCGGAGTGGAAGCCCAAATTTCGCAGACCGAAGGCGTCGGTCACCGTTAGATCACGATCCGACAGCATGACGGCCCCGAGACGGTGCTGGCGATGGCCCTTCTGGATCTGCTTCGGGCTGTCGGTGCAGACAGTCACCACGTGAACGTCGTGCCTATCGAAATCGGACCGCAGTTCTTCCCATCGCCGCAACTCGGCGACACAGTAAGGTCACCAGTGGCCTCGGAAGAACTTCATGAGGACGGGCTTGCCCTCGAGACTCGCCGAGTCGAACCAATCACCGTTGCGATCCAAGGCCTTGAACTGCGGCATGGTCTGTCCGACCTGGATGCCGGTCGTCCCGGTTTCCTGCCTGCTGATCGTCATGCTGAAGGGGAAGAATCCCCCGATGACGATCGCGACCAGCGCAGGGATCGCGCCGAACCAACGAGTGCGCATCACGAAGGCGCAAATGGCAAGGGCTACCGCGCTGATGAAAAAGATGGCGAAGACGATCCGATTCTCCGGGATGTCGACTTGATTGATCTGGCGGAACCACACCACCATGGTCAACGCGGCCACGCCGAAGGCGGCGATGCCGAGAGTCGTTCCGAGCTTCTTAGATCGAGCTTCCACGATATTTCTCCAGGGGGCGCCGCCAACGGATCGGCGTTCGGCGGCTGGCGGTGCCCTACCACCCAGACACGGAACACCTGATTCCCCCGCAATGTAACACGGCCGGCAACGCCCAAGCGTCAGCCAGTCCGACTGCGACGGCTTGTTAGTCGGCGTTCGGCCGCAAGGACTCTCATAGCACGGGTTCAGGATTTGGGGAAAGTGCCAGATTCACGAAAGCGCGGAGTCGATAGGACGTTCAAGCTGTGTTTCCGCCACCGACGATATTCGGTGTTCTGACAAGTAGGATTGAGGCATGGTTTTGTGCAACTCAGCGGCGGCGGCCTCGGGCAGTAGAGGCCGACGAGCAATTTCCGAGTCAAGATCTGACCCTCTCAAGTCAACCGTCAATTCGACGCACCACACGCACCGGAACATCCGCTTCAGGCGCCAACGTTCCGTTGCGGCGCACGGTTTTGAGCGGGCCGGCGATCTTCGAGTCGAGGTCGACGCGGGGCAGGATCGTCCCGAGCACGAGTTTCATTTCCTGCGTTGCGAATGCGGCGCCGATGCAGCGCCGTTGTCCGCCGCCGAAGGTCAGAAACTCATGAGGCGAGTAGTTGTGATCGACGAATCGCTGGGGTTCGAAGCGGAGCGGATCGTCGTAGACGCGCTCATCGCGGTGCACCATCAGGATCGAACCCGCTAACGAGACTCCGCGCGGGATCGGGTATCCCGCGAACTCGCAGTCGTCCGTGGCCACCGTGCGGAAGAACTCGGGCAGAATCGGATGCGTGCGCAGGGTTTCCAGGCAGAACGCATCGAGGTAGGGAAGTTCGGCGAGCGCCTTCGGGTCGGGGGAAGGACCGAGGGGCACGATCTCATCGCGCAGGCGTTTCAGCATTGCGGGATGACGAATCGCCTCAGCGAAAGCCCATGAGAGCGTGGTTGCGGTGGTCTCGTGTCCGGCAAAGAGGAACGTGACGAGTTGATCTCGGAGCGCCTTGTCGTCGAGTCCGGTTCCGTCGTCGTCGCGTGCCTCGAGGAGCCGGCTCAACATGTCCTCTCGGCCCGCAAGCACGTTACGGCTCTGTTCGATTTGTTGATAGATCAGTGAATCGAGGCGCTCGAGTTTGCGCTTGAGGCGGCTCCACGGGCCGCGCCCCCAAAAGTCGCGCTGCAGAAACTTGAAGAACAGGATCGCCGGGTTCACCTCGAGGATCGCTTCGCGGATCGCGGTCCGAAAGGCCAGAACCCGCTCCGCACTTTGAACGCCGAACGCGGCGCGAATGATCACCTCGATCGAGATGTTCTCCATGGCGTCGCGCACGCAGAACTCGCGACCGTCAACCCACCCTTTGAACTCATGTTCGGTGCATTCGATCACCAGAGGCGCATAAGCGCGCATGCGGTTGCCGTGAAACGTGGGAGAGAGAAGCTTGCGGTCGCGACGATGTCGATCCCCGGTCGAGAGAAGCAATGAGCCTCGTCCGAGTACCGGTTCGATCGCGCCGAAGCCAAAGCCCACCGCGAGGTCTCGTCGCCCGAGTATGTCCTTCACATGGTCGGCCGACATCGCGATGATGAGCGTGCCGTTCATCGTCGGCATGGTGAAGAGGTCGCCGTAGCGCGCCTTCATTTCGTCGTAGTAGCCGAACGGGTCTCGGAAGTAGCGGAAGCTCTGCAGGGGCGCGATGCGCGGGCCCGGGGGAAGGCTTGCGAGTTGGGAGCGGTTTGCGTGTGTGACGTCGACGGCCATGGGAATTCTCGCAGGGTAGATAGGGCGTCAAGCCGCGTTTCCGCTCGACGCCCGAGTATAGACGTGATGCCGATCCACCGGTGCCTCTCTCGTTCGGTGTTGTTGATCTGCCAGCGCGAGAATGTCCGACCAAGCCGCGAGGCACAAACCTGCGCGCCGTGTGGTTGGTCGTTGTTGCCAATCTTGGGCGTCGTCTACTCCCATTTAGGGGCTGAGGGTGTGGCATGACTGCGTTCGTCGTGCACAGATACACGAACATCTCCAGAGAATGGGCCTTTTCATTCCACTCTCCGCGTTCAATGGCCATGATCAGGAAGAACCGCCGCAGGGGCCGGGCTCTTCGTGGGTTGTCGCACGGCGAGGAACAGCATCAACACCTCGAACCCGAGCCGCGGCAGCCGCACGATCAGGGCGGGAGGCGTATGCTCGAAGTACGCGGGATCGATTGGGTGTAGGAAGGTGTTTCCGAAGTCCAGGAGGCTCTTCGCGATCGCGAGAGCGAACACCAGCGGGATCAGGTTGCGGTAACGCCACAAGACGATCCCGTAGATCGCCAAGATGATCAGCTCCCACGCCCCGGCATTCGCGCCCAGCGCAAAGATCAGCCCGCTGGGATCGGGAGTCCCCTCGAACGGGATCATGCCCGCGATCTGGATCTTGCCGCTGTCGTACGTGAAGTAGTGGACGCAGGCGCTGAACGCTTGCATCGCGACGATCGGCAGGAATCCGTAGAACGCGATCGGACTCCCTTGGTAGTCGTTGTTCGCCTCTCGCGGGAAGATCGTCTCGAGGGTGTTGATCACTCGGTTCTCCTGGCTGGAAGCTTCGACAAGACGGGAACCGTCGCCACGGCGAGCGAGTCGCCGGGCTGCTTGCCGCTGCCGATGCGATTCATGAAGAGGATAGTGCAACCAGCCGGCCTTTTAGTCCAAACGTGCTGATCAGGGATGATATGTCTAGCCAGCGAGCTTCCGACGCAGCGCCAACATCCCCATCCCCACGGCCAACATCATCCCGGTTCCGGGCTCGGGCACGGGGGTGTAGACGTAAGTCGTCACCAGCCGTGCATCGCCTGATAAGTTCAAGAACGCAGGCGGCCCGGTTTGGGTACCCACGAGCATGATCTCCGTGAAGAAGCGGAAGCGGATCGTCGTGGGTCCAAAGAACCTTGAAAGATCGTCACCGATGATGATGCCGCCCGCGAGATTCACGTTGTAATTGTGCGTGCATCCATTCATACAACCGAAATTTCTCGCATCGCTAGCATCGATCGAAATGAGAGCTCCAGGCGTGGCCCCGATCTGGGGATCTTCGAGATAAAGGTCCGTGCTGATTTCGACGGACGAAGATCCGAACGGGCAATTCAGCGTGCACGCAACGGGAGCCGAGATCAGTTGGTCGTGAAACAGCTGAAAGGCAACTCCGGTGAGTTCGCCCATGGTTGTATGAAACGGGATGGCGTGAACTGTGGCGTCCCTACTGAAAGTCGCTTGGCAGGTCACGCCGTCACAGAATCCGCTCAACCCGGCAAAGTCCAGAAGAGTGATTGATGTCGTGTGTTGCTCAGTGGCAGCCGCTGCGACATCGGGCAACGAGGAGGCCAACACGACCGCCGCCAGTGCCAACCGCAAAATCGCGCACTGCATCCCGGTTTCCTCCGCTCCACGAGCGCCGCACCGCGCACCGCAGCGAGAAAAGGAGAACCGCTCCCGTGTCACGACGCACGAGCATTTCCAGGATATGTGGTAAGCGAAAGGCAAATGTGTCGGAGAAAGTTGCGCGTAAAGCGTCTCGCCGACATCGACCCCGAATGCTCCATGCAACTGCCCACCGATGACATTGAGCGTGGCCGCCTGTGTTTTGGTCAATTCGCAGACGGGTGGCCACCATCGCGTCGGGCATGATCGCGACTTTCATCGATCCTATATCGGTTTCCGCGGGTCTATTGAACCGTCGAGTCTCCGAGATATAGAAACATGATCGCCATCGCGTCTTGCATCTCGCCGGAATCGTTCTCGTAGACGCTTATGAGGGTGTACTCGTGATCCTTGAAGAGGCGAGTGCCCTCGATACTCGAATACGCATCCACGTGTTCAAGCCCGGCGCGACCTTTGTGGTTGCGCGCGTGAGACTTGAATATGGTTTCGTTGGTGGTGAGATCTTTGAGTTCAAGTGACTCACCGTACGGATGCAAGTGCACGCCGATGTAGTGAAGGGTGGCGTCCTGGCTTAGCCCGAGCTCAGACGTGATCAACGTATGGTTCTCTTCCCGGCCGGGCTCGACCACCCAATGGTTTGTAAATACGCGTCCGTCGTCGTGGTTCATGGTCACACCCCCCGCGACCACTTCGCCCACCGCACAACTTTCTCCGTGCGCCGCGGGGTCGGGGTCGGCGACGCCCGGATAACCGTGGTCGCCGGATAGAAGCTTCAACCCCATTACGCCGAATTGGCGAAGCGACCTGACCTCTTGCACGAGTTCTGACTCCTTGACGTACCGAACTGTCGACCGGTAAAGGACCTCGAGTGGTTTGTCTAGCGGGTTCAGGTTCAGCACTTGGGAATTCAGTAAAATAGGTTCACCCGACTGAAATGGAATTCCGAACCCCTGCGGAAACTCGATTTTCATTACCCCTTGTGAAAGCGTAAACAATCGCTTCTGGGCGGTGGCGGTCGCCATGCCAACCTTCTTTTGTAGTTTTGAAAAATTTGGGACCAAGATGTTGTTGTGGCACATGTATTCATCGGATATCTGCTGGCCAGTGGACGTGTCTACGATTTCTGTTTCATACGAAAGAATCCAGATCCGCTCTTCGACGTCGCGGTCACCGATCGTAATCACCGACGCGGTCTTGGGGCCCATCATCGTTCGATAGATGCGGTCGATCACGAAGGGCTTGGAGTCGAAGACCTGAACGTGTACTGGGTTTGCGGAAGGCAGGACGTTTGCACTTGCCGCGCTCAACTGGACCGCGTCCGCGTTGGCGAGAGCCGCTGACGTGAAGCCAGCGAGGGCGAGACACAACGCGACGCAAATCTGAAGAATTCGAATTGGCATCGAAACCAACTCCCATGAGCGAATTGAATCGATGCAGGATATCACAATGTGCTCTTGGGCAAGCCTGCTGGGGCTATGCGCAGGTTCAATGCAAGGAAATGCCGCGACAGCGAATGAATCAGTTGAAATCCGCCCCAAGGTCGCGGAGACGATTCGTGCGATCAACTTCCAAGAAGGTCAACGAGTTGAGACTGGACAATCGCTCGTCAAGCTTGCGAATGAACAGGCGGGGCCGGTGTCGCGGTAGCGAGTGCGAATTTTGTCGACATGGAAAACCCGTTTTGTCGCGCGCGAGATTTGTTCGATACCAACGCCATCTCGGCTTCCGAACGTAGCCACTCCCGGACTCGCGCGTCCAACCTACTCCGCGGGTTTTCCAAAACGCAGCTTGAAGTTCCTATCCTCGATCCCGCTGCGTTCTTCGAATCAGTTCGAGATCAGCGAGGATCGCCTCGCGATGCGGGCCCCCTCGACGCAGCGCATCCTCGAGTACAGTGATCGCGGAGTCGTAGTCCCCAATGTAGAAATGGGCACTCCCAACAGATCTCATCTGGTGCTGCGTCAGCGCACGGTCTCCTTCGAACTGTTCGATCGTCAGTCGCGCGACGCGATGGCGAAGGCGGACGATTCTCTTGTCCTGCAGGTAGGGCGCAAGTCCTGGCAGTGCAAAGAGGTCGATGTATTGGTGATGTCCGCTATTGACGACTTCTCGAAGTTCTGGAAAAGCTCCATCGAGATCGCCCTTCCCGAGCAGCTGCAGTCCACGCACGAGATTCCCCGTTGCACCTGCTGGATAATTGATTGCAGATTCGAATGTGAGGCTATCCTCGTTTTTCCAGAGTTCCGCGCGTTCACCCGACCGAACAGCGAACAAGACGAGTAAGAGGACGATCGCTACACGAACCCCCAGGCCCGCGAGAGGAACCCTGGACTGCAAGGCTTCGAACCTGCGTCCAACCAGACGCTTGATGTCGCCCCACCAGAGCAACGACGCGACAAGAAGACCCGGCAAGATGAAATACAGGTAGCGATCTGCGACCACGAAGTAGAAGGGAAAGATTTGCGAGACCATCATGAACGCGGTCCCTGCGCCCAGCCACCATGCGACTTCGTCTCTGCGGTGCACGACCCCATCAACGACTCGCCAGGACAAAACCAGCCCGATCGGTACTGAGGCGATCCACCACGAATTCGACCACGAACGCACGGGCGGAGGCATGTGAAAGGCCGACACACCGATCGACGTCGTCGCCATTAGCATGTATCGAGCACCATTCGCCGCGATGTTGCGGAAAAGCTCAGCCGTACTCTCGAAAGCTGGAGTCGTTCCCAGGGAAGTCGAGTAGAAGGCAGGATATGCACAGAAGGCGAACGCTGCGAACCAGACACATAGCCATGTCAGAGACACAGGTTCCCGCTGCGGATGGT
>DUCN01000028.1:3011-25021 GCA_012959805.1 Myxococcales bacterium | reverse complement strand
GGCTGCGATCGGGAGCGCGAAAACAGCAGAGATTTTGAACAGTAGACTTGCCGTGAACAGTCCTGCCGCCAACCCCGGACGCCGGCGCAAGGCGATCAGCGAACCCAATGCGAATGACACGGCGAGCAGAGAGCGTAGCTGCGAGATCCAGGCAACGGCTTCTACGTTCGCAGGGTGAAGCGCGTAGAAGGCGCCGCCAATGACGGCCCAGATGGCATCGATGCCTTCGTTTCGCATCAGGGCAACGAGAAGCGTGGCGTTCGCGGAATGTACGATCACGTTGACTACGTGATATCCGAGTGTGTCCCCTCCGAACGCAGCCCACTCGATGCGGCTCGTCAGAAGGTAGAGCGGCGCATAGGACATCATTTCGTACTTGAGTTCGCCCGACGGACGAAATGCGTCGACGACGAACTTCAAGTCGAGAGGATAGTCACGAGCCAACCCGGTGACGAAGAAGCTGTCATCGCTGATGAATGGACCGTCCAGCGCGCGCCGATAGACCCACAAGCAGACGATGCAGGCGGCAACAAAGAACATCGAAAGAAGCCGCACCGAATCTTCGCGACGGATAGCTCCGCCTGCGTTGGCATCTATGGTTCCCCAGGTCATCGTTCAACACCCCAAAAGGCCTACGTCGATCTGGACGAGGTTCAATGCCCGCTTCTGCGAGGCGCACCCACTCCAGCGCGATGAGTGAAGCGGGTCGGCTTCCATTCTCAACGTGGCGGAAGATAGCCCGGAATTCAAGCCTTGCTCTTCTGCGAAAGGTCGAGACACAAGTCGTCGTCGTGCGGCGAACCTCTGCCCGGACACACAGCCACTCGCCACTCACGCGTCCAACCGACTCCGCCGCTTCTTCGAAATGAAGTTTATTTTCCCTATCCTCGACCAGGCGCCGGGGGGCACCCGTCTTCCGATGGTGATCGGTCAAAGTCGAATCAGGGATCCTTGGCCCAGGGTGGCTCGGGACTCAACTCTTCGCCGAAGCTCCGGGACGCTTTTGCCGGCGAGCGAACGGGCGGAGCCCGCGACGCCAGGTCCTGCCAGTCCAGGACCCGACGGGCCGTGTCGGGCTGGGGAATCGCCGAGAGAGACCGCGCACGACCACTGTCTGCAGGGCAACGGAGCACGACTCGCGCAAAGGGAAAAAGCGCTTGACCCGGGTCGCCAATCCGGATTGGCTGGATAGAACCGGTGTGCATTTCTTGTGACGGAATCGCCTAGGGAATCGCTGTCGCCCGTAACTTCCGGTGATAGACTTCCCCGAATTTTCTCACACCCAAAAGGAAATGTTGGAATTGGCCCGTAATCGTGGACACCTCAGAGGTTGACATTGAGCGATCCGGAGGAGCCTCATCGCCAATATTCACACAGCATTTTGAGTGAAATCGTGGCCTGTTCACCCTAAACGTCCGGGGTGTCTCCGACACGTGGCTTATTTCTTTCAACTGTTTTGTAAGTTTAAGATTTCTAAGTCTTTGAAAATGCGCAAGGTTCGCGCGGGTGTGTGCGTTTAGTCACAGGTATTGCTGGTTATTTTGCTTGTTTCGTCCACCAGTCCGCGTACGGTGAACCTAAGATGGGGCCGGCACCGGGAAAACCCTACTAGAGGGGTGAACAAGTTTGAGAACAAAGTTCTTGTCGGTGTTGAGGCGCGATTGGGGGATTTACTCATCCTCTGCGTCGCCAAAACGACCGAACTCAAGGACCGGATCTCGGCTGAAAGCCTCACTCTTCGCCCTGGCTGCGACTCTTTTCATGGGGGTCGCGTGGGTTTCCCCAGCCGTAGCGCGTCACCCCGAGCACCTGCACTGCGGCGTGCACACCCACGACCATGAAACCGGTCGCCTCGTACTCCGAGGCTGTGAGAGCCACGAGGTTCTGGCCCCCGGGCAGGTGGGTGCCCGCCAGTTTCTCTTCGACCACGCTTGGGAAATCGGCCTCAAACTCGACCTGAGCGATTTGGTCCTGGTCGACGAACAGAGCGGCCTGGCCGGGGTGCGGACCCGCTACCAGCAGATGGTATTGGGGTACCCGGTCTACGACTCGAACGTCTCTGTCAATCAGTCGCTGAGCGGCGAGGTCCAGGCCCTCTACAGCAACTATTCGGCGCTGACGGGGGACACGGCCACCCCAAGTATCAGCCAGGCGGGTGCCGAAGTGGTGGCAATCGCGGCCTCAGGTATCCAATCCCTCCGCCTCCCCACAACGGCCGAACTGGTCTTCTACCCCCTCGCGGATGGTACGGCCGCCCTGGCGTGGAAACTGGTGGTCTTTTCGGATGCGCCTTTGGGTGATTTCCTGAGCCTGGTTGGGGCGACGTCGGGCAAACTTCTCTTTCAGGAGAACCGCATCGCATTCGATACCGGATCCGGTTTGGTGTACGCCCCGAACCCGATGCAAGCCTCCGGAGATCTCGGGCTCACCGACATCGGCGACAGTACGTCAACCGCGCTGGACAACGGGCGAGTGGCCGTGACGCTCTTGGGCCTTGATCCGGGCGTGGGGACCCTCAAAGGGGAATATGTCGATCTGGTGAGCTTGGCCGGTGGCCTGGCCGTGCCCGACGCCAATGAAGTCTCCCGGGTCTACAACTACGACCGGTCGGACGATCGGTTTGAGCAAGTCACCATCTACCACTCCATCGACTCGATCCAGCGCTACTTCCACAGCCTGGGCTTCGACGACGACACCGGGGCCATCAATGGGATTCGAGACTTCCCGACCCTCGCCCATGCGCACTGGGATACCGCGGACCAATCCTTTTACTCCACAGGCGACAACGCAGTCCATTTTGGCGATGGAGGGGTGGATGACGGCGAAGATGCCGACGTAGTCGCACACGAATATGGCCATGCAGTGCAACACGATCAAAATTCCTGCTGGGGGGGCGGCGAGATGGGCGCCATGGGGGAGGGCTTCGGCGACTACCTCGCGGCCAGTTTCTATAACGCCGCTGGGAACGCCGCCTACCAATTAGCCAATGCGGCGTGCGTCGCTGAGTGGGATGCCACCTCCTACAGTTCGAGCTCGCCCCCGTGTCTTCGCCGAGTTGACGGAACCAAGACCCACCCCGCCGATCTGAGCGGTGGGGTCCACGCAGACGGCGAAATCTGGTCGGCTGCGCTTTGGAATTTGCGGACCGCGGCCGGAGGCACCGCCACCGATCAAATGGTCTTGGAAAGCCACTTCAATGTCCCGTGCAACGCCAGCATGAACGACGCCGCCAACGAAGTCATTCAGGCGGACGCCAACCTGAATGGGGGCATTCACGAAGCGGCCATCCGTCAGGCTTTTTGTGACAGAGGAATCTTGAACGGCGCAGAATGCGTCCCGCCTTCGGGCCTTGGCCTCGTTTACGCGACCTCTCCCAACCCGGCGGTGGCGGGACAGGTGGCCACCTATACCCTGACCGCGAGTAATTCCTCGGCGGCTACGTTGACCGGCATCGTTCTGAGCGCGACCGTGCCCACGGGCAGTACCTACGTCGCCGCCTCAGCCAGTGATCTCGGTGTCGAAAGCGCCGGGACGGTCACTTGGCCCGTCGTGAGCCTTGCGATGGGGGTTCAGGTCGAGCGGACTTTCGAAGTGCTGATCGATCCCGGAGACGGGACGTCAATTCTCTTTTCCGACGACATGGAATCGGGAACAGCCGCGTGGGTCGCCAGCCATGGGGTGGGCACAGCGGAATGGACCCTGAGTACCGCGAACCCGCACAAGTTGACGGAGGAGATTCCTCCCCGGGCGGCCAAGGCCGCGGTTTGTGCCGGGGGTGCCGCCGATATTTACGGCTGTGACAACGTCGATCTTCACGCGTATCTCCCCATGGCGAGCATCGGGGGTGGTGCGGGTTCCGATGGATGGGGTTGGACTGATCCGCTCACCGGCGCCGAGTACATCATCATGGGCCGGAGCACTGGGACGTCATTCATCGACATCAGCAGCCCCGCGACCCCAGTCTACCTTGGCAATTTGCCGACACAGACCGTCAACAGTGACTGGCGCGATGTGAAGGTCTACGGCAATTACGCATTCATCGTGAGCGAAGCCACGGGGCACGGCATGCAGGTCTTCGACCTGACACAACTGCGGAGTGTCCCGGTTGTGCCCGCCACTTTCACAGCGACAGCGCATTACTCGGCCTTCTCCAACGCGCACAACCTCTGGATCAACGAGAGTTCTGGGTTCGCCTACGCGGTGGGAACCAGTGTCTGTAGTGGTGGCCTTCACATGATCGACATATCCAATCCTCTGGTACCCACCACAGCGGGATGCTTCAGCGCCGACGGCTATACCCACGACGTCGAGTGCGTAAACTATGCCGGGCCCAGTTTGGCTTTCAGCGGAAAAGAGCTCTGTTTCGCCTCGAACGAGGACACCCTGACGGTGGTGGACGTGTCCAACAAGGCGGCTCCCGTTCAGGTCTCACGTTCTACCTACGCCGGTTCGGGTTATACCCACCAGGGGGTGCTCACTCCCGATCACCGGTATTTCCTGGTGGACGACGAACTGGATGAGCAGAACTTCGGGCACAACACGAAGACCTATGTCTGGGACATGCTCGACCCGGCAAATCCAGTCCTCGTAGGCAGCCACTTGTCGGCTCTTCCTGCAATCGATCACAACCAGTACATCGTTGGGGATCTGGTCTACCAGGCGAACTATCAGGCGGGACTTCGGATCCTCAAGATCGAGGACCTGGCGGCGGCCGACCTGTGCGAAGTCGGCTACTTCGATGTTTTCCCGAGCAGTGATGGGCCGCAGTTCAATGGCGCTTGGAATGTATTCCCGTTTTTCGCGAGCGGGGCGGTCGCCATCAACGCCATCGAGGGCCTTGCCGTTGTGCAGCCTCAACTGACAGGAGTAGTCTGCCCGCCGGGTCCGCCGGTCGCCGAACATTCCTGGTTCGCCTCGGACCCCTCGACGGTCTCGGATCAATATCTCGCGATGGCGAATCCCGTGGCGGTCTCAGTGGGAACCGAGCTTCAGTTTTGGCACAACTACATCACCGAGGCGACCTACGACGGTGGCGTGGCTGAATATTCAATCGATGGCGGCGTAACCTGGATAGATCTGAGCACAATGATCACCCAGAACCTCTACACCGGTACGATTTCGTCATCCTTTTCCAATCCCATCTCCGGTCGTCAGGCCTATGAGGGATCCAGCACCGGCTATATACAAACCCAGGCCGACCTGAGTTCCCTGGCGGGGCAATCGGTCCAGATTCGTTTCCGAATGGCTTCGGATACCAGCGTCTCGAGTACCGGGTGGCACGTCGACGACGTCGTGATCGGGAGCACGGTCAGCCTGAGTAGCGACGCGCAGTCCACCGGAGGTGCGACCGCCAACCTGAACCTGATCACCGTCGTCGTCGCCGGCGGACCGAACAGTGCTCCGGTGGTCGCAGTCAACGCGGGCCTGAGCGTGGCCGAAGGGGCAGGGGCCACGATTCTGAACAGCGCTCTTGAGGTCACCGACCCGGATCCGGGCGATGTGCTCACCTATACGGTGACGGCCGGGCCCAGCGCCGGCAGCCTGAACCTCGGGGCCAGTTTTACTCAAGCGCAAATTGATGCAGGCAGCCTCAGCTACACCCAGAACGGCAGCGAGGTCATTAGCGACAGTTTCTCGTTCACCGTGAGCGACGGTCAGGGCGGCAGCATCGGCAGCACCGTCTTTGCTCTGACGATTACGCCGGTCAACGACGCCCCCATCGCCGTTGCGGACATCTTCTCCGGCGACGAAGACAGCAGCTTGACTATGGCGGCGAGCGGCGTGCTGGCAAACGACGCCGATATCGAAGGAGATTTGCTCACCGCCGTACTCGTCTCCAACACCGCGGTTGGCACCGTCGCTCTGGCAGCCGATGGTTCGTTTACTTGGAGCGGCGCTCCCCTCCACTGGTTCGGCACCACCGAGTTTACCTACACCGCCGATGACGGGGCCGCACAGTCCGGCATCACCAGCGTCACCCTGAACATCGCCAACGTCAACGACGCCCCCTCTCTGGGGCTGACTGCCCTCCCGGATGCCATCATGGGCGTTCCCTACTCGGCCATGATCACGCCCACGGACCCCGATCCCGGGGACGTGCTCGCCCTAAGCCTGATCGCCGGCCCCCTTTGGATCCAGTCGCCCGTGGACAACGGCAACGGCACATGGACTCTGAGCGGCTTGCCCCTGGCCGGAGACCAGGGGCTTCGCGTTGTGACGTTGAGGGTCACCGACTCGGGTTCGCCGTCCATGGACGAAGAACTCGAACTGCCGCTCACCGTGATTCTCAGCGTGGCGGCGGTGCCGACACTCAGCTTCTGGCTCATCTGTGTTCTGGTGACGCTCCTTGCCGTGCTGGGAGCACGTTACGTCATACTTTCCGAACTCCGTTCCTAATCAAGCCCGCGTAGGGCGTGACATTCATGGCCAGCGGAACCTGTCAACGGCGATGAGACACTCGATTGTTTGAGTCAGTGAGCCATTCCTTCTGTCGTTTACGTTTCGGGTGGATTGATCCAGGCCGTTTCCAGAAGGGGAGTTGGTTTGGGGATGCCTGTGGATAGGCAAAATAAGTTTCGTTTGCCGCACAACCCATCCCAGCTGTGTTGACAACGAGGCCCCCACCGGGGGGCTTGGCTCCTTCACGGGCGAGCGTATTTGGAAGCCGCCTCGACCGGCTAGTGCTGCTTGCCTCGCCGACGAAGTGTTATGACTTCCCGATCCGTGATGGCTGCTCTGGGAGCCGATGAGTCCCGACGCAAGGACTGATCCAACGACCGACCCAAGCCCGACAGAGTGCCATTCAGGGCGATTGGCCCGCGGGCCGCGGCGGTCGGGGCCAGGCCCAGTCCCCCATGACTTCGATCCTCAGTTGCGCGGATTCCCGAGTGGCCCCGGAGTTGGTCTTCGATCAAGGGCAGGGGGATCTCTTCGTGGCTAGGGTCGCAGGCAATGTGCTGACGCCGACCGTGCTTGAGTCGCTCGAGTACGGGACCAGGCGGTTTTACCCGGCCACCTTCCGGCGCTCACCGAGAGGATACGGCCCGCGGTGGAGGTCGCTGAAAAGGCGGCTTCGGGTTCGCTGCTGGCGAATGCCTGTGCGGAGAATGTGCGGCTCCAGGTGGCCCTGCTGAAGCAGGCCTCGACGATTATCTCCAAGAGCTACGCGGACAAGAAAATTGATATCGTCGGCGCTCTTTACAATCTGCCCACGGGCGAGGTCACGCCCGTCTAGGCGGGCGACCGCCGACAACCCAAGCGGGATGCGGAAGGTAGAGGGGCATCGTGCGGCGGTGGCAGCGATGGATGGGCAGTGGCAGGGCCTCTGGCGGTACGTTCCGAAGGGGCACGCGCGCCCCGCACTGGTTGCCTATTGGCGGGTGTTCAGCCGCACCGCGACCCGCCGCCTGCTGATCCCGAGGCCAAGGATGCCGAGGGAGAGCAAAAGTCCAGTTGATGGCTCAGGCACCGGCGAAATCCGCGAGTCGACCACCAACAACCAACCCAATGTGCTGTTCGGTACGACTGCGAGCGTGTTCTGCACCAGTGATGTGCCGCCCAAGTCCATCGAGAGGTAATCACGCGTTGAGCTGATTGCACCGATTCCATCGGGATCGGTCCATACAAGTGTTGCCGACAGTGCGGAGGAAGTAGAACCTAACGCCGCATTGAGTAGTGTCACTCCACCGTCTTCTAGGGCCAAGAAAGAGGTGCCTCCGGCCCCGAACCCGTCTGACGCGGTCATTAGACCGGCATAAACCACCCCCGCCGCCAAGAACAGATCGTCGAACTCTGACGCGGTGGCGAGACGCGCATCGACGTACGTCAGCCTGGCGTTATCGAGGGCGCCATCCAGACTCAATCCAACGCTGAAGGACATGTCGAGGAAGGCCAGACCATCGGACGCAGTCCCAGTACCAGAAATGAAGTTGAGGTCGCCGTCTTCGGTGATGGCGGCGCGGGCCACGCCCGAGAAGGTGATGGCGAGCGCGCAAAGTGCCGTAATAAAGAATTTGATCATCGGATGTTCACCTTCAAGCATAATTTCATAGGGACACTACGCGGCTCGCGCGTGGCGGAATTGACTGCGACGCATCATCTCTCCCCAGGAGAGAATAATAAATGCAAGAAGGGGGCCAATCGAGATTATGTTGCTGTTTTGCTAGCAATATCAGCGAGTTGGAAAATCGCGATGCGCCAAAATGATAAATAGGGATCGCGGAAGGAATGGGGAATAGTGGAAAACGTAAAAGCCGAACTGCGCACTCAAGATGGTGTGACCCGGCGCTTCAACTTTGCGACTCGTTCGCGTGACGCGTGACCGCGTCACTCACCCAACGCGGATCAGCGTCAACCGGCGTGGAATCGCGCCATCTCGATCCAAGTTCACGCAATCGCCAAAGGCGCGCAAAACTCGCAACGCGACGCATGGAAGGGGCCGGGCCGCGAACCTATTCCGCGAAGTCAGTGACCTTCCGCGCGCTGCCGAAGCGCTCCGCGAACTCGGCGAAACCGAAGCGGCTGCGCGCTTACTCGGTGAACACCCTCGCGACCGTGGTGAGATCAAAGAAGCGGCCCCGGCTGCGAACTCGCTCTGACCGCCCTAGGCGTGAGCGGAGTCGTACGCTCCCGGAGTCGTAGCTCCCCGCAAGAATTCGGTCCCGCGATACTTGTTTACGACTCGCCCGGATCCAAGAGCGACTCGATCGCCAGGAGAAGTGTTTGGCTCCGGTAGGGCTTCTGGATGAAGCCATCGTAAGCCGTGTTCCAGCCCTCCAGTTTCTCCATCGCGTCTTCGGGGTGGCCACTCGATATGATGATTGGCAGCTCGGCCCGTGTCGTTCTCAACTGCGACCATGTCTCGACTCCACTGAGCCCCGGCATCGCGAGATCCAAGATCACGAGGCGAAGTGCCGGTCCGATTTCTGCCACCGCAGCAAGCGCCTCTTCTCCATTCGCAGCCAGGTGAACATTAAACCCGGCTGCAGCGAGATGCTTCGTCAGAACGGCGCGAATTGGCGCTTCATCGTCGACTACGAGTACGTCCCGATTCGCAAAAGTTCCTGAATGAGCCGAGGAACCGGTTTTCTTCGAGGCGGGGCGAGCGCCCTCTTGAAGCGGCAGCAAGAAGGTGAACGTGCTTCCGAGCCCCAGCTCCGACTCGATTATGAGCTGGCCTTCGTGGCTATCGAGGATGCCACGTGCGGCCGCCAGCCCGAGCCCGCGTCCGGTGAACTTCGTGGTGAAGAAGGGGTCGAAGATCTTCGTCAGTGTTGCGGCATCCATTCCCACCCCATTGTCGCCAACCGTGACATGGACCACGTCTCCCGAGATCGCTCCATGCTCGATGGATGCACATGTGTCACTCCGTGGCGCGGGGCGACCCGTGCCCGTGCCGATGTTGATCGTGCCCCTCGCGTCGCCGATTGCGTCGGCTGCGTTCGCGATCAAGTTCATCAACACCTGACGAAGCTGCGCGGATCCGCCGCGAATGAGCGGGAGTTCGTCATCTAGATGGAAGTCAATCTCGATGCTTTTGGGAATCGTTACAGAGATCAAGCCGGTCACTTCACGGATCAGCAAGGTTAAATCCAGACTCTCGGTGATGAAGGTGGTCTTGCCGGCGTAGGCGAGAAGCTGGCTGGTGAGTTCTGCAGCGGTCGTGGCCGCCACCTCAACATCGGCCAGAGCTTCCTGAATCGGGGAATCGGAGTGAATCCCCCCGCGAGCGATCTCCGTATTGCCCAGGATCGTCATGAGCAGGTTGTTGAAGTCGTGAGCGATCCCTCCAGCCAGGAGGCCCAGACCTTCGAGTTTCTGGGCTTGAATCATGGCCTGAAACTCTTGCCGCGCCTGCGTCACATCGGTCAGTCGCCAGGCCCTTCCCCGGAACCCCTGCTCCGTCTCGATGGACAATGTCCTTACCTCGAGAGTCCTCCCGTCGCGCATCGCGAGATCGCACGACTCTGTCCTCGGCGATTCGAATGGCGCGTCCTCGGGATTCCACATCCGCTGTATTTTTTTCGGAGGTGGCTCGCGAAGCATCGTGCCCAGATAGGTCTGGAGTTGATTACCTCTTTCAAGCATCTCCCGAGTCGACATCCCCCACAGTTTTGCAAACGCCTCGTTGACATAGCGGATTCCACCGGTCGGCTCTTTGTAGAGGAGCCCCTCTCCAATCGCCAGGTCGAGGGCTTCCAACAATGCTAAATGCTCCTCAGATTCGTCCAGGGCGGTTCGAAGCGCCGTCCGGTCTCTCAGCCGCAGACACAATCCTGCTTCGTTTCCGCGACTTTTCTCAACGATGGAGACTTCGATCACGACGAAGCTTTCGACTCCCCACGGCGATGTGAATCGGTGCTCTCGCGGTTGCGGCGCACTGTTTTTGAATTCTGTGAGCGAAAAGCTAGGCACAGCAAGTTCGAGAAGTTCGCCAATGGGAGCCCCGGGTTTTAATGTTCCTTGGCCGAAGAGTTTCTCTGCATGTGGGTTTGCGTAAAGTATCTGGTGGTGGCGGGTGACGATCACGATGGGGTCGGCATCATGGTCGAGCACGCTCGGGAGAGAAACGCGCTCGAGCACAAAGAGGTCGCGGCGCTCTACTGCAAACAGGAAGAGGAGGCAGCTGATTGCGTAGCCGAGCGCTGTCGGGTCGTACGAGAGAGAGACGGGGCTGAACACGTAGACCATGTTCATCGACATCGGAACCGAAACGGCGACGACGAGGAATCGGGACTGCGTGCGTATCGTCGGATCCTGTATGAAATGCCCTTCCCGCGCATGGACGAACACCGTCGCGCAAAGGGCGGCGTAGTTGATGAGAGCGGTCGCGTACCAGAGCGGTCCGTACTCGCTTCTCGCGAGGGGCCGCGCCTCGATGAACTGCCCGTGCCAGGGGTTCGTGATCATGCCGATCCAAAGCAGGACATTGATCGCGACGAATACCGGCAAGGCAGACCGAAAGGGAACCTTTCGATAGCCCACCATCTCTGCGAAGCCCGTCGTAAAGAGCCACCAGCCCGGCGCGATCGTCAGCAGGCCGGTGTAGACCAAAATCATTCCGCCCCCGCGGATCGCTGAGTCGTTAGGCCAGACTAATGCAATGAGGTCGCCGAGAGAGAAGATCAGCGCGGAAGAAAAGACCAAGGGGAGTGCCGGCCACAGCGCTGCTGGCGGACGCCGGTAGAAGATGTGCGTACACAGCGCCAACAACAGGACGATCCCAAGTGCGCTGGCGATTTGGGCTTCGGGCATGAATGAATCCATCTGTGCCTCGGAAACTTGCAAGGCACCTACTTCAATCATGCCACAACTTGGGGCTGCAATCCTTGATCGTATGATCTGGGACGGAACAGCCGTCTCGGGCTTCACCGGGAGATGTCTATAGAGAAATAGCTCCGCAGTGCGGTCACTCGAATCCGTGCGGCCAACGGGCACTATGCAGGCAAGCCCAGCAATCGGCTTCATTCGGGATCGGGTCCTGAGGCTCGATGAGTGTCCGAGCCCGAGTGTAAGTGCTACGGCAATTCCCGCGGATGGGCTGTGGTGCACGGATGCTGCGACACGACGACTCCCGCGCAGCAAAGCCTCAGGTTTTAAGGACCACAAGATCCCGACCGGACGGCGCGAGCAAAAACTGCAACTTCTCTTCTGTTGGAGGGGGGTGGGGCGCTCCCTGATCCTTGCGTATTCATTGAATGCCGAAGGGGACTGCTTCGAGGACTAGGGGGGGGGGCTGAACGGTGAAGGGCAGCCTTGCGTTCGCACCGAAATTGACGCTCACAGGCAAGGAACAGGCCGACGGCAAGCCGCTGCAAATGAATGACGGCTCAATCGTGCACGTTTGGCTGCAACCGTCGCCCGGGTCACTGTTTCCATCGTCACAGCTCTCGAGGCCTGGAACGATCGCGCCGTCGTCACAAAGGAACGCTTGAATTGCTGCCAACGTGGCTCCCAGTTCTTCTGCGTTGGCGGTGTTGGTCGCAATGTTGGTGGCGACGATAAAGCGTTCGAAACCATCGGGCTGACCCGCCTGCATCGAAGTGCGAACGTGCAGCCGAGCCGGTGGTCGTGGAGCGAAGAACACCGCGGAGTCACGTCAAGTATTCGAGCATGGGTGTGCTGTCGAATGTGACCGCACGAGAGCTCTCTTCTCCGTGGCCCCTCGGTTCGAGGCCGCGTCGCTTAGCAGCAATTCGAATCCCAAATAGGCTCGTCTATCCTATCGGCGGTGGGGCAACTTTTTCGAGCGCGCGACCGTTTTGCATGGGACGCTCAGTCGCCGAGGTGGCGATGGATCAGCGGGTCAACTCCGCGACGATCTGCTCCACGAAGGAGGCCAGCGCCTTGTCATGCGCGTTCACGACCCCCTCGGTGGAGTCGTCTTCGAGTGGTATCGAGACCTCGTGTAGGAAGAAGACGGGAGGTGCACCACTTTCTTCTCGCAGCACGGCGCACCGAATGCGCACCCGCAGCGACTCGTCATCGACCACGACTAGGTCGTCGATGTGGATCCGGATCTGCGCGTCGAAGGGAAAGCTCGCGCTCGACGGAAAGGTCGTGACTCTGATCGAGCCGAGTTGCCGAGCCACGCCCAGAGAGACTGCCCTCAGGAAGTTCGTTTCGAAACCACCCAACCAGCGAGCATACTCGTCGAGTTCGACCTCGCCGCCCGAACGCAGTCGCGCCATCTGTGGCCGGTCGAGGTAGGCCGGCAGTCGAACTGGCCCGATCAGCACGGCGAGCTCGGGAGCGCGCCGGTCGATCGAGAGCAGCCCGTTGTTGCCGAGAACGAAGTGGTCCGCAGCGGGGCTGCGACCGAGGCAACCCGCCGAGAGCGCAACCAGCAAGAGCCCGATGCCGACGCCGGCAAATCGACCTGTGCGTGTCAGTCCAACCATGCCCATCATTCGCCTTTCCCCCGTAGCAGCTCTTCAGGATGTTCTTCGAGGCGTTGTGCGAGGAGCCTGAGTGACTGCGCGGCCCCGGCGAGATCGCTCATCATGCTCTCGAGTTCAATCGCCATCGCCGAATCAGGCGCGATCATCGCATCCGCCGAAGCCAGCGTTTCCTCAAACTTTACGAGGGAGGCCGTGAGTTGCGGCAAAAGATTCGCGTTCGCGGAATCCGTGAAGTTATCGACCGACTGCAGAGTCTGCGACAGGTTGGCGAACGCCTCATTCAGGTTGTTGCCGATCGACTCGATGGGCAACTTTTCGACCCGGTCGAGGATCCTCGCGACGCGTTGGGTGATCGCATCGAGCCCTCCAGAAACCGTCGGGAGGATTGGATAGGCTTCACCGAAAACGATCGCGACCGGTTCTGCGTCGGAGATGAACTCGAAGCTGATCGCCTTCTTGCCCGTTAGCACGTTGTTGGTCACAAGCCGTGCCCGCAAGCCACGCCCAACCAGGCTCGCAATTCGGGGCACGTCTTTTCTATATAGTTTCTTTTGCGTGATCCCCAGCCGCTCGGGCTCGATCTCGATCACGACCGGGATCCGAACCTCGTTTGTCTGCGTGTCGAAGTTGATGTCGACGCTCAACACCTCACCCACTTTGATCCCGCGAAACTCGACGGGTGAGCCCGGAACCAAGCCGGAGACCGAGCCGTCGAAGTAGAGCAGGTAGCGCGCCTGTTGCGAATACCGGGGCTGGCGCGTCGCCTGCTTGTTGGGGTAGAGCTCGAAGACCATGTCCTCTGGCACGTCCATCGCGACCGTCACCGTCGCGGGGGTCTCGAAGGCGATACCGCCTACCAGCATCGACATGACTGAGGGGGAATCGATCTGGAGCCCCTCGGCAGAAAGCACGGCGTCGAACCCGGAGGCGTTCCAGAATCGGGTCGTGGTTCGAACACGCTTGTCGTGGGGAGATTCGATGAAAATCTTGACGTTCACGGTGTTGCCGCTTTCGTCGAGCGAGTAACCCGCGATCTGTCCCACCTTCAACCAACGAAAATAGACGGGGGAACCAACGTCGACCGAGCCCAATTGACGTGCCCTCAAGTCGAAGAGCGTGCCCGGTTTGTCGGATCGGACCACCGGCGCCTTCTCGAGTCCCTTGAACTCTCGCGTTCGCTTGCCCTTATCCGAGGGATCGACACCGATGTAGGCACCCGAGAGAAGGGTGTCGACCCCCGAGATTTCCGCCGCCGACACCTTCGCCCGTACGACCCAAAACTGTGTCTGGTCGGTCATGTAGTGGGTGAGTTCCTTCACGATGCTTGCCTGGACGTGAACCCGCGAAAGATCCTCATTCAGTTCCACTGAATCGACGACGCCAACGTCGACGTTCTTGAACTTGAGCCGTGTCTGTCCCGCGACCAGCCCCTCGGCCGTTTGGAACTCGATCGTGACCTTGGGCCCCTGCTCCAACCACGTCGAATACGCGAGATAGAGGCCTACGAAGGCCGCGATCAGCGGAATCAGCCATACGATTGACGGGCCGGCTCGTGCGCGCACGATGGCCTCGGGTACCCCTTCTTCTGATCGTTCCATGTCTTCCCTGTCCTCACTCGCCATCGCGTTCGTCTCCGTTTTGCACGACTGATGCCCCTGGCTCGCCTTCGAGTCGATCCCAGATCAGGCGTGGATCGAAGCTTTCGGCTGCCAAGATCGTGAGAACGACGACTGTGCCGAAGAAAACCGCTCCAAGCCTTGCATCGACCGAGGCGAGCGATCCGAGATGAACGAGCGCGACCAGGATCGTCACGACGTACACGTCGACCATAGACCATCTCCCGACCGTCTCAACGATTCGGTAGAGACGGGCACGATCGCGTGGTCGCCACTGGCTGCTCCGCTCAACGGAGAACGCGAGCGAAGCCAGCGTGAGGATCTTGAGGATCGGGACCACGACGCTCGCGATGAACACGATCACGGCGAGCGGCCACGTGCCGTGTACATAAAGGTAGATCACACCCGATAGAATCGTGTCCGCCTGGGTGCGTCCCAGGGTCGTCACTTCCATGATCGGGTAGAGGTTCGCCGGGATATAACAGATGATTGCCGCTAGCAGCAGCGCCCAGGTTCGTGAGAGACTGTTCGGCTTGCGCCGATGGATCGACGCGCGACATCGCGGGCATCGCAGCCGTTCGTCTGGCACGCTCGGAGTCGCGACGACGAGGTGGCAGGTATGGCATTGCAAGTGGGGGCCTCGGATCGAAAAGGCCGCCGCCATCACTTGAGATCTCCGATCTTTCGCCAGACCACTTCGGGATCCAAGAAGGAAGACGCGCCCGCAAGGACGGGAATCAAAAGTCCGAAGGCCCCGAGAGCCAGACCGGGAATGATGTTGGCCATGTCGGATAGCTTCACGACGGCGACGAGGATCCCGATCAAGAAGACTTCTATCATGCTCCACGGACGGGAATACTCGACCCAGCGGAAGGCGGTCACGGCCCCGGGCACCGAAAATTGGAGGTGGATCGGGCCGAGCACGAAGAGCAGGAGTCCAATCTGGAGCGCCGGCGCCACGATCGTCGTAAGGGCAACCAGCAAGGCCACCGCATGTTGTCCCTGCTCCCAAAGAGAGAAGGTTCCCGAGCCCAGAGTCGTGTGTGTAACTTGACCCTGCATCTGGAAGGAGAGAAAGGGATAGACGTTCGCGACCACGAAGAGGATCGCCGCTGCTGACACCAAGGCGAGGGTGAACTCGACCGTCCTGCGTTGACGTCTGAACAGCGTGCTGCCGCATCGGCTGCAGATCGCGGCCCCGCCATCGGGCACGTTGGGCTCCTCGACGACCGCATCACAATCATGGCAACCAACCAGCTGCAAGATCCCGTCCCCAATCAATTTCAGGTCGGGGACAATAACGAATGCCGCCTTATCACCAAAAATAAGGCGCGACACATACCGGGTGGGTCAACACGCCTCGGGAGAATCTCGAGTGGCTTCGCAACACCTTTGGATTCGAGCACGCATGCTTTGCCAGCGCTGAGCGATCCACTGCCCCGCGTCTCGGGCTCACGCCGCAACACCAAAGTAAAGTCTGAGACACCATCCAGATCGGTCTCGTGAGCATCTGGCCTGCTCACGCCAGACCGATCTGGATGGTCTCTTGGATGAGGAGGGTGGGGCTGGGCGAAACGAGTTCCTGCTCGCAATAGATGCCGCGGCAGTACCCGCCAAGGGCGTAGACATGTTGTGCGGAATCGCTAGGGGCAAAGCGACCGATACAGTTTGTGTTTGCAGGCGCTAACTGTTGTGCGAATAGGGAGTCGGGTTCCCAAAGGCGGGTTCGTTGTTGACGAAGGCGAGCGGCCTCCTACTCTGTCGAAAGGAGGACACCGTGACAATGCGCGTCGACGACGACAAGGACCTGTTCATCTGGCTGAGGAGTCTCGTTAGGCTGAAGGCGCGTATCCCGCTGAGGGCTCTTGCCGCGGGGGTGGTGCTCGCCGGGTGCAGCACGATGGACATGGGTGAGGGCTCGCATAGCCCTGCGACGTCCGAGGATGCGCTGGTCTACTACGAAGAGATCCGGGCCGCTCTTGCGCGGGACGACGGCAGTGAGGTGCCAGCCAACGCATTGCTGCTCGCGAAGGCTGCGGAGCAGGCGGCGGCGGGCTCAAGCGACACGCGGGCCGAACTCCAGGCACTCGGCGCAACTGCCGAGAAGCTGGGGGCAATTCCGAACTCCGACATGCGCTCGCTCCGCGGCGCGTTCGGCGAGGTCAGCCGGGCTGTGGTGAGCTTGATCGTCGCCGACGAGTCACTCGCGAACGACCGCAACATCTTCCGCTGCCCGATGGCTAGGGGATACAAAAAATGGGTCCAGACCAGCGCCGAACTTGAGAATCCCTATATGGGCTCGCGGATGCTCCACTGCGGCGCGAAAACCCGCTGGGCGCCGTAATCTCAAGCAGGCCCAGCGTTCGAGCCACCTTGTGCGCGATTCACCAATCACGCTCCGCTCGTCGGCAAAGTCGAAGCTGAATCCGCCGGTCGCTCCGACCACGAGGGCGCTTCGGTGCTCTCGAGCCCCTCGCCTGGCACGCGCTCGCTAGGCGGCATTGCCAGTTTTGAAGCCCTGTGATGACAAGTCGAGTGATCGCGACGTGTACTCACCGCAATCGACTTTTCTCAATGCAGGTAGCGCCATTGATCGATCGGGCCGGCACAGGTGCGATCCGCCAGCCCGGTCAGAAGGGCTTGCTGATCGCGAGCCAAGCGGCGAACCCGCCCAGCACGGCGGCGACCAACCAAGCCAGATGGTGGGGGATGAGCTGGCGGCGGACCCCCACCGGCAGCGCGCCGATTGTCAGCCACACACCGAGCTTCGTGATCAGCCAGCCTGGCCACGGCCACTGGACACCGAGCCGAGCCATCATGCCGAAGCCACCGACCAGCATCGCCAGCAGGCCCACTGCGTGCAGGACCGCGGTGGCCTTCGGCGCTTGGCCTCGCTCGGAACCAGCACCAAGCAACTGTCCTCCCATTCCCAAGAACAGCAGCAAGAGTCCGACCACGTGCATAAGCTTGTAGGTTTCGTAGGGCATCGAGAATCATCTCCTGGCGCGGTGGCGGCGAGATCCATGCGGCGTCTCTAGGTTCGGCTGGCGCCGAGTGTAGAGAGTTGATACTCGAGTTCCAGTGGGTCGTACGCCGCCCGACTTCCGTTACCGCATGACCCTTCTCTCTCAAGAACTTCCCGCTGCCGGGCTTACCTCTCCCCGGACCTTGAGGGAGGAGCGCGGTACTGTGTCGCTGGGACATCACAACGAGCTAGAGTTGGCCTGTATGACTTCCCAACCCAAGCGCAGCGGAGCCATCCGCACGGCCGCGATCAATCTTTTCGTTCTAGTCACGATCTTGTGGGTGACGAACAGCTGCTCGTCGCTGATCCTCGACGTCCAGTACTCGTTCGAGCCCTACTTCACAAAGGCCGACTCGCGCGCGAAGTTGCTCGCCTAGCAGGGGCCGAGTTCCTAGCGGTTCTCCAGCCCGTCGCGACCTTGTCGCAGAGCCGTACGAAGCATCTGCCGCGCGATGCGACCTTTTCTGGCGAAACGCATCCGCTGGTCTATCCAGCGCTTCGCCGAGCGATCGCGGACGCAGACGTGCCCTGGATGATCGACCTCAGCACCGAGTTCGATCGCGATGAGTACCTATTCATCGACGCCGGTCACGTGTCCCCGAACGGGAACCGACTCATGGCGGAGAGAATCCACGGCATCATCGGCCCGGCATCGAGCGGAGAACCGGTCCGCCCGGCCTACTGATTCGAGCTGGACCCGGCCCTGATATGAAGTCCAATCTACTCCGCGGGCTCTCCAAGACGCAGCTTGAAGTTCCTATCTACCAGTACGAGGTGCTGACGGAGCGAGCAAGGATCAAGCGATTGACGATGAAGAGAAGGAAGCGAGAGTACCTGGCTGCAAGGGCGGCCTAGCTCCATACTGAAAACCGTCTTTTAGCAAAATCGTTCTTCTGCCCGAGTTGGTCTGACGACATACAACATGGTCGTCAATGGGGGGCTTCGGAATTGGCTGGCTGGGATATCCATGTACTCCGTAAGACAATGCATGTACTCCGTAAGACAATGCATGAGGGGTGTTTCGCTCCTACAGGTATTTCGACATCAACGGATCTCCCACCATCGCCGCTTCGACGCGTTGGCGGTCGGCTTCGGTGTCAACTGAGAAGCTAATTGCATCGGTTGGCACCATTCGGACCTTACGGCCGTGCTCCAGTACGCGCAGCATATCGATGGATTCGGCAATCTCGAGTGGTGTGGGTGCGAGGGCATCAAACTCGAAGAGGAAATCTCTCCGAAAAGGAATAATACAAACCTGCTTTCCGATCCGGGCCTTAGCATTGCCCGCCCGAGATGGGGTCGGGATGGGCTGACGTGAAAAGTAGAGAGCGTTGCCCGCGAGATCGGTTACGACTTTGATCTCGTTTGGGTCCGCGTGCTCTTCGGCGGTTTCAATCGGGGCGATCAAGTTTACGACTTGAATGGACTCGTCTTCAAGCATGGGTGCCAGTGCCGTGTCGATCATCGCGGGCGTGGTCATTGGCTCGTCGCCCTGGATCATGACGACGATGTCCGGGCTCGCTTCGCCACGGGCTTCGAGCGTCGAAACCGTCTCGGCGGTGCGCTCGGTGCAGCGCTCATGGGTGTCTTTGGTCATGACACTTGGCGCGCCGATGGAATCCGCGTAGTCGGCGATTTCTTGATCGCAGGTTGCGATATAGACGGCATCCAGAAGCTTACTCTGGCGACAGCGCTGCCAGACGTGGCCAATCATCGGTACGCCGTGGATTTTGGCCAAGGGCTTTCCCGGAAAGCGGGAGCTTCCCATGCGCGCGGGTACAACTCCGATAATACGCTGCGACTCTCGACTCATTCGGTTCCCAATTTCGCCAGTGCGCCGCCGTCACATACAAAATCCTGACCCGTGATGTTGGCGGCTCGCACCGGATCGGCCAGGAAGAGCGCAAGGTGCGCAATGTCTTCGGGTTTGCCGATTCGCTGCAGAGGGGTTAACTCCCGAAGCTTCTCTAACGAGGTGTCGTCTGCGACCGAAGCGCGAAGCATTTCGGTGGCAATGGCACCCGGTAAGATCGCATTCACTCGGACCCCGTGTTCTGCAAGCTCGATCGCCAGTCCTCTCGTGATCGCTGTGACGCCTCCTTTGGATGCCGCATATACCGCGGCGCCCTTCGAAGTCGCACGAGCGTGAACCGACGCGATGTTAACGATTGAACCACCCAGCAGCACGGGCAAGAGAGTTTGTGAAAGGACAAAAACCGCCGTGAGATTAGTTGCGATCACATCGTCCCAGTCCGATTGGCTGGTCTCGATGAAGGGCTTTGACAGCATTCGTGCCGCGTTGTTGATCAAGCAGCATTTCGTCGCACCTTCATCCCGCAGTGCATTCACAATGGTATTGGCGAGGGCCGGATCGCTCACGGAGCCCAAGTAAAAGCGGTCGCAGGTGGTTTCGGCTTCCGCGCGCATGTCGACTCCGAGCGTTGACCAACCCGCGGTGCGAAATGCACGGGCGAGCGCGTTGCCGATGCCTCCCGATGCCCCTGTAATGATCGCGTAGTTAGGCAAGCCCAAGGCCCTCAAAGAGCATCGCCACAGAGTTTCGATGAACGCGCTGCCAGCATTCTGGGCTGCTGTTCGAGTTGTGTGCGGCAAGAAACGCCTGGGGCATGCTGCGAAGCGGGCTATCGAGTGGTAGCGGCTCGTGTTCAAATACGTCGAGACCCGCCCCCGCGATGGTGCCCGCTTCGAGTGCGCTTACGAGAGCAACTTCATCGATCAGGGGCCCACGTGCCGTATTGATGACAATCGTTTCGCGTCGACACTGCGCGAGGCGTTCGGCGTTGAGGATGCGATGGCTCGTCGGATTGAGGTCGCAGTGCAGGGTTACAATATCGGACTCCTGTAGCAGGGCCTCGAGGGTGCACATCTCAACGTTCAGTGCGCTCGACTGCGAAGCTGGAATTTCGATGATGTCGGTCGCCAAGACCCGTGCGCCGAAGGGGCGAAGTCTCGCCGCAACGGCGTTCCCAATTGCACCAAACCCGATAATCCCAACAGTTTTTTCTGAGAGTGAGTATCCCTGGGGCTTGTCCCAGCCTCCGCTTTTTAGGATCAGGTCGTTCCTCACGATGCCGCGACAAAAATTCAGCATGTAGCCAAGGGCTGTGTCCGCAACCGGGAGCGTGAAGGCCTCCGGGGTGCGGCGTACGGGGATGCCGCGCGATTTCGCGTACTCGCTGTCGATCGAATCGATTCCCGTTCCCCATTTCACGATCACTTTTAGGCGGTCCGCCTGGTCAATCACTTTGGGGGTGATTCGATCGTCTCCGCAGATGATTCCATCTGCGCCTTCGATGACCGCGAGCAAGTCGTTTTCTTCAAGCCGCTCGCGGACGGGTACCCACTCGACCTTCAAGTCGGGTCGGTCGAGAAGCTGCGCGACGAACTCGCGCTCGCGCATCATATAGGGTGCAGTGATTAGAACGCGAAACGTCACTGGGCTTCCTCTTGCACGAGAATCGCACGCACAGGGGCTCCCTCGGCTTCCGGGATATTGAGGGGGAGGGCAGTGAGGTGATAGTGCGCCGGTTCAACGTCTTTTAAGTCGAGGCCTTCAAGCACGATGACGCCGGCGGCCAACAACACCTGATGTACACGGTTGTCTTCGTCGTGAAAGGGTTGGATCGAAGGACCATCGATTCCGATTAACTCAATTCCCCTGTCGACCAACCACTGCGCACTTTCTGATGAGACTGCGACGAAATTGGGGTCAAATATGGCGCTCGACTGCGGAAGAGAGTTGCGGGTTCGCAACAACAGACGGCGGCAATCATTTGCGATCTCTGCCGCCTCAAAGAAACTCACATCGATCGGACCTGAGCCGAAGTATTGCAGGACCTGCGCTTTGCCAATCAGAGCATCGAGCGAGATGCCCTCGAGACGTGCTCCATCCGCTGCGAAATGAAAGGGAGCGTCGATGTGCGTCCCGGTGTGGAGGTTGAAGGAGAGATGCGACTCATTGACGCCATCGCGCTCAAAACGCTTGGTCCATTCGAGAGAAAAGCTCTTCGCTCCCGGCCAGACGGGTGCCTTTGCCGAAAGGGGCCGTGAGATATCGTAAATGCAAGGTTTTGCTGCGCCTGTCTGGTGTGGGCTTTTTGACTTCTTTCGGAACAGCCGAAGGCGTGGATAGTAGAGCTGGCGCTGCATGTCCTTCGAGATCCCCGATCGCGTATGCGCGCGATAGGTCGCCCAAAACTGCAAGAAGCGGAAGACCGGGATTTCGATTGCATTTTCGATAAAACAACCGTCACGTAGCGCATGGACGGAATCGCCAAAGGTGTTCATCAAGAAGAAGCGCGCAAAGTCATAAAAGCGAAAAGTCTCGTTGGTGTAGATCTGACGATATGCGAGGGCCTCGCGGTAGTAGCGGTTGTAAATCTGTTGTCGGCTCTCGTCGTGTACATGGTAGACAGTGGCCGTCGCTCGGTAACTGATCCTGTAGCCCTC
>DUCN01000028.1:0-2965 GCA_012959805.1 Myxococcales bacterium | reverse complement strand
CAAGCCCCGTAAGTTCCTCGTCAAAAGGATGGCTTTCCCAGATTTTTCGTCGAATTGCCGAGTTTGCGTTGTTGCAAAAAGACACCTGATAATCGTCGACACTCTTGGCAGGGAACCATCGCGCGAATATCTGTTCTTCTGAGTACTTAGTCGTTTGGCCGCCACGTTGCCGGCCGTAGACCAAAGCGGTCTTTGCGTCGGAGAAGGGCGCGACCAGTTCCGGAATCCATCGTGAACCCATCGGATAGCAATGCGCGCTCACGATCACGCAGATCTCCGCCCGGGCCGCGGCAATGCCAACGTTAAGTGAGCGTCCAAAGCTAAAGTCCACCGGCGCGATGTGGACGACTTTGACCGGGTAGCCGCTCGCCACTTCGAGGGTTCCATCTGTTGAGCCCGAGTCCACCAAGATGACTTCAAGCGTAAAATCGACCTTCTGAGTGAAGATCCCTTCCAGCAAGCGACCGAGGTGTTCTTCCTCATTGAAGGCGCGGACGATAACCGAAACGTGGGGCAGGCCAGTATCTGGCTGGTTCTGCATTGGGCCGGCGGCACTCCTGAGAGGGTTGTGGGACGTCATTCCCGCGTTAATCGGGCAACGACGAGAGGCTACACGAAGACCGAGACACCCTCGACCCCCAACGGCCTGAGCTCCGCAGTATTCGCTGGAGCCTGATGCAGGACTCGCGATAGTTGGGCAACCTCCGGGGCGCTCCTCACTTCAGCGGGGTGCCGCAATCAAGGCGAGTCGCCAGGTATTCCTCACGCTCAAGGAGCGCAATGATGAAAGGCTTGTTCTTCGTAAGGCACTACAACGACGTCGATCACATCGTGCCAGTCATTCATACCTGGGCGCGTGCTGGCCATGAGTGCGACGTGGTGATCATGGGTTCGCCGAGTCTGTTGGACGATTTCAGGGTTCGCCATGTGGCATCGCTTGTGGGAGTTCGCGTCGCGTCAATCGACCAGATCCTGTCGCGAAGACAATGGCTTCGGATGCGGAGTGAGATGTTCCTGCTCAACCGACATGTCCGTCGCTTTGTGCCGCAGAAGCTCATGATTCATCCGGGAAAGACACTCAAGGATGGGCAAGGTGGCAAATTTTGGATAGAGCTCACGCACACTTTGCTCGATCGTAGCTTTGGCGATGCGACGCGTGGTGTCGTGGCCTTCGATTGGGTTACCAGCAACTCGGTGATTCCGATCGAATGGGTCCGCCATGTTCTTACGACCGCTCAAGCGAGGGGCATTGGCACGGTATCGCTTCCGCACGGAGACAGTCCGCACTGGAACCAGCTGATTCGAGGCAGTGAACTGAAACCCGAGCCCGCGAGCAAGTTCTCTTCCTCCAAGATGTTCGATCGGCTCGTGGTGCCCAATGAGTTGTGCGCCGGACGCTACCGTCCCTTTCTCGAGCCGACGAAGATCGCTGTCCTCGGCTCGCCTCGCTACTGTGACAAATGGCTAGAAACGCTGTCCACGCTCTTGCCCGATACACCGCTCAAGGGATCGCCCAAGAAGCTCAAGATTCTGTTGCTGTTGCGTAAGAGCGAGTTCGCGATTTTTTTGGGAGGAAGTGGAGCGCGTCGTGCGAATGGTCTCTTCCTTCGAGGATGTTGAACTCATCATCAAGGCGCACACCCGCAGTGGATGGAAGCAACCTCTCTCCAGAAACCGGGCCCTGGGTAAGCTTTCGAACGTGCAGTTTGCCGGGGACGAAATCCACTCGGCGCATCTGCTCAATTGGTCCGATGCTGTGATCGATCTCGCGACCTCCGTTTCTTTCGAGGCCGTCAAGGTGGGGAAGCCCGTATTGGCCGCAGACTACTTGCACGCCTCTCGGTCAACGGTCGCGGCCTACATGCCGGAATGCGAGATTCGGTGTCGCGATGAAATCTATCACCACATCGAAGGCTTTCTAGAGCGAGGCTGCGAGACCTTCTACGACAAGAAGAATCGGGAGCGCTTCCTGACCGAGATTATTGACGGCCCCAGTCCTGAAGTTCTCCCTCGCTATCTTTCTTTGTTGGAAGGATTGGCTGGAGGCCATCTGCAATCCGAAATACAGTGACGACGTGGAGATCTAGATCGTGCGCAGGCGTATTCCGGTTTGTCCATTTCGCACTGGCTGGCTGGCAAACGAGATGATCTACTCGATGTGACATGGACGCCTCCCTGTGCGACGAGCCGTGCACGTCTATGTCGGCAGCTCGTTGCGGACATAAACAGGTATTCGCCAAGAAAAACGGGTGATTCGCCGACTTTCCTGCTTGCAAACAATGTAGGCAAAAGCTATGCGTCGACTGCAATGTCGAAGGCTCCCGGAACTTCATCCCCATTTCCTGTTGAAATCCAGGAATGGATCATGAGCTGGTTTTCCCGTGTCTTCGCGGTGTTCGTTCCCTTAGTTTTGATGGTGCTGCTCTATCGGTGGAAAGTCGGAGCCCTCGAATCGGTCATCGCGCCCGCCATCGGGATGCTGATGGCTCCACTGATGTTTCTGGCATGGGCTGCGGACCGAATTAGCCTGCGAGTGAAAGCAGGGACGCTTCTCGCGGTTTTTGGTGTGTCTGCCGGCTTCGACTTCGCCACTTCAGGAATCGAAGGTATCGGGCCGCTATTAAGCCTTGTTGCCGGTTTTACGGCCTTCCTTTTCTTCGGGAAGTTCTCATTTTTGATCGTGTGTTCGCTGTTCTTCGTGGCGATCTGGGCTTCCGCATTTGCTCGCACCCAGGGTCTGCTCGTGCCCACAGTAGATTTCGACCTACCCATGAATGTGTTCGGTCGCGCGCTCACGATCACACTGGTCCTGGGGGTCACACTATATGTACTTCGTACTGTCGTCTCTCTTCTCGTTGAACAAAGAGCCCGAGCGGCGCGGTCAGAGATGGCTCTCAGCGAGTTGGACTCCTTCATCGAATCCGCGAACGCCCCTATTTTCGGAATCGATCGCAACGGACGGATC
>DUCN01000027.1:2210-5952 GCA_012959805.1 Myxococcales bacterium | reverse complement strand
GGCTCGTTCGCTTCATGGAGATCGGGGAGAACTTCAATCCCGCTCTCGGCTTCGTCAACCGTTCTGACATCAGACAGTACGAAGGACGTTTTCGGCATCGGCTCCGGGGAATCGGACACTTCCGGACGCTCGATACGAAACTGAACGGGACATTCGTTACCGATACGCAAAACGTACTGCAGTCCGTGGAGATGATCTTCGTCCCGTTGGAACTCACGACCCCAACGCGCAACTCGATCGCCGCCCTGTACACGCATTTCTATGAGCGACTCGACGCACCGTTCGAGATCCACCCAGGAGTCGTCATCCCCGATGGCCGCTACAACTTCGATCAAGGCGCTCTGCACTGGAGTGCCGGTCGTTCATCCGCATTGCAAGCGAGCCTCTTCCTGGATGCTGGGACCTATTACACAGGGACGCAAATCGGTGCGAGTCCAAGTATCAAGTGGCGCCCTTCGTATCGCTGGCTGGTCGAACTGGACTATCAGTACAACTACATCGACTTGCGAGAGGGGAAGTTCTCTACACAGCTAGTAACACTGCAGGTCGATCACCAGTTCTCGACGGACCTCGCCTGGGAAACGACGATCCAGTGGGACAACCAAACGGATGCCCTGGGGCTGAACAGTCGACTCGCGTGGAGCCTCCAAGACGGGAGGCAGATCGCGTTCGTCTTCTCACAGAACCTGACGACACCAGGAAGGCTTCGAGTTCTCTCGACGCAACTCCTGTTGAAGGTGTTCTGGACACTGCGGTTCTAATCACAGCTCTCTCGCAGAGGCCTGTTGCTGAGCGACGTCAGTCCGGCGTCCAGCTGCGCGCTGGATATCATCGGTGTCGAACTGTTCACCAACTCCAGTGGCGATGACGGCATTGCGCTCGAATTGTCGCAGGCGCCCGCCATGCTAGCCGAGCAATCGACGGTGACGTTCGACATAATTTATCCTGACCTGTCCGTGGTGACGATTATCTCGTCGATTCGTCCGATGGCGTAAACCCGACCTACGATATCGTACGGACCCAGAGCGACTGCGGCTTCGGCCTGGGCAACAGCGCGATTTGTCCCCTTAGCAGCGGGGGAAACTAGATCGCCGGGCCGAGTACCCGCTATCGGCGTCTGTCTCGAAAAGGGCGCGCCGCGTAACTCATCCCGAAAGTCCAGGTGTTCTATGTTCTCCCAACGGCCTGTCCGCAGAGCATGATCGACCCGGCAGGGACGGCACCGCCGTCGAAGGAGCATGGGGTGAGCGCAAACTCGAAATCGAGTCACATCGTCGCAGGTGCGTTCGGAAATATCCTCGAGTGGTATGACTTCGCCGTGTTCGGCTTCCTGGCCCCGGTCATCGCGGATCAGTTCTTTCCCGCGCATGATTCATTGGCGGGTTTGATTCGGGTCTACGGGGTTTTTGCGGCGGGCTACCTGATGCGGCCACTCGGGGGCATGATCTTCGGTCACATCGGCGACCGCGTCGGACGAAAGCGAGCGCTCGAACTTTCGATTCTGATGATGGCCCTGCCTACGTTCCTGGTCGGGGTGCTCCCCACCTACGCGCAGATCGGCACCTGGGCCGCGTTGCTGCTGATCGGTCTGCGACTCGTCCAGGGTGTATCGATCGGAGGTGAGCTGATCGGATCGATTTCCTACATCGTGGAAATGGCTCCGCCCGGCAAACGCGGCTTCCACGGCAGTTGGACACTCTTTACCGCAACGGGCGGCATTCTTTTGGGTTCTCTGCTGGTCATGGTCCTGCGCAACGCGCTGGGTGATGAAGCCATGGCGGCCTGGGCCTGGCGTGTTCCCTTTCTTCTCGGGATTGCCATCGCGGGCGCGGGGCTTTGGCTGCGAATGGGGCTGCCGGAGTCCGATGTTTTCGAGGCGTCGTCGAACCAGGCAACGAGACAATCCCCGGTGGTCGAAGCCCTGCGCGAGGCGAGGGGGGCGATCGCGCATCTGAGTGTTTTGCTGTGCCTGTTCGCAGCGGGTTTCTACATTCTGTTCGTCTGGATGCCGACCTACTACACCGATATTCTCGAGCCTCCGGTTCCCCATGCCTACGCGGTCAATTCGTTGGCGATGGTCGCGTTGTTGACTGCGATCCCGGTGGCGGGGGCGCTTTCCGACCGCTTCGGCCGACGCCGCGTGCTCCTGACGGGCATGATCTTGACCGGTTTTCTCTCGTATCCGCTCTTCCTGCTCATCGACACGGGGGTCGCCGCATACGCGCTCGCTGCGCAAGTGATCTTCGCGGTCGTGATCGCCCTCAATCAAGGACCGATCCCCGCCTACATGGCTGAAATGTTCCCGACTCGAATTCGCTCGAGCGCGATCGGGATCGCTTATAACGTGACCGTCGGGGTGCTGGGTGGAACGGCTCCGCTGGTGAGCACCTGGCTCATTTCTGAAACCGGAAACATGGCAGCCCCGGCTTTCTACTTGATCGGGCTTGCCCTCGTCAGTGCGACAGCCTTGCTGCTGCTGCGGGTGAAACAAGGGGAGCCGCTTTCCTGATCAAGACAGAACGTCGACCGATCGGATCATCAGGCCTCGGGGAAACGCAGCTTGAACTTCCGATGCCCCAGCGCGACCAGCCCGGTCCCGAGACAAGCAGCAATCCCACTGCGCCCGGTGAGCGGAAGCGGATCCCCGGGTTTCCGGAGGGGTCCAACGCGAGCGAGGGGTCCAGATCCCCCCGCTCCGGCTGGCAAATCTCAGGTCTCGCGAACCACCGACGTAGTAGGCAATGCGCGGATTACCGGATTCGTCCAGCACCAGGGATGTCGCTTCGGGACGGGAATTTGCTGCCACCTGCTCGATCGTCCAGGAACCATCGAAGGAAGCGAACCACAGGTGCGAGGTATTGGTCCCGAGGCTTCTGTAACTAACGCGCGGATTTCCGGGCCGGCTCGGGCAAGTCACTCAACTCGAGTACAGACGAATCCCCGTAGCGATTCTGTGAGATGGCTTTGATGCGCGTCTCCCTTTCGGTTTCGTGGCAGATCGGTTTAGTGGCAGAGCTCGGGGATTAGATACTTCCCGGTTAGTCGCATGCTCCTGAGGGCGATCTGCGCCCAAAAAGGAAGCAGATCGTAGGAGCAAAGCGACGCGGACGGAGGTCTATTTGAAAGCATGCTTCCAAACCCTCCCGGCGTGCCATTGAATCACGGTCCATTTCGGACACATGGTTTACAGATTATTCCGGAGACATCGTTAACAATTTCTCCGACACGAAGGGATTCGGCGCGGGTTCAACCCGCCCTCTTCCCGATCAAAGAAGCCTAAATCAAAATCGAGGAAGCTGACCAACCAGATCTCGGATACTACTCGGGCGGGCAAAGGGGCCAAGACGACCACGACGAGCATCGACATCGTACTGATCGCTTGTCCAAACGAATTGCACCGTGCGTTTCTGGCCGAAGTACCGATGCTTAGGAGTCATCCGATCATACCGCCGAGGCGGTTGCGAGTACTGAATCGCCGGACATCAAAAAAAACACGCTACTGCACGCAACCGTGCTCGCGAGGAGCGAATCGGAGTCATCCGAGCAGATGTTCGGGGAGTGTGTACACAGGACACCGGTTCCGAGGCGTAGCAGTTGCAACGCTCACGGTCCGGAATGTCATGAGACGCAGCAGGGATGGCGAGTCCCGCGGATTCAGAGTCTGAAGACGTAGGTCGCGCCGGCCTTTTCAGTGGGGCCCGCGCCGTCTTTGAAGGCCGAGCCGACTGCGATGACGTCGTCC
>DUCN01000027.1:0-2157 GCA_012959805.1 Myxococcales bacterium | reverse complement strand
CCGAGATGCTGACCGAATCGCCAAAGATGTCCAGCGGTGCAGCATCCGGCGCGGTAAGGATTTGTTCTTCGACCCAAGTCGTTCCGTCGAAGGAATAGACGTAAGCGGAACCAGAACTCGGGAGCACATCGTCGTTGCGGCGAGATCCGATTACGATCCGGTCGCCCGAGACGGCCACAGAAACACCGAACACGTCTCCCTCGCCATCGATGGGGTTGGATGCCACGAGCTCCTGTTCGTCGAGCCATTCCGTTCCATTGAAGCGTTTCACGAAGGCGGAGCCGGGGGTGTCTTCAACCAAGTCGTTGTCCGCGGATGCGCCCACGACGACGACGTCGCCCGAAATGGCGACCGCACTACCGAATTCGGTGGAACCTAAGAAGTCTTGTTCCTTCTCCCACTCCGTTCCATCGAAGCGGTAGACGAAGGCAAAGCCTAAGGGGATCACGTCGTTATTTCTCGGACTGCCGACGGCAAGCGAGCCATCCGAGCACGCGACAGAAGCCCCAAAGAGTACATCTGTGGGTGAAGAGAAAAGCAAGGGGGGTACGTCGAGCGTCTGTTCTGCTTCCCATTGCCCTGCATCAAACCTATAGACGAAGACCTTGTCGCTACCGGGTGCGCCAACCGCGATCGCATCCCCCGAAATGGAAACCGAAGTCCCGAAAAGTAAACCCGCGCCGATTGGAGTGAGCATCTGCTCTTCGAGCCAGTCCGTTCCATCGAAGCGGAAGACATACGCAGCTGCGTTGCCGGGCGCCCCGACGACGACCACGTCATCCGCGAAGGCGACCGAGGTGCCAAATGCGTCGAAGGCGTCAGCATCGGAGGCGAAGAGCTTCTGCTCTTCGAACCAGGCGGTTCCTTCAGAGCGAAATACGTAGGCCGAGCCGGATGATTGCAAGTCTCCGTCGTCGTCGAACGATGCCCCGACGACCGTCACCTCGCCCGAGGTCGCGACGGCAGCACCGAAGCGGTCGAATTCTTCCGTGTCCGATGCCGTGAGCTTGCAGCTGCGGCTTTCACATTCGTCATCCCCGCTGCCCCCGTTGTTCCCGTTTCCACCGCAGGCGACCAAGAAGACGATTGCCACGACGAAGATGAGATTCTTGGTTCTTGCGGGCATTGCAACAACTCCCGTACGGCAACTTGCAATCGACGACCGGCTGAGCGAATCAGAAAACGATTCGCCCGGACGCAACCCTGTTGCGCCTCTGGACATTCTCGGCCACGTCCGTCGCGATCGCAACGCGGGGTTGGTGCGTGAATCCGAAACATGGCCTTTTTTCCTCGATTCAGAGGGTCTCCGTCGGCCGCCAATCGCGGAGGATTCGGGCCGGCCAAGCTCCGCCATCCGGTTCTGGATCTTGCACGCAATCAGCGCCTCTGTCTCCTGAGCCTTTGGATGACGAGCAGACGATCGTGCAAACAGCCGCCCTTTTCGTCCAGACGACGACCGAGCACACGCGATCCTCTGCGACCGCATAATTGGCGGATTGATTCGGTTGTGCCGCCGCCATGAAGACTGCGGAAAGAGGCGTGTCGGCTGGAGCGATCGTTGCCGCACGCGTGACAGAACCGTCGCGCTGAGCGGTGACCCGCGCGAAGACCAGTCTTCCGCTCGGGTCGAGAACGCGCGCAATTCGGGGCAGGTCCTGCTCCGCAAGACGTACAAGCTCGTTTTGCACCCAGCACGTCTTCAGCCGCGCGCCCTTCAGTACCGCCCCTAGGTCGAGAACCCCATAGCGCCGCAAATGGGTTCATTCCGAGCTTCCGTCGCGCCTGTTTCTTCGCTGCCAACATCGACGGGGGTTTCGAGGCATGACGATCTTCAATTTGCGCGGCGCGATCACTCTTCTATTCGTGATGGGTGTCGTGGGGATCGTGGGCGTCGGGTCGCTTGTCATCCAGAGCGACCCGAACGCTGCCGGGTTCTACGAAGCGCTCGGCTCGGTGCGCAAGCGAGAGATCCCATCGAGCATCCCGGGCGTACGATTCCGTACTTCCGCCACTCGCTGGCACAGCTAGGCGCCGTCTAACAAGCGCTTGCAGCAGACGTGCTCAAGCTGTGCCGCTATTGACGTGGTAGAATCGCGTGAAGCTCCGGCGTAAACAGGCCGATCGGCAGGTCGCCGCACGCCGCTGAACGCCGATCCG
>DUCN01000026.1:342087-342723 GCA_012959805.1 Myxococcales bacterium | reverse complement strand
GGAATAAGGTCGGGCGTATCGCAGCGCGCAGCTTTCTTCTATGCTGGCGTCTTGACTTGCTTATTTGGAGAAAATGCGATTGGTCAGAAACGGAGTCCATACAGCCCGGAGCGAGGAAGAAAAGGAAGCCGTCTACCGCTTTCGTTACCAGATCTACGTCTCGGAAATGGGCCGTTATCAGGGAGTCGCGGATCACGAAAATCGGCGCTTCCGTGAACCCGAAGACGACGCGGCACGCATCTTCTACGCGGCCTCCGAGGGAGAAGTCGTAGCGACTTCTCGAATGAGCTGGGGCGGCGACGCGCCATTCACCGACCGTCTCACCGATCACTACCGCCTCGAGCCCTTTCTGGCTGAAATTCCCAAGGAGGCAATGGCCGTTGGCGAGCGGGGAATGGTCAAACCGGAACTTCGTGGGAGCACGATCTTTTCAGAACTGGGCGAGGTGTCCTCGAAATTCATCAGCGAGAATCGAGTCCAGCTAATTTTCGGCGCTTGCGAGCCTCACCTCCTGAGTCGCTATGTCGGCCAGGGCAGTCGAACCTTTTCTTCAAGGAATATCAACAGTCCCGACTCGGGCTATCTCATCCCAATCGTCAACGTAGTTGAAGATATCGATTATCTTCGCCGTATCGG
>DUCN01000026.1:0-341898 GCA_012959805.1 Myxococcales bacterium | reverse complement strand
AAGAAGTTCTCGGAGTGCTGCACAAGAGCAACATCATTGACTGTGAGGCGGGCGACCACGTGATCAAGAAGGGGGGCACCGCTCGGAACATGTTTGTCATCCTTGAGGGTCATCTCGAGGTGCGAGACGGGGACTCACTGCTCGGCGTGTTTGGCCCAGGGGATGTCTTCGGAGCCATGGCTTTTCTGCTCGCACGACCGCGGGTCGTCGACATGTATGCAGCAACGGATTGCCGGATCCTGAGTCTCAGCGAAGGGACCGTGAGGAAAGCGATCGATTCGGATGCTCGGGGCGCCGCCCACCTGATGCTGAATATCGCGAAGATCCTCTGCTTGCGGCTCCTACAGACTCGCTAGTCGACCCATTCGAGTGTCGTAAACTCAACCTCTTTAAGGCCTTTCCATGGGCCATTAGGCCCGATTACTTGGGCCTTGAAGAGTCCCCAGGTCGTCATCTTCTTGTACTCGCGCCGGGCATGCCTCGGTGGCATCGAAACCTGGACTCAAAGAAAAAATAAAAAGGCTGTCCTGCGGGTTATTCTGTTGAGCGGCCACCCCGAAGAAGCGCCGGAACCGATTACTTATCGAGGTCGTCGAGTCGCTCTTGAATTGGACGAAATCTAATAGAGTGTCCCGGTCCGAACTCTCGCAGGCCCGACCGCTGATAGCCTGGCTCATTAATGTTCTCGGGAAATTGCCTAACAAGTCGAATGCTGTGAAACCAGGATTAGCACAGGACTTCAAGTGGATCTGTTTTGAGTAATTCGACCGACAGAATTAACGAACTAACTGAGGAAGCCGTTTCTCTTCGGGCTCGTGTCAAAGAGATCGAGGATGCTAACGGGGAGAGCGGCTTACTCGACCAGCCTCTCTCTGGAAGCGCAGCAGGACGCAACGCGATCTTGCAGTGCTCGCTTGATTGCATAGTCACAATCGATTCCGACGGACTCATCATGGAGTTCAACCCTGCTGCCGAGGAGACTTTCGGGCACACATGCAGTGAGGTGCTGGGCAAGGAAATGGCGAATCTGATCGTGCCCCCCGCGCTACGCGATGCTCACGAGCAGGGCATACAGCATTACCTCGCCTCCGGTGAAGGTCCTTTACTCAACAAGCGGATCGAGATTACTGCGATCCGCTCCAACGGTCAGGAATTTCCGGTGGAGCTGGCGATCACGCCTTTTCGAATCGAGGGGAAAGAGGCATTCACCGCCTTTATCCGCGACATCACTGACCGCAAGCGAGCAGAGGAGATCCTGCGCGAGACCGAGCGTCAGCTGAGAGAGGCGCACAAGATGGAGGCCGTTGGCAAACTGGCCGGTGGCATAGCCCACGATTTCAACAATCTGTTGACGGTGGTGATCGGGAGCAGCGAGCTTCTCGAAACAACAAACGACCCCGTGGTGATTAATGAACTCGCTTCGGACATTCAGGCAGCAGCTGAGCGGGCTGCTCAGCTGACGAGGCAGCTCCTGACCTTCAGCCGCAAACAAGTCACCGAGCTGGGCGCAGTTGACCTGAACGATGTGGTGAACGCGTCAGAAGAGACATTGAGGCGACTGATCCCCGCCGAGGTAGAGCTGGTTCTAGACCTTGAACCAAACCTCAAGGCGATCCTCGGGAACCTTATCCAGATCGACCAAGTGACCATGAATTTGGTCGTCAACAGTGGCAATGCGACAGAGGGAGCCGGCCAGATCCGTGTGGTCACCAAGAGCATCGCACTGAGTTCCAGCGAGGTCATAAGTCCAGATATGGCGCCGGGGGATTACATCCTGTTCGAAGTACAGGATACGGGTAGCGGAATGACCCAAGAGGTGAAGTCGCGTATTTTTGAACCCTTCTACACCACCGCAAACCCAGGAGAAGGGACCGGTCTCGGGCTTGCCACGGTCTACGGCATCGTTCTGGAGTCAGGGGGGTTCATGCACGTCGAAAGTGAAGTCGGGATCGGTACTACCTTTTCGATCTACTTCCCCGGACTGGATCCTCCTGCAGCCATCAATGAGTCGCAGACCGAGACTTGGAATTTCACAGGAGGTGCGGAAACTGTCTTGGTGGTGGAGGACGAGGACTCGGTCAGGGCGCTGGTCTCCAGGATCCTCAAGTCGGAGGGCTACCACGTTCTGGAAGCCAGTAATGGGCCGGAAGCCGTTTCGATCTCTGAACTAACGTACAAAAGACCGATCCACCTACTGATCTCCGATATTCTTATGCCTAATACGGATGGTCGCGATCTGGCCCATCAGTTGTCGCTCTCACGTCCCGACCTGAAGGTCCTGTTGATGTCGGGCTTCGCCGATAACATCTCTACCGAGGGCCGTACTCACGACAAGCCAACCGCATTCATTGCCAAGCCCTTCGTCCCCGCCGAGCTGAAAAATCTGGTCAGGAATATTCTCGACAACTAATCTGCTGAATCCCATCGGCGTTGGTGCATGCAGGCGCGCTTGCCGAGGCCACCGCACTTGACTGCTGCCCACTCGCCTTAGGCGATGATGGATGTTCCAGTGCTATCGACAATGAGGTGGATGGGGTTGCTCGAAACGACGAGATCCAGCTTGACATCAAGGCACCGACTGCGGCGAGCGAGGGTCGTGTGATCGGGAGCTTCGAGATCGATTACCACTGGGGGTGAGTACGCAGCCTGAAAAGCGAACTCCGACACATCCGGGCGAGATTTTGCGAGCCGACTTTCTGGAGCCGTTTGGCCAATCGCAAGTTGCCCTCGCGGAACATCTGGACGTGTCCGTCCAAAGGGTCAACGAGCTGGTTCGGGGAAAGCGCGGCGTGACTCCTGAGATAGCTTGGCTGCTTTCGCAGGCTCTCAACACGACGCCCGAGTTCTGGTTGAATCTGCAGACTGCATTCGATCTGGCCGTTTTTCGGCCGGCCCGGAAGGTTCCGAAGCTTCGACACGCCTCGTGAGAGAACGTGAGCGAAGAAAATTCACCGTGTTGTTTCGGCGTTGTCGTCGTCCACGTATTCGCGTCGGCGACCTACACATCAACGTCGCGCGATCGAGATCCAGGTTGTAGAGAGTGAGTCCAACCCGCCTCATCCTTTGCATGCCCGTCGAGTAGAGCGTTTCCAAGGTCGCTCGATTCAGAGGAGGTCGAGCTGTTTTCCGGATCGCGGAAGCGACGAGGAGGGTGATGTTGTGGATGGCCCAGCGATGATCGCCGGCTGTATCGGATCGGTCGAACTCGTCACAGACGCTGTCTCGCTGTTCGAGAAGAGTGGGCAGCGAGCCTTGTATTCGCACCATCCGCAGAGCGCGGTCTTGTGCGGAGGATAGTCGTCGGCCGCTTGAATTTCGTCGATGCGTTCAATCGTTGATTGGCGAAGCGCTGCTAATTCTTCGGGTGTTCGCGTCGAGATGCGTGTCTGATTCTTGGCGACGTAATGCCAGACGAGTCGATAGCGTACGTCTTCACCGTATTCCCTCGCGAGACCGATCTGGTAGAGCGCGAGTTGGCGATCCTGGTCGAGTATTTTCTGAGAAGGAACGCGCGCGCCAGTCTTGTAGTCGTGGACCTCGATCGTTCCGTCTCGCGCACGCGAGATTCGATCGATGATGCCCTGCATCTCGTACTTTCCGGCTTCGTCGAGCGGGAAGACCACGCGCCGCTCGACCCCGAGCGTTTCGTCTTCGTCGAAGGGGTAGTGCCGGGCGTAATAACTGCGCAGACATTGCTCGCCGAGTTGTCGATAGAAGGAAAGCGGCGTGCCTTCGCGAACGATCCGCACACGTTCACCGTCGTAGGTCTCTTCCCAGAGCTTTTGATAACGGACGACGACCTTCTCGATGCTCGGGATCTGGCCGCGTCCTATGAAGAGATAGAGCCGTTCGAGGATTTCGTGAACGCGTTTGCCGACGAAGGCTTCGATGGACTCCCGATCACTCGGGATTTTCAGCACATAGCGAAACTCGAATTGCTTGCGGCAATTTTCGAAGCTAGAGAGGCGAGAATGGCTGTAGAGCGGGCTCATGTGCCATCCAAGATAGGACCTTGGCCCCCTCAAAGCTTGAACTTGGGACATCGAACTGCCGCTGAGTTGCCCAATCGGCCTCGAGATCGGTCAACGCGTGTCACGCGGCCTTAAGTGGGGCATCTTATCCATGGAGCTGGATCGATCGGGTCTATTCGGATCACCCCGAAAACCCTGCGATTCAGTCTCCGTGCGCTCGTGGATCCAAGGAGCCCTAGATGGCAAGTAATCCAGTGATGGGGTCGATGCGAAGGGTCGGTGAGACGCCGCCTGTGACCGAGCCTTTTTCCTGCCCAGACGATGTCTTGGAGGCGGCGGTGGAAGGCTTGGCTGGCTGCGAGGAAACCGTGCTCTCGGAAACGGTTTGTGGCGGCATCCTCGACCCGAACCAGGTCGTGAATTGGATCAATCCGACAAAGCGTTTATTGCGATTTCGCGTCGATCCGGCGGAACTCCGTTCCGAGGTGCCCGTCGTGGCGGACGGCCTGCACAAGTTGTTGCTGCAAGTCGAGTTGCCGGAGTCCACGAACGCGGAAGATCTAACGATCCAATTCATTAGCCGACTCGTCGATTTGCGGGCCATGCTTTCACAGGATGTCGAGGCGGCCTACGCCGGCGATCCGGCGGCCAACGGATACGATGAGATCGTCGTCGCGTATCCGGCCATCAGGGCACTCGCGATTCATCGTATTGCCCACGAGCTCTATGGATACGGCGTTCCCCTCTTGCCCCGCATCATGAGCGAATACGCGCACGACCGAACGGGAATCGATATCCATCCGGGCGCCAAGATCGGCGCACATTTTTTCATCGATCATGGGACGGGAATCGTGATCGGAGAGACCGCGATCATCGGAGATCATGTTCGTTTGTATCAGGGCGTGACGATTGGTGCGACGTCGATCCGTAACAGCGACGCCCTGCGCGGCAAGAAGCGACACCCAACGATTGAGAACGACGTGACGATCTATGCGGGTGCGACCATCTTGGGTGGCAACACGGTGATCGGAGCAGGAACTGTCATCGGCGGCAATGTCTGGCTGACTAGCAGTGTGCCGCCCGGCTTCCGCGTCATGGCCGAGGCGCCTCGGCAACTCTTGCGAAGTGCGAAGAGCAAAAGCAAAGACGCAGACGAAACGATGGAGCAGAATTGGGAAATTTAGTCGGAGCGGCTGTGAGTCGTCGTGGCGGACTCGTCGCGACGGCGATTGTCTTTGTCTTTCTTTCCGCCGGTCCGATTCAAGCCAAATCCTGGGGCTATGACCTGGCGGCTGAATTGATGAGCCCGTATTGCCCGGGGCGCTCGCTCGCCTCTTGTCCCAGTCCCCAGGCCGCAGAACTCGTACAGTGGATGGTGTTGCAGGAAGCAGCGGGTTCCACCCAGGAAGAAGTCATCGCCATCTTGATCGAACGCTTTGGTGAGGAAATCTTGGGTGCACCACCGGCGAAGGGCATCACGATCTGGGCCTATATCTTTCCGATTCTTGGGTTCGTGGTTGGTGGTGGATTAGTGGTGATCGCCATGCGTCGCATTGTTGGTGGGAATGACGGTGGGGATGTCGCCACCTCGGTTTCCGCGGTCGCCTTGGCATCGACTGGGCCATCGATCGCCGGAAGTGCCGGCGATCAGGGATTCCAAGATGCAAGTCCGGAATTGGCCGATGAAGAGCTGGCGCGAATGGTCGACGAAGACCTTGCTGCTCGAGGCTAGGTTCCTTGAAGATCTACACACGACGCGGCGATGCCGGGCAGACGGATCTCTTCGGAGGCGATCGGGTGGCCAAGGACTCCGATCGAGTCGCCGCCTACGGCGATGTCGATGAGACGAATGCCGCGATTGGACTGGCGATCGCGGCGGGCATCGACCCGGATCTAGAAGTCTCTCTTGCGAAGATTCAGAGCGCACTCTTTGATCTCGGGGCTTCGCTTGCGACTCCGGATCCTGCCCATCGAGAGAAGGCGGGTGTTCGAGGGGTCGCGGCAGTGGACGTGGTCGAACTCGAGAGTCTGATCGATCGGCTCGAAGAAGGTTTGGGGGCACTCAAAACCTTCATATTGCCCGGGGGCACATCCTCCGCGGCGGCGTTCCACCTGGCCCGAACCGTCTGTCGCCGCGCGGAACGTTCGACAGTTCGCCTGGTCGAGAAGGCGGACGAATCAGTCGAAGAAACGTCGCTGCGCTATCTGAATCGACTCTCGGATCTGCTCTTCGTTTTGGCGCGGCATGAGAATGCGCGTGTAGGATTGGTCGACGTTCCCTGGTCCAGACGCGAAGCGTAGAATCGCGGACTCTTCCACGGGCAGGCGAGCACCGATATAGCGAACGGGTCTTTCGAGTTCGCTGCGCAACCAGGTGCCAATCAGGAAACCAAAGGCAAAGGCGAACAAGAGCGCCCAGGCGATGGTGCGGAGAACGCGCGAGAATCCGGAGCCTCGGCGGGCCATTGGTTCAGGCCACGTCCCTTCCGAGCTCTTTCATGATCCGCAGGCCGAGCTCGTCCGCAAGTCGCTCGACGGATGAATGTGATTTCTCGCCAACATAGGTTTCGACCTCGAATGGCCCGGTCAATCGTTCGAGGCCGTAGCGTCCGAATCGCGTCATCAGGGTATTTCGCACTCGAGCTGCGCGCCCGGAAGTCCGGCGGATGTCGCCTTGGCCCGAAGATTCCAGATATTGCTGGTGTTCATCGATGGCTTCGAGCAGCTCATCGATGCCGAGTGCGTCGCGCGCAGATCCGCATAACACCTTCGGTGTATAATCGGGATCGCGGCGTCCGCCCAATTGCAGTCCGGCCTTGAGTTCCGCCGATGTGCGTCGGGCAGCGTCCCCCAGATCGGATTTGTTGACGAAGAAAATGTCGGGCCATTCCAGAATGCCCGCCTTCATGAACTGGATGAGGTCTCCGGAGGCGGGCTGTGCGACGAAGATGAGACTGTCCACGATATCGATGACGCCCGCCTCGGACTGCCCAACTCCGACGGTTTCGACGAAGACGATGTCGAAGGCCGCCTGCATGAGGTCGAGACTCGCCCCGGTGATTTCGGAGAGGCCGCCGAGTTGGTCCCTGGCGGCGAGGGATCGCAGGAAGACGCCCGAGTCTCGTGCCGAGGAACTGAGCCGCATGCGGTCGCCGAGTAGCGCGCCACCGGTTCGCTGACTCGAGGGATCAACGGCGAGGATTCCGATGCTTCGGTCACGCTCGCGAAGGCCTGCGACCAGCGCGTCGAGCAGCGTCGACTTGCCTGCGCCCGGTGCGCCGGTGACGCCAATGCGCGGGCTACGGCTGTGGCCTTCGATGGCATCGAGTAGCGCGAGTGCGGCTTCCCGGTTTTCGGGGCGGTCATCGTCGATCTGATTCAGCGCCTCAGAAAGAGAGCCGAGGTCTCCGCGCGTGACTGCGGCAGCGAGCGCATGCTCCGGATCGTTAGGCGGCTCAGACTGCATTCAGCTCGGAGACCACGTCGACGATTTCGCTCATAATTCGGGTGAGATCAAAGTCCTTGGGCGTATAGACGCGAACGACGCCTGCCTTCTTCAGCTCCTCGGCATCATCTCCGGGAATGATTCCGCCGACCACGACAGGAATCTCACCGAGACCGGCCCGTCGAAGTTGCTCGACGACGTCAACCACGAGCACACAATGGGAGCCCGAGAGGATCGAGAGGCCGATGATGTGAACGCCTTCATCTCTCGCAGATTGAACGATCTCTTGTGGTGTCAGTCGAATGCCGTCGTAGACAACTTCCATGCCGACATCTCGCGCCTTGACTGCGATTTGTTCGGCGCCATTGCTATGTCCGTCGAGGCCCGGTTTGCCGACGAGGATTTTCAGCCGACGTCCGAGTCGGCTCGAAACGTCGTCGACGCGCGCGCGGACTCGTTCAACCTCGGCACTGGCCTCGTGACCAGACGAGGCGGATGCTGCGGCCACACCGGTGGGTGCACGGTATTCGCCAAAGATATTGCGGAGGACTTCGGACCATTCGCCAGTGGTGACGCCTGCCTTGGCCGCCTCGATCGAGACCGGCATGATGTTGGCGCCACTTTTGACGGTGTCTTCGAGGAGGCGAAGGGCTCGTGAAGCCTCGTCCGAATTTCGCCGGTTCCGGAAGGCTTCGAGAGACTCGATCTGCTCACGTTCGGCGGATTCGTCGACTTTGAGGATCGATTCAGACCCGCCTTCGACCAGCGGGGACTCGACGGTTTCCTGATATTCGTTTACGCCGACGACGACGAGCTCGCCGGACTCGATTGCGCGGAGGCGTTTCGTGTGGCTCTCGACGAGACGCTGCTTCATATAGGCGTTCTCGACCGCCACCACGGCACCGCCCATGTCGAGCACGGTTTGGAGTTCCTCGCGAGCCGTAGAGAGCAATTCAGCCGTAAGTTTCTCGACGACATGGGATCCGTCGAAGAGATCTTCGTACTCGAGCAGGTCGGTTTCATAGGCCAGAATCTGTTGGGTGCGCAGGGATAGTTGTTGGTCCCAGGGGCGCGGCAAGCCGAGGGCCTCGTTCCAGGCGGGAAGCTGCAGCGATCGCGTGCGGGCTCGCTTTGACAGCGTGACGCCAAGAGCTTCGAGCGCGATTCGGACAATGTTGTTTTCGGGTTGGGCTTCCGTGAGTCCGAGGCTGTTGACTTGTACGCCGTAGCGCAGCCGGAGCATCTTTTCGTCCGAGATTCCGTATCGGTCGCGGCCGATTTCAGCCCAGAGCCTTGTCATCGCACGGCATTTGCACATTTCTTCGACGAAGCGGATGCCGGCGTTGAGAAAGAACGAGATGCGCCCAAAGATGCGGGAAAGGGTTTCGTCATCGACCTCTTCGTTTTCCCGGACGCGATCGAGAACCGAGATTGCGTTCGCCATGGCGTAGGCGATCTCCTGAACCGGAGTCGCTCCGGCTTCCTGGAGATGGTAGGAGCAGATGTTGATGGGGTTCCAGCGCGGTGCATGATCGACTGTATACGCAACCATCTCACTTGTTAGGCGCATCGAAGCCTCGGGCGGAAAGACGAATGTGCCTCGAGAGAGATACTCCTTGACGATGTCGTTCTGAGTCGTGCCGGTGAGAGCGACCGAAGTCGATCCCTGGCGCTCCGCGGTGGCGATATAGAGCGAGAGTAGCCAGGCGGCGGTCGCATTGATCGTCATCGACGTGTTCATCTTGTCCAGAGGGATCTCTTGGAACAGACATTCCATGTCGTCGATATGAGAGATCGGGACGCCGACCTTGCCAACTTCGCCGCGGGCGAGCGGGTGGTCGGAGTCATAGCCGGTCTGGGTCGGTAGATCGAAGGCGACGGAGAGTCCCGTCTGCCCCTTCGCCAGATTGCTTCGATAGAGCGCGTTGCTTGCGCGGGCAGAGGAGTGACCAGAATAAGTTCGAATGAGCCAGGGGCGATCGCGATTGGGGGACACAGGGGGCTCCGAGGTCAAAATCAGAAGTCAGGGGGGGGGAATTCGCTGATGGTCTAAGTATTCGGAAAAATTAACGAATCTGTCGGATTCGGGCAAATCTTCGATCGGGGTATGATCCGTTCATGACACAGGATCTAAGCGAGTTCTTTTTCCGCCTCACGCCTGAGCGTGTCCTCCAGGCCGTCGAGGCGGCGGGCTTCGTTCCCTCTGGGCATTGTTTCGCCCTCAATGCCCTCGAAAATCGCGTATATGACGTTCGCCTCGAGGATGGAAAGCATGTCGTCGCAAAATTCTATCGTCCAGGTCGCTGGTCTCGAGAGACGATTCTTGATGAGCATAGGCTTCTGGCGGCGTTAGTTCGGGCCGAGATCCCGGTCTGCGCGCCACTCACGTTTCCCGATGGCGATACGCTGCATGAGATCGAGGATATTCACTACGCGATCTGGCCGCGGACGGGTGGACGTTCTCCAGACGAACTCGCGGACGATCAGATCGAGATATTGGGTCGGCTCATGGCGCGTATCCATTCGATTGCCGCCGATCTCGGGGCGCCCAATCGCCGGATGCTGAATGCGGAAACGGTTCCACTCGAAGCGCTCGACCTGCTAGAGGACGGGGACTGGCTCCCTCCGAGCTGTTCGGCCCGTTATGCGCGTGCGGTCGAGGCCCTGGTGTCGACCTATCAAGAGCGAAGTCGGGACATTGAACTTCAGCCGATTCATGGCGACTGCCATGCTGGGAATCTCCTGCGAGGTGATGATGGATGGTTCTTTCTCGACTTCGATGACATGGTGGTCGGCCCACCGGTCCAGGACGTATGGATGATGCTGCCGGGCCGAGACGCCCTGGCTGATCGCCAGCGCCGACTCCTGGTCGAGTCGTATAAACAGTTTCGGCCCTTCGATGATCGAAGCTTCTCTCTGATCGAGCCGCTTCGAGGATTCCGCTTTGTCTTCTATGCGGGTTGGATCGCGCGGCGCTGGGAGGATCCAGCGTTTCCGGACGCCTTTCCACATTTCGGAACCGACGAATACTGGGAAACCGAAACGCGGGATCTCGAGGAGTTGGTGCTGCGAATCTCGAAGGGTGATGATTTACTCACGTCTTCCGAGCGGGAAGAGATCAACCAGTCTGGCGAGGATGCCGATCTCACTAACAAGGATTTCTTCTGGGATATGTAGACCGGCCTAACGCTTGTCGGTGACGATTACGCGATCGCGAAGGTAGGCGTAGTTGAGCGGGCGAAATTGAAGCGGGCCTGCTTTTCCCAAGCCAGCGAGCTGCTCGAAGTTCAGGTCTTCCCCCGCGTTCATCAACCATGCAGTCGGCTGGCTCTCTCCGAGGGCATCGATGTTATGTGCGTAGTCACCTCCGGTTTCTCCACCAAAGAGTCCGACGCTCGGGCGACCCTCGGGAACCAGGCCGAGTGCGTGCCCGGCCTCGTGCGCCATGATGCTGCCCAACGCATCACCAAAGATCGTGATGGCGCGAAGGATCTTCACTTGGCGACGGGATAGGCCTTCACTTCCGCGATCACGATCCTGAAGATTGCTCAGGCTTGCGACGGAATCGTCCGGATGCTGACCAACGGCCTGGCCACCACTTCCAGCGAGGAGGGGCCCAAAGGTCTCGCGGTAGAGCGCGGAGTCGCGATAGGTTTCGAGCTCCGCAGGAAAAAGTCCAGCGGCAGGTTCTCTCGCGCATTCTTGCGAGGTTTTGTCTTCGTTTTGGGGATCGAGACGCACGTGTCCGACGAGATGGTTCTTCGTCGGATCGCTGCCGCCGATGCAGATGCGCGTGGTGAGTGCGCTCGGATCCTCGGTCGCGCGAAAGCGAACGCGAACGGGATCCCTCGCTTGGCCGGTGCGGTTCGGATCGTGTTCGGCTGTGTAGGCGGCTTCGACGCGAAGAAGTGCGCGGGATTCGATCTGGTTGGCGATGACTCGGGCGAGTTCGGGGTGTTCGGCAGAGGCGAGGCCGAAGAGTTCCAGATCTTTCCAGAAATCGGGGAGGCCATCGTCATCGTGATCGATCTCAAAGTCGAAATGGATGACCTGTCGGACACTGATTGGAGGCAAGCCGAGGGGCGAGCGGATTCGAATGCGCCGTGAGTCTTCGAAGATGTTTCCCGACGCATCGGTGAAAATCACTCGAACCGAAAGAAGTCCGGCGGCAAGGCCCAGGTTCCTAGGGACTGTGAGCGAAGCGAGTTGGATTGGCTGATCCTGGATCGTGATCTCGTGATGGGCTCCATTGCCAGCCTGGAGCAGGAAGCGATCCTGAATTTCGATGGTGGCGCCAGTTCGTTCAGAGCGCAGGATGACGACGAGGCCCTCGAGGTCCTGTGGAATGGACAGATCGATGAACTGAAGCTGCATGACCCAGCCTTTAGTGGGTAAGAAAATGTCCCGGGACATTCGTTGGGAGACGCCATTGAGATGGATGGAAAGGCGGCCCGATCGATCGATTCGTGGGCCACCAAAGCGATCGGCGAATGGGGAGTCGGAGGCGGCCAGCGCCAGGATCACGAGCCCGCCGACCAGCCCGACGAAGACGGCGATCGCAGCTCCCGAGATCGGGAATCGGGTGCTGGATGGACTCATGCGAGACTTTCCTTCAAGAAGCGCGCCGGTCGGGTCCGGGGCGGCGGATGAATTGGGAGGGCGAGTATAGAGAGAATTGTGAGATGCCGAGCCCAAATCGACCTTTCGATTCGCGGTTGTCGGTGGCGCAATAAACTCGTGCCTGGATGCGGAATTGCCCGCGAGACGTGCGATGTTCTGATCATGATTTCAAGTTTCCATAGCGTTGTGGTGGATCTTGCGGCCAGCGATTTCGAGGCGGGTGTGGCCGATTATGGGCGGCTTCTCGGCCAGGAACCGGGCCCGATTCAGAATGAGCAGGTCGGCCAGACCCGAAGTGTGATCTTTCCTCTCTCGAATCTGCGACTCGAGATTCGAGAATTATCGCCAAGCCCGGAAGAGCAGGCGCCGGGGCTGGAGGCGATTCGTCTGGCTTGCGACGACGTTGCTGAAATTGCGCGACGACTCGAGGAGAGTGGACTTGCCTCCGGACCCTTGTCCCAAGCGTTCCTGGGATCCGAGGAGAAGCGAAGCGTCCAGGGCGACGCGGACCTCGATCTTCGAAGCTGGATCTCGACCCGCGTTGATTCCACCGTCAGTCGGTCGATTGGGATCGAGCTGATCTCCGAAGAGGAGGGAGCGCTCCAGACGGCGGCGGCAGATGCTGATGGTGGGCGTCCTGAAGATCACAGCCTAGTTCGCGGACTCGATCATGTGGTGGTCATGAGCACGGACATCGAATCGACGCGCGATTTCTATGCCGACGGACTCGGACTTCGGCTGGCTCTCGATCGGAGTTTCGAAAAGCGCGGAGTGCGATTGATATTCTTCCGGATTGGTGGCGTGACGATCGAGATTGGCGGGCGGCTCGGCGCTGAAAGGAATTCGCAGGGCCGTGATCGGTTTGCCGGTCTGGCCTGGCAGGTGGGCGACATCGACGCGATTCGTTCGAGACTTCTCGGCGATCGCTTCGACGTATCTGAGATTCGTGACGGCAACAAGCCGGGAACCCGCGTCTGTACCGTTCGAGATCCCGTTCACGGGGTTCCGACGCTACTGATCGAGCCTGTCCTCTGAACATCGAGTCGGCCTCCACTCCGCTGACTCGCGGGGACGGAAATCCGGACCGGTGGCTGGTAGACTCTTCACGTCGCGCCGGCAACTGGAGATCCCCCTAAATGGATTTGCCCAAAGCTCTGGGTCTCGATCGACCGGAAGACCTGGAAGCCGCCATCCTCGAACTGAAGCGGGAGAAGGGCGCGGTCATCCTCGCGCATTTCTACCAGGAATCAGAGGTTCAGGATCTGGCCGATGTCGTAGGCGATTCGCTTGCGCTGGCCCGCGCCGCCCAGGAAATCGAATGCGAGCGGATCGTCTTCTGCGGCGTGCATTTCATGGCTGAAACGGCGGCCATTTTGAATCCGGGAATTCCGGTGCTGGTCCCGGACATGGAAGCGGGCTGTTCACTGGCCGATGGCTGCCCACCGGAGGAATTTAAAGCCTTTGTGGCCGAGCACCCTGGCGCCAAGGTTTTGACCTATATCAATGCGTCCGCTGGCGTGAAGGCGATGAGCGATCTCATCTGCACATCCTCGAATGCAGTGAAGATGGTGGAGACCTTCAAGGGTGAGAAGCTTATTTTTGCGCCGGACCGACATCTCGCGCGCTGGGTAGGGAAAGAGGCCGGGCGCGACGATCTGATCGTATGGCAGGGCGCGTGCATCGTTCACGAATTGTTCAGCGCCAAGGGTCTCGCCAAGTTGAAGATCCAACATCCTGAGGCCGAAGTGCTCGCTCATCCCGAATGTGATCAAGCGGTTCTTGACCAGGCAGATTTTATTGCCAGCACGACCGGCATCATCAATTGCGCGATTGCGGAGCCGAATCGGACGGCGATCATCGCCACGGAGGATGGCGTCTTCCATTCCATTATGAAGCAGTGTCCCGAGAAAGTGCTGATCCAGGCGCCTGGAATGGACGAGAGCTGCGAGTGTAATCGCTGTCCCTATATGCGACTCAATACGCTCGAGAAGCTTTATCGCTGTCTGCGCGACGATGGGCCTCAGGTGACGGTTCCCGAGGAACTTGCAAAAAAGGCGCTCCGGCCGATTGAGCGAATGCTTGAATTGTCCTGATGCGGCTCTCACCTAACATGCTGTTCAGCTGAGTCGGCCGAGCCAGCCCGCGATCGCCTCTCCGATCTCGTCCGGTGAGTCCTCTTGGATGAAGTGGATTCCCGGGACCGTGACCTCTTCTTGATTGGGCCAGGCTCGACAGAACTCGAGTGCGCTCTTTCGGAGGATTGCGCCGGGTTCCGCATTGATCAGTAGCTTGGGGACGTCAGAACTCGATAGCCATTCACCGTACTGCGTGGCGATCTCTACTACGTCCTTGGGCTCGCCCACGAGAGGGATTTCCCGGGGCCATGTGAGTGTGGGCCGACGGTCTTCGCCGGCCTCTGTGAATGGGCGACGGTATTCGCTCATTTCTTCATCCGAGAGTTTGCGGATGATGGATCCCGGCAACATGCCTTCGATGAAAAGATTTTGTTCGAGAACCATTTCCTCACCCTTTTCGGATCGGAATCCCTCGAAGGCCGCTCGGGCGGCCTGCGGCCAATCGTCCCAACTTGGAATCGGCGCGACGATGGCCTCCATGTAGGCGATGGCTCGAACGGCCTCGCGATGTCGGTTGGCCCAGTCGAAGCCGAGAGCCGAACCCCAATCGTGGATGACGAGCGTGACGTTCTCGCGGACATCGAGTGCTTCGAATAGAGCATCGAGGAATTTTCGATGTTCGACGAATCGGTAGGAGCCGGGACCTGGGTTGGCCAGCTTGTCTGAATCGCCCATACCGATGAGGTCGGGCACGATGCATCGACCAAGATTTTCAAGATGGGGGACGATGTTGCGCCAGAGATAAGAAGAGGTGGGGTTGCCATGGAGCAGGACGATGGGGTCGCCTTCGCCACGCTCGTGATAGGCCATTTGATGACCCAGGACTTCGATGTACTGTTTTTCGAGAGGAATGGCCGTTGTCACGGCGACTAGGATCGGCGACCAGATGGTCCATTGCAATACCGCAGACGAGGGAGCCGCCGCTGCCGGTATTGTCGTTGCAGATGCCCGTTCCATTCACAGCCAACAGATTGAAGGCTTCGACCGCCCCTGGCCCCACGACCGGAGAGAGTGAGCCAGTAATACTGACGGGCCGCACCCAATCTGTGAAATCGGATGCTTCTCTTGGGCGCGATTTGCGGAGGTCTTCCCGTAAGTCTCTGTATCTAAAAGAATTTAAAGACTTGTCGACGTGGATCAGGCGTTAGGCTCTTCCGATCAATTAAGTCCGATCGATTTCGGGACGAGGCCGCAAAAAGCTCTGCGAGACAGGACCTAACTTGACGGAGCGTCGCCACTGCGACCATAAATGTCGTCGAATCGCACGATGTCATCTTCGCCGAGGTACGAACCCGACTGGACTTCGATCAGGGTGAGCTCGATTTCGCCCGGATTCTCGAGCCGATGGGTCACGCCAATCGGGATATAGGTCGATTGGTTTTCGGTCAGCATGATTTCCTGGTCTCCGTTGGTGACCAGAGCGGTTCCGTTGACGACGACCCAATGCTCCGCGCGATGATGATGCATCTGGAGTGAGAGCTTTTCGCCGGGTTTGACCGAGATGCGTTTGACCTGAAAGCGGTCACCTTCGGCAACGCCCTCGTAGAAACCCCAGGGCCGATACACCCGAGCATGAAACTCGGATTCTGGCCGGCCGGCCTGATCGAGCTCCGACACGATGGCCTTCACTTCTTGTGCACGGTCGCGCGGCGCGACGAGAATGGCGTCGTCGGTTTCGACGATCACAAGATCGCGCACACCCACGGCCGCGATCAGTCTCTTCTCCGATCGGATATAGCTGTTGCGGACATCGTGGAGCACGACATCGCCCAGGATGACGTTGCCGTTTGCATCGCGGTCACCAATCTCCCAGAGTGCGCCCCACGAACCCACATCGCTCCAGCCGATCTCACAAGTGACGACGGCTGCGGACTGTGTCTTTTCCATCAGGGCATGGTCGATGGAGATGGATGGGGAAAGGCCGAAGGAGGCCTCCTCGAGCCGTGTAAAGGTCAAGTCGCGACTCGCCTCTTCGACGGACTTGCGACACGCCGCGAGCATCTCGGGCTGGAGTTGGCCGATTTCTTCGAGCAACTTGCGGACCGGGAAGACGAACATGCCGCTATTCCAGGCATAGTCGCCGGACTCAATGAAGGACTGTGCTCGGTCCGCGTCCGGCTTTTCGACGAATTCGGCAACGGCGTAAGCACCAGTGATACCGTCCAGCTCGCTGCCTCGGCGGATATATCCGAAGCCGGTCTCGGGGCGGTCGGGAACGATGCCGAAGGTGGCCAGTGCGCCTCGGCGTGCGGCCAGGACGGCGGTCTCGACGGCTCTTCGGAAGCTCGAGAGATCGCGAATCACATGATCGGACGGGAGCACCAGCATGATTCCGTCCGGGTCTTGTTCGGCGATGATCAGCGCGGCGGCGGTGATGGCGGGCGCCGTATTGCGGGCGACCGGTTCGAGGGCGATGGCCAGAGGCGTGATGTCCTTGGCCCGGAGCTGCTCGGCGATGATGAAGCGGTGGGCATCGTTGCAGAGGATGAGAGGGCGTTCGAAAAACCCTTCATCTGCGGTGCGAACGGCGGTGGCCTGCAGGAGTGTGTCGTCGGCTGCGAGGGGCAGCAGCTGCTTCGGGTAGGCGCGCCTCGAGAGAGGCCAAAGCCGCGTTCCCGAGCCGCCGGACAAGATCACGGGAAACACGCGCGAGGTGGATAGAGGCGATGAAGTCGCCATTCGAAATTTCCTCTCGTTTTGAGTAACGCGCCGACACTACACGAGTTTTCCGACCCGACAAGTGGTAGTCGGCGCTTCGTCCGCCGCCCTTCGTGCGCTTGTCAGGTGGTTCGGCCCGCGCGTCGCAAACGCAAGAGAAGGGGCAGGGCGATGATCGCGCAGAGGATCTCTGCCCCCCCCGCCACGCCGAAAGCAGCCTGGTATCCGCGGGCGGCACCATAGCTTGCGGCCACGAATTCCGTTACGAGGCCGCCGGTGATCGGGCCGAGAATGAATCCCAGGCTCCCCGCCGTGTTGAAGGCGCCGAGCGCGGTGGAGCGGATTTCCGGGGGCGTGAGATCCGTTGTCATCAACATCGAAGGGACGAACATGATCGCGGCGAATAGGCCGATGATGGCCATCCCGGGGCCAAGCAATTCGGTCGGCCAGAATCCGAGGCTCGCGGTGAGGAGTCCATAGACCACGCTGCCACCACATAAGAGTGCGGTCTTTGAGGTTCTCTCGGCCAGCATTCCAAAGGGGAACGAGAGGAGTGCGAAAGGAAGCATGAAGGCTGTGATCCAGAGACCGACACGCGGGGGCGATGCGCCGTGAAGTCCCGAGGCGAAGAGCGAGAACGTGGTTGTGTAGAAGCCGACAGTGAAGCGGTCGGTGAAGGCGAACACGAGGGGAGCGATGACATCCGGGTTCCCCTTCGCAATGCGCAGGATCTCGCGCACCCGTGGTCTTTCCTCGGTGTTGGTCGGATCGGGGAGTGCACGGAATGCAAATACTGCCGCCGCCGCCAGCAGCATCGATCCAGCAAAGAGCGGTTGCATGGCGTCGACGCGGCCCAGGAAGCCGCCGATCGGCGCGCCGAACGCAACACCTAACATCATCCCCGCACCCGTGATTCCCATCGTCTTGCCCCGGGAGTCTGCGTCGCCAAGGCTTGCGGCGATCGAAAGGATCAGCGAGAGAGCGAATATATGCGCGGCTCCCTCGAAGAAGCGAACCAGCAAGAAGAGTTCGAATGGCAGGTCTGCCGTTAGGATGAGAAAGAGAATCGCATCGACGAGCAGGGCTCCGATGACCAAGGGCCTGCGTCTTCCGATGCGATCGGCCAATACGCCGGTGAGGGGCGCTGCGATCGCGGCGCCGATCATATTGACCGACATGAAGAGCGAGGTCAGAAACTCAGAGACTTCGAAACGAACGCCCACGAGTTCGCGCAAGATTGGCACGGGAAGTGTCACCGGGGCCATGACCGCCATGGCGAGCAATCCGATCATCGCGAGCTGACGGTTCTGGACGGGCGTGCCCGTGGAACTCAAGTCCATACCTCGATGCTACACGCTTGTCGGGTTTGCTCATGGAAACCGCGTCAATAGACGTGAGTTCCGTCAGGATTGTGGAATGCGCGACGGTCGGTAGAGGGCTGCTGGTCCCATGCCTTTGACCGGATGCGGCGCATAGGGTGTTTCTAGACGCGCAATTTCATCGTCCGAGAGCGTGACGTCCAATGCGGCGATCGCATCCTCGAGATGGCCGAGCTTGGTCGCGCCAATAATGGGCGCGGTCACGTACGGCTTTCCCAGCATCCAGGCCAATGCAATCTGGGCCGCCGGAAGGGCACGTTCCTTGGCAATCTCTTGAACGGCCATGACCACGTCCCAATCCGAATCCTGGTCATAGAGGAAGTCCGTAAAGCCATCGGATTCCTGCCGTGTCGAACCCGTCTTCTCGCGCAGCGCCGGCCGCTTTCCCGCGAGCAGGCCACGCGCCAGCGGTGACCAGGGAATGACGGCCAACTCTTCGGTTTCGCAGAGGGGCATCATCTCCCGCTCTTCTTCGCGATAGAGCAGGTTATAGTGGTTCTGCATGGTGGCGAAACGGGCGAGGTTCTTCCGATCGGAGATTCCGAGTGCGGTCGCCATCTCCCAGGCGTACATGGAACTGGCGCCGATATGGCGAACCTTCCCCTGCTTGACCAAGTCATCGAGCGCGCCCAAGGTTTCTTCCATGGGTGTGTCGGGATCGAGTCGATGGAGCTGATACAGGTCGATCGTTTCGACCCCGAGCCGTCGAAGACTGGCCTCACAGGCTTGTTGGATGTGCTTTCGGGAGAGCCCGCGCATATTGGGGCGCTTGCTCATGGGCAGTGCGAGCTTGGTAGCGACCACGCATTCGTCGAGGTTCGCCATCTCGCGCAAGTGCTTGCCCGTCACTTCTTCGGAAGCGCCAAGCGAGTAGATGTCGGCGGTATCGAAAAAGTTGATGCCGGCTTCGAGAGCGCGCTTGAAAAAGGGGCGGGCCTGATGCTCATCGAGGACCCATGGTCGCCACTGCGATGAGCCGTAACTCATGCAGCCAAGGCACAGCTTCGAGATGCGCATGCCGGTTCGGCCGAGAATGGTCGTATCCATGGTCCCTCCTTCCTCAGTCGTATTGGTCAGCGAAAAAGTGGTTCGAGGCATGCGCGCGAGAACGATCGAGGTTTAACGCCCCGATCATTCTTGCCCCGATGACTGCCTAGAATCCGTAAGCGGCTTTGAGCTCGGGATCATCTTCCGAGAGCATTTGCGCCAGCTCGACCATGACATGACACTGCTTCACAGTTGCATCGTCCTGCATCTTGCCGTCGATCATGACCGCGCCGGTTCCGTCACCCATCTGTTCGATCACGTTCTTCGCCCAGAGCACCTCGTCGACCGGAGGCGAGAAGACCTTCTTGGCGATCCCGATCTGAACCGGATGCAGGCTCCATGTCCCAACACAACCCATCAAGAACGCATTGCGGAACTGGTCTTCGGTGGCGACCGTGTCCTTGATGTCGCCGAAGGGGCCGTAGTAGGGAAGGATGCCGTTGGCGTTACAGGCGTCGACCATGCGCGCCATGGTGTAATGCCAGAGGTCCTGCTGTGCGGTCTTTCGTTCGGCATCGGGATTTGCTGGATCGGGATCCGTTCGTACCAGGTATCCGGGATGCCCACCGCCCACGCGCGTCGTCTTCATTCGTCGGCTGGCAGCGAGATCGGCGGGTCCGAGCGAGAGTCCCTGCATTCGTGGGCTGGCAGCACAGATCTCTTCGACATTGGCGACGCCGAGCGCGGTCTCGAGGAGCGCATGAACCATGATTGGCTTCTTGATGCCGGCGCGCGCTTCGAGTTGTGCGAGCAAGCGGTCGACATAATGGATGTCCCAGGCGCCTTCGACTTTCGGAATCATGATGACATCGAGTTGGTCGCCGATCTCCGTCACGAGGGTCGTCAGGTCATCGAGGCACCAGGGCGAATCGAGGGAATTCACGCGGGTCCAGAGCTGGCAATTGCCGAAGTCGACTTCGCGGCCGATCTTGACCAGCCCCTCGCGAGCGGCGAGTTTCTTGTCCGCCTGAATGGCGTCTTCGAGATTTCCGAGAAGCACGTCACAGGTCTTCGTCAAATCCGGAACCTTCGAAGCCATCTTCGGATTGCTCGGATCGAAGAAATGGATCATGCGCGACGGCCGGAACGGAATTTCATGTAGCGGCGTCGGGGCGCCCAGGGCCATCGGCTTGAAAAAATCTTTTGCACTACGCATGGGGGGTCTCCTCAGACATCAGCAATTTACGGGTTGATCAGAATAGCTCACCGGTTCCGACAGATGTCTGCGCAGACGTCTGTGCATGGCAGCTATTCGTAGAGCTTGACGATCTTGATCTTGCCCTTGGGCGCAGCCTGTAGGCACAGATCACAGAGGACGCATTCGTCCAGATTCGATTCGTCGATCGCGATCCCATCGCCGCTTCCTTCGTCGGGCGAGATGAAGATCGATACGGGGCAGATCTCAGCGAGCTTTCGGGCGAGGGTCGCGTTCTTGGCGACCTTCGCATCGACGCGGATGTCGATGAATTCTCCGGGCATGAATGAACTCCTCTTTCTTCTTCCGAACTTTCGTTCGTGCTTGTTCTTTTATTGGCTCTCGACAGCTGGCTACCGCTTGCGGCGCGCCAGCCGAGTTCGAATGAGATCCGGAATTTCTTCGATCCGTTCCGCGACCGAGATTCCGGCCGCTTCCATTCGTTTGATCTTTTCCGCCGTGGTGTCTTCTTTACCTTCGACGATTGTTCCGGCGTGTCCGAATCGCATGCCCTTCATCTCGTCCATGAAGCGACCAGCCATGAAAGCCACGATCGGGAGACGCGAATCGTTCTCGAGGACCCACTCCGCGAGTTCGGCTTCCATACGGCCACCGGGTTCGGAATAAATGGCGATGGCATGGGTCTTGGGATCCGCTTCGAAGAACGGCATCAACTCGGCGTAGGTCGTTCCGACGATGGCGTCGCCACCGATCGATACGCAGGTCGACTGGCCCAGTCCGGCCGCCGTCAGTGTCGAAGCGATCTCCGTCGTCATGCCTCCGGATCTCGACATCACGCCGATATTGCCCTTCGTGTAGGCCTGGCGGGTATTGGCCGCCGGGCCACCGACACCGCCCATCTTGCATTCGCCGGGAGAGATAATGCCGAGGCAGTTGGGGCCGATGATCCGCGCGCCGCGCAACTCGGCGAGTTCGACCGCCTCGGCAACCTGCTTGCGCGGGACGTTTTCGGTCACGACGACGATGAGTTTGATGCCGTTCTCGAGTGCTTCAATCATCGCGTCTTGCGTGAACTTCGGTGGCACCGAAACGATCGAGCCTTCGATCATGCCCCCGTTTGCCGCAACCGCATCACGCACACAGTCGTAGACCGGGACGCCATAGACGTCACGGCCTGCACGGCCGGGCGTGACGCCTCCCACGATCTTCGCACCGTAGTCGAGATTTTCGCGTGTCAGGTTGATGGCCTCGCGGCCGGTGATTCCCTGAATGATGAATCGCGTCTTCTTGGTCAACAGAATCGACATGATATTTCTCTCTACCCCTACGACTGCATCTTGGCGACGGCACGGCCGGCGGCGTCGTACATGGAAACGGTGCGGTCACAATAATCAACGCCGTACTTCTCGAGGATCTTGAAACCTTCTTCCTCCCAGGCACCTGGGATACGGAAGATGGCGATCGTTTCAGCCGGGTCCTTGCCGGCTTCGAGACAGCCCTTGATGACGCCACGCGCGACGATGTCGACCCGCGTGTTGGAAACGACGTTCATCATGACCGCGATTTTTTCGACGCCGGGCTTCGAGAGGATCAGCTTCGTGAGCTCCTTGGCCTTGCTCATCGAAGGATTGCCGCCGATCTCACAATAGTTGGCAGGCTCGCCGCCATGATCTCGAATCGCATCGAAGAGAGTGAGGGAGCCGCCGCCGGCGCCGATCACCAATCCGAGGTTGCCGTCGAACTCGACCACGTTTCCCGCCACGCCACGATGGTCGGCCGCGTTGACTCTCGCCCCGGCGAGTTCGAATTCTGTCGGCGGACGGCCCTGGCGAGTTTCCTCGTCGCCGATTCCCAGTTCATCGAGAAGCGCCTTGTGATTTCCCCGCGCCTCGGCCTCCATGTCGATATGACCATCAAGGACGAGGAAGCGTCCATCCTTGAGCTTCGCGAGGGGATTGATCTCGGCCAGGGTCAGATCGTATTTCAGGAAGATCTGCATCAACTTGAAAACGATCGGCGCGAGTTTGTTCAGGTCGGATCCGCTCACCCCGGTCGCGCCGACGGCTTCTTTCGCGATGCGTGGCGTCAGTGGAAGGATCGAAGAGAAGTGGGTCTTCGACACGTGCTCCGGATTCTTCTCGGCGACCTCTTCGATGTCGATGCCGCCCATGTCACTGAAGACGCAGACCGGACGCTTGGCGCGACCGTCCCACGTAATGGCGACGAAATATTCTTGTTCGATCGGCGTCTTTTCCTCAACGAGGATCGATCGGCATTTTTGGCCATTCACTTCGATGGGGAGAATGGCTTTGGCCGCTTCGCCCGCCTCGTCGGCGGTGTCCGCGAATTGGACGGCGCCCGCTTTCATTCGACCGCCCGAGAGAACCTGGCTCTTCAGGACGACGGGTCCGCAATCGAGGGATTTGAATGCGGCTCTCGCCTGGTTCGGTGCGCCACTCGAGTTGTCGATGAGCTTGCTTTGACCGAGTGGCAATCCATGTTTTTGAAAGAGGGCCTTGGCCTCGTATTCGTAAAATCGCATCCGTGGGAACTCCAGTTCGAGCTTGACGGGGTGAAGGGACAACCGAGTCGTCAACCGGTTTACCTGGGCGTAAATCCGACTTCCGGCGGTTCGAATCGACGGGGACGTTGTTTTTGAGAATCGAACGAATCGCATCCGAGACGAACGTCGACGGTTCCGTAAGGCCGCGTACTGTATTCATTTTTGGATTTTGCGGCAACAACGAAGACCGCGGCTCGTGTTCGGGCCGCAATTGGTGTGCAGCTGGCTCGAGCGGGTAATTCTCCGCCGGAGCCCCCTCAACCTGCGTGGCCTGTACTCCGATGGGATGAGATCTTCTGGAGGTTGTCCATGACACCCAAGATCAATGTGTTGTTGGTGGATGACAGCCGCACGGTTCTCGGCAAGCCCTTCGATGTCGAGCGCATCGAGTCCCTGATCGAATCCGTACTGAGGGGCTGTGACCAAGACGCGGCTGAGTCCGAGATGGGGTCCCGCTGATGGGCGTCAAATTCTTCGGACAATTTCTCATCGACTCGGGCGAAGTGGACGCAAGCCATGTCCGCGAAGCACTTGAGTTGATGGACACCGAAAACCACCCACTCGGTCAGATCGCTATTGCCGAGGGCTTCATGCAGGAACCGCAGGTCGCACGCGTCAATGCCGAGCAGCGCCGCCGAGACCTCTCCTTCGGTGATCTCGCCGTCGACATGGGACTGCTCGAAAACGAACAGCTCGTTCAAGCTCTCAAGGTCCAGCTCAGTCGGCGACTCCCGATCGGGCAGGCTCTCGTTCGTCTTGGCCACGTCGGCGGTGATCGACTAGGTCTCCTGCTCGACGCCTATAAAGCGGATCAGGCGCAATACGATGTCGGAACATTAGAACTTCCCGATGGTCTCGTGAGTCATCGCGTTTCGCAGTACGTGGTCGAACTCTTTCCGCGCTTCATGCTGCGTGTCGCTCGAATGCAGGTGAAGATTGGCGAGGTTCACCGCTGCAGCGAGCCACCCGATTTTGCAGAAATCCGGGTGTCCGTGCCGATTGCGAGTGCGCGGGGTGTGGACGTGGCACTGATCTGCGATCTCGCCTTCGGCGAATCTCTCGCGGAAGCGGCGAGTGGACTCGATCCCGCCGATCTCGATGCGGAGATGGTCGCCGACGGCGTCGGAGAGTTTCTGAATGTGCTGTGCGGGAACGCAGCGAGCGCCGTCGCAAAGGAAGGCCACCCGGCCGAAATCGGCCCCCCCGACTACGAGGCGGAACTCTGCGACGGATGGATGGTCGAAATCGCGACGGATGTTGGCCGCGCGGCGCTAGTTCTCAGCACATTCTAAGGCGTGTTACGCTGGCTTCATGAGCCAGACAGATCATGCGAGTTCACTCGAGAAATGGGCGAAGGACGGCAGTGTTGGCCCCGAAGCGGTCCTGGCGGCGACCGTCATTTTACTTCGAGACAATCCAAATCCTCCCAGCGGACAGGTCGGCACGAGCGGCCTCGAAATTCTGATGCTCAAGCGGAATTCGAAGATCGCATTCGGTGGAATGTGGGTCTTCCCGGGTGGACGAATCGATCCCGAAGATTGGCATGGTGTCGACGAGGGCGATGATCTCGGCGCGTCCCGACGAGCCGCGGAACGCGAGGCGCTCGAAGAATGTGGCCTCGCCGTCGATACGCGCTCCATGCACCCGTTCTCTCATTGGACACCACCCAAGACGACGCCCAGACGCTTTCTCACCTGGTTCTTTGCGGCGCGCGCGGGAGCCGGGGAAGTCAAAATCGATGATGGCGAGATCCACGAATCCGCCTGGATGAGTCCGGCCGAAGCCCTCCGCCGCCGGCACGCCGGGGAAATCGAAATCGCCCCGCCCACATTTGTCAGCCTCTCGGAACTCACCGCCTTCCGCAACGTCGATCACGCCCTCGAAGCCATCCAGGCACGCACGCCAGAACGTTTCCAGACCGTCATTGGATTGTCCGATGTTGGACCCGTTGCTATGTGGCATGGTGATGCGGGCTATGAGTCAGTGGATCCGGCGGCAGATGGCGATCATCATCGCTTGACCATGAACAAGAAGGCCGGATGGCACTACGCCCGAACGGTCTTGCCTTAATCCCACGCGGGGTTGTACATCCGACTTCCGCTTCGCTGTAGCAGGACGCGTGGGCGTGATGGCTTGTTTGGAATGACGGGAGACTCAGTTAGGCCGGCCGACAAGGCTCTGCCTAGCCAACCCCATCCCAGCGGTTGCGTTTGGTCGTTCAAGCAAGAGCGGACGCGGAGGACGCCACCCCGTCTCGCGTCCTCCGCTGGTGGCCTAGCTCATCGCCCGAGCGTCACGCGTAGTGACTTTGGCGTTTGACCGCGATCTGCCGATCCAGCTCGAAAATCTGAACCTTCTTCCAGTCATCCGGTGCATCAGCAGACACTTCTCCGTCCGCGCGAACGAACTTGTACCCGAAGAGCCGAGTCTCGATGATTCCCAGATCCACACGATCTGGATGGTCACGCTTGGACAGGATCTCCGTCGCTGCGAAAACGGTATCGCCGGCTTGAAGTGGCGCCGTATGACGACCGGTGGTGTAGATGATGTCTCCGACTGCGTTGTCCGCGACGTCTGGGCAAGAAAGGCCAAGGCAGAGCGTGAAGGGGATGCCGCCAAAGACGATCAGCTTTCCGCCGACATATTGTTTCGGGTTCAGGTCGATCATGTATTGGTTGCAGTGGACCTGGCTGGTGTTGTCGAGAATCGCCGTCATGGCGATGTGTTCGTCGGTGATGGTTCGGCCGCGGGAATGCTCGATTCGCGATCCCGCTTCGAAGTCTTCGAAATAACTGTCGGGGCTCGAGAGGTGAGCGAGCTCAGCGAGCTTGGCATTTGGGTCGTAGGGCGGGATCCAGAGTTCGCATTCGATCTCGTCCGGCGGGACGTTGAAGCCTTCGATCTCGACGGATTCGTCCCCTTTGTAGACTTGGACCTTGCGCTGCCAGGTGGCGACGGTCGCTTCGGTCGCATCGCCGATATTTTTTCGCGCCGTCGACTGGACATGAACGATGCCCAGGTTGGGTCGGCTCGACGAAAGGCGCAGGCCCAGGACCTTGGTTTCGACCTCGATGGTGTCGCCGATATAGACGGGCGCGCCAAATTTCATGTCGATGTATTCGAGGTTGGCTCGAGCGTTCTCGGAGATGTCTTCGACGGTTTGACTGAAGGCGACGAGCATGACGAGGCCGGGTGAGCAGGTGAGTCCTTCGAATCCGTACGCCCGGGCGTAGCGCGCGTTCTTCGTGAAGGGGTGCGTCGACATCGAAAATTCGGTGAAGGTCGTGAACAGGCCTTCCGTGATGGTCTTGCCGCCCTTATGGCGGAAGATCTGTCCGGGCTTGAAGTCTTCTAGAAAGTGGCCGGTCTTTTTGCGGATGATCTTGATGGGTGTACTCGAATTGCTCATTGGGGGTCTCCTCGAAGGGCGGCGAGTCTAGTGAGCGCCATGCTGCGATGCCAGCGCTGCGCGCGGGAATGGGATCTGCATTCTTGTTGCTTGGCGCGGCGTCTCGTTCTGCCGTCAGTCCTCGCTAGTCCGCAGTCACACGCTGGGGAGGGTTTCGACGACGGCTTCGACCAGCGCTTCCACTTTTGTCGCGGGGCGGGCGAGCACCAGCGCGATGGTTCGGTTGCTACGGAGGTAGTGGGATGCAGAGGCCTCGAGTCGAATGGGGCGCCCTTCGCGGTCTTGCATCGACGCGAGAAAAGTATGCGTTTCCTGGCCCTCAGCGATGCTGTCGAGGGCCGTCCACCAGGGGCCCTGGGAATCCGTTGGTACGAAGGCGTTGAATTCGAGTCCAATCAGCGCATCCCGGGCAACGCCGAGCGCTGCGCCGGCGGCGGGGTTGGCGTCGAGAATCTCTCCGGTGTCGACATCGAGCGCGAAGAACAGATCGGCGACGCGATCGATCGCGGCGGTGATTGCACGTCGTGTTGCGCGCGGGCGACCGCTCGTTTTGCGTTTTGTTCCCGTCGTTCGAATCGCCAGTCGGAAGGCGTCAAGTAGGGGAGCGAGGGAGGCCCTGACTATCTGGCGATCGGGGCCGGCGAGTTCGGTTGCGGATTCGGACCAACAGGTCAGCAGGGCCATCACTCGGCGTTCGTTGGGTCGGAGGCCATCAAAGACCGGTCGCGGTGCCTCACCTCGCATCAGCGCCGTGCTCGCGAAGGTCCGAAAACGTCGCAACGTTTCGGCTTCGGGTCCGGACGCCGCGGGCGCAGCAGCACCCAGGCGAGCGTGCATCACCCTTTCGATTTCGAGCCGCTGGCTCATCAGCCAGCTCGAGAGCTCGCGATTAACATTCCCGGTCACCGCTTCGTCCACGCCGGTAAACTAGCAGGCCGATTGGGAACCCCTCGCAGACTCGAATAAAATGACGCATCGAGTATGAGAATTCATTCGACAGAACTCCCGAACCCTTCGGGGACAATGGTGTAAGAGGGGCCTTATTCCCTCAATTCGGAAGTGCGACTTTCCGATTCTGGCTGTATGCGAGAAGACCTACCGCTCTGGAAAAGAACCATCGTCTGTCACGCGCCCAAGGGCGCATTGGGTCCGAAGACGGATGTGATTTTGAGCCGACTCGGATACAGGATGCTGCTGCCGGAAACGTTTTCGGCGTTGCAAGCAGAGAACCCCGATCTCAAAAATGACCTATTTCTGGTCGACGAGCGACGAATGGACGAGGTCGTCGATTCATCTGCTGCGGGCGAAGGCGAGTCGACTCCCATCGTCTTGCTCACGGGCAAACACGGGGTTTCCCATTCCGACACGCGAATTGTCGGAGCCGTGAAACGGCCGGCCGGTCTGCATGATCTCTACCGACTCTTGCAGCAGATCTTCGAAGACAAGCCGCGATCAACGCCGCGGGTCCCGACCCAGCTTCGTGTTCGCTGTGAACTCGGGGATCGGAACTGGGACGGGCGCGTGCTGTCGCTTTCGGAGAATGGTTGTCTGGTGCGCAGTCCCCAGGTGATTGCCCTCGGTCAGAAGATCCAGATTGAGTTTACGCTGCCGGAAACCGGTTCCATACGCCTGCAGGCGGAAGCCGCCTATCAGCTTCTCCCCGACATCGGTCTCGTGTTCAATGGCGTGGCTCCCGGGCATCGCGAGACCCTCGAACGTTTCGTGACCAATTCGATCCTCGCGGCGTAGACGACCACGTGGGGGTGGGAGAGGGCGGTTCGTGGCGCTATACACGGATCGAGCCGCGACCCTTCTCCTCTTAATGAGGCGTCGAAGAAGGCTCTCCATCCTCTACTCTTCATTCCTGACCATCGAGGCAACCTGCTTTGAGCATCCATTCTGACATGCTGAACAAGGTGCGCACGCAGGGGGGCTTCATTGCGGCTCTCGATCAGAGCGGCGGCAGCACACCGACGGCGCTCAAGGCTTATGGAGTTGGTGAGGATGCCTATTCGGACGACGAGTCGATGTACAAACTCGTTCATGCCATGCGCACTCGGATCGTGACGAGCAACGCATTCAATGGGAAGCGAATCATCGGTGCCATCCTGTTCGAGAACACACTCGATCGGGAGATCGAAGGTCTTCGCTCTTCAGAGTTCTTGTGGCAGAAAAAGAACGTCGTCCCCTTCTTGAAGGTCGATAAAGGCCTGGCCGATATCGTGGACGGCGTTCAGATCATGAAGCCCATCCCGAATCTTGCGGAGCTGCTCGACAAGGCAAACGCTTGCGACACCTTCGGAACGAAAATGCGTTCGGTGATCAAGAGCGTCGATGCGCGTGGAATAGCCCGATTGATCGATCAGCAATTCGAGATCGCGCGTGAAATTTGTGCCGCCGGTCTCGTGCCGATCATTGAACCCGAAGTCGACATCCACGCCGTGGACAAGCGCGACGCGGAGTCGATACTGGCCGAAGAGCTGCTGCCTCGGCTCGACGCTCTGAATGACGATCAAACCGTGATGCTTAAATTGACGCTTCCGGAGGAGCCGGGGTTATATGACCGGCATGTGGCGCATGCGCGGGTGGCCCGAGTCGTCGCACTCTCGGGTGGCTACTCGCGAGAAGAGGCGAACCGTCGACTGGCCGAGAATCATGGCGTCATCGCCAGCTTCTCGCGGGCCTTGTCCGAGGGTCTCTCGGCGCAGTTGTCCGACGAAGAGTTTGATCAGACCCTCGACGCGTCGATTGAAGCCATCTATCAAGCCTCCTACACCTGAAGTTTGGCTCTGGCAGCACTCCAGTCCCGCAGCTATTCCGCAACTACTCTGTGATGTCGGTCGTTTCGATGACATCAGGGATGTTTGCGCCGTCATGAGGTTTCAGCTTGTCCACCCTGCGCAGCCCCGAAGAGATTCGCCGAGAGATCGAGCGCCGGCGGACATTCGCGATCATCTCACATCCGGATGCGGGCAAGACGACGCTGACCGAGAAGCTTCTGCTCTATGGCGGAGCCATTCGGGAGGCCGGAGCCGTCCGAGCACAAAAGGCTTCGCGTCACGCGACCAGTGATTGGCTCGAGCTCGAGAAGCAGCGCGGGATCTCGGTCTCGAGCTCGGTGCTTCATTTCGAATTTTCGGGGCATCGAGTGAACATTCTCGATACGCCTGGCCATCGCGACTTCAGTGAGGATACGTATCGAACGCTGATGGCCGCCGATAGCGCCGTCATGTTGATCGATGCGGCGCGGGGTGTCGAAGATCAGACGCGCAAATTGTGTGAGGTCTGTCGGCTGCGGAAGATTCCGATCTTCACCTTTGTGAACAAGATGGATCGTCACGGGCGTGATCCCCTCGACATCATGAGTGAGATCGAAGACGTGCTCGGTATGGATGTGGTTCCTGCGAATTGGCCGGTGGGTGCGGGCAGCGATTTCCGCGGCATCTACGACCGCCTCGACCGTCGACTCGTGACCTTCTCCGGCGGTGACCACGGCGCCCATCGTGTGGATGAGAAAGTGATCGAAGGCGAGCCGGACTCCGAAGGCGTGCGTGAGGCCATGGGCGTCTTTGCGGACGACGCTTTGGGGGGACTCGAATTGCTCGACGGTGCCGGCGTGGAGCTCGATCCGATCGCGGTCGGGAAATCGACTCAGACACCGATGTTCTTTGGCAGTGCGCTCACCAACTTCGGAATTCATCCCTTCCTCGATCGCTTTCTCCAACTCGCTCCGGCCCCTGTCTCGCGAAAGAGCGATGGCGAACAGGTGGATCCCGTGAGCCACCCCTTCTCGGGCTTCGTATTCAAGATTCAGGCGAATATGGATCCCGATCACCGCGATCGCGTGGCCTTTATCCGAGTCTGTTCCGGTCAGTTCGTCAAAGGCGCACAGACGACGCATGTGCGTACGGGAAAGCCAATTCGGCTTTCGAACTCGACTCTCCTGATGGGCAAGGACCGCATCGAAGTCGAGGAAGCTTTTGCAGGCGATGTCATCGGGCTCTTCGATCCGGGCATCTTTCGTATTGGCGACACCCTCGCAGACAAGCCAGGCGTTCTCTACGCGGGAATCCCGATTTTCGCGCCCGAGTCGTTCATGCGCGTCGAAGTGGCCGGGGTTCAGAAGCGCAAGGCACTCGAGAAGGGCATCGAACAACTTGTGCAAGAAGGCGTCGTGCAACTCTTTCGTGATCCCGAAGGCGGTTCGGCGAGTTGGATTCTCGGAGCAATGGGACCTCTTCAATTCGATGTGATGCAGCATCGATTGAAGACGGAATACGGTGTCGAGCTCTCGCTGTCGAATCTGCCCTATAAGCTCGCACGATGGCCCCAGGCGGGATTCGAGCCGGAAGATTATCGGTATTCGGAGCGGATTCGCGTCGTTCGAGATCGTGACGACCACTGGGCGCTGTTGGCACCGAGCAGTTGGGATTTCGATCGCCTGCTCGACCGTAACGAAGAGCTCGTCCTGGCAGAGACGCCGGATCCATCGCTCTTCGAGCGTGCAGGGTAGACGACCGGAGTGAGGCGGCCTTGAGGGCGTCCTGGATCGCAACCGAAAGATCTTCGAGCGAGAAGGGCTTTTCGAGAAAGCCGTCGATGCCGACCCGGGCGGCTTCCGATTGAAGGTCAGCGGCCGGAAACCCGGTCACGAGAAGAATGCGAAGGTCCGGCCATTGGGCGCGCAGCGCTTCTTCAGCAGAATCAGCCACAGCGGTTATGCATGATCATTCCGAGAGGCTCCCGGACATTTTTAATTGGAAGCGAGAACTCGTGATCGTACGATTTCAGCCGATGTTTTCTCCACCAGACTCGAAATTTGATTGAGCCGTTTGGTCACAATCACCGCTGTGTTGACGAATGCACATCTGCGTTAGTCGGCCCGAGCCCCTGGCGTTGAAAGCAGGCTAGTCGCTCGAATCGAGTCGCTCGATCACGGCGCGAACGATGATCGGCCAGGCGATGGTTGCGTCCGCAAACACTTCGACCTGTCGGCCTCCTTCGCTTTCGGGAATGAATTTTCCCCAGGAAACGCCCTCTGTGTAGCTACAGCCAGAGAGTCCACCCAAATGGTCTGGCTCCGGGCAGATCCGGACGGCATATCGGTAGCGGCGAATCGGTTCGTCGGTTCCCAATCGGTCAGCGCTGATCTCGAGATAGGGCGCCACTTGTTGAGCCCAATTCCGGGGGACGCCGCCGCCGATGGTGAAGATCCCCAGGCGTTCATGAGCCCGGACACGATCCGCAAAATCTTCGAGATCGAGAAAGGGGTCGAAGGAGAAAGGCGTCTTTCCCTCGGCGCGAAGTCGGCGATTGTGGATAGCGAAGTCGAGACCCAGCTCGGAATCCGTAAAGGCCGGGACGTAGATCGGTACGTCGTGACGGACAGCGCTGCCGAGAATGGCGCGACCGGCACTGTTGTGATTGAGGTGCTGCCCGATGCGGGCGAGGATTTGTTGGCTAGAGAGCGTGCTGCCTTCTGGGATTGCCGAAAGGACTTCCTCGAGCAAGGCTTCGGTGTCGTCGAGATTTCTTTCGAGTTCGATCGTGTCATAGACACGGTTGTAGCCCCGAGAGAAGAGCTCTTCGTCGCGCATCGATTTCCGATGCTTGAAATGAAGCAGGCCCGCTCCTTCGACGACGCCGTGTGTCATCAATGCACCCGTTGCGACGATCGCCTGGACCCAGCCTCGTTCGATCATCTCGCATAACACGAGCCCCTGCTTGGCGATCGTCATGGCGCCTGAGATCGTGACGACTCGGAAGCAGTCTTCGTCTCGGATCATCGCTTCGAGCGCGTCTGCGGCTTCGCCTAATCGTCGTCCGCCGAACGCGGTCCTGGACATCGCTGAAACGAGCGCGTTCACGCTATCCAATTGACCGATGTCGAGAGGCACCAGGGGCTCGAGGCCATCATCATGTCCCGTGCCGTAGTTTTCCGAGTTCCGCTTGGTCGTCATAGCTCAGTCCTTAGGTGTTCTGGGTGCTTTCGGTGTTCTTGGTGTTGTCTCGGGCATCACGATTCGGGAACCAGTTCGGCCACTAATTCTGCGGGGACTTGAATAGGAAGGGAGCAGGTCTGTCCGCGACAAATATAAGCGGTCGGCCGGTCTTCGATCGCGACTCGATTCGCCAGCCAATGGTCCGACAGGCCGAGGATATTCGACGGGGCGCCGGGGGTCTGAGTTGGTTCGGGGGCGACCTGCTGGGTTAAAGAACCGATTCGATTTTCCGGACTCAGTACCACCACGACCGCGTCTTCGGGTCGGAGGACTCGCCGCGCCCGCTCGGCCAGGGCATGGGTGCCCGTGTCGGTTGGATCTCCGACGATGACGGCGACCGCCAGTCCTCGGCTGCGAAGCGCGATGGCCCGCAACAAGGTCGGGAATGCATGAGGCGATCGTTCGAGGAGGATGCCGTGTTCGGCAATGGCGACCTCGACGAAGGTATTAAGCGCATGGTCATCGGATAAAACAGCCAGCCGAGTGAGGCCGAGTATGGCGAGCCCCGCTGCGTCGGGGGTCGCGCCGTCGTGTTCGGGTCTCGGGCGATGGATGAGTTCTTCGGCGTCGGAGGCCGTCAAGAACAGTGCACCTGTTTCGCGGTCGGCATAACATCGAAGGATCTCATCGGCCAGCCACATCGCCGACGACAAGAATCGATCCGCTGCGCCCGCTCGATGCAGATCGAGGCAGGCCGTGAGCATAGACGCATAGTCATCAAGGAAGGCTCGGGTGTGGCTACGACCCTCGTTGTGAACTCGCTGGAGGGATTGGTTTTCTCCGATCATCGAAGTCAGTACGAAATCAGCGGCGCCGATTGCGTCTTCGAGCATGGATTCGTCGGCGAAGGTCGATGCGGCGCGGGCAAGACCGGAAATCGCATAGCCGTTCCAGGCCGCGACATATTTTGGGTCGGTCGCCGGGGGAATTCGCGTCTCTCGCTGCACGCGAAGCTTTGTGCGGGCGGAAACGAAGTTTTCGCGTGTGTCTCGCGCTTCGTCGATGAGATGGGTGGTCCCGTTTTCAAAATTCCCTTCGCTTCGGACGCCGTAGGCGGTACAAAACGAGGAGGCTTCTTCGCCTAGCACCTCGGCGATCTGGTTTGGCGTCCAGGCGAAGAACTTCCCTTCGACGCCTTCGCTGTCAGCGTCCTGGCTCGCATGGAAGGCGCCATCTTTGCCGCGCATTTCCCGACGTAGATAGTCGACGGTTTCTCGAACCGGCCATTCGAGATCTTTGCCGTCGTGACTTCGCCGCGCGAGTTCTGCATAGAAGGAAAGCAGCTGCCCCTGGTCGTAAAGCATCTTTTCGAAATGTGGGATCGTCCAATTCGCATCGACGCAATAGCGATGAAATCCACCCGCGAGCTGGTCATATAATCCGCGTCGCGCCATTTCGCGCGCGGTTTGAGTCAGGAAGCGCGCGATGGAGGAAGCTTCCGAGTCTTCGAGGAAATCGAGGGCGGTCGTAAGGAATTCGAGATTGGTCGGCGTTGGGAATTTTGGTGCCTGTCCGAAACCGCCATGTGTCATGTCGGCACTGCGCATGATCAGACGGGCGGCCTCGCGAATGGTGTCAGGTCCGAACGTATGAGTCGATTCTCCTTCTGGCCGCGTACGCAAGGCGGTCGCGATCTGGCCTGCGTTGTCCTCGATCGCGGATCTCCGCTCTCGCCAGGCCTGCGTGATGGCGCTGATGATCTCGGGAAAGCCAGGCATGTTGTCGTGGCGCTCCGGTGGGAAGTAGGTCCCGACGTAGAAGGGGCGGCCGTCCGGCGTGCAGATGGCGTTGAGTGGCCAGCCGCCGTGGCCGTTCAGACGCATGGAGGCGTCCATGTAGATTCGGTCGATATCGGGCCGCTCTTCACGATCGACCTTGATATTGATGAAGGACTCGTTCATCAACGCTGCGATCTCAGGATTTTCGAAGCACTCACGTTCCATCACATGACACCAATGGCAGGCGCTGTAGCCGATCGAAACCAGCAGGGGGCGATCTTCTTCGCGCGCGCGATCAAGGGCTTCGCGACCCCAGGGATACCACTCCACCGGGTTGTGTTCGTGTTGGCGTAGATAGGCGCTCGTTTCGGCGGCGAGTCGATTCGTTGTGGGGTTCGGCTTCGCGGATTCGTCGGTGGGCATTTTGGTCATGTCGACGGCGGAGTCTAGCCGGATGATTCCCCCATCGGCACGCGGCGAGGAATGCGCGGGCGGACTACGTTGTCCGCCATGAGCATCATTCATCTGGATATAGGGGGTGGAGGGGATTCGGGAAGCGACGATTCGGCGCGTGTCATCGATCTTCGTCATCGATCGGCCGATTCGCTCCAGCGCGCGTACGACTTTCTGGAGGGATCAGAAGACGTCTGGGCAAGATTGCGGGCCCGGGTTCTCTGCCAGGCATGTCCGGCCGAGGAGCTGACCGAAGCGATCGCGGCAACGCAGTTCGAGGACGGCAGTCTGCCTGTCTCGACACTGATTTCGGGGGGGGCACCTGGATTTCCAAGCACGTCATTCGACTCGCTCGAGTCTGATCCGCGCAGCATCGTGGGCACCCTCGAAGGACTCTTGATGGCGGCCGATGCGAAACAGATGCATGCAGCATGGGTGGAGCGGGCGGCTGAGGCGCTTGCGGGACTGCAAGCGTCGGACGGGGCCTTTCGCGTTCCCAGTGCCATGGATGGCGCTGGGAACGCGGCGACCCAGGCCGATGTTTTTTGGACGGGCATGGTCGCCGGAGTTCTGGGCCAGACGCCGGTCTCACGTCCGGGTCTGCTCGAGGCAGCGGGTGAATTTCTCGAGAGTCAATTCGAGCCCGAATCGATAGAGCAGGACGGGTATTCGGCACTCATGGCGAATGCCCACTTCTTTACGAACGTGGCCCACGATTTTGGTGACGAAGCGCTGCAATGGTGTGGACGCGCGCTCGAGAAGGGGTTTCGGAGTCGGCAGATCGACGCCGTCTCGACCGTTCGTGTGCTGCTGACCTGCGACGCCCAGGCGTTGCCCGGCGCGACTTTTGATGTGACGGAATTGCTCGAAGGCGTGCTCGCGGAGCAGGCTGGAGACGCGGGATTTGCGGAACTGTCGTTGGGCGGCGTGGCCGCGCGTACGTCTCAGACCTTTGACGCGATGTTGGCGATTGTCCGATTATGCGGGGCGATCGTCGATTGACCCCCGCCGCTACGAGCCTGCAGTGAACCGTTCGAAGTAGGCGCGGATGCGAGCGGCGTTTGCGCCGAGATCGCTCTTGCCGTCTCTCGACTTCGATCGCATGTCGATTCGCGCGCCGGAACCCGTCGCCGTCACCCGCACGACGATGTCGTCGACGAAACGAAATGTCGCCGACACGTCCTGTGCATCGAAGGCGCCCTGACTCTCACTTCGCGCGACGATCTCCCAGTCCATCTCCTCCGCGATTGCGATGGCCCGCGCATACGTCTCGTCTTTCGACGTGGCGACCTGTAGCGGAGCCAGGTCGGGATAGGATTCGCGAACCACACTCTTGAACTCTTCCGGGTAGTTCATGTTGCGTCCGACGTAATCGGGAACCACGGTCGAGGAGGTGAATTCCGGTGGGTTGTCGAGGTCGGTCGTGATGTCATTGATTGACGGGGCGTCTCCAGTGGTCGAAGCCGCGCCAAGTACGATGATCATCAGTCCGAGTCCGATGGCGAGCCCCGTCAGCGCCTTTGTGCGTCCAGCCGGGTCAGCGCCACCGCGCGTCAGGAAAGTGGCGATCAAGCTGACGACGACGCTCAACAGGCCGCCGAGTAGTGCGCCTGCGGCGAAGAGCTGGAAACCCATGAGGGGAGAGACGAGCCCGAGGAATGCGCCGGCCACGCCGAGCAGTGCAATCCCGCCTGCGAGCAGTGAAAGAATCGGTGCGGCAGTCGCCATCGGAGTCTCCTTTTAAGATTGAATGCGTGGCGCCGAGCATATCACGCTTGGGGAGCCAGATCGGTTGTCCGACGAACGCGTTATCCTCGGTCGTCTGCCGATCCGTCGGGCAACTCTCAATCAAGAGTTTGTCAGGGGTTAAAAAAAGGAGCATCCGGTGTCTCAACTCGTTCAAATGGAAATCAAGTCCGGGGTTGCCCTCGCCACCGTCGATCGACCGGATGCGCTGAACGCGATTAGTGGAGACTTGCTGGCCGCCTTCGACGCGGCGATCGATGCAGTCGATTCGGGGATCGCAAAGGGCGAGGTCAGGGCGCTGGTCGTGACCGGCGCGGGGCGCGCATTCATCGCGGGCGCGGACATCTCCGAGATGACCTCGATGACACCGCTCGAAGCCGAAGCCTTTTCGGCTTCGGCTCATCGAATCTTTGCTCGGCTCGAGGGGCTCGCGATTCCGACAATCGCCGCCGTGAACGGATTTGCGTTGGGCGGCGGTTGCGAACTCGCCCTCGCCTGCGATTGGATCTACGCCAGCGAAAAGGCGCGCATCGGACAACCGGAGACGAAGCTGGGGCTGATCCCCGGCTTCGGGGGAACCAGTCGGCTGGTTCGGCGAGTCGGATTGGCCTGGGCGAAGGAACTCGTCCTGGTCGCCGAGCCCTTGAAAGCGGATGAAGCCGCGCGGATCGGTCTCGTCAATCGGGTGTTCCCACACGAGGAACTGCTTCCAGCGGCATTGGCGGCGGGTGAGTCCATGGCGGGGCGCGGCCCGATCGCGATTCGAATCGCGAAGCAGGTGATGCAGGACGGACAGGATGCGGACGTGCGGACCGCGCACGCGCTGGAGCAGCGCGCATTTGGATTGGTCTTTGCGTCCGAGGATCGAGTCGAAGGAACGACGGCCTTCCTCGAGAAGCGAGATCCCGACTTCAAAGGCCGTTAGGCAGTTGGCGAGTAGGGGAGGGCTGCCGCGGTCTTTTCGATTCGGTCGCCGGCGGCCATGAGGACGCGCGTCGCGTCCCAATCTCCTTCGAGGAGTTGATGCCGGACGCCATCGGGAATCCCGACCGACATTTCGCCCGCGCGGCATGTGAGTCGACGGGTTCGAATGTCGATCTCGATCTTTCCGGCCGGATCGAGTTCGACTGTGCCCATCAATTTGGCGAGGTCACTATCGCCTAACGTCACGCAGGGCAAGCCGAGGCTGGTGCAGTTGCCGGCAAAGATCTCGGCAAATGACCCGCCGACGAAGGCCTTGAATCCAAATCGCATGAGGGCCTGAGGGGCATGCTCTCGGGAAGACCCGCAACCAAAATTCTGGCCGACGACCAGGATGGCTGCATCGGAGAATCGTTCGTCATCGAGGGGGTGCTTTCCCTTGGCGGCCTTGCGCGCGTCCTCGAAGGCATGTCGACCCATGTCGTCAAAGGTGACGACCTTCATGAAGCGAGCGGGGATGATCCGGTCCGTGTCCACGTCGTCGCCACGGACGACACATCCCGTTCCTTCTACAGAGTCGATTCGAATCAGCTCGTCATTCGTGTTGCTCATTGCAATTCCTATCTAGAAAATGGCCTGCCTGGAAAGTGGATCAGCAAATCAATGACTCTTGCGGATGTCGACGACTTCTCCCGCGATCGCCGCCGCCGCCACCATGGCCGGTGACATGAGAAGTGTTCGGCCCGAAGGCGATCCTTGGCGTCCCTTGAAATTTCGATTGCTCGACGAGGCGCAGACTTCGCGACCTCGCAGCTTGTCTGGATTCATGGCGAGACACATCGAACAGCCCGGCTCTCGCCAATCGAATCCCGCCTTGCGGAAGACTTCGTCCAATCCTTCGGCTTCGGCCTGCTTTCGGACGTCTGCCGATCCGGGAACGACCAGCGCGCGAACGCCCGCCTTCACATGTCCTGTGGCCGCGACCTTGGCGGCTTCGCGCAGATCCGAGATCCGACCATTGGTGCAAGAGCCGATGAAGGCGACGTCGATAGGGGTGCCCGCAATCGAGGCTCCCGCGACGAAGTCCATGTACTCGAGCGCTTCTTCGACGCCGGCCCGTTCTTCGTCGGGCGTGTCGTGAGGCGTCGGGATGGATTCACTGATCCCGATATTATGTCCGGGATGGATACCCCAGGTAATGGAAGGCTCGATAGCGGAGCCGTCGATTTCGACGACGTCGTCATAACTCGCACCGTCATCGCTGGCCAAGGCCAGCCAGGCGGCCGCCTTTGTTTCGAATTCAGAATTATCCGGCGTATATCGTCGGCCGCGCAGATACTCGATCGTTTCCGCATCGGGGTTCACATAGCCGCAGCGTGCGCCGCCCTCGATCGACATATTGCAGACCGTCATGCGCTCTTCCATCGACATCGCATCGAGCACGGGGCCCGCGTATTCGTAGGCATACCCCACGCCGCCGTTCACTCCGAGCTTGCGGATGATCGCGAGGATGACGTCCTTGGCGAAAACACCGGGTGCGAGCTCGCCCGTGACTTCGATGCGACGGACCTTGAGCGGTGAAATCGCCAGACACTGGGTCGCCAGGAGATCGCGGACCTGGCTCGTGCCGATGCCGAAGGCGATGGCGCCGAACGCGCCGTGGGTGGAGGTATGGGAGTCGCCGCAAGCGATCGTCATGCCGGGCTGGGTCAGGCCGAGTTCCGGGCCGATGACATGAACGATGCCCTGGGCGCCGGATTCGGGCCCGAAAAACTGGATGTCGTGCTCGCGACAGTTCTGCTCGAGCTCGCTCATCATGGCTTCGGCGAGGTCATCTTTCAGCGGGCGAGACTGGTCATCGGTGGGAATGATGTGATCGACCGTGGCGAAGGTCCGCTTGGGAAAACGCACGGGCAGCTTGAGTTCGCTCAACATGGCGAAGGCCTGAGGGCTCGTGACTTCGTGGATGAGGTGGGTGCCGATCAGTAATTGGGTCTGGCCCGAGGCCAATTCACTCACGCGATGGGCGTCCCAGACCTTTTGGAACAGATTCTTCTTTGGTTCGGCCATGTAATCTCTTGTCCTTGCATCGGGGCGGGCTTTGCCCGCACTCTGCGGAAAGCCAGGCATGGATAGCACGACCGGGCTAGTCCTCTACTCTCCGCCCGCGCGAAAGCGCGAGTCCGAACGACCGTTCGGGGTCGAGGCTTCCCAATTGGACGACCCAGCGGGGACAAGGAGAATCATTTTCATGGAATTGATGCATACGGCGCACGTACCCGTCGGTCGAGGCCCCTTCCCGACCATCGTGGCCCTGCACGGATTTGGCGCCAGCGCCCATGATCTATTGGGAATTGCCCCGCATATTCAGGAGGGTGAGGTTCTCTTCATCTGTCCTCAGGGACCGATGATGATCGAATCCGCGCCGGGTCAGCGTGCTTATGGCTGGTTTCCGCTCTCGCAGGCCGGAGAGATCGAACCCGCTTCGCTGGTGGGAGCCCGCGGCCTGCTCGAAGGCTTTATCGAAGATGCGATGGAGCGCTATCCGATTGATCCGGAACGCCTTGTCCTGCTTGGATTCAGTCAGGGGGGCGTCATGGCATACGATCTCGCTCTCGGCCGTCCTGAGAGGTTCTCGGCTCTGGTCGCGCTTTCGAGTTGGCTTCCCGACGCAGTCGTTTCAGGACTCAAAGACGACGAGGCACGCTCATCTCTGGCGACACTGCTGATTCATGGAACGAGTGATCCGATGGTGGCCATCGATAATGCCAAGGAGGCGCGGGACAAGCTCGGGGAGCTTGGCATCGAGCCTGCCTGGGGAGAATATGAAATGGGGCACGAGATCAATCAGAACGCTTTGCGCGATCTGATCGGATGGCTTGCTCAGGGTCCCTTTGCGGGAACGGATGCCGGCACGGCGATTGGCTGAGTCGAGCGGCCAGGGGGAGGACGTAAGTGAGTAGTGAACGATGGGCCATTCACATGCACAAGGAGTATTTCAAGTTCTCCTGCGCACATTTCTTGATCTTTCCCGATGGTTCGAAGGAGCGACTTCACGGCCACAACTATCATGTAGATGCCGAGATCGAAGGCCAACTCACGGATCGAGGTCTCGTCATCGATTTCATCCTGGTGAAGCCGATGATTCGCGAGTTATGTGATTCTCTCGATGAACGATGGATCCTTCCCGGGGAGCATCCCGAACTCGAAATCAAGGAGCGCGCCGACGGCCATACGGACGTGGTCTATCGGGAGTGTCGCTATCTCGCCCCGTCGGATGAAGTCCTGGTTCTGCCCGTGAATAACACCTCAGCTGAAAACCTTGCGACCTGGATTGGACGGGAACTCGTGAGGCGAATCGGCAAGGAGTTTGGGCGTACGCAGATTCAGAAATTGCGACTGAGCGTTTCTGAAACCCCGGGCCAGTGGGGCGTGTATCAGTATTGCGATGACGCGAAGGACTCGGCGAGCTAACGCTCTGCGCCTGTGCGGCCCAAGGCCTGTATCGGATCAGGCTCCTAGCCCTTCCGGAAGGGGTTCGGGTAGACGATGGCCTCTTTGAAGGTCGTATTCATTTCGGCGAAGGCGTCGTCCATGTCCCAGATGCCGGGGGTCGTGACTTCACGCTCGATCGCCGGGCTGTTGAAGAGGCCGATCCGTCCATTGCCGGCTTGGATGATGCGGCCGTTCATCCAGCTGCTCTCCTCGCTCGCGAGCCAGACAACGGGAGGGACGACATTCTTGGTCGACATCTTCTCGTTGTCCGGACTGTAATCCATCACGGTCGATTTGCCTTCGAGGCTGGCGGTCATGCGGGTATAGGCAATCGGGGCAATGCAGTTGCTCGTCACGCCGTATCCGTGGAGCGCAGACGCGCAGCTATTGGAGAGCCCGACGATTCCCATCTTGGCCGCGGCGTAATTGGGTTGTGCCGGGCCTCCGTAGATCCCCGATCCGGAGATGAAATGAATCAGGCGGTATTCACCGCCTCGGTTTTCTCGCCAATAGGTGGAGGCATGTCTGGAAGTGTTGAAACATCCCTTTAGATGGACGGCGACAACGGCATCGAATTGGCTCTCTTCCATTTTGAAGATCATGCCGTCGCGAATGATGCCGGCGACATTCACGACGATGTCGAGTCGGCCAAAGGTTTCCACAGCCTGGCCGACCATTTCCCGGGTGGCTTCAAAATCCGTGATGTCACAATTGTTGGCGGCAGCCTTCCCGCCGGCTTTCAAGATTTCTTCGGTGACTTCCTCGGCGGGCGTGCCTTCGTCGGTGTTGCCATCCATGCTGGCACCGAGATCGTTGACCACGACGGCCGCGCCTTCGGCCGCAAAGGTGCGGGCCACTTCCGCGCCGATTCCGCGTCCGGCACCCGTAATGATCGCGACCCGTCCGTCTAGCTTTCCCATCTTCGTTCTCCCAATTCATCGATTCAGACTTCGCTCACACCACGGCCGGGGCTCAAGAGCCTTTAGCGCCTATCCGCCTTCAGCGCCTATCCAAGAGCCTTCAGCGCCTATCCAAGAGTAGGCTCGCTTGAACCGTCGCAATCGGTCGCTCCAAGTCATAGACCCTCGCCATGCTTTGCCTGATCCCGGTGACGGCGCCCCATGCTGGTACGATCGATTGCAGGGACCTCCCGTCAGAGCGGATGGCTGAAAAAATCAAGTCATCGTCGTGAAGGACACGGACGAGGTTGTCGTGGGGCTGAGCATGATTCATGATGGCGACATCCTAGAGCTTCTGGCAAAGCCTCGTCGACCCCACACTGGGGTATACTGGTCCGATCGGGCTAGTGAGGATCCATGGGCGAGATCGTTCGAGCGTTACTAGCACTGCAGGAAGAAGACGGTTGGCTCGCGCCGGATCGATTGGCTGCACTCGCGGAGCGATTGCGCGTTCCTCTTCATCGACTCGAGAGTGTTTCGACTTTCTATCCTCATTTTCACCGAGAAAAGAATGAAGCGGTGGTCGTCAGCGTGTGTCGCGACCTGTCGTGCCAGCTGGCCGGGGGCGAATCCGCGACTACGGCTCTGCGCGAATGGGCCGAGGGTCGCCAGGATGTCGTGATCGAAGAGACATCCTGCCTTGGTCGATGTGATGGCGCGCCAGCGGCGGGACTGGGACATCGAATCGCAGATGCCCGCGATCTGGCGGCGATCGACGAATGTGTGGAGGCTAGGGACTCCGAACCATTTGAACGCGGCGTGCGCTCTTGGCCAGCCGCGGATCCCTACTGCTCCACGGATTCGAACTATCGCGTGTTGCGACAGGTTCTCTCAGGTTCTCGCGAGGCCCCGATTGAAGCGCTCGAGGCTGCCGGGCTCCGAGGAATGGGAGGTGCGGGATTTCCGACGGCTCGGAAGTGGTCGCTGGTGGCCGCGGAGGCTGCTGCTTCGAAGGTTGTGATCTGTAACGCCGACGAGAGCGAGCCGGGAACCTTCAAGGACCGCGAGCTCATCCACGACCTGCCGCATCTCTTGATCGAAGGCATGGCGATCGCCGCCTACTGTGTCGGCGCAGACCGTGGGACGATCTTCATTCGCCATGAGTATGAATCCGAACGACGACGGCTCGAAGCGGAACTCGATCGAGCACGCTCGATCGGAGTGTTAGGTGACAATGTTTTCGAGACTGGTTTTTGCTTCGATGTTGAAATTTTCGTTTCGCCCGGAGGCTACGTCCTTGGAGAGGAAACGGCCCTTCTTGAATGCCTTGAGGATCGTCGCGGGGAGCCGCGGAACAAGCCTCCGTTCCCCGGCAATTCTGGCCTGTTCCAGAAGCCAACGCTCATCAACAATGTCGAGACCTTGGTTCATGCGGTCGGCATCGTTGCGAATGGCTCAGGTTGGTGGCACGACCTCGGTGAGGCCGGTTTCTCGGGACATAAGTTCATGTCGACGAGTGGCGATGTCGAAATCCCCGGAGTCGCGCTTGTCGCCGTCGGCACGAAATTGGGTGTGCTGCTCGAAAATCATGGCGGAATCAGCGAGGGTCGAAATCTGCTTGCCGTCGCCCCGGGCGGCGCGTCGAGCAATTTTCTGGGGCCGGAGGCCCTGGACCTTCCCGTCGACTTCGACGGATTGGCGGAGGCGGGGACGATGCTAGGTTCCGGCGCGGCGATCTTTGTCGCGGAGGGCCGCGATCTGCTCGAGGTGGGTCTGAGCATCACCCGATTCTTTCGAAACGAGTCGTGTGGGAAATGTGTGCCTTGTCGGGTGGGTTCAGAAAAGGCTGTGTCCTTGATCGAAAAGGCCGGCGCCATTTCCGACGAAGACGAAGCGCTGCTTCGCGCTCTGCACGACACGATGCAGCAGACCAGTATCTGCGGACTCGGGCAGGTCGCTCTCGGTCCGCTGCTTTCGATCCTCTCGAAGTTCCCCGAGCAAGTTCATCGTGTGGGCGAGCCAGGTCCGAATTCGGGGAACCGAGGCGCATCATGAGTCGTGCTGGCATTGTTCTGTGTGGCGGGCGCTCATCGCGAATGGGTCGGGCGAAAGCGTGGCTACCGTGGTTTGGCAAGACGATGATCGAGCATGTCGTCGACAAGTTGAGCCCCGTCGTCGACGAGATCATCGTCGTCACCTCGAGCGAACTCGACTTGCCGCCACTCAACGCAAAGCTTGTCATCGACACCGAGATCGGCGGTGGTCCGCTGGTCGGCATTCGCGAAGGGTTGAAGGCGGCGGGTTCGGAGTTCGCTTTTGTGACGAGCGTGGACGCCCCTCATCTTCGAGCCGACTTCGTCGAAGGCCTTTTCTCGATAGGCGGGGCAGCGGCGCCCTTGGCCGATGGGTATGTGCAGGTTCTCTCCGCTGTCTATCCCTGCGAGGCCTGGCGGAAGGCGGATGACCTTCTCGGCCAAGGGATTCGGCGACCACTTCGTCTTCTCGAAGCCCTCGACTACAAGCCGAGCGAATGCGCATCATCGCTGGGGCCCCCTGCGTGGCAGGGATTCAATACGCCGGCCGCCTATCTCGACGCGGTACGTACGCGAGAGCCAGCGGCGTCGGCGGTGATCGAGTTTCTGGGCCGATCTGCAAAGAAGGTCCGTACGTCCTGTTTTGAGGTTTCGGTTGGGACGGTGCGTGAAATCTTGTCGGCGCTTCCTGGAGCACAGTCGCTGCTCGTGGACGGAAGACTCGGACCATCTCATCTATTGTGTCTCGGAGGGCGTGATCTCGTTCGTGACCTCGAAGTCCCCGTCGGCCCTGGCGAACGAGTGAGCGTGATCGACGCGCTCGCGGGGGGCTAGCCATGTTGGGGTTTCACGGTTGTTATTGGCGCTTTGATCTGGGTCGCAATGCCGGTGAGAGAATTCCAATCGAGGACGCGATTCTTCGGCGCACGCTCGGGGGCGTGGGACTCGGTGCATGGCTTCTCCATCAGGAAGCGCCGGTCGGCGTCGATCCCCTCGCACCCGAAGCGCCGTTGATCTTTTCGTTCTCGCCCCTGGTCGGAACGCGATTCACGACATCCGCGAAGTTCGCCGTGGTGGCGAAGTCGCCGCTCACCGGCGGGATTTCCGATGCGTTATCGAGTAGTCATTTTGCAATTGCGGGCAAGGCGTTGGGCGTCGATGCGGTCGTTCTCGTCGGAGCTTGTTCGGAACCATCTGAACTGGTCGACGGTGCGCTTCGCCCCAGCATTTGTTGGGGCAAAACGGCGGAGGAAACGGCTCGAATTCTCGAGCCCTTCGGGCGTGTGGCCGCGATCGGTGTGGCCGGCGAGCGGTTGGTCCGCTTTGCCAATCTGAGTGCAGACGGGCGCCATGCGGGGCGGGGCGGACTCGGCGCGGTCATGGGTTCGAAACGGCTGAAGGCGATTGCCCTTCGAGGGGCTGTCGAGACCCCGGTTGCCGACTCTGATCGAGTAGAGGCGCTTGCCAGACGCTTGCGCCGTCGAGCCGCCGGGGAAGCGACGGCGAAGTACCGAGAACTCGGGACGGTCGGGAATCTCCTTTCATTTGATCGCCTTGGAATCCTGCCAACGCGTAATTTCCAAGAGAGCCATTTCTCTGGATCCCCGCTTCTTGCAGTGGAGAATTGGCATGGCACTCGAAAACATCGGCGATCGTCTTGCGCGAGCTGCACGATTGGCTGTGAGCATCGATTCGAAATTGCGCCGGGCAAGAGCAAGGTTGCCGCCTCGAGCTCCGCTGTCGTTGGGAGTGATGTTGATCAACGCGAGAACGGGCGCGAGGAGATTTCAGAGACTCGGGTTGAATACGAAAGTGTCTTCGCGCTCGGTCCGCTCTGCGGAATCGATGATCCCGATCAGGTGCTGGCGGCCTCGAAGCGATGTGATGAACTCGGGATGGACACGATCTCCGTAGGCGCGACTCTCGCGTTCGCGATGGAATGCGGTGATCGGGGACTGCTCGAAGATGGGCCGCGATTCGACGACCCCGAGGCGATGCTCGGTTGGCTTGACGACGTCGCTCATCGCCGGGGGCTTGGCGATCAGATGGCGGAAGGGTCCCGTCGTTTGGCAGAGTTCGTAGGTCAAGGCGCGATCGAATTCGCACCCCAAGTCAAGGGTCTCGAGTTGCCTGGGTACGAACCCCGCGCGCTGCAAACACTGGCGCTGGGTCTGGCGGTGGGGACACGCGGAGCAGATCACAACCGAAGCGGCGCATACGAGGTGGATTTCGATGAGGGGGTCGATCGTTTGCGTGGCAACGCAAAGTCTGCGGCGAAGGCAATCGAAACTGAAGATCGTGCTGCGCTTCTCGATTCGCTCATTCTGTGTAAATTTGTCCGTGGTGCCCTCGAAGACTTTTATCCCGATTGTGCAGAGATGTTAAGTGCGGTCACGGGCCACGCATTCTCCCCAGCGAGTCTGCGCGCTGTGGCGAAGGGGATCGTTGACTTGCGGAAGGCATTCAACGTCCGGGAGGGCTGGAAGCCCGAAGACGATACGCTGCCGGGGCGTTTCTTGACTGAGTCATTGACCTCTGGGCCTAGTCGTGGGGCGCGACTGCCTAGCCATCGACTCGCAGAAATGATTCGAAACTACAATCTTGAACGCGGATGGAGCGCTGACGGCTGGATTCCACCGTCGCGTGTCTCGAGCCTGAGCATTGAGTTCGGGCTTCGTGAAGTCGATGGGGGTTGTGCGCCACTGACTTTGTCGGTGGCCGAAGAAATGGCCCCATGAAGCTTCGGATTGATGGAAGGGACCTCGAAGCCCGCGAGGGTGAGACGATTCTCGAGGCAGCCGCATCCGCCGGCATCGAGATTCCGGTGTTATGTCATTCGCCCGGTCTCGATCCGGTCGGTGTCTGTCGATTGTGCGTCGTTGATGTGGGGGAACGAACAAAGGCCGCGTCCTGTGTCCGGAAATGCCAGCCGGGAATGGAGATTCGTACGCAGTCGGAAGAACTCGACCGGCATCGTTCGATGCTGACCGAGCTTTTGTTGAGCGATCAACCGGCGGCGACTGCCATGAACGAGGATCGACGCGAGGTTCGGCTCGGTGACAACGAACTGGCCTCCCTGGCCCGCGTTCACGCGCTGACCCGGTCTCGCTTTCCGGCGGCGCCCGGCCGAGGGGAAGACCAAAGCTCGAAGGTGATCGATGTGGATCATCAGGCCTGCATTCTGTGTGATCGCTGTATCCGCGCCTGTAATGATGTCCAGGGAAACGAAGTCATCGGAAGGAGCGGTAAAGGTTTCTCGGCGAAGATTGCTTTTGATCTCGATGCGGGCATGGGGGAAAGTACTTGCGTCTCTTGCGGTGAGTGTGCTGCCGTTTGCCCGACCGGTGCGCTCGTGGATCGTCCGTTACGCTCGCCATTGCGCCCGCGCCGAGAGTTGAAGGCCGTCGATAGCGTTTGTCCCTATTGCGGTGTCGGATGCGCACTGACCTATCACGTCGCGGAGGGCGCGGACGGGAAGCGGGCGGAGATCGTGTTCGCCGAGGGGCGCAAGGACTCGGCTAATCTGGGCCGGCTTTGCGTCAAGGGACGTTATGGATGGGACTATGTCTCGCATCCCCAGCGTCTCGTGACGCCGCTTATTCGACGGGAGGCGGCCTATCCCAAGGGAGCTTTGTCCTCGGACACGCGTGGAGAAAATGATGGTCGACGTAGGGCCGGTGGATTCGTGGACGATCGAGAGGTCCTGCCGGCGTTTCGCGAGGCAAGCTGGGACGAAGCGCTGGATCTCGTGGCCAGCCGACTCGCGGGGATTCGCGATCACGACGGGCCAAACGCACTGGCCGGTTTTGGCAGTGCCAAATGTTCGAACGAGGAGGCCTACCTCTTTCAAAAAATGATGCGAACCGCGCTTGGGACGAATAACGTCGACCATTGCACGCGGCTATGCCATGCCTCGAGCGTGGCCGCATTACTCGAGTCGATTGGAAGCGGCGCCGTCACGACGACCTACGCAGACATCGAGAATGCAGACGTCGCGCTCATCACAGGTTCGAACCCTACTTCGAATCATCCCGTTGCGGCAACCTTCTTCAAGCAGGCGATCAAACGCGGGTTGAAGCTGATCGTCGTGGACCCAAGGCGCGAGGTGATTGCGGATCACGCTGAGTTCTTCTGTGGGATCAAACCCGGGACTGATGTCGCGTTCTACAACGCGATGATGCAGGTCATCATCGAAGAGGGGCTCTGTGACGAGTCCTTCATCGAGACGCGAACCGAAGGTTTCGAAGCGCTACGCGAATCCGTGGCCGAGTATACGCCCGAGCGGGCTTCTAAGATTTGCGGCCTCTCACCAGAGCGGATTAGGGATGTCGCTCGGGTCTTTGGGCGCGCCAAGCGCGCCATCATATTCTGGGGGATGGGTGTGTCCCAGCATGTCTACGGAACAAACAACGCGCGTTGTCTGATTTCGTTGGCGCTGATCACGGGCAACGTCGGCGCACCCGGTTCGGGCCTTCATCCGCTGCGAGGCCAGAATAACGTTCAAGGTGCCAGCGACGCTGGACTCATCCCGATGGTCTATCCCGACTATCAACGGGTCGATGATGCCCGAGTGCGTGAAAAATTCGAAGCCGCTTGGGGATGTTCGCTGTCACCGGACCCGGGACTCACGGTTGTCGAGATTACCGCTGGCGCTCTGGCTGGGAGCATTCGGGGCATGTACATCATGGGTGAAAATCCCTTTCTCTCCGACCCGAATGTGAACAAGGTTCGCAAGGCCCTTTCCAAGCTCGACTTCCTCGTCGTGCAGGATATTTTTCTGACCGAGACGGCTGAGTTTGCGGATGTCATCCTGCCCGCGAGCGCGTATATGGAAAAGCTCGGGACCTACACCAATACGGACCGTCGGGTTCAGCTGGGCCGTCCCGTCCTCGAGCTTCCCGGCCAGGCGCGACTTGACTGGGAAATCATTTCCGAAGTTTCGACGCGGGCTGGATACCCGATGCGTTATGCGTCCACCGATGAAATTTTCGCTGAATTCGCCGGCTTGACATCGAGTTATGCGACGCTCGATCACAATACGCTCGGTGCGTCGGGGAAGCTCTGGCCAAATCCCGATCCGGAGCACGAGGAAGGACCGGCTGTCCTCTTTACCGATCGCTTCCCAACAGAAAGTGGGCGCGCGAAGCTTGTTCCCGCGCAATGGTCGGCGGCGCCGGAACTGCCCGACGAGCGATATCCCTTTGTGCTGAATACGGGACGACTCCTCGAACATTGGCATACGGGGGGGATGACGCGGCGCGCAAAGGCGCTCGATGCAATCGCGCCGGAAGCCTTTGCCGCGATACATCCGAAGGATGCTGAGGCTCTCGGTTTGATAACTGGCGATCGCGCGCTGGTGGAGAGTCGTCGCGGAAAGATTCGGATCGCAGTAAAGCTGACTACTCGGGAGAATCGCGGGGCGATTTTCATTCCCTTCCATTTTCGCGAGGCGGCGGCGAATCTTCTGACCCTCGATGAACTTGATCCCGACGGCAAGATTCCGGAATTCAAACTCTGCGCGGTGAGCGTCACGCGCTGCGAGGATTGAGTCGTTTACAGAAAACGAGTGATCATGTTAGCCTCCTGCATTCGCCGACTCTTCGTCAGGAAAGGCTTCCCCCATGCCCATAACGACACTTGATCAAGTTCTTCGCCTTCATTCGGGTGAGCGCCCCAACAAAGTCGCCATGCGAGCGGGGGATCGGAGCTGGACCTACGCGGATCTCTACGACGAGTCGTGCAGGGTTGCCCAAGCGCTTCTTTTAGAAGGTGTGTTGCCCCAAGAGCGGGTCGCCTTTCTCGATCGGAATGTTCCCGAGTATTTCTCGCTGCTATTCGGGTCCGCGATGGTCAACGCCGTCACGCTTGCGGTGAACTGGCGGCTGGCTCCTCCGGAAATGGAATACATCCTGAACCACGCCGAGGCGAAAGTCCTCTTGATCGGCGAGGAGTTTCTCGGGCATCTCGAAAAGATGAAGCTCGGGACGGTCAAGCGAGTTCTCGTCATTGGAGACGGTGGCGAGGTCATCCGTTACGAAGATTGGTATGGGGGGCAAGATCCGATCGACCCGAAGCTTGGGTGTCGTGACGATGAGACTTGTTATCAACTTTATACGTCCGGGACGACGGGGCTTCCAAAGGGTGTCGAACTCACTCATCGCAACTTGATGGCGGCGATGGATGTTGGTGCGGAAAATTGGCAGATCGATGAAACGAGCGTGAGCATGGTAGCGATGCCGCTCTTTCATATTGCTGGAAGCGGCTGGGCGGTCGGCGGGTTCTGTCAGGGAGGCGAATCAATTCTCGTGCGCGACATGGATCCGCCGGAGGTGATCCGTCTGATCGAAAAGCATCGCGTGACGAATACCTTGTTCGTGCCAGCGGTTCTCCAGATTCTCTGCGCAACGGAAGGCGTCGAAAAAGCCGACTTCAGTTCTCTTCGATCGATCGTATACGGGGCTTCTCCGATTTCGGAACAGGTCCTCGCTACCGCCATGAAGATTTTTGGTTGTGGCTTTATTCAGGTCTATGGGCTGACGGAGACGACGGGTGCGATCACGGTGATGCCGAAAGAGGATCATGATCCTGGAGGCCCGAAGGCGCATCTCTTGCGATCGGCGGGCAAGGCTTGGGGTGATACGAAGATCAGAATCGTCGATGATGAGTCCCGCAAAGACCTGGCCGAAGGCGAGGTGGGAGAGATCTGGATCTGGTCGAAGCAGAACATGAAGGGCTATTGGCGCAACCCGGAAGCCACGATGGAGTCCTATCCGGAGGGCCTCGACGAGAACGGAGTCGGATGGTTTCGCACCGGAGACGCCGGGTACATGAAAGAGGGCTATCTCTATATTCACGACCGCGTGAAAGACATGATCGTTTCGGGAGGAGAGAATATCTATCCCGCGGAGATCGAGAATGTGTTGATGAGCCATCCCTCGATCGCGGATGCCGCCGTGATTGGAGTTCCCTCCGAAAAATGGGGCGAATCCGTGACTGCGATCATCGTCGATGCGGCCGACGAAGCGGTTGGCGACGAAGAAATTAGGAACTACTGCCGAGAACGTCTGGCTCGCTATAAATGCCCCACCGCGGTCGACCGAAAGTCGGAGCTACCGCGGAACCCGTCTGGAAAGATCTTGAAGACAGAGTTGCGCGAGCCATATTGGAAGGGCCACGCCCGCCGCGTCAACTAACGAGCGGTCCACGTTTTCCATTTTGTTATCGTGCTGAGGCCTGAATGCATGACTGCGTCTCAAGCACTAAAAGTGTCGATTCACGCGAGAGAAAGTTAAGAATGATTCGAAAGCAAGTAGGCTTGTTGATGATGTCGGCTGGACTCATCGCGAACGTGGGCTGTGCGGGGCTCGGCGCGCGGTCGACGGTCGAATCCGGTGGCATGACGCTGACCTCCGATTCCAAGCCGGCGACGGCCGCGACTCGGGCGGCGAATCAGAAGGTTGCCCGCTCACTGCCCTTTGATCATGACGCGGATTTCGAACTCGCGAAGCGAGGGCGCCTGGCGACAGACCCGGGTCTACAGATTGCAGCGGACGATGGAACGATCGCTTGGGACATGACGAATTACGCATTCGAGAAGGGCGATGCCCCGGATACGGTCAATCCGAGTCTTTGGCGACAAGCAAAGTTGAATATGATCCATGGCCTCTTCCAGGTCGTGGATGGCATCTACCAGGTTCGAGGGTACGACCTCTCGAATATTAGTTTTGTCCGCGGCGATACGGGCTGGATCGTTTTGGATCCCCTGATCACGGTTGAGGCGGCAAGGGCTGCGCTAGATCTCGTGAATGAGACGCTTGGGGAACGGCCGGTCGTTGCCGTGATCTATTCCCATAGCCATGTCGACCATTTCGGTGGCGTTCGTGGAGTAACGACTCGAGAAGATGTTGAGCAGGGACGCGTGCGAATCATTGCGCCCGAAGGATTCATGCAGCATTCGGTGAGTGAGAATGTGCTCGCCGGAAACGTGATGACGCGTCGTGCCGCCTATATGTTTGGCCGGCTCTTGCCGGCGGGGGAGCGAGGCCGTATCGATGCGGGGCTGGGAAAGACGACGTCGATCGGTCGCGTTTCGATCATCGAACCCACGGATGTCATTCACAAGACCGGTACGACACTCACCATCGACGGAGTTGAGATCGTCTTTCAGTACACGCCGAATGCCGAGGCTCCGGCGGAGTTCATGTTCTATTTCCCGCAGCGCAAGGCATTCTACGCCGCAGAAGAAGCGAGCGCGGTTCTTCACAATCTCTATACATTGCGCGGCGCCCAGGTTCGAAATGGTTCTGATTGGGCGCGGTGGCTCGACGAGGCGATTGATCTTTTCGGCGGGGACCTCGAAGTTGTTTTCGGTGGACATCATTGGCCGCGATGGGGGCGAGCGGAAGCGGTGGCCTACCTCGCCAGTCAGCGAGATCTCTACAAATATATTCATGACCAGACTCTGCATCTGGCGAATATGGGACTCACGCCTCTTGAAATCGCCGAGCAACTTCGGCTGCCGGACGAGCTCGGCCGGGAATGGTTCAATCGCGGCTACTACGGGACGGTCAGCCACAATTCGAAGGCGACGTATCAGCTTTATCTTGGTTTCTTCGATGGGAACCCCGCCAACCTGAACCCCCATCCACCGGAGCAGGCGGGCCGACGTTATGTTGAACTCGCGGGCGGGGCGGAGGCATTGCTCGATCACGCTCGTGTGGCCTACGACCGCGGTGACTATCGATGGGTGGCGGAGGTCGTGAAGCATCTCGTCTTCGCTGAGCCCAGCAATCGCGCGGCACGCTGGCTCGAGGCGGATGCGCTCGAACAACTCGGGTATCAGGCCGAGTCGGGTCCATGGCGGAATTTTTATCTGACAGGGGCGCAAGAACTGCGAGCGACGGAATCGGCGAAGATAGGCACGACCGTTTCGCCGACGAGCTCGGACATTCTGGCGGGTATGAGTTCGGACCTGTTCTTCGACTACCTGGCGATTGGGCTCAAGGGGGAAGAGGCCGCGGACGTCGAGATGACGGTTGAGCTCGAGTTCCCGGATCGTGACGAACAATGGCTCTTGGAAATCGCTCACGGCGTGCTTCGCTACTACAAAGCTCGACGTGCGGAAGATCCGACGATCGTACTTCGAATCAGTCGCGCGGACTTCGTGGGTGTTCTCTCTGGGGCCGTGTCGCTTCCGAACCTGCTACTCAAGGATCAGGCATCGCTCGACGGAGGATTGATTGCGCTGGCTCGATTCGGCCGGCTCTTCGAGCGATTTTCGCCTGCCTTTGAGATCGTAAAGCCCTGATCGGTGCCGAGTATTCGGCGTTTCGCTCGAGTCGAGTGCTGACGACTTCTCAGCCGCTCTAGACACCGATGTTCTTCATGAGCCACTCGCGGATCTCCGCGGCGCCGTCGATCGCCTCCTCCGGCGAGCTGGCAATCGGCGTCAAATTCAAGTGTCGGCAGCCCGCTTCGATATAGGGGGCAAGTCGCTCGGCAATTTCCTTCGGCCGGCCGAAGGGGCTGTAGCGCTCGAAGCGTTCATAGGGAATCTGGTACATCCGTTCCATGGCGGCGGCGAGACGCTTGCGTGCGCGGTCTTGATCCTGATCCAGACCGATCCAGACCTGTAGCCCATGGTCCCAGGTTTTTGGTCTCGGGATGGAACGCTCCTCCGCAAGGCTTTCGATTTCCCGGACCACTTCTGCGAATCGTCTGGGGGAACACCAAACGCCAAGCCACCCGTCACCGAACCTAGCCGCGCGCTGGATGGCGGCATCGGATCGGCCACCGATGACGATGGGGATCGGTGGGTCGGGAGCTGGGCGAATCAGCGCTTCTTCGAATGTAAAGAATTCACAGGCATGACTGGCCGGCGTTCCGCCAAGAAGGCCGTGGAGGGCCATGAGTGTTTCATTCGTCCGTCGCCCGCGCGTTGCAGGATCAACGCCGCAGATTTCGATTTCATGACGGTCCTCGCCGCCAACACCGACCCCGAGAACGAGCCTTCCGGGCGCGGATTCGCTGAGGGAGGCGAGCTGACGTGCGACCGGGAGCGGATGTCGGAGGGCTAGAAGGTAGACGCCGATATGAATCTTGAGATTCGGTTCGAGCGCCGCAATCGTGGCGGCTTGAATCAACCCGTCCATACCGAGTCCGGTATAGAAGCTGATGTGGTCGGCGACGAAGACATGATCAAGGCCGCTCTGGCTCGCACGGTCAAGAAGCTCTCGACGCCGTTCGAGGGGACCCGTCAGCATGAATTGATCGGCCATCGTGCCGACGCGAAGTGGGGGCGGCGGGCTGGAGGATCCGTTCACGACATCTTCTTCTGTTTGGATGCGTGCGCCCATTCGCTAGAGCAACGCCGTGTCGGTTTCGAGGCCAAGGAGAATGCGACCTGTTAGTTCGAGCGTTGCGGGACTGACCATCATGTGTTGAGTAGCCACATGCACATCACGAAAAATGCGCTGCAGAGGCGAGTCGCGATATACAGAAGTCCCGCCGGCAAGGTTGTACATGCGATCAACGGCGTCAGCGCAGGCCTGGGTCGCGGATGTTGTCGCTAGTCGTACGTCGAGGCGATGTTGGGTCTCGATTCGCCCAGTCGACTGGGCGGCGCTCCAGGCAGCATCGATGGCCTCGTAGTAGAAGGCCCTTGCGGAGCGAAGGCCGGCTTCGGCTCGAGACACTTCGGATTGTGTCGAGGCGCGGGCGGCGAGCGGGCGTGCGCTTCCCGAGGGCTTCTTGCCCCCGGCAATCTCGATGAGTTCATCGATGGCCGAGCGCGCAAGTCCGAGAGAAACGGCGGCGATCCCCATCGCGAGTAGACCAAAATGGGGAAATGCATAAAGCGGCCTCTCGATGGGACCATTGATGCCGATTCCGACCGCATGCTCTTCGGGAACGAAGACATTGCGAATTGCATAGTCCGTGCTTCCAGTGCCGCAGAGCCCCGATACGTGCCAGGTGTCCAAGAATTCCACCTTGCCAGCGGGAACCAACATCATCGTCGACCTGGACGTTCCGTTACCCAGCCGTTCCGTCTCGCCGTCTCGAATGATCTGGCAACCGGCGAGGATCCAGTCGGCATTTTGTGTTCCGGAACCCCACTGCCATACGCCGTCCACCTGGTAGCCGCCTTCGACCACGGTCGCCGTTCCTCGAGGTGCGAAGACGCCGGAAATCAGACAGCTGGGATCTGCAAATATTTTCCGGGCTGCAGATTCGCGAATCCTGGCTAGCACGCTCCCGGACGTTGCGCCGATGAAGACACACCATGCGCTGGACCCGTCGCCGCGTGCCAGGATCTCGACGGCCTCCATCGTTTCCGCGGGTGGTCGCTCGAGGCCGCCAAGCATTTCGGGGACACAGGCGCGGTAGAAGCCGGAATCGGCGAAGCGGTCGGAAAGGTCCGCGGGCAATTGGCGCGCATTTTCGATTGCCTGCGCTCGCTCGCGCAATTCATCGCCGTAGCCCCGAGCCTCGGAGCGAATATCGATGGTCTTGGTTGTCATTGCGGTTGCACTCCTGGCGCTTGGAAGGGCACGACCTCGTCGAAGCGAGGGAGGGTCGAGAAGCGAATTTCACTGTGGCTCGCTTCCTTTTGTTTGAGGAATTTCAAGGTCTGCTTTGTGCCACTGCGATTGGCGAGGCTCGAAGCCCAAACCGGTCCGGTGAATGGTCCGGTGAGGGGCGCGGTGATCATGGGATCGGACAAGGCCTGCTTCGCCAGCGCCGGATTGGGAAAGGCGAAATGTTGCGTGTCGATCAGGGTGATCGTGAAATCGCCGCAGTGAATGCTTTCTCCGGAGACCGCGACCCTGATCTGATCCTCCGAGAGTCCCCAGCCGCGGGCGATATTCGCCGTGGACTCGGAGCCGAGCAAGACCGCGCCGGTGCGCCGCGCAACCTCCGGCGCATCCATCGCATGATCAAAATGGGAATGAGTCGGGATGACGACCGCCGAGTCTTCAATCTGGTTGTTCTCAAGGCCGCGCGCAACGGCATCGACATCCGGGCCCATCTCGGAGAAAAGGACGTCGAGGGGGCCGAACCGCGAAAACCACCCGTCGACCATCCAATGCGTGACGCGGTCAGAGAAGAGAGGTGTCGAGGTTCCCGAGTATCGAACAGTGACTGCTCGTCGAGAACGCTCGATCGAAGCGCTGAGCGCCCGGGCTGGATCGACCGACGGCTCCTTAAAGTGCGTGAGCATCCAACGGAGCAGAGGCAACGAGCCTGTCAAGATGACGGCCAGGGCGAGGGCGAAGAAGCGGGCAATCCGACGAATCGTCATATTCTAGACCCTAGCGCGCATGGGAGTGTCACGATTCGACCGGGGCGCCAGCCTCATGCTCAGCATCGTCGTTGCCAGATGGGTCCGGGAGAGGCGAGGTCCAGATGGTATGATTCAGTATGCATTGGCATTGGATGCATCGAGCGCGCTTGACCGCCTGGCTGATCGTTCTGATCGGACTTTGCGGTTGCGCTTCGAATTCTTCATCGGATCAACGGCTGAGTTATCGATCGGAGGAATTTCGAGCCGAGCTGCGCGAGCGTGTCCCAACGCTGTCTGGCGAGCTTGGTCGCCCGCCGTTCGAAGTCACGAGAGACATCAGTATTCTCGCGGAACGACGAGTGATGTCCGCCCCGCCGGGTGCGAGCCGAGTGCGTGCTCTGGTTTCCTTTCTCTCCGACCCGAAGCCGACTGGCCTGGGGCTAAAATACGATTGGGCGGTGTCGGCGAACGCGAAGGCGACGATCAAGTCGGGTCGCGGAGACTGTGTGGCACTTGCGACCGTTCTCGTTGGTCTGGGCAGAAGTCTTGGATGGCCCATCTACTTCGCCGAGGCCCGGACGCTCACGCCCATCACTCATGAATTTCGCGAAGTCACTGTTCTATCGGATCACATGGTCGTCATCGTGCTTGCGAAGAGCGTGCGAATGTCAATCGACTTCCTCGGCCTGGTCGAAGAGGGCGTCGATATCCGACCCATTGATGACCTGACTGCCTACGCACATTTGATCAACAACGTGGCCGGCCAGCGCGTCCTCAATGAGAAGGGCGCTGATCTGATGGCCGTCTGGAGCGTTGCACAAAAGGGATTCGAACTGGCGACTCAAATCGAGCCAAGGCTGGGTCGAGCCTGGAACAATCTTGGTATCGCCTACACGCGATTGGGACAATTCGATCAAGCGCGTCTGGCCTATCAACGTGCGGTCGAGCTCGATACGGCGTTCGGGTCGGCGGAGCACAATCTCATGATCATGGAAACACGCGTGCGGGGCGGGACGACGATGATCGAAAGCAAACTTCCATAGGCACTTCGCGCGAAGTGCCGGGTCAACCCTTGGATCAACCATAGGATTGACTATGCTCCCCAGTCACTTTCTCGCCCGCGTCGGATCGTGCGCGTGGTTTCGTATTCGAGGCGTAGGATTCTTGACAGACCCTATCGAAGCGATCGCGTTCTACGGCGTTTTTGTTTTTGCAGTCACGGTGCATGAAGCCTCGCACGCGCTGGCCGCGAAGTTAGGCGGCGACCTCACTGCTTATAACGGCGGTCAGGTTTCCCTCGACCCGGTTCCACACATGAAACGGGAACCCTTTGGCATGGTCATCCTGCCGATTCTCAGTGTTGCGATGATGGGATGGCCTATGGGCTATGCGAGTGCGCCCTATGATCCGCGCTGGGCGGAACGCTATCCAAAACGTGCCGCATGGATGGCCCTGGCAGGCCCTGCGGCGAATCTGGGTCTCGTCATCGTTGCAGCGCTTCTCGTTCGCGTCGGCATGTCATTCGGGATCTTCGAGGCGCCGTCATCCATTCATTTCAGTCAGATCACGGCCGCGGTCGGAGATTCGGCCGGGTTGGCGGCTGGGAGCGCATTTCTTCTCAGTATCTTTTTTTCTCTGAATCTACTGCTCTTCGTCCTGAATATGATTCCGCTTCCGCCGCTCGACGGCAGCGGCGCGCTCCCTCTGATCCTGCCCGACCGATGGCTGGAGGCCTACAGGGGACTGATTCATCAGCCGATGATAGGACTCATAGGGATCGTCATCGTCTGGAATCTGGTTGGAGAGATCTTTTTCCCCTTCCTGCTCTTTTCGATCGGTCTCCTCTATCCGGGCGTGCGATACGGCTGATTGACTGATGGCATCAAATGAATCGAATGGCTCGCAAGAGACGACGCCCATGAATGATGCTTCCGCCGCGTCCCGCTTGGGCTGGCCAGGGCAGGCGACCTGGTTGTCCATCTTCATCGTTCTATGTGTGGTGGTGGCATTCCGGTCGATTCTGATCACTCCCTTCGGCCTAACGGATCCGGCTGAATTCGAGTACTGGTTCTTTATTCCGAATCGCGATTCGGGGGCGGTCTCGGTCTTCATCGCAGCCTGGTTTCTTTGGAGCCGCCGACACGCGCTTGCGGAAACTCAAAGGGAATCGATCGGTTGGATCCAATACGTCGCTGCGATCGCAATTCTTCCAGCGTTCTGGTGGGCGGTTTGGGTCAGTGCGCAGGCGCTTCTCATTCCGGTCTTGTGTCTCACGATCGCGACATTGGCTGGCGCATGGGGGGGGCGAAGCGCAGTCGCTGTGATGGTGATGCCATGTGCCGCGCTCATGCTTGCCTTCCCGCCACCGGCGCCGCTGCAGGCGGAGATCATTTGGCGACTACAAAATCTGACCGCTGACGGAGCGAATCAGGTCCTCCGTCTCGCCGGCTATGCACCCCAACTGGAAGGGACGGAGCTTCGCCTCGGGAACCATGCGTTCGTAATCATCGAGGCCTGTAGTGGTTGGCGAGGGATTCAGGTCCTTTCGGTGGTCGCCCTCGCGGCTTCCGAGCTGCGCGAAATTTCGTTTCGTCGAACGCTCTGGGTAGTGGCCGCCTCCATCCCCCTGGGCATTGGGTTGAACATCCTGCGTGCATGCCTCGTCATGCTCACGCAAGAGGAACTCAAGGCCGAGTTTTTCGAGAGCCATACCCCACAGGGAATTGCGGTTTTGCTGATCGGTGCGGTCGCACTCTATGCGATCGCCGTGCGGCTTCAGGGTGATGCTGATCCTGTCGGGCCGCGCTCTGCTGGGCCCAACAGGGAAGAATCCGAAGGGAGCTCGCTCTTCCCCTCCGGCTGGAGAACTTTCGGCCCGTCCCTGCCGATCGTGCTGGTGGGGTTCTCGATCTTGATTCCGGTTCTGCGCGAGGCGCCGGGTCCTACCGATCAAGCCGCCTACGATCTTCCGACGTCGCTCGGTCGATGGACGGGGAAGAAGCTGAAACTCGACTACTTCTTCCCCTACAGCACACCCGCTAACCCCCAACTTCATTGGGAGTACCGAACTCCAGATGGGCCGACTGGCGCCCAACTTGCCGACTTGTTTATCGCGTGGGAGACGCCCAAGCCCTCCGGTCTCGACCGAATGCCCGACTCGAAGGTCGTTTTGCCGGCAAGCGATTGGACCGTCGTGTCCCGCGATGCCGCGAAGGTCTGGCAGTTCGGCCTCGACGCGCAGGAAGCGATCGTCGCGAGGGCCGATCACTCGAAATTCAGTTACGTCATCGCGTGGCGCGTTCGCGATCGTGGATTGCTGGGTGAAAGCCTACTCTCGCTTCTCGGACTGGCTGGGTGCGGCGAATCCGAGAATGGTTGCCCGCGTGTCGTCGTTCGAGTCACGGTTCCGGTCTTTCATGACGATGCCGACGGGAGAAGGCGCGCCAAAGAGACAGCGAATCAGTTCGTCGACGCGTTTATTCTTCCCCTGAAAGTTCTCGAAATACGCTGAGTCGATTTGATAGGCATCCCGCCCGAGGATTTCTAGCAAAAGTGTGTCGGGCGAGACGGCAGAGCTTCGATTTTGTTTCGAATTCAGTTGAGTTCCGTATACTCGGCGCGATGAAAACTAGACTTCGCTATCTCACGTTCTTAGTCATTCTCTCTCTCAGCTTCGCGGCTTGCTCGCCTGAAGCCGATCAGGCCGCGTCGGCCAGAGTCAATCTCGGCGACGACCCGGTCGCGACGATAATTGAGATCCTCGAAATGTCCGACCGATTCGATCGCACAGATCGTCTCATAGCGGCACTCCGAGAGGTTCCCGTTGACCGACCAGACGTTTTGGAATCGGTCATGAGCGACCTGAAAATTCCGTTTCGTGAATTCGAACGCGTTCTGATCGTCACCGCTTGGGCGAAATCTGATCCAGAGGCGGCGACGAAATGGGTGATGCGCAACGAGCGCGATGAGCGTTCGAAAGCAACGATGTTCAACGAGACAGTTTATGAGTGGGCTCGCCGGGATCCAGAGTCGCTTCGCGTCGACTTCAAAGTAGGGATGTATTCCCTACGTGAATGGGATGCCACGATGCTGCGAGCGTTTGTGCGGGGCTGGTACGACTCTGGGAAGCCAGATCTCGACGATTTCATCCGAGACCTCCGAGGAAAAAACGACGACCGGCAGCGAGCTATCAGCGAACTCATCAAGAACAAGCTTGCCCGGGAAGGGACGGACGCGGCGATAGCTTGGGTCACCACGCTCACGGGCGATGTGAAATATAGGGGGTATGCGTATTCGCGTTTGGCCGGGGACATCTCGAAGACTGACCCGCTGCGGGCCGTCCGATGGTGCGAAGAAATCTGCGATACGAAGCTGGGAGAGGATCTGCCTAAATGGATCGCGTCTTCTTGGGTTCGAAAAGACGGCGTAGCCGCGATGGATTGGATCATGGCGCAGTCCGCCGAATCGCCGTCTGTTCGGACTGGTATCCGCGCTTCTTTTCGAAGGTTTCAGATCACATTCCCGGAAGAATCGGACGCCTGGGTCGAGGGATTGTCGGAGGAAAGCCGCTTAGCGGAGAAGTCCCAGGGTCCCATCATCATGTACGCCAATCGCCAGGCGAACCTCAATCGCCCGGACGCTGCGATGGAGTGGACCCGATATATCGAAGACGCATGGGACCGAGAACGCGTATTCAAGAAGATTGCAGTGCAGTGGTTGAGGGCAGACGAGGAAGCGGCTGAAGTATGGCTGACGGAGACGACTGATCTCGACGAGGGCGTAAAGCGTGAACTGCGAGACGGCATCCGTAAATATAAGGAGCAAGCCGAGAAGACGCGCAAGAGTCTGGCCCTCAGGCCGGCTTGGTTCGTCGATCCGGATGAGGTGGACTGACACCCGAATGCGGTCGTTCGAGAGACTCGTCTAGACGCAGTTCTCATGTTGGCGATTTGTTCGATCCGTCGCCGGGATACGAAATGAAAATTTGGCCCCGCGTATTTCGTCTCCTTATGCAGACGTGGATACGCGGGGTTTTTTATTCCGCTCACGGTCCGCGGGCATTCGAGTGGGGTCGACGTTAGGCGGGATCGTCGCCAGGGCTACAGCTACAGGTGCCTCAGCCTCTGCGGCACCCGCTGGAAGTTCGGGCTATTTCACAGCGGCGAATGTAGACCACGGATGGGTGGAGAGGGCGAGAGTAGGGCGGTGGTGAGTGTCGTGTTAATCGCGGCGAGCGGAGCGCCGAGTTCAGCCGCCCAAGCCAAACAGCCATCCTTCGGGGCTGCCCTTCCACTTGAACCGCATCCCGACGTTGCCGCGGTAGAGCCATGGATCGATCTCGGCCGTAAACTGCGTCTCAAATTCAAAGTTTTCGGAAATGCTGTTAGTGCTACCCAGTCCCGTGGAGTTGACTTGGATATCTCGATCGGAAAGTACCCGGTACGCCCCGCCGTTGATGAAAACCGAAGTAGAAAGCGATCGAATGGCTCCAACCTCGATCTCGATCTCCAGCCCGGGGCCAATCGCGTGGACGTCTAACGAATCTTCAATTTGCACCAAGAAGGTATTTGTGGGGAAGTCTCTGCGCCTATTTCCAGAATCTACAAAGTTGTCACGAATACCATGGGAAAAAATTCCTGTGAAGTTCACTTTTTGATTCAGGTAGCGCGCGGAAGGTTTGATCGAAACTTTCCAGTCACCGAGTTGGACGGGGATCGATACGCCAATCCAGGCGCCAAGCTGCATGTTGTCGAGATCAGATGTTGTCCGGGTGCCGCGACCGTTCAGCTCGACGGCACTGAAAGATAAATTCCCTGCCGGAGCGGTGAGAGTGGGCTCCGGATTTCCTTCAGTCGCGAGGTTGCGCTCTTGTGAGGAGACATGCTCGAGCTCACCTCCAAAGAAGATCCTGGGTCGCAGGAAGGGGATTGGGATCGATGGTGTTTCGATTTCGAGAACGCCGCCGACGTTGATGGCTTTGAGGGTCTGGCTTCCGGCTGCGTCCGGTCGGTTGAGTGTCGACCGAGTCAATGGGTCTGGCGGTGGTGGATCGTCAAGCGATTGTCCGTTAAGAAACCCGTCCGAACCGGCGGTGCCGTCGTGATCGTGGATCGTGGCTCCCAATGTAATGCCCAGCGAGGGAATCCAGCGATTCGCGTCCGATCCGGCTCCGCTTCGACTGTCGGCAACGGAGCGGTCGGCGACAAGCAGGCTGGTCACCGCGAAGGCGATGACGATAATGAAACGGAGCACGGGTGAAATTCGGCAGGCTATTCGAGGCATTGAATCCCACTGTGGCCGGTCTGATTGTTTTTTGAGTGTACCGGGCGAAGTCGATGGCCAACGGTTGGCGTCGACGTTCAGAACTGATCCATTCCAGTATAGACAGCTCGACCGTTCGCGCTAACGGTTAATTTGTGTTTGAATTGTGGTTATCAGCGAGCGAACGTCGAAATCCCCGGTTTTCGTATTTTCACAACAAAGACATTTGAGCCGAGCCGCAAGGGGTAGTTTCGATGAGAGTGCCGCAAGTAGTATTTAGATCTAAGTGACGCAGAGTTAGATGCCCACAGTCGTGGTGTGATCGTGGCATGCATGGCAATGTCATAGAAATGCCGCACACTCCATCGATGGTCTTGGCGATCTTTTTTGCATTTCTAGGGATCGTAGATCGTTCTAATCGTTTTAGAGGACTCATGACGCCCAAGCATCTCTCAATTTCCCGCTCACAAAACTTGGTCAGGAATGTTGCAGTCCTCGCCGTCGGATTTGCGCTGCTCTGGCCGATCAACTCTGCCACCGCTCAGGACTCTGGATCCAGCGACGATGTCTGGGCGGGAGTCGAGGAAATGGTGGTGAGCGGTTCGAGCGCCGGTGGAATTTTGGCCGACGTCGCTCGATCAAACTCCGTGACCGCGTTCTCCTCCGATGATCTCGAGGCGATCGGCGCAGCCGACATCTCCGACATCGCCAACTTCACTCCGAACCTCGAAATCGTGACCGCTGGCGCGACAGCGCCGACGTTCTTCATTAGAGGAATTGGACTCAACGACTTCAACTCGAATGCCGCTGGCTCAGTCGCCATTTATACTGACGACGTGCCGCTCAACAACCCAGCCTTGCAGCTTGGCTCGCTGTTCGACATCGAGGGAGCCAATGTGCTCCGCGGACCACAGGGGACTGGGCCCTTCCGCAATGCTTCCGCCGGAGCGATCAAGGTCTATTCACGAAAGCCGACAGGGGATTTCAGTACGTCGCTGAAGGCGGAATTCGGCAACTACAATTCTCGCGATCTGGAGGGTTCCGTTCAGTTCCCCATCACCGACGAATCGCTGTGGGCGCGGATTTCATTTCGCACGGTTTCTCGAGATGGCACCTATAATAACCTCTGCGCTGGCCTACCCGATAGAGCGTTGCGTGCCGACAGGGCGACTTTTTGTGGGGAGAAGCCGAACGTGCAACTAGACGTGGGTGGGGACGGTTCGCTCGACTTCAAATCGAAGGTGGATGCCCATCTACCCAGGAAGATGAACGATCGGGAGAATTGGGCGCTTCGTGGCGTGTTTCTCTTCCAGCCGGATCTGCCCGGCGATATCGACATGGACTGGTTGATGGCTGTTCGAGGAAGTCGTCTCGACCAGTATTCGTTCGTCGGCCAGTCAATCGGAACCAACGGGAACAGCCGCTTTATCGATCCGACTCTCGTTACCCGTCGGGAAACCCAAAATTTCAACCTGGACTTACAGAGGCAAATCCGCGGACTTCTCGGTAGCCAGGACGGTCGTCAATATCGGGACCCGGAGGTGGCGGAGTACGAAACCCAAGTGGTGGATGCGACCGTCGCCCAGAGGCGGGCAGAAGCGCTTGCGGAGGGGCTCTGTGTCCATGGGGATGTGCAGGGAAACCGTGACCCCGACGGTTGCCCGGATGGTTTGACCCCGGCGGCGACCCATGACGCTCGTCGTGAGGTCGCGAAGGAGCTCGGGAAAAACCTCGATTCGAAACCGCATACGGGTGGCATCGATCGAGCCGGGCGAACGACCAACGACACGTTTGGATTTTCGCTGAAAGGCACGATTGAGTTCGGCGACACAATGGAGCTGACTACGATCACGGGTTATGACAAGTGGAATCGATCGGTGGATATCGACCTCGACTTCACGCCGAATATTGTATTCGAGAACAAGACGGACGACGATGGCTATCAGGTCTTTCAAGAAGTGCGATTGACCGGGCAAGCGTTCGATGATCTGGATGAAATTTGGGGGGGGCCACTCGACTGGGAGGTGGGCGCTTTTCTTTTGAAAGAAGAGTTGAACGTCGATGTGGTCAATCGTTTCGACATTATTCCGCCAGGCGTTGCAAGGACTCGAACCTATACGCAGGATGTGACAACGTATGCTGGGTATGCGAGCGCCGCATGGGATTTCTGGGATGCTTTCACGTTGGATGCCGGCGTTCGTTACAACTACGAAAAGCGCCATATCGATTACACCCTGTTTACGATCATTCCGAACGAGATCGACCAGAACTTGGTCGGGAAGGAACCGACGGGAACCGTTCGCTTGACCTGGCGGCCGAATGAACAATCGAGCCTCTACATGAAATACACCCATGGCTGGAAGAGCGGCACGTTCAATGCCTCGGGAAGCAGGGACCGCGGCGTTTCGCCGGCCGGGCCAGAGAAGATTGATGCGTTCGAAATTGGATTAGCGGGAAGTTATTTCGACGAGCGCTTGCGTCTGATGGTCTCGCTCTTTCACTACGATTATTCAGACTATCAGCTCTTTACTCCGATTCTCGAATCACAACAGCCAGTCCAATTCGTGATCAAGAACGCTAGCGACGTAGAATTGTACGGCTCCGAAGTCGAGTTGACGCTCGTTCCATGGGAAGGCGGCTCTTTCGATGTCAAATTCGCGTGGCTGAGAGGTGAATTCCTCAATTTCCTTACGCTCGAGCGCCGGGCCAAGGTGGTCGGTTTCACTCGGATCGACATCGTGACGCCCGTCGACTACTCGGGAAATACTCTGCTGAACGCGCCTCGATACTCCGTCACATTGAGCGCGCAGCAGGCCATTCCACTGGGTCGGTTTGGGGCTCTCGTGATGAGATGGGACGGAACCTGGAAAGACATTACGTATTTTGACCCCAGTGAGGGGCGCGGTGGCCCTAACGAAAATGACGACCTTATCCTGCCGGAGGAGACGATCGGCCAGGGAAGTTTCTGGCTGCACAATCTACGTCTCTCCTATTACACGCCGGACGAAACGATCGAAGTCGCAGGGTGGATTCGTAATGTGGAGGACGCCACGTACAAAGCCTTCGCCGCTGACATCACCGCCTTTACGAACACAACGCTCTTCTTCGTCGGTCAGCCACGGACCTACGGAGTCACGATGAGCTTGAGATTCTAGGGCGCAGCCCTTACGGAATTGCGTATCCGAGCGCGCGGAGTTGGTTGAGCTCTAGTTCCCCGATCTCGCGCTTCGGGGCTTCCCCCCATGGTGGTTTTTCGGTTAGCCATTGACCGCCGGCTTCACGCAGGCGATCCACGACTTCCGGCTCGGTCTCAAAGACATCCTCAAGTTCGCCTGGATCGCTGTCGCGATTGAAGAGTTCTTCGATGGGTTCGCTTGATTCAACGTCGAGAACCTCGCTTCGGACAACGAAGCGATAGGGCCCTTCCGTTACGGCGAGGCGATGACGCGGGGCCTTCTCTTGCCGACCCCAGTTTTCATCCAGAAATGAAAATCCCATAGCCGAATCGGGAAGTGTCTCGCCGTCTGCGGCCGCCAGAATCTCCGGCACCCGTGAGACGCCATCCGTATCGTCGAGCGGGTCAAGGCCAACCAAGTCAAAGATCGTGGGCCATACGTCGATTCCCTGCGTCCGGGTCGGGACCACGAGACCAGGCTCGAGCTTGAACGGAAAAAGCATCACGAGGGGAATTTCCGTTGTCTCCCGATAAACGGCTCGTGCATGCCCTTCGAGGCCACGTTCGCGAAAGGCCTCTCCATGATCGGCCGTCAGCACGACCAGCGTGTTTTGCGAAAGACCGAATTCAGCCAGATGATTGAACAATACGTTGAGTGTTCCATCTGTCCAGCGGATTGAATTGTCGTACATACCCGAATGAGACCCCCCGAATAGAGCGGACCCCTCGTCGTAAACGAATTCGTGCACATCCATCAGATGCATGTAGAGGAACCAGCGTCCGTCGTGGCCACTCACGCGAAGGAACTCGATCCCAGCCGCCACCGTGTCTTCGTCATTTCCGTCGGTGTTGATGGTCGGATTATTGGCTCGGACTGCGGGATTGAGCCGCCGGCGTGGCGCATGCGTATACACGTCGAATCCCTGATCAAAGCCGAACGTGGGTGCAACCCATCCATTTCGATAGATTCCGATCGTTTTGAATCCTGCTTCCTTGAATCGCTCGGCTGGCATGACGGCTTCTGGGGAAATGACGTCGTCGTAGCGCGTGACTCCCGTCCGCATCGGGTAGAGGCCAGTCCAGAGTGAAGCCATCGAGGTTTTGGTCCAGGACGATTGTGCGAGGTGGCGGCCGAATCGCATTCCGGTTTCCGCCCATCGATCGAATACCGGGCTGGTGTCGCGCTGATAACCGTACATTCCCAGGCGATCCGCCCGAAGAGTATCGATCAGGACGAATATGACATTGAGGTCTTCGCGTTCGGCCATCTGCAGGATGTCTTGCTTCGTGCCGAGCGGCCTAGGATCCCCGACCGGCGGCTCGTATTGGATGGATGTTGACAAGAGCCAAAGCAGGATAAGAGCGCCTGCAACAAGCCAAGGCCAGTTCTTTTGGAGTAGTGTATTCGTCATGAAACAAACACTAACCCAGGTATCGACCGTTTTCTGCGAGTTGCCGCGGACTGGCATCATGATCATAGCCGCGATCGCAATGCTCATGCTCGCCGGTTGTAGCCCGAGCGATCCGATGCAAGAGGTGCGGGACCTGCGGGCGGCCGGTCGGTTTCGCGAAGCCCTCGAACCGCTGCGTGATCTGATTCAAGAGAATCCCGAAGACACGGAACTGCTCTTCATTTATGGAAGCGTACTCCTCGAGGCCGGCCAGCCGGGTCTCGCGCAATGGCCTCTTCGCAAGTCACAGTCGGACCCGAAGTGGTTCGTCCGCGCCAGTATGTTGATTGCGCAGGTCGAGTTGGCGGGAGGAAACTTCGACAATGCCGCAGAGACCTACGCAAAGATTCTCGAACTAGATCCCGACAACATGGACGTTCGGATCAAGCGAGCCAATGCTATGGCGAAGTCACCGCTGTTGTTGCAGGGCGCGCTCGAAGAAGTCGATCGAATTCTCGAGATCGACCCGAGTCAGCTCAGCGCCTACAAGCCCCAGATTCTCGCTTATCTTGGCCTCAATCAGCCCGACGATGCCGAACGCGTACTTGAGCAACTCGGGGTTCGCATCGAGGCCGAGCAGACCGAGGATGATCCGATTCGTGGTTGGCATTGCGCGACGATGGCGATCTTTGCCGAGGACAACGGCGATGAAGAAGTTGCGCGTGAGCGCTGGGCCAAATGTGCCGAGCAATATCCAATACATGTCAATGTCGTCGGCAAAGGGATTGAGTTCTATCTGAAGCAGGAGGAGCCCGAGCGTGCTCTGGCCCTCGGCCTCGCGGCTCTGGAAGCACAAGAAAAGGAAGGCTCAGGGTATCGACTCGTGGTTGCGAATCTCTTGCGTCGACTCGATCGGCCCGACGAAGCGGAAGCCGTGCTGCTCGAAGGTGCGGACCTCGCGGATGCGCCGATCACACGATCCGCGACGCTTCTCGCATTGACCGAGCACTATAAGGTGGTCGGCGATCTCGCGAAGTCAGCGGACGCGCTCGAAGAAGCGCTCGCTATCGCCAAGACCTTTGCTGGTGATCAACCGGACCTGCTATTTGCATTGGCTGATCTTCGGGTCCAGTTGGGACAAGCGGACGTAGCCTTGGCCCTCACCGCGAACATGACCGTCGCCGCACATAGGGCACTCGTTCGCGGGGCGGTCGCGCAGTCTCGGAAAGAATGGGCGAACGCTATACAACAATACGAAGAGGCAACTCGATTGTGGCCGGAGAATCCCTTTGCGCCCTTCTATGGAGCGCAAGCCGCATTGGCTCTGGGTCTGGTCGAGCGGGCCTTCGACGGCTTTCTTCTTTCGGTTCGGATCGATGAACTCTCCACCGATGCGCGACTTCAGGCGGCGCGGATTCTCTACGCCGAAAAACGATTTGGGACCGCGCTCGAAATGTTGGCGACGACGCGGGATGCGCCTTCCCTTGAATCACAACTATTGGGTCTCGAAGTGACCGCCCAAATGCGGGGCGCGGAGGCGACGCTGCAATTTGCAAACAAATTCTCGCGGACGTTCCCAAAGGAGTTCGGGGTGGCGATTGCCCTGGGTGCCAATGCGTTGGCTCAGCGCGGCGACGGCAGCGAGTCTTGGCTCGTGGTCCAGCCATTCCTCGATCTCGGATTTCCCCCGCATAACAACTTGCCTATTTTGATGGCCGCTGCGGAGTGGGCGCAAGGCGAAGAACAGTTGGCGGTGGTCACGGCTCTGGTCGAACCGGCATTGAGCGCTAGCCCGGAGTCGGCTCTGGCGCGGGAGATCGAGGGACTCGTTCACGAGCGAGCGGGGGATCTTGCCTCGGCTGCCCGGAGTTACGAATCGGCGATCGCGCTGCAAGAGGGCGATATGACTTCCTTGTTCAGGCTGGCGGGAGTCGTGGCCGAGTCCGATCCGACCCGGGCACTTGATCTCTTGTCCCAGGGCCTCAGCTTTCCCGGGGGGAACGAATCGTTGATCGAGGCTCGTGTCTTTCTGACTGCGGCAAGCCGCTTGCTCGAATCCCCGGGAATCGAGGCGCTCCTCGATACGGCGCTGGAGCGGTGGCCGATGAGCGGCGAAATTGCGTTTCAGCTAGCGAAGCGTTTGGAAGAGCAGGGGGGAGATCCAAAGGCGATCGCTCGGCACGCTCGCCGCGCCGTTTTGTTTCAAGTCGGGGAGGAGGCGGTTGCACTCCGGGAGCGTCTGGCGGCTCGGGACGAATGACCCCGGTTTGGTCGATCGGATCTCGGGTCTCGGGTCGGGGGGTGCGCGGCGGCTGCGCCAAGGGCTCCGATTGCGCGCGCCAAAAATGTCGATTCCCCGAAGGGTTCAAGAAAAATTCTCCTGTGCCCCAATCTTCTTAACACCTAAATAGGCGTTCATGGTACTTTCGATAGGACTGATCGGCCAATTTGCTGATCGAACTATTGGAGTTTTGAGACATGTCTATTCGCAATAAATTAGCGATTACAATGGTGGCGTTCTTAGCCCCCATCGTTTTCGCCAGCACGGCGTCGGCTCAGGCCGGTGTAGCTTGTGCAGGAACATCTTGTGGCCTTGGTGGCCAGATTCGTGGTCAGATCGGTGACGGCCTCCCGCTACCGATTTCCATCGCTCCCGCACAGGGTGGTTCGGGTTCTCTCGCGGTTGCGGGACCCTTCACGGCGATCACGATCCAGACGGCTCCGGCCACACCCAACGGCCTGGCGCTCGTTGGTAAAGGTCTCGGACAGCCTGGTCAAATCAAGCCCACCGCGGCTGCCACAATCATGCAGACGACAGCGCCTGGGACTGGTCCTCGACAAATCACCATAGGAGCGGGCGTGTTCAACTACGGCGGTCAGCCCCGGGGTTCGATCGGCGTCGTTAACTTCAATGTCGCTGTTTTCGCGGTTCAGACGCAGCTCACCTACGACTCGCCGCATCCAGGGACGACCAAGCTTGGTGCCCCGGCTTTCACAGCGGGTGGTGGTGTGGTTCCGACACCGGCAGCCAACGTGTTCGCAGCGGGCGGCCGTGCAGGTCCCTCGACTGTGACGTACTACGCGGACGCGAATTTGCTCGGCAATCTCAGCACGAACTATGGCAGTATATCTCCGGGAACACCCATGCAGGGATCAGGCTTGCCCCACGACATCAATGGTGTCGCTCGATTCACGAAGACGACAAACCAGTTCGGTGGTCAGTCGATCGGTCGTGCAATGGGTACGGCGAAGGTCTTCTTCAATAGTGCTCCACTTAATCCGGCAACCGCCCTTCCCTGTAAGGTCACGGCAACGCCCGGACAGGGAACGAGTGCTATGGGAGGCTTCGTTCCATACGTGACGGGACCGGGTTGTGCGTGGGGCCTGTCCATCGTTGATCTGACGCTCTCGGATGCCACTGTCGGTGCTGCCGGTGGCGCATTTGATGGCTTCAATACGGGAGTGGCCTTCGTGGATCCTACGGGCGTCTTCACCGGAACGATCGGCTTCAACGGCACGATCATCGGTACGGGTAATCCGGTAACCGCCTCCGGTGTCAACGTGCCCTTCACGGGTCAGGGTAACCAGGGAGTCGGCTTTCCGTATACGACTGGCATGCTCTCGATCACTGTGGATCTCGTAGTCGGCGTAACGTCGGAGATGTTCGTCCGAACGGGCGTCGATGCTCGTGACGCGGGCGGCAACGGCGTTATTTCCCTCGTGACGGGATCCATGACGGCTCGTGACATCTCGTCTGGCAACGCCAACCGAACCTGGATCACTCTTGAGATCCCGGAACCCAGCGCGATCTTTGCTGCTTCGGCAGGACTGTTTGCACTGTTCGGATGTCATCGATTGGCTCGACGCCGATCCTAAGTACTACGCCGGCTACGCCGGTGAGTCGTACTGAAGATCAGCACGACCTAACGGTTGTCTGAAAAATGAGAACGGGTCGGCATTCGTGCCGGCCCGTTTTTTTTCGCTCGAGAATTGTCGGAGGATTTTAGACCGCACTCTCGCGTGTGACCGTTTCTGTCGCCTAGGCGGGCGCGGACAGCGTGCAGCGCCGGCAGTCTTGTATCAACTGAGTGTGGGCTTGGCGGTCCATTAAGAGGACAGGTCGGCGATGGATTGGCGGATGGATTGGCGCTGCCGAATTCCATCGCTCCCGCACACGGTGGAGCGGGCTCGCTTGCTATTGCCACGATCATTCAGACGACGGGAGTCGCTCCTTGTCGGGTTACGGGAGCGCCTGGGGGAGGGCACGACAGCTCAGGGTTCGATGGTGCCATTCAACGTCGGTATGGACCCGCGTTTGCCACAACAAAGGGTGCTTCTTTACCGGAACGGTTGGCTGCCGACGGCACGCTCATTGGTCAGAATGCCCCGGTGACGAACGGGACTGGCATGAACATTCCATTCACGGGCCAGGCGCTTCAGACGGTCGGTTTCCCTCTACCACCGGAACGCTCTCGATCACGTGACGGATGGCCGGACGGCGTCCGCTATTCGCCGCTCAGATCCTCGCCAAGAGGTCGTCGGAAAAAGAAATTGGCCGGCTCAACCACGAGCAGCTCCGCGACCTCTTGCAGAGCACCCGTGCCTCCATCGAGGGGAATCTTCAGCGAATAGATCAGCCCGACTGGAATCAGGGCCACGGCTCCGACGGCCAACCGGATCGCTCCCAAGGGGCGAAGAACCACTACATCGAAGCCAATTGCAAAGCGATCGAGGTTGTTGACGGCAAGGCTTGTGGAGGGTGCCAGAACGACGAGGATGGCGATCTGAAGGCTGACGAGGACCTGACGAACTCGTCGCCCCGGGCGGGTAGCGATCTTCATGATTTCTCCATGCGGGTTCAGCAAGTCGAACCGAGAACGGAGCATAACCCACTTTCGCTGAACCTCAGCAAGGTAGTGGCTGCTAGGAAGCTGGCTTGATCCGCGCGCCCTCTAGACTCCCCCCGCCACGGCCGTAGCGGTCTGCCTCTCGGCAGTGGGTGCCGCGTTGATCTCTCGCGCCGTCCGATCGAAGAGCTTGCCCTCGGTGACACGTCGCCTCAGAGGCGCATCACGCCGTAGCGAGGCTCTTCGATGGGTACGTTTTCCGCCACGCTGAGTGCGATGCCGAGGGTGTTGCGCGTGTCCACGGGGTCGATGATGCCGTCGTCCCAGATTTGTGAAGTGGCATAGTAGGCGTTCGATTCGCGTTCGAAAGATTCGATGACCGGAAGACGGATCTCTTCGATTTCTGTATCGGTGAGTGTCGTCCCCGCCCGTTCGAGCTGGCGGACCTTGACGTCAGCGAGAACGTTGGCAGCTTGTTCTGCGCCCATGATGCCGATCTGGTGGTTCGGCCAGCTGAAAACGAATCTTCCGTCATAGGCGCGACCGCACATTCCGTAATTCCCGGCGCCGAAGGACCCGTTCACCATCACCGTGAATTTGGGGACGGCGCTTCCCGCTTGCGCCATGATGAATTTGGCGCCGTCCTTGCAGATTCCACGCGCTTCGTATTCTCGTCCGACCATGAAGCCGGTGATGTTCTGTAGAAATACGATGGGTGTCCGATTCTGGTTGCAGAGTTCGATGAAGTGAGCACCCTTCAATGACGAGTCGTTGAAGAGCACGCCGTTATTTCCAATGATGCCGACGCGATGGCCCCAGATATAGCTGTAGCCACAGATGAGGGTCTTTCCATAGTCGGGCTGGTATTCATGGAAATAGCTTCCATCGACGATTCGAGCGATGACTTCGCGCATGTCAAATTGGATTTTGATGTCATCGGGGATGATTCCGTAGAGCTCCTTCGGATCGTAGAAGGGAGCTTCCGGCTTGCGTCTGTCTTTTTTAATCTTGTCGGGCCGTTTCCAGAATGAGACGATTTCGCGGCCGAGTAGAATGGCTTCTTCTTCAGAATTGGCAGCATAGTCGGCGACACCACTGACCTGGGTGTGAACGTCCGCTCCGCCTAACGTGTCGGCGTCGACGATCTCACCGGTCGCAGCCTTGACCAGTGGAGGGCCGCCCAGAAAGATTCCGCCATTACCGCGCAGGATGACCGCGTAGTCGCTCAGCGCGGGGATATAAGCGCCCCCCGCCGTGCATTGGCCGAAGACGAGGGAGAGTTGTGGCACGCCCATCTTCGAAAGAATGGCCTGATTCCGGAAAATCCGGCCAGCCGAGACCTGGTCCGCGAAGAGTTCGGATTGCAAGGGAAGAAAGCCGCCGGCGCTGTCGCAGATATGCACGACCGGGAGGCGGTTCTCGATGGCGATATCGAGACAGCGAACGTTCTTCTTGACCGTGAGTGGATACCAGGCACCGCCTTTGATGCTGGGGTCATCCGCCCGGATGATCACTTCGCGACCGCTCACGATTCCGATTCCGGTGACGACACTCGCACCCTTCGAGTCACCGTCGTATTCCGAATTGGCGGCGAGTGAAGAGAACTCGAGAAAGGGCGTACCGGGATCCAGGAGGAGTTTGATTCGCTCGCGCACGAAGATCTTTCCATGATGCGCGAGGCGGTCATGGTCGCGCTGGGGTCTTTCGAAGCGTGCGTCGTCCTGGCGCCGATGGAACTCGCTCAGCCGTTCGATATTCTTGGCGTGGAAGCGCTGATAATCTTCGCTCAGCACGTTCACGCGACTTTCGATCCGTCGCATCATGGGGACTTCTCCTCGGTGCTGTCGTTGCCGTGTTCGTGGGTCGTCGTCTCGATGGCCTCGAGTCGAACCAGAACGGTGTCCTGTTCGAAGTTCGCGCCCGCTTCGAGGCTGATTTCCGCGACCCGTCCGTGGAACGGTGCAACGATGGCCGTCTGTAGTTTCATGCTTTCTATCGTGAGAAGGAGCTGTCCAGTCTCGACTTCTGCGCCCTCTTCGACGGATACCCCAACCACGACTCCAGGCATCGGCGCGCGTAAAGCCTCGTCCCCGCCAGTTGGCGCGGCGGCTTGTTGCGCTCGTTCAAGTGCATTGATTGCCGCGACTTGCAGAGTGCGTCCGCGGAGATGGATGAAGTGGTTGTCGCCGTCCGTTGCTGCGAAGACGCGTTCGCTTCGACCGTCGACCTCGAGAATGAATTCGCCTTCGAGCCGTCCCGGCGTCAGTGAAACCTCGGTCCGCACGCCGTCGATTGAGAGCGCGACAATATTAGGCCCCGCATTTCCGCAGCCGTCGCTCGCCGGGTGGACGACGGATGTCCGATTTTCGAGTTCGAAGTCGTATCCCACTAAAATTTCCTTCGTACTGTTAGTTATGCCACGAGCCCATGGAAGCGTAGGGTTCCGGGACGGCATCCCGGCGTTCTAGAAAGTCTTGGTTGGTCAATGCGGCGACGGCGAGAAGTTCCAAGCGCTCGATCGAATCGGCAGGAGAAGTGGCGAGTTCTGCCATATGGGCGGGTATGAAGCCCGTTTCGACCCGGCCGGCCGCAAAGTCGGGATGCGCAAGAATACGCTCGAGATATGCGGCATTGGTCGCGCAGCCGAGAATGACGCTTTCCCGCAAGGCCTCTCTCGCTCGGGCGATCGCTTCATCGCGGTCTCGCCCATGGACGATGATCTTTGCGAGCATTGGATCAAAGGCTGTCGAGACCGTTTGACCCGCTGCAATTCCACCGTCGAAGCGGACGCCTGGGCCACTGGCCGGTCGCACAAGTAGCAGTTGGCCGACGGCTGGCCGGAAATCATGATCGGGCTCCTCGGCGCAGATCCGACATTCGATCGAAGCGCCTTCGAATGAGATGTCGTCCTGAGAGAAGGCGAGAGCCTCGCCCGCGGCGATTCGAATCTGCTGCTCGACGAGATCAATTCCGGTCACCATTTCCGTCACGGGATGTTCTACTTGGAGTCGGGTATTCATTTCGAGGAAATAGAAATCGCCGTCTTGCGCGAGGACGAATTCAACCGTGCCGGCGTTTTGATAGTTTGCGGCTCGTGCGAGTTCGACCGCTTGCGTACAGATTCGATCTCGTAGCTCCGCGTCCATGCAGGGAGCTGGGGATTCCTCGATGAGCTTTTGGAAGCGCCGCTGGATCGAACAGTCCCGCTCTCCGAGATGCAGAACATTTCCGTGGCCGTCCGCCAGAATCTGGACCTCGACATGCCGGGGTTCATCGACATAACGTTCTGCAAAGATTCGGCCGTCGGCGAAATAGCGTTCGGCTTCAGATCGTGCGAGTCCGATGGCCGGTGCGAGATTGGCTGGCTCTCGGACGATTTGCATGCCCTTGCCGCCGCCCCCGGCAGAGGCCTTGATGAGCAGGGGTAAGCCGATGTCGAGGGATCGCTGCTGAAAGGTTTGCGGGTCGTCTTCCTCATTCGCAGAGGGGGTGAGTGGAATGGCTTGCTCTGCGGCAAAGCGTCGGGACTCGATCTTATCGCCCATGAGTCGCATCGCCGCGGCGGGCGGCCCAATCCAGCCAATACCGGCCTGTGTCACGGCTTCAGCGAAGTCAGCGTTCTCCGCCAAGAACCCGTAGCCGGGATGAATGGCGTCGGCGCCGATCTCTTTTGCGGCCTCAATGATCTGCGTGGCATCGAGATAGGCGGAGACCGGGGTGTTGCCTTCGATGACGCAGACCTCATCGACTGCCCGCGCTGCGGGGCTATCCGCGTCGAGTGCATGGACGACGGTTGCGCTCGCAATGTCGAGTCGCTTTAGCGTCCCCGCCACTCGAATGACGATCTCGCCGCGGTTCGCAATCAGAACCTTCTTGATTCCGGGAATGGATGTCACGCGTCGGTTCTCCTACCTGTGTTAGGACTGTGATCGGTCGAGGCTGACTTCGAGGCGGTCAGCGACGCGTTCGAGTCGAGTCAGCGTTTCGCTTTGTTCGGGCAATTCATTTCCGCAGGGGCAAACGATGCCGCCCAGAATCGAATCTGCCAATTGATCTGAGAGGGTGCCGACATCGAGTTCGCGTTCGCTGAAGACGAATCGCCAGACGGCATGCTCGATGCCGCCGTAGATCAGGTCGCGAATGACACTCGGTACGATGTTCTCTCGCAGTACAGAGGTGGCCACTCCTTCTTCGAGCACTGCGAGTGCCAGACCCGTATAGCGTCGGTTGAGCTCCAGGATGGCCTCGTCATAGAGCGTAAGGTCCGGGCGTGCTTCGCGCAGGATGACTCGACAGAGCCCAAAATCCGACGCGAAGATCTCGAGTTGTTTGCGGATGAGGAAACGAAGCTGATTCTCGACGCCGCGAATCGCACGCAGTCCCGTTTCGGTCTCGGCGATCAGCGATTCGAAGAATACGCGCATGACGGCGATGAGCAGTGCTCGCTTGCTTGCGAAATAGGTGTAGACGGTGCCTTCGACGACACCTGCGAAAGATGCGATCTCGGCAACCGTTGCTTCGCCGTAGCCCTTTTCCGAAAAGATTCTTCGCGCAGAGTCGAGGATCTGTGCCTCACGCTCCGCGCGTGGGCGGCGGGTTCTCGTTCGCGTCGCTCGCGGGGCTGGGCTGTGTCCGATTGCTGTGCGGGTCGACATGGATTTGAAGCTCGAATCAAGATATTAATGAGGTAGACTCAATAAAAAAGCCTTACATGTCAAGATAATTAGGGACAGATATGAAAATATGTGAACATATAATGAGTCTTACTTGAGTAGTTTTTGAGACGAATGGAGAGACTGATGTCGTCTGAGTTCGCGCTGAGCGAGGATCGCCTTGCCATTCTCGAGGCCGCCGATCGATACGGCCGAGAACAGTTGGCGCCCCTTGCAAGGCGCATGGATGACGAGGAGTGGTGGCCGGACGAGGCGTTTCGTGGACTCGGCGCCGAAGGCTACCTCGGCATCACGGTGCCCGAGGCTCTTGGCGGAGCGGGTCTGGATTTCTTTTCCGCCGGTCTCGTGCTGCAGGGGTTCTCGCGTTGGAACTACGCGCTAGGCCTGTCCTGGGTCGCCCATGAAAATCTCTGCCTGAATAACATCCTTCGTAACGGGAGCCGTGAACAAGTAGAACGTTTCATTCCCGGCCTGTCGGATGGCACGCTCATCGGCTGCCTTGGACTGACGGAGCCCGGAGCGGGATCGGATGCCCTGGGTTCGATGGCGACGACGGCGGTTCGAGATGGCGACGATTACATCGTTAATGGTCGAAAGCTTTTCATCACAAACGGACCCGTCGCTGATATCTGTCTTCTCTATGTGAAAACGGATATGGAGAAAGGTTCGCAAGGGATCACCGCATTGATCGTCGAGATGGATCGTCCCGGCGCGACCGTGGCTCAAAAAATCGTGAAGATGGGTTTTAGAGGCTCTCCGACTGGGGAGTTAGCCTTCGATGACTGTCGCGTTCCGGTGGCCAACGTCGTTGGGCGGAAAAACGAGGGCGTGAAATGCGTGATGAGCGGACTCGATCTGGAACGTGCCGCAATTGCCCCTATTTGCGTCGGAATGGCTGAGCGTGCGCTTGAATTGTCGATCGAACATGCGCGAGAGCGTGTTCAATTCGGCGAGCCGATCGCGAATTTCCAGATGATCCAAGCGCGCCTTGCTGAGATGTCGGGGCTCGTCGAGACGATGCGTGTGTACAACTACTTTGCGCTGGCTGCGCTCAACGATTTGCCGGCGGGCGAGGGCGGTCGCGGGGCGGTTCATCGAATCTCGGCCACATCCGTCATGTACGCATCGGAATCGCTGAATCGCGTACTTGACCATGCAGCCCAGATTCATGGCGGTGTCGCCTACGTCTGGGAAACCGAAATCAACCGTCTCTATCGCGGAATCAAGATGCTCGAGATTGGTGCCGGTACGACCGAAATTCGTAAGCTGATCATCGCCAAAGAATTGCTCCGGTGAAACCTGAGCCACCTCCGGGATCCGAGATCGAGTTGGACGCCGCCGCCCTCGAATGGATCTTCATCAGGGCTTGCCAGTATCCATTCAGTCTGAGCGTCTAGAATCTATCGGTGAGTCGACGTCGGTCGATCGGTTCGAAAGTGCGGTCGGAGAGCGGAAGCGAGGCGATCTCTTGGATGGCCTACCAAAGCGTGCGGAGACATTTCGGCAGGCGCTTCGGTAGGCGCTTAGGGAGGCTAGTTTGCCCGGGCCGGAGATGACATGGGATTGGAAGCCGCAGGCTCTTCGCCGGCGGCGATCTGCCCGTCAGGTCTGAAGAGCAGCCGAATGAGTTGTCGGCTGGTGGGGCCGGTTTGTGTCTGGCGTTCGAATCGCCAGCGACGCACTGCACGGACAGACGCGCCATCGAAGAGAAGCGGAGGATTCGAATCCACGACCACAGGGTTCTTAGTAGTTCCCTGATCGGAAACCCCGAACTCGACGACTGCATATCCTTCGATTCCGGCCGACTCGGCGAGTGGCGGGAACCGAACCGGGACGCGTTCGATCGGCTTTCGATTCACCATCGATGGATCTACGCGATCTAGTGCGGACGCCGCCCAGCGCGCATAGCCAGGATCGTTCGTTGTGAGCTTGAAAATTCGAATTCGCTCGGCTGCGTCGTCTGCGGCGAATGAGCTCGGTGCTTCGTCGACAAGTTGGCGATAGATGGCCTCTGCCGCACTCAGGTCGCCAGAGATTTCACGGCAGAAGCCGTAGAGCAGCTTCATGGAGTGCCGCATTTCGTTGCGTTTCCAGACCTCGAGTGCGTCTTCGTCGGTGAGTCTTTCGACCGTTGCGCAGTCGCTCCGCTCATACGCGTGGTACGCGGCGATTGGGGTCTGGACGGCCTGCATTTCCGCGGGTAGGAAGACTTGGGTTTGGCAAGCGCCGAGTGCGAGGCACCCTGTGGCGAGGGTGAACGCAGCGATCCAACGATTCAGCATTTCTCACCTCTTCCGTCCAACGAATCGACACCCACTATACCTGAACCGGTGACCGGTGAACATGAAGAAGTGTTCGCGCTCTCTGGTGATCTGAATTTGGTCTTATGGTTGATCCACATTTTTCGTTCTCTGTCGCCTAGCGCTTCACGGTCGCTGGGTCTGCTTTGCGGACGCCGGTGATCGAGAGGAGCGCGGGGCCGCAGCGACCCATTGAGGTTGTGGCGCGGTGCTGTGGTACTGTGAGTTGGTCTAGTAACGACAAGGGGAGATGGCATGCCGTGGTGGGGATGGATCACGATTGGTGCGCTCTTTCTCGCCGCTGAGATGACCATCGTAGACATGGAATTCTATCTGGTCTTCCTTGGTGCGAGCGCGTTCATCGTCGGATTGATCGGACTTGCGGGTCCCGCGGACGCGTACTGGGCATATTGGTTCCAGTGGGTCGTCTTCGCCTTCCTGAGTATCGCGTCCCTGGTCGTCTTTCGAAAGCGCCTCTATTCGAAGCTCCGTCCCGCGGCAGACGCCGTCGTCGCCGAGGGCGTCAATGGCGCCCTTTCGACGGCGAGCGATTCGATCGCGCCCGGCGGTCGAGGCTCCGTCATGCTACGCGGCGCGACCTGGACCGCACAAAATTCGGGGGCCGAGACAATTCCCTCCGGTGCGACCTGTCGTGTCCTGCGTGCCGAAGGACTGGTTCTCGAAGTTCGACTCGACAGCCCTGCCAACTTTGGCAGCGGTGATGGTCAATTAAACGCTGCAAACGATGGAGGTTCCTAGTCTATGGAAGTATTTACGATCGCCGTGATCGGAGTCGTTGTTCTTGTGGTCGTCACGATCGCAAAGACGGCCACCATCGTTCCCCAGCAGCGCGCATTCGTCGTCGAAAATCTGGGCAAATACAGCCGAACACTACGGGCTGGTTTCCATATCCTCATCCCCTTCGTTGAACGGATTGCGTACAAACATTCGCTCAAGGAAATGGCGGTCGATATTCCAGAACAGGTCTGCATCACCAAGGACAATGTTCAAGTCGGCGTGGATGGTGTTCTCTATTTGCAGATTCTCGATGCTCGTCGCGCCTCATACGGAATCCAGGACTACATCTTTGCCATCTCCCAATTGGCGCAGACGACTCTTCGCAGCGAGATCGGGAAGATCGATCTCGACCGAACCTTCGAAGAGCGAGCGATGATCAATTCAAATGTCGTTCGTGAGGTCGACCTCGCCAGCGATCCATGGGGCGTCAAGGTTCTTCGCTACGAAATCCGCAACATCAATCCGCCTCATGATGTGATTGCGGCAATGGAAAAGCAGATGCGTGCGGAGCGAGAGAAGCGCGCCGTCATTCTCGAATCCGAGGGCGTGCGCGATGCGGAAGTCAATCGCGCCGAAGGGCAGAAGCAGAGAATCATCAAGGAGTCGGAAGCCAGTCGGGAATCGCAAGTCAATGAGGCCGAAGGTGAGGCTGCGGCGATCGAAGCCGTGGCCATCGCAACGGCTTCGGGTCTTCGCAGTGTTGCGGCGGCCGTGAATGCCCCCGGCGGACTCGATGCGATGCAGCTTCGGATTGCAGAACAATACGTGACTCAATTTGGTGCCATCGCGAAGGAAGGCAATACGCTCGTTGTGCCCGCGAATCTCGCCGATGTCGCTTCGATGTTGGCGCTGGCGACGAATATCGTAAAGGATGGGGACGATCGCCCTGGGCCATCTGGTCCGCGACCCCTTCCTTGAACACGGGGCTGGCTGCCGACTGCGGCTGGCGCGATGGAGTCGGTGTCCAGGCGTTAGTCGATTGTGGCCTGGACCTCATTGACGTCATCGCTGATCGGACCAAGCGTGACACCGGCGGCCTCGGCAATCCCTTCGAGAGCCTGCTCGAAGCGGCGGATGAATAGTTCCAGATCAGAGATGATGTCCGGGTCCGTATTGAACCCGATGCCCATCGTGCCGGCATAACTCGTCAGCGCGATACCGAGTCCCATCCCCTCCATCAGTGGGACAGCGGGATAGATCGCTCGCAATCGCGCACCATGAAAGTAGAGTGGGAATTGGGGGCCGGGCACATTCGTGACGATCGTGTTGATCGGTCCCGACATCGCTTGTGCACCCAGGGATAGGAGTGTTGACGGCGTCCACTCCTGAATCTGAGTCATCATCTGCACGCCGATGGCCTGATTGGTCGCTTTCAGGTCCTCGGTGATCTCGTGGATCGCGTCGAGTTGATCCTTTGCATTCGAGAGCGAGATGGGCAGGGCGATGATCCAGGAGGAGACGTCGTTGCCCAGTTCTCCATATGCCTTCTCTTTACGAACGGAGACAGGGGTGGAGACCTTGAAGTCGATCACCTTGACATCGATGCCCTTCGCAATCAGGTACTCGCGGACGGCTCCAGTCACCACGGTGAGCACGATGTCATTGATCGAACAGCCGAGCCCCTTTCGGATGGAGCGAAGGTCGTCGAGGCGACACGAGAGCCATTCAAAACGACGATGGGGGCCTACACGACCGTTGAGTGGAGTTTCATCTGCCCGCAGGCCCGTGCCGAAAAGTTTCGTGAGCGCGTTGGCGCGCATACTCAGTTCATCTCTCAGGTTTTCGGTCTCTGTCGCAAAACGCCGGAAATTTCGAGTGATCTCGAAGGGGACTTCGGCCTGGCGGCGCGTCTCGTTTAAGAAGAGTTCGAGCCTTCGCGGCGCGGGTCGCGGGCGATAGGGTTCGGGAGGGGAGAGCGGGGTGGCCTCGGGAGAAGTCGAGAATTGAATGTTGGCGAGGTCGACACCCGATGCACCATCGATCATACAGTGATGGAATTTCGTGATCATTGCGAATTGCTCGCCACCTTCGAGTCCTTCGACGATCCAGGTCTCCCAGAGTGGTCGCTTGCGGTCGAGCGGTTGCGCCATGACACGCGCGGTCAGATTTTTCAGCTGAGAGAGTGAGCCCGGTTTCGGGAGTGCTGTATGGCGCACGTGGTAGTTGAGATCAAAATGAGGATCGTCGACCCAGACCGCATGATTGAAAAGAGGGATCTCGTGAAGGCGCTGGCGATAACGCGGGACGAGATGGAGGTAGCTCTCGGTTGCGCGCTTGACCAAGTCGATGTCGATTCCCCCACCCTCGGTCTGAAGGGGGCCGACATCGAAAATATTGGTCGAGGCGACATGCATCCGCACGTTGCCCTGTTCAAGAAGAAGAAAGGAATTGTCCTGCGCGCTCAGTCGATCATAGTGCCGTTGCGCCATTTGGGGGGCTCCAGGGCTGCGATTCGGGTCAGGTTTGACCTTTGCCTTGGCCAGTTTGCCTGCCCATCGGGCAAGGGGCAAGCGGAGCTATTTATGAGCCCTAATCTCGCCGGACGCGAGGCGCCGCCAATATGAATCGAGTTCACTGCGAACAACGGGAGCGAGTAGATAGAGGGCGAGCATATTGGCCAGAGCCATGGCAAAGATCATCGCGTCCGAAAAGTCGAGGATGGCCGTCAGCTGGGTCGTGCAGCCGACAACTACGGATGCGCAGAAAATTAGATTATAGCCAATTTTGACCGACTTCTTCGGGCCAAAGAGATAGATCCATCCCTCGAGACCATAATAGGACCATGCGATCATGGTCGAGTAGGCGAAGAGAATCACAACGATGGCGAGTGGGACGGGGAACCAAGGGATGACGCTCTCGAAGGCAGACGAGGTGAGTTCGACTCCGCTGATGCCATCAAAAGGTGTGGTTGGGTCGTAGACGGTGAGCGTAATGACCAAGGCCGTGATGGAGCAGACGATAATGGTGTCGATGAAAGGTTCGAGGAGCGCAACGAAGCCCTCGGTGACTGGCTCCCTTGTTCTTACCGCGGCATGCGCAATCGAGGATGAGCCGATTCCCGCCTCGTTCGAGAAGGCGGCTCGCCGGAAGCCAAGGATCAGGACGCCTAGCATTCCCCCCGTTGTCCCTTCTGGCGTGAACGCGCCAGTCAGGATCTGCATCAGTGCGGTGGGAACTTTGTCTGCGTTGACGGCGATGACGAAAAGGCCCGCAGAAATGTAGATCAAAGCCATGAGCGGAACGACGCTGCTGGCGACTCGGGCGATACTCTTGATGCCGCCCATGATGACGACGCCAACGACCAGGGCGATGATCAGCCCGAAGAGCCAACCACGTTCGGCAAAGAAGCTGGCCTCTCCACCGGTGACGTTGACGAATTGGACGTAGGCCTGGTTGGATTGGAACATGCTGCCGATGCCGAGCGTGCCGATGATGATGCAGGCGGCGTAGTAGACGGCCATGACCTTGCCGAGTCGAGGCCAGTTCCGTTCGCGAAGCCCCTTGTCCATGTAGAACATCGGGCCACCGGACATGCTGCCGTCCGGATTCTCCTGCCGGTATTTGACACCCAGAGTGCATTCCGCAAATTTGGACGCCATGCCGAGCACGCCGGCAACTAACATCCAGAATGCGGCTCCGGGTCCACCGACCGAAATGGCGACGGCGACATGCGCGATGTTGCCGACGCCGACCGTTCCGGAGATGGCGGTTGCCAGAGCCTGGAAATGCGAGACCTCTCCAGGTTCGTTCGGGTCGGTGAAGTCTCCGCGGACGAGTCGGAGCGCGTGGACGAATCCACGTATGTTGATGAATCGTAGATAGACCGTGAAGAATGCTGCGCCGGCGATAAGCCACAAGACGATCAACTGAATGTCGGCATCCCCGACCGAGACCGAGAAGAAGATAAATTCTGAGAAAGCCTTCGCGATCGGTGTAAACACTTCGTTGATGGTTTCGTCGATATTCATGGCCGCCGATTTCATGGGGTCCCGAGAGCACGACGACTGGAGTTCGGGCGATCCCCAAGCTGATGTTGGTTATAGTGTACTCTCTTGGGAAATTAGGGGTCAATAATGAATATCAGCCAAGACATGACGAAGCTCGATCTTCAAAGCCTGTGGCATCCACTGAGGCAGCATCGAGGGATCGCCGCCGATTTGCCCCGTCAGATCGTTTCTGCAGAAGGTGTCTACCTCGTGGATGTCGATGGCGCGCGCTTGCTGGATGCGGTTGCCGGAATCTGGTGCGTGAATGTTGGGTATGGGCGCGAGGAGATTGCGGACGTTGCAAGAGAGCAGATGGCACGCCTGCCCTATCTCCCTGCGACATTTACGCACGCCTCGGCTGCCGAGCTCGCCGGCGAACTCACCAGGATGCTCGGATACGAGAGCAAGGTCTTCTTCACGAATAGCGGTTCCGAAGCGAACGAAGCGGCCTTCAAGGTCGCTCGGCAGTACCACGCTCAAACGGGCTCCCCCGGGCGTTATAAGATCATTGCGAGATATCGCGGCTATCACGGCAATACTCTTGGCGCACTCTCGGCGACGGGTCAGGCGGAGCGAAAAATGGGCTACGGACCCTTCGCGCCAGGTTTTGTCCATATCGACGCGCCGGATCCCTATCGAATCAATCATGATTGTGCAGATCAGCTCGAGCGAGCTATCGAGCGCGAGGGGGCGAGCACGGTCGCTGCCTTCATCATGGAGCCTGTCATCGCGGGAGGCGGCGTGTTAGTTCCCCCCGATGGCTATCTGCCAAGGGTCCGGGAGATCTGTGATCGACATGGCGTTCTCTTGATCGTCGATGAAGTCGTGACTGGGTTCGGTCGAACAGGCATTTCGTTTGCTCACAAGCGCGCCTCCATCGAGCCGGATCTTTTGACCCTGGGGAAGGGGATTGCGAGTGGCTATCAGCCTCTGGCCGCCATGGTTGCCAAGCAGCATGTTTTCGATGCGTTCGACGGCGAGCCAGGCGACCTTCGGCATTTCAGACATATCAACACCTATGGTGCTCATCCGGTCGCGACTGCAGTAGGGCTCTGCAATCTGGAGATTCTGCAGCGTGAAAATCTTTTCGACCGCGCAGCCAAAGTCGGCGACGCCTTGCTTACGCGCTTGCAGCGACTGGAAGAGCACCCCAATGTGGGTGAAGTCCGGGGTCGCGGCCTCTTGATCGGTCTGGAACTCGTCGAGAACAAGGAGTCGCGAGCACCGTTGACAGCCGATCGATCGGCGAAGGTGGTCGCCCGATGCGCACGCGACGGTGTGTTAGTTGGCCGTACCGCCAATACGACCCCCGGCATGGATAATGTCATCATGCTAGCCCCGCCCTACGTGATTTCCGAGGCCGAAACCGACATCGTCGCCAAGACTCTCGAGAACGCGATCCGAGAGGAGCTCTAGAGGTCGGCGTGAAGGTCCTCTCACTCAACTGCGGAAGCTCTTCGATTCGTTGGGGACTATTCGATGTCTCCCGGGAAGTCGAATTGGCCGCGGGGAAGCTCGAGGAATCCGATGTGGCGAGCGAGATCTGGCTGAAGGTCGAGGACCTTCTTTCGAATCTCGCCCGAAGTGGCGAGGACTTGCCGGAGGTCATCGGGCATCGAGTCGTGCACGGTGGCGAACATTTTGCGAATGCGGCGCTCATCGATGACGGAGTGACGGCAGCGATCGAAGCGGCGAGCCCGCTTGCGCCTGCACATAACCCAAAGAGCCTACGCGGGATTCGAGAGGCGCAAAAAGTCTTTCCGCGCCTTCCGCAGGTCGCAGTCTTCGACACGGCCTTTCACCAGTCGATGCCTCCCGAAGCCTATGTCTACCCGATCCCTTATGCCTTCTATGAACGTGATCGGATTCGCCGCTACGGCTTTCATGGCACATCCCACCATTTCGTCTCAGAGCGTGCCGCTGAGATGCTTGGGAAACCGGCGGGTTCTTTCACCGGTGTGACCTGTCATCTGGGCAACGGCTCTTCGATCGCCGCCATCCGAGATGGTCGATCCGTGGATACATCGATGGGTTGGACGCCTCTCGAAGGACTCATGATGGGAACCCGGTCTGGAGATCTCGATCCGGCGATTGTCCTCGAACTCGCATCTCGCAATGAACTGGGAGTCGAAGGGGTTGCGAACCTGTTGAATCGTGAATCCGGCTTGCTCGGGGTTTCGGGAGTATCGAGCGATCTTCGTGTCGTGGAGAATGCGGCAGCCGAGGGTGTGTCGCGCGCCCAGCTCGCATTGGATGTGTTCGCGCATCGTGTGCGTCGGGGCATCGGCGCGGCGCTCGGCGTGCTCGGGGGGGCAGATGCGATTGTTTTCACCGGCGGGATCGGTGAACACGCGACCAGAATGCGTGAGCGCGTGGTCGGTTCGCTCGATGGTCTCGGTGTGTTGTTCGATCCGGAAGCGAATCGTCGCTGCGATGGCCGAGAGGGCTTCATCTCATCCGCTGACTCCCCGATCGCCATTCTCGTAATTCCTTCCCGAGAGGAATGGATCATCGCGCGAGAAACCGAAGCTGTGGTGTCCGCTCGGTAGTTCGATCTGGTCGGTCCCGCGCCGTGGCTGCCTGCGCAATGGCGATTGAGATTCGAGTTCACACTGTCGGGGAGATCAGGCCAAAGTGCGTGAGCGCCGGGCGATGTCGAGAATCCGGCGGCCGTCCGGGGATTCGTGAAGATCCTGATGCAGCGTCCGCGACGTCACGCTCGTGCGTTGACCCTCGACGTCGTACTCGAGAATCGCATGCTCCCAGTCGAAGCGGGCCTTTCCGAAGATGGCCACGATGGATCGCGCTGGAAGTGGTATGCGAATACACCTCGGACTTTCTTGATTCTGATCGAGGAAGGTGAGAACGGAATCCGACTCGAGTGAGAGGTCGAGGATCAGTTCGCCATAGGCAAACGTATCGTCGAGGTGGAAGTCGAGGTTGGAGGACTCGTTTTTGAAATATCGAAGGACGAATAGGTCGGTCGTTTCGAATACTTTGAGAGCTCGCTCGAATTCGAGTTGATCTGTCGCGGCGTGGCCTTCGGATTCCGCGTGGGCCAATTTCCGGAAGCGGTCTTCGATGAGCCAAGCATAGGCGGGCAAGCCTTGGAATCGGCTTGCGTTCATCTTCTTCTTGTTGAAATTTACTTTCGGCCCATAGTGTTGTTTCAGCTTGCCACTCTGCGCTTTAGTGAAGGGCGCCTTCTCTATGTCCTGGAGAATCGAATCGGCTTCCTGGCGGGTCAAAAAATTCTCGAACACGCGAATTCCGGAGAAGGACTGGCACGCCGGAGCGCACTGGAATTCGCTGGCGAAATCCGCGATTGCACTGAGACCGTCTTCTGGTGAGCCGACAACCGGGCGAGTGGCGAGAATTTCAGGAATCGGAACAACGTCGTCCATGCGGTGTGATCGCCGAACGTCCGGATGGCGACATTCGGCGCACCATCGAACACCCGTGCACGCGCACTTCTTGCGTTGACGTGGAAGAGTGGATTTGGTGGTCATTGGTAGGTCAACGGGCGAGTCAGGCCGACGATTCAGCCAATGAGCGAAAGAGTCGTTCTTCGAGATCGGCAACTCGATTGGCCTGGCGAACCGCATCACTCCAATGCTGCGCATTCGCTTCGTCACGCGATGCCGCAAAGAGCGCGTTGCTCACTTCTGTCCAGGAGTGGGCCGCCTCAAGCGCAAGCGCTGGCGCTGATTCCGGAACCAGTCGCGGGTCCGTGGCTCTCGCCCAATCGAGGAACTCAGAATAGAGACGACGAAAATTTCCGCCGCCGTTTCCAAATTTCTCGATACAACTAGCGTTATAGCCGGCAATCCATTTTGCATCCTCTCGCGTGGACCAGGTCGGAATATCCTCAGCGAGGGCACGGATTGCAGAGATGCCGGTCTTGAGTTCCATGCCGGGGCTGGCAGCTGGCGCGGAAGATTCAGAAACGTCCGCCCTAGGTGTTTCCAGCATCGACGCTGCGCAGACAGCGATCGCTTTCCTGGTCGCCGCGACGAGATCGCGCCCAACAGTCTTGTCATGAAAGCGACCCCAGAGGTTGTGCGTTGACATTCCTTCCGGTGGATTGCGACTTGTGAATAGCGCGCCGTAAGAACAAAGTTCTGCTTCGGGACGAATGCGATCTGCGATGGAGACTTTCTCCGTCGCGTCGTCGAAGCCGAGTAGGACGAAGCGATGACCCGGGAAATGAACCTTGAACTCTCGATAGTCGAGATAGAGGATGTCACCCGAGAGCATGGTCGGTCGTCCCGCCAGCACTTCTTCACGAACGATGTGCCACGCTTCAGCATCATCGTCTTCCGGGCGCTCCCGATAGTCCACATCCAGGTTTGCGGCGAGATCCTGCTCCATGTTCATCGTGCGGCCGAAGAGCATGGCGCTGGGACTGAGGTCGGGGCCCTTGATGTAGACGCTGGCCGCACCGGAGCCGAGTCCAAAGACGGCCGCCTCGGGTAGGGCCAGGCCGCAGTAATGGTTCAGGAGGCCGCGCATGGCGACGCTTCCACAATGCCGACCGGGGAAATTCTCGTAGTTCTCGATGATCGTCTTCATCTCGCTCTCCTCGACGAGATGCTAGTGGATGCGATGCCGACCAGCACTTTCCGTCTTTTCCGTCGCCGCCCGCGGCTCATGCCCGGCCCTATGACCGCCGCGGTCGAGGCAGCGCGATATGGAGATGGTCTCCGCTCCCGCCGTGGCGAAGTGCACGAAAGCCCATCAGGCGGAAATAGAGTTGAGAAGTCAGGTTTCGGATTGGCCCACGGCCACGGGTTCTCAAATCGACTGCGTGGATCCATCCGTCTCGCTGTTCGAAATGGAGCGAATTTTCGACGGGCCGGAGACCCATCCGGGTGTAATCCGCCCGCTCGCGAGTGATTCCTGTAATTACGACATCGGGATCGATCAGAGTTGCGGTTCCGATCGCGAGTCGGAGCGTGGGATGGAGATTCTGATAAAGGCGACCTTGGGTTCAACCAGTCAACGCAACATATTCGTTGAAGCATTCTGCAGGTGACGCAAAGCCAAGTGTCTTGCGCGGACGCTGGTTTAGTTGCTCCGTCAGGGGTCGCAACTTGCGTTGCACTCTGCGGATACGCGGTGACCCGATTACGGCCTTTCGTCTCGAACGTCTGGATCGACCCATGATGTCAGAACATACATGGCTCGGGGCTGGAACTAAATGCAATTATGCCTAACGCCGTATTCTGCTTTCGTCGTCTGCCCGGACCGACTCGAGGGCCTGTGGTCTGGTCGTAGAGCTCCATCACGAGGGTTGTCGTGTTGTGAAATCGGTTGCGCGAGGATCGCGAAGCGCTTACGTGGGGAAGCCCGTTCGCTTCGCGTGCGGCGATCTTTTCGCGATCCACGCCGTGTCCCCGTATGTAGAAGAAGCCTGTCCTGCGGTAAGCCTCTTCGATCTGAGCGGCGACCCGGGGATGGCCGCGTTCATCGGATCGGTCGTGCAACGACGACATGTCGATGCCGGGTAGGTTTTTCCCGGTGCTCGAGGTCTGTACTAGAGCTCTTCGATCAGGCGATTCATCTTGTCCCAGATCGGTTCAATTTCCTCGACGTTCGTCCGTCCACATCGAACGACGATCGCATCCTTGTCCGGCGCGATGAGAATGCGCTGTCCATCGTATCCGCTGGCCATGAACCAACTCGAATCGGATCGAAGCCACCAATGTGCGCCGTAGGCTTGTTCTTCGTCTCGATAGGTTTCCGTTCGCGCATAGTCGACCCAGCCTTCTGGGAGGATTCGCTGCCCGTCCCAGACCCCGTCGCGCAGGTAGAGGTAGCCGAAGCGCGCGAAGTCCTGGGGAATGGCAAAAAGGAACGAGGAGCCGATGAACGTCCCCGATGGGTCATAGCGTGGCGTCGGCGTTCGCATGCCGAGGGGGCGAAAAAGAGATTCCTCCATGAACGCGTTCATTCCCGTCGGTCCGTTTCCGACGATGTCTCGAAGAATCCGGCAGATGATATTCGTGGTTCCGCTCGAGTACGCCCAATGATGATCGGGTGGATGGATGGCGGGCTTGTTCGCCGCATATGCACCGGCATCATCGCGTCCCTCGAACATCAGCATGGGGATCACGTCCGACGCTTCGCCATCGACATAATCCTCGTTGAATGCGAGTCCACTCGACATGCGCAGCAGTTGATCCATCGTGATCGCGGCGCGCGGGTCGCCCTCGGCCTGCCATTCCGGGACACGAACGGGTGCATGGAGATCGATCTTGTCCTGGCCGACGAGGATGCCGACCAGCGCGTGGACGACACTCTTGGCCATCGACCACGAGTACTGCATGTAGATCGGATTCGCGCCGGCGTCGTAGCGTTCGTAAATGAGCTTCCCGTGGCGAATGACAAGCAGCGCGTAGGTCACGCCCTGATCGGGTTCGAGCGCGAAGAGCGAATCGGCTTGGGCCGTCGTTTCGCTCGTGGTCTCATCCCGCGCCCACTGCTCCGTTGGCCACGCAATATGGGCTGGGTGAGGCGGCAATGGATCAAGATCTTTTGAGGTCGATGTCGCAGTTCTATGGATGGGCTTGGTCATACCTTGGGCTCCTTGGCGGAAATCGATTTTCACACAGAACGGAGCAGAAGGGAAAGAAGGTCTGTGTTGCCGGAATGATGACCTGGAATGAGAATGTTTGGGCCACCCATGAGGCGTTACAACCCTATCTCAATCTTGGGATGGCCGGACGTAACGACTTCGAGGGCGAGCGCACGCAGAGCGTGTATTCACTGGTCGGGCGCGGCCAGCCCTTCGAGAAATCGGCAGAGCATCCGGTCGTTCTAGCGATGCTCGATCGCTTGCTCCAGTCCGGCTATTTGCTGATAGTGAGCCCGTCGTCCCGCCGCAAAGGACGTCGATTTCGAGTCGGTTGCCGTCGAAATGCCGGCGGGTTCGCTGGTGCTCTTTGCGGAAACGCTCTTACATCGAGGAGGAGTGAATCGTTCGTACGGCATGCGACGGGCGTTCAGCCATCAGTATTGCGAGCCGTGGGCCCGACAACAGGAGAATTTCCTCTTGTCCGTTTCCGAGAAGATGCTGAGGGATGGATACATTAATTCCCTAGTCTTGGATGACGAAGCGGTCGCGGCGAGCGTGCGGGCGGCGCGAGAAGCGGACGAGGTCTAAAGTGGCGCGACTCTGTCATTCGGTGCGCTTGGTATCGCTCCATTCGACCTAACAATGATCGCACATTTTCGGTTTCACTTTGAGTCTTGTTCGAAATGCCATTTGTCGTATCTAATGGCCTGAGAAGCCGAGGTTGAAATCAGTTTCCGAGTCGTGCACGCAGGTGAAGATGGAGGCTAAATCATGGCGTCAGACGATTCTGAATCCAAGGCTGAGGCCTTGAACGAGGCCGAGCAGACCATCGTCGAGGACGAGGAGCGGCTGCTTGCGGCGGTCCGGGACGCTGTGGTGAGCGCAATTGATCGGGGTCGACCAGGCGATCGTTCGGAGTTGGCGCGACGGCGGATGGAGACACTTGGCGTCGATCTGAGCGAGGCCAAGCCGGACGAACTGGCAGCGATCGCCGCTGAGGTTCAGAGGGTTCGCAGCGCAACGACCGCGTCGAATCTCCAGCAATTTCCTGATCTCGAGCAACCGTATTTCGCCCACATGCAACTCGAGACCGAACGCGGTGTCCGGGATGTTCTGCTCGGGCAGGTCAGCTTCATAGACAACGCACGGGGCGTTGTGATCGTTGACTGGCGCGCGGCACCGGTGGCGGAGATTTTCTTTCACTACGCCGAAGGGGATGACTACGAACAGCAGTACCCGGATCGCTGGGTGGAGGGCATTCTGCGAAAGCGTCGAATCGTCGCATTCGATCGCGGACAGCTCGTTCAGATTCAGACCCGCGAAGCCAGCTTGCGGCGCAGCGCCGAGCGAACCTGGATACAGGACCATGGAGGACGGCGCCCAAGATTCGAAGGTGGCGAGGGCGGGGCGCTCGCGAAACGAGTGATCGGAACCGGAAGATCGGGCGAGAAATTGCCGCTGATTTCGTCGCTTCTAGATGAACGACAATACGAAGCGCTCACACTCGATTCGACGCGTCCTTTGCTCATTCTTGGAGGCGCCGGTTGCGGCAAGACGACGGTTGCACTCCACCGGCTGGCGTATTTGTCCTACCACCATCCCGATCGATTCGATCCCAAGAAAATGATCGTGATCGTGCCTGAAGAGGGGCTCGTTCGTCTGACCCGATCGATTCTAGAAGAATTGGCGATGGAGACGGTTCGCGTAACGACGGTCGACGCCTGGTTTGCTGAACAGGCGAGAGCGGTTTTTCCCGATCTTCCTGAGAGGCTTGCCGTGACGACACCGGCGGCCGTGATCCGACTGAAACGGCATCGCGCGTTATGTCAGATCCTGGGCCGCGTGGCCGATGAGGCCGGCCTTCGATGCGCTGAAGAGATCGACCGAGCGCTCGAGACGGGAGATCGTTTTGCGTCGCTCTACGAGGAGAGCGACGCGGAATTTCCGCATGGCCGACTGGCAGACGCCTATGCAATGTGGGTCGTCGGCGCGGTTGATGAAAGGTCGCGGGCAGCGGAGACAGTTTTCAAGGAAGCCGTCGCTCGGTTCTCGGATCCCGAGAACGATCGGGAAAGACTCCTAGGCGATCGGAGCCTGCTCGAACAGGTCGTGGAGCGAGCGGGCGGGGATCTTCCAGACCATGCCGTCGATCGTGTACTCACCCATACGCGATTGCAGTACTCGGTCACCGCCGAAGAAGAATTTGCACAGATTCCCGAGCATCGAAAACGCGCAGTCGATGGGCGACCCTTGGATGCGGGTACGCCGACTGAAGATGCGGGGTCGATCGATGTCGAAGACTTCGCACTACTTCTCGAGCTTCGGCGCCTGAAATGCGGGCTGTCTCTAGCGCAAGAGCGGTCGGCGAGTTCTTACACGCATGTCGTTTTGGACGAAGCTCAAGAGCTCTCGGATGTCGAGCTCCTGGTATTAGGCCAGACCATCTCAGCGGAAGGCTGTGTCACCGTCGCGGGGGATCCCGGCCAGCAGATCGGAGTCGGCGCAGACTTCGGCGGCTGGGATGCCGTGATGAGCGCACTGGGCCAGGAGCAGGCCGCGCCGGTGACGCTCGAGACCAGCTATCGCTGTACGCGCCCAATCGTCGAATTCGGGCATCGAGTGCTTGGGCCGCTCGCGCCGGAACGACTTCCGATAGCCGCCAAGGAGGGCGCCGAGGTCGCAAGAACCGAAGTTTCGAGTGAGATGCATGCCTCGATCGTGTTAGGTGATGCGCTCTCCGAGCTGCTTGCGCGTGAATCCGGCGCACAGGTTGCCGTCATCGCGAGGGAGCACGAAACCGCCAAGAGGCTCTACGAGGCATTGCATCAGCATCTCGCCGTTCGGCTCGTTTTGGATGGGCGATTTAGTTTCAAGCCCGGGATCGATATCACGTCGGTCTCGCAGGTGAAGGGGTTGGAGTTCGACTACGTCGTGATTCCGGATGCCTCAGACGAAGTCTACCCGACGGATCATCAGTCCCGGCGAATGCTTCATGTCGCCGGTACGCGGGCGATTCATCAGCTCTGGCTGTTGACCTCTGGCTCCTGGTCGCGACTGGTTTCGGAGTAGGGAGCCGTGACCGTTCGCTGTGGTCCCGCGGGGTCTGGCTTTCGTGCAGCCCGGAGACTTTGTGTTCCACATATTCATGCGCTCTGACTATGAATCGGCGTGACGGAAGTTGATCGCACGGCTGTGGGATCGCAATGGTATGATGAACGACGCCGAGAAGAGGAGCCTTGGGTTTGCGTAGAATGGAGTGGGTAATCGCTGGTGCGATGCTCATCGTGTTAGTTGGCCTGAGTGTTTGGCGGGTTCTTGCTTGGTACGAGGGGCCCTACGAGAGCCATCTGTCGCGCCTCGAGTTGGAAGACGCCGTACCGAAGAAACAGTCTGAGGGCGACTATGTTTCCTCTCGTGATTGCCGCAGCTGCCATCCCCAGCCCTATCGCGCATGGCACGACTCCTATCATCGGAAGATGACGCAGCTTGCGACTCCGAGCGCGATGGTCGGCGGATTCGACGACGTGGAGTTGTCATGGCTGGCTCCCCCGAGAAAGCCGGGTGGAGAGCGGCGGCTCGAGCGATACCGACTGAGCGAGCGCGACAACGAGTATTGGGTCACCGTGCTGAATCCTGTCACCGGCGCCCCGGGCGGAGAGGCGCGCGTCGTCATGACGACGGGATCGCATAATCATCAGATTCTCTGGATACAAAATGGGGACCAGGGGGAGTTGGTCAATCTTCCCTTTACCTACCTCGTCGACCAGCAGCGTTGGGTCCCTCGCACGGATTCGTTTCTTTCGCCACCCGAGGATCCCTTCGGACTCGTGTATTGGAATGAAGTCTGTATCGAATGTCACAGTACGGCGGGTCGCCCGCGGGTTGGTCAGGAAGCGGGTGAAGCCAGTGATACCAAGGTCACAGAGTTTGGGATTGCCTGCGAGGCCTGTCATGGTCCAGCCGGTCCACATGTAGAGGCCAACCAGTCGCCACTACGCAGGCGCTTGCAGCGTGACGAGGCTGATCCAAATATTGTGAATCCCGCGCGACTCACCGCGAATCGATCGGTTGATGTCTGTGGCCGCTGTCATTCGATCCTGTCTTATGCCGGGACTGATTCTTGGGATGGTCATTGGAACGATTTTCTACCAGGCGACAAACTTGAATCCGATGGTCGACTTGTTTTACGCCCGGAGAGTCGAGACCCAAGTATGCGTCGCGTTGTCGCCGGACACGTGAAGGCGGAAGGGCCGCGCTTCTTGCGAGATCGATTCTGGAAAGACGGGGGTGTTCGAGTTGCCGGTCGCGAACTCAATGACGTGAAGGCGTCGCCATGTTTTCAGGGTGGCGAATTTTCATGCCTCTCTTGTCATTCAATGCATGGCTATGAGGACACAGAAGATCAGCTTGCCCCTCAAATGGATGGCGACGCAGCCTGCGTACAGTGTCATCCGAAATTTGAGGGTGATGCTTCGTCCCACACGAATCATGCGGTGGATTCTGTTGGAAGTCGCTGTCAAAACTGCCATATGCCCTATACGACCTACGGTCTGCTCAAGGCGATTCGGAGCCATCGGGTGAGTAGCCCGAATGCCCTCGCCGAACGCGCAACCGGTCGGCCGAATGCATGCAATGCCTGTCATCTCGACAAGACATTGGCATGGACCCAGGCGCATCTGGTCAAGGACTACGGAATGAAGCCGATTCTGTTAGGCAAGGAGCGGCGTTTGGTGGCGGCCGGACCGCGCTGGATAGCGACCGGGGACGCGGGTGTTCGGGCATTGGCCGCCTGGTATATGGGCTGGGCGCCCGCACAAAAAGCAGCAGGCAGCGACTGGATGGCACCCTATCTCGCGGAGTTGCTGGGTGATCGCTATTCCGCGGTGCGTGCGGTCGCCGGAGAGTCATTGAATAATCTGCCCGGATTCGGCGATCTCGAGTTCGACTATGTCGCCTCAGCCGGAGAGGCCGGTGTAGAGTCTCGCCTTCGCGTCCAGGCAGAATGGGCAAACCAATTGTCCGACAAGGGGATGTCCTTGCCCGGTCCCTTAAAGTTGGATGCATCGGAACTCGATCGCGGCGCTTGGGAAGAGCTGATGAAGGGGCGAAATATGCTACCGCTCGCACTCACCGAATGACGGCGAGATCAACGGAGTCTGCAACGAATGGGAATGGAGTCGGCGTAATGAGTGATGCTGAAACAAGCGATCCAGGACGTCAGCATCTGAGATTCGGATTCTACGCACTCCTCACCTTCATCGTTCTGGGCTTCCTGCTCGAGTTCTTTCATGGCTTTCGAATTGGGTCTTATCTATCCGAGGAGACCGAGCCTCGGCGTCTGATGTGGACGCTCGCTCATGCCCATGGAGCGCTGATTGCGCTCATTCACATCACTCTTGGGGCCGCTTGGTCACAGTTGCGTCCGTCACCTCGACTCCGAATGGCGTCACTTTGTTTGTTTGCCGCCGCCGTCCTTTTACCCGGTGGATTTTTCCTGGGTGGACTCTTCGTCTATCCGCCCGACCCGGGGTTGGGTGTCGTGTTCGTCCCGATTGGCGGTGTATTTCTCTTTGTTGGCTTGGCGCTTGTGGCGCGACAGACATGACGATGACGGACCGTCGCCAACTGGTAGAACACGCAGCCAATTTCTGAGGAGGTGGTCATGTCGGCCGTCGGTTCAGAGCGTTTACGTTGATCGAGAACGATAGGCGAGAAGGCCTTGCGATCGCCCGGCTCCAAAGAGCTTCGGATCCGACGTGGCTGAGTTTTTGGATGAAGTTGTCCAGACGCATGGCAAGCCAGAACGAATCTATCTGGACAGCGGACCCGAGTTCATCTCAAAGGCGTTGGACCTTTGGGTTTCCTCGTCCAGGAAATCCGGCAGATAGCGCATGCATCGAGTCGTTCACGGTAGCTTCCGAGATGAATGCTTGAACCCGAACGGGTTCTTGCCTGTGGAAGATGTACGGGCCAAGCTCGAAGATAGGCGCCAAGAGTACAATGAGTTCCGACCGCAAAGTTCGCTCGGGGAAAAGACTCCCGAGCAGTTCTTGGGGTCTGGGAACTGGGCCCCGGAGTCCCGACTCAGGCCAGAAGCAAACGTTTCAATTGGACCCGTTTCGTAAGGCAGATCACTAGGAAAGGACGCTGCGGGCGTGGTCGATCAGATGTCGCGCGACAATGGGCGCATTCGCATTCGTGATGTCATGACCCATTCCAGCGACGACTTCAAGCTTCGCACCGGGAACGTGTTTGGCGGTGTCTTCCCCGCATGCAAGCGGAATGAGTGGGTCCGCTGATCCGTGAAGCACCAGGAAAGGCACATGAATAGTCTGGAGGCGTTCAACGCGGCTGCCATCACATACGACTGCTGCGAGCTGTCTTGCAGAGCCGTCCGGGCAGTAACAGCGATCGTAACTTCGTTCGAAATAGCTGCGCAACTCTTCATCGCTCGGGGGATATTCGGGACTTGCGATCACGCGCTGGGTTTTCACGCTGTGGTTAAGAATGCATTCGCGGTCGGTTGGATCTTCGGGCTGGGACGTTAGGGACTCGATGGCTTCGGGTGTTCCCGGTGGAAGCTCCGGTGCGCCGGAGGTCGACATGATGCTCGCGACCGATTGGAAGCGATTGCCATGAGAGAAAGCGAGGTGTTGAGCGATCATTCCGCCCAGTGAGATTCCAGCGACGTGGGCAGAGCTGACGCCTAGATGATCAAGGACGCCGACCGCATCTTTTGCCATGTCGGCCACTGCGTAAGGAGGGTCGATCTTCCCGGACAGGAGGTCCGGAAGAGTCGGTGTTCCGGCATCATTGAATTTATGAGACAACCCGCAATCGCGGTTGTCGAAAAGGATGACGCGAAAACCCGCGTCAATAAATGCGTCGATAAAACATTCGGGCCACTGGATGAGCTGAGTGGATAGTCCGCGAATTAAGAGGAAGGAGGGCGCGTCGGCTGGGCCTCGGCTCTCTACTTCGATCTTGATTCCATTGATGAGATGATTGGACATAGATACTCGTCTCCTTTGAGCGGGTTGGTTGGATAATCGTTTATTGCGATGTGTCTGACGTTCCGTGGCGGATGATCTGGGTGTAGGTCCGAGTCGCTTCGGCTAGATCGTGCACCGATATTTTCTCATTTGTGCCGTGAAATCCGGTGAGATCGTCCGGGCCGACAATCATCGGATTGAAGCGGAATGAATTGTCGGCCACTTTTCCGTAGTGGCGTGAATCCGATCCGGCCACCATCAGTCCGGGCGCCACAATGACCTCCCCGTAGATTTCTCGAACCGCGCGTTCGATGGCCTTGTATCCCGCCGAATCAGAGTTCGACACATTGGACGCGGGTCGGCTAAAGCTGGAAGCCTGTCTGACTTCAATTCGTTCGTTTTCCACGATGGACTTCACGAACTCGACGACTCCTTCGACGGTGTCTCGTGGATGGAGTCTGAAATTGACAGTTGCGATGGCTTCGATGGGCAGAACGTTGACCTTGATACTGGCCGAGAGCATGGTCGCTGCGGTTGTGGTTCGAAGCATTGCATTGCCAAACGTCGTCGCCGAGAGCTGGTCTTCGACGAGGTCGCCAAAGAGCCATTGGTTCGCGAAGAAGATGCGCGACCCAAACGGCATATGACGACTGACCACGTCGAACATCTCCAGGCTTAGTCCTGTGAGTCCTCCTGGAATCGGATGGGCGTCCAACTTGTTGATGGCTTCGGCCAGGTGTCCGACGGCCGTTTGGCGCGGTGGCATCGAGGAGTGGCCGCCTGGGGAAGTCGCCACGATTTCCAGGGACAGGCTGCCTTTTTCGGCGACGTTGATGCTGGCCAGTAAGGGTTCCACGCCGGGAAGCATTCCATCCAGGAGGAAGGAGCCCTCGTCCAACGACCAGGCGAGTTGAACGCCTTCGGACCGGAGGTACGCGGCGACGGATGCAGCGCCTTTGAACCCGCCGAGCTCTTCGTCGTGGCCGAAGCTGAAATAGACGGTGCGATCGGGCTGATAGCCAGCCTTGAGGAGTCCGGTCGCGGCCTCGAGTTGGGCGATGACTGCGCTCTTGTCGTCCAGGGCTCCGCGACCCCAGATGACGCGATCGACGATCTGACCGGCAAAGGGCGGGTGGTTCCAGAGCCGCTCGGTACCGGGAATAACGGGAACGACATCGTAGTGACCCGTCAGCAAGATGGGCGCGAGCGCCTCATTCTGACCCGCCCATCGATAGAGCATTGTGTAGCCGCCGTGTCGAGTCCCTGTCATCGATCGACTGACTTCCGGATAGGTCGTGGCGACCCATGCAATGAACTCTTCGAAGGCTTCAGGCTCGATCTGGTCAGGATTCCCATAGGAGACGGTCGGAATTTGAACGGCTTCGGCGAGATGCGTCGCGATGAGTCCTTCATCGAGGGCGATCTCGATTCGCGAGATGCTTGCGACTTGGTGCGGTGTGTGTCGTGCAGTTCGGACGAGCACGAGGAAGAGCACGACGACGAGAATGAGCAGGACGGCGAGAAGCGATTTCTTCATGGCCTAATCCTAGAACCAAAGGGGAATCCGTGCAGCGTGCTTGTGTTGGCGTACCTCCTCATGGATCCCAGCGATCCGCTCGGTCGTCTCTGGCTGATCGGTGGGCAGCGAATGCCATTCGATGACTCCAGATCGATTCCAGAGCGGTTGTTTCAGGCGATCGCTCGCCACGCACCGCGGAGAGGAATTTTCGGAAAAGGGCGGGGTCCGGGCCTCCGTGTCGGCCAGCCGTTGCGTCGATGGAAATCGTACGCTGACGCCCACTCCTGTGATCGTGCACGACGGCGTGTTGTTCGAGAATATGGAACCCGGCGACGAGGTGCCCGCGGTGATGTTTCTGCGGCGTCAGGGCGTCTAGATCTCGCCGCTGGGATCCTCTTCACTCGATCTCGACACGTTCCGTTTCATATTCATTGGCCATACTCCTGGGAGGTGAGTCTAATGCGCCCGGCAAAATGTCTGGGGCAACCGCTCTGGCCTGGGGGCGCAGGCTGGGCTGGGCATTGGCTGGTTTATTCTGTCTTGCGAGACTGGTTCCCTATGCCGAGATCGATCAGCGATTTCCGGCTGCCCTGATAAAGAACGACTACTCGACGGCGGAGTCGATTCTCGATCGCGCTTATCTCTATGGTCGCGATTAGACCATCCTGCGACTTCGACTGGCGAACCAACTCGTCAAATCGGAGACGCTGGCAGGTCGCTGCGTCATTATCGGCGAAGCCTCGAACTGCATCCTCATGCCGCGGGTTATGGCCATTACGGGGTATTGACGGCCAGATTCGTTGATATCGAATAGGGTATTGACGCTTGGGAACGCGGTGTTGAAGAATTCCCAGACGATTTTGGACTCCTTCGACATCTGGGCGAGGGATTGTTGCGGATCAATCGACCGAGAAAGGCACTCCCCTATCTCGAACGTGCTATTGGGATGCGTCCGGATGAGGACAGGGTGAAACGAGTATTAGACGAGGTGCATGCGCGGCTGGGCTCTGGCACTTCTGAGAGCGAATGATGACATCCGATAGAGCGCCATACGCGAGGGGGAAATGATGGATCTTCTTACATTCGAAAATTTCACGAGCCTGGGTGTGTTGATCTTTCTCCAGGCGGTCCTGGGTTTCGACAATCTTCTCTATGTCTCGATCGAATCGCAGCGCGCGCCCGCAGAGTCTCAGGCCAAGGTTCGACGATGGGGAATCCTCATTGCCATCGGCCTTCGGATCGTTCTCCTCTTTCTCATCATGTCGCTGTTGGACATTTTCGAGAAGCCGTTCTTCTCGCTCGATTGGACCGGAGTGATCGAGGGTGAGTTCACGTTCTCGACAATTGTCTTTCTTCTTGGCGGTGGCTTCCTCATGTACACGGCGGTCAGGGAGATCTCGCATCTGCTTGCAATCGAGCACCTTCAGGAAGAACAAAGCGCCCGCCCCGCCAAGTCGACATCTGCGGTCATTGGAATGATCGTCCTGATGAATCTGATATTTTCCTTCGATTCGATTTTGTCGGCGCTTGCGATCACAAAGGTCTTCGCTGTCCTCGCCGTCGCCATTATCGTTTCCGGTGTGATGATGCTGGTCCTCGCGGATACCGTCTCCGCGTTCATCGAGCGCAATCGGAAATACGAAGTGCTGGGCCTCTTCATCCTTCTGATCGTCGGCATTGTTCTGCTAGGCGAGGGCGGGCACGAAGCACATCTCGCCTTCTTCGGTCATGGCGTCGAGCCGATGGCAAAATCGACCTTTTATTTTGCGATCGCCGTTCTCGTCCTTGTTGATGTCATTCAATCCCGGTACCAGAATAAATTGACACTACAGCGCGCCCACGAACAGCGCAGCGCGCGTGCGCCGTTCGTCGCTTCTTGATCCGTGACCCGCAGAGACCCTTCGACGAGGCTCGGGTCGAGTAGGGGAAGTTCGGTTTTGCTGTAATCGCCACATTGGATCTTGTGGCTGGAGTTCGTAACCTGGGATTCCGCCAAAACCGCTGGCTACTCGGTTCTACCAGGTCGCCACGAATGTCGGGCTTCATCTTCCGGAGGTGGCGCCTGACACCTATAAATGGGCCGCCGGTTCCAGCGAAATACAGGAAGACGTCTATTTCCCCATCCGCGAATCGCCGGCGCAGACTCGTGTGGGCAGTCAATGTGTAAATGACAACTAGGACCGGGCCAGGCCTTTTGGACGGCCCAACTTCTCGACGGTCGCGTTCGAGAGGCCATCTCGTGTGAGTATTTCCTCGCGAGTGCGTGCGACATTCCTGTTAGAATTTGGTCGCGCACCCGTGAATTCAGGAGAACATAATGGAGCATCTCGACGTTGTGATCGTCGGAGCTGGGCTTTCAGGTATCGGAGCGGCCGTCCATCTTGGCGAGCGATGTCCGACGAAGCGCTATGCAATTCTTGAAGCGCGCCCGACACTGGGCGGAACATGGGATCTCTTCCGCTATCCGGGAATCCGCTCGGACAGCGATATGCATACGCTCGGCTACAGCTTCAAGCCTTGGAGAGCCAAGAAGGCGATCGCCGACGGGCCCGCCATCCTCGACTACATGAACGAGACAGCGAGCGAGAATGACGTCCGTCGGCACATCCGATTCCGACAGGCGCTCAAGTCCGCCTCCTGGTCGAGCGAGCAGGCGCGCTGGACCCTCGAGATCGAACGCACGGACACGAGCGATCGTGTCCAGCTGACCTGCAATTTCCTTTCGATGTGCAGCGGCTATTTTAATTATGCAGAGCCGCACGACCCGCAGTTCGAGGGCATTTCGAAATTTCGGGGCGAGGTGGTTCATCCGCAGTTCTGGCCTGAGAATCTCGACTTCAAGGGGCGCCGAGTCGTAGTGATCGGAAGTGGCGCGACCGCCATGACTCTGGTTCCGGCGATGGCCGAGGACGCCGCCCATGTGACCATGCTCCAACGCTCGCCGTCGTATGTGGTTTCCCGGCCGGCTGAGGATGGAATTGCGAATACGCTGCGGAAGTTCTTGCCGGAAAAGTTGGCCTATCGCCTAACGCGGTTCAAGAATGTTCAGCTGCAGCGATTCATGTATCGACGAACGCGGGTCGCACCGGAAATGGTGAAGGAGCGACTACTCGGAATGGTGCGGGAGGAGCTTGGGCCGGATTTTGATGTCGATAAGCATTTTACGCCTCGATACAATCCTTGGGATCAGCGCCTTTGCCTGGTTCCGGATGGCGATCTCTTCGAGGCGATTCGAAGTGGTCGCGCGTCAGTCGTCACCGACGAGATTGATTCCTTGACCGAATCCGGAATCTCCCTCAAGGGCGGTGAGGAGGTCGAGGCAGACATCATCGTTACCGCCACTGGCCTCAAGCTTCAACTGCTTTCGGATGTCGAGTTCCTAGTCGACGGCAACAAGGTGAACTTCCCTGAGACCTATACCTATAAGGGTTTGATGTTCTCGGGCGTTCCGAACCTCGTGCAAACATTCGGCTACATCAATGCGTCTTGGACGCTTCGCGCGGATATCACTTCGGAATTCGTTTGCCGGGTACTCAATCGAATGGACGAATTGGGGACGCTGATCTGCGTTCCGCAACTTCGAGAAGAAGACAAATCGATGCCCGAGCTGCCATGGATTGATGACTTCACGCCCGGCTACATGCAGCGCCAGATGCATCTCTTTCCTAAACAGAGCGATCGGGCGCCGTGGCGCAACACGCAGAACTATCTGCTCGACAAAAAGATGATCAGAAGGGCACCCATCGAAGATGGCGTGCTTCAGTTCCAAGCTCAGGATTCGTGATTTCGCCACGGGAAATGGTCGGTTGATCACTCTAAAGGAATCCTTTGACGGCTCGGGCGACCGCTCAGTGGTAGTCGCTGACCAAGGAGCCCTTCTTTCTATTTGTCCATCTTTTTGATCCGCACGGCGCCCTATTGGCCGCCGAAGAATCATCAAGAGCCGCAGGCATCAGCATGCGCCAACGAATGGACCGGGGCAGGCGAGGGCCGTGCGTTCGTTATACCTCGCGGCGCCGAACGGACCAGATGAAACCGTCATACCAGAAATGCATGATCGAAACGACGAGCGTGATCGCCCAGAGTGGCCGCACATCGGTGGCCAATTGCTCGACCCAATAGCCATAGCTTCCGGTCAAACCCAGGAACAACAGGAGCGTGATGCCCAACCCTCCGGCGACGTTTCGCAGGCCGAAGTTCGAGGCCATCTGGTTCTTTTCTCGCGCCCAGACGATTCCGAAATATTGGATCGCATGAAAGAGATTCATGATGAAGAAAGCCTCGCCAAATGCGTTGAAGCCCCAGGCGAAGATCGATGTGAAGCCTGTGGACGCGTAGAGCCAGACCTTCAGCCATGAGACGAGATAGCCTCGACGCGACAAGCGCCAATACGCGACGAGGTAGAAGACGATGAACACTGACCCAACCGTCAGCGCGATCCAGAAGAGCGTTCCATGAATACCTTCCATGTAGGCGGGTATCTGAGTAAAGAAGAGGTCACCTACGTCTGCGAACTCCTCAAAGTCTTCGAAGTGATCGATCATCGCCGCACCGCCGATGATCGGGCCTGCATAGAGCAGGACATTCAAAGCCCAGTCGAGTTTCCGGCCCAACATCGGATCGTTGCCGCGCTTTCGATCATAGATGCGACCGAACCCGAAGGTCTGCATGCCCGAGTGGTAGACGTCCCAGAAGGTTGCCGTCACGGAAACGATGACGAAGATCCAGGGTGAGAACAGCATCCCCGCATACAAGACGATCGGAACCAGGATGAAGCGGCCGGGATGGGCTTCGAAGATCTTGGGGTTGCCATGGCTTCGAAAGAACACAGCGACGAGATGAGCGTGGATGATAATCCCCAGCATCAGCGTCGAGCCAGTGACATCCCATCCGTGAAACTCGAAGAAATCGTCGGCGAAACGGGTTCCCGAGATCAAAAATCCGACTGCGAGGGCGGCGATCGGCGTTCCGAGGAAGAGCAGCCAGTCGTAGAGCGGTCCGACGATATAGCCGGATTGAGAATCGGTGCGCTCGAGCGGTGCGGCGCCTGGCGCAGTTGCAGTGGACGTCGCTGAGGTCATTGTCTGGCTTAACGCCCTTCCCAGCACCCACCTTAACGAACAATCCCCATCCGGCCCACGATCCGTACAGGATCGTAAGGACCGACTCGACCGATTCGCCGGACTCCGCAGACGGGGCCCGTGTAGATGAGATCGAAAGCAGCGACCTTCGACTCACATTCGAATCCCGAGGATCTGACCCTCTGCGAAGGGGCCGTCTTCGGGGTCACAGTAGTCGCCCAGCTCTGGCTCATAGACCCCGCACACACGCCAGAGGCGACACATCAACTGAGTCGAAGAGTGCCCAGGGCCAATGCCTGAGCGGCGCGAGTATCCGATCAGGACCTCTGTCCTGGATGCGCCCTACCCGCCGGCCCTAGGGAGCTGGTGCCAAATGGCCGAAGACTACGCACGTTCCTGCAAGACTCTTGTCCTCGGCGTTCAAATGCTGAGGAGCACCGCGGTCACCAGCCCGAAGCCAGAGAGGTAGGTCCCGAGTGCACCAATGAATCGGAGTGGATGCGCTTCGTTCATGGAGCTTGAAAGAATCAGTCCTGCTGCGACCGCGTATCGACTGGCCGTGGCCACGCCCATGCAGCAGAGCATCCAGAAATCTGGCGACATGGATCCGAGCGCGAGAATGAGAATCGCCATCATCGGAGCGTATTCCGTCGTGTTGCCGTGAGCGCGAACCAGCTTGTGAAGAGCATCCGTTGGGTCGTCCGAAGATCCTGTGAGGGTTTCAGTCTTCCGTCTTTTGCTAGAGGTGGCGAAGCCGAGGCCGAATACAAGGAGCCCGAGCAGTGCGATACAGATGAGTGCGGTTGTCATTTCATTTCTCTCGTTAGGGTGGGTCGATCGGTTGGGGCGCTTTGCTTCGTGACTGATGTTTCGGCCATTGTCCCGATTCCGATTCCGATTCCGATTTCACAGGAAGGTCCGCCGCCTTCCATGCGGCCAGGCCGCCGTCGAGATGATGAATCGAGGCATATCCCGCCTCGAGCAGAGCGGCTTCGCCCTTGCGCGCGCGCGGACCCATCATGCAATAGAGGGCGACGCCGTTAGGTGCTTCGACTTCCGAGATGCGCGCGCATCCCGATTCGCGGAGCGCTGCAAGTTCAAGCGGTGTGATGTCTGGTGCTTCGCTTACCTTTTCTTGATCGGCCAACACGACGGTCGATGACCCAATGAGGCAGCCAAGACTGAAGAAAAGGATGGCGGATGCCACTCGCTTGCTCAAGATTCGATGACCTCTCTGTGTCTTGATGATGGAGTGAAGCGTACTCGGTCAATCGCCGCTTGCTGCGGCGAGCCAATGGCGCGAACCTGTCTTCATGGAAGAAGAACGGCCCGACCTTTGGCTGGCAGTCGACCCTCTGCCGTCGAACCCCGCACAATTCGTGAAGCAGTGGCTCGGCGAGGCGTTCGCAGGTGGAATTCAAGCCAACCCCCATGCGGTTGCCCTCGCAACGGTCGACGCCGATGGGCGACCGTCTGTGCGGATGGTGCTCTGCAACGAAATCGAACCCGAGGCAGCGGAATTCACGATGTACACAAACACCCAAAGCAGAAAGGGCCGCGCGATTCGAGCGGAGCCGCGATGCGCGATCGTCTTTCATTGGCCGTCGCGGCAGGCAAGGATCGAAGGCCGTGCGAGTCTGACGCCCGACGAAAAGTGTGACGCCTACTTTGCCACGCGTCCGCTCGAAGCCAGGCTGGGGGCCTGGGCGAGTGCGCAGAGCGAACCCATTGGTTCGCGTACCGAGATGCTTGCAAAGCTGGCGGACGTATCCGAGAGGTTCGGAGCAACGAAGGAAGAAGACCCGGTCCCCCGTCCACCTCATTGGGGCGGCTTTACCTTAGTGGCCAATTCGATCGAACTTTGGGTGAGTCGCGAAGGTCGAATACACGACCGCGCTGTCTGGCAGCGGAGCGAGGACACTTGGGTTCCCACACGTTTGCAGCCTTGATCCACAGGTTCGTTCAGCCCGGCAGTAGTTCGAGTGGCTCCATCCCGAGCACCCGGCGATAGGTGTTGTGGTAGTGGTGCAGGGCAGGCTCGTTTCGACCAAAGACGTTGTGGTCCGGTACGCCGGCGTCGGCGCCAATCTGGCTTCGGGCCGCGACGGCGTAATCTTCATCGCGAATGACATCGGCTAGGACCTGGGTGATGTTCGCAATCATTTCACCAAACTCCTTGAGCAGTTCGGGGCGCGCGTAGAAGCCAACCCGCGAGAACGAGCGCGCCGGGTCCCCGGGCCTCGGATATGTCCGGAAGAGAAGAAGTCCGAAGGGCGTGACATTGATCTGAATATTAGGAAAGAGGAAATAGTTGGGTGATGTTCCCTGGGTGATTTCCCAGGTCTCCTCCGGCTGCTTGCGCATCTCGTCGATCTCGCGGCGAACCAGCGTCATGCGATGATTTCGGCCGTAGGTATCGTAGGCCTGGACATGGCCATGGAAATTCTGAGCCAGCGTGTTTCGATGCAGCGCATTGAAATGGTAGGTCTCGCCGAAGGTGTCGTTGGCCAGCTTCCAGTTCATCCGCATGTCATAGAAATCATGTCCAAAGTTGACGAGACCTTCCCAATGCCAGGCCTCGAATTCCGGCACCAATCCCCCGAGTAGAGCATCGAGATTGATCGTTCCTTCTGGTTTTGGATGGACCCAGAGGAGCCCAAAGCGTTCGACCGCGGGCAGAGGGACCAACCCATGAGAATCGAAGTCGATCTTTCCAAAATGGTCTGGCTTGGGAATTCCGGCGAGCTTTCCCTCGTTAGTGTAGGTCCAGGCATGAAAGGGGCAGGCGAACTTTGAGCGTTTTCCCTGGGTCTCTTCTTCGAGCAGGACGCCACGATGTCGACAGACGTTGACGAAGGCGCGGAAGTTTCCCTTGGCGTCCCGCGTTGCAAGAACCGGTGTTCCAAAGTCGTTGGTCGTCAGAAAGCTATCGGGCTCGGGCAGGTCGGAGGTTGCGCCAATGATTTGCGGCGTATCGCGGTAGAAAGTCTGCCATTCCTTCTCGGCGAGTTCCGGACAGGTATAGACCCAGGTCGGATTGTGTCGGATCCCGCCAGCATCGACCGTCGTCCCTTCGTCGAGATGACTAATGACCTGTTTGAGTACTCGAAGTTGTTCTGTTCGTTCCATGGGGTGCCGCTCCTTTCAGGAGATTCATCTCATCGTCCAATTCACGAAGGTCTGCTTCCAGCTGGGCTCGAATAGCATCGCCGGCGACCGCCAATAGAGCGAGGTTGAGTCCATAGAGTGCGCGGGCCTCGAAGCCGCGGGCATCGAGTTCACCAAAACCCCATTGGAGGCTCGCGAGTTCGTAGCCGTGATAAATTTGTCGGCCGAGCTGCGTCGGGTCGAGAAGGTCTTTCAGGAGTCCCTGCTCGATCGCTGCGGCGATGGCGAGAGACTGCATTCCGGATGCGCGCAAAGTGATCTCACGTCTGACTTGACCCGTTCCCAGCGCAGTCTGATGCGCGGCGATGACCATCGGGCGAAAGACCGCTTCCCGATCCACCATGTGACGAACGCTGACTGTGATAATTGCGCGGCACCGCTCGATTGGATCATCGAGCGGTGCGTCGCGGTTCAGCTCCAGATTCATCTGATCGATGGCATCGATGACGAGGGCATCAAGGATCTCTTCGCGGACACCAAAGAGGTTGTAGAGAGTGGCGACCGCGAGCCCCGCCTCCTTCGCAAGCTTCCGCATCGAGAGCGAATTCATTCCGCCTCGCGTGATCAAGCGCCGCGCGGCGTCGAGAATCCGCTGTCGTCGCGCTTCGACATTGGTTTCCCGCAGTCCGATTGGTTGCGTTTGTTTCGGAGAGGATCGAGGCATTGGGGAAATTAGTACACTGTTCTAGTTTTTACGTCAAGATGAGGAGAGTCGGCTATCGGCCGGGTTCCGCTTTGCCCTCCGATTGGGGCCGAATGGGATTGGGGCTGGGTATCCTTGCGGCCACGACAAGAGCCACGACAAGGGAGCACGCTGTGTTTGAAGATGATCGTTCGGGAGACCTGCGGACTAACGGTCTTGAGGATTTCGGTTCTGAGGGGGCGGACGGATCGTACGTTTCGCTCGCGCCTGGGCGGCCCAGCGCCGATCGTTTCGCCTGTCCATGTTGCACCAACGTCTTCGCCGAAACGTTGAGACTCGCTGAAGTCGATCTGGTTCGGCACGCCCAGAACCTGCGGGGTTCTCCGCGGCGAGTCGATGTGAAGCCCGTGCTGCTGACGCATGCCCGGATCATCACGATGCATCCCGACCTTCCGAATGCGAGTTGCCTACTCGCAAAAGACGGGAAGATCATCTGGATCGGGGAGCAGGAAGATCTTCCGGACGACGCTATCCGCGGCGTGACTCGATTCGACATGAAGGGAAAGGTCGTCTTGCCCGGCTTCGTCGAGCCGCATATGCATCTCGCACCACTGGCCATGTTGAACGCCTTCGAGAACATCGGCCCCTTTCGATTCCCGACAATCGACGGCGCGATCGAACGCCTAAGAGAGCTCGCCGAGATGACGGATCCAGGCGATTGGATCGTGGGTCGCCAATTCGATCCTTCTCTACAAGTCGGCCCCGATGTGCTGACCTGCGACATGCTTAACCGGGCCTCCACGACGCATCCGATATTCGTCTATAACGCATCCCTGCATATCGCCTACTGCAACTCACTTGCGCTGGAGGTAGCGGGCATCGACGCGGAAAGCGTTGTCCCGGCGGGTTCGGAGTTGGGTCGCGATGAGGCGGGTTCGCCGAATGGAGTTCTCAAGGGCGGTGCGGCGATGGCAATGGTCGCTCGACACAACCCCATTCTTCGAAGTCAGAATCTCGCGGAGGCCTTCCTGGAGGTTCTTGCGTCCGCGAATGCGGTTGGAATCACGACGTTATGCGACCAGGGCACGGGCTTGTTTCAAGGTGTGAAGGAGTTGGAACTGTATGCGCGGCTTCGGGATAGCAATCGCATGACCGCTCGCTTTCGTTTTTGCCTCGCGGAGACCCTGGCGGATCGATGGGATCAAACCGATATCGCGTGGGGAGACGGCGATGAATGGCTGCGCGTGACTGGTTGGAAAGTGGTGAGCGATGGCTCGAATCAAGGCCGCACGGGATTGCAGCGTGATGCCTTCCTCGGCTCCGATGACAAGGGGATCGCCTACATCGAAATACAGGCGCTCGAAGAGGCCATCGAAAAAAGGTTGCGGCAGGGCTGGGCGATCTGTGTTCACGCCAATGGGGATGCGGCCATCGATCGGACCCTCGATGCCTTTGCGCGAGCGCGAGATCTCGGTCTCGATCCCAGGGCGCGGCGCTGTCGAATCGAACATTGCAGCATTCTCCACGATGAACAGATCGAACGCATATCGGAGTTGGGGCTTTCGCCGAGCTTCCTCATTGGGCATGTCTATTATTGGGGAAAGGCCTTCATCGATGATGTCTTCGGTCTCGAAAAGGCTTCAAAACTCGATCGAACGGCCTCCTGCGAGGCGAAGGGCATCCGCTGGACGATTCATTCCGATGATCCCGTGACGGAGATGAACCCGCTTCGATGTATAGAGAACGCGGTGACTCGGTCGATGTGGAAATCAGATGAGCTGCTCGCGTCGCAAGAGCGGGTGCCGGTCGAGGCGGCGCTTCGCGCGATGACAATCGATGCGGCTTGGCAATGTCATTCCGATCATGAAGTGGGCAGTCTGGAAGTGGGAAAATACGCAGATTTCGTCATTCTCGAAGAGGATCCGCGCGAAGTCGAAACGAGTGAGCTCAGCAAGATTGTGGTCCGAGAGACCTGGGTCCATGGAGAACGCGTCTATTCCTCGACATGAAAGGATTCGACCCCGATCATTTCGTGAATCATGAAACCGGGCAATCAGCGAACCAGGGAATTGCGCTAGACATCGCAGCGCCCAATCTTAAGGAGAGCGAAATCGTGGAGCTAGTGGGACGAGTTGCGGTTGTAACCGGGGGCGCGAGCGGAATTGGGCGCGGAATGGCGGAGGCCTTTCTCGAACAAGGGATGAAGGTCGTGATAGGCGACGTCGAGCCGGCCGCTCTCGAAAAGACCGTCACGGAACTCAAGGCTGCGGGCGGCGACATCGTCGGCGCGGTCTGTGATGTTTCGAATCAGGACTCGGTTGATGCGATGGCCAAATCCTCCCTCGAGGCTTACGGCGCTGTCCATGTGCTGTGCAATAACGCGGGCGTGGCGGGTGAGGGGGGGCCGACCTGGAAGCGCTCGATCGAAGACTGGAACTGGGTGATGGGCGTCAACCTGACGGGTGTCCTCCATGGGATTCGTAGTTTCGTTCCGATCATGATCGAGCAGGGTGACGAAGGACATGTCGTCAACACGGCTTCGATCGCCGGTCTGCTCGCGGGCAGCGGAACCTACGGTGTCAGCAAACAGGCCTGCGTCGCTCTCAGCGAAGGACTCTTCAGCGACTTCGCGCAACACGCTCCAAAACTGGGCGTCTCGGTTCTATGTCCGGGCTGGGTCAAGACACGCATCATTGAATCGGAACGCAATCGCCCGGAAGCGCCTCGTCAAACGCAGCGCGAGGAAGCGCCGTTCGGTGCTTTGATGCGAAAGGCCGTCGAGGATGCGATCGCGAACGGCCTCGAACCGCGGGCCGTGGGGGATATCGTGGTGGACGGAATCAAGGCGCGACAATTCTATCTCCTCACCCATCCCTGGGAGAATATGATCGAACATCGGATGAAAAACATCATCGAGAAGCGCGATCCGATTGGGACATCTCCTCCGGGCCTGCAGATTCCCGGTCTTCCCGAAGAGTCGAAGGACTAACACGGTGATTGGCGGCGCCGCAATTGGGCGGCGGTCATGCATGCGCGAACGAATCGATTCTGGATGTCTCGACGACGTCTTGTCAGAGGACCTCGTTCGAAAGCACAACTGCGCCACTCGCGCCGAACATCCCGCCCACGCCGAGACAGAAGGAAATCTTGGCGCCTTCGACCTGGGCGGGTGCAGTGCCGCGCAACTGACGAACGCTCTCCTGCAGCGCGTACATTCCGTACATGCCCGAATGCATATAGGAGAGACCGCCACCATTGGTGTTGAGGGGAAGCTTTCCGCCCGGTGCAGTGTTGCGTTCCCCAATGAACTTCGCCGACTCGCCCCGTCCCACGAATCCGAGGTCTTCGAGACCGAAGAGAGGGAGATGGGCGAAGGCGTCGTAGATCATCAGGTGGTCGACATCGGCGTGACTGATTCCCGCCGATGCGAAGGCTCGCTCGCCCGCCACCCTGAAGGCGCGCGAGGACGTGAAGTCCTCCATTTGTGAGACCATTGGCGTCTCGATGCTCTCGCCGGATCCTGCCACGTAGACGGGTCGTGTCGGGAAATCCTTCGCGCGTTCTGCGCTGGTTAGAATCAGGGCGCCACCGCCGTCGGTCACGAGGCAGCACATCAGCTTGCGAAAGGGGTAGGCGATCATCTTGGAATTCAGGACGGCGTCAACGTCGATGGGATCTCGAAAGGATGCGCGGGGGTTCATGGCCGCCCATTCCCGTTGGACGACGGCGACCATTGCCACTTCTTCAATGCGAATGTCGTATTCCTTCATGAAGCGCAGTACGGGCATGGTGAAGAGGGTGGGCGGGCCGATTGGACCAAAGGGCAGTTCGAACTGCCCCTGAAGGCTGGCTCGATTGCCGGCGAATTCGCCGCGTCCGACACGAGACCGGCCACTCTCCCCATGTGTGATCAAGACGGTCTCGCATAGACCGGCCTCGATCGCCGCGGTGGCATGGCGCACGTGGAGCATGAATGAACATCCGCCCACCGATGTTCCGTCGGCCCAGGTCGGGACGATGCCGAGGTAGTGGGCCAGGTTGGTCGGAGACTCACCTGCGGTCGCGATGCCGTCGATGTCGGAAAGTGTTAGGCCACAATCCTTCATCGCATTGAGTGCGGCATCGGCATGCAGCTGGATCTGGCTGATTCCCGGGAGTTTGCCGAGTTCGGTGGTTTCGGCAGCTCCCACGATTGCAACTGCGCAGCGCATCACTTTATTCCTTTTCCTTGGTGTTGCAGGGGCCGAATACCGGGAGCCTGATCTCTTCGCTCTGGTCCGCAAAGCGAACCTGTAAAGGCATGTCCAGAATGAGGGCTTCGGGCGTCTGCTCACAGTCGACAATATTGGTCATCATCCGCGGGCCCTCTTCGAGTTGGACGACGGCAATCGCGAAGGGCGGCTTGAGGCCGGGTGCCGGACGATGGTTGATCACGTAGCTGTAGAGGGCGGCGCGCCCACTCGCGCGAAAGACCTCGACCTCGCGATGGGCGCATTTCGGGCAGAACGGACGCGGAGGAAAATACACATGCGCGCAATCACAACATCGCTGGAGGCGCAATTCGCCCTCTCGCGCCCCGTCCCAGAAGTGTTGGGTCTCGGGCGTCGGGATTGGAAGAAGTCGGTCGGACACTGGCAAGTTAATTTCTCCGCGAGTGGGTGTTGGGAGGAGATGCTAAAACACAATGACCCGACTGGCAGACCACGAAATAATTGGCATTCGTGATTCCCTTTTTGGACTCTCCCGGACTACTCCGGACTTAGGAGAATATGATGGACCTGGTTCTTTACGGCGCACCGCTCTCGCCATTTGTTCGCAAAGTCGAAGTCGTTCTTCGGGAGAAGGGGCTCGACTTCGAAATGGAGATGGTCAGTATGCCGTTTCCCGACTGGTTCAAGGAGATCAGTCCAGCACGGCGCATGCCGGCGCTTCGTGATCGTGATGTCTCTGCGGAAGGCTCCGAAGGTGTGATCCCGGACTCATCCGCGATCTGTGCCTATCTAGAACGGCTGCAGCCCGAGCCTGCGCTCTATCCGAGCGATGCATTCGGGTACGGGCGAGCCGTCTGGTACGAAGAATACGCCGACTCCGAACTCGCCGGCTGTATCGGGATGGGCATTTTCAGGCCGATCGTTTTTCCGATCTTCGCGAAAAAAGATCCCGACATCGAAACGGCTCGCAAGACGGTGACCGAGCGACTTCCGCGCTTTCTCGACTATCTGGAAGGTGAAATCTCCGGTCGTGAATATCTGGTGGGCGATGCATTTTCAATTGCTGACCTGTCGGTGGCGACTCAGCTGATTAACCTGGAGATTGCTGTCGGTTTGCCCAAAGCAGAGAACTATCCCGGGCTGACGGCTCTGATGGATCGGGTCAAGCAGCGACCGAGCGTCGCTGCAAACCTGGAGATTTGTCGAAAAATCTTGACGACGCCGGTCGATCTGGGGTTCTAGTCGCGTTCTCGCCGTCATGGCTTCAATCGAGGCTGGGATCGTGGACCTGTGCGATCTAGAATACCCGTCGGTGAAACTTCATCATCTGATTCTTCCAAGAGGGCAACATGAATCGAAGCGAATTTAGAGTAGCGCTGACCGCGGCAGCATTCCTGACTCTTGTCACGTTAGTCAGCTGTGCTGTCGGCCATGAGAGCGGACACGATTCCGTAGCGATGAGCCCGACGGCAGCCGTCGATGCCAAGCGGTTGATGAACGCGGATGCGGAGCCGGAAAGTTGGATGTCCTATGGCCGCACGTATAGCGAGCAGCGCTTCAGCCCCCTTGAGAAGATCAATGCGGAAAATGTAAAGGATCTCGGGCTCGCCTGGTCCTACGATCTGAATACCGAGCGTGGCGTGGAGGCGACGGCCATCGTTGTCGATGGCGTCATGTACACGACTTCGTCCTGGAGCATCGTGGTCGCACTCGATGCACGAACCGGCGCTCATCTTTGGACATTCGATCCGGAAGTCGCAAAGGAGAAGTCGAAGCATGCTTGCTGCGACGTCGTGAACCGCGGCGTCGCGGTCTGGAAGGGGCAGGTCTTTGTCGGCGCTCTCGATGGTCGGCTGATTGCTCTCGATGCCGTCACCGGCAAGGTCAACTGGGAAGTGGCCACGGTCGATCCGAAACGCCCCTACACCATTACGGGCGCCCCGCGTGTCATCAAGGGGATGGTGTTGATCGGGAACGGTGGTGCCGAGTTCGGGGTTCGCGGGTTCATCGCTGCGTACGATGTCGACAGCGGTGAGCGGGTATGGCGCTTCTATACGGTCCCTGGAAATCCGGCACTTGGATTCGAAGACGATGCGATGGAAATGGCGGCCGAGACGTGGAACGGAGAATGGTGGAAGCTGGGGGGCGGTGGCGGAACAGTCTGGGATGCCATGGCGTACGACCCGGAACTCGACCTCCTGTATATCGGTGTCGGGAACGGGACGCCCTGGAATCAAGAGATCCGGTCACCGGGCGGGGGCGACAATCTCTTTCTTTCTTCGATCGTTGCGCTGCGCCCGGACACGGGCGAATACGTCTGGCACTACCAGACGACCCCCGGCGAGTCCTGGGACTATACGGCGACCCAGCACATCATCCTGGCCGACATGGAAATCGATGGGCAGTCGCGCAAGGTTCTGATGCAGGCTCCCAAGAATGGCTTCTTTTATGTCATCGACCGGACCGATGGAACATTGCTTTCCGCCGAGAACTACATCGACATAACATGGGCGACGCACGTCGACATGGAAACGGGTCGGCCGGTCGAGGCCGAGGGCGCTCGCTACCAGGACGCGAATTTCCTGCTTTTCCCGTCCTATCTCGGTGGACATAACTGGCATCCGATGTCCTACAATCCGCAGACCGGTCTCGTCTATATTCCGGTTCTCGACATTCCCGCGAAATACGCGCAGGACGAGGGATTCGAGTACCACCCTGACTCAACGAACCTTGGCATCGATGGAATCGTGGCTGGCCTTCCTGATACTCAGGCAGAGCGCGATGCGCTGAGGCCCTTGATTGCCGGTCGTCTGGTTGCCTGGGATCCAAAGACCCAAACGGAGGCATGGCGTGTTCAACATTCGGGCTCGTGGAACGGAGGCACGCTGTCGACGGCCGGGAACCTGGTTTTCCAAGGGACCGCAGACGCCAAGTTCGTTGCTTATACCGCGGATAAAGGTGAGAGCCTCTGGGAGTTCCCGACTCAGACGGGTGTCGTCGCTCCTGCAATGACTTTTGAAATAGATGGTGAGCAATTCGTGACCGTCAGCGTTGGTTGGGGCGGCGCATTTGCTCTCGTCTTCGGCGAATACATTCAGGCCGAGAGCATGCCGAATGTGAGTCGTGTCTTGACCTTCAAGTTGGGCGCGAGCAAGCAGCTTCCCGAGCCGGATTGGCGCCCGACCGTGGTCTTCAATCCGCCGAAGCAGACGGCGACCCCGGAAGCGATTTCCGAGGGCCATGCTCTATACCAACGCGTCTGTATGGGATGTCACGGTTTGAATGCCGTTTCCGGGCTGTTGATTTCCGATCTACGAGGTTCCGCCTATATCCATGATGCGGCGGGATGGGACAGTGTGGTTCGCGGTGGGGCGCTCCGAGGAAAGGGCATGGCTTCGTTTGCGACGGAACTCGATTACGAAAAGAGTGCGTCCATTCGCGCCTTTATCATCAATGAGGCGATCACGGCTTCGAAGAGACAAACCAGTCGCTGATGAGAAGGGGGCAATGGCTTCGCGCCGGCAGGGTGCTGTGTCGGCGAACGGCGATCCGTTCAGGTACGAAGTGCCTTGCATGCGTCGCTGGCCTATCGGTCCTTCTTTTCTTCGCGGGAGTGTCTCGGCCCGCGGCCGAGGAAGCGACATCGCCCGTTCTCGAATCGAAGTTCGAACTCTTCGTCAGTGATGGAGTTGAATCGGCTGCGTTCTACGAGGTTCTCGGCTTCGCCGTCGTGCATCAGAAATCCGACGGCTACACGACGCTTCGGAGCGGCTCGACGGTTCTCGCACTGTCCCCGCTTCCCAGCTGGCTTCCCATCCATTGGTTCGGATTTCTTCGCCATCCGCCGTTGGGGACCGAGATTGTGTTTTATACGCGACGGCTCGAGGCGTTAAGGATCGCGCTCATGCGGGCCGGGTACGCGCCCTGCGAGATCAAACTGCAGAGTTGGGGAGACCGCGATTTTCGCGTGAGCGATCCGGACGGGTACTACGTTCGGATCTTCATCGAAAAGTTCAAAAGAGATGTCTTCTTCGAGGAGTAGACGACTGTCGACGCAACCGATTCTACAGATCCGCCCACTCGCGACTGTCGGGGCCGAGGTTCTCGGTTTTGATATGAATGCGCCGATCGATGCCAATTTGGCGCATCAACTCAGACAGCTGTGGTACGAGCACGGAATGTTGTTATTCCGTGATCAGGATATCGATGCGAAGGGGCAGATCGCGTTCAGTCGACTCTTTGGGACTCTTGAACGACATCCTCTCGAAGTCACGATCTCACACGAACATCCCGAACTGTTCACTCTAGAGAACGGCGGCGATCGCGATCCATTCAACACGGCGTACTATCACGGCCAGCCGACTGTTGGCCGCCTCGACTGGCATATGGACCTCCATTACACCGCTCGCCCGAACCACGGTGCGGTCTTGCGTGCGGTGACGATCGCCGATGAAGACGGTGAAACAGGTTTCGGTGATTTGGCTCGCGCCTACGAGGGGTTGGACGCGGATCAAAAGAGCATTGTTGGCAAGATTGAAGTGGCCTACCGATTCAACATGCAGCGACTCGACATGCGCTTCGTCGACCTGGAGGGCTACGAGCCAGGCCCCCAGAGCCCGAAGAAGCCCTCGGATATAGGCTTTCCGGATTTCGCCGACGCCGTCTATCCAGCAGCCGTCATGCATCCCGTCACAGGAATGCGTGTGCTCGAAATCGTCGAACAATTTCTCGACCGCGTCATCGACCCGGAGCGCGCCGGGCTCAGCGAAGCCCAGGCTGACGATCTCCTGCGAGATCTTGTCGACCACATTCGAAAGCCCGAGTTTCACTATTTCCACACCTGGCAGTCAGGAGATGTCGTACTCTGGGATAACTGGCGCTTCATGCACTGCACGACGGGAACCCGGCCGGGCGTCAAGCGATTGATCAATCGAACCACGATTGGTGCCGGGGATGTCGCGCTTGGACGGGTACTGAAGGGTTAGTGAGGTACGAAGGATCCTAATATTGCACCGGGCTATTCCGGTTCCCCCCGCCCCTTCGACCCACCAGCCGAGCTTCATGTCCTCGATTAGCATGGGCTGCCAATCGGTATCCGACATTGCGTGGCGGAATGCGGAGACGCCCGGGCCATGCTCGCCCGGCCACCATCGAAGGATGCGTGCAGGTTGTCCGCAACTTCTTCGCGATGCGCGTGCTCGCCTATATTGGGATGGATCTGGAGCGTGTTGCAGAGTTGTTGTGCGAGGTTGTTGGGCTTTAGCCGAACACTCAGAGTTGGCGTGCGGGCCTGCACGTAGAAGAGGTCTATACGACCGGGGAGTTAGTTTGATGAGCGGAATTTCTGCGCGCCGCAGTAACCTCCATGCTCGGGAAGACGGGCGTTCGTTCCAAGTGCGGGACGCGGTCAGGTTTATGTTGATGACATCGATCATGTCGATGTTGGTGATTGGATGCGGACCGATCGGACCGTTTTCGGGAGGTCGCCTGTCCGGCGAGCAGGCGTCGTGGCCGGGCGACTGGAATGCGGCCGCCAGCGCGACACAGATTCAGCTCGAAACAGACCCCGATGACCCGCATTCAGTCAACTTGTGGGTCGTCGTACTCGAGGGCGAGGCGTTCATTGTGACGTCGCTGCTGGTTGGGACCCAAGTTCCCACGGAGCGGGCCTGGGTGCGAAATATCGCGTCAGACCCGCGGATCCGGATTCGCGTAGATGGAATCGTCTACCCCGCGCGACTGCATGCACTCGAAGATTCGGCGCAGATTGCGAATGTTTTCGAGGCGTTTCGCGCGAAATATCCGCAACTGAAAGAGTCGCGTGCAGAAGGCGCTCGCTTCTTTCAGGTCGTGAAGCGAGCTGGCTCATCGATCATGTGAGCCGCGAATGTGTGCGTAGATAAAGTTTGCTTCATGGGCGCATTCGGTTGTTCAACGATTCGACTGGATGTTGGGACATCAGTCGCTCGGAGCCAACATAGGGAAGGTATCAAGTGAATTGTGAACATCGCGCAGCTGCCTGAGGAAATCTGATCCATGCCCCAAGCACATGAGAGAGCGGGCAGCGCGGCGCGACCCGGTTGGCTTTCAGCGCAGTCATTGGCGTGACCCGAACGGTCGAGCAGATGCATTCCAACATTGCGGCGGGCTCGCCCCCGATCGGCGAAGGCACAGGCGGCCGAACCGAAGGGATCAGCGGTTTTGTATACGAGCGGGTTCGACTCGCTCATCGTGGGACGGGCTTCGGAGCCGACCAGGTCATGTCTCTCGTCGACAAATTGTGGACCCGACAGCCCGCTCTACCCCAACCGAAATGGGATTCTGTACTGGGGGTCTTAAATGGCGTCGTGGGTGACCAACTCGTTGCGAGTGGAAATCCGCTTGCGATTCCGATGCAGCTACGTCGGAATGGACGACGTGTTGATCCCGAGGATCAGGTTCTGGGCCAGGACTGACGCCCTCCGACTCTTCAACGCGTTCAGTCGGTCAAGTCGGCTTCGCCATCTCTTCCAGGAATTGACTTGGGGAATTGGGCGACGAAGTGCGAGACGTCCCAGTAGTCGCTCCACTTCAAAACCTTGGCGCCACCCAATCCATAGCACTCAGTGCCTGCCGCAAATTTTCAACAGTCTTCTTGTTCTCTTCGACGGACAATCGGTTCTCCCGGGTGGTTATTGGGCATCGGATCTGATCTCTATGGGTAGCAGCCAAGGCGAGGTGGCCTCCGGGTGCTAACCTAAGCGCTGGACAGAAGGAGTTCTCATGGCATTTGATCTCGTCATTCGCAACGGTCGGATCATCGACGGTACCGGCGCCGACGCATTCGTCGGAGATGTTGCGATCCAGGACGGATTGATCACTGCCGTTGGGAAGGTCGAGGGCGCTGCCACTCGGGAAATCGATGCGAGCGGACTCGCTGTGACGCCGGGTTTCGTCGACATCCACACGCATTACGACGGTCAGGCGACGTGGGATCAGCAGCTCGCTCCGTCCTGTTTTCATGGTGTCACCACCATTGTCATGGGAAATTGCGGAGTTGGCTTCGCGCCGGTCGAGAAGGGGCAGGAGGACTTCCTGATCGGTCTGATGGAAGGCGTCGAGGATATTCCCGGCGCGGCGCTCCACGAAGGCATTGAATGGTCGTGGCGCACTTTTCCCGAATACCTCGATGTACTCGGCCGACGTGAGTTCTCGATGGATGTCGCAACACAGGTCCCCCACGGTTCCGTTCGCGCCTTCGTGATGGGAAAGCGGGGCGCCGACAATGAACCGGCAACAACCGCGGACATCAAGGAGATGGCCGAGATCGTCAGGGGCGGCATCGCTGCCGGCGCCCTGGGGTTTTCGACATCTCGAACCATCGCGCACACGGCGATTACCGGCGAGCCAGTGCCCGGAACTTTTGCAGCAGAAGACGAACTTTTCGGCATCGGACGCGTATTAGGCGAACTAGGAACCGGGATCTTTGAAGTTGCGGGTGCGGGTGCCGCGGGTGAAGACATTGCGGCTCCCGCCAAAGAATTGGATTGGATGCTGCGTCTGTCGAAGGAGATTGGGCGTCCGGTGACCTTCGCGATGCTGCAGGTCGACGCCGCCCCCGATCTCTGGCGCGAACTCCTCGAGTGCTCGGCGGCCGCCGTAGAAGAGGGCGCTGAAGTCTTCCCCCAGGTCGCGGGTCGGCCCTTCGGATTTCTGATCGGACATCAAACCGAAGTACATCCTTTTGCGGCCTGTCCGACTTTTTCATCACTTCTGGAACTGTCTTTCGAGGAACGCATCGCACGCCTTTGTGACCGGCAAACCAAGAAGAGCATCCTATCGGAGGCCAATTCGGAAACCTCGATGCTTCTCGGGCAGCTGGAGCGGGTGTTCCCGATGGGCGATCCGCCAAACTACGAGCCGGCCTATGAAGATTCGGTTGAGGCGATGGCCGCGCGAAACGACATGAATCCGATCGAGTTTTTGTATGATCGAATGCTCGAACGGTGCGGCCGTGAACTCTTCCTGGTTCCACTGCTCAATTATTCAGGGGGGAGCGCCGAGCCCATCCGAGAAATGATGTACCACCCGCGTGCGGTACTCGGCCTCGGTGATGGCGGGGCGCATTGCGGAATGATCTGCGACGCATCGATCCAAACCTTCATGCTCACGCATTGGGTGCGCGATCGAACGCGTGGAGAGAGAATCCCGCTTGAGTTTGCGGTCAAGCGAATGACCAAGGACACCGCGGCACTTTACGGACTGGGCGATCGCGGAACCATCGAGGTTGGAAAGAAGGCCGACCTCAACTTGATCCACCTCGAAACGCTCCGACTCGAACCTCCGGAAATGGTGCATGACTTGCCCGCTGGAGGAAAACGCTTCATGCAGCGCGCGCGCGGCTACCGCGCCACGATCGTCTCCGGCGAAATCACGATCGAAAACGATGAACCGACAGGGATTTATCCTGGACGTCTCATCCGGGGTGCGCGGCCGTAGCCGATGACCGAAAGATTCAGCGACTCGCCTCGACATCTGGCTCGTGAATCAGGCTTCGTTGAATCCGACGGCATGCAAATCTATTTCGAGGACTACGGGTGCGGGGAACCCATCGTCCTGGTTCACGGTTGGGGTTCGAGCCTGCACTCGAACTGGGTCCGTACGGGTTGGCTAGATGCCCTGCTCCCGATGCGGCGCGTTGTGGTGTTGGACGTTCGTGGGCACGGTGCGAGCGACAAGCCTCTTGATCAGTCGGCCTACGGATACGCAAATATGAGTCGTGATGTGCTCGCGGTCATGGATCATCTGGAGATCCCGAAGGCTGACTTGATGGGATACTCAATGGGCTCCTGCATAGGGGCATCATTGTTAGGTTCTAGCAGGACGCGGTTTACATCAATGATCCTCGGCGGGATTGGCGACGAGACAGATGAGAGTCTGGCGAACTTGCCTAAAATTGTGGCCGGCCTGAGAGCCAAAGATCCGGCGCGGATAGAGGATCCTCTGAGTCTCGGTTATCGCAACTTTGCTTCGGCCGATCCTCGCAACGACCTGGAGGCATTAGCGCGGTCCGCTTTGCAAATTTGGCCCGAGGGATTCCCGTTGCGACTGATCGGGCCCACTGCCACAGAGATCGACCTTTGCGTTCTGGTGGTCAACGGGGCAGACGATCATCCCTACATCGATACGGTTCACGAACTCGTCGAAGCGATCCCGAGTGCCGAATTGGTTGTCATTCCCGACCACGACCATGTCAGCGTTATTGTCGCGCCTCGCTTTAAGCAGGAAGTACTCCAATTTCTGGATCCTTCGGCGACCTTGTAATCGATGGCCTGGCACTCGATGCAGCCAGGCGGAGGGGCCGCACTGCAATGCTCGGTCGGGTTGGATTCCTCTGGACCTACCCGGCTGAGTCTGAGAGAATCGACCATCATTGGTCGTTGGCCATGCGTGACGAGTGACGGTTGAATTCAAACGTCGCGTTGGCAAGACTCCACGCGAGTACCATTACACGGCGAACCGAGGACAAATAGGAGACCCCATGGGAGAGTTGCTCGTCGAGAAGTCTGATTTTGTTGCCACAATTACACTGAACCGCCCTGAACGACTAAATGCCATCTCAGTTTCGATGTTGGCCGCGCTTTCCGAGGCGCTCGTCGATGCGGATAAGGATCCTGAAGTTCGGGTCGTCGTTCTGACGGGAGCCGGTCGCGGGTTCTGCGCGGGCCTTGATTTACAAGACCAGGTCTCGGGACAAGGGATTGGGTCCGCGGGTGGGGTCGCTGCAATGGTGGGGCGTTTTGATTTGCGCGATGCGCCTCCGACTGTGCTGCACGCACTCGACAAGCCGACCATTTGCGCCCTCAACGGCGGGGCCGCCGGGTACGGAATGGATCTCGCGCTGGGCTGTGATATTCGGATCGCCTCAGACACCTCGAAGCTTTCGGCGGCCTTCACCAAGCGGGGTGTGATTCCAGAGAGCGGTGGGACCTGGCTCTTACCGCGAATCGTCGGTTGGTCGAAGGCCTGCGAAATCATGTTCACGGGCCGGACCTTGACACCGGCCCAATGTCTGAAACTCGACCTTGTCAGCGAAGTCGTTCCGGCCGCAAATCTGATGAGTCATGTTCGCGACTTGGCGGAGGAGATCGCAGCCAATGCACCGCTCGCCGTGCAGGCCACAAAACGGATGATGAGAATGGGCCAGGACGAAACCTTTGAGGCCAACGTGCATCACGTCTATCTGCAACTTCTTCCGCTTTTTCGTTCAAAGGATTTTAAAGAGGGTGTGCAGTCCTTTTTGGAAAAGCGCGATCCCAAATTCGACGGGCGCTGAGGTCGGACGTCGGACGTCGGACGTCGGATCGATCGACCTTGCAGTGCCTCAACGATGCAGCGGGTGAGGAGGAGGCAGGCCGGGCAGTTCGGGCGCTATCGATGTATCGCAGCTGCCGGACTTCGCTCGCAGCGGCGCTCGAGCACTAAGCCATCGCTGGCGCGATTGCCCGCTCAAGACTACTGACCGACGATGCGGGCGGCGTCCTCATCCGATACGCCGCGCGAATCCGCGGACAAACTCTTGTGATGGCCCCCTTCCTCTACCAGAGTTGTGATGTTTCGAGCCCATTCGGCCGAGACAACTGCCTGCGCGCATCGTGGAGAAGGCCCTCAAAGCGCTTTGTAAAATCTAGGGTATTTTTTTTCGCGGTGGCCCCAATCACCTATCGTTGATCGATCATTGGTTACCGTTCATTGGAGTTTGATATGCGAACGCTGCTCTGCGAATTGCTTGGAATTGAATTTCCCATCTTTGCGTTTACGCATTGCCGGGATGTCGTCGCGGCGGTGTCCAACGCTGGTGGTCTCGGTGTTTTGGGCGCGGTTGGGTTTTCGCCCGAACAACTCGAGGTCGAATGCAAATGGATCGACGACCATGTGGGCGACAATACTTACGGCGTTGATCTCGTCATTCCGCAGCAATACGAAGGCATCGGTGAGATGGATGCCACTAAACTGGAGGCACAGCTTCGCGCGGCCATCCCCCAGCAACATCGTGAGTTTGCGGCGAAGATTCTCGCCGACCACGACGTGCCCGAACTTCCGCCGGAAGAGGCGCATCATGAATTGCTCGGGATGAGCCTGGCGACGGCGACGCCTCAGTTGGATGTAGCACTCCAACATGAGAAGGTGCGCCTGATCGCGAACGCCCTCGGCACGCCGCCCGCTGAGGTGATAGAGCGAGTACACGAGAGTGGTCGGTTGGTCGCCGCGTTATGCGGAAAGGTACATCAGGCCGTTCGGCACAAGGATTCTGGGATTGACATCATCATTGCGCAGGGCACCGAGGGCGGGGGCCACACAGGAGAGATTGGTAGTCTCGTATTGTGGCCGCAGATCATCGAAGCGGTCGACCCTGTCCCGGTACTTGCCGCCGGTGGTATTGGATCCGGTAAGCAGATCGCCGCAGCACTCGCGATGGGTGCCCAGGGTGTGTGGACGGGTTCACTGTGGCTGACTGTCGAAGAAGCCGAATGTCCGCGTCCGCAAATGGAGGCTTACCTCGGTGCCGCCAGTGGTGACACAGTTCGTTCGCGATCATTTACCGGCAAGCCGTGCCGCATGCTCCAAAACGACTGGACCAACGCCTGGGAAGCCGAGGGCACGCCCGAGCCTCTCGGAATGCCGCTCCAGAATATGGTCGCTATGGATGCGATTGTTCGAACCCAGCGCTATGCGGCCGCGGATCGCGCGCAGTCTGTTTCATTCAATCCCGTCGGCCAGGTCGTGGGGATGATGAACGAAATTCGTTCTACGCGCGAAGTCATCTTCGAGCTGGCGCAGGGGTACTTTGACGCAGTCGAGAAGCTGAATGCCATGAGCGCGCTGTCTGAGGATTGAAGCGAGGCCTTGCCTCGCTGAGGGGATGGCCTCATTGCCGTCGCTGCCCAGGCCTTAAGAGCAGCATGTTGGCTCACGATTTGCCCATGTCCGCTAAGGTGTAAGCGGGAGCGAGCAGATCATCTTCTTGGCTGCGGGCGCCTAGCAGTCTCTGCGTCCCGGAATCACGGGCAGCGCATCGAGGCCTCGGAAGACGCCCGTATGATGCCAATGCAATGGATCTTCACCAAGTCGGATCTCTGGGAAAGCTTGGATGAGTACTTCCAACATGATTCCCACCTCCATTCGGGCCGGACTCGCACCCAGACAGAAATGAGCACCGAGGGCAAAGGAGAGCGGCGCCAACGGCTCAGGCTCGAGAGTCCAGCGCCACGGATCGAAGAGTTCGGGATTTGCGTAGGTTCGTGAATCGCGATTGGCCGCGGCCAAGAGAATCGCGATGGGTTCGCGTGCCGAGATCTTCTGCCCGCCCAACTCGATCGGCTCGTTGAGCATTCGTGCGACCATGTGGGTGGGGGTCTCGTATCGAAGAAACTCTTCGACGACGGCGTTGACCGGAAGAGATCCGTCGCGTATCGCCGCCACGAGTTCACGATTCGGAAGGAGTGCTGCCAGTCCGTTCGAGAACAGGTCCTGGGTCGTTCGGTGTCCCGCAGAGTAAAGGGTTGCACATAGGGAGAGCAGTTCACTCTCCATCAATCGATCGTCATCCTCATCGGCCCCTAGCAGGGCGCTCATTAAATCGTCTTCGGGCTGCCGCCGGCGCTCGTCGGGAAGGTGGCGCAGCGTTTCATGGATCTCTTCCCCAGCCGAGAGAGCATTTGCTAGTTCGCGTTCCCCGTTCCCCGTTCCCCGTTCCCAGGAGTCGGGAGACTCGACCGGACAGCATCGTCAACCGGTCGCGATGTTCGATCGGTACGCCGAGCAACTCGGAGATGACGAGTGAGGGGACTTCGTGTGCGTAGGCCTGGATTAGATCGACCGCGCGCTCTTCAGCGATCGAATCGAGGAGCTTGCGTGACAACCCTTCCACAAAGCCCCTGGCAACGCGGAACTAACGAAAACACGAATCGTCTGCTTCGACAGTACTTCCCAAAGAAGACGGACCTATCGCCTTTCTCCCAGGCTGACTTGAATAGAGTGGCCATGCAACTAAACCAGCGTCCGCGCAAGACACTTGGCTTTGCGTCACCTGCAGAATGCTTCAACGAATATGTTGCGTTGACTCGTTGAACCCAAGAGGACTCCTTTTTGGGACCGGCTGTAAGTATCAACATGAAGATCAAACCTCGGAAGTGCGGCCATCGCGACGTGTGATGATTGGCATGGGATGGCCCCGAAACGGGACAAAGATGCCTCATCTGAAGCGTAGTTTTCAGAACAGTCCCCATCGGGTGTGCAGAAAAGGCCGGTTGAAACACCTATCCGCTCCGTCGCCCGCGTAATGGATTCGCCCGTTCACGGATCGACCTCCTTACATGAAAGAACCCCCGCCCCATGCTCTCGCATGGTGACGGGGGTTCAATTCATTCGTTTCGCTTCCGACCCTCCCGCGAAGCGGGAGCCGCGCCGGAGGCGAACCAAAGCCGGGACTTACATCATCCCCGGCATACCGCCCATGCCACCCATGTCCGGCATGCCACCACCACCACCGGCACCGCCCTTTTCGGGCTTGTCGGCGATCATGGCTTCCGTCGTCAGCAGCAATCCGGAAACCGATGCTGCGTTCTGCAGCGAGGTTCGGACGACCTTGGCCGGGTCGATGACGCCGGCCTTGATCAGGTCTTCGTAGGTCTCGGTGGCTGCATTGAAGCCGTTGGCTCCCTTGAGTCCCTTGACCTTGTCGACCACGATCGAACCTTCGATGCCGGCGTTGTCGCTGATGAAGCGAAGCGGGGCTTCGATGGCGCGGCGGAGGATGTTAAGGCCTGCGGCCTGTTCCTCGTTGTCCACTTCGACGCTGTCGAGCGCCGTAGCACAGCGAAGGAGTGCAACACCACCGCCAGGGACGATGCCCTCTTCGACGGCTGCGCGGGTTGCGTGGAGTGCGTCTTCGACGCGCGCCTTCTTCTCCTTCATCTCGGTCTCGGTGGCTGCGCCAACCTTGACCACGGCCACACCGCCGACCAACTTGGCGAGTCGCTCTTGGAGCTTCTCGCGGTCGTAGTCGGAGGAGGTCGATTCGACCTGTCCGCGGATCTCGGCACATCGACCTTCGATGTCCTTCTTGGTGCCCGCACCATCGATGATGATGGTGTTGTCCTTGTCGATCGAGATGCGCTTGGCCTGACCGAGGTCCTTGACCGTGACGTTCTCGAGCTTGAGGCCGAGCTCTTCGGCAATGACCTGACCACCGGTGAGAACTGCCATGTCCTGGAGCATCGCCTTGCGACGATCACCAAAACCAGGTGCCTTCACGGCGGCGACATTGATCGTGCCGCGGATCTTGTTCACGACGAGTGTGGCGAGGGCCTCACCGTCGATGTCCTCAGCGACCAGGAGAAGGGGCTTTCCGGCACGAGCGACCTGCTCGAGCAGCGGAAGAAGATCCTTCATATTGCTGATCTTCTTCTCGTGAAGAAGGATCAGCGGCTCTTCGAGAACGGCTTCCATGCCCTCTGGATCCGTGACGAAGTAGGGTGAGAGGTAACCGCGGTCGAACTGCATGCCCTCGACGACGTCGAGCTCGGTTTCGAGGCTTTTGCCCTCTTCGACCGTGATGACGCCTTCTTTGCCGACCTTTTCCATCGCCTCTGCGATGATCGTACCGATCGTCTCGTCCGAGTTGGCCGAGATGGTGCCGATCTGTGCGATCTCGTTCGAGTCGCGGGTGGGCTTGCTGATCTTCTCGAGCTGAGTCGTGATGGCCTGGACACCCTTGTCGATGCCACGCTTGAGGTCCATCGGGTTCATACCCGCGACGACGAGCTTGCTGCCCTCACGGAAGATCGCCTGCGCGAGCACCGTGGCCGTCGTGGTCCCGTCACCGGCGATGTCGGAAGTCTTGGAAGCGACCTCCTTCACCATCTGGGCGCCCATGTTCTCGAACTTGTCTTCGAACTCGATCTCCTTGGCGACGGTGACGCCGTCCTTGGTGATCGTGGGGGAGCCGAAGCTCTTGTCGATGATGACGTTTCGACCCTTTGGGCCGAGCGTCACGCGAACGGCGTTGGCGAGTCCATCGACGCCTGCAAGGATCTTTGCACGTGCTTCCTGATCAAAAATGACTTCTTTGGCCATGGTTGAGGCCTCCTATTCCTATCGATCTATTCGAAGACCGCGAGGACGTCGTCCTCACGAATGATGATGTGCTCGTCGCCATCGACGTTGACGTCGGTGCCGGCGTATTTGCTGAAGAGGATGCGGTCACCTGCCTTGACAGCGACTTCGGCGACGTTGCCGTTGTCGAGGGTCTTGCCTGGGCCGACGGCGGCCACGAGGCCTTCCTGCGGTTTTTCCTTGGCGGAATCGGGGATGATGATGCCCCCACTGGTGGTCTCTTCCTCATCCACGCGCTTGACGAGGATGCGGTCCTGGAGCGGACGGATCTTCATGAATCGCCTCTCTATTGCTGCCCAGCTCGGCTGGGGAGCCAATGGCCCGTCCGATTCGCGTCTAACCGAATCGAATGAGCCGGGTTGAAATGCCAATCCACGATGCCCAAAAGAATTGAGAGCAGAGAACGCGAAACTGGCCGAATTCCAATATTCAGGGTCGTCCGATCTTTCCGGACGGCTTTTGGCAGTCGGAGCTTCCGAGTGCCAAGGCGCCGCAATCTATGCACTCTGCGGGTTGCGTCAAGCGGGGCCGGGACAAAGGGATGAAAAAAGTTGCGCACCGGCCTTGGACGGTTGACTTTCGCCTCGGTTTCGTCACGATCTGGAGGCGAAAGAACGTCGAAGGCGTTTGAGGCGACCGGAATCAGGTCGGCCAACATGACTACGATGGATCACAGGAGAATGAGGAGGATGCGCCCGATGCCCCGAACGGAGAGGAATTCGTCTACGTCTGCGCCCACGCTCGCGCTGACAAAGAGACAGCGGCAGGTTTTCGACTTTATATCGACCTTCGTCGAGAAGGAGGGCTATTCGCCCAGCCTCGAAGAGATTGCCGCGGCCTTCGATTTATCTTCCGTCGCCACGGTCCACAAACATGTCAAGCATCTCGTCGACAAGGGCTATCTGCGAAAAGCCTGGAACAGGTCTCGCTCGGTCGAGCCAGTCCCGGAAGAGGCTTCCATTCCGAGCCTCCAGCTGCCCATTCTCGGTACTGTGGCGGCAGGGAGCCCCATTGAGGCAATCGAGCCCGAAGTGGGAACGGCCGAAATGCTGTCTGTGCCCGCGGACATGGTTCCTGCCAGCAAGGATCATTACGTGCTTCGGGTGCGTGGTGATTCGATGATCGAAGACCAGATCTGCAATGGCGATTTAGTGGTGATCGAAGGGAAGCAGGAGGCGCGTAACGGCGATACGGTCGTTGCTCTGGTCGATGGCAGTGAGGCGACCCTGAAGCGGTTCTACCGAAACGGCGCGGATGTGAAGCTCGTGCCCGCCAATCACACAATGGCGCCGATGGAATTTCATGCGTCCCGAGTCGAGATCCGCGGAGTCGTTCGAGGTTTGATCCGGCAGTTCTAGTTCTAGTCGAGATCGGTCCCCCGGCGATCCGCGTGCCGGAACCATTTGACCCCTCGCTCGTCTAGAAGACCATACCTCGAGCGATTTCCGCTCTGACGCTCCTGCCAACCCGGGCTAGCCTTCGCATTTCTAGGTTCTGGGCTGGGGGGGTGCGCCACTGTTTCCATCGGTTGGTCAGGGTGGTCGGCGTTGAGTGAGCTTGCGGCTGAAAATGGAGAGAAAGCGGATGAGTGCGACGGAGGATCGGCCGGACCAGATCGAAGACTATGTCGAGGGGATTCTCAAGGAAATCGGGGAGGATCCGAGCCGCGATGGGCTCAAGAAGACACCTCATCGTTATGCGAAAGCCATCCGGTTCTTTACCCAGGGTTATGATCAGAATCCGGCGGAGGTCCTGACCAAGGCGCTCTTTGATGTCGACTATGACGAGATGGTCGTCGTTCGGGATATCGACTTCTACAGCCTTTGTGAGCATCACATGGTGCCCTTTTTCGGGCGCGTCCATGTGGCCTACATCCCCAATGGAATGGTCGTCGGGCTCTCCAAAATTCCGCGCACGGTCGAGATTTTCGCGCGTCGGCTTCAAGTCCAGGAACGGCTTACGATGCAGATCGCCAAGACGATCGACGAAGTACTGAAGCCCAAGGGCGTGGGCGTCGTCGTCGAGGCTAAACATCTTTGCATGATGATGCGAGGCGTCGAGAAGCAAAACACCTCGGCGATCACGAGTTCGCTACGCGGAGTCTTCGAGTCCGATCAGAAGACACGATCCGAATTCATGGATCTGATTCGCCACCGAACGGCGTCCTTCGCCTAGCCTCACAAGCGCCACGGAAACGCCGACGGGTTCGCCATCAGCTCCCGAGTGCGAATTCGGTGTTGATCATGAGGCGGCCGGATGTTTCGAGCTGGCTGCGGTAGTCGTTGATCCAGGCCTGCAGGGTACGATTTTCTTTTTCGAGCAGCGTGCGCCCACGTCGAGTCGAGCGTTCGATGGCCAGTTCGTCCTGGGTCGGGCCACTGCGTTCGAGAACCTGAATCAAGATCCGGCGATCGCCGAGTTCGAAAATCTCCGGACTGCTCTCTCCGGCCTCGAGGGTGAAGGCCGTCGTCAGTACGTCTGTCGCTGCCCCGAGACCGGAAATGAAGCCATCCGGGCGTCGCTTCAAGCTCGCAGGACGTTCGAGGACCAGGCCCTCTTCCCGCGCGGCGTCCTCGAGGGAGGCGCCGGATTCGATGGCGTCGACTAATCGAAGGCTGACTTGCTGCGCGTGCTCTCTCGCTCGGGTTTGCATGAGCGCCTCTCGCGCCAGTTCCAGTCGTTTCGAATCGAACGACGCGGACTCGGGGTCGACCTTCTCGTCGACTCGAATGACATGGAATCCATACGCCGATCGAACGACGCTCGAAAGTTCTCCTGGCATCATCGCGAAGGCTGCGTCCTCGACGGCTGCGTCATTGTCGCCCCGAGCGAAGAGCCCGAGGTCGCCGCCATCTTGAGCCGTGCCGATGTCTTCCGAAACCGCAGCGGAGACTTCGGCGAAATCCTCTCCGCCCTCGATTCGTTCGCGAGCGGCTTCGGCCCGCTCCCGGGAACTCGCGACCTGCTCGTCTGAAGCTTCGGGATCGACGAGGACAAGGATGTGGCGCGCGCGAACTCGCGCGGGCGTGGCGAAGTCGCCTTCTCGTTCGCTGAATACGGCGCGGAGTTCGTCTTCGTGCTTTTGGAAATAGACGTCGACGTCCGCGTCTTCCACGGTCGCGTCGTCGGGCAGGGCGGCGGAGTCGATCGCCACGTAGGCGATGCGCGTTTCTTCGAGTTCGTAGCGAGTGCGCAGATCGATTTCGGCGTCGGAGATCACGGTTTGACCCACGATGAGCTGAACCAATTTCTGACCGAGAAGACCGCGGGTGAAATTCCGGATGAACGCCCGCTGGCTGCCATATTCGTAGGAGGCGAAGCGCTCAAAGGCCTCGGGACTGAAACGACCCTCTTCGTCGATGAAGATCGGGCTGCCCTGCACCACGCGGCGCAGTTCGTCCTGGGTGGTATGAAGCCCCAGTTCTTCGGCTGCGCTGGCAAGGACAAGAGAGTTGGTGAGATTGCCGAGCGCCTGACTTTCGATGTAGGTGCGGGCCACGACTTTGTCGTAGGCGTCACCCAGCTCTTGGCGTAAACGCGCCTCTAGGTTGACTTTTTCGCGTTCAAAGTCCCGCGAAGTCAGCTTGACTTCATCCAGCTGAACGATGAAGTTCCCCGAAGGGGTGCCCGGGCCGGAGCCTCCGCCAATGCCTAGGAAGAAAACGAACACGAGTCCGATGACGCTCACGAAAATCAGGGAGAGCCAGCGCTGGCCTTTACGGAAGGTATCGAGCAATGGAAACCTCAGTTGGTCGGGAATGATCCATTCGGGATCTTGGATCGGGTCAAAGGCGGAGCTTACGAGACCTGCGTGCTCGGGGCCAAGCGATATGTGATGTCCGACCACGGCTCATGGATTTTTATTTACGACGTTGAGTGCAGCATAGCGGCGGGAAGGCGGGTGGCGGGTTCGCATCGCGCTGCGAGTGCATGTGCCGAGTGGTCGGAGGTAATCAAGGCATTCGGTTCGGCATTTCCCCCCACTGCGAACTCGCTGGTGAATCAAAGCATCGCTCGATGATCTCTTTTCGCGTTGCTCGGCGTGCGGGCCGCTGTTATTTTCTCGCTACTGACCGGCGGAAACGATTCGAAGTTTCGGGCATTTAGCCTTCGGCTGCCCTACTGGGGTGAAAGTTCGTCAACATTTCTGTCCGGGTTCTCGCCGAGGTCGATTCATGCTCGACTGTCACAAGAAGTCGACACGACTAGGCAAAGACGGCAAAGACGACAAAGATGCCGGATTGACGACCCGACGCCTGGATCATGGAGCAATAAATTGATCATCGACACCATCCTAGGCTGGTTTTCAAGTGACCTCGCAATCGATCTCGGGACGGCGAATACGCTCGTCTATGTAAAGGGTCGTGGGATCGTTGTTTCGGAGCCGAGTGTCGTCGCGGTTTCTCGAGATTCTCGAGGACCAGACCGTGTTCGCGCAGTGGGCAAGGCCGCCAAAGAGATGTTAGGCCGGACTCCCGGCCACATCGTTGCGATTCGACCCTTGAAAGACGGGGTGATCGCCGACTTCGATATTACGGAAGCGATGCTTCGATATTTCATCCGGCGAGTGCATGATCGTCGGACCATGGTGCGTCCTCGAATCGTGATTGCTGTGCCGTCGGGTATCACGGAAGTCGAAAAGCGCGCGGTTCGTGAAAGCGCGATGCTCGCTGGGGCGCGGGAGGTGTACCTCGTCGAGGAGCCGATGGCCGCGGCGATCGGTGCAGGACTTCCGGTCACCGAGCCATCGGGAAACATGATTATCGATATTGGGGGTGGCACGACCGAGGTGGCTGTCATCTCCCTGTCGGGTGTGGTCTATTCCAATTCGACTCGCGTTGGTGGCGACAAGATGGACGAGGCGATCATCAACTACGTCAAGCGCAAGTATAATCTCCTGATAGGTGAACGATCGGCGGAGAAAATCAAGATTCGAATCGGCACGGCCTATCCAACCGACAACATCGAGTCGATGGAAGTGAAGGGGCGTGACCTCGTGTTAGGCGTTCCGAAGACTCTCGAACTCAAATCCGAAGAGGTTCGCGAGGCGCTTGCCGAGCCGGTGAATGCGATCGTGGAAAGCGTCACGATGGCCCTCGAGAAGACGCCTCCTGAGCTTTCTGCTGATATTATCGACAAAGGAATCGTGATGGTTGGCGGTGGGGCGATGTTGAAGAATCTGGACGTTCTGCTGCGCGAAACGACGGGTTTGCCGGTGATGTTGGCCGAGGATCCGCTGACCGCTGTGGCCGTCGGGACTGGCCGCATCCTAGATGAAATCGGACTCCTCAAGGAGGTGACCATTCGGTCGTCGATCTCCTGATGGGGATGTCGCAACTCCCAAGAAGGACGAGTTGATTCACAAGCATGAAGCGGTCGCTGCGAGTGCTGGCGTCGATTCGATTCTTGGCCGGCATAGTCTCCGCTAGAGACGGAATGGAAGGGGGCGGGTCGCGGGGGTATGCCCGATCTTCTGAAACGTATTGGCGCGCCGCTCGTTGTCGCATTCCTACTGATTCTGACGATCATTTCGATGGTGAGCGATCGTCGGCCTGACGACGACGTCCGCGCAGCATTGCCGTGGTGGCAAGCGGTCGTGCTCGAGGTGACAGCACCCATCGAACGAATCATCTCGGCGCCCATCGATGGCGTCAAAGGATTTTTCACAAACTACGTCGATCTATTGAGTGTGCGGTCCGATAATCGAAGACTGCGCCGACGAATTGCAGAGATCGAAGCCGAAAACCTTCAATTCCGTGAAGCACTGGTTTCGAGTGGCCATCTCGCTCGGGTCGCCTCCATGCGAGACGAGATCGAGATTCCGATGTTGCCGGCCGAAGTCGTCGGCCTCGATGTGGCGCCCTGGTTTCGTTCGGTCCTGGTGGATCGTGGAACACAACATGGTGTCGAACCGGGGCATCCCGTGATCACCCATAAAGGCGTCGTGGGAGTCGTGACCGCGACATCGGATCATGCGGCCAAGGCGATGTTATTGCTCGACCGACAGAGCGCGATTGATGCGTTGGTGCAGCGCAGTCGCTCGCGCGGCGTATTGCGCGGAGTCGGCCGTGCTCGGTTGGAATTCGAGTTCGTCGTGCGGAGCGCAGATGTTGTCGTGGGAGATGAGGTCGTGACTTCGGGAATGGGCGGCGTCTTTCCAAAGGGATTGCAATTGGGCCGAGTGGCAGAACTGCGTGATGCGGGTGGTCGTTTGACTCGGATCGCCATCATCGAGCCCGCGGTCGACCTCGGTCGGCTTGAGCAGGTCTTCGTGATGTTGCGTCGCGGTCCGACGATGGATCTGCTCTACCACGCGAATCGTGCAGAAGAGGATCTGCCTGGGCCGATCTCGGTGAGCAGCGGTCAGCCCTTGGCTGCCACCGAAGTGACGGAATCCGCACGGGTCGAGGACGAGCCATGAACATGAAGATGGCTCTGGCGGGGATATTGCTGGGAATTGCCGCGCTTATCGTCCAGGGCGCACTCGCTATGACCATCCCGCCACCCTGGTGTCCGGATTTGGCATGGTTGGTCGTCGTAGGCATTGGGCTTCGCTGGCCGGGGTTTCTATCGGGACTCTTCATCGCGGTTCCGCTGGGGTATGCGATGGACCTCCTTTCCGGGTCGCTCATGGGTCAGCATGCCTTCATGCGTCTCATCTCGTATGTGACGGCGGCGATCGTGTCTCGTCAGCTCGACCTCTCGGGCCATCTACCCGTCGGCATTTTCGTCTTCGGTATGACGATCGTCTACGGCTTGGGAATCGTGGCGACGGTTTCGTTCTTCGTGGGTTCGAATGCGATCGGCCTCGACATCATGACCTCGGCGGTCGCGCACGGTATCGCAAATGTAGTCGCCGCAGGACCGATGATCGGGCTGGTCGATCGTGTCGTGCTTCGATTCGGAGACGAAGAAGTCGGTCGCCGCGCGCCGCTGTCCCTTCATCAATCGCGAGGGTCGATCGGATGAACGATTTCGTGGATGCTCGTCTTCCGAACTCCTCCGAAGGACCCGCGGAACTTCGCTTGTGGCCGGCGGCCATGATCGTTTGTTTGATCTTCATCGTTTTCATTTTGCGCCTATTTCAGCTCCAGATCGTCGAGGGTGAAGCTCTCGCGAGTCGCTCCCAGGCGAATTATGTCCGCACGGTTCGACTCGAGGCACAGCGCGGTTCGATCGTGGATCGCGAGGGGCGTACGATTGCGGCGACGCGGCCCGCTTACGGAATTGATCTGATTCCATCCGAAATCCAGAACGCGTGGCGGACCTATTCCGTGTTGGGTGAAATCCTGGGGCGTGATGCGCGGGAGATCGCCGAAACGGTTGGGAAGCCCAGAGGCCGGCGGCGCTTCAAGCCTGTTTCTCTTTCAAGAGATCTCGCGCTCGAAGAGCGTGCGAAGATTGCGGCCCATCGTTATGCGATGCCCGGTGTTGAGCTTTACCGCAAGCCGCTCCGCGAGTATGTCTACCAAAGTGTGGCCGCTCAGCTGCTCGGTACAATTGGTGAAATCGATGCCAAAGAGTTGAAGAATGAAGCATTCTCGGCGTACAAGGCCGGAGAGACCGTCGGGAAAACGGGGGTTGAGGCAGCCAATGAGAGTCATCTCCGAGGTCGTGCCGGAGGTGTGAACCTCGTCGTTGATGTCGCCGGTCGCGAAATAGATGAGATCGATCGGAGGGAGCCGGCGCCGGGGGGGCGACTGGTATTGAGTCTCGATCTCGATTTACAGCGCGCGGCCGAAGAAGCTTTTCTTTCCGAAGATCCAGAACTTCCGAACAGAATGGGCGCAATCGTCGCCTTGGATCCCCGCAACGGTGACGTGCTCGCGCTAGTCTCCGCCCCTTCTTATGATGCGAATGCGTTTGCAGGAGGAATTGATCTCGAGACCTGGCGGGGATTCACCCAGGACGATGGGCGGCCTCTTCGAAATCGAGCCATCGCCGGCGTGTATCCGCCAGGTTCGACCTACAAGGCTTTTGTGGCCGCCGCCGGGTTGGCCGAAGGCATCATCGATGAGACGACCGAGGTCTACTGTCCAGGCCACTTCCGTCTCGGTCGGCGCGTTTATCGCTGTTGGAAAAGGGCGGGGCACGGCTCCGTCAATCTCGAGGCTGCACTCGCGGGCTCTTGTGACGTCTATTTCTACGAACTAGGTAAGACGTTAGGCGTCGAGACGCTGGCTCGTTATGCGAAGCTCTTTGGCTTCGGCGCTGCAACCGGAATCGGGATTAGCGGAGAGGTTTCTGGCCTGGTTCCGACCCCTGAATGGAAGCTGCGGGTGCGGGGCGAGCGCTGGATCGACGGTGAGACGATCTCTCTCTCAATCGGGCAGGGCGCGAACCTGACGACCCCTATTCAGTTGGCGGTGGCTTACGCGGCGATTGCGAATGGTGGTCGTATCGTCGAGCCGCGGGTTGTTCTGCGTCGTGAAACCTGGGATGGAGTGGTTCTCGAGGAACTTCCATCGATCGTGCGGGCGGAAAACATCATCGCCCAACCGATTCTAGAAATGGTGAAGAAGGGCCTGACGAGCGTGGTTATGAGCCCTGGCGGCACAGGCCGCCGCGCACGAGTAGCTGGAATCACGGTCGCAGGAAAATCCGGAACGACTCAGGTGGTGAGCCTTGCACTGACCGAGGACCTCGAACCGGAGGATATTCCAGTTCGATACCGCGACCATGCGCTTTTCGCCGCCTTCGCTCCCGTCGAATCTCCCGAGATCGTCGTCGTGGCGATTGCAGAACATGCGGGGGGTGGCGGAGGTGCGATCGCTGCGCCGATGGTGCAGAAGGTCATGGCGAAGTATTTCGAGAAGTCCGAAGGCAGGGTGCCGAGCCAGCTTGCGGTACTTTCGCTTGGAGCGATTCGATGAGCGAATTGCGAGTGGAAGGCAATCGCGGTCAGCAATTCGATTGGTTGTTAGCAGGCATCGTCGTTTCGCTTGCGCTCATGGGGCTCGCCAATCTGGTGTCGGCGGCAGCGTCCGGTGTCGAGGGTGGATCCGACATCATCGCACGCCAGATGACGGTTCTGGGACTTGGCGTATTGGTGATCGGTGTCGTGCTTGCGATCGATTATCGCCACTACGACCGATTTGCATACGTCATCTATGCGGGCTCCATATTTTTGCTCCTTTTGACATTGGCAGTCGCCGAAGAAACACGCGGCGCGCGGGCGTGGCTCTTTTCCGGGCGCTTCCAACCTTCGGAACTCGCCAAGGTTGGAATGGTCATCGCTTTGGCCCACTACTTTGGTCGGAATCCGCCGACGTCGATTCGACGCCTGCGTGATCTTTTCGTACCGGGTTTGCTGGTGGCGATTCCGGTGGGATTGATCGTCGCGCAGAAGGATCTCGGTGTAGCAGTGTTGACGCTGCTGATCGGACTGACGCTGCTTCCGCTGGTCAACGTTCCGTTACGTGCGTGGGTGGGGATCGGACTCTTCGGCGCGGCAGGACTGGCCGCACTCATTAAGTATGGCCTCAAGGGGTATCAGCGGGAACGCATCCTCGGCTTCCTCGATCCGTCCCGAGATCCGCTGGCTTCCGGCTATCAACAGATGCAGTCGAAGATCGCCGTCGGCTCTGGGGGGCTATTCGGAACCGGCTGGCAGGAAGGGACACAGACCCAGCTGCGTTTTCTTCCCACCCAACATACGGACTTCGCATTTTCCGTGTTAGCCGAAGAATGGGGATTTCTCGGCTCGAGCTTGGTCTTGGTGGTGTACGCGATGATGCTTTTGTGGGGATTGCTCATTGCCCGGAACTCGAAGGATACCTTCGGCGCGGTGCTTGCGATTGGCTTGGTCGGAACTCTGCTTTGGCCCGCGGCCATCAACGTTGCGATGGTGCTCGGATTGGCGCCTGTCATCGGTGTCCCGCTCCCGCTCTTTTCGTATGGCGGGTCGGCGCTGCTTTCGGCAGCGATCACGATCGGGCTCCTGCTGAATATTTCGATGCGGCGATACGTTTTCTAGGTCGCGGAAGATTCGTCCGACCGACCGATCGCATTAAAGACCTTGATCACCCGCTCATCGAATCGGGACGCTCCGAAGTTGAAGGTATCGGGTGCCGACGCATAGACCCTTTTCACCAATGCTTCACGTGATCGCACTCGGTTCGCTCTAGCGCGCAGCCAGCGGTGGTGCCGATCCATCGCCCGCGGGCGCTGTTGTGCACGACCGCGTGGCCAAACAGGTCGCATTGGGTTTTGAATTTTGGGTCGTTGCCGGGTCTGTCACGCGATCAAAATCGACCGCGTGGGGCCACGGCATTGCGGTCTTTTCGGCCGTCGGGCGGTCGGAGTCGAGGATCTTGCCTATTCCGAGGCGATGCTAAATTCTGGAATCGTTTGGGGACGCGCGTCTCTGAATCGATTTATTGCGGACGCGATAGGCGTCGTCCCCGGCACGCTGATGACGTATGCGGGTGTTCCCGATGCCCGTGACCGGACACTGTTCATCGTCTGGTTGGAAATCTCGACCGTGTGGGAGCGCTGCCGGCGAGCAAGGGTCGGCCCGCGGATTCATGATCTCGGGAGCATGAATCTGCGGGCCGGATTTGCGCGCTAGAGAACGCCGTTCACCAGCTCCTCGAAGTCGCTCTTGGGCCGCAAGCCCGTTAGCTGGCTCACCACCTGTCCGTCCTTGAAGAGGAGGATCGTTGGAATCGAGCGAATTCCATAGTTGCCCGGCGTCTGGGGCGAGTCGTCGATGTTGATCTTGACGACTTTGAGTTTCTGGTCGTAGGCGTCCGCGATCTCTTTCACGATGGGCGCGATGCGGCGGCAGGGTGCACACCATTCCGCCCAGAAATCGACGAGGACCGGGGTCTCGGACTTCAAGACTTCGCCTTCGAAGGTCGCGTCGCTTACATCGGTAATTTCGGCCATTCTTGTGTTCTCCGTCTGTGTATTCTTTGTCAGTGCATCCATTGGATGCCAACTTGTCCTTGGCGATTGATTTGCCAAGATCTCGGGTTGGGGACGCTGGAAGAGTGAATATAGCAGCCCGCCCGTTGGTCTCGGCACAAATCGGGGGTCGCCGTCTATGCGAAAAGTGCTCAGGGCCTTCTCGCGCCGAGAGCGGGGTCCGAGATTCGGAAGAATTTCGTGACGCTTGAAAGAGGAATGAGAGTGGATAGCTCCCAAAGGACAGCCCCATGACCCGCCGCACCCCGACCATCGATCGAAGTCGGATTCGGACGCAGCCCGCCCGGCGCCGCGCGAGCAAGGTGAAGACGCTGGATGAGGCGCGACCTCTCGCACCGGGTTCAGGCGTCGCCGATCTCTTGGAGTCGCTTCCCCGACTTCTTGGCGCAGCGGACCTGAACGCTGCGATCGATGCCTGGGTGCGTGCGTGGCAAAGGGACAAACTCGTTCTCTTCGGTTTTGGGGCGCATCTGATCAAGGTCGGGTTGGCACCGATCGTTGTCGATTTGCTCGAGCGAGGGGCGATCGGGGGCCTGATGATGAACGGGGCCGGCTGTGTCCACGATCTCGAACTCGCCATGATGGGTCGGACGAGTGAGGACGTCGCCTCGTCCCTGGATGAGGGCCGATTTGGAATGGCACGAGAGACTGCGGAACGATTGAATGGTGCGATCGCACTCGGGCGCGATGATGAATTGGGGATGGGGGCGGCGATTGGTCGAGATATTTTCGAGTCCGATGATCGATTTGTTTCGCGCTCGGTCTTGGCGACGGCCTGGCGTTTGGATGTCCCGGTGACCGTTCATGCGGCGATCGGAACGGACATTCATCACATGCATCCGAGTGCGGACGGTGCCGCGATTGGCGAGACGAGCTTTCGAGATTTCGAGAAATTGGCCTCGCTGGTTGCAGGGCTGAGTGAAGGCGTCTTCTTGAATGTGGGTTCCGCAGTGATTCTTCCCGAGGTTTTCTTGAAGGCACTCGCCTTGGCCAGGAACCTGGGCCACCCGGTCAAGAGATTGACGACAGTGAACTGCGATTTCATTCGCCACTATCGACCGCAGGTGAATGTGGTCGAGCGGCCGACTCGGCTAGGCGGTCGCGGCATTTCACTCGTGGGCCAGCATGAGGTCTTGATTCCTCTAATGGCGGCCGGTGTGATCGAGCGGTACATGGTCGCGTCGAGCAAGCCTGTTCGGCGTCGCCAGAAGGCGACGATCGGTAAGAAGAAGGCCGCTGGTCGCCGAAGGCCTGGGAGTCCGAAGTCGTGACGCGGATCGTGCTCTTGGAGGGCGACATCACTGACCAAGAGGTCGATGCCATCGTCAACGCGGCCAACAGCGAGCTGGTCCTGGGAACCGGGGTGGCGGGGGCGATCTCCGAGCGAGGGGGGCCGACGATCGCCGCGGAGTGTGCGAGCAAGGGGCCGATCGAGGTCGGGCAAGCCGCAGTCACCGGGGCGGGGGAACTTTCTGCGCGATTCGTGATTCACGCAGCAGGGATGCCGGCGGGCGGGCGAGCCAGCGAAGAGAGTGTTCGCGGGGCCCTCCAACACGCTTTTCAAGCAGCGGACGAGGCGGGATGCGGCACGATCGCTTGTCCGGCGATCGGAGCAGGTGTTGGGGGACTTTCCGTCCAGACTTGTGCGGAAATTTCTCTAGATGAGGCTCGGCGCTACTGCCGGAAAATGGGCCAACTTGAAGAGATTCGCTTCGTTCTCTTCGGCGAACCCTCGTTTCGAATCTTCGAGATGGTGAATGATGCGGCGAAGGTCGAAGCACAGATGCAGAAGCTACGAGAGCGGCGCGACCAGTAAGCTCATCAGTTGATTGGCCGGGCGGTCGAGTAGTCAGACTGGCGCACCGTTCCGTCATTGCGTTCGTTTGTATACTCCCCGCCAGTTCATCAAAAAGTTTTGAACGTGCGGTTTTGGCGCGTTCGAGATCTGGTTGAGGACCCACTTGATCGTATTTCAACACATGGCGGCTGCCCTTTATCTGGCGGCCGGAGTCGGGGCAATACTCGGTCTGGTCCTGCCAGCGCCGAAAGTTCTGCATGGCGCTCGCTGGGGGCTGGCACTGGGTGCTCTGGCCCAGGGAGCCGCCTTTGGCACACTCCACCGCCTGGAAGCTGCTCCCGCGCTCACCGATCTCGGGCAAGCGATCGGGATCATGGGCTGGCTCGGCGTCTTGTTCACCCTGGCCCTTCTTTCTCGCTTCCGACTGTCCGGCTTCGTTCCTCCGCTGGCCTTCGTTGGTTTTCTGTCCGCATTTGGAGCAACGCTTTCGAGCTCGAATGTGTCGAGCAGACCACTCGCCCCCAGCGCCGACGTGTTTGGGTCGATTCCCCATGCTCATGTGCTGCTGGCCAGTGCAGGGATTGCCGCATTGGGGATCGCCGCTCTGGCCGGCTTCTTCTTTCTACTCGAGCACCGCTCGCTCAAGACGCGCCGAAGGGTATCCGGATGGCTGTCGCTGCCTCTTCCATCCCTCGAGACTCTGGATCGCGTCAATCGATTGACCCTGATCCTGGGCTTTCCGCTTCTGACTCTCGGCGTTCTGACGGGTTCGCTCTGGCTGTATTCTAGCTCGGGTCTGCTCTTCAGCGGAAGTCTGCACGAAGCTTGGACGATCATCGCCTGGATGATCTACATGGGACTGGTTGCACTTCGCTTCGGGCGACATCAGGGCGCTCGCCAGGCAGCCGCAAGCGCTGTCGCCGGGTTCTCTTTTCTCGTGTTCGCCGTTGTCGGCGTCGGGCTCGTCACATGAAAATTCTCCTGCTTGGTATGAATCATCGAACAGCGCCGGTTGAAGTGCGCGAGAGATTCGCCGTGGCGGAGTCGGGTCCCCTTCTGCGCAAATTGATCGATCGTCCCGAGATCGAAGAGGCGGTCTTACTCTCGACGTGCAATCGCGTCGAAGTCGTAGTGATGACGAACAACCTCGATGCGGCGCAGCATGCGCTTATGGAATTCTTCAGCCGCGAACTTGCGGAGGGTGCGCTGCCAGCGGGTAAGGCGCTCTCCCAACTGACCTACTTGCGCCATGGACGCGAAGCGATCGAACATGTCTTTCGCGTGGCGTCGGCCATCGATTCGATGGTGGTCGGGGAGCCGCAGATCCTTGGGCAGGTCAAGGATGCCTATCGCGATGCAACCGAAGTCGGCGCCTGCGGAGCTGTGTTGTCTCGTTTGTATCAGCGCGCCTTTGCCACAGCGAAGCGCGTCAAGAATGAGACCGGGATCGCGGAGCGGCCTGTCTCCGTCGCGCGCGTGGCCGTCGATCTTGCCAAGCAGATCTTTGAGAGTCTCGAAGAGAAGAGCGCGCTCCTGATTGGCGCCGGAGAGATGATCGAGGCCGCGTTGGTCGCACTCGATGATCACGGTCTTGGCCACCGCCGAATTGCGAACCGGACAGCCGCCCATGCTGAGGAGCTGGCGCGAAGGTTTGGCGGAAGCGCACATGGTCTTGACGAACTCGACGATCTGCTTCTAGAGACGGATGTGGTTTTGTCCTGCGTGGGTGGGGATCAAGTGGTCTTGACCCGAGAGCGAGTCGAAGCAGCGCTTGCGAGCCGACAACGCGGGCGGAGCCGGCCCCTGTTTCTGATCGACATCGGGGTTCCCCGCAATATCGATCCGGCAGTTCACGAACTGGATTCGGCCTACCTCTATGATCTCGATGATCTGCAGGGCGTGGCGGTGGCAAACGTGGAAGAGCGCCGCCGCGAGTCCGAACGCGCGCAGCGAATCGTGATCGAGGAGCGGGAGCATTTTGATGGATGGTTGGTCGCGCTTCAGGCCGTCCCAACGATTCGCGATTTGCGTCAACGCGCGGAAGGAATCCGACAAGCAGAGGTCGAACGTTATGCCGGGCGAATCGGGTTGGACGCCAATCAGCGCGAAGCGCTCGAAAAATTGACGCGTGGGATCGTCAACAAGGTCATGCATGCACCGATCTCGAGGCTGCGAGATGAAACGGATCGAGAAATGGGGCTGGCGCGACTCGAAGAGGTCAGACACCTCTTCGCTCTGGACGACATGACCGCCGACGCTGCTGAGGTGGATGTCGAGACCGACTCCTTGCGTGCGACAGCGAAGAGGGGCGTCACGAAATCCGGTTCCGATTCCGACTCCGATGGTGATCACGCTGGTGACCTGGAGACGTCTTCTTGAAGCCGCTCCGCATTGCCACGCGCGGAAGTGATCTGGCCCTGTACCAGGCCCGACGTATCGCCGCACTTATCGAACAAGAACTTCAATGTGAAACTGAGCTCGTCGTTCTGCGAACGACGGGGGATCGCATTCAGGATCGCTCGCTCGCAAAAATTGGTGGCAAGGGACTCTTCGTCAAAGAGATCGAAGAGGCCCTTCTCGACGGTCGCGCCGACGTTGCCGTGCACAGCGCAAAAGACATTCCGGCCAAGATTGCAGAGGGCTGCGTGCTCGCCGCGTATCCGGAGCGGGTCGATCCCCGGGACGCGCTGGCCTCGAGGGTGCGTGGAACGAAACTGCAGGACCTTGCGCCTGGTGCAAAGGTGGGCACCGGGAGTACGCGCCGTACGGCACTGCTGCGATCGATCCGCCCCGACCTCGAGATCGTGCCGCTTAGAGGCAATGTTCCGACGCGGTTGGGTCGCCTCGAAGAAGGTGAACTCGACGCGGTCATGCTGGCGTGTGCGGGTCTGGATCGGCTTGGACTCAGCAGTGCAATCGATGATCGGATTTCCGCGGACCTGATGTTGCCCGCGATTGGGCAGGGCCTTCTGGCGCTCGAAACCCGAGCCGATGATGAATGGCGCGAACGGATTCATGGTCTTGAAAGCTTCGAAGTCGGACTGGTGGCTCGGGCGGAACGCGCCTATCAGCGGGCGCTGGGCGGGGACTGCAGTATTCCGCTTGCCGGCTTTGCCGAGCGACTGCCGGAGGGCGGAGTGCGTTTTCGCGGGTTGGTAGCCAGCCTCGACGGAAGCACGATTGCTCGGGCAGAGTTGGTCGCCGCGGATTCGGAGTCAGAGGCATTAGGCGAGCGTGTCGCGGCTGCCGTCCTCAATGCGGGCGGACGAGAAATTCTCGAGTCACTGGCGAAAGAGACGGCTGCCGGTGTCTAGGCTCGGTCGTGTCGTGTTGGTCGGAGCGGGGCCAGGGGATCCAGATCTGATTACGCTGCGTGGCGCCAAGATGCTCGCGAAAGCGGACGTGATCTTCTACGACGAGTTGGCGACAAATGAATTGCTTGATCACGCAAAAGATCGTGCAGTGCTCATCAATGTCGGTAAACGTGGCCATGATGAACCGACGCGCACTCAGGATGAGATCAATTCACTTCTCCTGGAACATGCGCGACAGGGTCGGACGGTTGTTCGGCTGAAGGGCGGGGATCCCCTCGTCTTTGGTCGGGGCGGCGAAGAAATGAGTCTGTGTGCGGCTGCTGGGATTCCCTTTGAGATCGTGCCGGGAGTGACTTCCGCCGTGGCGGCATTGGCCTATGCCGGGATTCCGGTGACGGATCGACGGCATTCGGCTTCTTTTGCGGTCGTGACCGGTCATAAGGATCCCAGTCGCGTTTCGGAGCAGACACGCTGGCGGGCGCTCGGCCAATCCGTGGACACGCTGGTGATCTTGATGGGGATGCGCAACCTGCCTCGACTCGTCGGCGAGCTTCTGGCCGGTGGCAAGTCGCCGGAAACCCCGGCCGCCGCTGTCATGAACGGAACGCTCCCCGAACAGCGAACCTGCGTTTCGACGTTAGGCGAATTGGCTGCGGTCGCCGAGCGCGAGGGAATCTCAGCGCCTGCAGTCGTCGTGGTCGGCGATGTCGTCGGTCTTCGTGACGGGCTTTCCTGGTGGGAGCGTCAGCCACTTTTTGGGCGTAATGTGCTGGTGACGCGAGCCTCGCAACAATCCGCGGAGTTGGCTGCCGCGCTTCGGTCGGTCGGAGCCGCTCCGGTCCTGGAGCCGATGATCGAGTTTTCGGAGATCGAGGACCCAGTCGGGCAGGCGAAGATCGCGTCGGCCATCGCGATGCTCGACCAAACACAGTCCATCGTCTTTACGAGCTCGAACGCCGTGCGTTTTTTTGCGCGGGCGCTCGAAAGCATTCGCGGCGAAGGAGGCGTTTCAGCTTCTGGATTGGCCGGGATACATACTTTCTGTGTTGGTGAGCGCACGGCGCAAGTTGCCCTCGCGGCGGGATTTCCCGTGCACGTGGTCGCGACCGGGCGCAGCGATGCCGAGGCGCTGTTGGGACAGTTGCTCCAGTCGCCCCCGGCCGGCGGCGAGCGCGTCCTCATTCCAGGCTCTCAGATCGCGCGTACGCTGATCGCGGATGGTTTGCGTGCTGCGGGAGCACAGGTCGATTGCGTCACTTTCTACGAAAATCGTCGGCCCGACATCGACGTGGCGGGATTGCGCGGTCGATTGATGCGGGGCGAGCTCCACGCGCTGACCTTTACGAGTCCGTCGACGGTGGATCATTTTGTGGAATGTCTGGACGACGAGAGCCGAGAGGCTGCGGGCCAGTGTATGATCGCGGCAATCGGTCGGACGACTGCCAGGCAGCTTGAAAGCGTAGGGTTCCGGCCGGACGTTGTTCCGAGTCGGCCTGACGTGTCGGTGATGGTCGAGGAACTCGCTGCGGCCGTAAAGGGTGACTAGCATGGCTGTCATGCGGGACTGGATGATGTCTGGAATGCGGTCAAATACGCCGCGCGGCAAGAGTCAGGGAGTCGATCAATGAGTTTTCCCGTCACGAGAATGCGTCGCTTGCGACAGAACGAAACGCTGCGCGGCATGGTGCGAGAGAATCGCCTAGCACGCGAAGACTTGATTCTTCCGCTTTTCGTCGTCGAAGGTACCGGCGTGCGGGAGGCGATTGGTTCGATGCCCGGCGTCTTCCGCTATTCGGTGGACCAGGTTGTCGTCGAGGCGAAACGGGTGGCCGCGCTCGGCGTTCCCGGTGTGATTCTGTTTGGTATCCCAGCGGAAAAGGATGCGCGCGGATCCGGGGCCGATGATTCTGAAGGCATCGTGCAGCGGGCCTCGCGAGCCATCGTCGATGCGTTGCCGGAACTCTGCGTCATCACCGATGTCTGCCTCTGCGAATACACCAGCCACGGGCATTGTGGCGTGCTCGATGGGCACGAAGTCGACAACGATGCCAGTGTCGAGCGACTGGCTCGAACTGCCGTGTCTCATGCCCAGGCCGGCGCGACCATCGTCGCGCCCTCGGACATGATGGACGGCCGCGTTGGTGCGATTCGCCGCGAACTCGACGCGAATGGTTTCGAGAACGTCGCGATTCTTTCCTACGCAGCAAAATACTCGAGTGCCTTTTACGGGCCCTTTCGAGACGCTGCGGAGAGCACGCCGGAGTTCGGCGATCGGCGTGGCTATCAGATGGATCCAGCTAATCGGCGTGAAGCGCTGCGTGAGATGCAGCTCGATCTCGATGAAGGGGCCGACATGCTGATGGTCAAACCGGCCATGGCCTATCTGGACATTCTTGCCGACGCGCGGCGCGAGTTTTCAGTCCCGCTCGCGGCCTATCACGTGTCCGGGGAGTACTCGATGATCAAGGCTGCTGGTGAGAGGGGCTGGATCGACGCGGATCGAGCGATGGAAGAATCGCTGATCTCGATCAAGCGGGCGGGAGCCGATCTGATTTTGACCTATGCGGCGGCCGAAATTGCCGAGCGGCTCTAGGCCGAGCCCGGGCGTACGCAAAAAGGAGAGAACGTGTCGCTGGAGTACAAGGTTGTCGAAATCTCGATGGTCACCGATGAAGAAATAGAGAAGACCCTCAATCAGTGGACCGCAGAGGGATGGCAATTCGACACCATGCAATTCGCCATGCGTGATTCGTCGAAGCGGCCAAGCATGGCGTTCGTGACCTTTACACGGCCAATGTCGGATGACGCGGCTTCGACGGACTGATTCTTCGCAGCCGGCTTCGATTCGAATCAATCCTTCTCGTCGAGGAAACTTGGCCAGACTTCGTTGGCCAGGCAAACCAGAGATCGTACAAGAACGTCATCGGCTATTTTTGCGAATTGCGGTCGAACGATAAGCAGGTCGAAGCCGATTTTCGCGTAGGCTGACTTCAACTGCTCGGTGACTTCCTTCTCCGTGCCGATCATCGCCCGTTCAGAAAGCGGTGCTTCGAGCGCCATCCGAACTGCTGCGGGCATGGCTTCCCGCCGCCCATTCATTTCCTGCCCGAGGGCGTCCCGGACCTGGTCGAGTTCGCCCCGATCTTCCGAGACAAAGACCGTACGCATAACAATGGAGAGCGGGGCATCGCTTCCAGCAGGCAAAAGTGCTCGATGTCGATCCTGGTTGTCGTTGATCTGGTCCAGCGTTTCGACGGGTGACGCGAGATAGGGAAGTCCGCGGCGAGCGGCCTGGGCAAGTCCCTTGGGTCCAAATGCGGCAACCGCCAAGGGCGGATGGGGCTGTTGATGGGTGCCCAATCCCGACCGCGTTTGGTTGCCACCCGACCAGAGCGAAAAAATTTGATCCAGGGCGGCGTCGAAGCGATCGCGTTTGGATGCGGGCGCCACACCAAATGCGGCCAGCATCTTCTTGTTGAAGCCACGTCCAAGACCGACCAGCAGTCGACCGCCAGAGATCTGATCGAGCGCGGCGATTTCGGCAGCGATCTGTTCCGGGGGATGCAGCGGGAGCAGGAGCGAGGTCGTCCCAAAGCGGAGCTGAGAGGTCATCGCCGCGTAGCCCGCCAATTCCACCAGGGGTGCCGAGCAGGCGCCTGGCGCGAAATGCATTTCCGGCAGCCAAACGGAGTGGAGTCCCAGGGACTCCGCCAATTGGACCCAGCCACGACCGCGTTCGGCGTGCGCCATGGTTTGCGAGCCGCCCAGAGAGAGTCCGAGCCGGGTCTGGTCGAGCCCCCAGGCACTCTTGGCTCGGGCCGTTGGCATCGGTAGTGAGGACACGCCCGCGACCATATCACCGGTCCCCCTAGACGGACTCACCCGATTGATTTCAAACCACCGTTCGAGTCAGAATCCTGGCATTTGCGATTCCCACGGGGGTAGCCTAATCTTGCCCCGGGAGATTCGTTCCCCCAAGGCCACAACCTTTGGGCTCGTTCTGCCGATCCTGCGGGTGATGATCGATCCTGCGGGTGTTGATGGACGAGTTTTGGCGGCGAGGCCGCAGCAGGAAGATTGCAGTTGTCGGAATGGAATCCGAATGAAGTCGGTAGAAGTCCCAAATCTTCGGGGGAGAAAAAATGATTGAATCGATCTTGGTTGCCACAGACGGTTCCGATGACGCAAGCGCCGCGGAGCAAACTGCGATGGGCCTGGCCTCTCGATTGGGCGCGCGTCTCTCAGCTGTTTCGGTCATTGACCAGCGGGTCCTACGGGCACCCCCGGGCGGCGGTTTGGCCCTTCCCGGATTCCCCGAAGCAGAAGTCACGGCTTATTACCGGGCGCGCGCAGACGCGGTCGCCCGACGATTCTCTGAACGCGCGCGAGGAGAAGGTCTCGAAGCCCAATGCGAGGTTGTGCAGGGGCTTCCCGATGATCGAATCGTCGAGAAGGTGCAGGGCGCCGATCTGCTTTTGATCGGCCGTTCGGGTATGCAGTCTGGACTGCGTGGCGACCTTTTCGGCGCAAGCCTCGACTCGATCCTTCGGAAGACCACGAAGCCGACGATCTTGGTTCCAGCTGGAGCGCCGCTCACGGGACCCCTCGTGCTCGGATTTGACGGATCGCCCGGGTCTCGGATCGCCGCTCGCATCGCGGTCGCGCTGGCCAACGGATTGAATGAAGCCGTGCATGTCTTCGTCGACTCGAAGGACAAGGGTCGCGCAGTCGCACGCTTCGATGAAGTTCGCCAACTCGTTGGCGGCCTCTCCGTTCCGGTTCGCGAAACCTCCTCGACACTCGGTCGACCGGACGTGAAGATCGTCGATACGGCCAAGGAGTTTCGCGCCAGCCTGATTGTGATGGGTGCCTATGGGCGCAATCGGATCACAGACTACTTCCTGGGCAGCAACGCGGCTTCGGTGGCACGGACCTCTCCCGTGTCCGTGCTGCTCGCACGTTAGTCGATGCCGCGAACGTCGCGGCCGATTCGACTCGCCGAGCTTGCTGCATTCCTCGGCTCTGGCTGTGTCGTCGAGGGCGACGAGACGCTTGAAGTTTCAGGCTTCGCGTCGCTGGGTCAGGCCGATTCGGACGAGCTGGTCTTCATTCGGGATCCAAGCCATTGCCACGCGCTCGAGTCGAGTCGTGGCGCCGCCGTACTCGCGCCTCTCGGCGTGGACATCCCTGTGCCCGGGGCTGGCGAACGCGGGAACCGACCCGTTCTACGCGTCCCCCAGCCCTCCACCGATTTCTCACGATTGATCCAGGAGTTCGCGCCCGTCCCACGACCCGCCGTCGGCGTGGCCGTCGGAGCGCACGTCGACCCTTCGGCCGTCGTTGCCCCGACGGCTTCGGTCGCTTCCGGCGTGGTTGTCGGTCCCGGCTGTCGGGTTGGCGCACGGACGGTGATCGCGGCGAATGTGACGCTGGGCGCGCAGGTCTCGCTGGGTTGTGATTGCTGGGTTCATTCAGCCGTGGTGTTGCGTGACGACACGCAGGTCGGTGATCGCGTTGTTCTGCAGCCGGGGGTGGTGTTAGGCGCCGATGGTTTCGGATATGCGCCGGACGCGGATGGGCGTCCTGTTGCGATTGCACAGCGGGGGCGAGTCGTCATCGAGGACGATGTCGAGATCGGCGCGAATACGACCGTCGATCGTGCGACGCTCGACGAGACCCGAATTCGACGCGGCGCGAAGATCGACAATCTCGTGCAGATCGGACATAACTGTGACGTCGGCGAGGACGTCTTGATCGTTGCTCAGTCGGGGCTTTCCGGGGGAACAGTCGTTGCCCGGGGCGCGATTATCATGGCCCAGTCCGGCACGTCGGGTCATCTGAGGGTCGGAGAAGGGGCCTTTCTCGGGGCTCGAGCCGGGGTTCATCGAGACGTTCCCGACGGCGCACGGGTCTTCGGCTCCCCTGCGGTTGAAGAGCAATCCTGGCATCGATCCGTTACAGCCCTGAAGCGGCTTCCCGATCTGCTCCGTCGAGTCCGGCGCCTGGAAAAATCCGCCGTAAAATCGGGTGGCGACGGGTCGGCTTCCGGGGGAGACTCGGGCGCAGTCTAAACGCTGCGCAGGAGCCTAGTCATCATGTCGAACGCCCCATCGGCCGGCAGTCGAACCCTTTCGCTGTCCCGGCTGCGCGAAGTCTTACGAGACGCGAAGAGCAAATCCCTGCTCGAAGAATTGATCCAAACGGTTGCCAATGATGCCCGAGCCGGCGCGCGCGCGATCCGCGCCCAGGCCGAGCGTCGCCTCGAAAACGATCGTCTCGAAGACGAACGAATTGCCGGCCTGATGGCTCTGCGAAACGATCTCGAGAGTCGCGGTGTGCACGGGATTGCCGGTATCGACGAAGTCGGTGTTGGCCCCTTGGCAGGTTCCGTGATTGCGGCCGCCGTTATCCTGCCGAGCGAGATCCAATTGCGCGGTCTCGACGATTCGAAACGCGTTCGGCCAGCACGCCGTGAGACATTGGCAGAGGAGATCCGCGGCGTGGCTCTCGGAGTTGGGATTGGCGAATGCAGTGTCGAAGAAATCGATCAGGTCGGAATTTATCAGGCGGCACTCGAAGCGATGCGACGCTCGGTGGCGAGTCTCTCGCGATCGACCGAGGTTGGGCATCTACTGGTCGACGCAAGGAAAATTCCCGGCGTGAGCCTGCCGCAGACGTCGATCATCAAAGGTGATCAGAAGGATGCGAGCATCGCCGCTGCATCGATCGTTGCGAAGGTCTATCGAGATGCTCAGATGGAGCGCATGGGTGAGCGCTATCCCGCGTATGGATTCGAGCGGCACATGGGCTACGGAACAGCCTTTCATATGGCCGCTCTCGAGGAACACGGTCCCTGTCCGATCCATCGCCGATCCTTTGCACCCGTCGCGAATGCAGAGCGTCGCGATCGCGGAGACCGCGCGCGACCAGCCTCCGCATTTTCGCCCGCCGGCCAAGCATGACCGATCCGGTTGAGCCGACTTCCGTGTATTCGATTCGGAATGAACCGGAAGATTTCGTTGTCATCGAAGAGCCGATGTATCCGCCATCCGGCGAAGGCGGACATACGTTTCTCCATGTCGAAAAGCGAGGGCGAACGACGGAGCAGGTGGCCAATGAATTGGCGCGAGCGAGCGGTGTGTTGGCTCGGGACGTGGGTTATGCGGGTCGAAAGGATCGGCATGCCCTGACGCGCCAGTGGTTTTCCCTGGAAGATGTCGATCCCGAGACAGCACTCGCATTCGAACTGACATCCGCCACGGTTCTTGAAGCGCGACGTCACGATCATAAGCTCAAGACCGGACATCTGCGCGGGAATCGCTTTGAGATCGTGTTACGTGGGCAAGGAGATTCCCTCGAGCTCGTCACGCAGCGCGCTGATGAGATTCTGCGCCGTGGTTTGCCGAATCGGTACGGTGAGCAGCGATTTGGAATGAAGGGCGACAACGCGAATGAAGCCCGAAAGTTGTTGGCTGGAGGAAAGCCGCCGAGGGATCGTCGCGCTGCCCGATTTCTAGTCTCAGCACTTCAATCCGAAATTTTCAACGCGGTTCTCGATGAACGCGCAGACACCTTCGATCGCGTCGAACTCGGTGACCTGGCTCGGGTGGAAGAGAGCGGAGGACTTTTCTGGGTCGACGATCTAGACCGTGAATTGCCGCGTGCGGCGGCTTTTGAAATCAGTGCAACCGGCCCGATCTTTGGGACGAAGGTGCGCGCGCCGAAGGGCTCTGTGGCCGAGATCGAGAGCCAGGTATTTGATCGCTTTGGTTTGCCAACCGATCGAGCTGACCCGACCAATCCATTGAAGCTGAAGCTGCCGCGCGGGATTCGGGCGCGAGGAACGCGGAGACCCCTTCGCGTTCGACCGAGGGATCTGAAGGTCGAGGCCCTCGACGGCGCCGAGGGCCTGCGGCTCGAATGCGGTCTGCCCTCTGGTTCCTACGTCACTGTCCTGCTCGATGCGCTCGTCGGTCCCGTCCTCGATGCATCGCGGCGGGCTCGCGAGGACATTCCAATGCGCGGTGGGGAGGGGGATTCCGAGCCGTCGACGAGCTGACGCGCTTGCCCGATGGCCTATGATCGGGCGTAGGGCACAAGATGAATACGCGGACGCCTCGAGGGCGCACGAGAAGACATTAACGGGAGGCCGAGAAACATGAGGATTGCATCGTCGGTGACGGACCTGATCGGTGGGACACCCCTTGTTCGACTCAATCGAGTCGTAGGAGATTGTCACGCGACGATTCTCGGGAAACTCGAATCGGCCAATCCTGGTAACAGCGTGAAAGATCGCATTGGACTGGCCATGATCATGGCTGCGGAAAAGTCTGGCGATCTCGTTCCGGGGAAATCGACCATCGTGGAGCCCACGAGCGGAAATACCGGGATTGCATTGTCGATGGTCGCGGCGGTCAAGGGTTATCCCTGCGTGATTGTTATGCCGGACACGATGAGCCCGGAGCGTCGCGCAACGATGCGGGCCTTCGGTGCGAAGATCGTCCTGACGGAAGGGGCGAAAGGGATGCGGGCCTCAATCGAAACGGCGACGGAAATCGCGAACAAGATCAACGGCTCGTTCATGCCTCAGCAATTTCGCAACCCGGCCAACCCGGATGCTCATTTCAACACGACCGCCCAGGAAATCTGGGATGACACGGAGGGAACTGTGGACGCGTTGGTCGCCGGCGTTGGAACCGGCGGAACGATCACCGGCGTGTCGCGCTACATCAAACCGAAGAAGCCCGACTTCAAAGCAATTGCTGTAGAGCCCGACGACAGTCCGATCCTCTCCGGCGGCTCTCCAGGCCCACACAAAATTCAGGGCATCGGTCCGGGCTTTGTTCCCGACGTTCTGGAGACCGACAATCTCGATGGTGTGGTGACGGTCTCGAATGACACGGCAGTCGCAATGGCACTTCGACTGGCGCAGGAAGAGGGTGTTCTTTGTGGCCTCTCTTCGGGTGCCAATGTTGCGGCCGCCATCGAATATGGTTCGCGACCCGAGAATGCGGGAAAGACGATCGTGACGATGATCTGTGACTTTGGCGAGCGATACATCCAGACAATCCTCTTCGAGAATCTGCGTTATGACGGCAGCGACTCGATCGACTCTTGAGCGAGGTCATCATTTCGTGATCCAGCGCAATGGCTGATCTCCGCAGCGGTTCGATTATTCGAGCCTTTGGAAATACTTCCCCTCGTCTACACGAGAGTGTGTGGGTCGCCCCCGGCGCCGCGATTATCGGTGACGTTGAGATCGGTGCGGATTCGAGTGTCTTCTACGGCGCGGTCTTACGCGGCGACGTCGAGCGAATCTCGATCGGTGAGCGCACGAATATCCAGGATCAGGCCACACTACACGTGAGCGCGGATCGGTATTCGACCGTTCTCGGAAACGAAATTACGGTGGGGCATCGCGCCGTCGTGCATGGCTGTACGGTTCGAGACGGTGCCTTGATTGGTATCGGTGCGATCGTGCTCGATGGTGCGGAGATCGGCGAAAACAGTTGGGTGGCCGCGGGTGCCGTCGTGACGCCGGGGACGAGAATTGGAAGTGGGATGTTGGCGGTGGGGGCGCCCGCCCGCGAAATGCGCAGACTCCTCCCGGAAGAGATCGAGCTGCAGCGCGCTCGCACACTGCGCTACGTCGACACGGCACGGAGCCACGCGCTGGCGTCGCCGCCTTGCCAGCCTTCGGGATCGAGCGCATAGTCCGAATGTCATTTGAAGGGTCGGCTTCGAGTATGTCCCGAGATCAGAAAAAGGCGGAGAGTCGTCGGCGAATCTTGGACGCTGCGCGAGATGTTTTTTTTCGCGATGGCTTCATGCGGGCGAACCTCGATGAGATGGCCGAAAAGGCGGGCGTCGCCAAGGGGACCCTGTATCGATATTTCGCGAGCAAGGCCGACCTCTATGTGGCGGTCCTAGCGGACAATCTCGACATCTTTCTTGAACGCATGGAAGAGGCGGCCAAGCCAAGCGGCTCCGCGCTCGAGCAGGTGCGCTCGATCGGTCGCTTCTACTTTGCGCATTGGCTCGAACATCCCGATTATTTTCAGATCTTCTGGGCCATCGACAACGAGAGCGTCATCGGCGAGCTGCCCCGCGAAGTGATCGATAAAATCGGTGGCTTCTGGGAAGCCAACCTGAAGGTGCTGCACAGCGTTCTCGAACAGGGAGTCGCAAGTGGCGAATTCGTGGCCTGCGACACATGGGAAATCGCGAACGTTCTATGGTCGATTGCGAACTCACTGATCGAGTCCGACAGCACTAAGGCGCGTCGGCAGATTCGGTGTCGACCTCTCGAGCCACTCTATGCTCATGCCATCGATACGGTGGTTCGCGGAATTCTCGTGGACCCGTCTCAGGTCGAATTGTCTCCTCCTGCCACGATACGGCCCTCGACGCTGGTCCGACACGACTCTCAGTGAGGCCGCGGGCGCTACTTGAGGCCGTACGCACTGACTGATACCGCCGGCGCCGGCTGACCGTACCGCCAAGGATTGAGCGCATACACCACGCGGATGTTTGAAGCCGCGATAGTATTGCGACGTGACTAAACAAAAAAACTCCGCGAAGCACACCCCACATAAGCGACTGGTCGTGATCGATGGTGCGAACGCCATTTACCGCGCCTTTTTTGCCATCCCCAATCTTCGTGCGCCCGACGGGACACCGACTGGTGCCGCCTACGGTTTCGTGACGATGCTCATTAAGGTGCTTCGCGAGGAAAACCCGACGCATATCGTGATCGCCTCGGATCCGCGGGGTGGGAGTTTTCGTCGGGACATTTATCCCGAGTACAAGGCCGGCCGCGATGCGCAGCCCGAGGATCTCACGGTTCAGTTCCCGATCGTTTCGGAACTCTGCGCCGCTTTTGGTGTGCAGATGCTGGAGGTTCCGAAATTCGAAGCTGATGACGTGATCGCGACACTTGTTGAAACTGCGCCCGAGGGTGCCGAAGTCTGCATCGTGTCGACGGACAAGGATCTCATGCAGCTCGTCAGGCCGGGTGTCGAGATGCTCGACAGCGGAAAAGGGCGACGAATTGACGCGGCGGCCGTGGTGGAACGCTTTGGTGTACCACCCTCTCAGCTGCTCGATGTTCGAGCCCTGGTCGGCGATCCCAGCGACAATATTCCAGGCGTAAAGGGGATTGGGGAGAAGGGTGCGGCGAAGCTCATCCTAGAGTTCGGAAGCCTTGATCGTCTCCTCGAACAAGCGGACCAGGTCAAGGCAAAACGCGCTCGAGAGGGCCTGCAGGCGCATGCCGACGATGCGAGATTGTCCCGCGAGCTTTCGACCTTGCGTTCGGACGTGCCACTCGACGGGGGATGGGATGCGCTCGGCATTGTCGAGCCGAACAAAGACAAATTGCGAGAGCTCTATAAGCGATTTGGGTTCACGAGGCTCCGCGATGCCCTCGAGGAGGAGATGTCCGATGATCCTGAAGCCAAGGGGGAGGGTGCTCGACCGGCCGAACTTGCATTCGAGCGCGCGGAACGTGCGACGGTCGACGTTGTCCAAGATGACAAGGCGTTAGGCGCTCTCGCCAGGCGGCTTTCCAAGGCGAAGAGGCTGGCGCTGCATCCTGTTTTCGAGAAGGGCACGGCGGTTTCACGCAGACTCTCCGGGCTGGCGTTGTCTTTGCCGGGTCAGTCGAACTCGTATCTGGCGATGTCGGGCGATGGGCTATTCGATCAAGCAGGAATTGGAAGTGATGCTCTTTGTGGGGCGGTGCGAACGATCTTTGCCGGTGATGCGAAGCCCGAGTGGCTGGCCGTCGAGAGCAAGATCATCCAGTCGTATTTTGCGCAGGCGGGCCTCGTGCTCCCGCTCCCCAGGCTCGATGTCGAAGTGGCCGCAGGCATGATCGATTCGAGTGGTGGCCGACAGTTGTCGACTCTGGCCTTCGAGTATCTGGGGTCTGCCATACCGTCCTGGGAGGATCTCGCGGGTCGAGGTGCGCGTGCGAAGTCTGCCCAAGACCTTGGTGTCGAGGCGGTCTCGGGTTGGGCAGCGCTGCAGGCACAAACCATGGTCGAGATCGGCGACGCGCTTCTTGCCGCCTTGGACACGAACGGACTGGCCGATCTCTACAACGATTTCGAGATCCCCCTGACCGCCGTCCTCGCGCGAATGGAATGTGCCGGCGTTCGCGTCGACGAAGGCCATTTGAAGCACTTATCGGAGGAATACGAGAAAGAGCTCGCACGGCTGGAATCCGAAATCTACGAATCGGCGGGCGAGAAGTTTCTGGTCGGTAGCCCGAAGCAGCTTCAAGTCATCCTCTTCGAAAAACTGAGCCTTCCGATCCTGAAGAAGACCAAGACGGGATATTCGACTGCCGAGAGTGTTCTCGAGCAGTTGACCGAACACCACGAATTACCGGGTAAGGTGCTGGCCTGGCGCAAGCTCTCGAAATTGAAGAGCACCTATATCGACGCCTTGCCACGTTTGATCGATGAGGGAACCGGGCGGATCCACCCGACTTTTCATCAACTCGGCGCTGCGACCGGACGTCTCTCGGCTTCGAATCCGAATGTGCAGAATATTCCAATTCGCGGCAGCGAGGGTGCGCGCATTCGTGAAGCGTTCGTGCCAGCGGCCGGGCGTATTCTCCTGTCTGCGGACTACTCCCAGGTGGAGCTGAGAATTCTTGCGTATTATTCTGGTGACGCGTCCCTGGTTGCCGCTTTTCGCAACGGTGAGGACATTCATCGTCGAACTGCGGCGGAAGTGGCTGGCATCTCCATCGACGAAGTCAGCGATGAACAGCGCGCCCGCGCCAAGGCTGTGAATTTCGGAATCATCTATGGGTCGTCGGCCTTTGGCCTTTCTCAGCAATTGGGTATTGCCGCCGGCGAGGCTCAGGAAACGATCGATACGTATTTCAAACGGTACGAAGGTGTTAGGCGATTTCTCGACGAAACGATTGAGACAGCCAAGAAGGATGGATGCGTTCGGACGCTGATGGGCCGTCGACGAAATTTGCCCGATCTCTCGTCACGCAACCGCGTTCTTCGCCAGGCGGCAGAACGAATGGCCACGAATACGGTCATTCAGGGTACCGCGGCAGATCTCATCAAGAAGGCGATGGTCGACCTGGATCGAGTTCTCGCCGGTGGGGAAATCGATGCGACGATGATTCTGCAAGTTCACGATGAGTTGGTCTTCGAGACAACGGAGGCTGCGAAGCCGGATCTTTCGGTGCTTGTGAGGGAAAAGATGGAGGGCGTTGCTGATCTCGAGGTGCCGCTCACAATCGATCTGGGCTCGGGGCCGAACTGGCGGGTCGCTCACTAGGAGCCCGACGCAGGCAGGGCTCGTCGCGACCCCCATCCGCCGTGCATCACCGCTGCCTGCGTTACGAAACCTTGCTGTAGCCAGCTAGAGCTGTGATTTGACTCGGCAGCTTCGCTTGCCTGCCTAGCCGTCGACGCGCCTGGACGCCTGGGCTTCGCACCCGGGTCTCTTGGGTCAGGCTCGTGGCCGGCCGTGTAGGCGTGCAGCCAGATTTTTTACGAATCCATGAAAAATGTTCGCCACCAAAGCCCGTCCGAAGTTCACTACCTAGACACAAAAGCCGAATATCCCCTTCCCAGGGATGCCCGGAATACCAACTAGGTGTTCCGGGCTTTTTCGTTCTGGGCCCGTTCTCAGGCTCGGCGAGTGTCCCCGACGGCCCCCCGGCCACGCGCATAGAGAACGACGCAGGCCCTCTATCAGATATGAAATTTAGATTTCTAGACCACATATTCCTCTGCCGTGAGGACGCCCCGCTCAAGTAGCTGATTGAGCTTGCGGAGTGGGTCGGCGAGGGCGTTCCCCGCCTGGACGGCCAGAGAAAACGACACATCGGTCGTGAGCACGAAATTCTCATCCGAGTCGTTGATGGAAATTGCTTCCCTGGGGGTAAGGGCGCTGCGGTCGGTGCGCTGCCCGCGCGTCTCGGTCGCGTCGAAAGGCTTAGTGATTCGCCCCGTCGGACGGCCTGCCGCTCGGCATGCCCTTGAGTTGATCTACCGGATTTTTTGAGCTTTCCCGGAGGGTGTAGGAATTGTTGGAATTTATTCGGATTCGTTGCCCGATTCCCGGGCCCCTCTCGCCATTCAAGGAAAGAGCGCGGATCGATTGCCGCGCCACACGGTTTCCGAAAGAGCCGGCACGAACGATGGCAATGAATGGCAACGAATGGAGGCGAGAATCCAATGAGTGTTCAAATATCGAATCCCGGTCCGCAACAGATTCTTCACGCAGAGGTCGCGCGCCCTGGCCAAGAATCGGTCGCCGTCTTGTCGATCAAGACCGGTCGACAGATCGACCCCGCAGTCACCGCACGACGTCGACAGGATCGAGATCTGGTCAACGAAATCCTGGCCGGCGAAGCAGGTAGCTTCCAACGACTACATGACCTCTACGCCACTCGGCTGTACCGCTTCGCGGTGAAACGACTCGGCGATGCGACCGAGGCAGAAGATGTCGTGCAGGATGTTTTCCTCGAGGTCCATCGCTGCCTGGCAAGTTGGGAAGGTCGATCGGCCCTCCTGACCTGGATGTTCGGGATTGCTCATCATCAAATCTGTCGCCGCTTCCGACGCAAGACACCGATTGGTGTTCCGATTGAGCAGCTCGAGGCGAAGGCGCCCAAAGTGCCGCAAGCCTGCAGTGAAGGGCGTGTCGATGCAGCACGCATCCTCTATGTCTGCGCAGACGCCTTGGATGAAGACGTCTCGTCCGCTCAGCAGGAAATTTTTGATCTCTATTATGGGGAGAACCGGCCGACCAAGGTCATCGCCCAGGAACTCGGCAAATCGAATCAGGCGGTTAAAATCAGCCTCTTTCGGACTCGACGGGCGATGCAGACTCGACTCGAAGAGAGAGGAATGGCCCTGATCGCCTGATTCTATGCGGGAGAGAGGGCTTGGGAACCAAGCCGCTGTGATGCGCGGAGACTCTACTCTGCTGAACTCTCATCAGTGGAGGGTGGCTTTTCGGCCAGGATTGCTCCGAGTTGATCTCGCGCGAGCGCCCAGTCATTTTTGACGGTGCGCTCGGCGACCCGAACTTCTCGCGCGATTTCGGGGATGGTGAGACCGCCAAAGACCTTGAGTGTGACGACGAGCGCGGCGCGTTCGTGTTCTGCGGCAAAGATTTCGAGGGCGCGTTCAGCAACCCGGAATCCTTCTTCGTTCGCCTGAATGGAGGGGAAGAGTGACTCATCGAGTTCCTGCTTGATCGCGCCACCACCGCGCTTTTCGGTACGATGACTCCGCGCGTGGTCGATCAAGACATGCCGCATGATTCCCGAGGCCACATTGTAGAAATGGGAGCGATCATCCCATTCATGAGCCATCCGCGTCGAGAGGCGAACAAAAGCTTCGTTTACGACCGCGGTCGCCGACAGCGTATGATCGCTTCGCTCGTTACGAACCAGATATGCGGCGCGTCGGCGTAGCTCGGGGTATACGAGCTCCCAGAGCTGATCGGCCATGTTCGCATGCTTGCCCGCAACGCGAAGAAGCCCTGTGATTTCCCCGGGTGCCGCTTGACCTGTCGACCCATCGGACGGTTTGGACATCGCGCGAGTGTAGTCGACCCCTCCACGACACGTGCTGAACGACACGAGTGAATAATGGAGCGGGTGTCCGCTAAAATTCTCTTAGGGCGACGCCGAAGTCTGCTGGTTCGCCTGTGCGAAGAGGCGCAGAGGCAGGTCTCGGTCTGCGCGTGGAATGGAACGTAGACGCATATTGTCCTCAACGTGGGCCACCTCGCGCATTCCAACGACGGCAGTCGTGACGTTGGCCGTGCTGCGAACAAATTGAAGGGCCGTTGTCGCATCCGAAGGCGCTTCGGGAAAGGCCTCCCGAACGAAGGCGGGGACATGTCCGATCAAACGGCCGGCATAGAGTGGTGCACTGGCCATCACGACTGTCCCGGTACCTGAAAGGCTGTCGAGAATCGCATGGCTATGGCCGTCGGGGCCGAGCTGGCTCTCTGCGGCCGCGCCTTCTCCCATGGCGAGACCGAAGGGCAGCTGAAGAACTCGCAGATGATGATCACCGCTTCCGACGTCGAGGGCGACATCGAAGAGATCGACGATCGAAAGGTGGCTCCGATCGGAATCCGGAAGCAGAAAGCCATCCCATGTCGAGAGGCCATAGGCTCCAATCCAGCCTTCGCCGACCGCATACTCCATCGCTTCAAAGGCTTTCGAGAGTGCCAATCGGAAGCCATCCGCACCGAGTTCGCGAAGGTGGATCTCGGGCTCTTGAATCAGGTAGTAGTCGATGGTTTCGAGCTTTAGATTCAATCGACTGCGCCGGATTTGGTCGAGTAAGAAGCGCGGTGCCATTGAATGGCCCCGGGTGATTTCGCTCGGATCGAGAATGCCCGAATCCAGATAGCACTCGACGAGATCGGCCTGTGTCCGCATGGGGTCATGCGCGAATTCCGGGTTCGGCGTCAGCGCACCGCCCTTGGAGAGCACGACAACTTCGTCCCGCGAAGCCGCACCTTCCCGAATCGTGCGGGCGAGTGCATGCCCCAGTGCTCGTTCACTTGTCTGCAGGCGGTCCGAGAGCGCTGTGTTGAAGACATTCCCCGACCATTCGAGGAAATCGCCTACCACGCTCCGATAGAGGAGGTCGTCGATTCCGCCCGGGTTGCCCCGAAGAGTGCCGAGTGCGATGGAGGAGAGCCAAATCTCGTCGGGGCGGGTGAAATGGTCACCTTCACACTTTTGTCGATCAGCGAATCGTCGCGTTCCCGCAGTCGTTGCACGTCCCGGGAGCAGGCTCGCGTCGTCTGGGGATTCTTCGGGTGAGCTGGGCGTGGACATTGCGCCTGAGGCTACCTCGCACATTCACGGGTGCCTAGAGGCCACCTCATAAACCCACCATTCGCGAACACGCTTCGTCGGATTTTGGCCAGAAAGGACTACGGATCGCGCTGCACAAACGATTCATCTCCCTATACTCCGACCCGAAATAATGGAGCTCATGCTTCGATGAGCCGAGCGCGGAGATGAAATGACGGACATCTTTTCGATTCATGGCAAGGTGGCATTAGTCACCGGCGGTGGCAGTGGAATTGGTTGGATGATCGCCGAAGCCTATGTGCGTGCGGGGGCGCGCGTCTATATCGCCTCTCGAAAGAAGGAGGAACTCGAAGCGCGTATCGCGGAGCTCGCTGGCGAAGGGGAGGGCTCATGCTCGGCGATCGTGGCCGATCTCTCGACCGAAGCTGGGTGTAATGCCCTGGGAGACGAAATCGAAAGCCGGGAAGGCAGCCTCGACATCCTCGTTAACAACGCCGGTGCGAATTGGGGTGCCCCATACGAAGAGTTTCCAGAGTCCGCTTGGGATCGCGTTTTGAACGTCAACGTCAAAGGGGTGTTTCAGCTGACCCGTCGGTTGACGCCGCTTCTCGAGAAGGCGGCCAGCGATGAGGATCCCGCGCGAGTCATTAATGTCGGCTCGATCGATGGGATTGGGGCGCCTGATCTCGAAACCTATTCCTATTCAGCGAGCAAGGCGGCGGTCCATCATCTGACCGCTGTTCTGGCGAAGAAGCTGGCGCGCAAGAAAATTACGGTCAACGCAATTGCGCCTGGGCCTTTCCAGAGTCGCATGATGAAGGCGACACTCGAACGCGCCGGCGACGCCATCAACGATATGGTCCCTCTGAGTCGCATCGGGTCACCCGAGGACATGGCCGGGATCACGATTTTCCTGGCGTCTCGTGCAGGCGCATATTTGACAGCAACGGTGATTCCAATAGACGGTGGCATTTCTGGAACGCGTTAGTCCGAGGAGCGAGACACTCATGTCAGAAGAACCCCTGATCGCAGTCTTTGTCGACTACGAGAATCTGGCCATTGGTGCCCGTGATTCGAAATGGCGACATCTCAACATCGACCTGATCTTGAAACGGCTGCTCGAAAAAGGACGCATCGTCTACAAGCGTGCCTATTGTGACTGGAGTCAGTACCGAAGCGACGTGCGAGATTTTCATGCGCGCGGAATCGAACTCGTCGATATTCCGCGGTCGAAGATGAGCGGCAAGAACAGTGCGGACATCCGGATGGTCGTTGATGCTCTAGACCTTTGTTATTCGAAGGACCACATCGAGATATTTGCGCTTCTGACAGGAGACAGCGATTTCTCGCCCTTGGTCTCGAAACTCAAGGAGAACGACAAGCGGGTGATCGGTTGTGGCGTGAAGAATTCGACGTCGGGATTGCTCATGGGAAGCTGCGATGAGTTTCTCTACTACGACGATCTCGCGAAAGTGGCGGATACAAAGGCTGAGAAAGCGGCCAAGAGCACGGCTACAGCGTCCGGTGGACGGGGGAAAGCTGGGTCCAAGAAGCCAGCCGCCAAGAAGTCCGCGACGGCGAAACCGACCGACGCGACCGAGGTCTCCGATGCCCCTGACGAGCCCGATGCGATCGATCTGATGTTGGAGATCGTCGAGAGTCTCTCAAAGGATTACGACGCCGTTTGGGGTTCGATGATCAAGCAGGCGCTTCGGCGAGTGCATCCCGATTTCAATGAAGGGAATTCGGGGTACCGCAACTTCGCGGAACTCTTGAAGGATGCCGAGCGCGAAGGATGCGTTCGCCTTGAATACGACGAGCGTCGCGGGAATTATCGGGTGGATCTGATCGACCTCTAGGCGGGTGCGCTTGCCGATTTCACTTTTGTGAGAAGGTGCTTTGCCTGATGCTTTCGCGTGATCAACTTCGCGTCGACTCACGTTTCGTCGCTTACGATCTGTGTTGACGGTGGATCGGGGCAGGTCGGATTGATGCGACTGTCGGGCTAATAATGATGTCGCTGTAGTGACTTCGAGAGAGACGAGAGAGCCGAGCTAACCGGCGTATTCTCTTACCTTGGCCGTCGCCCGATGGCGACTGAATGCCGATGATTGCGCAAGGAAACCAAATGCCGCGAGCGTCAATATCGCGGCTCCGAAGTCACCGGTCGGAATGGCCGGCGTCAACTCGGTATCGTCGAAGGGCGAAGTGCATCCGCCATCGTCCGGATAGTCGAATAGCCCGTCTCCGTCATCGTCAAGGCCGTTATCGCATTCAAAGGCTGCGCCGCGTTCGTCTGTGTCGTTGGCATCGCTGCAGCCGGGATCATTTGGGAAATCGGTCAGTCCGTCCCCGTCCTCGTCGAGCCCATCATTGCAGTCTGGCTGATCGATGATGGCGAGGATGTCGCTTCGATAGGCGAAGAGATCGACGATCACGCCAAAGTTGCCATAGATGGACGTGTTCGGTGGCTGGCCCATCAGGGGGCCCCGCGCAAACATGATGCCGATCAGTCTGGCGCTTCCGCCGCTGCCAGTGAAAACACCACCGCCGGAGTCACCGGATACCAAATCCGCTTCGTGCTGACCGGGCGGACTGCCAGGAATATCGTCAAATTGAGTGGCGAAGGCCTGTGTGCTCAAGGCGAGCTGGGCGGTCGCAACGATGTCGTTGGTTCCCCAGCGCATGGCTCGAGTCGTGAGCCAGAGCCAGCCATCGGTCCCGTTGAATGTCGTTGCGGCGCCGCGATTGAGGCCGGTACCGATCAGGGTTGTCGTCGCGCCCAGGCTCGGGCTGCTGGTCGCGAGAGTCAGGTCGGGAAGGGGCGGCTTGCTCTGTAGCTTGAATGCGATCAAATCGGCCAGCGTCGTGTCCGGGTTCTGGAATTGCACGCTCGATCCGGGAACTGGATCATAGCTGGTGCCTAACAGCAAGATCGGCTTGCTGCCCACGTGGGCCGCCGTCAGGACCCAGCCGTTGCGAACGTAAACACCGGATAGCCCGTCCATGACTCCAACGTTAGTGAAGCCGGGATCCGCCGCTGGGGGCGTGGTGTTTCCGGTTCCGTCGCCGGTGGCGATCAAGACTGCGCGGGATTCCAAGGCGAAGACGAGAAGGAGCAGCACGCCAAGCAGGGCGCGCGCGACCGACGCGACCGGTATTTCCGAGCGCGGCGATATGCGTCGAAGACACGGACGTGGATTTAATCTGGACAGCGCTGGTAGCATGAAGAGTGAGTGGCCAATGGGTCTGGCGAACGCGAGGTTCCTTCTGCGATTGCGAGTCGTGAAAACTGAGCATATGCCCAAGGCTTCTTAACGACCGATTCTATCATGGGCGGCCGGAAATCGAGCGACGAATCCTTGGAACTCGCCGGGTTAGGTCGGTATTCCGAGAATGGACTGGCAATGAGCCCGCAAGTGTCGATACGGTTCCCGCAGGGGGTCGGCGTCTGGCCCAATTCCGGGTTCCGCTGACAGGCCTCTGCTTTTCTCGATTCGTTCGAGGGCGATTAGACATCTTTCGGCCGCCGTGGACAAATCCTCGTGTTGACTGATTCGCACAGCTTCGAGAGCCGTCACCCACTGCGCCGCGCCATCGGTGCTGATCTGCCCGATGGACGTGAGCAGGGCTTCGAGGGCTCGGCTGTACTCGCCGTGCACTGACATGATGGATTGTCTCTCCTCGGTCGTGCGCGAAGGAATTCCTGCGAAAAGAAAGCACATTCTACCCATCCTGATGCACTCAGAGGTCGGTGGGTTCCATCGCCTTCGTGGATGCCGAAGTGGGGATGGCCGTTTCATCAACGGCCATCGCTGCAGCTTCAATTTCATCAGGTGGCTGCGCGCTGCCCGGCTTCGCTTCGGCTTCTGTCGACGCTGAGGGGGCAGGCGGTGCGGGCGCGGCGACTGGGGCAGGCTGGCGCTCGAGTTCTCGGAAGCGTTTCTGCCATTTTGAAGCGCTCGCATCTGCGGTCTTTCGCTTCTTCTCCGCGCGCTTGAGGTCCCGTTCCGCTTGATTCAGTACGCGCTTGGTTTGTTCGAGTTCGCGCTCAACCTGTGCATAGGTGTCGGGATCGATAGCCGTGGCCTCGACGGATTTCTTTGCCGCGAGTTCATCACTCAGTCGCAGATTTTCCAGGTTGCGCTGGTCGAGTCGTGATTCGAGCTGATCGACCTGCCAGGACAATGCGCCATGCAAGGGTCGGTAAGAGTAGCCGAACGCGAGCAGGGCACCGGCCAGGAAGAGGCCTATACCAATCAGAATCTGACGAACCCACGCGGGTAGGGGATTTTCTCCATCCATACGCCCGTGCTCATCGGTCGAACTGGCAAAAATCTAGAGTGCGACTGAGCTAGAGTCGTCGCGTCTCGATCGGTCACGATGAAGGCGGGTGATTTGAAAACGGTGTCACCGCGAATGATGGGATCCCCGCCTGTTTTCAGGTGTTTTTCACTACGACTATTTTGCTCACGATGACCCCAACCTCCAAACGCCGTCCGAATCGGGTCCGCCCGCGAATATTCAAAGACCGACTGGGCATCCATCTAATTCGCCTGCCTCTGATTCGCTTGCCAAGGAGTATTGATGTCGCTTGACGCTTCCTATCCGTTTTATGTTGGCAACCTTCCCGAGTCACCGAATCAAGATCTCGAGGTCATCGACAAATTCACAGGTGAGGTCGCGACGCGCGTCGCTCTCGCCGATGACGCCACGATTGATCGCGCCATCGGACTCGCGGCCGAAGCCGCGGATAGCATGGCCGCGCTGGCCGCCTATGAACGCAAAGCCGTTCTCGACCATTGTGTCGAACGCTTCAGGGAGCGATTCGAAGAGTTGGCGATGGCGCTGTGTATCGAAGCAGGGAAGCCGATCAAGGATGCACGGGGCGAAGTGACTCGGCTCATCGACACGTTTCAAATTGCGTCCGAGGAATCGGTTCGGATGGGTGGAGAAGTTATTCCCCTCGATATCAGCGCTCGGGCGCGGGGCTATCAGGGTATGTGGAAGCGCGTTCCGATCGGTCCCTGCTCGTTCATTTCGCCCTTCAATTTCCCGCTCAACCTTGCGGCTCACAAAGTCGCGCCGGCCTTGGCCGTCGGCTGCCCGTTCGTACTCAAGCCAGCGAGCCTAACACCGATCGGCGCGCTCGTGATCGGAGAAATTCTGGCCGAGACTGACTTGCCAAAGGGTGCGTTTTCAATTCTTCCTTGTACGCGTGCCGGTGCAGCGCGATTTACGGAAGACGAGCGATTGAAACTGCTTTCCTTTACGGGTTCGCCCGGGGTCGGCTGGGATTTGAAGGCCAAGGCAGGAAAAAAGCCGGTGGTTCTGGAACTCGGAGGGAATGCCGCCGTGATTGTCGACGAGGACGCGGATCTCGAAGATGCCGTTGACCGGATCGTCTTCGGCGCCTTCTATCAGAGTGGCCAGAGCTGCATCGGTGTGCAGCGCATCATCGTGCATGAAAAGATCTACGATGCGTTTCGAAAGGCGTTGGTCGAGAAGACGAAGCGCCTCGAATCCGGTGACCCAAAGTTGGAGTCGACGTTCATCGGTCCGATGATCTCCGAAAAGGAAGCCACGCGGCTGCATGGCTGGGTCGATGCGGCTGTCGAATCCGGGGCGACGCTTCTTTGCGGTGGTTCTCGGGAGGGTGCGATGCTCGAAGCGACGTTGCTCGAGAACGTTTCACGTGATGCGGATGTTGTGACACAGGAGGCGTTCGGTCCTGTTGCAGTTCTATCGGAGTTCGCAGACTTCGATGCTGCACTCGACGAGGTGAACGATTCGGTGTTTGGACTTCAGGCGGGAATTTTTACTCGGGATCTCTACAAGGCGCATGCGGCCTGGGATCGTCTGGAGGTCGGCGGAGTCGTGATCGGCGATGTTCCGTCCTGGCGGGTCGATCATATGCCATACGGTGGCGTGAAGGACTCTGGGCTAGGGCGTGAAGGCATCAAGTTCGCGATCGAGGACATGACCGAAGTTCGCCTCATGGTGATCCGCACGCCGAACGTCTGAAATGGCTTGAGCCGTGGAATCAGTCTCGACGCCTCGGCTTGCCTGACCGGCGAATCGCCCTGCAAGGCGATCGGGCTATCGAACAATTCTCGGAGGCGTCGGATGCTCGGCCTTGCGGCTGGGCGGAAATCTGAGATTGAGATGGATCAAATCGTTGCCGATTTGCGATGGATCGTCGGGTGCGACCGAACGGACCCACGTGAAGGAATCCGCGGTCAGCGAGACGCGCCACCCACCCGTTCAAGCGGGGTCGTCGCTTCGAGATGGATTGATTGGCCCGATAGGCGTTCCATATCCGTCATGGCTTCGTACTCGATGAGGCCGACCGAGAGGCTGAGTGTGGCAAAGAGGATCGATATGCCGACAAAGGGGCCCGCGATTCGTGCGCGACGCTTCCAGCGCCTCGCACGTCGCCGCGCGAGTCGCTCTTCCGGCGTTCGCACGCCGCTCAGTTGAGATTCAGATGATTGCAACCCGTCCATGGGGGACCCTCTCGTTCCGGCCATATGGCTAAACCAGTGGATCGGATCGGGAAGACCCGTAGGAGTCATGAGGGGAAAGCGGAGACTCGCGCCCGCATTGCGAGAGGGTTGCGCATGCACTGCAGGTCGCAGCGAATCGAGATCTTAGGCAGTGCTTATTTCTGTTGATTCCGAGTGCTAGCCGATTGGGCCATCGCCGACCGCGAGTGCATGAACATGCTCGGGTTGTACGGCGAGTGAGACGCGGTCACCCGGGCGCAGGCGTCGGGAGAGCCCGCGCCCCGAAAGGAGATGGGTGGTGAAGGTGAGGCCTTGTGTGCGGAGGGAAACTACGGTCGCGAGACCATCACTGACCAGACTTTCGATCACAGCCTTGCCGATGGGCTGACCCTCACCGCGGCCGATGTCGAGCTTGAGATTTTCTGGCCTGATTCCGATCCAGGTCGGTTCGCCGATCGAGACTGGCGCCGTGGTCGGGATCTCAAATCCCTCGGCAACTTCGATCCATCGGACACCATCGACGACTCGGCGAACCGTTCCCGTCGCGAGATTCGTCATTCCCACCGTCTGGGCGATCTGCGGCGAATGTGGTTTTTCGAGCACTGCGTCCCGTCGACCGAATTGAGCAAGCCGGCCGTCGATCAGGACGGCAATTCGATCTGCCAGCAAGAGCGCCCGCCGAAGATCATGGGTGACCATCGCGACGGCCACATCCGTTTCGCGAATTGCTCGCTGCAAATCGAGTGATAGGCGACGCTGACCTTCGCCGTCGAGGTCGTCAAAGGGTTCGTCGAGGAGTAGGACGCTTGGCTCGAGAACAAAGGCGCGCGCTAGCGCGAGTCGTCGGAGTTCGCCGCCGGACAAGGTCTTGGCATTTTGATTCTCGAGATGACTGATGTCGAAGCGGGCGAGTGCTCGGGCCAGGCGCTCCCGTCTTGCAGGCTCCGGAATGCCCTTGCCTAGAAGCGCGGCTCGGACATTCCGCGCGGCGCTGCCGGAAAGGGCGGCGGGGCGCTGGAAGACGAGGGTGACCGGTCCCTCACCCTTTTGAATGGATTTGTTGGCGGATTTTCCTTCGAGTCCGGCAAGTGCCCGAAGAAGAGTGCTCTTGCCGGCGCCGTTGGGCCCCAGGATGACGAGGACCTCTCCCGAGCGCAGATCGATCGCGTCAATCTGTAATTTGAAGCGGCTCTCTCCGGAGCCTCGATGGCATTCGAGATGACTTGCGCGGAGCGCGATGCCGTCTTCCAATTGGGTCTTCATCGAGTGCGGCCGCTCTGCTGGATGACCGTCAAAACACCAGCGACCAGCAGAGTCAGGCCCATCAAGACGATGGCCAGCCCCGCGGCCTGCTCCCATTGGCCCTGACTCGTCTTCATCATGATGGCAGTGGTCAAGACACGTGTCTTGCCGTCGAGATTGCCACCGACCATCTGCGACGCGCCGACCTCGGACAAGATTCCCCCGAGTGCGGCGATGACTGCGGCGAGTAGACCCATTCGGATTTCTCGGACCAGGAGCCACAATCGCCAAACACGGCCGATGCCTAACGTCCGTACCTGAAGATTCCATTCATCATCGAGTGAACCGACGGCGGCCAGGGTGATGCCGATAACGAGTGGAACGGCGATTAAGGTCTGGGCGATGATCATTCCGGTCAGGCTGTAGATGAGCCCGACTCCGCCGAAGAGCCCACTTCGTGCAAACAAGATATAACAGCCAAGCCCGACGACGACCGGGGGAGCTCCCATCCCGGCGTTGACGGTCGATACTGCAATTGATCGACCGAGGAAGCGTTTCGATCCCAGCACGATCCCGATCGGGATCCCGATCGCCAGCGCCAACAGAAGGGCGCAGCCACAGACCCAGAGTGTTCGAATCGTGATTTCCGCGATGGTTTGGAGTTCCAACTCGTTCATGGATCACGCTTCTTTGAATGGAGCCGCGTGAAGAGGGGCCGCCCGAATCGTTGCTGGCCGAATTGGCCGATCCGTTTCTGAGTCGAAGGTTCGAGTAGATAGCCTTCGAGTTCGTCTGCGGCGGAACTCGCAATCGGTCGCGCAAAGCGCGTCGGGTCGAGCTGAAGAATCGAATAGATGTTCTTCAACGATTCGGCAGGATGCGACAGGGCTTTCAAATCGATTCGTTCGTGGAACGCGAGAAAGGTTCCGATGTCGCTCAGGATATAGGCCCGAAGTTCGCCGGCCACCTGGAGGGAGAGTCCCATTCCGCTTCCCGTTCGTTCGAAGCCCTGCCATTGTGGGTGGCCATCGACTCCCGCTGTTGCGAAGAGGCTCTTCTCACGTTTGTGTGTCCCCGAGTCATCATCACGGCTGACCCAACGCGACTCGTTCTCCGCGATCAGGCGGATGGCCGAGATGGGTGAGTCCGCTTTCGAGATCCCGGCAGGATCATCGCTGGGACCCGCGATCACGAAATAGTTTTTCATGAAGGGGGTTCGTCGGATGACAATTCCCTCGTCGACCAATTTGGCTTCCGCCGATGGAGCGTGGGTGAGCAGGACATCGACATCGCCTTCGCGCCCCATGCGGAGCGCAGCGCCCGTGCCCACGGCGATGACTCGAACCTCGATTCCACTCTGCTCTTCGAAGGTTGGCAGCAATGCCTCGAGGAGCCCTGAATCGCGAACGCTCGTCGTTGTCGCGAGGATGAGCGTTCGGTCTGCAGCGGCGGCTGGCATGCTGATGGCGTGTGAGCAGAGAGCGAATAACGCGATCGCCAACGAGAGTCGACGGTAAAAAATGTGAGCGCGCGCCCGACTGGCCGGGATGAGTGACTGGTTTGCGGCGGGTGTCAACGGATGGGCCTCTATTCGAAAGACTGTGTGTGATGAACGTCTCTGACTTCGGTTCGCGCGGTTTCGCGTGACGGATTGGCGGCGGCGCGGAATCTTAGATCACGCTCGGAGTTCTGACACGCAGCGCGATGAGCCGACGGATTCGAGTGCTCTCGGAATATTCGCATTTCGTCGTAAAGCCATAGAATAGAATGCGAATTTGGGCATCTGGGAGATATTTAAACGCTCAGAAGAGATCTGGCGATCGCCCGCCCGCGTGACGGATCAGCGTGCGGGCCCGCGCCATGCCGAAATGTGATGTGGCTGGAATCGGGCCGCTCCGAGCATCATTCTCGGCATGGTGGCGCCCAGACTGTTAGTTCTCCACTAAGCTCGAGATACGTTTGAATCGCAGCATGTAGTTGTTCTTCAGTTCGTCGAGATGGATCTCGTCGGTCAGCTCGAAACCGGCCCCTTCGATTTCAGTGCGGAAGATTTCCTTGCCTGCGCGAACATGCTTGAGCAACCGGTTGGGGCTCTTACCTGGGATTCGCTCGAAGTCGATCACGACGAGTGAGCCGTCCGGACGAATCGCGTCATGGAGGCTGGCCAACGTGGCAGAGGGCGCTTCGAAATGATGGTAGACATCGCATATGAAGGCGAGGTCGACGGACGCGCGGGTGAGTTCGACCGAATTTCCAGATCCTTCCACGACTTGAAGCGTTTCGATCTCTTCGTTGCTCTTCAGTGCGCGCAGATGTTCCAAAAAGTTCGGCGAAATCTCGACGGCGTAGACACTGCCCTCGTCGCCGACCGCCTCTGCAAAGAGTCGGCTGAAAAAACCGGTACCGGCGCCAATGTCGGCGATCTGGCTTCCAGTCGATAGATTCAGTGCAGCGACAATCACCGTTCGGGCCGCGTAGACCTCGCGAGACTCACCTTCGAAACGCTCGACGAACGCATCGACGTCGAGGTCCTGGGAAAGGAATTCATCGTTGATGCCATCGGGAAGGCCGTCCGGTCGGGCAACCGATTGTCCAGCACTCGTCGCGCAGCCGAGTGCTGCCACGATCGACAGGACGAGAAGAGCAGAGGGGCGGAGAAGGCTCTGGGCGTGTTTCACGCGAGGCTCCCATTTCGTCCTGCGGAGTGCGAGGGCGTTTGGTCTTGTGTGGTCTTTGCTGGCGTCGTTTGGTGCCGTGAAGATGTCTTCCGTCGCTCTTGCACATGGTCGTTTCCGGCCCGATGCTTCCGGACAACCCGAATGCACAGAGCCACGATTGTAGTGTTGGCCTGGACTGGCCGTCAGGAGATCAGAGATGGGATTCTACGAGAACTATATTCTTCCGGGAATGATCGATGTCGCTTGCGGGGCTGGACCGATTCTGAAACAGAGAGCCAAAGTCGTTCCGTTGGCGGAAGGACGTGTTCTGGAGGTGGGGATGGGTTCGGCGATCAACATTCCCTTCTACGACCCCGCTCGAATTGAGATGGTCTGGGGGCTCGAACCCTCTGAAGGCATGCGTCGTAAGGCGGCTCCCCGCATCGCGAAAGCACCCTTTCCGATCGAATGGCTCGGGTTTCCCGGCGAGGAAATCCCGCTCGACGACAACAGCGCCGATACCGTGCTCTTGACCTTCACGCTCTGCACGATTCCTGATTTCGCGAAGGCCCTCGAACAGATGCGCCGTGTGCTCAAGCCGGGTGGCCGGCTGCTTTTCGCCGAACATGGCGAAGCGCCGGATGAGAGTGTTCGCAAATGGCAGAATCGGATCAATCCGATTTGGAAACGCATTGCGGGCGGCTGCAACGTCAACCGACAGATCCCGAAGCTGATCGAAGATGGCGGCTTCAAGATCGAAGACGTTGATTCGATGTACTTACCGCAAACACCAAGATTCGCTGCATTCCAGTATTGGGGCGTTGCGACTCAGCGTTAGTTCGACTTCTTCGTCGGAACTAGCTGCCTGGTGAATCGCCGTGGGCGACAGAAGCTGACCTCGAGCTATCGCAGCCCACCCTGGCGTGCCGGGCGAGAGCTGAGTTCCTCTAACCAACGTTTAAAATACGCAAACTCGTCTAGGTCCTGGCCCTGCATTTCCCAATTTTAGGTCCACGGGTAGGCGATCATATCGGCGATCGTCGAGCCGATTATTCATGACACCTTAGAGTCGGTTCACTTCGTCGTTGAAGCGTCCCGAGGGATTCCCGTACGACGAGACATTGCTAGGTCCACAACGCGAGAAGCCCCATGGCCGCAATGCCCGAAGTAAGAACCAGCCATTTTGCGAACCGACCGCCCGGGGCGGGGAACTCGTCGCGTAGAATATCAAAGGTCGCAACGTAGACGAAGGTTCCCGCTGCGATCGAGAGGAAGGCCGCTTCGAAGCTCGACGCGATACGACCCTCCAAAGCTTCCCCGACGAGGGCGCCAACCAAGCCTCCGATCGGAGTTGCCGCGGCGAAAAGGCCGACGAGTCGCCAGGATTGAGAGGTCGGAAGCGGGCTCCGCGCGAGACTGATTCCCAATGCGAATCCTGCCGCAGACTTATGCGCAACGATGGCCAATGAAATGATCAGTGCGCGCGAAAGGTCGGGTTGTGCGCCTAATGCGAGCCCGGCAAGCAGGGAATGAATCGATAGGGCGGTCAGTACGGCGTAGGCGGAGAGTGTGTCGTGATGCTGTTCGGCAATCCGAGCAAAGCGCTCACCGGAGGGGGCATGGACTTCTTGATGCGCCTGTTCGGGCAAGAGCACATGTTCGACGAGGAGCATGAACGCGAAAGCGAACCCGGCGAGGACGAAGGCCATCGGGTAATCCCAGCCGAGTCCCGTCCAGACCTCGTCTGCGTCCGGCAGCATATGAACGAGGCCGGCTGCCAGGAACACGCCCGCGGCAAAGGAGTTACCCCAGCCAAGGATTCGATCACTTTGCGTGCTTTTGCGTCGCAAGAGCGGAAGCGCGGCGCCGGCGGCGCCGGCGGCCAGGATCGCCAAAAGCAGAGCGAGTTTGATCCCGAGCACGGTTCTCTAGACGACTTTCTGGGAGAGAAGCGAGAGGCCGGATCGTTCAGTCGCGTCCCCCGAGCGCGCGATCTGTCGGATTGCATCCTCGTCGTATTGACGTTGGTCGTAGACGACGACGATGCTCCGGTCGCCGGATTCGAGGAAGGTCGTTTCACCGTAGTCCGTGTAGCGAGTCGCCCCGATGCTGATGAGTGCCTCGGTTGGATGTCCAGCGACGTTCAGCCACTGCGAAATGTCCTCGAGTGGCCCTTCGTCGGTCTGGTGATTCAAGCGGTCGATGAGCCAGTCGATCAATTCGCCATACATATAGCTGTAACTCGAGACCGCGCTGCCGACGCCGTAGGAATGGAGTTCGTCATTTCGAATCAGGTAGGAGGCGATCCTGAATTCGTCGAGGATGCCCCCGGTCGAGAACTGGTCAATCGGGATGCTCTGCTCTGCGGTGCCCTTGCTCGCTTCCCCCCAGTTCTTTTTCTCACTGATCTTCTTGGCCCCCTCACGCCGAATCGAGCAGTCGTTATGCGCCATGGCTTCTCGCGGAATAATGTCTACGACGCATCGGTCTTCGTATCGAAGCTCACAGAGAAGCGACACTTCCGGCTCGATCTGATGCTTCTCGTTCGCGGAGCCGAGCCGAATTCGGTCCGACGAAATCGGGTATTGATGCAGGAAATGCGAGCCGTCCCCGTTTTCGGGATCTGCGCCGTGGCCCGGAACTACGCCGTGGCCCGGAACATAGAAGGGGAAGACTCCCTTGGGTGCGCGTGGGTCCTCGATCGCCAGATCCTTGAAATCGCTGGCCTCGCCCGCCTGTTCGAGATGGCCGGCAAAATTTCCGGCGACACCCAGCCCGATCGCCGCTTTCCATTTCATGACTGTCACCGGCCCATCCTTAATGCAAGAATCCAAAGAGAGCTGCAATGCCCGGGTGAATCGGGCGGCCGGAGTCTAGCCCGTTAGGACGGTGACTCGGCAAGAAACTGTGTTGCGACGGCCGCATGGAGCGCGACGCCGAGGGCCATCGCGTCTTCGTCCAACATCATCTTGCTCGAATGGCAGGGTGCCGGGCGCTTCGTTTCCGGAGGCCGTACGCCAAGCATGACCATCGCCCCCTTGGTCCGCTGCAACACATAGGAGAAATCTTCCGCGCCCATCACGGGAGTCGGCAGCGGGAGGACGGCCGCGGGGCCGAGAAGGTCCGTGATGACGTTTCGCGTAAAGGACTCGAATTCCGCATCGTTGACCACGACGGGATAGCCGGGCGTGATATCGATCAGCGCCTCCGCACGGTGGGTAGCGGCGATGCCCGCGGCGATTCGCTGCAGACCCTCAAGCATGAGTGCACGAGTTCGATCCGACAGCGCCCGCATGGTCCCCGTGATCTGAACCGAATCGGGGATCACGTTGTTCGTCGTTCCGGCATGCACCTGTGTGACGGTCAAGACGCCGGGATCCGTTGCTGGGATTTCGCGTGTCACGAAACTCTGCAATGCCAGGACGATTTCACACGCGATCGGAACGGGATCGATGCAGTCGTGGGGCATCGAAGCGTGCCCCCCACGCCCAACGACTCTGATTTCGAAGTCGTCGTAAGAGGCCATGAATGAGCCGGGCTTGGTTCCGATTTTTCCGACCGGAATCTGCGGCGCGACATGGATCGCGAACGCACCGTCGATCTCGGGCATGCCTTCCGCGAGCATCGTGTCGGCGCCGCCATAGGCTTCCTCGCCGGGCTGGAACATGAATACGATCTCGCCTGCAATCGAATCGCGCTGTTCCGACAACACTCGGGCCGCGCCGGCAAGCATCGATGTGTGGGCGTCATGACCACAAGCGTGCATGCGCCCGTCGATCTTGGAGCTGAATTCCAGGCCGGTCTCCTCGGGCATTGGAAGCGCATCCGTGTCGCCGCGCAACAAGAGTCGTCGCCCGGGACGCGCGCCCTTCAAGGTGGCGACGATGCCGCTCGACTTCTCATGAAGCTGGATGTCGAGATCGAGGTCCTCGAGTTCTGCCAGGATCTTCGCTCGTGTCTGGGGATTATCGAGTCCCAGTTCGGGCTCAGCGTGGATCCGTCTTCGAAGATCTACAAGGCGCGGTTGGATGCTCTTCGCCGAAGCCAAAAGGTCGGCGAGGGCGGGGGGCGCGAGATCGGTGGACATGGTCTTTGCCTCGTTGGATCGGATGGGTAGCGAGCATCTTCGGGAGGCAACGACGATACCACCCTTGCTCGCAAGGAGCCCTGGGTGCGAGACTCGATGCCTCGAGTCCCAAACGCAATCGGGACGGCCCGCAAGAGCCGTCCCGGTTGTCATACCGGCCTCAAAGGCCAGAATGAAAGGGTCTATCAGGACTGGGGCGCGCTAGCTGCGGCGCAGCAGCGTTCCCGTTCCAATTCCGCCGCCACAGCACATCGTCACGATGGCATGTTCCTTGTCGGCGCGTTCGAGTTCATGGACGGCCTTCGTCAGGAGGATTGCCCCTGTGCCACCGAGGGGATGGCCGAGGGCAATCGCACCGCCATTCGGGTTCACCGTTTCCATGTTGGGCTTGAGTTCCTTCTCCCAGGCCAGAACCACCGAGGCGAAGGCTTCATTGATCTCCGTGACGTCAATGTCACTCATCTGCAGGCTGTTATTCGAAAGCAGCTTCTGGGTTGCCCCGATCGGACCGGTCAGCATCAAGACTGGATCCGAGCCAACGAGGCAGCTGTCGACGAGGGTTGCCCGAACGGTGAGGCCGAGCTCCTTCGCCTTTTCTCGCGTCATCATCAAGACGGCCGCCGCGCCGTCACAGATTTGCGAAGACGTTCCGGCCGTATGAACGCCGTCGGGCATATTCGTACGCAGGCCGGCCAGGGCTTCGAGGGTCGTTTTACGAAGACCGCCGTCGCGATCGACTCGCTGCGTTTCCTTGGTGGGCTTGCCGTCCTCGAAGCCAACCGGTGCATCGATCGGCAGGATCTGGGAAGCGAAGCGATCCTCCGCCCACGCCGTTGCGCCTCGGTCCTGGGAGAGCTTTCCGAAGGCGTCGGTGTCTGCTCGGGTAATGTCCCACTGCTTGGCGATGCGTTCGGCGCCATCGAACTGGGACGTCATCTCATAATTATTCCAGTAGTTGGCGTTGATCGGCTTTCCGACCTCGGGATCCTTGGGGACGGTTGCACCCATGGGAACGCGACTCATCATCTCGACGCCACAGCCCATCGCGACATCGACGACGCCCGAGGCGATCAGTGCGTATGCGAGGTTTGTTGCCTGCTGGGAAGAGCCGCATTGCGTGTCCACGGTCGTCGCGGGAACTTCGAGAGGAAGGCCTGCGGTCAGCCACGCGTTTCGCGTGACGTTCATCGTCTGCATGCCAACCTGTCCGACGCAGCCGCCGACGACCTGTCCGACCTGCTTCGCGTCGATGCCCGCACGCTTAATGGCTTCCGCCTGGACGAGACCGAGTAGGTCAATCGAATGCATCGCAGCGAGCGCACCATTGCGCCGGCCCAGGGGAGTTCGAACTGCTTCGACGATGACGACTTCTCGTTCTGACATTGGGGGAACCTCTTTCTTGAGTTCTCGAATTCTCGAGTGTTATCCGAGTTTGCTGACTCTTTGATGATCGATTGCAGGCATTCGCGCGCAATGGCGTCGCAATGCGGATGGGCAAGGCAGGGCCCTCCCACGTAAGATTGTAAGGTACGAAACAATATGTTGGCGTGCAACCGACCGGCGTGCGCGTGTCACACCATGGTCCGACCGCGTCGATCGGCCACCCGCAACCTGTGCGTTCTCGTTAACCAATCGCTCGCTTCTCTTGAATCGCACCAGAATCGAACTGATTGAAGAAGAGCTTCGAGTCAACGGACTCGCGTGGCGGAATACCGTGCTTCCCCATGGGCCAACCAATCGGCAACATGACGGCGCTCGGGATCTTCTCGGGGAGACCCAACATGCGATCACATTCCTCTCCAAACTTTCGGTGCAGCGTCGTGAACGATGCGCCGAGTCCAACGGCGCGACAGGCGAGTAGGACGTTCTGTGCACAGGGGAAGATGGCTTCGGATTGAAGTACGCCACGGCGCTTCCATCCCGCGATGAAGAGCAGCACAGGGGCTTCATGAAGATGTTCAGCGAGATGCAGCGACGCGCGCATATTCCGACGCAGCCGCTCGGGGAAATTTTGGCGCTCCGCGCGCTCCATGGCGGGAACGATGTAGTCGCGAAAGATCGGCGCATATCTCGCAGCAACCCAGCTTCGCCTCTCGGGGTCGTCGACCGCGATAAAGAACCAGGGCTGCCGGTTCCCGCCACTCGGCGCGAAGGTGCCCGACTCGCAGACTTTGCGGATGAGTTCACGGGGGACAGGATCCGGTCGGAGCCGCCTGATTGCGCGTGCGGTGCGAATGCCTTCCAGCAGTGGGATCGTCTCACCGATCGCGTCAAGGGCACCGGGTTGGTCGAGGTCGCTAGCGTCGTCGTGTTCGCCGGGCATGCCGTCCTTTCGTAGGGTCGCAAAAAATGGGGGTCAGCAGGAGTGTGACCCAGCTTGGGTCTGGGCCGCTATCCTCGGCCGCCCCACTGGCAGCAGCGCCATGGGTGAGAGTGGGAGATCCTGATGGTTTCGGAGATTTTTGACGCGACACGCTGGCATGCCGTTCCCGGCTTCGACTTCGAGCTCGAAGACGTGACCTACCATCGTGCCATCGATCAGGGAACGGTCCGGGTGGCTTTCAATCGCCCGGAGATTCGAAACGCCTTTCGTCCGCGAACCGTGGACGAACTCGATCGGGTTCTCGATCACGCGCGAATGACGACAGACGTCGGCTGCATTCTACTGACGGGAAACGGACCTTCTCCGAAAGATGGCGTATGGGCGTTCTGTAGCGGTGGCGATCAGCGAATTCGTGGCCGCGACGGCTATCGCTACGCGGAGGGCGAAGACGCCTCGACCATCGAGCCGGGCCGGACGGGTCGTCTGCATATCCTCGAAATCCAGCGCTTGATTCGCTTCATGCCGAAGATCGTGATCGCCGTCGTCCCCGGATTTGCGGTGGGCGGTGGACATAGCCTGCACGTGACCTGTGACCTGACTCTGGCGAGCGAAGAACACGCCGTCTTCAAACAGACGGACACAGATGTCGCGAGCTTTGATGGCGGCTTTGGTTCCGCCTATCTCGCAAAGCAGGTCGGCCAGAAATTTGCACGGGAGATCTTCTTTCTCGGGAAGAGTTATACGGCTCTGCAGGCGCATCAGATGGGTATGGTGAACGCGGTCGTTCCCCATGCCGAACTCGAAGACACGGCGCTCGAATGGGCCGCGGAAATCAACACGAAAAGCCCAACGGCTCAGCGCATGGCCAAATTCGCGATGAACCTCGTTGATGATGGGCTCGTCGGCCAGCAGATCTTCGCGGGTGAAGCGACACGTCTCGCCTATGGAACCGACGAAGCCGAAGAGGGCCGTGACGCGTTCCTGGAAAAGCGTGATCGCGACTTTACGAAATACCCGTGGCCGTTCTGACGACGACTATAAAACGAAGCGTGTGGCCAGCCGAATGCAGAGCGTGACGATTCAGACCGCTAGCATTAATTGAAGGCGGCGATCCCCGTCTGCGCACGACCCAGGATCAGGGCATGGATATCGTGGGTGCCTTCGTAGGTATTCACGGATTCGAGATTCATGCAGTGTCGAATCACGTGATATTCATCGGAGACGCCGTTTCCGCCATGCATGTCCCGGGCGACCCGAGCGATGGCGAGCGACTTGCCACAGTTGTTGCGCTTCAAGAGCGAAATATTCTCCGGTGCGAGTCGTCCTTCATCCATGAGTCGTCCCGCGCGTAGACAGGCGTGCAGGCCCAACGTGATCTCGGTCTGCATGTCCACGAGCTTCACCTGGATCAATTGATTGGCCGCAAGCGGCCGGCCGAACTGAAGGCGGTCGAGAGTGTATTGCCGGGCAGCGTGCCAACAGAACTCGGCGGCACCAAGCGATCCCCAGGCAATCCCGAAGCGCGCCTTATTAAGGCATCCAAAGGGTCCCGCTAGGCCGCGAATCTCCGGGAATAGATTCTCTTCAGGCACGAAGACGCCATCCATCACGATTTCGCCCGTTGAGGAAGCTCGCAGGGACATCTTGCCTTCGATCTTTGGAAAGCTGAGGCCCTTCATACCCTTCTCGAGAATAAAGCCTCGAATATCGCCATCGAGTTTGGCCCAGACGACGGCGACGTCAGCGATCGGACTATTGGTAATCCAGGTCTTGCTGCCGGTCAGGACGTATCCGCCGTCGGCTTTTTCGGCACGCGACAGCATGCTGCCGGGGTCCGAGCCGTGGTCGGGTTCGGTGAGACCGAAACATCCGACGAGTTCGCCGCTCGCGAGACCGGGCAGCCATCGCTCACGCTGTGCCTCGGTGCCGTAGGTGAAGATCGGATGCATGACGAGGGAGGACTGCACACTCATGGCCGAGCGATAGCCCGAGTCGACGCGCTCGACTTCCCGGGCGATGAGTCCGTAGGCAACGTGGGAGACTTCGGCGCAGCCGTATTTCGTCGGCAGCGTCGCGCCGAGCAGTCCGAGTTCGCCCATCTCCCGGAGGATCTCACGGTCGAAGCGCTCATGACGATTCGCGAGCAACACGCGCGTCATCAGCTTTTCCTGGGCGTATTCGCGGGTGCTGTCCTGGATCAATCGCTCTTCGTTCGTGAGTTCTTCTTCGAGACCCAATGGATCGGACCAGTTGAAGCCGGGTTTGGCAGCCATGAGAATTTCTCCGGGGAGCGCGCGCCCGAGGGAAACTCCGGCGCGCCGAGGGGTTCTTTCGGTAGCACGGCCTGCGGCTTGCCGCTGCGCACGGGGAGAGCGAAGGTCTTGGAATGAAAAACAGATCACGATTCGCAGGGTTGTTCGCCTGGGCACCGCTTCTTGCTGCTGCACTATTCGCCGGCGTCGCGTCATTTGCTGGCGCCGCGTCGCTGGAAATTGGTGCGAAGGTCCCCGATTTCGAATTTCTGGGGGAGGGCGGCATTCTTCATCGACGATCCGCGGCTGAGGGCTCGCAGGGTGTTTCCCGGGGTGCCGTCGTCGCCTGGTTCCCGAAGGCGTTCACTCCGGGTTGAACGACCGAACTCGCGGCGCTGCGTGACAGCGCCCAACAACTGCAAGAGTTCGATGTCGATGTGTTCTACGTTAGTCTCGACACGCCAGAGAACAACGCGAAATTCGCAGCGTCGATGGGCGCAAGCCTGCCGGTGGTGAGCGATCCGAAGGGCGAGGTCGCGAAGCGCTTCGGTGTACTTGGATTGGGGGGGCTCTTTGCGAAGCGCTGGACCTTCTATATTGATGCTGAGGGGATCTTGCGCGCGATCGACAAGAAGGTAAATCCAGCCACGGCGGGTGCTGACATGCTGAGAATGTTAGGCAAACTAGGCATTCCCAAACGCAACACAACCGCGAAACCCGAATCGTGAGCTGAGTCGAATTTGCGAATTCGTATCGATCCAGAGAGACCCTCCCCGCGAAAGCTCGGACCTGCTCTCGACGCGCTCAAGCGCGATCGTGTCATCCTGTACCCGACGGACACGGGCTACGCATACGGTTGCGCACTCTCGAGCCGCAAGGGCATCGCTGGCATCCGCTCGCTCAAGGGCTTCGATGCCAGGTCCCGCAAGCCGCTGTCCATGTTGGTCAACGAACTGAGTGACTTCGGGCATTACGCGATCATGGAGACGAGTGTGTTTCGGACTGTGCGCCGAATTCTGCCAGGTTCGTACACGATCATCCTCGAGGCGAGCGCCGACGTTCCCCGTGATATGCGAAACCGGCATGGGGAAATCGGCTTACGCATGCCCGACTCGCCACTTTGTCGCATGTTGGTCGATCTGTTGGGCGAGCCGCTGGTGACCGGCTCGCTGACCAGCGGAGACGACGAGCCGGCACTCGAGGATCCCGACGAACTCGAACAGATCTATCGCGGCCGAGTGGACGTGGTTGTCGACGGTGGTCCGATGTGGCCCGAGCCTTCCACGATTCTTCAGGCTGAAGAGCAAGGGCTAACAGTTAGTCGTGTCGGTCGCGGAGAAGTCCCTGAGGTGTGAACAATTGCCGTCGCGACGCAGGTGTGGGACTCTTCGCTGCTCGACCTAAAGGATCCCCCTACCATGGAACAGCTGAGCGGACTCGATGCGGCCTTCATTAACCTGGAGACGGCCGCAGCGCCTACCCATGTCGGTGGAGTCGCGATCTACGATCAATCGACGGCCCCTGGCGGCCAGGTGACCTTCAAGGGCATCCTGGCGAACGTTGAATCCCGGCTGCATCTCGCACGATGTTTTCGTCAGAAAATCGTTCGGGTACCCCTTGGCCTCGACCACCCTTATTGGATCGAAGACCCCGACTTCGATCTCGAGTTCCATGTCCGACACATCGCCCTCCCGAAACCCGGGGATTGGCGTCAGCTCTGTATACAGGTCGCGCGTCTGCATGCCCGGCCCCTCGATCTCGGCCGACCGCTGTGGGAGATGTATGTCATCGAGGGTCTCGATGGGGTGGAGGATTTGCCCGCTGGCAGCTTTGCGATCATGACGAAGATCCATCATGCCGCGATCGACGGCGTCTCGGGAACCGAACTGGTGGCCGCAATTCACGAACTCACGCCTGAGGGCGTCGCGCCGCCGCCGGAAAGTCCCTGGGTTGCCGAGTCCGAGCCGACGCTGCTCGAGCTCGCCCTTCGCAGTACGGTCAACAATATTCGACAGCCCTTTCGCTTCGCACGCATTCTGAGCGAAGCGGCTCCGCCTGCCATCCGCGCATTGATGCAGCCGCCGAAGGAAGGCGTCGAGCCGGCCGCTGATATCCCGCGCACGCGGTTCAATGGTCGTGTGTCTCCGCATCGCGTTTTCGAAGCCAAGTCCTTTTCTCTCGCGGACGTGAAGCAGATCCGAAAGCGGGTGGAAGGGGCGACGGTGAACGATGTCATCCTGACCGTCGTGGGCGGAGCGCTCCGGCAATACCTCGACCATCACGGCGAGCTGCCGATCGACACGCTGAACGCGTTTGCGCCGATCTCGACCCGGACGGAAGCGGAAAAGGGGACGGCTGGAAATCAGGTGGCGGGCATGTTAGTGCGTCTGCATACCGACGAAGCGGACGCCGTGTCGCGCCTCGAAAAGGTCTACCGGACGACGGTGAGTTCGAAGGAGATCTCGAAGGCGGTTGGTGCGCGGAGCATGACGGACGTCACCCAGACGATGCCTGGGGCGCTCGCCGGGATCTCGGGACGACTCGTCGCCCGGACGGGGCTGATGTCGCGAATGAAGCCGATCGCGAATTGTGTCGTCACGAATATACCGGGACCGCAGATCCCCCTCTATTTCACGGGCGCCAAGATGGTGGGCAACTTCGGCCTGGGACTCCCCATGGAGGGCATCGGTCTCTTCCACTGTGTGCTGAGTTATAACGGCGCAATCACCGTGGCGATCACCGGCTGTCGTGCTCAACTGCCCGATCCTGAATTCTACGCGGAGTGCCTGGAAACATCTTTCAGGGAGCTGCGGAAGGCTGCGGTCGAGTAGACGATTCGCAAGCTCGAGCGAGCTTCGATGACTGCGTCAAGTCAGCGCGCCCAATTCGCGAAGGCGCTCGCGCGCTTCATCGCTGCAGCCAATCTCATCCAGAATTTCGTCCGAATGTTCGCCATAGAGAGCTGCAGGCGGAGTGGTTTCCTGTTGAGTTCGTGAAAAGCGGGCGGCTTGGCGTACGCGTCGGTAGCGGCCGTAGACCGGATGCACGGCTTCCAGGACGGATCCGTTATGCGTGATCTGTGGATCGACGAGCACTTCCAGATGCGTGAGGATCGGCGCGGCGGGGACTTCGGCGTCGATCATCCGGCGATAGGCTTCTTGGGTGGTGAGCTTGGCAAGGCCTTCGGAGAGTGCAGCCGTGCGAGCCGCCTGGTTCTCTTCCTCCATCATGATCGGTCCGCGCTGAGCGGGGCTATCGGCCAACTCCTCATGGCCCACCGCGCGTAGACTCGCCCGGATCTGTGGTGCGGTGCCCGCCCACAGAACCAGCTGCCCATCTTTGGTCGGCGCGAGCTGATATCGCTCTCCGGGCACGACGTAGTTCGCGACATCGTCCCCAACGAGCGTATGTCGGAGCATGCCGTCGGGCCAGAAAAACATCAGTCCGGCATCGAGCATCGAGATTCGAACGTGCTGGCCTGGCGCGCCGCGTTCGCGCGCGAGTAGCGCCGCCGTGATGGCCTGCGCAACGGTGAGCGAGGTGGCTTTATCGACGACGGCATTTCGCACGAGGTCTGGAATCGGAACTTCGGGGTTGAGCTGTGCGCCGACGAATCCGGTCAGCGCCTGAAAGATCGGATCGTACCCTCGTCGATCGGCGTAAGGTCCGTCATCTCCGAAGCCGGTAATCGAAGCGTAAATGAGATTCGGTTGGATGGCGCGTAGATCTCCTTCGCCGATCTTGAGGCGCTCGGCGGCACCCGGCCGCCAATTCTGGACGAGCACGTCGGCGCTGCGCACGAGGTCATAGAAAACTTCGAGGCCCTCGGCGGACTTCAGATTGATGCCGATCGAGCGTTTACCGTGATTGCAGTTCGCGTAGAGCGCGGCCATGCCATCGCGATAATTCGAGAGCTGTCGGCTCTGTTCACCGTATTTGGGGGGCTCGACTTTGATGACGTCGGCGCCTTGTTCGGCGAGGATCATGACGGCGAGGGGGCCGGAGATCACCTCGCTGACGTCGATGATTCGGATACCTTTCAAGGGGCCTGCCATGTGTGTCTCCTGGTTGCCGACGGACATGGGTCGATGAGCCCGTCGCGAAATAATTGAGCCGAGGCAGTCTAGGTCAATCGCAGGGCGTGCGGCACGATCCTGGATCCGATCTATTCTGCCGCGATGAATTCTGAATCGAAGACGTTCTCTGTCTTTCCCACCGGGCTCTTGCTCGTACTCCTGATTTCGTTGACGGCCTGCTTTTCCATTTCCATCGAGGACCGATCCGAGGCGGACCCGATATCGATTCCGTCCAAATTAGACCCAGCGACCAGCGACCAGCGACCTTCTCCACTTCGATCTTGAGTATCCGCCCGCGATCGGTGATGTGGGTTTTCAATCGAATGGTGCCAATCTAAACGCCATCGTCTACGTGGCGCAAGGGCGCGGACCTCATCCAACGGTCCTTCTTCTACATGGCTTTCCAGGCAACGAGCGAAATCTCGATCTCGCCCAGGCGATTCGTCGCGCGGGCTGGAACGCGGTCTTCTTTCACTATCGCGGCGCGTGGGGAAGCGGCGGGACGTTTTCGTTTTTGCATGTCATCGAAGACGTGGGTGAGGTTGTTCGCGCGATTCATCAGCCCACCTTCGCCGAGACCCATCGAATCGATGTTGACCGCCTAGCCTTGGTCGGACATAGCATGGGTGGGTACGCGAGTCTGGTCGCAGGCGCCGAGATCGACGCAGTGAGCTGCATCGTTTCGATTGCCGGTGCCAATCTCGGCGGCCTGGCGCGGACGATTACAGAAGAGCCCGAGGTCGCTGCCGGATTTGCTGCGAGCGTGGATGGATGGTCTGGGCCGATCAAGGGGCCCGGCGGCAAGGCTTTGGTCGAGGAGATTGCACAGCATGCGGATCGATTCGACACGACCTCCCACATCGACCAGCTAGCACGGAAGAAGCTACTCCTGATCGCGGGGGCCCGCGACGTCGTGACCCGCGCCGGCATGCATCATGCCCCCTTGGTCGAAGCACTCGAACGCGCTGGTGCCGACTCCCTGGAAGCATCCGTTTTTGAGTTCGCTGACCATTCCTTTTCGGGGCAGCGGATCGCGCTGGCTCGTCTCGTGACGAATTGGCTTCGCCGGGAGTGCATGGCAGCCAAATAGGCGCCTGACTAAGCCTCCGGCATTCGAGGCGCAACCCGAGCACATCCACTTTGATGATCAACGGCAGAACCCGATTTTTACCGGATCTCGCCTGCGGCGAAACCCCCATCAGCCCGACGGAACTTCAGAGGCATCGTGTACCGACGCGTCTGGAGCAGCCCAATGCGCAACTGATCGAGTGTCCGCCCCGCGGACTGACGTCTTGGCGAACACTCCTGCGGGACCTGACCGACAACCCGACCGACAACCATGTCGACAAAATTGACAATACGGGTTTGCCCTTCGGTCCCGACGACTTTGCGGGCGGGTTCCAATGGAGCGCCGCCGTCGCGGCGGGTTCGACCGAGACCTTTCTGACCCAATTCGCGAGAAATGTGCCGCTTCTGCCGCGCGGAGCCACGGCCGTTCCTGAGCCCAACAGCGCCATTTTATCGGGTCTCGGGCTGATCTGACTGGGTCTGAGCGCACGTCGAGATTGATCCGAATCATTCTTGCGTTTTCTTCGGGATCCCGGAACGCAAGCGCCCACAACCGCCTTCGGCCGCGCTAACGTGCGCGCGGAAAGGGTGGGCCAAGACCGATGAACATGCAGATCCAGGGAAAAATTCACGCGACATTCGATGCCGCTCAAATCACCGATCGCTTCCGCAAGCGCGAGTTCGTTCTCGAACTCGACAGCGCCACGCGTTATCCGCAGTACGTGATGTTCCAACTCACCGGCGATCGCTGCGACGCCCTTGACGGAATCGATACCGGCCATGAAGTTGCTGTCGAGTTCAGTCTTCGTGGACGGGAATGGACGAGCCCGAAGGGCGAGGTTCGATTCTTCAATAGTCTGGAAGTCTGGTCGATCGATCGGGTCGGCGATTCCCAGTCCTCGCCGCCGCCCGGGGGCAGCGCCTCGGGAGACAGTTCCGGCAGCGCGGGCCAGCCCGGAAGCGAGCCCCCGCCACCCACCGACGACGACGATATTCCTTTCTAGATCTGTCCGAGGTCTCGACCGGTTATGGGCGAACAAGACATCGGAGATCTCGAAAAGATTCGCGTTGGTGTAGAAGCCTGGCTCAAAAAAGCCCTGCCCGATCGCCGGGATCTTCACATCGCCGAACTGGCATTTCCCCAAGCCAGTGGTGAAAGCAGCGTCACCCTGATTCTCGAAGTGACGTCGACGCACGGGGCGAGAACGCCTGCGGCTCGGGGCGTGTCGGCGACCGATCCGACGCAGGAAAAATTCGTCTTTCGAATGGCGCCGCTGTCGAGCCAGGTCTTCGAGAAGCATGACCTGCTCATGCAATTCCAGATGATGACGCTCATGGCCGACGAAGGACTGCCCGCACCCGCGCTTATCGGTTACGAACCGGACCCATCGATCGTTGGCAGCGATTTCTACGTGATGGGTTTCTGTGAGGGTCGGATTCCCCCGGACAATCCTCCCTTTCATGCGGCCGGCTGGCTGAAGGACGATGTCTCCGCCGCCGAGCGGGAAACCATGTGGCATCGCGGCCTCGAAGTCGTCGCTGCGATTCATCGGATCGACCTCGAGAAGATCGATCCGAATCGGATTGATCTGGGCCGCCTGCCGCGTGCCGCGAAGCACGAAAATCTTCTGGCGCAGGAGTTCCGGACCTTCGACTCGATGTTCAAGCCCCAACGTCGAGCCAATGCCGATCCCCGCATCCTCGAGGCCTGGCAGCGACTCGAGCGGACGATGCCGGAAGACGGAACGCCGAGTCTTTGTTGGGGAGACTCGCGGGTCGGCAATGTCATTTTTCGGGATTCTTCTCCCGTCGCGATCCTCGACTGGGAGATGGCGAATATTTCGGATCCGAGAACCGACCTGGCCTGGTGGATCTGGATTGACCGCTGCAATAGCGAAGGGCTCTCGCTCGAGCGCTTGCCCGGTCTTCCCGAGCCCGGCGATGTGTATCGAGAATGGGAGGCCCTGACGGGTCGGTCTGTCGCGGGGATCGAATGGTTCGAACTCTTCGCCGTCGTTCGGTACGCCATCATTCTCGACCTGAAATTTGAAGCCTTCAAGGCAGCGAACTCCGAACTCGGCGACATCCCCAACTTTGTTGTGCCCTTCATCCCCGGGCTGATGGATTCCATCGCGTCTTAGAGGCTTCGGGGTTTAGTTGTCCGATTGTCGTAGACTCGAGATTCGTCTTGACTGATTCATGGCGATCGCATCGAGTGGGATGAACAGACGTGAGTGAATCGATCGGGTCGCAAGCGGGTCTTCATGGCGGACGCTTCATCGGCTGGCGAATGGTCGGGGTCGGGTTCCTTTCGAATTTCCTGGCGAGCGGCGTCACTCTGGCCGCCTTCGGGAATTTTGTGGATCCCGTGAGCGAGTCCTTCGGTGTGACTCGCTCGACGACGAGCCAGGGGATGGCCATCGTTTTCGTCGTGACGGGACTCATGGGACCGCTTGCAGGGGCGCTGCTTGATCGCGGATGGGCGCGCCCCATGATGGCAACGGGCTCGCTACTGGCGGGTGTTGGACTCATTCTGCTTTCCCGTGCGACGGAACTCTGGCAGGCCGCAGTGTTGTTTTGCGGAGTCGTGGGGCTGGGTGCTTCGCTCTTTGGATTCTTGCCTGCGATGGCGCTGGTGTCGCATTGGTTTGTGAGACAGCGAGGGCTGGCCATTGGGATCTCCGCTGCGGGGCTCACGATTGCCGCGGGCCTAGCGCCGGCCGGCGCTGAGTTTCTCATAGGGCAGTATGGATGGCGCTCGGCGATGATGGCGTTAGGTGTCTTCACGATATTGATTGGATTTCCGACCTTTGCCGGATTCGTAGTCGGTCGACCCGAGCGGGTTGGGCAATGGCCCGACGGCGATTCCGCTCCTGTCGATGAAGTGGCTGAAGGGACACAGTCAGCCGATTCGGAAGCGCAGACTCGGGTTCTCGAAACTCGGGAACTCGTGGCGGACCGGCGTCTCTGGCTTTTGTCCTTGGGCTTCGGGTTGATTCTGGCTTCGCCACTCGTGCTGACGCCAATTGTGGTTCCCTATGGAACGGATCTAGGGCTCAGTGAACTCCAGGCTTCGGCGTTCTTCCTCGCGATGATGCCGTTTTCACTTCTAGGCAAGGTCGTTCTCGGGAAATGGGCCGACATGGCTCCGATCAAGCCGGCGATGGCGGTGGTCGTATTGGGCAACGCCGTGGTCTGGCTGATCTTGACCATTGACCCGGGATACACCCTTTTTCTCCTGACCGGAGCGATCTATGGACTCGGCATTGGTGGCGTAGCGCCGCTTCAAGGCGTGACGATCGGTCGCTGCTTTGGTCGCGAGAATTTTGGCCGTGCTGCGGGGCTCGGCGGATTGCTTTCGATCGTGATCATCGCCTCGGCGATGGTCGCGTTCCAGACACTCTACGCCAGCACCGGCAGTTATCAGCTGGGCTTTCTTGTGCAGACGGCACTGATTTTCATCGGAGGCGCGCTGATCTTCGTCGTGAAAATTCCGAAGCCGATCGGCGATACCGCCTAGCATAGATTTCGGGTTCCCCAGCCTGCTAGGCCTAGGGCGCTGGCGTATACCAGATGGGTGAGCTCCAGGCACGTTCTTGAATTGTCTTGGGAAGTTCATCCGTACAACACGCCTCGAATCCCTCCGCAATCGTTTCCGGATCGTCGCATCGAACGCCCGCATCGACGCAGGCCCATTGCGTCCACCGGCAGCTGGGGTTCTCGAGTAGTCGCGCGTAGTAGAAAGCCGATTGCGCGGCATCGAATGCGGGGTCCTGCCAGACCGAACAGAAATGGGTTCTTCCGACGCCTTGCCTTTCACAGGTGGAGACATCGACCCCGACATTCTCGCTACGGTTACCCCCGGCAACGGTCAGGACCTGCTCTCGGGCAACTCCGTCTTCGATCCAGCCTTTCACGATTTCGATTCGATCGAGATCGGCACCGTTGGGATGGGGGTCGCGGGAAGCCGCGACCAGGAATGTGGGCGAGTCCGCGCCCTCCGGTCGGGCATGCAGGTCCCCGCCCATCGGCACACCCCGGGCGTAACCAACGACTGCAGGATCGCCGCTTGTACACGCCTCGGGGCCGTAATCCCAGCCGCCAAAGAAGCGCAGGGTCGGCCGTGTGCCGCTCGTCCCATATGCTTCTCTTCGTCGCATTGACTCAAAGAGCGCGTCGCGTGCGTTTTCCTCGGCCCAGAGCACCGCCAGTCCACCTGGGTTCAGGGTCGTCACATCCCGAAAGCCGCCCGAGAGGGCTTCCGTGCTTGGCTTGCCTGCCCCCCCGTGGCCCTGGAAGCCCCGTTCCATCACCAGGCCTGGCGTTCCGAGATGGGTATCGGTGCTGCCGATCAGGCCGAACTTGAATGGATTGGTGGCGAGGTCCGGTTCGAGGGCGAGTCCGCGTTTTAAGGCGTCCCGTGAAAAATTGATGGCTTCGAGTTCCGGTTTGCCGAATCCCGGATTATGGGTGTTAGGCGCCTTCTCGAAAAGACAGCCTTCGTCGGTGACACCGGGGACCAGCGCGCACTCCGATTCGCCCTTGTGCTGCATGACTTCGACCAGCCGATCATATCGGGCACGAATCGCAGCTTCGCCGGGATGGATCTCGTCGTGTAACCGGACTGCCGACGAAAAGATCGAGCCCTTACTCCAATTCGAATTGTGGGGAATCGTGAGCGACTCGCATCCCTCCTGTCCATCACGACATTCGTCGTCGAGGCGACTCCAGAGATTGATCGCCATGGGTCCCGTCTCCATCACGCTGATGGGGAGTGCGGGGACACGTTCATTGCGAAAGATCACATTGCGATGAAGGTGTCCTGCGCCTTCGATCGCCGCCGTCCATTCATAGGCGACAAAGGTCGTGAACTCGCATCGATCACTGCGGTCATAGGCGCTTTCCGCGGCGCGTCGATGTTCGTTCCAGACGACGCCGGCGGCCGCGAGGCAGTGTTCGCTGTCGTCGCCACAGAATCCCCAGCGAGACTGGAAGAGTGAGTAGCGTGCGTTCATGACGTAGAACGCGACACGGGGATACCTTCGGTAGAGCCGGCAGACCATCGAGTCATGACCGGGCAGACCCGGCGTCTGGCAGATATGGACTTCACCGATCTGGTTGGCATGATCGGTCACCGCCGCAAAGTCGAGAGGTCGTGCGAGCTGAACGCTTCGAAGCGCGTTGTCCTCTTCGTCGAAGGGCTGAATGCCGAGGCGCGCACCTCGGGCGAACCGGTAGGCATCGGCCGGGGATACTCGGGTGTCCTGGGTCGATGCATCCTGGGAGCGGGCGGTGTGGACGTGAAGATCGCCGAAGAAGGGGCGGCGGAGTTTGGTCCATTCTGCGCAGGGATCCCGGGCCTCCGTCATCTTATAGGGGAGGGAGGCCGGGCGGTTGCTGAAGAACTCAGCCTGGTCTGTCGAACTCGGCGCGGATCGCGCGTTGGGGGGCGCAGACGTCCTGGCCGTTGTCTCCAATGCCTTCGCTGCACCCGTCGAGGAGGCGGAGAGGACGACGATGAAGGCGACGCCAGTCAGGATGTTCGTTCGATTCATGTGATGTCCGTGGCCTTCGTGGACGTGTTGTCGGAATTGGTGATTCCAGGCAAGGCTAGCTCTTCATGGCGGTGACGAGGGCAGTGGGGAGAGATTGGGCGAAAACTCTGGAACAATCAGGCCGAAGTCAGTACCAAGTCTTTCGCGAAGGCCTTGTCACCCCTATTCGTGCCAAGGATCACACAGACGAGATGGGGGAATTTTTGACGGGCGAGCAGGGTTACGTATTGGATGACACAGGGTTGGCGAAGTTCGAGGCGCGCATGCGGGGCGAGGGACTGCCGGAGATCGCGATCCGCAGTTTTCTGGCGGCATTGCGTTTCGTCTCGGCTGGAGGCGCGACGACGATTTCCGAAGTCGCGATCACGCCCGTGGAATCCTTGCCAGCGGCCTGTGACCTCGAGAATTTCACCGAAGCGGGTCATCGCGCCGCATCGAAGACCGTCGTCATCAAGCTGAACGGCGGACTCGGTACGTCCATGGGCCTGTCGAAGGCGAAGAGTCTGCTTCCGGTGCGTCCGGGTGTTTCGTTTCTCGATCTCATCGCTCGGCAGATTCTTTGGCAGCGCGAAAACTGGGGGACCGAATTGCCTCTGGTCCTCATGAATAGCTATCGCACACGCGAGGATTCGCTCGCGGCCTTGGCCGCCCATCCTGGCCTTGAATCGGGTATTCCGCTTGATTTCGTTCAACACAAGGTTCCGCGCATCGATGCGGAATCCTGGACGCCCATCGACTGGCCCGACGATGAAGCCCTGGCCTGGTGCCCACCCGGTCATGGCGACATCTACATTGCCCTCGAGAGTTCGGGCATGCTCCGCACATTGCGCGACAAGGGCATTCGATATGCGTTCCTCTCGAACGCGGACAATCTCGGTGCCGTTCTGGATCCAAGTATTCTGGGCTGGTTCGCGTCGAAGGAAATTCCATTCTTGATGGAAGTGGCGGAGCGCACGGAATCTGACAAGAAGGGTGGACATCTAGCATGGCGCGACGGTCGGCTGATGCTGCGCGAAACCGCTCAATGCGCAGAGGAAGACACGTCGGCATTTCAGGATACTCAGCGCCATGCCTACTTCAACACGAATAACCTCTGGGTTGATCTCGACGCATTGGCACAGAAGTTCGAAGATTCGCCCGACGGATTGCCCTTGCCCGTCATGAAGAACGAGAAGCATGTACAACCAACTGATGAGAAGAGCCCGCTCTGTTATCAACTCGAGACGGCAATGGGCTCGGCGATTGAGTGCTTCGAAGGGGCTGAGGCGATCGTAGTCTCGCGAGAGCGCTTCGCACCGGTCAAGACGACGAATGACCTATTGAGCCTCTGGTCTGATGCGTATGAAGTGAGTGAGGATTTCCGGATGATCCCCGTGGATGCCGAGGCCAATCGAATTCGCGTAATCGATCTCGATCCGATTTTCTTCAAGCACGTCGACGATCTTCAAAGTCGATTTCCAGCTGGAGCGCCGAGCCTTACGAAGTGTCGTCGATTATCCGTGTTAGGCGATCATCAGTTCGGGGCGAATGTTTCCATCGAAGGCGAGGTCGCCTTGGTCAATGAGGAAGCCAGCGTCGAGATCATTTCGGATGGGACGGTGCTTCGAGGCGGCTGATCTAGCTCGGGCGTTCGATGTTCGCGTTCAATTCGCGCGCTTCGTCTCCAGCATTGATCTGCGCGAAAAGCTGGCCTTCGAGGCGTAGACCTTCGGAGAGTGGAAGCTTGAGTCCTTGGACCACCGCTTTCTTCGCTGCGAAGACGGCGGACGCTGGGTTCGCAGCGATCTGTTCACACCACTCAATGGCGGCCGATGTAAAACCATCGCTGGGTAAGACCGTATTCAGGAGTCCGATACGCATGGCTTCTTCGGCCTGGACAACCCGGCCGCTCAGACATAGTTCGGCACCGATTCCGGCGCCGACCAGTCGCGGCAATCGCTGAGTCCCGCCGGCGCCCGGAATGATGCCGACGTTCACTTCGGGTTGACCCAGGTGGGCATTCTCCGAACCGATTCGCAGAGTGCAGGCAAGGGCTGTCTCGCAGCCACCGCCCCAAGCCTGTCCGTTGATTGCGGCGACGGTGGGTTGGGGCATCGATTCGAGCAGTGCGAGGGCATCAACCCAGGAGCGAAGATCGCCGGGGACGTCCTCACCCCGCGAAAGCTTGGCGAGATCATCGAGGTCTGCATGCGCGATGAAGTATCCGTCGACACCGCCGGTGAGCATGACGACAGTGACTTCATCCTTCTGTGAGGCAAGCCGCTCGAGATGCGTCACGAGCTCCGTCATCGAAGCGATGTCCATCCAATTCTTGGGCGGTCGGGAGAAGCTGAGGACGGCTATTTGATCGTGTCTTGTTTCAGTCCAGTTTTCGGTCATGACTCGAAGTTAGGAGAGTCCCGCCGCAAGGCAAAGCCCGAGGGCTCGCGGACAACGCCTACGATGAGACGTGTGGGGCCGCCCCGTCTGGCCTACAGGATCTCGGGGGCCATGGTACGCTTAGGGTGCATGAGTTGGTCATTGTGATGCCCGCGCAAATTGCCAGATCAGTGTCAATCCAAAACAGGAGCCTTTGAAATTGCATCTCTATACCGCCGCTACGCCAAATGGCCGAAAGATCTCAATCGCCCTCGAAGAGCTCGGGCTCGACTACGAAATGACATGGGTGAAGCTCGATCAAGAAGAGCAGAAGTCCGCAGAATTCCTCGCGATGAATCCGAACCACAAGATTCCCGTCTTCGAAGACGACGATCAGGTGATCTGGGAATCCGGGGCGATCCTGCTCCATCTCGGTGAACAACACGATCCGGAGGGCATCATCCTCCCGAAAGACGCCAAGACTCGCATGGACGCGATTCAGTATGCCTTCTTCCAGGCGGCGGGCGTCGGTCCGAATCTCGGACGATTCGGCGCGGCTCTGCGCAAGGAAGGTGAGAAGAATCACGAGATGATTCAGATCTTTGGTGATGAGATGAAGCGCTTGTTAGGCGTTATCGATCGCATTCTGGAAGACGGTCGCGACTATCTAGCAGGCCCGTATAGCATCGGCGACATCATGCATTTTCCGTGGCTGCAGATCATGAAGAATCTCGGCTCGCCGGATATCCTCGAGCGCGAGCGAGTCTCCGATTGGCTTGGTCGCATTGAGGCACGGCCGGCGGTTCAAAAGGGAATGGCGATCCCCGAGCCCTGATACGGGGTGTGCGGCGAGCGCAACCTTCAGGTGCGCGTGGCCAACAAGCCGCTCAAGATGATCTCGGCGACTAAGTCCGCAGATTCTCGAGGGGATTTCTGGCCAACGCCTTCCGTTTCGGAACGCGAGAACTCACGGCCAAGGCGCCCGAGGACGAAGGCGATTGCACTCGTGTCGACCGCGGCAATCTCGCCCTCCTGTTCGGCTTCGTCGAGTAGTGAGCGCGTGATTTCGACGATGTACCGGGTATGCGCTTCGGCCAACTCCGTGGCGCCTTCGAATTTCCTGAAGGACTCGGAAAAGAGGACCGTCTTCGGTTGGAGAACGCGGTTGGTCGCGCGCAGGTAGGCCCGCAAGCGGTCGAGGGGCGGAAGGTCCGTTTCGAGTGCTTCCATGGCTTCGCGACCGACGCGACGGAGTTGGCGGTCCGCAACGGCGAGGACGAGTGCATCTTTGCTAGGCGCTATGTCGTAGAGCGTTCGGAGTGAACAGGACATTCGCCGCGCGATTTCGGCCATAGTGAGATCGGCGAAATCACTTCGTAGGACCGACGCATCGAGGGTGTCGAGAATTTCGAGCTGGCGGGCGGTGAGCGATGCTTCGACGCTCGGGCGAAGAAGCCGCTTGGGTGCGCGAACGTTCTTGTAACGCGCGCTTCGCCGGGGGGGGGAGTTCGCACTCGCGGAGGTCATGAAAGAAGCGACTCCGGAACATCGACGACGCGGGCACGCAACCATTCACCCAGACTTTTGGCCTGGCCGTCCTGACGCGTTGCGGCGGCAACCCCTTCTTCGAGAATTCCGTGGATCACGAAGTTGAGGCTTCGTAGCGCTGGGAGTCGGGTCCGGTCGACCTCGAACTGCGCCACCTCGGGAAGTAATGACTGTAGACGTTCCGTTGTGAGGAAATGATCCAGCCATGCCCAGGCCTCATCGCTTCGAGCGAAGACACCCAAGTTGGCATTTCCGCCCTTGTCGCCGGAGCGAGCACCGATGATTCGACCGATCGGAATTCGCTTCATGCCTCCGCCGGGTACCGCCGTAGCGGGGCCCAGTGCGGGTACGACCGTGACATCGCCACCGGGGATGACGGAGTCGATTTCTTTCGTATCGCCATCGATGAAAATGATCTCTTGTTGAACGGCGCTCGCGGGAATGCGTGCTGGTTCGTAGATGCCAAAGGGCCGTCCGGCTGCGGGTCCGCCGCCGACGCCAAAGAAGCCGGGAATGGTCGAGAGCGCGAGTTCCGTCATCGCATTGGCGAAGGCCCGCCCGACTTTCTTCTCGTCGGGATCCTTGACGGCGATATGCAGGAAAGCAACGGCTTCTTCGTTCGATTCGGGATCGTCTTTGTCGGTTCGAATGATTCGCGTCGTGACCTGCTGATAGTCCGCGGGATCATATGGACAAGCCACCCAGAATGCCTTTTCGATCAATGCGGCTTTGGCTTCGATGTCGAGACCCGTCAGGCAGACGCGCATATCATTTCGAAAACCACCACTTCGATTCATGCAGACTTTGAGCGTGTCTGGGGGTGGCTCGCCTTGGGTACCATGGAGTCTAACCCGGTCGGGTCCTTGGGTTTCGATCTGGATCGTGTCGAATCGCGTGGTCACGTCCGGTCCGAAATATTCGACGCCGCCAATTTCATAGAGCAGTTGTGATGTGATCGTTCCGATCGAGACTTCGCCGCCGGTGTTGTCGTGCTTCCCAATGACACACGAACCGTCTTCGGCCACTTCAGCCCAGGGGAAACCGGTTCGTTCCATTCCTGGTACTTCTTCAAAGAACGAGTAATTGCCGCCGGTGGCCTGGGTGCCGCATTCAATCACGTGGCCGGCCACGACGGCTCCGGCGAGCTGGTTCCAGTCGTCTCGTTTCCATCCGTGATGCCAGGCAGCAGGTCCGCAAACCACGGCGGCATCGGTCACCCGTCCCGTGATGACAATGTCGGCGCCGCGCTCGAGGGCATCGACGATTCCCCAGCAACCGAGATAGGCGTTGGCGGTCATGAATCGGCTGGGGTCCTTGATCGGTTCGCCGGTTTCGAAATGATGTAATTGGTCGCCGGAGAGGAACTCGTCGATATTGGGCATCAGGTCATCGCCACGCACGTAGGCGATTTTCGGGTGGAGCCCGAGTTTCTCGGCCACCTCCGCCACGGCTTCTGCGCATCGATCCGGGTCGAGGCCGCCCGCGTTCGAGACGACGCGGATTCCCTTATCAAGACAACTCCCCATGACTTCTTCCATCTCCGTCACGAAGGTTCGCGCATACCCGGCGCCCGGCCTCTTCATCCGAGTGCGAGCCAGGATCAGCATGGTGAGTTCCGCGAGCCAGTCTCCGGTCAAGACGTCGATCGGACCGCCCTCGACCATTTCCTTGGCCGCCGAAAGGCGATCGCCAAAGAATCCCGAGCAATTTGCGATACGAATCGGTTTCGTCATGGCTCTGGTTCTCCTGTTTTGTTAGGGCATGTTATTCGGACGCGTGGTCCCGTTCAGGTGCCTTGTCCGCGTGCTCGGTCGGCTGTCGGCTAATCGCTCGTCTTGTCGCTTTCGGTCGGTTCGATGATTAGAAGCAGCGCGTCGTTCTCTACTTGTTCGCCCTCGCGAATTCGAATTTCGGCGACGACGCCATCGACTGTGGCGCGCATTGGATGTTCCATTTTCATGGCTTCGAGGAGAATCAGGATTTGGCCAACCTCGACCGTGTCGCCGACCGCAACTCGAATGTCGATCACCTTCCCTGGCATCGGGGCAGTGAGGCCGCCCGAGGCGGCTTCATCCCCGGGTGCAATGAATCTCGGAACGATGCTGAACTCGATGTCGCTGGTCGGGGATTGGACGATGAGGCGGTCGCCGGCTCGTGTCACCCGAGAACAAAGCCGCTGCGAACCGATCTCAACATCGATCGAATTTTCAGACCACGAAAGGATACGCGCCGCAGTTCCATCCTCGAATTCGAAGTCCCCGCCTCGGGTGGCCCGATAGCGGACCTCTGTCTCGCGCTCGCCGAATGCCAGGCGAACACGTTCATAGGGCATCCGTGCATTGCGCCAACCGGAAGGCGTCGAAGCGAGGACGAAGGCTTCTGAACGATTGGCTGACTGAATCCAGAGCGCGCCAACGCGTGCGATGCGCTCGAAGACATCATCGGATAGAACCAGCGACCTGCTCGGCTGAACTCGTTCGATGAAGTCGGTCGTGGTCTCGCCGGCCAGGAATTCATCGCTTCGAAGAACAGCGACGAGGAAGTCGCGATTTGTCACGATTCCACCGAGATGAAGCCGTTCGAGCGCGAGCGCTAGTCGTCCGGCCGCTTCGCGTCGCGTTGGAGCAGAGGCGATCACCTTGGCCAGCATCGGATCAAAATCCGTCCCGACGATACTTCCCTCTTCGACGCCGCTATCCCAGCGAACGGCGGGTTCGGCGCTCGGCGCAAATGCGTCGAGTCGACCGGTCGCGGGCAAGAAATCATTGGCTGGATTCTCGGCGTAGAGGCGCGCCTCGATGGCGGCACCTTCGCAGCCGATTTCGCTTTGGCTGAGCTCAAGCGGTTCGCCCTCGGCGATGCGAAGTTGCGCGCGAACGAGGTCGATACCGGTGACGGCTTCGGTGACCGGATGCTCGACTTGAAGGCGCGTGTTGACCTCAAGGAAGAAGAACTCGCCGGACGCTTCGTCCACCAGGAATTCGACGGTTCCCGCGGATTGATAATTCAGTCCGCCGGCCAATCGAAGTGCCGCATCACCCATGGCCGCGCGTGTCGCTTCACTGAGGCCGGGGGAGGGCGCCTCTTCGATAATTTTCTGATGTCGCCGCTGGATTGAACATTCTCGCTCGCCCAGGTGGACGACGTTGCCGTGGGCGTCTCCCAGGATCTGGATCTCGACGTGTCGGGAGCGCGCGACATAACGTTCGAGGAATACGCGGTCGTCCCCGAATCCACCGGCGGCTTCGCGCTTGGCCGAGGCGATGGCTTCGTCCAGATCCGCTGGGCCGTGAACGATGCGCATGCCCTTCCCGCCGCCACCGGCCGCCGCCTTCACCAGGATCGGATAGCCGATTGCGTCGGCGTCCTTTGGATGCTGGCTACCGCGAAGGATCGGCACGTCGTGCTGTGTCGCCAACTCCTTGGCGGCGAGCTTGTCGCCCATTTGCGTGATGGCTTCGGGGCTCGGTCCGACCCATGCGATTCCGGCTGCAATCGTGTCTCGGGCGAACTCGGCATTCTCGGACAGGAAGCCATAGCCGGGATGAATCGCGTCGGCGCCACTGGCGAGGGCTGCCTCGAGAATCGACTTTCCGTCGAGGTAGGAGTCGGGCAGTCGAATGGCCTCGTCGGCGTCGGACACGAATGGCGCCACAGCATCGGCATCCACGTAGACGGCAATGCATCGAATGCCCATCTCGTGGGCGGATCGAATAACACGGCGGGCAATCTCGCCACGATTCGCAATCAGGAGAGTCTTGATGCTCACAGCCGAAACACCCCATACCCTTCGGCGCCTTCGATGGGCCGATTGGAGACGACGGACAAACAGATTCCCAGAGCAATCCGAGTGTCGCGTGGATCGAGGATGCCGTCGTCGCTGATGGCCCCGGTCGCTTCGAGGGCGACCGAGCCCTCTTCTTGTTTGGCCTCGACAGCGGCCACGAGCATGGCATCCGCTTCTTCGTCGAAGGGAAGACCTTTGCGCGCGGCCTGGCCGCGTCGAACCATCGACATCACTCCGGCGATTTGCTTGCCACCCATGACAGCGATCTTGGCACTTGGCCAGATGAAGGTGAAGCGGTTGTTGAATGCGCGGCCTGACATGGCGTAGGTCCCGGCACCATAAGAGGCGCCGACGATCACGGTGAGATGGGGAACCGTCGAGTTCGTGACCGCATTGATCATCAGCGATCCCTTTTTGATCATTCCCGCGTGTTCGAATTCCCGGCCGACGATGAAGCCCGTGAGGTTCTGGAAGAAGACGAGCGGCATGTCCAGTTGATTGCAGAGCTGGATAAAATGCGCGGCCTTTTCGGCAGCTTCGGGGTAGATCACGCCGTTGTTGCCGAGGATGCCGACCGGGTAGCCATCGATGGACGCGAAGCCGCAGACGAGGGTTGGTCCATAGCGCGGCTTGAACTCCTCGAATCGTGAACCATCGACGATGCGGCCGATCACGTCTCGAATTTCGACCGGGCTTCGCAGGTCCGGACTGATGAGGCCGAGCAGTTCTTCAGGGTCGAGGGTCGGCTCATCGGCCTTGAGTGAGCGGGCAGGACCCGTCTTCTTCCAATTCAGATGCGAGACGATCTCGCGGCACAGTCGCAGAGCGTCGACTTCGTCTTCGGCCAGGTATTCGCCAAGTCCTGAAATCTCTGCGTGCATCGAGGCACCGCCGAGCGTTTCGTCGTCGGATTCTTCGCCGGTCGCCATTTTGACCAGCGGGGGCCCGGCGAGAAAGATCTTGGATTGCTTCTTGATGACAACGTTGTAGTCGGACATCCCGGGCTGATAGGCGCCGCCAGCCGTGGAAGAACCGAAGACGACGCAGACCGTTGGGATTTCGAGCTTCGAGAGTTCGATCATCTCGTAGAAGAAGCGTCCCGATTCGGCGAAATGATCGGTTTTGGCGGGTCGCCGCTTCTTCTTGCCATCTTCGGAATCGGAATCGCCCTCCATGCGGAGATCGGCGCCCGCGGATTCAACGAAGCTGACGTATGGAATCCCATTGTCCCGCGCGATTTCAAGCGCTCGCATCCATTTCTTCGCGACGTACGGGGTGAGCGCTCCGCCTAATACCGTCGGGTCGTTGGCGAAGATCACGCATTCGATTCCGGCGATGACACCGAGACCGAGAACGGCACCGCCACCGATCACATAATCCGAGTTGTATCCGGCCAGCGAACTGATCTCGAGGAAGGGGCTGTCTGGATCCAGCACCAGCGCGATTCGCTCACGGACCGCGAGCTTCCCCCGCTTAGTGAGTCGCGCGTGAGATTCCGGGCCTCCGCCGGCCTCGGCCTCGTCGAGGAGGCCGTCGATTTCGCGCAGCCGTTCAAGCATGACGCGACGGTTCTGGGCGAACTCATCGCTCCGCGAGTCCAGGTTCGACCGTAGGGGTGGTGCAAGCAGGACGGGCTGCATCGACTCTCCATCGCTGTGTTGACATCTTCCTAACAGGTCAGGTAACAATAATCAACAAATATTACCGGTCCCGGATGTCGGGATGGACGTGTGAAGCGAGGGCTGGAGAGGCCAGACGCGGTGTTCGCCGGGTGTGGCAGTCACAGAGAACAGCAGAGATTGAAGGAAAGGTCGAGGATGAGTCCAACGGACGGTCTTGAAAGTGGCAGAGACGACGGTCGGGACGACAGCAATGTCGGATCCACCGACGTCGTTCGGATAGACGTGGCGGCCGGGGTTTTGACCGCGACGCTTGCCGACGTCGACAATCGAAACGCGCTTGGGGCCGGATTGTTGGATGGGCTTCGTGGCGCGATCCGGCGGGCGAACGCTGATGACTCGATTCGCGCCGTGGTCGTAACGAATCTGGGCTCGACGTTCTGTGCCGGCGCGAACCTCAAACAGCAATCAGATCAGAAGGCGTCCGGGAAGCAGGCGGTTGGCGTCGGCGGCTTTCCGGAGCTCCTGCATGAAATCCAGACTTCTAAGACCCCCATCATCGGTCGCATCGACGGTCATGTCGTGGGCGGAGGAAATGGACTGGCGTCGGCGCTGGACATTTCGATCGCTCGGGAAGACGTGAAATTTGGTTTCACCGAAGTCCGTCTGGGCGTCGTACCCGCGATCATTTCCGTCGTGTGTCTTCCGAAAATGCGTCGAGGCGAAGCGATGGAAGCCTTTCTTCGCGGCCATCGTTTTTCGGGCACACGGGCCGCGGAACTGGGCTTGATCAATCGCGCAGTCCCCGGCGACCAGCTCGATGCGGCGGTCGAAGAGGTTCTCGCGGATCTTCGAAAGGGAGGACCGGAGGCGCTCGGGTTGGCGAAGAGCCTCGTCTACGAAGTGCCGCGACGGGAAATGACCGACGCAATCGAGTGGACGACGGCGTTATCGGGTCGTCTATTCGCAGGCGAGGAAGCCAAGGAAGGCATGAAGGCGTTCCTCGAAAAACGGCCGGCGAGCTGGGCATCCCCAAAAAACTAAAACCCGGTTGAGCGAAGCTCAGGTATCGGAACGAAGACAAACATAAACGAGATCGGCCAACGAGAGCCAAGGGAGAACTCATGAAAATCGATGCAGGCTTGATGAATACGGTAGATCTGTCGAAAGTTCCGGACCAGGTTCGAAAGCTTGAAGCCGAAGGCTTTGACGGATTGATCACGGCAGAGATGAGTGGCGATCCGTTCTTCCCACTTCTGTTGGCGGCCGAACACAGTGAACGAATCGAGTTGATGACTTCGATCGCCGTGGCTTTCGCGCGCAATCCGATGATCATTGCCGGACTTTCGAACGATCTGCAGGCCTTCTCGAAGGGGCGCTTCATTCTCGGGCTGGGGTCGCAGATCAAGCCGCATATCGAAAAAAGATTCAGCCAGCCCTGGTCGAAGCCAGCAGCACGAATGCGCGAATTCATTCTCGCGATGCGAGCGATCTGGAATTGCTGGTACGAAGGTGAGAAGCTCGATTTTCGCGGGGAGTTCTATTCGCACACCTTGATGACGCCGATGTTCACGCCGGTGAATAATCCTCATGGCGCGCCACGTGTCGTTCTGGCGGCGGTGGGGCCGAAGATGACCGAGGTGGCCGGAGAGGTTGCCGACGGGATGATTGTACATGCGTTTTCGACCGCGAAATATTTGCGAGAGGTGACGCTTCCTGCGGTCGAGAAGGGGCTGAAGGAATCCGGCCGAAACCGCGCGGACTTCGAAGTCTGTTTTCCGGCTTTCGTCGTGACCGGGAACGATGAGCGGGAGTGGGAACAGGTGAGAACGGCCGTTACCCGACAGATTGGCTTCTATGGTTCAACACCGGCGTATCGGGGAGTTCTCGAGGCGCATGGCTGGGGCGATCTGCAGACGGAGTTGAACGTGCTTTCGAAGCGTGGCGAATGGACGACCATGGGGGAACGGATCACTGACGAGATGCTCGACGAATTTGCCATCGTCGCCGAACCGGCGAAGGTCGCTAGTGCATTAGGCGCTCGTTTTGGCGGAAGCGTGGATCGGGTCGTGTGTAGTGTGCCTTTTGCGAGCGACGAAGACCGCTTGAAATATATGGAAGAGTTGCGAGCGCTTTGATTTTTCGACCGTTCGATTCCTCTGAGAATTGAAGCGAGTCATCCAAGCGAAGCCACTGTGACGAGTGATGCGGCCGAGCCGCGCGGAGGAAACTCGGTGACACTACCGATCTGTCAGGACCTTCTCGATGAGACCGAGGAACTCCATCTGTTTTTGAAAACCCTAGACGAGGAGGGTTGGTCGACGCCGACGCTCTTCATGGGGTGGACGCCCTGGGACGTCGTTGCGCATCTCCATTTCTTCGACGAGGTCTCGATGGCGTCGCTTGCGGGCCCCGATGCCTTTGAAGTGTCCCAAAAGAAATTGATCGAGGGCATGTCCGCCGGCATGACCGGCCAGGAAATGGCACGCAAGGCGCTTGGGCATCACGACGTCGAAGCGTTGCTCGCGCTCTGGAAGAAGACGAATGACGAGATGGTAGAGCAACTCGGCGCTTCGGATCCGAAACGCCGACTTCCGTGGTTCGGACCGGACATGGGCGTGCAGATGTTTACGACGGCTCGCTTCATGGAAACCTGGTCCCATGGACAGGCCATCTACGATCTAAAGAAGGTGCGCCGAGAGCCGACGGATCGGCTCAAGAATATTGTTGCCATAGGCGTGCGGACCTTTGGCTGGACCTTCGTGAATCGGAAGCTCGAAGTTCCTGGCCCCGCACCTTACGTGCGACTCATCTCTCCATCGGGTGAGGTCTGGGAATACAATGACCCGAGCGACGTTGAGCGAATCGAAGGGGCGGCCCTGGACTTTTGCCAGACAGTGACCCAGACGCGCAATGTGGCTGATACCGATCTTGTCGTGACCGGCGACGTGGCGACGCGTTGGATGGAAATTGCGCAGTGTTTTGCGGGCGCGCCCGTCGATCCGCCCAAGGCGGGCTACCGACTCGGTGACTGACATCGACCCGGACGCTTCGGTGAGCAATCGCCTAACGTGATTGCGAAGGAAGTGCGCCATTCGATTCCCGTGAGTGAATGTCGATTAGGAGCCGTTAAATGGATCTTGAATACGGAGAACGCTACGAGACCTTCCGGCAGGAAGTGCGCCAGTTTCTCGACGACAATAGAGAACGTCGCCCGTCGACCCTAATTTCGGAATCATCTCGCGAGAAAATGACGGACTGGCTCTCACTCCAGATCGAGCACGGCTATTGGGCGCGCACCATCCCCAAGGAATACGGGGGGTACGGGGGAGAGCCCGATCTGCTTGAGACCGTCATCATGGACGAGGAGTTCAACCGCGCCCATGTGACCCGCGGTGATGGTTCGCAAGGGTCCGCGATGCTCGTGCCGACGCTGCTCGCCCATGGAACGGAAGTACAGAAGAAGCGCTGGATCGGTTCAACGCTTCGGCGAAAGACGATCTGGTGCCAGGGCTATTCGGAGCCGGGCTCCGGCAGTGATCTGGCAAGCCTGCAGACTCGAGCGAGCGAGCAGGGCGACGACTTTCTTATCAATGGGCAGAAGATATGGACGAGCACAGCGGACACTTCCGACATGATGTTCATCCTCGTCCGAACCGAACCCGATGCTTCCAAGCACGCAGGGATCAGCTACATGCTACTGCCTATGGAAACCGAAGGGATCGATGTCCAACCGCTTCAGACCATGTCCGGTTCGATTGGAGAGAACTCCTTCAATCAGGTTTTCTTTACGGACGTCCGCGTCCCACAAGCGAATGTGGTTGGAGCGCGGGGGGAAGGCTGGAAGATTGCGAACACGACGCTCAAGCATGAGCGCAATTCCCTGAATTCGAACGGGGAGGGGACCTTTCTTCGGCTGGTCCGATTGATGCAGACGGAAACCAGCGATGGCATACCCGCGATGGCCAGCCCGATCTATCGCGATCGGCTCATGAAGCTTCAGGCGCGGATGCTCTCCATGAAACATCACGGCATGCGACTCTTGACTTGCCAGTTGCGCGGCAGGGCGCCGGGTGTCGCTGGACTCATTGTGAAACTTCAGAATTGCCAACTCAGCTTTGATATGGCGTCGCTTGCCATCGACGTCATGGGCGAACTCGGCGTGCTCTACGACCATGCGAAGTACGAACGAGAGCGTGGCTTCTGGCAAGCCCATTCCTTCTTTTCGCTCGGACTGATCATCGGGGGCGGCACCGCTCAAATTCAAAAGAACATCATCGCCGAGCGGGGACTTGGTTTGCCACGCGAGCCAAAGCCCGCCAGCGCGTGAACTCGAATTTTGGTTTCAGGATGCGCGGATCCATGATGTGCGTCGGCCGGATCATCGCGAACGTAGGAGCAGAACATGGATTTTGGACTCTCTGAAGATCAGCTGTTGCTGGAGAAGACAGTCCGTCAGTTTCTCTCTGATCAGATTCCGATCGAGCGCGTGCGAGAACTGCGAGATCTCGAGTGTCCCAACGATCCCTCGCTGTGGAAGTCTCTTGCTGAACTCGGCGTGACTGGAATCATGATTGCCGAGAAACTGGGAGGCAGTGGTCTGGCGCTACTTGATGCGGCACTGGTTTCCGAAGCGCTCGGGCATGCGGTGACGCCGACCGCTTTTCTGGGGACTTCCGTGATAGCCCCTATCGCGCTCGCCGCATTCGATGACGCGATGTCGGAGTCTTGGCTTTCGGGTGTAGCCACCGGCGATCTGCGAATCGGAGTCGCGTTCATGGAGCGCATTTCGATTCGCGAAGGCGCGGGGATCCGACTCGAGGGTGGTCGGCTTCACGGGAAATCGATGATGGCGATGGACGCCTGCTCGGCGGATCTCTTACTCGTTGCCGTCGACGACGACACCCTGGTCATAGTCGATCGAAATGCGCAGGGGGTGGAGGTCAATCGTCTCAAGACGACGGATGCCACACGCTGCCACTCGGAGATTCTTTTTGAGGGAGCAGAGGGACTCGCGGTTGCGAAGAATGCGGGTTCTGCAATTTCACGAAGCCTCGACGCGGGACGAATCGTCCTCGCGGCCGACGTTCTGGGCGCATGTGACTCCATGATTGATCAGTCGGTCCGTTATGCCGGTCAGCGCAAGCAATTCGATCGGTTGATCGGCTCATTTCAGGCGGTGAAGCACATGTGTTCCGAAATGATCGCGGAACTCGAGCCGGCGAGATCCATGCTCTGGTATGCCGCGCATAGCTTCGATGCGATGCCCGAGGAGGCGCCCCTGCTTTCGACCTTGGTTCTTTCTCATCTCTCGGAGATTGGGAGAGAGATTGCATCCGTGGCGACCCAGGTCCACGGTGGCATTGGCTGGACCGATGAGCAGAATCTGCATTTCTGGTTCAAGCGGATCGGAGTCGCCCGGCATTCGCTTGGCGGACCGGAGAGTCTTCGCGAGCGGGCGGCAGAGTTGCAAGGTTTCGACATCTCTGTCTGATATCGCCTGCTGATTGGTGTGCCGCAGCGCCGTATTCGCGCGCGGATTGGGCATGGTGTCCCCCGACATTTTCCTGCATCCTTATGGATTCGGCCGGGGACGCGTCGATAGGCGGGATTGTATGAATTGGTGGTCCTCACTGAATCGGGAGACGTTTGATGGAACTCAGTTTTGCGACCTTGTGGGAAGCGCTTGCGGATGAAATCGGAGACCAGGAGGCGGTCGTTACAGGCGAGAGTCGTCGGACCTGGACGGAGTATGAAGACCGATCGGCGCGGCTGGCTGGGGCATTTGTCGAAGCCGGTCTCGGCCCCGATTCAAAAGTGGGTCTCTATCTATTAAACGGAAACGAGTACCTCGAATCGCAGTTCGCGAGCATGAAGATTCGCGGCGTGCCGGTCAATATCAACTATCGCTACCTCGATGATGAGCTTCTCTATCTTCTCGAAAATTCCGATGCGGAGGCGCTCGTCTTTCATAGCAGCCTCGCGGAGCGTGTTGCGCGGGTGAAGGATCGGGCGAAGGGGGTTCGGCTCTGGATCCAGGTCGACAATGCCAATGGCTCTGGCAGCTCGGGCAATAGCGACCCGGATGAATTGGTTCCTGGTGCGGTGGCCTATGAAGAAGTCGTTGCGAAGTTTGATCCAGCCAAGCCCATCACACGATCGGCCAGCGATTTGTACATGCTCTATACCGGCGGAACGACGGGGATGCCAAAGGGTGTCATGTATGAGACCGGCGGCATGCTGCGGGGATTTATGGGGCTCATCTTCCCCCTCGTTGGCATGGGCGTTCCCGCCATCGATGAACTGCCGAAAACAGTCGCTGGGTTGATTAGTGAAGGGCGTGGCGTCGTTTCGATCCCGACCTGTCCCTTGATGCACGGAACTGGAATGTGGTTGGGAGCGATGATTCCACATTGTATTGGTGGGCGGGTCGTCATGCTCGAGGCGCCGTCGTTCAAGGCGACCGAACTTCTGGAGACCGTTTCAAGAGAGCGACCGACCCAGATCGTCATCGTTGGCGATGCCTTTGCGAAGCCGATTTTGGCGGCGCTCGACGAGTCTCGGGATCGCAAGCCCCCGTTTGACCTTTCGAGTATTCAGTACATGGTCTCGTCGGGTGTTATGTGGACGCGCGAAGTCAAGCAGGCACTTCTCGAGTGGGGCGACTTTACTTTGATCGATGCGATGGGCAGCACCGAAGGGTCGATGGGGACCCAGGTGACGACCCGCGGAAATGTAGGAGAGACGGCGAAGTTCACACTCGGCGCCGAAACGAAGGTCTTCACCGAAGACGACCGCGAAGTCCAGCCGGGATCCGGTGAGTCTGGAATGGTTGCGGCCGGTGGCGACGTTCCGATCGGGTATTACAAGGACGAAGCCAAGTCCGAGGCGACTTTCCGGGAGATCAACGGTGTGCGTTATTCGTTCCCCGGTGATTGGGCGCGCATCGAAGCGGACGGAACGCTGACCCTACTTGGACGTGGATCGAACTGTATCAACACTGCGGGCGAGAAGGTCTATCCCGAAGAGGTCGAAGAGGCAGTGAAGGCCCATGACGACGTCTTCGATTGCCTCGTCGTTGGCGTAGAGGACGAGAAATTCGGCCAGCGAGTCACCGGAGTTGTCTCGCTCCAACCGGGGCGCGAATCCAAGGCTGAGATCCTTCGTGAATTCACCAAGACGAAATTGGCGGGTTACAAGGTTCCCAAGCAACTCGTTATCGTCGAACGAGTCGAGCGCGCGCCGAACGGGAAGGCCGATTACAAGTGGGCGCGCAACACGATTGAGGAGTTGCTCGCATCCGGCTGATCCTCGAATCTTCAATCTTTCTACGTTATTCAGTTTTGGCAAGGATGGTGCCAACTGAGGAAAGAATGCTCCGTTTCGCGGCATCGTTGAGAATGTGGAGTGGGAGTAGGGGAAACCGACCGCTGCTCGTCGAGAATTAGACCGATCATTCAGTCGAGGATTCTGTGGCTCCGATTCCCAGCGCTTGAAAATCTCTCGCACCCGGTTTCATTCGACCGATTCAATCCTCCGATGGTTTAGCGACGGTCACATGAAGCTGATTCAATGTTCGGTCTTCGCAAAATCCCGTGTTACCGTTGACCGGGTTTGCGGATGGTTCGGGAAAACACCGTATAGGGTTGGGAATAAGGCGCTGTCAGTGGCGACGGTGGCGAGGAGGGTCGGAGCAAGATGAAGCGCTCGTTCGTCCTATTTGTCACGCTCATGGCTGTTTGGCTCCTTCTCTCCGGTCATTACAATGCCACCCTCATTGCATATGGCGTTTTATCCTGCGTTGGTGTCGTTGCGCTGATGGCCCATCTCGAAATCCTCGATCATGAAGCGCTGCCCGCGCATCTCGGTTTTCGGCTCTTCCTTTATATCCCCTGGCTACTGAAAGAGGTCGTTCTTTCGAATTTTGCAGTGGCCAAGGTCATCCTGACGCCAAGTCTTCCGATCCATCCGCGCATTCTCCGGATCAAGGCAAGCCAGAAGACGCAGGTCGGCCAGGTGGCGTATGCCAATTCGATCACGCTGACGCCGGGGACGGTGACGCTCGATGTTCGCAATGGGCATTTCATCGTTCATGCACTGACGCTTGATTCGGCGGAAGGGCTGTTGTCGGGAGAGATGGATCGCCGAGTCGCTCATATGGAAGTCCACGCGGCGATCCACGAGGGGCATGCCCCGGATACCGCAGCAGACATCGGGAACCGGAGCGAGCGTTCGTGAGCGTTTTCTTCGTTGCGATGATCGGTGTGTTGACGACGATGCTGCTTGCACTTGCGCGCGCTTTTATGGGCCCGACGGTTTTCGACCGGGTCTTGGCTGCCAACATGTTCGGTACCAAGACGGTCCTGTTGATCGCCGTGAGTGGATTCATGCTGGGCCGACCCGAATGGCTCGATCTCGCGCTGCTCTACGCGTTGATGAACTTTACCGGCATGATCGCTCTTCTTCGTTTCAGTAAATTCGATAATCTCGCGAACGACGAGCAGATCAAATGATGGAAGTTGGGCGAGAAATCGGCGTATGGATCTTGCTGGTTGCCGGCAGTGTGTTCTGCGTGATCGGTGGAATTGGAATGATTCGCCTGCCCGATTTTTATACGCGTAGCCACGCCGCCAGCATCACCGACACCCTGGGCGCGACCCTCATCTTGCTCGGCCTGGCGCTCTATTCGGGCTTCAATCTGATCACAGTCAAACTCTTCTTCGTTCTCTTCCTGCTCTATATAACGAGCCCGACCGCGGCGCATGCCCTTGTTAAGGCGGCTTACTCGAAGGGCCTCGATGCGCCGGATCTCGAAGATGTAACGGAAATCGGAGGGGCGACGTCTTCCTCCGCCGACTCGGCGACGCTCAGACCAGATGCAAAGGGGGTGAACTGATGGGCGGAGAGTTCACGGGTCCCTTCGTCGAGATGCTGCTCTTTATCTTCATGATTGGGATGGCGCTCTACATCGCGCGAATGCGAAGTCTTTTTACGGCTGCCATGTTATTTGGGATCTTCAGTCTACTGTCCGCGGGCATGCTGACGCTGATGGATGCCGTCGATGTCGCCTTTACGGAAGCTGCGGTGGGTGCAGGGATTTCGACGGTCTTGTTTCTGGGGGCCCTCGGATTGACGACCTCGGAAGAGGCGCCCGATTCGAAACATGGCTGGACGGCCCTCTTGATTGTGACCGCGACGGGCCTCCTGCTGGCCTATGCGGCCCTGGATATGCCCGCATACGGCGATCCGAACGCTCCCATTCAACTCCACGTTGCCCCGCACTACCTCAAGGATTCGGAGCAGGAAGTTGGGATCCCGAATGTCGTGACTTCTGTTCTGGCGAGCTATCGCGGGTACGACACGTTTGGAGAGACGACCGTTGTCTTGACAGCGGCGGTCGGCGCAATTCTCTTGCTGGGCGGCGGAGTAGGTCGCGTGGGGGCGGGGAAAGGCCGCGATGATGAGGGGGGACGCCGAATGAGCGATACCCCTATCAAGATGCGCGTTCGCGAAACCGTCATTCTGCGTGTCGTTGGCAAGGCGCTCGTTCCCTTCATCCTGCTCTTTGCACTATACGTTCAATTCCATGGCGACTACGGACCGGGGGGTGGCTTCCAGGCCGGCGTCATTTTTGCGGCTGGCTTGATTCTGCATGCGCTGATTTTTGGACTCGACGCGCTTCGTCGTGCGATACCACAAGTTGTGGTTGAAATCGGGATTGCGGCCGGAGCGCTCATCTACGGCGGTGTCGGCGTGGCTTCGATGGTGCTAGGCGGCGAATTTCTCCACTATGGGGTATTCGATCGTCACAATCCCGCGCATGGGCAGCATCTCGGGATCCTGCTCGTGGAGTTCGGCGTAGGGATTACGGTCACCTTTGTGATGGTGGCGATCTTCTATGCCTTCGCGGGGCGATCGCGACAATGACGAGTCTTGCGAATCAGATTCTCTCGCATTGGAATTATCTCGCCGTCATCACTCTGATGATGATCGGCCTGTACATAGCAATCTCGCGTGGAAATCTTGTCAAGAAGGTCATGGGGATGAGCGTCTTTCAAACCTCCGTGATTCTGCTCTACGTCTCGATGGCGAAGGTGACGGGAGGCACAGCCCCGATTCTGATCGAGGGGCGGGACGACATCATCTATTCGAATCCGCTTCCTCACGTTCTGATGCTGACGGCGATTGTCGTTGGCGTGGCCACTACCGCCCTGGGACTGGCTCTGATCGTTCGCATCAACGAGGCCTATGGCACGGTGGAAGAAGATGAGATCGTCGCCATGGATCGCGCGGAAGACGAGCGGGACCTGCGCTCGGAGGATGCGAGTTGAGCGATCTGGCATCGCATCTCCCTGTCCTGCAGGTTTTGATTCCGCTGCTGGCTGCGCCGCTGTGTTTCTTGTTGCGCAAGGAAGCAATCGTTTTGCCTTTCACGATCGCCGTGAGTTTCGCGTGCTTCGCGATCTCAATGAACCTGCTCAGTCAGGTTTTGGGCGGCGATATTCTCGTTTATGAATTTGGCGGTTGGTCACGGCCCTACGGAATCGAATATCGGGTCGATATTCTGAATGCGTTCGTGCTCGTGGTTGTGTCGGGTATTGCGGCGGTCGTGTTTGCGGTCGGACCGGGTCAGGCGCGCCGTGTGATTCCAGAAGGGCGTGAATATCTCTTCTACTCGGCGGCCCTGCTCTGTTTGACCGGGCTGCTGGGGGTGACGATCACCGGTGATGTCTTCAACATCTTCGTCTTCTTGGAGATCTCATCGCTTTCTTCGTACATCCTGATTGCGTTAGGCCTGAATCGTCGCGCCCTGATGGCTGCCTTCTCGTATCTCATCATGGGTACGATCGGCGCAACTTTTCTTCTGATCGGGATCGGCTTCATGTACCAGGCGACCGGTACGCTGAATATGGTCGACATGGCACATCGCATTCAGGTACTCGGCCCGACCAAGGGGGTCCTGGTCGCACTCGCCTTTGTGATGGTTGGCATCAGTATCAAACTGGCCGTCTTTCCGCTTCATCATTGGCTGCCCAACGCCTACAGCTATGCTCCGCCCCTGGTCTCGGCATTTCTCGCTTCGACGGCGACCAAGGTCGCCTACTATCTGCTGATCCGTTTTACCTTTGGCCTCTTTGGTGCGGCCCTGGTCTTCGAGACCGTGGGCATCGATCGCTTGCTCTTACCGCTCTCGATCATCGCGATGTTCGTTGGCTCGATCGCCGCGATCTACCAGACCGAGTTCAAGCGCCTGCTCGCCTATTCGAGCATCGCCCAGATTGGCTATATGACCCTCGGTTTGTCCTTTGCGACTCAGGCCGGTGTCTCAGCCGGACTCATTCACGTCTTCAACCATGCACTCATGAAGGGCGCACTCTTTCTCGTCGCAGCCTGCGTGACCTGGCGCATGGGCGGTACGAATCTCGATGTGATGAAGGGACTCGGACAGCGAATGCCCTTCACGATGGCCGCCATGGTCGTCGCTGGTTTGGCGCTGGTGGGCGTGCCGGGAACCGTCGGGTTTGTGAGTAAGTGGGCGCTGGTTTCGGCAGCCCTCGAAGTCGACGCTCTCTGGATCGCTTTTCTGATCATGGCGAGTTCCATCCTGGCGCTGGTCTATGTTTGGAAGGTCGTCGAGATCGCCTACTTCCAGACACCCGAGGTGGAACTTGAAAGGAGGGAGCCACCACTTCGGCTTCTGATCCCGACATGGATTCTGGCGGGGGCGGCCATCTACTTCGGGATCTTCTCGAGTTATGCGGTGGACGTGGCCGAACTGGCCGCGCAGCAAGTCTTCATGGTGGGTCTCTAGCGATGGACATCGAGATGGGACTCGACGCTCACGCGACCATCATTTTCTGGTCGATGATCTTGCCGCTCATCGGCGCCGTGGGCGTTGTCGCTCTTGGACGTTGGCCGAACCTGCGTGATAGCTGGACGATTGTGGTCGGTATTTCGACCTTCACCTGTGTCACGCGGTTGATCGAACCGGTGATGGCAGGTGCACGGCCCTCTCTCGCTCTTCCCGGCAATATGGCTGGCCTCGGCCTTGCCCTAGAAGTCGAGCCCCTGGGCTTGTTATTTGGTCTGGTTGCTTCGGGTCTTTGGATTCTGACGTCACTTTATGGTTTCGGCTATATGCGTGGTCATGAAGAGGTCAACCAGACCCGCTTCTTTACTTGCTTCGCCCTGGCGATTTCGGCCGCACTGGGAATCGCGTTTGCCGGCGATCTGATTACGCTCTTTCTCTTCTATGAGCTGCTCACTTTCTCGACGTTCCCGCTAGTGACGCATGCCGGAACTGAAGCCGCGATTCGTGCCGGCCGGCTCTATCTGGGCATTCTCGTTTCGACTTCCGTTCTATTCTTGTTGCTCGCAATTCTGTGGACCGCGAATCTGTCGGACACGCTTCGTTTTACGCCCGGCGGCATCCTCGATGGAAAGATCGCGGGCGCGTCTGCGGGTCTACTCCTACTGCTCTTCTCCTATGGAGTCGGCAAGGCTGCTCTCATGCCCTTCCATCGCTGGCTTCCGGCAGCGATGGTCGCGCCCACGCCGGTTTCCGCCTTGCTTCACGCAGTCGCGGTTGTGAAGGCGGGCGTCTTCACCGTTCTGAAGATCTCGATCTACATATTTGGCATAGACTTTCTCGCAAAGGATGGGCTTTCCGACATCTTGATGGGCATTGCAGCGATCACGATCCTGGCTGCTTCAATTCGCGCGCTCAGTCTCGACAACTTGAAGGCGCGGCTCGCGTATTCAACCATCAGCCAACTCTCGTACATCGTTCTCGGCGCCGCGCTTGCGAACTCCGCCGCAGCCATGGGCGCTGGCCTGCATATTCTGATGCATGCCCTGGGCAAGATCACGCTCTTCTTCGTCGCTGGTGCGGTCATGGTCGTCGCTCACAAGACCGAGGTCAGTCAACTTGACGGCCTCGGACGCCGGATGCCGATTACCTTCGGTGCCTTCTGCATCGCGTCGTTCAGCATCATCGGGCTGCCCCCTTTCGGCGGTGCCTGGAGTAAGTGGTATCTGGTGACCGGAGCCTTCGACGCCGACCAGCCCTGGATGGTCGTTGTATTCATGCTGAGTTCGCTGCTTTCGATCGCCTACCTGATGCCGATCGTCGTTCGCGCCTTTTTCCGACCGCTTCCGGAAGGGGTGCCCGACGGCATCAATGAAGCGCCGCTGTTGATCCTTCTGCCCATCTGTGCGACGGCGCTGGGTTGTTTCGTCATCTTCTTCTATGCCGACAGCGTTTACCGCTTGCTCGCTCCGGCGATGGGTCTTGGGGGCTGAGCGAATCATGGCTGATGAAATCTCACGCAATGGGAATCAAGAGCGTCAGGCCCTGCATGGGGCCGCCGCGGAAGAAGATCGATGGCTCGATCGGCCGAGTAGCATCAACCTGATCATCAAGATCCTGGTCGCCGCTTGCGTGCTCAGTGTTCTCGCAGATTTTTTCTATCACAAGCATGCTGACTATTCATTTCAGGATTGGATCGCCTTCGATGCCGTCTTCGGTTTCGTCGCCTATGTGGGTCTGGTGATGACGGCTAAAGGCTTGCGACGTCTCCTGATGCGCGACGAGGACTATTATGATTGATGTCTTCGTAAGCGGGTTACCGCCCGGCGTGTTGCTGATCGTGGCCGCGATTCCCGCGGTCCTACTCCCGCATCGACTTTCTCAAGCAGTGATGATGGCGCTGCCGATCGTGGGGCTGGCGCATCTACTCCAAATGCCCGCGGACTTCAGCTATTCGATCGAGGTCTTCGACTACACGCTCCAGATCACGCGAATCGATGGGCTCTCTCGCGTCTTTGGAATCGTCTTCCACATAGCCGCCTTCCTGGGCGTGCTCTACGCGTCGCACCAAAAGGATCGACTCCAGGCAGCGGCGGCATTGATCTACGCGGGAGCGGCCATTGCCGCAGTCTTTGCCGGCGATCTGATGACGTTATTCGTTTGGTGGGAACTGACCGCTGTTTCCTCGGTCTTCCTGGTCTGGGCGAGCCGAACGGAAGCAGCGCTGAAGGCTGGGCAACGTTATTTGATCATCCAAGTGATGTCGGGACTCCTCCTGCTGGCCGGCGCAATCCTTCTCTATCGCGATTCGGGAACCCTTGCCTTCGAGCATATTGGTCTCGAGTCAGCGGGCGGTTGGTTGGTCTTTCTTTCTTTTGGAATCAAGGCGGCCTTTCCACTCCTGCATGGCTGGATGAAGGACGCCTATCCCGAAGCCACCGTGACCGGCACCGTCTTCCTGTCGGGGTTCACGACGAAGCTCGCAATCTATGCACTCGCCCGCGGTTATGCCGGAACCGACATCCTGATCCCCATCGGTGTGACGATGACCGCATTTCCGATCTTCTTCGCGGTGATTGAGAACGATCTGCGTCGCGTTCTCTCCTATAGCCTCAACAATCAATTGGGATTCATGGTTGTCGGCGTCGGCGTCGGGACCGAATTGGCGCTGAACGGAACAGTGGCTCACGTCTTTGCGCATGTGATCTACAAGGCGCTGCTCTTTATGGCTATGGGCGCGGTGCTCTTCCGGACCGGAACGATCAAGGCGTCGGAACTCGGTGGCCTATACAAGTCGATGCCCTGGACAGCGTTCTTCTGCATCATCGGTTCCCTCTCGATCTCGGGTTTCCCCTTGACCAGCGGCTTCGTCAGTAAATCGATGGTATTGTCCGCGGTGGGGCATGAACATCTGTTGATCATTTCGATGGTCTTGCTCTTTGCTTCCGCCGGCGTTCTCGATCACTCGGGAATCAAGATTCCCTTCTTCTCCTTTTTTGCGCATGATAGTGGCATTCGGGTCAAGGAAGCGCCGATCAATATGCGTTTGGCCATGGGCATCGCCGCCGCGTTCTGCATCGGCATCGGTGTTTTTCCCGAATACCTCTACGCGATCCTGCCCTATCCGGTGGAGTACAGTCCGTACACCGTGTCGCATGTCGTGACGGTGTTGCAGCTTCTGCTCTTCGCTGCGTTGGCCTTCGTGGTTCTGTGGAAGACGGGGCTCTATCCGCCGGAACTGCGCAGTGTCATACTCGACATTGACTGGACCTGGCGACGGCTCTTACCCGCCGCCTGGTCGGGAGTGTCGGAGGTTTGGCTCATGGGGCAGCGGTGGTTCCTGGGTACTGCGGACCGTAGCCGCCTCGCGGTGCTCGACTTTACGAGGGCCCATCTCAGTCCTTGGACGAGATTTGGTGAACCATGGCCAACGGGTGTGACCGCGATGTGGGCGGCGGTTCTGCTGTTCGCCTATCTGCTGCTTTCTTTCTGACTCCGGCGTCGGTTCGAGAGGCTTACGCTCTGGTACCGTCAAGACGGGAGGCACGACGCGACCATGCCCGACCTGCTTTATGAAAAGCGCGATGGCATTGCCATCCTGACACTGAACCGTCCCGACCATCGCAATGCATTCAGTCCCGAGATGATGGTGCTTCTGGCGGAAGCCTGGGTCGACTTTCGGGATGACGCAACGCTTCGAGTAGCGATCCTGACCGGCGCCGGCGAAAAGGCCTTCTGCGCGGGCGGGGACCTCGCACGGTTGATGCCGCTCTTTACCGGCGCGCGGCAGCCCAGCAATGACTGGGATCGGCGATTGATGGAAGACCCGGCCACCGTGATGTCGACGGCGCTACTACGTCCTTTTGAGCTCTACAAGCCGATCGTTTCCGCCATTAACGGTGTCGCCGTCGCGGGCGGGACGGAGATCCTGCAATCGACGGATATTCGCGTCGCGAGTCGGCTTGCGAGCTTTGGGCTTAGCGAAGCGCAGCGCGGACTCGTTCCCGGCGGTGGCTCGATGGTTCGTTTGCCTCGGCAGATCCCATACTGCAAGGCGATGGAAATCCTGCTTACGGGCGATCGAATGTCGGCGGAGGAAGCCCTGAGGATCGGTTTCGTGAATGAAGTCGTCGAGCCCGAAAGGTTGATGGATCGCGCGATGGAGTTTGCGAGGCGCTTGGCGCGTAACGCGCCACTGGCTCTTCGTGCCATCAAGGAAGCCGTGCTTCGAACCAGCGGAATGCCGCTTGAGTCGGCCTATCAGATTGAGAATGAGATCTCGGCAAAGGTCATGACTTCGAATGACGCGCGCGAAGGGCCGAAAGCGTTCATGGAAAAGCGAGAACCCGTCTTCGAGGGCGAGTGATAGCGAGCCGCCGCGCCAAGCCGTCGGTGGCTCCGAGTGTCCGGCCGAGCCTGGCGCGCGTTAGGTCAGTGCCCCGGTTGAAGCGATGCGAGAGATTTCATCATCACTATAGCCGAGAATTTCGCTCATCACCTGAAAGGTATGCTCGCCGATCATCGGGCCGGCGTGAGTGGGTCGTGAGGGCGTGTCCGAGAAAACGGTGACTGCACCGTCAAAATGGCTACGCCCGAAACCACCGTGCTGGAGTTCGATAAAGAATTTCCGCGCAGCCAGCTGCGCGTCCTGATGAAGGTCTGTCGCGCGCAGGGGGACGTAAGCGGGCACGCCGGCCTCGCGCAATCGTTCGGCGACTTCGAAACACTTCTGCTTCGAACACCAGGATTTGAGAATCTCGTCGATCTCTCGTCGTCGGCCGAAGCGGTTTCTGGTGGCATCGAGATCCTCTCCCTCGAGTCGGGCGAGCGTGGGAACGATTTCGCGGAGCGCACGCCACTGTGCTGAGGATCTCGCTTCGATGGCGATGAAGCGTTCGGTTTCAGATGTTCGGTAGACGCCATGGGGACAGCCCCAATCCGAATCGAGGCCCTGGCGATCGAGAATGCATCCCGACTCTTGATAGTTGAGGAGCGCCGGTGTGAGGAAATGGATTGCGGTTTCGATCTGGGAGACGTCGATGCATTGACCGACGCCCGTCTCGTCGCGATGAAGCAATGCTGCGCAGAGTGCGGCAAGCGCATAACGTGGCGAAATGAAATCCGTGTAAGCGCCCCAGGGCGTGATCGGCATTCGGTCCTGCCAGCCTGAGACTCCAGCCAGCCCGCTCAGTGCGGCCCCCTGAATTCCGAAGCCCGTATGCTTTCGTTCCGGCCCGGTTTGGCCGCGCATGCAGGTATAGACCATGACGATCTCTGGATTGATCTTTCGAAGTGTCTCGTAGTCGAGCTGGAGACGCTCGGCGGTTCCGGGCGTGAAGTTCTCTACGACGACATCGGCCCATTCGACCATGCGATGCGCGATGGCGAGGCCCTCTGGGTTCGCGAAGTCGAGGGCGATGCCGAGTTTTGATTGGTTGACGTTAGCTGCGGCGTGTCCACTGGTGATACTCGGGGGGCCGACGAAGGGCGGGATGAAGCGCATCGTATCGATCCGAGTTTCGGTCTCTACGCGCAATACGGTGGCACCCAAATTAGCCAGATCCTTCGTAATCAGCGGGCCGGCGGCGATCCAGGAGAAGTCCGCAACCTTCAGCCCTTCGAATGCAGCGAGGCGGGGCGACGACTTCACCATAGAGGCTGGCTGCGGAGAGCGTATCGACGCACCTAACAACCCCTGGTCCTGTCCGAGTTTTGGAGCACCGCGCTCGTAGCGAATGGGTGTCTTGCTCAGCCGCGCGAAAGGGCCGGGAAATTTTCGACCCTCCACATCGACCCAAAATTCTCGAGCACGCAGTTGTGGGTCCGCGAGCAGATCCGAGGAAAGGTTGATCGGCGCAATCAGCCATTTCTGAGCGACCGCCTGTTCATGAATCTCAGCCTTGGTCATCGTTCGCAGATACGCGAGGAACTGATCCAGTCCTCGACGCGCGACATCGATCTCGAGGCTGCCTTCCTGCAACTGCTGGATCCAGGTCATCCAATCGATCTGCATGAGGTCGGCATCGAGGCCGCCTCGCTCTCCGATCCAGTGCATGGCAGCCGCGAAGCCGAAGGCGCCCTGTGCTCCGAGCACCAAGGTCATCACGACGAACCCATCCTTGCACGGCTCTACGACCGGGAGTGGTAAGCCCGGGATGATGTTTTGTGTTGGTGTTCGCGTGTTGCGGGTGTCGTCGAAGCCGGGCGGATCAGCACCGATCGCTGCATAGTCCGTCACGAATAACAGACTCCAGAGAACTGCGGCCTGAATCGAAGTGTCGAGAGATTGGCCTTGCCCAGAGCGATTACGCGAATAAAGCGCCATCAAGATGTCTGCGGCAGCCTGAACAGACCCCAGATGGGCAGTCTCCGGTAGCCCGACGGGGATCGGCACACGATCGCCATCGCCCTGCATGTTGAGAAGTCCTCCGGCCGCGGCAAGGGTGAGGTCCGTCGCCGGATGCAATGCGTATGGGCCGGTTTGGCCGAAAGGTGTAATCGAGGCGTAGACGAGCATCGGGTTCAACTTGCACAGCGTGTCGGCGCCGAGCCCCTTTGCTTGCATCACGCCCGGGGTGAAGGACTCGATCAGGACATCCGCCCCCTGGACCAGTTCGAGAAATCGTTCGTGGCCTTCGGGATCGTCGAGGTCGAGTACGACACTTCGTTTCCCGAGTCCAAAGGCTCGCCAGAAATGAGAGGCGTCGAGATCTCGGTGATCCGCGTCCAGAGAGTCTCCGGTTTCCGGGTCTGCAAACGGGGGAGCGAATCGGGCTTCGCAACCGCCTGGGGGCTCGATTTTGATGACTTCGGTGCCAAGGTCGGCGAGGACTCGTCCGGCGGCTTCTGCAAGCGGCGTACTGAGATCAAGGACACGAATCCCGTCGAGGGCGTTCTTCAAGTTATGACTTCCGTTCCCCGTTCGAGTCTTCGCTCTTAGAGCGGGCGCCGAATGTTCAGCTCGCGTGTGTTGTCGCGCAGGATCAATCGTTTCTTGGCCTCGTCGAATTTGTCGAGTTCGGCAACGTAGTCGAGAGGATGCGGCATGCCCTCGATATGCGGCCAGTCGGAACCGAAGATCACGCGGTCTGCACCCATGCATTCTTCGATCTCATAGACGTTGTCTTCCCAGAAGGGATTGATCCAGACGTGCTCCTTGAAAAGCAGGGTTGGATCTTCTTTGTAGTAGTGGGTCACGGCAAGGCGATCGCGAGACTGCCGCAGTTTTCGAAACAGGTCTGGGAGAAATTCAGCACCATTTTCAATGGACGCGATGCGCAGATTCGGAAATCGCTCGAAGAGTCGTTCGTATGCGAGGGTGATCAGGAAGTCGTAGGCCGCGCGTTCGATATTGAAGTGTTTGATATTAGGCATCATCGGTCCGCCGAGGCCAGCGGAGCTGAAGCCGTCTTGGACATAGCCATGGGTGGTGTATCCCGAATCCCCAGCATGGATGACGACACAGATTCCGGATTCATTCACGCGGGCCCAAAAGGGATCGAAATGCGCGTGGGAAGGGGAAAGCACGCCGTCGCTTGCGGTGTGTACGGCAGCCGGGCGGATGACCACAACTCGGGCGTCTTTCTCGAGCGCCCATTCGAGCTCTTCGCAGGCGAACTCGACATCGACCAGGGAGATATAGGGCGCGGCAAAGATTCGATCATGATAGTTGCAGCCCCAGTCCTCATCGAGCCAGCGATTGAAACCCCGGACCATGGCCTTGACCGCCTCAGTGTCCGTCTTGATCAGCTCTTCATAGAGAACGCCTAACGTCGGGAAAAGCCAGATCGCTTCGAGTCCTTGCTCGTCAAGTCGTTGAATACGTGCGGAACTGTTGAGGTAGTAATCCGGGAGCGGCTCGCGTTCCTTGAGTAATGACTTTGGGTCGATCTTGTTCGGGTTCCCGCGTAGGAACTCCGAGATGGCTCCGGGTTTGGCAATTGGGTTCCAGGTTGGATTGGCGACGGCATGGGCAAGTTTTCCGCCCACGACATGATGTCTGCGTCCGCTGATTTCCGCCCATTGGACACAGCGCGGCTGCATCGCTTTGGGGACGTGGCGCGTGAACGCATCCTCGGCTTCGTAATAATGGTTGTCCGCATCAAAAGGTCGAAAGTCGATCTCGCTCATCAAAAGGTGGCTCCCTGAACTGGAATGAAAGTCTAGCTCCTTCGCTGAACTCGGCCCGGGACGCTTATTGGCCGAGGCGTGCTATTCCCCAGTGGGCCTTCGCAATAGACAATCAGAGGAGCATCCATGTCCGAACCCGAATCTTCGCCGCTGACTTCTGATGCCACCTCGACATCCATTCGAATGGCGGTTGAAATCGCGATTCGGCTCGGTGTGATCGCGCTGCTCGTTGGATGGTGCCTGATCATCATCGCGCCCTTTCTCCGAGTCGTGGTGTGGGCGTTGATTATCGCGACTGCCTTCGATCGTCCCTTCGACACAATCTGTCAGGCCCTCGGTGGGCGCAGAACCTTGACGGCCACGATCGGGGTGGCTGCGATCCTGATTCTTCTCTTCGTGCCGGTCGTCACGCTTTCGGAAACCCTGATCTCCGGCGCACAGAAATACGCCGCCGAGCTGAATGAGGGCGCACTCGAGATTCCGCCTCCCAGCGAGAGGGTCAAGGATTGGCCGATCATCGGAGACGCGGTCCATTCCGGCTGGCTGGCCGCCAGCGAGAATGTCGGTGAAACCCTTTCACGCCTCGCCCCACAGCTTCGGGCGGCTTCGCGATGGCTCCTCGCAGCGGTCGGAAGCATCGGCGTTGGGATCCTGGAACTCGTTGCATCGGTTTTCATTGCCGGCGTGATGTTGGTGCGAAGTGAAACACGAAGGCTTGCGATTCGTCGCTTCATCGAACGGATAGCAGGAGGGGTGCGGGGCCCGGCGCTGGTCGAGGTGGCGAACGCGACTGTTCGAAGTGTCGTTCAGGGCATCCTAGGCGTCGCGGCGCTGCAATCTCTTCTTGCCGGCGCTGGCTTTCTAGTGGCCGGCATACCGGGGGCTGGACTCTGGGCGGCGCTGGTTCTCGTCTTCGCCGTGATTCAGCTTCCCGTCGTTATCGCCATGGTTCCGCCTGTGATGATCGGGTTCTCGATGTTAGGGGGAGCCGGCGCCTGGGGTCTGATGCTGTGGTGTGGGGCAATCGGGCTGGTCGATAATATCCTCAAGCCGATGCTTTTCGGTCGTGGGGTGAAGGTTCCGACACTCGTGATCTTCATGGGCGCCATCGGCGGGATGCTGACGATGGGGATTCTAGGGCTATTCCTGGGCGCTGTGGTTCTTGCCCTCGGCTTCGAGCTGCTCAGGGCCTGGTTGTCCGAGCCCGAGTCTGATGCCAGCGCCGGAACGGTCGAGCGCGTTCACGCCTGAGTGAGCCCATCCATCAGTTTGCGGATCGTGGTCTCGATTCTCGCCTGAGTCGAGGCTCGGCTTCATGTACCTGGGCGCATCGCGCGCGAAGTGACTTTCCTGTCCGGGGCACCACCGCTCTTCGATGTACTCACGAGCAACGTGGTGGCATCAATCGGGAAGGGTTCGAGTCGGTGGAGTGCGATTCGAGTTCGAGGTGGTTGTGGAGGACGGGCCCGGAAGGCGGAAACTTCCGGGCCCATTCTCAATTGGCTTCTAGAGCTTGCTCGCGAGGTAGTCGAGGGTTCGCTCGGCCGCACCGTCTTCCGTCGCCGAGATCGCCGCGCTGAAATCCGTCACGCCGATGTCGGCGAGGCGTGCAATGCCCGCGTCGAGGGTCTTCTCGTCGCCGACGAGGGCGACATCTGCGGGTCCCGCTGCGCCCTCTTTGTCGAGCATGGCGCGGTAGCTCGGCAGCTGCCCGTAGATGACGAGGCTCTCGCTGATGGCGGTTCGTGCTGCGTCGACGTTATTGGTCAGCACGATGGGGAGTCCGGCTGCTATGCGCGGTTCTGAACGTCCCGCCGCACTCGCGGCTTCACGTAGTTTCGGCCCGATATGACTTTCGATCGTTTCGGGACCCGTCATCCAGAGAATCGTGCCATCGGCCGACTCGCCCGCGATGCGCAGCATGTGGTCGCCTAACGCGGCGATCAGGGTCTGCACGGGCTGCGTGTTCGGGACGCTGAGAGTGAGATTCACGCGATACTCTTCACCTTCGAACTTGCAGGGCTCGCCTCGGAGCAGTGGTCCGAGTACCGCCATGTACTCGCGCATGTGCTTTGCTCGGCGCTCGTAGGAGAGACCGAGCATCGACTCGATGACGACCTGATGGGAGAGACCGATACCGAGAACAAAGCGACCCCCGCACGCGGACTGTGCCGTGAGCGCTTGCTGGGCGAGTGCGGTGGGGTGTCTCGGGTAGGTGGGGACGACGGCTGTTCCCAATGCAATCGTATTGGTTTCGCGACCGATCACGGCTGCGGCCGTGATTGCGTCGATGCCAAAGATATTGGCCATCCACATCGTATCGAAGCCGCGCGCTTCGAGATCCTTTGCCGAGGCAACGAGGCCATCGAGGCTGTCGTCGCCGCCGGTGGCTCCTGCCATTACTCCAATTCGCATGTTCTTTCCTTTCGGGCGTGTCTGTGGGCTGAGGTCTGAATGGGCGGTGGGCCGATTCACTTCAAAACGTTTTATTCGATTCTCGACTCTAAGAGACTTTCCGCGCACTCTCAAACACAGGTCGACGGAGATCGCACTCCGAAGTCGGGCATTTTTGTCTCGCTGGACGTTGTGGGCGTCTGTCGAGCCCGGACTTGGCGCGTTAGTATCGGCGCCCCCCCCCGCGCCCGCCTTGGCTGTTCCGCCCCCTGGAGGCTCAATGCCGACCCATACTCACTCCCCAGTTCGCGGCGGCTTCATCGCCGACGCCGGCCCGCGCATCCTGGGCGAATTGGGATCGCGCGCGTGGTAAAAGGCCGTTTGTTGTTGCGTCGAAGATCGGGATGTCGACACCCGGCCGCTACTCGATGGCGTGCCTGGTTCTCAAAGGCCATCGCGCCTGTTCTGATTTTGATGTGCGCGCCTATGCCCGGCCTCGCAGCCGACGAGATGCAGGACGTGGACGCCGCACGACCCACCATCAAGATTGGCTGGACGAAGAAAGCGCCAACCATCGATGGACATTTCTCGCCGGAAGAATGGTCTGATGCTGCACATGTCGATGGTCTGACCCAGGCGAGGCCCGACCCCGGAGTGGCGCCCACGCAGCGAACCGAAGTCTGGATCATGACAGACGAGGATCATCTCTACGTTGCGGCGCGGCTTTGGGATACGAACCCCGAAGAGATCGTGCGGCATGTCATGTTGCGCGACGCGGACCTTCGAAAGGACGATCGATTCGGCTTCACCCTCGATCCGTTTCTGGATAGACAGAATGGGTATTTCTTTCAGGTCAACGCCAATGGATCGCGTCGAGACTTCCTTTTCGAAGGGGGAGGGTTCGAGCCGAGCTGGGATGGTCGTTGGTACGCGCAGGCTTCCGTCGATGACGAGGGATGGATCGTCGAGTTCGCGATTCCTTATGCGACGATCAGCTTTGATCCGGAAGGGAATGTCTGGGGATTCAATATGGCCCGTGGCATTCGTCGACGCAGCGAAATCGATCGCTGGGCCGATCCCGTTCTCGAACGATTCCTGACGTCGATGGGTCGCGCCGGAAATCTGGTTGGGATGAAGGGGGTTAGTCAAGGCGTAGGTTTGCAGGTTGCGCCATCGGGGACACTTCGCCGGGTCGACGACGTGAACCAGATTGAAGAAGGCGACGACCGGGAGAGACATTACACACGTGCCGATCCGAGTCTGGATGTCTTTTATAAGGTGACTCCGTCAATTACGACGGCACTGACCGTGAACACGGACTTCGGTGAATCTGAAGTGGATGCGCGACGGGTGAACCTGACTCGGTTCTCGCTGCGATTTCCGGAGAAACGCGACTTCTTTCTACAGGACACGCTGATTTTTAATTTTGCGAATCTGAATCGGAACGGCCAGCCCTTCTTCTCCCGAAAAATCGGCCTCAATAGCGTCGGTGAACCAGAGGGAATCACAGCCGGGGGCAAGATCACCGGGCGGACGGGACGTTTCAAGTTCGGGATTCTCGATGTTGTGCTCGACAAACATGATCAGGTCGATGCGGAGAATGTTCTCGTCGCACGTGGTGCGATGAATATCGGCGAATCAACACTCGGGGCCATCGTGACCAACGGCGACCCGTCGGCAATGGGAACGAATACGCTCATCGGAGCGGACTACAACTATCGAAATACGAATTTTATGGCCGGACAGAGCCTCTATGCGTCTGCCTGGGTTCAAAATAGCTTCAGTAATCCGGATCGAGCCTTTGAAGACGACGACTCAGCGATCACGGGAAGCGGCCTGTCCTACGGTGCGAAAGTCGAGTTTCCAAATGATAAGTACCGGTGGTTGGTGTCGGTCGAAGTTCTCGATGGCGACTTCAACCCGGCGCTCGGATTTGCGAACCGGGTTGGGATTAGAGACTACAATGCCGGTTTTCGTCGGCGCTGGCGCCCGAATTCTTCGGTTCTATTGACGGTGGACACAGGGATCGCGGGTCGTTTGGTGACCGGGACTTCATCGGAGGTCAAATCCGGTCTAGTCAGCTGGACGGTGGCCGATCTCGCGAATTCGGTCGGTGACGCGGTGCGCTTTCGATATCTGCACCTGTTTGAGTTTGTCGAAACAGATTTTTCCAATCTGAGTATTTCAAACGGCCGGTACCATTCTGACGAAGGCGATATTCGATTCACTCTGAGCAAGAACCGCAGGCTTGGTGGCGAAATCGCTGTTGGGGCCGGTACTTTCTTTGATGGGTCACGGACTCGCGCGAGCGCCGATCTCATCTACCGCTTCTCGAGGTTCGTTCAGACCAGCGTTGTCTATCGCGTCGACGACATTCGACTTCCAGACGGCGATGAACTCATTCAAGTGTTGGGCGTTCGGTTGAGCCTTCTCTTTACCCCGAATCTTTCTTGGATCACGCTGGTGCAGTACGACAACAACACGGATTCGATTGACGTCAATAGCCGTCTTCGCTGGATCATCGAGGACGGACGGGAGTTCTTTCTCGTCGTGAACCAGGGCCTCGACTCCTCCGACGGTTTGAGCGCAGGGCGTACCGCGCCGCTTGTGAAGCTCCAATGGACCTTTCGGTTCTAGTGGCTCGTCCGCACAACTCTTGTGGACGCTTAAGTGATCGCGAAACGGAAATGAGAAGACAGGAGACGACAGTCATGCGAATTATGTTGGCAGCAATCGTTGGGATTTTAACGAGTACTCTGATGAGCAGTGCGATCGCCATCGGGATGGTTCGCCGAGCGGGTGTTTCGCCGGAACCGGTGAACTAGCAAGTGCATTTCCGACGGGCTGGACCGAGAGCCGCCTAGCAGGACTCTCGAGCGCTAGGGCTGCAGGTCGCCCGAGATCGACTTTCGCAAGACCCGCTCGATTTCCTCGAGGCTGCAGGGCTTTGGATTTGTTGCAAGGGAGGGATCCGCGGCCGCCATCGGCACGAGCTTCGGAATCATCTCTTCGTCAACGATTCCCTCGAGCGTATGAGGGAGGCCCAGTCGGCTGCGCAATTCGAGCGTCCAATCGAGGACGTCTTCAAAACGCTCGCCCGGTAGATCGAGGACCTGGCCAACCCGTGGCATCCGATCTTCGATGAAAGCGCGATTGTGGACCATGACGTAGGGATGGAAGATTGCGTTGGCCGTCCCATGATGAAGGCCGGTCATCCCGCCGACCGGATGGGAAAGGGCATGGATGAGGCCCAGGCCCTTCTGGAAGGCGGTGGCGCCCATCGAAGCGGCCATCAGGAGATGGGTGCGCGCGGATCGATCGCCCCCGTCTTCAAAAGCTCGAACCAGGTTTTGCGAAATGAGTCGCATGCCTTCGAGTGCGATTCCGTCGGCCATGGGATGGTAGCCGGGCGCGCAATACGCTTCGAAGCAGTGTGCCAGGGCATCCATTCCGGTAGCCGCGGTGAGGCCGGGTGGTAGTCCGAGTGTGAGATCGGGGTCCGCAATGACCAGATCTGGCTTCATGCCCGGATGGAAAATGATCTTCTTGTTATGTTCGGCTGGATCGACGATGACCGCCGCCCGCCCGACTTCCGAGCCCGTTCCCGCGGTTGTGGGCACAGCGATCGTGGGCAGAATATTCTCGCCGTCGGCTTGTTTCCAGTTGTCACCGACATCCTCATAGTCGAGGATGGCGCCAGGGTTTTGGGCCAGGAGCGCGATGCATTTCCCCGCGTCCATCGCTGAGCCACCGCCGATCAAGATACACCCGTCGGCGCGATGCTCCTTCGCGATGGCCAGGCCTGCTTCGATATGGGTGCTTGCTGGGTTGGCTTCGATCTCCGAGAAGACGCAGGGAGAGAGGCCCTCCTTTTCGAGGGCCGGAATGATCGGCGCGAACCAAGCGAGGCCGAGGATGCCGGGATCCGTCACGATCAGAGGCCGGTCCATTCCGAGTTCGCGACACGCGCTGCCGAGCTCTCGAATTCGGCCTGCGCCGATTCGGTAAGAAGCCGGGTAGTTGAAGTTTCCGACGAGCATTTCGGCTTTGTCTTGGTGGTCGCTCACAGATCTTTCCTCACGAAGGCGTATTGACGAGTTCATTTTTAGTACGGGAGCAGAATTCTCGGCGGGGCAGGCGTTGGGTGTTCGAGTGCGGGTTGTCGTTCTGCGCTTCAGATGATTTCGAAATAGCGAGCGAGGTCCCAATCGGTGACGGCCTTGCGGAATTCTTGATCTTCCCAGTCCCGGGTGCCGGCGTAATGGTCGACGAAGACGTCTCCGAATTCCTCTCGGGCGACTTTAGAGGCGCGAAAGAGATCGCTCGCTTCGCGCAGTGTGCCGGGGAGAGGATGGGTAAGCGCATTCGGCTCCTCGTAGCCGTTGCCGGTCACGACTTCCGGGAGTTCCAGACCTTCTTCGATTCCGCGAAGTCCCGAGGCTAGCGCCGCTGCCTGGGCGAGGTAGGGATTCGCGTCGGCGGGCGCGATCCGATACTCGCTGCGCTGCGCCTTCGCGCCAGCGGGAATCACGCGGACGGAGGTCGTTCTGTTCTCGACACCCCAGTTGGCAGCGGTGGGCGCCCACATTCCGGGAACCAGTCGGCGATAACTATTGATCGTCGAACACACCATGGCGAGTAGCTCCGGCATGTACCGGACCTGGCCCGCGATGAAATGGCGCATCGTCTCGCTCATGTTGAATTCGGAGCCTTCGGCGTAGAAGGCGTTCTTGCCCGACTTGATGTCGCAAAGCGAAATATGAAGATGGCCGCTCTGGCCCGGGTAATCGTTGCTCCATTTCGCCATGAAGGTGGCCATCAAATCTGCGCGCTGGGCGAAGACCTTCATGAAGGTCTTGAAGATTGAGGCGCGGTCCGCGGCTTCGAGGCCGCGCGCATAGCGAATGGCTGCTTCGATACAACCTGGACCGGTTTCGGTATGGAGACCTTCGATGGCACAATTGAAGTCTTCCATCACATCGAGAAGGTCGTGGTAGAACTCGGCGTGAACGGAATTGCGCAGCACCGAATAGCCGAACATACCGGGCGTGAAATGTTGGAGATTCCGATAGCCCTTCTCGCGAACGCTCTCCGGGGTTTCATCGAAGAGGAAGAACTCGTATTCGAAAGCGGCGTCGACTTCGAAGCCCATCTCCCGGGCCTTGTCGAGGGTACGCGTCAGAATCGTGCGCGGGCAGACGTCGGCGTGCGCGCCTTGAAAGCCTCCGATCAACAGGAGTGTGTCTTCTTCCAGCGGAATGCGACGAAGGCTCGCCAGGTCGAGACGCGCAGTCGCGTCGCTGTATCCGGTATGCCAGCCCGAGACCTCGATTCCCTTGCCTCGCGCGCCGCCCGCTTGGGCGTCAAAAGCGTAGAGTTCATCCTGGGAATCCCAGCCAAGTACCACATCGCAGAAGCCAAATCCCTTGTCGACGGCCGAGCGCAGCTTCTCGCGGTTGATGTATTTCCCGCGCATGACACCGTCGATGTCGAAGATGCCGACCTTGAAGAAACGGATCCCCTCGCGGTCGATCCACTCGTCGAGCTCCTGGACGTTCGTGATCTTGTCTTCGGCCTGTGGCGTTGTTTCTGAATCGGTCGAACCAGTCGTCATGGGATCTCCGGAGAAGACGCGAGGCCCTCTCGATTCGGTTTTGGCTGTCGACCGGGGACGGGCGCCGACGGGCTCTGATTATCGCGAGCCTGGCTGGGCGCGCCAGCTTCTGAAGCGGCTAACATCCAAAATCGGGAATGACTCATCGTCCCTGGGAATTTTGGAGAGAATGGCATGAGAACGATTGTGTGTAAGGAATTTGGGCCGCCGGAGAAGCTGGTTCTCGAAGAGGTTCCGGAACCCACACCTGGGGAGGGTGAGCTGATCATCGACGTTCGCGCATCGACGGTGACCTTTCCCGATTCGCTGATGATTGAGGACAAGTATCAGTTCAAGGCCCCGGTTCCCTTTGTGCCGGGCGGCGAGGTCGCCGGAGTCGTCTGCGAGCTGGGGGAGGGCGTCTTGGCGTTCAAAGTCGGGGAGCGCGTCATCGGAAGCACGATGTTGGTCGGCGGCTTTGCCGAGAAGGTTCTCGTGAAAGCGAATGCGACCCGCAAGCTCCCGGACAACCTGGGCTTCGCCGAGTCGACGGGCGTGCTCTACGCCTACGGGACTGGCCTCTACGGTTTGAAATATCGGGGTGATCTCAAAGCCGGTGAGACTTTGCTCGTGTTGGGTGCGGCTGGGAATGTGGGGCTGGCGGCAGTTGAACTTGGAAAGGCGATGGGTGCGAAGGTTATCGCCGCAGCTTCGAGCTCCGAAAAGTTGGCGATCTGTCGTGATCGAGGTGCGGACGAGACGATCGATTACTCGAAAGAAGATTTAAAGAAGCGTGCGAAAGAGTTGACCGGCGGCCAGGGCGTCGATGTGATCTACGACTGCATCGGCGGGGATTACGCAGAGTCGGCTCTTCGCGCAATTGGTTGGAACGGTCGATTTCTGGTCATCGGATTCACGGCTGGCATTCCACATCTGCCACTCAACTTGACTCTGCTCAAGAGCTGTCAAGTCATCGGAGTTTTCTATGGCGCCATGGTGTCGCGGCAGCCAGAGTTGCGCGACGAAATCGTTCGCAAACTCGACTCAATGGCAGAGAAGGGTCAGCTGAATCCCTATGTGTCGGGACGCTATTCCCTCGAACAGGCACCGCAGGCCTTGCGGGCACTCATGGATCGCAAGGTCGTGGGAAAGGTCGTCGTCGAGCCGAATCGTTAGGCTGCGGGTGAAACCTAACGAATCAGGTCGTCGAGGTGTGTCCAAACGCGCTCGGCGATCAGGGCGTGACCCTCGGCGGTCGGATGAATTCCGTCGGCTTGATTCAGACTGCGGCTGGCTGCCACGTCTTCGAGGAGAAACGGTACGAGGCCGGCATCGAATTGTTTTGCCAGCGCAGGGTAAAGCGCGTCGAATTCTCGGACGTAGTCGGGGCCGAGATTCGGCGCCGCGCGCATGCCGGCGATCAGGAATTTCACATTCGGATGCGTTTGGCGGGTTTGCTCGAGGATGGCTTCGAGATTAGAACGGAGCTGTGAAACGCTCTGTCCCCGGAGCATGTCGTTGGCCCCGAGTTCGAGGACGAGGACGGCCATCGGGAGTCGAAGCAGCCAATCCAGGCGACGCAGGCCTCCGGCAGAAGTGTCGCCGCTTACTCCGGCGTTGACGACGCGATAGGTGTGGCCGGAGCTGTCGCTTAAACGTGCTTCGATCAGGGCTGGAAATGATTCGCTTTCCAGTAGCCCATAGCCGGCGGTGAGGCTGGTTCCCAGAAACACGATGGCGGGCTGTGAGTCAGCCCGGGGATCCATGCTCGGCGCGCTCGAACGAGGACTCGCGGACGCGGCTGACTTCTCGCGTTGCTCCTCATTCGAACAAGCGGCGACAGTCAACAGGAGGAGCGATGCGCCGACCAGACCTAAGCAGTAGTGTATGGCCTGCGTCGCCCACGTAGCCTTGCTCCAGCATCGATCCATCGATCGGCCGCCTTTTCCCATCATTCGGCTCTTCGATTGGTCCTTATTTAGCCTTTTTCTAGCTTCGGCTCTGTTCCGAATCGGTTTTCGCATCGCGCATGATCGTCGCTCGCAATCTCACACAACGCTACTCCCGCGCTGCTTCTGAATCAGGTGACGGCGGCAATTCCGTCTTGACGGTTCTGGATTCGGTCGACCTCGACGTGGCAGAGGGGGAGGTCGTTGTCATTCTTGGCCCATCGGGCAGCGGGAAGACAACGCTGTTGGGATTGATGGCCGGACTCGATCGGCCGAGTGAGGGCGAGCTGCGGTTGGCCGGCGTCGATCTCGGGAGCCTCGACGAAGATGCACGGGCGGCGATGCGTGCCGAGAGGATTGGCTTCATCTTTCAGAGTTTCCATTTGATCGCGACTTTGACTGCCCTCGAAAACGTTCTCGTTCCCCTCGAACTGCTCTCATCGAGTGTCTCCGGCGCGTCTGGACGATCGGGCCGTCGTCAGCGCCGAGCGGACGCGGAAGAGACAGCCCGGGCGTTACTCGATCGAGTCGGTCTGGCGGGGCGGCTCGGACATTATCCGGCGCAGCTCTCGGGGGGTGAGCAGCAGCGAGTTGGGATCGCCCGCGCGTTTGCTAATCAACCGGCGGTACTCTTCGCAGACGAGCCCACTGGCAACCTGGACCGTGAAACGGGCCAGGAGATCGTAAATCTACTTTTTGAACTGAATCAACAGCGTGGAACGACCCTGGTGATCGTGACCCATGATCTCGAACTCAGTCGTCGTGCCGATCGCATCATTCATCTGGCGGGCGGTCGTATCGAGCGAATCGAAAAGGTCGGGCGCATCGGATGAGATGGCGATTCATTGCCGCCATGATTCGTCGCGAGCTTCGCTCCGCGTCTCGGCGTTTCGGTTTTTACGGCAGTTGCATGGCAATTGGGATCGCCGTCGTGGTGGGACTCCATTCTCTTCGCGAGGCCGTGGATCAGGCCGTCGATCTCCGCTCGAAAGAGTTGTTAGGTGCCGATCTCCGATTGGAGAGTCGGGATCCACTGAGTGACGAAGTGTTGGCCGCCATTCAAGGCCTGTCGGCCCTGGAGTCGACTGAGCTCACGAGGCTGGGATCGATGGCACTCGCCGAACGCTCGGGTCGAAGTCGTCTTGTTGATCTTCTCGCGATCGACGGCCAATACCCGCTTTACGGCGACGTCTGGACGGAGCCCGCCCGTCGCTGGGCCGATTTCGGAAGCCGGAGCGGTCTGGTCTACGTCGACTCGACACTTCTGGTTCAGCTCGATCTCGAAGTTTCGGATCGACTTCGCATCGGCGGCGAATCCTTCGAGATCGCGGCCGCGATCGTGAAGGCTCCGGGCAGTTTTGGACTGCAGGCCGAGATGGCGCCCCGAGTCTTTCTCTTGAAGAGCGATCTCGATCGAACCGGCCTGATACAGCGTGGCAGCCTCGTCTCGTACCTGCGTTATATGAAACTTTCGAAAGGCGTTGTCGCGCCCTGGGTGGCCGAGCATGGGACGGCCCTCGAGAATGCCCGAGTTCGTATCCAAACCGTTCGCGGCTACCAGGAAGACATGTCGGAAGCCTTCGGGAATCTGACTCGCTACCTCGGGCTGGTTGGACTCGCCGCCCTGATGCTCGGCAGCATCGGGGTTGCCGCCGGTGTTCGGGTCTTCGTTCGAGAGAAGCTCGATACGGTGGCCCTATTGCGGTCGATCGGCGCGTCTCCACGCGATGTCGTGGCCATTTATTCGGGAATGGCGATCGCGCTGGGTCTGGCAGCGGGCATGCTCGGAATCATTATGTGCGTTCCCCTGCTCTGGATCTTGCCGAGTGTGTTTGGCGATTTGTTGCCCGTAGAAGTCAGTCTTCGCATAGGACCCGTGGGAATCGCCACCGGGTTGGGACTCAGTGTCTGGGCCACGTTGTTATGCGCGATGGGGCCGATCGGAGACCTGGCCTCGGTTGCGCCGTTGCAGGCGCTGCGACGGGATTTCGCGTCGACGGAGAACGATCGGATCATGGCCCGCGTGTTGACGGTGGTGGCCGTGATCGGAAGTCTCGGACTTGCCGCGGTCTGGCAAGCGGGCAATTTGCGGGTCGGGTTGGCCTTTGCCCTCGGACTCATGCTGACGATTTCCGCCCTGGCTCTGGCCGCCGCGTTGATGATTCGTGTCTTGCGGATGCATGCGCCGAAGGGGCTGGCCTATTGGGCGCGGCAGGGCATCGCGAATCTCTTCCGGCCTCGGAACCACACGCTCCCGACCACCATCGCCATCGGATTCGCGCTCTTTCTCGTGGCCACGATTCACCTCGTGCAGCGAAACGTGTTGGCCCAGATGGAAGTGGACAATCGTCCGGACCGACCCAATTTCATCCTTTTCGACGTTCAGCGAGATCAGTTGGAAGGGGTAACCGGGTTATTGGCAGAGCACGGAGCGAAAGTCGTTGATCGAGCCCCTCTCGTTTCGGCGAGAATTTCAGGCGTGCGTGGCGCCACGCGCTCCAGCTGGCTCGAGGATGAGACGTCGTCCCGGGACTTCCGTTGGGCGCTGCAGCGGGAATACCGTCTGACCTACTCAGACACATTGCGTGAAAGCGAAGAGCTCATTGCCGGGCAGTGGTGGACGCCGGACGCGGTCCAGGAAACGGATCCGCGTTATCCGGTTTCCGTTGAGCGCGATCTGGCGAAATCTCTTGGCGTCGAAGTCGGCGATACGCTGCGCTGGCAAATCCAGGGTGTCGAAATCGACACTGTCGTCGCGAGCCTTCGTCAGGTGGACTGGGGACGGATGGCGACGAATTTCTTTGTCGTGTTTCCGACGGCGGCTCTCGAAGGGGCTCCCCAGAGCACGGTGCTTCTGATGCATCTCGCCGATGAGCAGGCCCGCGCGGAGATGCAGCGGGATCTTGTTGGCCGCTTCCCGAATGTCTCGGCGCTCGATGCTACCCTCATTCTTCGTTCTCTCGACAGCATGCTCGGCCAGATCAGCGTCGCGATTCGACTGCTTTCGCTGTTCACCCTCGGAACCGGCATCGCGATTCTGATCGCTGCCGCCTTGGCCGCGCGCAGCGAGCGCGCGCACGAGGCCCTGCTCCTTCGCGTACTCGGGGCGTCGTCGCAGCTCTTGCACCGAATCGTGGCAACCGAAGCTATCATTCTGGCGGGCCTGGCCTCGGTGGTTGGCGGACTCCTGGCGGCGATCGGTTCTTATTGCATCGTCGTCTTCGCCTTCGAAATGCCCTTTGATCCGCCGGTACTCGATCTGCTGGGTCTGGTTCTCGCGACCTTCGCTGTTACGGCGCTATTTGGGGGCGTGGGCGTGACGATTGCGCCGAACCAAGCCCCCCAGGCGGCACTTCGGCGCGAAACCGTTTGAGCCAATGTGTCGAGGCGGGATCCATCACCGGGTCCGGGATGCGTGAGAAAGCGCGCTGGGCGGGATGAGACGGAGGCGACCGAGGTCTATACTTCGACGTGAATGGTTGTCTCTCGACGAACAACAAGGAGAAGAATTTGGGTCGCATTCTGATAACGGGGACCGGGCTCTTTACTCCGCCTGACTCGGTTTCGAACGCGGAACTCGTCGTCTCCCTCGGGCAGGCGAATGAGGCGTGGAACGGCAAGCATCGAGCAGAGATCGAGCGCGGCGAATTGGAAGCGCGGGACCTGCCTTCCGAGAAATTCATCGAACGCGCATCCGGTATCGGTCATCGTTATGTGATGGACAAGCAGGGGGTTCTCGATCCGACTCGTCTGCGTCCGCACCTTCGATCGCGAACCGAAGACGAATTGTCGATTCAAGCCGAGATTGGTCTCGCCGCCGCAAACGAGGCTCTGGCTCAGGCCGGCCGCAAGGGTGAGGACGTCGACGCGGTCATCGTCGGTTGTTCGAATTTGCAGCGTGCGTATCCGGCCGTTGCGATTGAAATCCAGGCGGCAATTGGTGCGAGCGGATTCGCCTACGACATGAACGTCGCTTGTTCTTCTGCGACTTTTTCGATCCAAAACGCAGTTGATGCGCTCCGCTCGGGAAGTGCGAAATGTGTGCTGGTCTTGAATCCTGAAATTACGTCGGGGCACAATAATTTTGCCTTACGCGAGTTCCATTTCATCTTTGGCGATGCATGCACTGCGCTCTTGCTCGAACGCGACGATTCAGAGGCGGACACTGTGGGTGATCGCACAGAGGGATCGCCCGAGTCGTGGGAAATCTTGGACACACGACTGGTCACGACGTTCTCCAATAATATTCGAAATGATGCCGGTTATCTGAATCCGTGTGAGGAGCCAGAACGAGAATCGTTCGAGTTGCTCTTCCGACAGAACGGGCGAACCGTGTTCAAGGAAGTCTGTCCGCTTGTGTCGAAGCATATTCGCGGCCATCTCGCCGACCGCAGCATCGAGGTCTCCGATGTGAAGCGTTTCTGGCTGCATCAGGCCAATCTTGGAATGAACAAGCTCATCATGAGGAAAATCCTGGGCCGGGATGCTCTGCCTAACGAAGCGCCGGTGATCCTGGACGAATACGCGAACACGAGTTCGGCCGGTTCTGTGATTGCGTTTCACAATCATCGCGATGGAATCGCAGCCGGAGACTACGGGGTGCTTTGTTCATTCGGTGCAGGTTATTCGGTCGGTAGCGTGATCCTGCGAAAATTCACCGATTGAAACGCCGGCGATCTGAGCTTTTGTACGCTGCGAAAGGACGGCACCGCGTCCGGACGGTCTTGCTCCTCGTCTGGATCGCGATGGCGGCGGTCGGCGGGACGGCCGCCGACGAACCGCAGCTTCGCTTTGCGCACTCCGGCAAAGAATTGCGCCGGATTGGGCTATCGACCCTTCGCATCGACTGTTCTGCAGCTGAGATCGAAGTGGCCGACCCGTACCACAAACGGCGAACGCGCTATTTCGCTCTCCCGCTCTCATGCGTGCTGGATCTCGGCTTCGAAGGAGAGGGCGGTGCCGAGGGGCAACGCTCGAAGAGCCTGCTCCTGCGTGCCCTGGATGGGTATACACGTCCGGTATCAGGCCAGGATCTACTCGAGGTGGGCGCCTATCTCGCGTTTGGCGAACCCGACCTCATGCGGGGAATCGAAAGCCCGCCGGTCTTTTCAAAGATTGATCGTCGCGGGGTCGATCCCGGCCCCTTCTATCTCGTCTGGACCGGGCCGGATCAGAGCGATTCGCACGTTCATCCCTGGCCCTATCAACTGGCGACGATTGAAATCGCACCCTTCTCGGAAGGGTTTCCGCATACCGTGCCGACGGAACTCGACCCGGGCAACATGGGATGGGCCGGATACGCGCTCTTTCAGCGTTCCTGCGCCTCATGTCACGCGATCAACGGCGAGGGCGGAAAGGTTGGCCCCGACCTGAATATCCCGCGCAGCATCGTCGAGTATCGACCGCTCCCACAGATCCGATCCTATATCCGCGACCCACAGAAGACCCGATATACGAGTATGCCCGCTCATCCGAACCTCACCGAATCCGACCTCGACGCACTCATCGCCTACTTCCGAGCGATGAGTCGGAGAAAACACGATCCGAATTCGCCGGAGGGATCATGAGGATTCGGGAAACGCCATTCGAGTCGGCGCCTCAGATTCAGGAGACCACTCTCTATCTCGGCCGGCGTTCGATGCCGCCGCGAGATGGACAGGGGCCTGCAGAGTTCGATGTACATTTCTTTCAGCATCTGGCGCATGACCGAATTGCGATGGCGATTACCTGCGGCGATCTGGCAGGGGACGTCCCGATTCTTGCCCGTGTGCATTCTTCTTGCCTCACGAGTGAATGTTTGCTGGGACAGGACTGTGATTGCGCGGATCAACTTCAGGCAGCGCTTGGAATGATGAGAGGGGAGGGAGCGGGGGTCCTCTTCTATCTGATGCAGGAGGGGCGGGGCGCTGGGCTCACAGCGAAGGCCCGAGATCGGATGATCGTTCAGGCGAGCAAAAACCGGAAAACGACCTTCGAGGCGTACGCGGAGATGGGGCTTCCCGCGGATCTGCGTCGATACGAAATTCTTGCGCCGATGGGTCGGATGCTCGGCCTTCGGGCGCCTCTTCGGCTGCTCACGAATAATCCGGACAAGGCGTCTGCGGTCGTCAAAGTCCTCGCTGCAGAAGACATCCGCGTCGATCGGACCGAGAGAATCCATGGGTCGACTTCGCCGTTCAACAGCGACTATCTGATTGCCAAGCATGACTCGGGACATGCGTTCTTTCCGGAGTCTGAAGTCGCCGGTACCCTGCCACCACTGTCGGTTCGCGTTCTGCCGCCCATCGCTCTTCGTGGTGATCGACACCGCGTGTTGACTGCGTCCTATTTCTTGCCAATCGCCTTTTCGATGACACGGCCCGCCCGAAATTCGGAAGCGCGTGAGGGGAATTGCGACAGCGCTTCCGCTTCCGGTCAGGCAATCGTCGAATGGGTTCGACTGAGTGTGATTTTCGACGGTGAAAGTGCGAGGGAGTCGGTCCTGTTGTCACACCGGGAAACGGATATCGACGAGATCGCGGCCGAGGCGAGCTTGGAAGAGGGCGAAATCGAATCGATCACCTTGTCGATGCTCGACCGCTTGCCTGGGATGGCGAGCTCGGCGCGGCTCGCATTAGGCGAAGCGATCGCCCGGATGAGCGCTGTCGGCCATGGCTCGGTTGCCGTTCATTTTGAGGACCGTGCTCGGTTCATATCAAGCCCGACAGTCGGCCGCCCGGATTCGGGGCACCGTGTCGCCCGCTGACTCTGCGCGCCGGGGCAGGGAACTTCTTGCCGAACGAGTCGGGCAGGCAAGTGGCTTCGTCGAGCAAGTGCCCAATGTCCTGGATGCCCTGAAAGACCGACGTCTAGATCTGCCGAGGCTCCTGGTGACGACGGGAATCGGCACCTCCGAGGGACATGCCAGGCATCTGGCCGAAGCGGCTGTTCGCTGGTTGGGTCAGCCAGCTCGCTTCGCGTCGACGGGGTCGCTCGCCCGAAACACGCCACCCTACTCGAAGCGTGATTGGCTCGTGGTCTTTTCTCAAGGGCTGAGTGCAAACGCGCGCCACGCGCTGCGAAGAATCGAGGAGTGGGGCGGCGTCATTCTGGTGACGGGGCTTTCTCGAGATTCAGCATCGGAAGATGCGGGCTCCGAGGAAAAGCGCACCTGGCTGGAGGATCTCGCGCGTCGGGGTGTGATCCAGATCGAATTGGGTTGCGGTCTGGAATACGGGACGCTGCTTCGGGTCATCGGTGCGCGGGTGGGTTATGCGGTGGCCTGGAGTCTGCTTCGGACCCTGGCATGGCGGCGCTTGGAATCATGCGAGGCATTGCACTGTGACCGGGATAAGCTGCGGGTCGCCCAAGATGAGGCCCGGCTCGAGGTCGCCCGGGTTTTCCCGGGGAACGAGCGAATCGCCCCTTTCTTTTCAGGGCAACGATCGCTCGTTCTCGTTGCGGAAGGCGGCATGCTCGAATTGGCCGAGCAGCTCTCGCTCAAATTGGCAGAGGGCATGCTTCGCCCCCAGCCGCGCTGCGTCGATGTTCTCCACTTTGCCCATGGACCGTTTCAGAGCCTTGCTAGGCGACCGACCTCGATTGTGTATCTCAGTCAGACCGAACCGGACCGAGAAGCTGCGGATTGGCTTGCACGACTCGGTGAGACACTCGATCCCGAATTGCACGATCTGCGAGTCCTGTGTGCGAGCCTTCCACTGCCCTTCTCGGTTCTCGAATACGAAGCCATGTTCGATGAGTGTGTGCTTCGTGTTTTGGCGGAGACCGAGCTCGATCTGGTGGACTGGCCGGGTGCTGATCGTGAAGCCCCACTCTACGCCAGGGGGCCAGAGCTCGAAGAATCCCGAGAGGTTCCCAAACTCGGCTCTGCTCCAGGCACGGTTGTCCTGGAAGATGCGGTCTGGCCGGAAGTGGAACGCGCGATTTCCTGCGGGCGAGATACGGCGCTAATCGCACTCGGGTCCATCGAGCAGCACGGGCCGCATCTACCGCTGGGCACCGATCGATTCATCGCCGATGCCCTGGCAAAGGGGCTCGCGCAGCGATTGCAGGATGCGTTCGCCCTTCCGGCGTTGGCGATCGGTTGCGCGAGTGAACATCTCGATTTTTCGGGCACCTTGCATATCGAACCGGCCACGCTGGAAGCGCTTCTGCGCGATCTGTTGGCTTCACTCGAAGGTCATGGTTTTCGCCGGGCCTTCGTCTTCACCGCACATGGTGGGAATATCGACGCACTCGTCGGAATGCGGCCCCGCTTGGAAGCGGGTCTGGTGACCCTCGAGTTGCGCATCGAGACCGATCTTCCGGTGAGTGTTATGCAGGCTCGCTCGGTCGAAGCGGAATCGCTCATGGCCGCCAGCGCGGGTCCGCATGCCGGTGAGTACGAGACGAGTGTCGTTGCGATGCTCGCGCCTGGAAGCATTCGAAGGGAAGGACTCGGGCCGGGTCGCATGATCACTCCCGAGGAGAGTCAGGATCTATTCTATCCGAGCCTCCGGCCGAACACGGAGACGGGTGTTCTGGGCGATCCGTCTTCGGCCTCCGCGGACCGTGGCCAGCGCTATCTCGAAGCCTGGCTGGATCTTCTCGAAACGACCTACCTTGGCGCGTTCGCGAGAGGACGGGAGAAGAATCGCCAGTAGACGAAGGGGGCCCAGAACCCGTAGTAGAGCTGATTGGGAATCATCCGGAGCGCCCAACCGAGGTCCATGTCGGCCGCGACGATGAAGACATCGGCAAGCCACCACAAGAGATAGTAGGCGGCGCTATATCCAAAGATCGATTGCAGGAAGGCGATCTTCGTCGCGTCGCCGGATGCGGCGCGGGGTGCCCAGCTTCTGGATAGAAAAATACACAGCGCAAGAAAGCCGAACTCGTAGAGCATCCAAAGCACTTGTCCATGGACTTCCGGATTCAACCAGGTTGCGAAGGCGAAGAGCGAACCCGCGCCGATTGGCACGATGAGCGACATGGCAAGAGCCCAGCCAATTTTTTGGCCGAGGCCGCGTTCCGGTTGGGCAACGCCCACCGCGAGCAGAAGGACGCGTAGATCACCGAGCAGAACGAAGATGAAGGGGATGACGCTGGCGGCATGACTACCTCGAAGTCCGTCGAGTTTCAGAAGTGGTCCCGTTAAAATCGGATCAATCATGGTTTCGACGCTGAAGAAGAGGGTCAGGCCTGCGACGAATCCCGCGGCGGCGGGCACTTGGGCGTGCTGCGCGTCGCAGGGCTTTGCCAGGCGCCAGACGAGAAAGGCCGCGGGAAAGATCATCAAGGCGTAGAGGCTTTGAAGTTCGCTGTAATAGGCGTTCTGCCAGGTGAACTCGCTCACGCGTCAGATCTTTCGTTGGCTCGGCCGGAGGAAAATGCACGTTCGAGTCGATCGAAGAGGCCAAGTTCGTCGAGCAGGGGGTTTAGCCAGCCGGAGGTGACGCAATACGCGCGGTCATGGAGGCCTTGATGATGGCGTGCGTGGCGGCTGGGCGTGAGGACGAGCCCGGTGGCATGTAACCAGCGAACGGGGCCCGGCGGCACCGGCATATGTGCCCAGCGATGAAATTGATTGGTCAGGAAGAGGAAGAGTGTGGAACTCGCTCCGATTGTGAGCAGGAAATGGTCGAGGGGGCCGTCGGAGATTGGAAATACGGCGACGAGGAGAACGACGGGAATCGTGATGAGCGCGTTGTTGCCCGTGACCTCAAAGAAATCATGTCGTGTGATTTCGAGTGGATCGTCGTGATGTTCGCGAAACGGCGCGATCAGCATGGGACCGAGAATTCGAGTGTCGCGTTCAAAAAAACGGTCGGCGATCCAATGGGCCACGCCGGCGAGAAGATCGGCGAGTAGATATCCGGCGACGATGCCGAGAAGTAAAACGAAGAGGCCGACCGGTCCGGTCGTGCCCGCGATCATCTCAGTGGCAACGCGCAGGATCATCAGCGTCCAGGCCACAACGAAGGTCATCACGGAGATGCGATCGATCAGAGCCTTTCGCGACAGAGAAATAGATCCTTGCACTACGTGAAACTCATTAGGCGGGACTCATCGGGATTGGTTTCGAACCAAGCATTGCAGTACCGATCGACGCGACCCACGCGATCCGCGCAGGCCGGTCAACCGAACGCCGGTTGACCTCTGGAGTGTGCCACGAGTATGGCCGCGGGGCTCCCCATTGGGAGCCCTGCGGCCAGGGTCTATTTCAATTCTTGGCGGGACCTAGAGTGCCCGGGGATCCGTGGGTTCCGAAGGCGCGACGGATCCGCTTGCCCTCGATATTTGATTAGTCGCGATGGCCTCGCTTGTTGTGTCAATTATGTCGACGATCATATTCTTGATCGTATCGATGCTCGATCCGATCTCCTCTTGTGTCGAGCCTTGCCGCAAGAAACGCATCGCCAGACAAAGCAGCGACCACAGCCAGGAAGTCGAGGTGGTTGTTGATTCGTTCTCGCCGATGGCTGCGATGACTGTCATTGGCCGTCGCGCCTCCCGTGAAGAGCAAAGCCGCAGCCAGCACATCACCAAGCGTCCAGATTGTCGAACGCACTCGTTTCGTCGGATGCATCAGGTCGATCCTCCATTGTTGGATTCAGCAAATCGAGTCCGTATAGAGGGGTACCGGGGGTTCCGTGCCGGCGGGGCGGACGAGACGTTTTGTTGCAGGCGAGGGTGCTGAAACGAATATGAGGGGTGTTAGACGCCGGAATCTGATTGAGGGCTCGGCTCAGCGAGGCCCGATGACCAGTGTCCCATTGTGGCCGCCAAACCCGAAGGAATTGGAGAGCGCGGGCATCGGTGTCCAGGCGCGTGGCTCTTTCTGGACCACGTCGATCTTGGGCAGCGCCGGATCGAATGTCTCAAGCCCGTCGGTCGGCGGAATGAGTCCGTGCTGCATGCTGAGCACGACCGCGGCGGCTTCGAGGGCACCAGCGGCTCCCAGCGAATGGCCGGTGACGCCTTTGATCGAGGTTACGATCGGCCCAGGGACGCCGAAGACTTCCGCGATGCCCATGGCTTCGGCGGCGTCGTTGAGTGGTGTGCTTGTTCCATGCGCATTCACGTGGCCAATCTCGTTCGGTGTCAGCCCAGCGTCTTCGAGGGCACGCCGCATACAGCGAATCGCCCCCAGCCCGTCCGGCGCCGGGGCCGTGATGTGATGAGCGTCCGCGAGGCTCGCGGAGCCGAGCACTTCGCCCAGAATCGTTGCGCCGCGTGCTTTGGCGCGCTCCCATTCCTCGAGCACCAGGATTCCCGCGCCCTCAGAGAGGATGAATCCATCCCGCCCTTCATCAAAGGGTCTTGAAAGCCCGGTTGGAGAGAGCGCTTTCATGTTCTTGAAACCGTTGACCGCGACGCCTGAGATTCCGGCTTCGGCACCACCGCTGATGACCGCATCGCACAGGTCCCAATGGATCCATCTGGCAGCTTGACCGATCGCATGCGTTCCCGTTGCGCATGCCGTCGAAACCGTTTCGCAGGGACCACGGAACCCATGGGCAATCGAGATCGCGCCGGAAGCGGCATTCGCCATCATCATCGGGACCGCAAAGGGGCTTACGCGCCGGCCACCCTTGCGCTCAATCACGACCGCTTGTTCTTCGTGGGTCAGCGTTCCGCCGACGCCGGTTCCGACCAGGACCCCAATGCGGTCGGGGTCGGCATCGAGTGCGCCCGACTGGGCGAGCGCCTCTTGTGTCGCGCAGATCGCAAATTGTTCGAAACGATCCGCACGGCGAATCGCCTTCGAATCGGAATAGCATGTTTTTGGATCGAAGTCGGCAGCTCGGGTATCGCCGGATTGCTGTGGCGAAAGTAATCCCTGCCAAAAGGCCTCTTGGCCGATTCCAACCGGGGAGACAACTCCCAAGCCGGTGATCGCAACACGTCGTCGATTGGTCATCGCAGTAGGCCGCCGAAGATTGAGCCATCGTGAAAGAAGGATGTACGAGATGAGGTGATGAAGAAATGAGATGCAATCGGCATCGAGGATGCCGGATGTGGCTCGTGTCTGCCAATCACTTCGACGTCGGTTCCTGCCATCGGATCAGCGCGCTGCCCCAAGTCATGCCGGCGCCAAAGCCCGTGAGGAGAACGAGATCGCCGTCTGCGAGCCGTCCCTTATCGATGGCGTCGACCAGGGCGAGGGGGATCGAGGCGGAGGAAGTATTGCCGGTTCGATCCAATACGATGGCCGCGCGGTCCTGGGCTATTCCGAGACGATCGCAGGCCGCGTGGATGATTCGAATATTTGCCTGGTGCGGTACGACGAGCTTGACCTCGTTCGCGCGGACCTTGGCGGACTTGAGCGTTTGCTCTGAGGATTTAACCATGGCCCGGACCGCGCGCTTGAAGATCTCGCGACCATCCATTTTGATCTTGGCCCCGATGTCGGATTGCAAGAAGCTGCGCGCGGTTCCGTCGATGCCGAGATCGGAGGCGAGGAGTTGGCCTTCGCCCGCGACTCGTTCGAGAACCAGAGCGCCGCCGCCGTCGCCAAAAAGAACAGCGGTATTTCGATCACTCCAATCCGTAATACGCGACAGGGTTTCGGCGCCAATCAGAAGAATTCTCTTTGCGCCCGCATCGAGCAACGCATTCGCCGTGACGAGTCCGTAGACAAAACCGGAACAGGCGGCGTTCAAGTCGAAGGCACCTCCGCCTAATGCGAGTGCCTCGTGAACATGAGCCGAAGTGGCCGGGACGGTCTGGTCTGGTGTTGTCGTTGCCAGGATAGTGAGTTCGATGGAGGAGGCGTCGACGTTGGCTCGCTGAAGTGCGCGGCGGCCCGCAGCAATGGCGAGTTCCCCGGTTGAGTCCCCGATACGGCGCTCTCGGATGCCAGTCCGTTCGACAATCCATTTGTCGCTCGTGTCGAGCGTCTTCTCGAGATCGTGGTTGGTGACGATTTTGTCTGGCAGGGCGGTGCCCCAGCCAAGAATTCGCATTCCCATGGGCGCTTTGAGACTCCGGTTCGAGCTTTGGGTGGTGAGTCGGGACGCGCGACGCCAGCAAGCGATCGCGCACCCCTACCTTGTATCACAGGCGGTTCATGTCGGCCGAGAATCCATCGTACTTAAGGCCTTCCGGAATCCGACAGACATTTGAGTGCGCGCTCAGCGGCGCATACGTGCCGTTGTAACCGAAAACGCCTGGGTGTGGGGCTTGCCGGGGAGGGGCTCGTAGGGCTTCTTCGCCGAAGCGGGGCGAGTTGCCTCAGCGACGGATTCGCTTCGTCGATCCAAGACCTGAAATCTTGAGCAGGCGGACTCGAGGTCGGAAGGGTCGACCGACGCTTCCGACCTCTGGTCCCCCTTTGTGCTCTCTAGATCCGGCCGACGATTGGGAGATCTGATCAACGAAGCGGTCGGGAAAACCAGTGAAGCCGTTACCAGAGACCGATCGGTGAGCGGCCGCGCTTGCGTGAATGCCGATTGCGATCGCCCTGTCGTCGGCGGCGCATGCGCCCCTGGAGAGACGTGCGACGTTTTTCGAGCCCGTCCTTGGACGAGAGCTTCTTCTTTCTGCGCTCTTTGCGATAGGCGACGAACGCCTCGAAGGCTTCGATCTCATGCTTGAGGTCTTGCACGACCAACTCAACCATGATGGCATCGTCAAGGTAACCGAGACCGGGAACGCGATCCGGGATCAGATCATCGGGATCTGCAAAATAGGCCAACGCATTCAGCACACGTTTACGGTCAGCGCCTTCAAGTCGCCAATCCGCATCCTCGAGCATATCGATCAGTTGACCGAGTTGAGCAATTCGGCCCTGAACGTATTGAGGTGCATCGGTCTTGGCGACCTCCCCAAGAAGCGCTTTGGCCTCAGTGAGAATGAGGTCCTCGTTCTCCGCACTACGACCCTTACGGACTTTCTGAAGAACCTGTCTGAAATAGCGGAGATCTTTGTCACTGAGCTCAAAGGAAATCTTCATCATGCGAACAAGCTTACCCGAAATCTAAAGCCTGCGCGCCGCGTTTCGAGGAGGTGGGCGATGAACCGTCGGGGTCGAGGGCCCCTGTGGGAGGCCGAGAATTCTCGGGTAGCCAGTCATTGTCGCTTCCGTTCTTGAACGTCCGCGAACAATCTCTGCATGATGGACGAGCCGACCGGGGGCTCGCCGAGACGCCGAACCAGCGCGCGAGCGCGAGCGCGGATCGGCTCGAGTCCCTGTCCTGGGCGCACCGCTTCTTCGATCGCGGCCCAGGCGATCTTGGGTTCGCTGGCGAGCGCGGCCGCAAGTGCACGAAGTAGGAAGTTATTTCCCTGACGTTGTCGTGTGAGAAGTGTGTCGATGATCTCGATCGCCTCCCGTCCATCCGCTGGTTTTCCGATCGCGAGCCGCCATTCGACCCGAGCGCGGACGGCGCTGCCAAAAAGGAGTGAGCCAGCGGAGACCCTGGCAAGCTCGGAATCCATATCGCGCAAACTGGCCCAGTCATTTTCGAGTAAGAATCGATTTGCGCGAAAGACGGTCCGCTCGGGCTGGCCGAAGTCGTCCACTTGGATGTCTTCGATGCCGATGATCGCGACAAGGCCCGAACGCGCGCTCGTTAGCTCTGGGTCGAGTTTGAGTGCTTTGAGGAAAAATGCTTTGGCGCGAATGATCTGCCATCGATCGAAGGCGAGCCAACCCTGCGCAGAGAGGGCGAGCGAGGCAGACAGGCGGGTTGTGGTTTGCCGCGCCCGGGCGTGGCCGCCGATTCGGGCTATTCGGCGAACGACTGAGACTGCATCGACCTGTTGAAGTCGAGTTTCGTCGAGGGCGTCGAACTTGGCGAAGATGCGATCGAGTCGTTGGCGAGTGATCTTGCGCGACGGAGGAAGCCGGGTGGTCGCGAGGGAATTATGATCATCGGTATTGGGGGGACGACCCTTGGCGAGCATGCGTACGCCCCGGGTATCCAGGGCCCAGCTCGCGAAGAAGTCTTCGACACTGTGAATGCCAAAACGAGCGAAATCGTCTCGATTCTCTTCGAGTGCTCGGGGCGCAGACTCACGCAGATCGATGGGGCCATCCGATGCCATGAAGACAAGGGCCATCGGTACCGGTCGATAGACATGAACCGTCTTGAAGACTTCCGTCATGGATGCCATGAGACTGCCAAAGAGCTCGACGTCGATGAAGGATGAACCGATCCATTGGACGAAAACGCCATTCGGTTCGAGTTTGGAGTGAACCAATTCGAAGAACTCACGGGTGTAGAGATGCGATGCCCCAGAGGTCCAGGGATGCGAGGGCTGTGAAACGATCGCGTCGTATTGCTTGTCCGAAAGATTCATGGCGCCGCGAGCGTCACCCAGGCGCAGTGTGACGCGGGGATCGTCCAGTGGAGATTCGGCCCGTGGAATCAACCGGTTTGCCACGACGACCTCGTGTTCGAGTTCGATCACATCGATTGCACCCACCGAGGATGCCGTCGCGGCGAGGGTATTGGCGCCGCCTAGACCGATGATCAGCATCTCATCCGTATCCGGCCGCGCCGCTGTTGGGAGCAGCGATAGCCAGGCGGTCTCGTGGAACCTACGGTCCGGCTCTTCGGCACGATCCACCCCGGACTCGGGCAAACCGTTCGTAAGGAGTCGCCAGCCATGCGCGGTCTCGACGACCGTCACCGTCGCCGATCGGCCGACGCCGAGGTAGTAGAGTTCGCCGGGGGTCCGGCGGCCGCTGAGTGCGGAGTGAAGGAGAAGATTGGTCGGCGTAGGCAGACGGACGATGGCCGCAAAGAGCAGACTGACCACCGCTGCACCGACAACGAAACTCGGTCGCGGGTGAATCGACGAAGCCGTGGCGAGGGCCAGTCCGAGGCTCGTGATGACGCCGACGATCGCCGTATTCTCGAGGCCGAGTTCGGGCAGAAGAACAAAGCCCGCCAAAATAGCGCCGATGATCGAGCCGACGGTATTCCACGCGTAGACACGACCACTTACGGAGGCCGCATCACTTGCGTCGCGTGCGAGCAGCCGAACGCCGAAGGGGAAGGTTGCACCGATGCATAACGTCACGGGAAGAAGGATGATGCCTGCCGCGGCGGCACCGGCCGCAGGAGCCGAAGGGGAGGCGCCGACTGCGCGGGCGAGATCGGGCAACAGATCCGCGGCACGGAAGGCCACCCACGCGAGGATGCCGATGCCCAGTTGAGAGACGGCAAAACCTATTGCGGCCTGTTCGCGGGTCTTTGCGAAGCGGGACGCAATTGCGCTTCCCAGGGCGATGCCCAGCAGGAAGCTCGACAACATCGAAGCGAAGGCCGCCGTACTGCCGCCGAGGACTTGGCCTAATAGGCGTGTCCAGAGCACTTCGTAGACGAACGAGACGGCGCCGGAAATCGTCATTGCCGGAAGAATCCAATGAAAGTGGGGGCGGCGTTCTGCGTGTGCGGCGTCTTCGGATTCGTCGGTTGCCGTTCGGCTGGCGGCAACACTTCGAGCGAGCGCGGCGGCGGCCAGGAAGACCAGGCCATTGCCGGCGACGCCGATGTAAACGGTTTGACGCAGGCCGAATAACGGCAGGAATACGAAAGCGGCAACCAGGGTTCCCGCGATGGCTCCGAATGTGTTGACGGCATAGAGGATGCCGATTCGCGGTCCAACCTGTTTGTCTTCCGAGACCGCATATCGCGCGAGGAGCGGCAGCGTCGCGCCCATCAACGTTGTGCATGGTGCGAGCACGATGAAGGCACCGAGCAGGTGAAAGAGCGCAGTCGTGAGCGACATCGTTTCCGGCGGCGCATCGAGCCCGCCCGCCAACGCAAGGTAGGCGGCCTGGACGGCTTGGATGAGGAAGGGAACGCACAGCGCTCCGATTGCGATGCCCAGCTCGAGCAGCCCATAGGCGAGAACGGGACGCGTCAACCGCTTGACGAATCGAGCGGCGATGGCGGCGCCCGCGGCGAGGCCGCCCATATAGGCGCCGAGCACCGCGACGACCGCGAGCTCCGAAGTGCCGAAGAGGAAGGCGAATTCGCGGGTCCAGGCCGTTTGGTAGAGGAGCGCCGCAAAGCCTGAGATGAAAAAGCAGACGAGTAAAAGCGCGAAACGAAGGTCCATGATGACCGGATGATCCATCCTGCTGCATGAGAGTTTCATGCGCGGTTCGGAGCGCGAGCGCTCGGCAGCGAAAATCTCGGCCACTCCGCGAGTTGGCGAGGGCTCAAGTTTGTTTAGCGCGCTACCGCGATGAGCGCCTGCGCCGGGGAAGAAACTGCGTCCCGGCTGCGAGCGCAGGATGGCTCCGCTGCTAATCGCTCAGCAGAATCAGGCTCATCGTGCGCGGTCCGTGCGCACCGAGAACGAGGGATTGCTCGATATCCGCGGTCTTCGAGGGGCCGCAGAGAAACCAACCAAAGCTCGCGTCGCTGGGTGCGATCCGGGCATAGGCCTGATGCATTGTCGCGACGATCTCTGTGGCGTTGGCCACGACGATGAGATGTGTCGCCAACAGGGCGGCCGCTCGTTCGCGGAGACAGCCCGGTCTTTGCCAAGCCGCGGCGTTCTCGATGACCACGAACTCCGCGGCTAACACACAGACGTCGAGGTCCGCGAGATCGTGATTCGTCTTTGATGAAAGGCCGACGCCCCGTCCCGGCATGGCATTGAGAGACGAGTACACATGCCGGAGGGTCGTAGCTTCGACCGGCCACTGAATCTGTTCGGTCCAGCCGCTTCGAGTGGCGAACTGGAGTGATCCCCCGGCGTCTTGCAACCGATCGCGCAGTGTCGCCATTGGATCGATGGGCATGGAGGGTTCGGGCATCGCCGCCGGTCGGGCGGCTGCCGGGGGTCGCGCGCGTTCGAGCCGCTCGAGGATTTCTTCGCGTGCAGTGACCATTTAGCCGTTTCTCTCATGGCGGGGTCGCGGTTGTGCTTGCGGCCGTGGTCGTTTTGGCTGTCGTTGTCGCTCGCGATACAACTCTCGAAAACTCGACTTCGGAATCGTTGGTAGATGTCGCTGGCGAGTCCAAGCAGGCAACAGGTCTTCTCGAAGAGTCGGTGGTAGTCGGCGGCCGATCCCGCGAGCGAATCGACCTAACAAGCGATACATCGTTGGCCGCACGAAGAGCCAGGCGACGAGATTCAGACTGAAGCGGCGCCAAGCGGGGTGATGGCCTGAAAGCGCCAGCTCTCCGCGCCAGGCAAGCAATTGGTGATGAAGGGGGATCCGGACAGGGCAAACATCGGTACAGGAACCGCACAGGCTGCATGCATGTGGTAGCTCCGCATGAGTGGCAGGATCGCGGCTCGTCTCCAGGACCGAGCCAATGGGGCCCGGAATCGTCGCCGAATAGCTGTGCCCACCGCTGCGTCGATAGACGGGGCAGGTGTTGAGGCACGCACCGCAGCGAATGCAGCCGAGGGCTTCGCGAAAAGCCGGGCGGCCGAGAAGTTGACTTCGACCATTGTCGACGATCACGACGTGGAGTTCCTGCGTCGAGCGGGGGCGCGGCCCACGGAAATGCGAGGTGTAGGTCGTAATGGCCTGTCCGGTCGCCGAGCGCGCGAGCAACCGCAGGAAGGGCGCGAGGTCTTTCTGCTGAGGAATGATCTTCTCGAGACCAACGCTCGCGATGTGAAGGCCTGGAAGCGCCGTTCCAAGATCGGCATTGCCTTCGTTCGTGACGACGACGAAGCCTCCGGTTTCGGCGATGGCGAAGTTGATGCCGGTGAGTCCGGCTTCGGCTTTCAAAAAACGATCTCGAAGGTCTCGGCGCGCGACGTCGGTCAACTCAGTCGGATCATCGAGGTCCGGTGCGCTTCCCATTTCCTTCGCAAAAAGTTCGCCGATTTCCGCTCGTTGCAGATGAATGGCTGGCATCACGATATGGCTGGGGGGTTCGCCCCGAAGTTGCACGATTCGCTCGCCGAGATCCGTGTCGATGACTTCGATACCCTCGGCTTCGAGGTAGGAATTGAGTCCGCATTCCTCGGTGAGCATCGACTTGCTCTTCACGACATGGCGAACGCTACGGTCCCGCAGAAGGCCGGCGACGATTTCGTTGTGCTCGTGCGCATCTCGCGCCCAATGAACGACGGTTCCGGCGGCGGTCGCGTGCTCTTCGAATTCACGCCAGAGTTCTGGAAGTTCGGTGAGTGCGGATCGCTTGATCGCGCTGGCTTGATCGCGCAGAGCCTCCCAGTCCGGCACGAGATCGGCGGCCTGGTCGCGCTTGCTGCGAACGAACCAGAGCGCCTGGTCGTGCCAGCGCGTGCGATCGACGTCGGCTACGAATTCCCGTGCGCGCTCACGATGTCCCATGGAGCCCGCCATTCTCCTGTTGCGTAGCCGTCGACTGCGAAGTGATCCCGGCGAGGCTCTCGGCCAGCAGCTCCGCGACGTGAAGCATCCGAAATTCGAATCCCGGCGCTCCCGACGCCTGCGATTTGGCGCCAAGGCCCTGCAGTTGAAAAAGACACGAGATGTCCGTCGACGTGATGACTTCCGATCCAGCGAGTTGGTGGTCTGCCAATCGGTCCAGACCCATGCGGCAAGAGACAGCCTCTTCCTCTACGGAGAAGACACCTCCAAAACCGCAGCATTCGTCGGATCGCGTCAGGTCAACGAGTTGGAGTCCCTGGATGGACGAGAGCAGCGACCGCGCGGGATCGGGGCGACCCAGGTGGCGAAGTTCACTCGGTGTTCCCAGGCCCAGTTCGCGGAGGGCGTGACAACTCGCGTGTAGCCCTACGCGATGCGGAAAATGCCCGAGATTTCGGGAGGCGACATCGTGGGCAACCAGAAATTCGCAGAACTCGAATGTGTGACTCGCAATGGCTTTCGCGCGAGAGCCGGGCACGTGATTGGGAAGCTGGCATCTCACGGTGGCCGCGCAGCTACCCGAGAGCGTCACGATCTGGTCGAAGTCTTCAAAGACATCGAGATAGTGATGGAAGAGGGATTTTGCGGAACGCGACTCGCCCGCAGTCAGGAACGGCTGACCGCAACAGGTCTGGGCTTCCGGGAAAACCACGTCAAAACCGAAGGCTTCCAGCACATCGAGGGCGGCCAGTCCGACTCCGGGCCTGAGCTGATCGATATAACAGGGAACGAAGAGAGCGACCCGCATCAGGCGCGATTCCTCGCCTTACGAGCACCCGAGTCTTGATGGCGTGTGGCGGACATGGCCGTCGAGGATATGCCGATCGCGAAAGGCTGTGTAGATCTTCGTTTCGCGGTGTTGTGTATTGGGGGCAATGTGGGATCCGTTTCAGTTTGGCTCAGTCAGGAATGTAGTGCTTTCACATCGCATTTGACATTCGGGTCTCAGATTCGAACATAATCGATGTCGCCGATGGGCTAGCCGAGAAATAGGCCGGCCACAGATCGATCGTCGTCTGATTCTCGAAATTCGACAAGTCGCGTCATGATCTTTGTCGGAGTCGAATCTCAAATTGAGGCAGCATCGAATCGTCAATCTCGTTGGGGGCTGCGGTCTAACTCGCAAGACTTCGAGCAAATCCCAAATTAATGCTTGGAAATTCCATTCAGATTCGAAAGAATACAGGGCGCGCCCCAGACGTTCCAAATCGATCGCCCGATCGCCGGTCTCCGGTAAACGCCGATCTCGCTTTGGAGAATCCTCCCAGACCTACCTGGATTGAATAAGGTGGACCCTGATGGTGTTTGGTGGCCCAGTGAAAACTGGGCGTAGGCATCGCACAGGGCGGGCGTCAGTTCCGCTCGCGGTGTGAGTGTGGAAGTGAGCGCAATCCGTGCGAATGAATCCGCGGGTGCGAGAAGCATGAAAAGAAATGCGCATGACGCGCGGTGCGTGTAGTACTGCGCAGAGTCGATCTGGTCGGTGTCCGACCGAGGAGAGATTGAATGATGACTTTGGGGGCGACGGCGAAAGAAATCGTCAAAGCCGGGAACTGGGCCGGGAACAGCCTGTTGATCGCAAGCGCGGCCGTTTTGATGCTGGCGGGTAGCACGGCGTCGGCACAGCAACTCGATCAGCCGATCGATCGGCGTGTCGAAGCCAATGTATCCGGCGCGGAGTCGCAGCGGCGCGTCGAGACGATGTCGACGGCGACGGACGAGTTGATCTCCGCGTATCGGCTGACCAACAAGAAAATCGAGTCGCTCAACATCTTCAATCGTCAGCTGTCTGAAGTGATCGTGTCACAGAACGAGGAACTCGCTTCGCTTCAGCGGCAGATCGATGACGTCGAAGAAGTCGGCCGGTCGGTCACTCCGCTGATGCTCAAGATGATTGATTCCCTCGCGCAGTTCATCGAGGTCGACATTCCCTTTCTCTCCGAAAAACGTCGCGCGCGCGTCGACGGGCTACGTGTGTTGATGCGCCGGTCGGACGTGGCGGACGCGGAGCGCTATCGGCGCATTCTCGAGGCGTACCAGGTCGAGAGCGATTTCGGTCGAACGATCGAGGCGTATGCCGGTCTCTTGGAGAAGGATGGCATCGAGGTGCCCGTCGACTATCTCCGCGTGGGCCGAATCGGTCTCATCTACCAGACTCGAGATCTCGAAGAGGTCGGCGCCTGGAATGCGGAGATCGGAGCGTTTGAATTACTGGATTCGAGCTATTTTAACTGGGTTGCTGAAGGACTACGCGTTGCCAAGAAGCAATCCGCGCCTCAGCTGATCCGCGTTCCGCTTGGACAGCCGGAGCAGGGAGGTCAGAGCTGATGTCGCGTCTGTTTCGAATCGAGCGATTGAAAAACGGAATGGCCGGAGCCGCCGTCGCCGGCTTGATCTTCGGTGGATTCGTTGCTGCACCTGCCATAGCTCAGGATGCCGCTGCGGAACCGACTCCTATGGTGATCGAGGGGCCTCGACCGACCACGGCTGATCAGCTTCTTGAAGAGGTTCTCAGGGGCTGGAAAGTCGAGAAGCGCGAGGACGTCGAACGCGAACGTACATTCGCGAATGCCCGGGAAGATCAGCGTCGACTGCTGAGCGAGGCCAAGGCCACAGAGGCGCGAGCAGAAGCCCGGAGCCAAGCCCTCGAAAAGGAATACCAGGAAAAAGAGGTCACGATCGCTGAACTCGAGGAAGCCCTCGAACAGCGCATGGGCAATCTCGGTGAACTCTTCGGCGTGACCCGGCAGATTGCCGGTGATACGCGAGGCAACATCGAAGCCTCCATCTCGACCGCCCAATACGGTCGTGATCGAATCGTGTTCCTCGAAAATCTGGGGAAGAACAAGGAACTTCCATCGATTGCTGAACTCGAACAGCTCTGGATGGAGCTCGTTCGGGAGATGGTCGCCCAGGGCAAGATCGTGACGTTTTCATCGGAGGTGTATACGCCGAGCGGAATCGAGACACGCGACGTCACGCGCGCAGGCGTCTTCAGTGTGATTTCGGATGGTCAGTACCTGCTCTGGGATCCCATTCAGGGACAACTCCAGGAGCTGAGTCGTCAGCCTCCATCACGTTACGTGGACACCGTTGGTGAATATCAGTCTGCCGGCCAAGGCGAATTTGCTGGCCTTGCGGTCGATCCCAGTAGTGGATCACTGCTCGCGGTGTTGATTGAAACACGTGGCTTGAGCGAGCGCATTCCAGAAGGTGGTGCGGTCGGGTACACGGTGATCACACTGGGCATCATCGCCGCACTTCTCGGTATTTATAAGATGGTCATTCTCTTCATCGTCGGTCGGAAGGTCGAAGCCCAAAAGAAGAGCAGCCGAGCCGATACGGGTAATCCGCTGGGTCGGATCCTAGCGGTTGCCGCGGACAACCCGGATGTGGATCGAGAGCAGCTGGAATTGATGCTGGATGAGGTCGTTCTTCGGGAATCCTCCAATCTCGAGAGTCTGGTCTGGTTGGTTCGAATCGTTTCGGTCGTGGCGCCTCTCATGGGTCTGCTCGGTACGGTGACCGGTATGATCAAGACCTTCCAGTCGATCACACTCTTTGGTGCAGGTGACCCGAGAATGATGGCCGGTGGTATTTCGGAAGCGCTGGTGACGACGATGCTCGGACTCGTCACTGCCATTCCACTCGTTCTGATGCATGCTGCATTGGCGAACAGTACGAAGAAGATCGTTGATACCCTCGACGAGCAGAGCGCGGGTCTCATCGCGCAGCAGGAATAGTCGACGTTCATGGGCCAGATGATTCTTGAGGTTCAGGCTTTCTTGGAAACGGGTGGCGACGTCCTACTCGTCATCGGTGGTGTTACCGTTGTGATGTGGACGCTGATGCTCGAGCGTTTCTACTACTTCTACAGCCTGTTTCCGTCTGCGGCGGATGATGTTGAGCAGAAGTGGGTGTCTCGCGAGGATCATTCGTCGTGGAACGCACATCAGATTCGTCGGCTACTCGTTTCAGAGTTGCGCATGAAGCTCGAAGAAGGATTGCCCTATATCCGGGTTCTCGTCGCGCTCTGCCCATTGCTGGGACTGCTTGGGACGGTGACGGGAATGATCGAGGTCTTCGATGTGATGGCGGTGGCCGGCAGCGGAAACGCAAAGGCCATGGCCGGTGGTGTGTCGAAGGCAACGATTCCGACGATGGCCGGCATGGTGGCGGCTCTGTCTGGTTTGATCTTGTCGGCTCGGCTCGAGCAGTTTGCTGCAGACGAAGGCGATCGGTTGGCTGACCGCCTCGTGATCGAACATGGGGGTGCCGAATGAGGCGACGGAGATCCGGCCGACTCGACGACGAGGCTGAAGTTGATCTGACGCCGATGCTCGATGTTGTCTTCATCATGCTGATCTTCTTCATCGTGACTGCTTCCTTCGTGAAGGAAGTCGGCCTCGATCTGAGCCGTCCCGAGGGCGGTACGACGAAGACGATGACGGACAACGAAAATATCTTCATACAGATTTCGAATGACGGCATCATTTTCGTCGACCGGCGGGCTACCGATATTCGTGCTGTCCGCGCGAATATCGAGCGCCTCCACGCCGAGCGGCCAAACGGTGCAGTGATCATCGCGCCGTCCGAGGGGTCCTTCAACGGTATCCTCGTCGAGATCATGGATCAGGCGAGACTGGCGGGTGTGGATAACATTTCGCTTGCGGCGGAGGTGAATTAGCGATGGCGGCGACTCGATTCGTTGTTGCATTCGGGCTGGCATCTGTGGTGACATTTGGATTGTTCTACTTGATGCAAAGCATGATCATCGTAGAAGGTGAGCTCGACGATAGTGGCAAGGTCAAGGTCGTCGACTTCGTCCGCGTGAAGCGAACGGAAGACGTCAAGAAGAAAGACCGCGAGCCGCCGAAAAAGAGCAAGGTCGACGAAGAACCACCGCCCCCGGACTTTGATATGGATCAGGCTTCGGACATGGATTCCGGCGGTCTTGGCATTTCGGCCGCCGTCGATACTTCCATGGGCATTGATACCAGTGGCGGATTTTCGATGGCCTCTGCGGATGGCGACGCAGTCCCGATGGTTCGGGTTCCCCCGCAATATCCAGAACGCGCGGCACAGCGCGGGATTGAAGGTCGCGTTCTGATCGAGTTTACGATCAGTAAGTCCGGCTCTGTGAGGGATCCGAAAGTGATCGCCTACGAGCCGAGCAAGATTTTCAATCGGGCTGCGATCAAAGCGGTCTCCCAATGGAAATACAATCCGAAAATCGAAGATGGAAAAGCGGTCGAGCAAAAGGGCATTCGGATTTCAATTCCCTTCAGACTTGGCGATGGGCAAACTGGGTGATGGGTGAGATGGTCATGATAGATCCCTCGAAAGAGTCTTCGGAGAAGTCCTCTGCTCGCCGTTCACGGTCGGTCGGGTTGGGCGGTTGGGTGCTTCGCGTAGCCGTGGTCACGGCGCTCGTCATGTTGGCCGGTGGCCCCGCCTTGGCGCAATCAGCGAAATATGCGTTTGGCGCTCGCAATCAGAAGAAGATGCTCAAGGTCATTTCTCTGATTCAGGAGGATGGCGACAGCGCCGGCGCCCGCGAAGTTCTCGAGGGGATCAACCTCAAGCGGGCAAAGCCCTATGGGCGAGCGCGAATCAACCAGATGCTCGGGTCTCTGGCGGCGGACGAGCAGGATTTTGAGAAAGCACTTGCGTATCTAGAGGCCAGTGTTTCCGAAGAGGCGCTTCAGCCGGAAGACCACCTGCGCTCACTTTACATGGTGGGCCAGCTTCAGACGATGCTCGAGCGTTATGATGACGCGATCGTCACCCTCGAGAGCTGGATCTCTCAGGTCGAGAGCCCTGCGGCCAGTTCATATTATGTCCTTGCAGCGACCTACTACCGCGCTGAACGACCTGATGACGCCCTCATCGCGATCAAGAAGACGCTCGAACTTTCGAGTGACCCTCGGGAGCCCTGGTACAGGCTCTTGCTTTCGCTGTATCTCGAGCGCTCCGAGTATGATGAGGCGCTCGCGCTCCTCGACGACATCATTCTGCGATACCCGAAGAGGGTCTACTGGTCCCAGATGGCCGCGATCTATGCTCAACAAGACAACATGGCGAAGAGCCTCGCGGTCCAGCTTCTAGCCAAGAACGAAGGCTACGTCACTGAGAGTAGAGATCTGACGCGTGTCGCCCAAATGTTCATGGTCGAAGGTTTGCCGCATCGTGGAGCCGCCGTCATGAAGCAGGGCCTCGAAGACGGTTCGATCGAGAAGACCCAGCAGGCCTATCAGACCTTCTCGGACACTCTTCTGCAATCTCGCGAATGGGCGCTTGCCCTCGACCCTCTCGGCAATGCGGCCGAAATGCACAAGAATGGCTCACTTTATATTCGCCATGCCCAAGTCAATCTTCAGCTCGGGCGTTGGGCGGATGCGCGGTCGTCTCTCGACCTGGCCTTTGAAAAGGGCGATCTCGCCGACGAAGGCCAAGCGCATATTCTGTTTGGCATCGCGGCCGCCAATGACAAGGAATGGAAGGCGGCGGATGCTGCGTTTGGACGCGCGGCGAAATTTGACGGTACGCGCGACGTGGCTGGGAAGTGGAGAGCCTATATCAAGCGCGAACAGGCGAGGCTCGGCGAATAGTCGATCCCCCTCGCTAAAGCTTGGCGAGCTATTTTTGATGCCCGCACATTCTTGCGACGCGACCCACGCTGACTTGGAATCATGAAACTCGAGTCGCCACAGGTGCTCGACTAGAATCTTGCCAAGGCCTGGGGCGCGTTTCTATTCAAGCCATCGTCGATCGGTCTCGACAAGTGACTGTATGGATTTCGCACAGCCGGTCGGCACGGTATGGTTCCCATGCACTCGGGCCCGCCACCCCGCGGACATCCCCCACGAGACAAGTTCCGCGTGATTATGCGTTACGTGAGACATGAGGAATCGCGCACCATGCCCGCCGCAGCCAGTCCAGAACTCTCACTTCGAATCGAAAACACCCTGCGTTTCTTGGCGGTGGATGCCGTCGAACGCGCAGGGATCGGTCATGTCGGTGCCGCGATGGCCTTGTCTGCGGCTGCGATCGAGCTTTGGGACAATCATCTTCGATTCGACCCTCGGGATCCGGATTGGCCGCTACGCGATCGCTTCGTGCTTTCGAACGGGCATGCCTCGATGCTGCAATATGGACTGCTTCATCTTTTCGGATTCGACCTAACACTCGACGATCTCGGAAAGTTCAGAACTCTTGGCTCGCGAACACCCGGCCATCCAGAATACGGTGAGACAGCGGGGGTTGAACTCACGACGGGACCGCTCGGGCAGGGCTTCGCGCATGGCGTCGGAATGGCTCTGGCCGCACGCATGACGGGCGCACAATTTGGCGGCGGTGTCGTGACATCGGATCAGGCTGCTTCCAATGACCTCGATCGACCCGGCCAACACTATGTCTACGGGTTCGTGGGCGATGGCGATCTCATGGAAGGCATCTCGGCCGAGGCGGCGTCCTTCGCCGGTCATCACGGACTGGGAAATCTCATCTACATCTATGATGACAATCAGATCACGATCGATGGCGGAACCGACATAACGTTCGGCGAGAACGTCCCAGCGCGTTTCGAAGCCTATGGCTGGCATGTAATCGACTCGATCGATGGACAGGACATGTCTGGGTTTTCGTCCGCTCTCGAGTCCGCACGAAATGAATCGCAGCGACCGACATTGATCGTGCTGAAGACGCTGATCGGTCGGGGTGCCCCGAACTTCGAAGGGAAGAGCAAGGCACATGGCGGGCCCCTTGGCGCCGAGGAAACGAGGCTCGCTAAAGAGGGGTTGGGATGGCCCATCGAGCCGGACCTGATTGTGCCCGACGATGTTCGAGAGTATTGCGCGAGTCGCGGTGAGGCCAAGCATCTCGAACGGATCGCGAGTGATGGGCGCCTTGATGCCTGGCGCACGGCGAACCGCTCGCTTGCCGAAAAATGGGATCGGGCGCGCGGTCGAGAAATGCCTGCGGATTTGATTCCTCAACTTCTCGAGGGCATGGACGTCGCCGCGGCGGCAACGCGAAAGCACTCGGGCACGATGCTCGAGCGGCTCGGCAAGATCGTTCCCTACATGGCCGGTGGGTCAGCGGATCTCGCGGGCTCGGCCGCACCGCCGATCGTGAAGGATGCCGGAATCATTGGCCCAGCGGCCGGTGAGGGTGTCGACCCCTTTGCCGGGCGCAATATTCATTTCGGTGTGCGCGAACACGCCATGGGCGCAATCGCGAATGGAATCGGCCTCGACGCAACGTTCCTCTCCTATTGCGGGACGTTCATGATTTTCAGCGACTATATGCGCCCTGCGATTCGTCTTGCAGCGTTGATGAAGACTCCGACTCTCTTTGTCTTTACACACGATTCGATTTTCGTGGGTGAAGACGGACCGACCCATCAACCGGTCGAACAGCTCGATAGTCTGCGCATCGTGCCTGGGCTCACGGTCTTCCGACCGGCGGACGGAGTCGAGACGGCGATGGCCTATGCGTACGCATTGAAAGAAGCGCGGGGCCCTGTCTTGCTTTCACTGACGCGCCAGAACGTTCCCGCGCTTGAACGTCCCTCCGGATTCGATCCAATGGACATCTGGAAGGGGGCGCATGTCGTATCCGAGCCGACGAAAAAAGCGGAAGTCGTCCTGTTGGCGACGGGTTCCGAGGTCGGCTTGGCCATCGACGCGGCCGCCGAGTTGGCGGGAGACGGGATCCGCGCGCGCGTCGTCTCCATGCCTTGTGTTGGACTCTTTCTCGAGCAATCCGAGGACGCGCAGGATGCTATCCTGCCCGACGATGGGACGCCGATCGTGGCGATCGAAGCCGGCCGAGGTGAAACGCTTCGACGCTTCGTCGGCCGCCGAGGTCTGGTGATCGGCATGGAGAGCTTCGGTGCGTCCGCACCTTACGCATCGCTCGCCGAACACTTTGGCTTCACTGCCGGTCAGGTCGCAAAGCGGGTCAAAGCACACGTTTAGGTCGTGACGCCTCGTCTGGAGCCGCCGAGATCAAGGAGCCACGCCGTCGAGGACAGAGACGGAGTCTCCTTCCTCGCAGCGCGCTCATTCGAGATCGTGAAGCTATTCCTCGATCTTGACGGATTCCATCGCATCGCCCTGTGCGATGGAATCGACAACGTCCTGGCCGTCGAGAACCGCACCGAAGACGCCATGCTTGCCGTCGAGATGTGGCGTCGCGAGGTGGGTGATGAAGAACTGCGAGCCATTGGTGTTGGGGCCGGCATTCGCCATGGAGAGTCGGCCGGGTCCGTCGTGGGGGATGGCCAGGGAGCTGGCTTCATCGTCGAAGGTGTAGCCGGGTCCACCGGTGCCCGTTCCTTGTGGGCACCCACCCTGGATCATGAAGTCTGCGATGACACGATGGAAGACGAGATTGTCGTAGAATCCTTCCTTGGCGAGCTTGATGAAGTTCCCCGCCGTCTCTGGGGCTTGCTCTGTAAAGAGTTCGACCTTGATGATGCCTTTGCTCGTCGAGATTGTTGCGGTGGTCATCTTGTTCTCCGTTGGAGTGCGGCATGTTGACTGCCGCGCAGGGATTCGTGGGCGCGCATTGTAACGCGTTGGTTGCAGGCCGATGGCGAAAAAACGGCGACGGCATCATTTGGCCGGGGGGTAGAGATGGATCTCAAGAAGCATTTCGTCACTGAGCTCAAGAGCACTTATCAGGCCCGAATCGCGGCGGCTGGTCGGGCAGAGGCCGAGGCCGGCGGCGAGTCCGAACCGTCGGAGGGCGATTCGCGTCGTCGCGATGAGACCAAGGAGGCGGCGCTTCAAAGTCGGCTAGCCAGCGGACATCGCCGTCGCCGCAAGCAGGCGGTTGCAGAAATGGAGCGCTTGCTCGAATTCGCCGAAGGTGGAATGAGACGTTTCCGGTCGAGCGACCGCGTCGGGGTCGGTGCGTTGGTCGACGTGCGCGTCGAGGATGAGGAGGGGGAAGGGGAGCGCACGCTTTTTCTGCTGCCGGTCGGGGCCGGAGTCGCGCTGCCAGGTCCGGGCGGCGACGGTTTCATCACCGTGGTCACGCCGGGATCCCCTGTGGGGAAGGCGCTTTCGGGTGCTCAGATTGATGATTGCTTTGAGGTTGTCGTCGATGGGCGCGATCGGGAGTGGACAGTGGTGGACATCTCTTAATGTTAGGCTGATTTTCTTGACGTGGGGAAATATCCCATGACGTATGCAAAAGTACGAGGGCCTCGGACGGAGCCACGCCAAGTGAGGTTCAGGATGAAAACTCAATTCCTGATTCGTTCGTTTCTCTCCATCTCATGACCCGTTTGCTCTTCGCAGCCGAGCTTCGCAGCGACATCACTGATGCGGTCGAGCGCGACACGGACGTCGCCAACACTGCTCTGGTCTTCCACAACTCGGGCGTTCGCGACGCGGCAAACAGCGAAGTGCTTGGTCATGGCATGACTAGCGTTCCGGCGAAGGGTGTTCGGTATCTGCGCGCCCCCGATCTCTCGGACTGTGTCGACTTCGTTGGCAGCGCGCTCTGCAAGGCCAAAGGCAACGTGACGCCGTCCGATGTCTACTTCAGTCGACAGTATGCGGTGCTGAGCGAACGATCCAAGATCAAGCGAAGAACGATGGAACGGAGGAAGAGGGAGTATCTGGCCCAGAAGGCGGCTTAGGTCGAAACCCAAAACGGTCTCTTAGCAAAGAGCCGTCGTTGTTCGAAATATTTTGACGATCTACAGCCTTCTCCCCTCGGAAGACTGCGGTTGAGAACCCCGAAGCTGCTGCAGGTTCGGGGATGCGTTCGTGAGGAAGGTGTCTGATTTGACTGGATCGCGGAGAAGTTCGAGGCGTTGACTTCGTTCAACCTCCTCGAAGCGCGGGAGACTCTGCGTCTGGCGCTCAAGGAAGCTGGGCTCGAAGTGAAATCGCTTCGCGCGGATCAGCTGAAAGTCGTGATCGAACGCATCCTCCCCAAACATCTGATCGGCCACGGAATAGACGATTCCGAAGGGACTTGCCGGCTTCTGATCGCATCCTTCTTCTTTCAAATTCATCGATAGTCATGTGAAGTAGGTAGCTTGGGTGATGGATCTGTCGTCGTTAGGTCGAGCGGGATGATCTCGCGTGCTCGGACATGAATCACGCCATCGACTCGCTGCACGCGTCCCGCGATTTCGAGCAGCGAGGCCTGGTTCAGGGGAATCCGAAAACGCTTGGTGATGTCGGGCGTGAGGATGGCATTCGATAATCCGGTTTCGTCTTCGAGTGTCACGAAGCAGAAGCCCTTGGCGGAACCCGGTCGCTGTCGAACGATCGCATGTCCCGCAGTTCGGACATGCGTCCCATCCGGTGTGTCGCGAAGCTTGGCAGCGGGAAGGACGCCGCGACGATCGAGGCTCTTGCGTAGATGTGCCATGACATGGACGCCCGTCGTGACTCCCGAGAGGCGGTAGTCTGCCAGGGTCTCTTCGATCTCGGTCATGGGCGGCAGCGGCGACGCGGCGGGAGCAGGAGTCGTTCCACGCGAAGCGGCGGGCCGCGCAATCGCGCGCCCAGCAAAGAGTGAGTCCCGGTCGCGCTCGAGAGCAGCGACCTGCCAGAGCGCACTGCGACGCGCACTGGGACGAGAGTGATGTGAACTCTCCTTGCCCCATAAACGCGCCAGAACGCCGAGTTCCGCTAGGGCATCGAGTTCATCTCGATCTGGTCCGACTCTTCTCACCAGATCCCCCAGATCTTTGAAGGGCTCCCGGATTCTTTCTCGAACGATTCGTTCGGCTGTCTTCCGGTTCAGTCCGCCGACTGAATCGAGGCCAATGCGAACGGCGGGTGGGCATGGGTCTCCGCCGATTCCTCCGACTTCTTCGGATCCGATTCTACTCGGTGGAATTTGGGAGCCGGCTTCGAGATCGGCTTGGACGTTTGATACGACGATATCGATGGGCCGAACATCAACGCCATGTCTTTGCGCATCTTTGATCAGGGTGGCCGGACTGTAGAAGCCCATGGGTTGTGCGCGGAGCAGGCCGACGAGAAAGGCCGCGGGATGATGCTGTTTTAAATAGGCCGAGGCGTAGGCGATCAGAGCGAAGGAAGCGGAATGGGATTCGGGAAAGCCGTAGAGTGCAAAGGATGTGATGTGGAGAACGATCTGGTCCTCGGCTTCTTTTGAGAAGCCCTGGGCGCGCATGCCTTTGCGCAGTCGCTGCTCGATCTTGATCATCCTTTCGGAGGAACGCTTGAATCCCATCGCCCGGCGCAGTTCTTCGGCTTCGCCTCCGCTGAATCCGGCCGCCGACATCGCGATGCGCAAGAGTTGCTCTTGAAAGATCGGGACGCCGAGGGTTCGCTCGAGAATCGGGCGAAGAGATTCATGGGGATAGACGACGGGTTCTCGGCCCGCACGACGGTTGATATAGGGATGCACCATCTTGCCCACGATCGGACCGGGTCGGATGATGGCGATTTCGACGACGAGGTCGTAGAAGGTCTTGGGTTTCAGTCGGGGCAGGGTCGCCATCTGCGCGCGGCTTTCGATCTGGAAAACCCCGATCGTGTCGGCACGGCGCATCATGGCATAGGTCTTGGGGTCGTCGACGGGCAGCTTGGCCAGATCGACCTGCTTGCCTTCATGACGCTTGATGAGCGGAATTGTTTCTTCCAAGGCGCAGAGCATGCCAAGGCCCAATAGGTCGATCTTGATGATGCCGAGATCTGCGCAGTCGTCTTTGTCCCACTGGACGATACGCCGATTGGCCATGCTGGCGGGTTCGATCGGGACGACTTCATCGAGGCGGCCAGCGGCTATGACGATGCCGCCGCTGTGTTGGCCGAGGTGGCGTGGAAGTCCCTGGACGGCACCGACGAGATCCATCCAATGGCGGACGTCGGGAGAGGTTGGATCGAGCCTGGCTTCGCGAAGACGCTCTTCGAGAGCGGCGTTAGCCTCGTTCTGTGATTCTTTCTGGACTCGGTTCGAAGCGGAGAGCCGATGAGCGACGGGAAAATCGAGTCGTCCTACGAGCTTCGATAGCCGCCCGATTGCTTCGGGATCCATGCCGAGCACCTTGCCCATTTCGCGGACCGCCATCTTGATTCGATAGGTAATGACGTTTGCGGTCATCGCCGATCCCGATTGGCCGTATTTCGAAAAGACGTATTGAATGACTTTCTCGCGCTGATCCCCAGATGGCAGGTCGATGTCGATGTCGGGCCATTCGCCTCGCTCTTCAGAGAGGAAGCGTTCGAAAAGAAGCTCCATTCGGACGGGATCGACGGCTGTGATTCCGAGCGCATAACAAACGGCGCTGTTGGCCGCGGACCCACGACCCTGGCACAAGATCTTCTGGTCGCGCGCATAACGGGCGATGTCTTCCACGATCAGGAAATAGCCAGAGAGATCGAGGTTTTCGATGATGCGGAGCTCATGGGCAAGTTGCTTGGCGACGCGCGGGTCGGGGCGGGCGCCATAGCGCTCCCGAGCGCCGATTCGGGTGAATTCTCGCAGTCGGCTCATCTGGGTTTCGCCTGGGCGAAGCGGATATTCGGGGAAGCGGTAGTCGAGTTCTTCAAGGGTGAATTCGCAGCGCTCCGCGATGGCACGCGTCGCCAGGACCCATTCGGGTTGGTCGGCGAAACGGCGAACGATCTCTTCTCGGGAATGGAGATGTCCTTCGCCATTGGGCGGGAGATGGCGTCCCGCCGTTTCGAGAGTCTTGCGTTCTCGTAGGCAGATCAGTGCATCGAGTAGTCGTCGATCCTGTGGCGTTGCACAGCGCACATCTCCAGTCGCGACGACCTGCACCCGATGTGCAGTCGCCATGGCGGCCGCGCGACGGGTGACACGTTCGCCGCGACGATCGAGTAGGCGTGAGACATCGACCGAGAGCCGATTGCCAAAGACCTGACGGGCGCGGTCAAGCAGTGCCGGGCGAAGATGTTCATCACCCCGCAAGAGAACACTCCAATGCCCCGCGGAGGCTTCGAGTTCTTTCCATTCCACGCGAATCCGACCGCGCGCACGGGGATCGCGCGCTTCGAGCATCTTGTCACGCCGGGAATGAGCCAGTGTGAGCAGGCGACATAGGCGCCGCCAGCCCTCAGGCGATTCGACTAACAAGAGGAGTCGATCATGCGCGGGGGGGGAAGAAGCATCGGAGTCCAATCGATCGGCAACGACGATCTCGGCGCCCATCAAGGGGCGAAGGCCAGCGGACCGGGCAGCACGATGGAAGCGAGGCGCACCGCTCACGCCATCGCGATCGGCCATCGCGAGGCTCGAATGACCCAGGGCGACGGCCGCTTCGACGAGGTCTTCAGGGTTGCTGCAGGCTTCGAGGAAGGAGAATGCGCTGCGCGAGCGCAGTTGGACAAAGTCTTGGGGGGTGACCATGCTATATTTTCGTCCTACTTTCGTCTTTTTTCAATCCCATACTTGCTTCATTCTCTCCCCCCGAGCCGTCTATGAACCCAACTGACACCGTCCATCAAAGCGCCCCCGAGAGCGCTCCGAGAAGCGTTCTGATCGTCGACGACGAAGAGCCGCTGTTGCGGCTCATGGTTCGGCTGCTCGAGCGTGCGGGCTACCAGGTATGGGCTGCCAAGGACGGGACGGAGGCACGGGCGCTGTTTCGCGAACACGCAGCCGAGATTGATTTGGCATTCATCGATGTGATGCACCCGCCCGACGCTGGAGCCGAAGATCTCTTGCCGGAATTGCTCGAACAAAAACCCGGCTTGGATGTCATCCTGACCAGCGGCGATGTTCTTTCTCCGTCGCTTGAAGAAATCCTGAATCGAATTGGTGGGGGATTTCTGCGAAAGCCCTTTGCATCGAAAGCGCTTTTACGCATCCTCGATGAAATGGGTGGCAATCAAGTGAGTGGGTCCAAGGCCACTGGCCGAGCCGCGGGACGGAGGGTCGTCTAAGTGGCATCTATCATCGTCGTGGGTGGTGGCCTGGCGGGCCTGGTTTGCAGCGCAAGGCTGCAGAAGGCCGGTCATGATGTCGAGATCATCGAAGCCGAGTTGGCGGTCGGAGGCCGTCTCCGTCCAATCGAAACAGAGCATGGGCTGCTTCCCCGTGGTGTCGGCGAGGTCGGTTGGGGCGATGCGAATCTACGTTCTTTGGTGGCCAGTTTGGGCCTTGAATCCGTTACGAACTCCAAGATCAAGCGCGCACATGCGCTGGTTCTCGGGGGCCGCCTGCATCGCCCGCCGCCGCTGCGTCCCCTCGAGTTTCTTTTTCCCCGACTCTCTCCGCGCATGGATCGACCGATAGACGCCGTCTTTCGCCGACCGCCGCGATTTCGCGATCGACGGGTCGTGGCACGCGCGCTCTGGGATTCGCTGCGCCGATCGAGTCCGCAGACGCCGGAGTCCGTTCGCGCGTTGGATGATGTTTCGTGGGCGCGTGCTTCGATTCGCGCCTTCGGGACACGCTGGTGTACGACACGTCTCGCACCCGCTTTGCTCGCGCGAACCGGCGTTGATCTATCTGCGGAGTCCGCATCGATCGTAGTCCCGATGTTATGTCGTTTGCTGGCGGGTGCCGGCAAGTCGGTGCCCCTCGAAGGAGGGTTGGCCGGGCTCGTGACGGCGCTGGCCGAGCCCCTGCGCGTTCGGCTTGGTTGTCGCGCCGTCGACCTCGAGGCAACAGGCGAGGGCGTTCGAATTCGTTATGAGAGTGGCGGGCGAGAGGGCATCGCACTCGCGGACGGTGTCGTTCTTGCACTTCCACCCAGCGAGGTTCTTCGTGTCGTCCCCAAGCTGACGCCGATCGAGCGTGGATATTTCGAGTCCATGCGTGCGCGTCGGCAAATCGTCATGTATCGCCAAATTAGTGAGCAGGCATGGCTCTTGCGGGGGTTGTCCGGCGTGACCTTCGTACCCGGTGAGCTGCCGGATATGCGCGATATTCGAATGTTAGGCCCGAAGTTCAGGCCCTACACATCGGATCCGTTCTGGGCGCGGATTTCGCTGGAACATGAAGCCGTGGATCATCATTGGGACGATTCCGATCAGGTCTTGATCTACAAATTCGATTCGACCTTTCGCGGTTCGCCACTCGGTGCCTTGCCAGAGGGTTCTTCTCGGATCGAACGTCTGGATGAAATCATTTCGGTGCAAGGCCGTGGTGCGCTCGCGCGAAGAGAGCGCTTTGAGGGGCGATCGGAGCGGACACCCCGGATCAGCTTTGCGACTGAGGCTCTCACGACCCCTGATCTCGAAGGCCGCGTGACGGCGGGAATGCGAGCGGCCTCGGATGCCAAAGAAATGCTCGTCCGACTGCAGGCGGCGACCCGCCTAGAGGGCTGATCTCGTGGAATCTTCGAGAGAGTATGCACGCTGTGTTCTGCATGCGGACATGGACGCGTTTTACGCTTCGGTCGAGCAAAGAGATCGACCCGAACTCCGGGGGCGGCCTGTTGTCGTCGGCGGGTCGGGGACACGTGGCGTCGTCGCCGCCGCGAGTTACGAGGCAAGGACCTTCGGCATCTTCTCCGCGATGTCCAGCGTCGAAGCCAAGAAGCGCTGCCCAGACGTGATTTTCGTTCCCGGCGACATGGCACGTTATGCAAGAGAGTCACGGCGAATTTTCGATGTCTTCCGAGAGTTCTCTCCGCTCGTGGAAGGCCTCTCCTTGGACGAGGCGTTTCTCGATCTGACTGGAAGTGAACGTCTTCTGGGTCCGCCGCGAGAGATCGGAGAAGAGTTGAGACGTCAGGTCCGGCTCGAAACCAGTTTGCCGGTTTCCGTCGGCATTGGGCCCATCAAGATGGTGGCCAAGATCGCGAGCGGTGCGGCTAAACCGGATGGTCTCGTCGAGGTCCCCGCGGATGGTGTTCGCGCCTTTCTCGATCCACTTCCGATTCGCAAGATCTGGGGTGTCGGGCCGGTCGCAGGAGAAAAGCTCGAAGGGCTCGGGTATTACACGATTGGTGACCTGGCGCGAGCAACCCCCGGCGAGTTGCGGAGGGAGCTTGGCGACTGGGGTGAGGGCATCGGTCGGCTCGCGCAAGGCGTTGATCTTCGCGAGGTCGAACCTCATCGCGAAGCCGTTTCCATCTCCGAGGAGAATACATTTCCGCGTGACGTACAGGACCGAGCTGTACTCGAGGCCACGATCTTGACCCATGCAGAATCCGTCGCCCGCCGATTGCGGAGGCAGGGGCTCTTGGCGAAGACCGTTGTCTTGAAATGGCGAATCGGACGTCGGGTGAAAGAAGGCCCGCGAGGCTATCCGGCCAGGACTCGTCAGATCACGCTCATCGAGCCAACCGATGACGGCGACATCGTGGCGCGCTCGGCCCGTTCGTTGCTGACTGATGCATTGGCCGAGCCTGTTCGTCTGCTGGGCGTTGGTGTCAGCGGACTGGTCGATGAAAAGGGAAACTCCCGGCAGCTCGCTTTGTTTGCGGAGGAGGGCAGCGGGAAGGCCGCCGTCGCGCCGCCTCGCCGGCGCCGTTTGAATCGTGCACTCGACCAACTCGCGGACCGCTTTGGCGATGATGTCGTGAAACGCGCAAGTCAGGGAGACGCCCGGCATGCGACGTTGTCCGGGCAATGGAAGAAGGGCAGTCGCGATACCCATGGGCCGGAACCGGAATCTGATTCCGCGGAAGAGTGATGTCCGCGGACGCAGGCTTTGTTGGGACCTGTGCCTGATCGATCAAGATCTACCCGCTGATGTTTTTTTGAACTCGTCGTATCGGTTTGTCAAATGCGATCGTCATCCGAGAGCGTCATTCCAGTTCATCCAAGGTATTCGCTAGCGATTCGTTCCAGAACCTCACGGCTCCCCTCGAAAGGACCGGTCTCCCGTGGCCAATGGATGACCATGTCGGTGAAGCCGGCCTCGGCATAACGTCCAGCGACGTCCTCGAACTCTGAGATCGAACGAAGCGGGGAATTCGAAAAACCGGTTAGTACGAGACGGCTGAGGCTTTCGGGGCTGCGACCGGCCTTGTCGCAGAGATCATCGAGTCGCGCGATGTCGTCGCTTTCAGAGCCGCGATCATCGGTCGTCACCCAGGTTTCACCGATTTCAATAGCCAACCGCATTCCACGCGGGCCGTTGGCTGCGATCGCGAAGGGAATGCGTGGCTGCTGGACGGATCCGGGAAGCGCTCGCGCCCCATCGGCGGAATAAAATTCGCCGCTATGTGAGGTCTCGGATTCTCGCAGGAGTCGATCGAGCAGACGGACGAACTCCGCAAAACGATCGGCCCGCTCAGCCGGCGACCAGATCGACAGACCCAGCGCTGTCGCGTCCCAACCATCGCCCCCCGCTCCGATCCCCAATACAAGGCGTCCGAGGGACACGTCATCGAGGGTCATCGACTCTTTCGCGAAGGGCACTGGATGCCTGAAATTGGGTGAAGCGACCAGCGTTCCGAGGCGAATCTGACTCGTGACCATGGCCGCCGCGGTCAATGTCGGAATCGCACCAAACCAGGGCTTGTCCCGAAACATCTGCCATGTGAGGTGGTCATAGGTCCACGCATGACCGAATCCGTATTCCTCGGCAGCCACCCATCGCTCTTGCATCACGGACCAGCGATCCTCCGGAAGAATCACGATCCCGAGCCGAATAGGGGAAGACGCGGAGGCAGAAGGGTGGGACATGAAACAACACCTTCGGGATGCTTGAGACGACTTCTTTGGGTCGATCGAGGAAGCCGCGAAGAAAGGCGATGGTATGGCGGCTTCTAATTTTACGCTGCTCTAGTCATAGAGGCCATCGATCACCCATCGCTTCATGCGCCAATCAAAACAAAGTCGCAAAATATTTCCGTCGCTCATCTGGACATCGTAATGGTCCGTCGCGAAATGTGAAGCCTTTGACCACCAATGCCCAGTGGTTCGCCAGGGCCCAGCCGATTCAAGGATTCTTCCCTGACTCATGGTGCTTCGAGCGAAGACCGGGCGACCTCGCTCAAGGCGAACTTCTGCTCGCAGGGGTGGCCTGAGCGCGCGCAGCGCTAGGTGTAGTCCGCGCCGAGGGGAAGGTGGCGCTTGATGGCTCCTCGTTTGAGTTTTAGAACGAGGCTTTCTTTTGGCAAAGGGTTTCAGGGCGAAGGCGTCGGGCCGATGATCATCGACCACTTCGGGAGAACCCACCCGCTCCGCGCCACAGATCGCACTGAGCTCAGCCAGGGTTTGATCGAGTTCGTTTGCGCTCGGACCGCGAGGCAGGAAGAGGTCGAGCTGTTCGAGGCGTAGCGCCACCCCTTCGCAGATGAGCGTCACGCGGTCGATGGCAGCGGGCGGCGGCTTGGATTCCACGGCCAGGCGCAAGAGGCGAAGGAGCACGCGTTCGTCTTGGCTGGGACTCGCGACTCCAATCCGACGGCTTTCCAGCGCGCCATTTTCGAGCTGCAATGCCAAACGCAATTCGATGCAGCCTAACGCTCGTAAGGTCAGGCGTTCGATGAGTCTCGAAAGAAGTCCCCGGCATATGAAGGCGAGGGGTTCGAGATTTCCGATCGGGGCTTCGAGATCGATGGCCTCTTCGAGCGATGTGATCCGTGGTTCGGCCAAAGGCAGTTCGCTTTCTTCTCCACGCGCTTTTGCAACGAGTGAGAGAAGTCCGGGGCCGAGTCGCGCCGCGAGATCACGTCGGGAGAGGCGAAGCAGGTCTTGAATACAGTGAATCCCGAAGCGGGTTAGGGCTTGTGCGGTCCGGTCATCTGGATCGAGTAGATCGATGGGCAGGGGTGCCAAAAAAGCGAGTTCAGCTTCGGGCGAGAGAATCTCGGTGGGCGCGGTGGCGGAATGAAGTCCGTGGGCGAGATGGCGAGCGACGAGTCGAGTCATGCTGCGTGACGAAGCGATGGCGACGACTCCCCTAATTCCTGCGCGCTCGGCGCGGGCATGAAGGATTGAAGCAAGGGTGCCCTCGCTTCCGTAGAGAGCCTGGGTTCCGCTGGCATCGACATAGACCGCGCCTTCAGAGAGAAAAAGGCCTGAGCTTGGTTCGGCGAGTTCTGCGCGAGGCGCCATGGAGAGCCCAACATCGAGCATGGCCTCGCGAGCGGCCTTCATGAGAACGGGAGAGGCGGTGCGAGCTTCGATTCGGGGACAGACCGTTCGTGCCTGAGGCAGAGTCTGACCGACTCGAACTCCCTGGGAGAAGGCCTCGTGGGAAATGGAGAGGATCTCGGCACGAGAGCCGGGACCGTTCGTAATGGCGAGCGGGAAACCCTGCAGCTCGGGGCTGGCCCGAAGCTCTGCATGTAGGGGCAAGTCGGGAACGAGTAGACATGCGATCCGCACGACTAACGATCGCCGTGATGGGAAGCGGTGGTGGAGGTGGAATGAACGGGCGCGGTGGCGGAATGAAGTATGGAGCCTGAAGTGGTTTCGGAATTGGAGTGGTTGTCGTCAGCGTGAACCCGGAGTGGGATCTCGTGACCGATCGGCCGACTGCGATGGCGCTGTAAGACAGCCGTCGTTTCGAGGGTATCGAGTAGATTGGGTGGTCCAACAAAACGCGCGGCGAGGGGCTTCATTTCGAGAATCAACTCGGCTCGGGAACCCGTGAGTGTCGAATTCGAGATCGCGACCAGAGCAGTACGTGTTCCTGACGCTTTGCGTGCGAGTCGAAGCCAGCTCGTATCGCGAATTGCCGAGCGATAGGTTGAACGGACCGAAGCTCTTGAGAGCGTTGGGGGGATGGCTAGATCGAGGATGATCAGCTCGAAGCCTTCTGTCTGGAGAAGCCGTTCGCAGCTGCGTAGGGCTTCATCTGCGGAGCGAGCGCGGACCCAGAGCAAGCGTTCGAGGTCGCTGCTCGCCAAATTGGAGGAGGCGGGATCGAAGGCATCGGCCAGATCGATCCAGGCGGCGAGTACGCCGCGATTCAAGGTCTCGGCCAAGAGGGTGAGGGCGAGCGAGGTTCGGCCGGAGGAGGGCGCACCGCAAATTTCGCTCAGGCGGCCGATGGGAAATCCGCCGCCCAGGCGCGCATCGAGCATCTCGAGGCCCGTCGGACAATGGCGATGAGTCGCCGCGGCTCCCGCCGACTTTCCCTGGGGCTCTCCTTGCGAGAGGAGGGAGTCACCGCGATGAATCTGAGAACCGAGATCGACGAGCAGAGTCTCGAGTGCGCTGCTCGCCTTCGATTTTTTCTCCGACCTGTTTTCCGAACCGTCTTCTGGTGAATCGGTTTCCGAAATAGCCAAGAGGCCTGGTCGACCCGACTGCTGGGAGCGGCGAGGCGTTCGAATTCGACGAGCGGCGCCCTCGGGAGCACTTACCCGTCCGACTGGGGAGTCGGGGGGCGCAGGGGGCATCGCCCTACTTTCGTCTTTTATTCGCTCCTGTCAAGTCGTTATTAGAAGAAGACTGGAAGGGCTCAGCTCGAAAGCTCTCCTAGCCCGTGGCGAACGATTTCGATTGCTTCGGTGAGGCCTGCGTCGCAGGCGCCTTGTTGCTCCGGCTGTTCCTGGCAGCGCTCCCAGAGATCGATGAGCGCCTGGGGAGAGAAGGGCACAGCATGCGAGTAGAAGAGCACATAATGCCTGGATGCTCGTCGCGCCGCGGCGAGTGGAACCGGCTCTTTCTCCGAAACGACTTCATCCTGAAAATGGAAGAGTCGTGAGACCGAGCGAACGAGTTCCATTGTGACCCCGCCACCGTAGGCGCGCAGTTGTCGGTTTGCGTCTCGAACAAATCGGGGATGAGCCGGGGCATCGGGCCGAGCCCGCTCCCAGCGACCGAGGAGCGCGACGCAATCCGATTGGCGCTGTCCACACAAGCCCTCGAAGAGGTCTTCGGCTCGTAGATTCTGTCCGGGTTGATGCAATAAAGCATTTTGCCTTCCCAGCTGTGCGCTCCGGCCAAATCCGGTGAAGGGTAAGGACGCCCGTTCGCCTCGGAAGAAGGCACGGGCCGCGCGGTAGCCGAGGATTGGCTCGTACAGCGAATGAATGGGTCCCTCCAGCTCGGCGGAATGGATGACGCCAAGGGGTAGGAGTTCGTGACTGAGAAGCTCCGTGAAGCTATTGATGCCGGAGCGCACGAGCGCGGACTGAAAAGCAGGGCTCGCCGCTCGCCGTCGGAGACGCCCAATGTCGAGGGGATGAGCGTCATCCTGAAAGCCCAGGATGATGAGGTCGGGACCCAATCCATACCAGACCGAAACTCTGTCGAATACGGCTGCATAGGTTCGCAGTACGAGTTCGACTGACGCCGAATCGGTTTCATATTGGTGGTACCACTGGGCATAGACGCCGCCCGGGCTCAATCGATCTCGTGCCGCGATCAGGAATTCCTTCGAGAAGAGCATCTCGACGCCTTGAACCCAGGGATTGCTGGGCTCCGAAACGATGACATCGAAGGTTTCCTTGCTGCCTAACATCGCACGATAGGCATCGGTACGAATCATTTCGACCTTCGCGTTCTGCGTCACCGATTGATTGGCGAAATCAAAGAGCGGTGCGGCATCGACGACGGCTGGTGAAATCTCGCTCACCACGACTCGCTTGACGCTGGGCAATGCGATCAATTCACCCACGGTGATGCCAGTTCCGAAGCCGATCACGAAGCCGCTCTCCACTTGATCCGCGAGCATCGCCGGTAGGATTGCAGCGAGGGCCATGGTCGCGTAGTCGGCACTCGTGTTGCCGTCGGATTTTCCGTTATTGACGATGCTGCGTGAGATCTGTCCGTCGATGGGTCCTTGCTGCATGACGGCGACGGAAGAGATCGGATCATCGCGATAGAAGACGATGTCGGCGGCTTCGCGTTTGGGCTCGAGGAATGCGTCTCGGCCCGCATAACTGAGCAGCGTCGGTGCGCGGGAACGAAAGCTTCCGTGTACAAAAGAACGGGGGTCCCAATCTCCGAGGGCGACGAAGCCGATTGCAGCAGCGGTCAGCAGGCCCCCAGAGATCATTCGCGACCGTGGCCCCAGTCGCGAAGTCAGGATAAAGGCCGCCGCGATCTGCGCAGCCAGCGCGACGCGAAAGACTTGATGCAGATCGAGCCAGAGCAGTAGAGCGTATCCACCGAGAAGAGCGCCCAGCAGTGAACCCATCGTGTTCCAGCTGTATAGGCGACCCGCCACTTCACCGAGATCATCGACCTGTCGTCTCAGATGATCGAAGAGCAAGGGAAGTGTGGCCCCAGAAAGAATGACAGCGGGTCCGATCAAGACCAGCAAAGAAAGGAAGACCGCGAAGTAATAGGCGTAGAAGGCCTGATCGATGTCGCGAAACAGGGTTCGCAACACATGGGATGCGTAGGGCGCATAGGGGATCAGGAAATATAGAATGAAGAGAACGGCGACGAGGAGCCATTGATTGATGACTAAGGCGGCTCGTGGAATCCGCGGCATGGCCGAGACCGCAAAACTGCCGAGCGCGATGCATAAGACGAAGACGGCAACGACCATGGAAAATGTGAATTGAGACGCACCGATCGAGAGTCCGCCGATGCGAATCAGGATGGTCTGGAGGCTCATCATCGAGAATCCGACGAGCAGTGCGGCGCCCGCATACCTCGCGAAGCCATCGACTTCCTTCGGCCCCTCGATCGCAACACTCGCAGGTCCGGCAGTGCGGATCAGGCCGAGCAATCCAAAACCCAGCCCAGCGGAGAGATTGATGACGCCCATCATCGTCATCACTCGGACCAGGCCTAATTGGGGAATGAGTATGAAGCCGGCTGCAAGGGCGCCTACGAAGGCCCCGGCGGTGTTGAGCGCGTAGATTAACGCGTGGAAGCGAGTGGCATCCGCGGAATTGCGTGAGAGCGCCTGAGTCAGAATCGGAATCGTTCCACCCATCAGAATCGCGGGTGGGCCGATCAATAAGGCCGACAAGAGGACATCGACCGCGAAGCTCACACCACCCAGTCCGGGTAGCACCGAAGAAACCTTGAGCATGCCTGCGAAGAGTGTCGGGAAGAGGATGACGTAGACGCCGATGCTGGCTTCAACCACGCCGTAGAGTACGAGCAGTCGGGGGCCGCGTCCTGAGGCGATCCAGATTCGTGTTATGCGACCAAAAATCGAATAGCCAACCGATAGGCCACCCAGGAAGATTCCCAATACTGCCGCAGTGGCCTCACTATGTGATCCGAGGAGTGTCCCGAGATACTTCTCCCAAGCCACTTCGTACACAAGTCCACTGAAACCCGTCAGTACTGTCAGTGCCAAGGCCACGCCGCGCGTCATCGTTTCTCCCTGATCGAGACCCGAGAGCATCGCAACTCGTGGGGCATTCGGTCGGCTCAGACAGTAGCAATTGCACCCGCCAGGTCTTTAGCTCGGTCAGAGTTTCTCGAGGTTTCAGAAGGGTTGGTGCATGCATTCGAACTCGAATGGATTGACGATGCGGCGCTTCGCCAAGAAACATGAAGCGCCGAATTCGTTTCGATTCGAATGCATCGCGGATCGAAACCGATTGGCCATGGGTTGCCGAATAGCTGCGTTTTTTCGAGCTGTGATTCGATCCAGCAGCAACAGAGGACGCGTCGGAATGTAGTGTTGTTTCGAATTCATCGAAGCGTTCGAGAATTCCAATCGCAAGTCAGTCGTTTCGCGCGGCTAAAATTCGAACTCGCCCATCCTCAATGACGACGCGTTGTTCTGCGATGAGGCGGATTGCCGCGGGAAGCAGCTTTCTTTCGAGCGCCTGGACGCGGGCCGCGAGCCGTTCGACATCATCGTCTTCTTCGACCGGAACACTTCCCTGCAAGAGAATCGGCCCTTCGTCGTAGTCATCGCTCGCAAAATGAATCGTGGCACCGGTCAGTTTCACGCCGGCCGCTAGAACAGCTTCATGGACATGATGGCCGTAGAAACCCTTGCCACAAAAGGCTGGGATGAGGGCTGGGTGGACGTTGAGCGTTCGCCCGGCGTAGCGACCTCGAAGCTCGAATGGGGAGAGAAAGCCGAGCAGGCAGATGAGATCGAATTCATGGCGATCGAGTTCGCAGTGCAGGGCATCGTTGAAGGACCTGACATCGGAATATCCGCGCCGGGGGATGGCGATTCCTGGAACGCCATGATTCTCCGCGCGCTGCAAGCCGAATGCAGTCTTCTTCGAGGAAAGCACACAGACGACTTCTGCTGGCAAGCCCGACTCGATTGCCGCAAAAAGATTCTCGAGACTCGTTCCGCCACCGGAGAGTAGGACGGCGATCCGAAGTGGAGTGGCCGCTTTCGCCATCAGCTGAAAAGGCTCTGAGTGATGTCGCGTGTAGCCGGCGAACGATTGAGCGTATAGAAATGAATTCCCTTCGCCCCGCGATCGAGCAGTTCGCGACATTGCATGGTCGCCCAGCGAACGCCGAGTTCATACGTCGCCGCGTCGTCTCCATCGACGCGTTGTAGTTCCGCCTCGAGCTCCGCCGGGATGATCGTGCGGTTCATGGCAGTCATGCGACGAATGCCGGCGACAGTTGCGATCGGCATGATGCCGGGAATGATCGGGACATGAATGCCTGCGCCGCGAGCATCTTCGAGAAAGCTGAAGAATTTACTGTTGTCGAGAAAGAGCTGACTCACGAGAAAATCCGTTCCGCTGTCGACCTTTCGTTTCAAATTGATGAGATCGGCTGCCGCATCCGGCGCTTCGGGATGAACTTCAGGGTCACAAGCGGCGCCGATTGAAAAGACACCGCGATCAGCGATGTACTCGACGAGTTCATTGGCGAATTTGAAGCCATCGGACGGGGGCTCGAAGTCGGGATCGTCCCGGGGCGGATCACCGCGTAGAGCGAGCACATTCAAAACGCCTCCCTCGGCGAGTTGGTCGAGAATCTTGCCGACCTCATGCGGCCGAAAACCGGTGCACGGGAGATGGCACATGGTTTCGAGTCCAAGATCTCGAGTGATTTCGATCGTGAGGTCAACAGTCTTCGCACGCGTGCTTCCGCCAGCACCCATAGTGACCGAAACGAATCCCGGCGAGAGTCCCTTCAGCTCCTCGATCGTTCGGAAGAGCGAGCGATAGCCAACGTCTGTCTTCGGCGGAAAAAACTCGAATGAAATGACCGGATCGGTCTGACCTTCGTGTGCGTAGAGATCGGTAATGTCCATGCGCGGAGCTTAGCGCTTTGGCGTGGGCGCTTGCAGGTTCCTTGTCTCACATGAGCTCACGTCATGTGTAGATGCTTTTGAATCGCCCATAGAGAGGTCGAGCCTGTCCCTATGGAACGAGTGGCTGAGTGGCTTCAATAAATGTTCTCTCAGTCCATGGAAGATCGGATGACCAAGGATGTCGGGGATGCGCGTGTTCGGATTTGAATTGTCCGGAATCAAGGACTGAATCGGTCTCGAAGATCGGGCGGTAGTAGGGGACATGAATCTTCGGGACGTGTAAACAAACGATGTCGAACCCGCGCAATGAAATCATAGCCGGCATTGAGTAAGGGGAGCGGTAGCCAGCCCGCGATTGTGGCTCCGATCCGCCACAAGCCTCCGAGTTGATGACCGAGTTCGAGGACGCCTTCGGTGCGGACGAGTAGTGGACGACCCGGGCGGTGCACGAGAACGCTGTCGGGGATCGTGGTTCCGTCCTCGAATCCGCTTCCCTCTACGGCACAGGTTTCTATGAAGAGATCGCTGTCGAGGGGAGCAAATCGAAAACGCCGTCCGTCCGAGTCTTCGGCGAGCAGGAAACGCACGGTTCGATGGCAAAGTCCGCACGCGCCGTCATAGAAGACGATGGTCGGACCCATCGCTACGGCATCGGAATGATCATCGAGTGTGCTGGTCGGAACGCGGGGCGCGATCCAGGCAGGATTGAAGGTGAAGAAGTGGACGAAGATCATGCCCGCCGAAAGGTCTGGGAAGTCGACCAAAGCCACCAACGCGAATTGCATGACCAATAGAGTGAGCCATAGCCAGGGCCGTAGTCGACGGATGAGCGCCAGCGGCGCAAAGAGAAGCTGCACTCCCAGGGCGCCCCAGGTCACGATGGCGCCCCCGGATTCCGGCATGGACAGCATCGCTTCTCGCAGCAAAGTCGGCCGAGCGAGTGGACTGTTCAGCAAGTCGAAAAGGGCGGTGCCCTCCAGCCATGAGGGGCTGAGGAGCTTGGTCGCGCCGCTATAGGTGTACCCGACCCCCATGAGAATCCAGGCGATTACATAGATGCTGTTAGGCATCGTCCAGTCCGAATTTGGATCATTTCTTCCACGCGCATCCCAGCTGCCATAGGGAAGTGCGGGAATCGCAGCATGGGCGAGCAGAAGCCAAGCCACGAACGGAGTGCCATGATTCGAGATCAGTGGATCCCGCGTAAACAAGCACGCCCAGACAAGCCAGACGACGAGGGCGGCAATTCGATCTCGGAAACCCAGCGCGAAAGCCAGGCTCGCGAATATGCCGAGTGCAATCAGACCTAGAACGACTGCGGGGGTGTCGCAGAGAAAGAGGGGGTTAGGGAAAATGGGATAGAAGGGGCTCGTCGCGGGATCGGCGAGTGCGCCGACATGGGGAAATCGTTCGGCACCGTAGGATGCCAGCTGAACAAAGTGGAGGAACAGGTAGCCGCCAAATACGGTGCGGAAGAGGCTGTATTGACCGCCCGTCCATGCCTGCGTCATCGAAGGGCCGACTCGTCCGATGTGCAGGGCACATCGGAGGCGAACACTAGATCCCTCTGGAGGATGGTGAGGCTGGCCGTGAGAACAATCATTGAAATCGGCAAGTGGCTTTCCTTCGGCCTCTTCTGGCCGCCGACCCATTCTATAGCAGTCGGGTGGCGACTTGAATTCCTAGAGAGACTCGACTCGGAGTGCGCAAATCTGTGCTTCGGGTTGGCCGGCGACAATCAGGACGTCGGGCCCCGAATAGTCGAGTCCGGGAATGCCCGGGCGAACGGCAATCAGACTGGGTGAGCGCAGTAGGCCGAGTGCATCGTTGGGTGCAAAAGGGGTGGATTGTCCGGCGACTTCAAAGCGATTCGATGGGTACGGGATGGGCGGAGACCCAGTCAGATCCGCGCGGATACGCGTGAACGTCCCATCGCAAAAATCGCTGGCAACGATCTGACTCCCGCTGGCATTCACCGCGACGTGGGTAAACCCCATGCAGTCTCGGGCTGGCGGACCATCGATGCGATCCGGCAATTCGAAAGCATTTCTCTCGGCAAAGATGCGTGCATCCTCGAATCCAACACTCAACCCATCCAGGATCACCGGCGGGCCGATGCCAGTGTAGAGCGCGGGGTTGTCGAGGGCACGAAGGTCGACGGCGAAGAGATTTCGTTCGGAGGAGGAGCCGACCCAGGCGATGCGACCTCCGGGTTCGACCGAAGGACTGTCGAACGAAGGCCCCGCTCGTCCCAGCGGTATGCGGGCGACGATGCGCGGAATGGTCGGGTCGATCACGTCGATGGACGCTTCCGTCAGGATGTTGGACGCGCCACTCCCCGCACCGATCGCGCCTGTGACCGTCACCAGGACGAGTTCCCGAGCCCCCGGAGTTTCGATCTGAACGACTCCGGTTGGATTGAATCCCGTGGTATAGAGGACGGGCGTCTCGGTGTTAGGCCGGACAGTGATCGTTCCGCCGAGATCAATCCAGTCGTAGACCAGGATCGTTCCTGGTAGAAAGCCGCTGCCGCTGAAATTGAGGTTCGACATTGCGACGAAGAGGCGCCCGCCGGCGACTGCCTTGCCTGCCGTGAGTGTTGTGAGATACGAGGGAATCAGCGCATCGCAAAATGGATTCGGAACAATGGCATTGCCCATGGAGTCGATGGGTGTCGGGGGGAAGATACAAGCCAGAGTGGAGACAGCGGTTCGGAGTTCCCCGGTTCCCGGCGGCGGAAGCAGTGGGTAGAGGTCGACGGGAATGGAGGCGGGGACGTCGACAAAGATGCCGACTTTCGTTGCATCGGTGGGATTGTAGGTGAGGACTTGTTCGTAATTGCTCGTGCTGACCAGCGCGAGATCGTCACTCAAGACCTGGATCTCGCCCATCACCGGCTCGAGGGGGAAACCGATGATGGGTGCGATCGCCACATCGTCATCCCGACCATCGAGGTCGCTGTCGGTTCCGATATTGCTGAAGAGGAGTGGGCGCGGGCGTTCGCTCTCGATGTCATAGACGACGATTCCGGGCGGGCTGGTCTGCACCACCACCGCCTTGTTCGAGCCGAGAGACAGGACATCCAGACCAGAGGGGAAGAATCCGGCGATAGGCGTGCATTTTTCTGAGATAGGCGCGTTCTCGATGATGAGTCCATCGCCGTTCGTGCCGCTTCCTTCGCAGCCGATCGAGATGCAGACAAGGGCGGTCATCGCGCCGCGTTTCAGCCATGGAGTGATGAGCGAAGGCGGTAGAATCGTCACCAGACGACCTCCAGCCCGCCGGTTAGATGTCGCCCGGGTTGCGGAAACGAGCGGACATCACGAACCGCTTTGTCGGTGATATTGTCGATTTCGACGAATAGCCATAGGTCCGTGGGGACGCCCTTGAAGGGAAGCCAGGGCATTTCGGCCAGATTGACAGCGGCGCTTGCATTCCAGATTGTGCGCGCGGGCAATCGTCGACCTCCCCCTTCGTCGACGAAGATGACGCCCACGCGTTGTACCTCTCCGATGAGCTTCCACGCCTCTTGGTGTCCGAGTTGAACTCGCGCTGAGGTTTCATGACTCGGCTGTCCCGAGAGCCGCTTGCCTGTTAGGTCCCTACGCGATTGAGTCTCGGTGTGATTGGCCGAGATGCGAAGGAGGCGGATCAGATTGAATGCGGCAGAAAGCTCGAATCCATCGGTCGTGGCGCTGCCTGTGTTGATAGGAGCAATCGTATCCGCGTTCACGAGAACCCATAGGATCGATTCATCGATTTCTCGACGAAACCAACCCGCGCGCAAATCGATTTTGGAGAGGATGCCAATTCGGGCGAAACGGACTTCGAGTCCGGCGCCGAAATTCCATGCGTCTTCGGGCAGCAGGTCCGCGTTTCCCCGGATGAAGCCTTCGTCGGGGTGAAAGAGTTCATCGAAATTCGGGGCGCGGTAGGCGCGGCCGGCTTGGGCTCGAATGCGGACCCAGGGAAAGGGCGAGACCACAACGCCAAAAGAAGGCAGGCCCTGAACACCGAAGCCCTGTGTCCAATCCACGCGTACGCCCGCTGACAGAACGAGTCTTTCATCAAAGAGCGTGAGGGCCTCCGACAGGGCGGCGCCCAGGCGCGGTCGTTCACGAGGGCTCTGCTCGGTACTGCTCAAGCGGTCGTGCGCGAAATCGACATTGATGTCCGTCTGATGCGCCTGATCGAGAATGTTCCCGTCCCAGGTGTCTTCGAGTCGCGCGCCGAACGTCGAAAGATGAACTTCCACATCGATCGGCGGACGAAAGGTGACGATCGGGTTTCGAAAACTGGAGGATTCGAAGCGGTGGTAGAAGGCGGCCTGGAAGTCGCCTTCGACGCCCATCGGAGAAGAACCGGTCCAACCGAGCTGATTCAGTGTGCTGAGGTCTCGACTGCGTGCTTCGAGAGCTTGGCCCGCGCTGGCTCCATTTCCGGAATCGATTCCGGGTTCGCCTCCGGATGAATAGACCGTGTAGTTGGAAACGCCGACTTCGCCGCTTCCGAGTGGGAAATGGAGTCCGAATGTGCCGCCGTGTTGGACCCGATCGTTGTTGAGTCGAATCGCGGTGGGGTGGGCGAAGGTCGCGGGAACGCCGGCGATGATTTCGGTCGGACGCGAAAATTCGAAATCGCCTTCGGTCTCGAACCCGCAGTACCCGACGGTGAAATCGATCTCTCCGATCGTGTCGGAGTGAACGAGTGAGCCTTCAAAGGTCTCAAAGGAGCCGCCGCTGAATGCGAGGCGCGTTTCGGGTCCGTCGATTGCGCCCCGTGTGACGATGTTGACGACGCCCCCGACAGCGCCGCTCCCCTCTGCTGTCGTACCGGCGCCGCGCGTGATCTCGACGCGCTCGAGCAGGGGCAAGCAGATTCGCGAAAGATCGAATCCGCCGGTGAGTAGACTATTGGCGCGTGCGCCATCCAGCGTGATGACGACCTGGCTCGCACTCGAACCTCTAATCGAGATTTCGGATCGGTCCCCGGCGCCGCCGAAGCGACGCACGCTGATGCCTTCCGTCTCGGAGAGCAGATCCGTCAGGCTTTTGTGCTCTGCCACGAAGTCGTCTGCGAAGATGAGGTTGGTGGCCGCGCCCGGGACCCGATCGAGCTCTCCTGTTCGGACACCGTAGACGACCATCTGCTCGACACCTTCGAGGTCGCCTGCAGAGTTCCCGTCGCTCATCTCTTCGCTGGCCCCGCCGAGAGTCGGAAAGGCCAATGCGAGGATCAGGGCCCGAAGGGCGCGCATCGTCGCTTCCCGCGATTACGGACGGACAGCATGGCGAGCCCGAAGACGCCCGCCGCGAGCATGACGGCCAATCTTGGCTCGGGCACGGTATTCAAGACACCGACCGCATTGATATCGAAGCCACCCGAGGCGAACGCTGTAGCGTACGGATCATAAACTGGCTGGCCAAGTCCATCCAACTGGGATCCATCGCCCACGACGTCGATTACGCGGACATATTGGATGTCGATTGGATTCAAGAGTCCGGCGTAGACCAGGGGATGGTTGGTGAGCTCTGCGAGATCAAAACCCGTGCCGAGATCGAGTGGTTGGTCTCCGGCAAGATTGTCGTAGTCGGTGCGGTCGACCGAGGCAAAGGAAGAGACGGGCGTGGCATGAAGGCTGGTTGAATCGAAGCGTGCGAAGTCGATGCCGTTGCTCGAGACTTCGATGAAGGCGAACTCGGCAAAGAGCCCGCCCGGCGTAAAGAACCCATTCTCGTAGACGGCAAAATCGTCACCGATCCCGTTAGCGATCCCGTCGGCGAAAAACAGAGTGATCTCGCCGCCATCGCCAAGCGAATAGACGTCGAATTCTTCATTCGTCGACGGACCCAGGGTGTTGGCGGGCAATCCGAATTGGGCGACGCCGAGACCCGGATTCGCGATGTCAACGGGGCCAGGCGAGAATGAGTCTACTGCAGTCGCCCAGGCCGACATTGTGATTGGAGCATGACCCGGGTCATTGTAGGGGCCGGCCAACGCCGGTTCGGTTACGAAAAGTATTAGGCCAAGTCTTCCGAATAGTCGGAGACTCTTCGTTTTTAGAATGAGCGGCACGACGGAACCCTCAGAATGGGTTCGCTCTCTTGCGTGTCAGAAAGACGGGTTGATCCAGATCAAGATGCAGATGTGTACGGGGTTTCCGAAGCTTCGGAAGCCGTTCACTAGAACACGAAAATGCTTTCTTGGATCATGGACAATCCCTCTTCTCTTGCCTCGAAGAAGAGCGAGCCTTAGGCGTTAAAAGAGGGCCGGTCTTCTGACTCCCGGATCATCCGATCGTCGCGCCTTCCCAGCCAACTCTTTCCTGATCATTCGAAACATCCGAATCAGAGGAAGAGATCTGCCAGTGGCATGATGCGACGACCGTCCCCGGTCACAGCGACGGGCTCGTGCCGGATTTTCACCGGCTTCCCGCAAGCATTCTCTCTCTGGCCCCGGCCTCAGCACGGCGTCAGCGAGAGAATTCCCGCCCTCGAGCCGGCACACACGTGCAAGACCGAGGGTCACCCTCTCTAGTTTTTTTTCAACATCTCGGTGGATAACAGACACAATGCGTGCCCGTCAAATGGATGGGCACGAGCGGGTTCTCCGCCGATGAGGTGGCCGAGCCCACAGGGGCCAGGGGTGAGAGCTTGGCGTTGACGTGTAGGAGGTGACCCGCGAGACTCCCGGCCCGCCAAAGACAAGTAGGAGAACTCAGTATGTCCGTTCTTGTGACCGGTTCGGTTGCCGTCGATCACATCATGATCTTCGAGGATCTTTTTACCAATCATTTTGTCAGCGACAAGCTCGAGAAGCTGAATGTCGCTTTTCATGTGCCTGAGCTGTCGAAGCTCTATGGCGGTACCGGCGCGAATATCGCCTTCAATCTCTGTCGACTCGGAATCGATCCGATTCTGCTGGCCGCCGTCGGTTCCGATCTCGGATCGTATGAGAAGTGGATGGATGAGAGTGGGATTCGACGGGATCATCTCCTGGTTCTTGAAGATCAATATACGTCGGCCTGCTTCATTACGACCGATGCCGCGCAGAACCAGATCATCTCATTTCATCCGGGTGCCATGGATCGTGCTCATGAGGCACGGGTTGCCGATGTAAAGGAAGATTTTTCGGTGGGCATCGTTTCGCCGAATGGGAAGCAAGCCATGATCGAGTACGCGCGTGATTTGAAAGTGCGCGGCGTGCACTGCGTCATGGATCCGGGGCAGGGACTTCCGATTCTCGAGGCCGAGGAATTGCTCGAGACGCTAACCGGTGCATCCGTCTATATCGTGAATGAATACGAATGGGAATTGACTTGCCAGAAGACCGGACTCGACGAGGATGCGATCGCCGAGCGCGTCGGTGCGCTGATCGTTACGCGTGGCGAGGAAGGCTCGACGTTGCGCCGGGGGGGGCATGAAGCGGGTCTGAATATGACGAGTGATCGAACGGAGGTCGGCGTTGTGAAGGCAGAGGCCGTTGTCGATCCAACGGGATGTGGAGACTCGTACCGAGCCGGGCTGCTCTACGCCATCGTGAATGATCTTCCGCTGGAAACGGGTGTCCGTCTGGGAAGTCTGATGGGTTCCCTCAAAGTTGCCCGTCAGGGCCCTCAGAGTATCGACCTGGACCTCGAGGCTATTCGTGACCGATATCAATCTGAGTTTGGAGAGTCGCTCTAACGCGGGAAACGGCGGGGCATGAACGCGCGATCGAGTGTTCCGGGTTCGGGTTTCGAGATCGTCGTGATCGGCGCCGGTGTCACCGGTCTCGCCATTGCCCAGGCACTCGCGAGGGTCGGGCGCTCGGTCTTGATTCTCGAACGCGACGCGCAGATCGCAAGCGGCATCACGAGTCGAAACAGCGAGGTCATTCACGCTGGCCTGTACTATCCGACGGGAAGTCTGAAGGCCGAGCTGTGTGTGGCCGGCCGGGAGCGACTCTACGCCTGGAGCAAAGAAAAACGAGTCGAGACCCGTCGTCTTGGCAAGCTCATCGTCGCAACGCATGAAGGAGAACTCGAAGTCCTCGACCAGCTGCTCGCGAAAGGTCAGGCCAACGGCGTTGCCGGCCTCGAGCTGATCGATGAGGCAGAGGTTCGGCGGCTCGAACCGGACGTTCGCGCCCGCGGCGCCCTGCACTCCAAAGAAACTGGAATCGTCGATGGGCAAGCGTTATGTCTCTCCTTGCTTGCCGCGGCAGAATCAAAAGGGGCCGTTCTTTCCCTTGGCCAATCCGTTCGATCTCTCACGCCGCGATCGTTTGGCTGGCGGCTCGACATTTCTCGAGGTGATGGAGGCTCGGAGGAGATCGACGCGGGCTGCGTGATCGATGCGGCAGGCCTAGACGCCGACCGGGTTGCAACGCTGGCGGGGCTCGATGTTGACGCGCTCGGTTGGCGACAATTCTGGTGCAAGGGCGACTATTTCTCCCTTGTGCCCGCCTCGAGAATCTCGCTCGGGCGACTCATCTATCCGGTGCCCGGGACGGCGGGGCTCGGCATTCATGCCACTTTGGATCTCGCGGGTCGAGTTCGATTCGGGCCAGATGTCGAATATGTCGAAAAGGTCGATCCGCCGGATTTCGGAGTGGATCCAGCGAAGGCTGTCTTGTTCTCGAAGTCGATTCGCCGTTATCTGCCTTCGCTGGGCCCTGAAAAGCTAAGACCAGACTATGCGGGAATTCGTCCGAAGCGCGCGGCGGAAGGGGGCTCCTTCGAGGATTTTGTCGTAGAGGAGGCCTCGTCGTACGCCGCGCCGGGTTTCATCGCTTGTATCGGCATCGAGTCGCCGGGGTTGACGGCGGCGCTGGCCATTGCGGATCGTGTTGCCGAGATGATCTCCGACTAACGATTCCTTTTTCTTCGTGATCTTCGTGCGGATCGCCTAACGGCCGACCCAGAGCACGGCACATCCCATGTTGTCGCCCGCCTTCTGTCGAAGGTGGGCGCGCAGGGCCGTCTCGAGCACGCCGCGGCAGGTTTCGACGGCAAATTGGTCCGGTCGATTATCGAGTTCGACCTGTGCGACCTGGCTACAGACTTCGCGTGCAGGGTCTACGACGCCGATTCCAGGCTCCGAGAGCCCATCCGTTGCGAGTACAATCGCGCGCAGATCTGTTAGTTCATGGACTCTGATGATGGAGTACTCCTCCATCATAGAGCGGCCGGCTTCCTCGTATCCGAGGAAGGGCGTGAATTTCCAATCCGGGTCTCGGTTGCCGAGTTCCCGTGCTGCGCCGCGATCAACCGCAAAGACATGACTGTCTCCGACCGAAAGTGAAAGCAGGAGATTGTCCTCGGGGCGGACTAGGGCCAAGGTAAAAGTCGTGGGCGCCGGTGGAATCTGGTTTCGTCCGGCCACTTCGAGGATGGCTCGATTCGCATGCAGGAGGGCATCGAGGCCGAGGCTGCGCCACTCGTCTGGACTGCTCGCGGGGGCCGAGGCCGCGGTCCACTCTTCCGCGAATTCTTCGAGAATCGTCTGCACGGCGGCTTCGGATCCGAGCTCTCCATGATGCCCGTCGGCGGCGACCGCAACCTGCCCGCCCTCACCGATGGCAAAGGCAACACAGTCTTCGTTGGGATCTGTATAAGAGTAGGTTTTCTGCGCACCTCCGCGCGAGAGCGCAATCGCTGCTGGTCCCAGGCCCTTGAGCTCGACGTCTCCGACCAGCTGATGTTCGCGGCCTCGTAGAAAGGCAGTCTGCATTCCCATCTACGTGGCCCCGCCATCAGTGTCCGCCGTCACGTGGCCACCACCGCAAATTTCGTTTCGCGCGATCACGAGATCCGCGACGGGTTGGCCGAGGACCAGGTGTTCTTGAATGATGCGTTCGAGATTGGTCTCGTCGCAGTGCCGGTACCATGTCGCTTCCGGATACACGACGGCCACCGGTCCCTCGGTGCAGACTCGCAGGCAGCCGGCCTTCGATCGAAAAACGCCACCCTCGATGTCGACAAGCTCAAGTTCTTTGAGTCTGCGTTTCAAGAACTGCCAGGCTTGTTCCTGCTCCTCGGAGGGCGCGCAGTCCCCTCCGACACAGAGGAAAATGTGCCGTTCGTAGTCGTCGAGATGAAGTTTGCTCGAAATGCGTTCGAGTCGATCGCTTGCGGGAGCTTCCTTGGACATAGGCTGTCGTTTTTGCCTTTCGCAGGCACGCCACCTTCGGTGATGGTCGTGAGATCATCGAGGGAGCCTTCGAAAAGGCATTGCGCACAAAGTGATCGGCACGCATTGTACGGGCACGCCGAGGTTGGAGCAAAGCAGGGCGGGCGATTTGAATTCGCCACTTCTGGGGCCGAGAGTCTGATGGCCCATTTTAGGGTCTTTCTCGGTCTGGAGACGAATCCCGTTGGAAGAGACGAGCGGAAAAGAGAGGACCGTGGTGGATGTCCAGGACTCGCCAGTCCACGATCTGGTCTTCGCGATCGCTCATGAGATCGGCAACCATCTGGGCGCTGTTCGGATTCAGGCGCATCTACTCGACGAAGATCTGGACCCGCGTTCGCTCGCGCAGGCTTCGGTGGAAATCGATGGTCTGGCTGGCCGTGCAGGCCCGATGCTCGCTCTCCTACGGCCTCTCTTGTCTTCGCAGACGCGCACCGCGAGCGGTGCGGCCTGGTCCGGGCTCCTCGTGGCCATCAAGCAGCATCTCGAGAATGAGGGGACGCGAGGGGTGTCTGTGGGGATTGAGGCGCCAAGCGATTCGGACCCGCTCCCCACACCCGAAGCGGATTGGCTTCATCCGCTCCTGATCGTGCTCATCGACGTGACGCTCGCCGTGACGCCGAGTGGCGGAACGATTAGGCTCGGCGTTGTTGCGCGAGAGGGGGAATCCGTTTTCTTCATGGAGGACGATGGCTCGGAAGAGGATCTCTCGGCGGCGGCATCGCTGCGTGGTCGGCCTCTCGCTGTGGCGCTTGCTCGGGAGCTGCTCCGGCGACTGGGTGGACGGGTCGAATCCCGCCGTGCTGAGTCCAGGACACGCGTCGAGCTGATTTTTTCAGCCTCGAACTAGCCAGGGGTCCCCTCTACCAGCCCGAGCCGCTCTCCAGCCCGAGGCCGGAAAATTCGAATGAAAACGGGCATTTGTCCCGGTCTGCGCTAGCCTGCGCGCGCCTTGAGCCGGGGGGCAACGAGGCTCCTGATCCCCGTGTGTATCGCGCTCTGCGCTTCGCTCTGAATTCGGTCGCTCGCATGACCGAAGAACATTGGGCTGCGACAGGTGTATGCCAACCCAATCTCCTAAAACCGAGAGTCCGCTATGTCCGAGTCCGAAGTCCGAAACGATTTACGCAACGTGGCCATCATTGCCCATGTCGACCATGGCAAGACAACACTGGTCGATGGCCTGCTGCGTGCCTGCGGTGCATTCCGAGAGAACGCCGCGGTTGAAGAGCGCGTCATGGACTCGGGCGATATCGAGCGAGAGCGTGGGATTACGATCCAATCCAAGAGCACATCCATCGAGTATGAAGGCGTGCGCATTCAACTCGTCGACACACCCGGCCACTCCGATTTCGGTGGTGAAGTGGAACGTGTCCTGGGAATGGCCGAAGCGGCACTCTTGTTATGCGATGCCTACGAAGGCGTGATGCCCCAGACTCGTTTCGTTCTTCGAAAGGCGCTCGAGCATGGCTTGCGCCCGATTCTGATCGTCAACAAGATCGATCGTGCCGAAGAGCGTGCCGAAGAGGTGGTGACCGAAGTCTTCGACCTGCTCGTGGAGCTGGGCGCCAACGATATGCAGCTCGATTTCCCGATTGTCTACGCTTCCGCGAAACAGGGCGTTGCTTCGACGGAATACGGCGGGGAAATGAAGGACCTGATTCCCGTGCTCGATGCCATCATCAAGCATGCACCGGCGCCGAAGGTCCAAGAAAGCGGGCCGCTACAGTTTCAGGCGGTCACCCTGGGTTATGACGCGTACGTCGGCCGACTCGTGATTGGTCGCGTCATGCGCGGACGTCTGAAGCGCGGAGCACAAGTCGTTCGCCTGCGCGAAGACGGAGTGCTTGATTCATTCCGCATCACAAAGCTCTTTGGAACGCGCGGAATCGACCGCGTGGATCTCGAAGAAGGGCGTGCCGGGGATATTGTAATTATCGCTGGGGTCGACAACATCGACATCGGCGACACGATCTGTGATCCAAGCACGCCCGAGGCGCTGCCTCGAATCGCCATCGATCCCCCGACGATCCGAATTCATCTATCGGTGAATAATTCGCCCTTCGCCGGTCGCGAAGGCAAATTCGTCACGAGTCGCCAGATCGGGGAGCGCCTCGATCGCGAGTCGATGTCCAATGTTTCGATCCAGATCGACCGAACGGACAAGCTTGATACGTTCGCTGTATCGGGCCGCGGCGAGTTGCAACTCGCTGTGCTGATCGAAACGCTGCGTCGTGAAGGCTTTGAGTTCGCCGTTTCGCGACCTGAAATCATCGTTCAGGAGATCGACGGCGAAAAGTGTGAGCCGGTCGAAGAAGTCGTGATTGACGTCCCTGAAAACGCCGCCGGATCGGTGATGGAGAAGTTGGCACAGCGCAAGGGCCGGATGGATTCGATGGAGCATCATGGTGATCGCGTGCAGATGCGCTTCATCGTCCCGAGTCGTGGCCTCTTCGGTTATCGCGGAGAATTCCTCACGGACACCCGCGGCGAGGGCATTCTCTATCGCAGTGTCGAAGGCTTCGAGCCCTACGCGGGAGATCTTCCGGGTCGGGGTGTCGGACCCGCCGTGTGCACGGATCAGGGCAGGACTACGCCGTTCTCGATCTTCAAGATCCAGGAGCGTGCAACACTCTTCGTGCCCCCGGGTGTCGACGTGTACGAGGGACAGATCGTTGGCGAGGCGCGTCGTGCGAATGATTTGAACGTGAATCTGACCCGCGCCAAGAAACTCGACAACATGCGTGCATCGGGTCGAGACGAGAATGTCATCATTACTCCTTATCGCAACATGTCGATCGAGGAGGCGCTCGCCTGGATCGAGGACGACGAGTTGCTCGAGGTCACGCCGGAGTCGCTCCGGCTGCGCAAACGGGTTCTGGCCAAGAGCCAGCGCAAGCGCTGATCGCAGATCTCCCGCGCGGCGGGGTTGACCCCGCGAATCAATCGGGTTTCATCTCGAACCCCAGCGGCATGCTGGATCAACGGATCGGGAGAGCGCGGCTCGCATGCGACTACTAGACACTGAGCGCCAGCAATATCGCGAGGACGGTTTCTTCGTTCGCGAGAAGGTCTTCTCCGCCGAGGATATCGAGCGATTTCGAATGGCGGCGGAGCGTGTCGTGATCGCCGCTGCTGAGTCCACTGCCGCCGTCACGATAGGCACGACAGACGCCGCATCCGGCAACTCATCCGAGTCGAATTACCGGATTGATGGCAATCGTTATATCGAAACCGGCGATGCCACGGTTCAGTTCGAACACGATGGCGAATCCCAGACGATTCGTGTGATCGAACCCTTTCATCATCTCGACCCGGTTTTCGACGAACTCGTTCAGGACCCCCGGATCGTGACGCCGATCTGCGGTGTGCTCGGATTCGATCGCGTGGCACTGTGGACCGACAAGATCAACTTGAAGCGTCCTCGGGAAGGCTCGGGTTTTCGCTGGCATCAGGACTCACCCTATTGGAGTCATGCCTGCGACCATTGTGATCAACTGCCTAACGTCATGATCACGCTCGATGACGCGGATCGAGGCAACGGTTGTTTTCGAGTCGTTTCCGGAAGCCATCGAGATGGCTTTCTTCCCGGATTGGATGATGGAACACGCCTGGGACCGCTCTTTACCGATCCGGCGAGTTTCGATGTGGATATGCAGTGGCTGGCCGAGTTGCCTGCCGGCAGTCTCGTCGTCTTCGATGCGCATATGGTTCATGGCAGCGAGCCGAATCTTTCGGATCGCCCACGTCGCGCAATCGTGTTGACGTACCAGCCAGCAGACAATCCGATGTTCAAGACGAATGGGACGCGGAATTTTTCGATCTCCAGGTCCGCATTCGATTCGACTCTGGATTCGCCGAATCAGACGTAGGGGCTTCGGGCCCATTGGCCTTTTCGAGGATCCGCTTGTGGGCGAATCACGGGCGTGCGGGACCGCCGCTGTTCTGCGCTGACTCTTCTGGTTCGATTCTGAAATGTCGAACTTTGATTAGAGATCTCGCTCCGAAGCCAAGGCAAACTCCGCCTGCAGCTCTGAATACTCCCGCGCAACCGGAAACTGTGGGAATTCGTCGATCACGTTCTGCGGCGGTCGAAACAAAATGCCCGCATCCGCCTCGGACAACATGGACGTATCGTTGTACGAATCCCCTGTCGCAATGGTTCGATACCTCAGCGAATGAAATGCCTGGACCGATGCGCGTTTCGGGTCGGGTTGGCGGATTTTGTAGTCGGTGATCATGTCCTTGTCGTCGATCTCGAGGCGATGGCACAGCAGTGTTGGCCAACCGAGCTTTCGCATGAAGGGTTCAGCGAATTCATAAAACGTGTCCGAGAGGATCACGACTTGAAATCGTTCACGTAGCCAGTCAAGAGCCTCACGGGCACCGGGCATGGGATCCATGCCGTCAATGACATTCTGGATGTCTCGAATCCCGAGGCCTTCGCGCTCGAGGATGGCGAGGCGCTGCCGCATCAGCTGGTCGTAGTCTGGGATCTCCCGGGTCGTGGCGCGAAGCTCTTCGATTCCGGTTCGTTCTGCGAAATTGATCCAGACTTCCGGGATCAGGACACCCTCCAGGTCGAGACATGCGATTTCCATACGTCGGGTTTTAGCGCGGGATCGGTGTTTGAGCGAATCCGGTGCGTGTCGGAGCGAGTTCGACGGAGTCAAGCGGTGTCGAATGAAGTCGAATGGGGCCAGATTCGGTAGGATGGCGTTCCCCCTTCGAATCGACTCAGCCTGCTTGACTGCTTCCGAGCACAGGCGGAAGTCAGGAGTTGCGCTTGAACCCGACCGAATCGGCGCTGCTCGGCGTTGTCCAGGGGCTCACGGAGTTCTTTCCGGTCTCGAGTTCCGGTCACCTCGCACTCTTCCAGGAACTCTTCGGCGGGCGGGAAGGCGGAGAGCTGCTCTTTGAAGTCGCCGTCCACGTGGCCACATTGGTTGCGATCGTCTTCTTCTATCGGCAGCGAATCGCGGCCCTAGTCCGGGGCTTCTTCGCCCGGGAACGCGACTCGATCGAATATGTGGGGAAGCTGGCCCTGGCGACCTTGCCCAGCGTGATCGTCGGGTTGACGGCGAAAGACTGGATCGAGTCGCAGTTTTCTAACCCCGCGCTCGTCGGCGGTGCGCTCCTGGCCACGGGCTGCATCGTCATGACCACGCGCTGGACCGCCAGCGGCGCAGAATCCGGTGGAATCGTTCCGAGCTGGAAGGCGGCATTCCTGATCGGACTGGCGCAGTCCTTCGCGATTTTGCCGGGCATCTCGCGCAGCGGCTCGACAGTGGCCATGGCCCTTGCCCTGGGACTTACGCCGAGGGCGGCCGCAGAGTTTTCCTTCCTGTTAGGCATCATTGCGATCTCGGGAGCCGCTGTCTTGATTCTGCCGGACTTGTCGAATGCCGAACCCGAACAGATTTTGAATCTGGGTCTTGGTTCCGCGACCGCACTCGCCTCGGGGCTCTTCGCACTCTGGCTCTTCGTGCGGATGCTCGACCGTCAACTCTTCCACCATTGGGCCTGGTATTGCTGGGCGGTCGGGGCGGCTTCCTTAGCGTGGACGAGTCTCTGACCCTATTCGCGAACGGCGAGTCGTTTTTTGCTCGGACAGTATTGGCTGCTAGTTATTTTCGCGCGCGGACTGCGCCTTCTGCTTATCCCAGGAGATCGGGCGAGGTCTCCGCTGAGTCATTCTCCGAGATAGGCCGTGACGATCTCACGGAGCCGGTCCCGTCCGAAACTCTTTTCATGACCGCCGTGGACGACCTCGACTGGGAGATCAAGGAGACGTTCTTTTGTCCTGCGGTAGACGACCTTGTTACGTCCGGGCAGTTCGTCAAGGAGTTGAGCGTCGTAGACGGCGTCTCCGGAGAAGAGTGTGCCCGTGGATGCCTCCCAGAGCCCGATACTACCGGGCGAATGGCCAGGTAGATGAAGAACCTCAAAGAAACGATCGCCGAGATCAACGACATCTCCTTCGGCAAGGTTTGTTTGCGGCAGCGCGATCTTCAGTTGATGGGCATTGGGATCAAAGGATTCTGATGGCCGAGCCGCAATTACGTATTCTGAGAGTGGTCCATATGCGTATGGGTGATCACGACGGCGAGCGGTCGGTCGAGAATATCCGCGGCGGCATCGCGAATAAACCATTTTTTGGCAACAGGTAGTCGGTTTGGATTCATGTTGGATCTTGCTCGATGCCAAGAGAGTTCGGATTCGGAGTCGGTCAACCTGACAGCCACATCGTAGAAGGTGTTCCAGATTCGATTCCGGTACTTCCTCTGCGAGTCTGATCTCAATCCATTTGCGAGGACACCGGCGCTCGTGTTGGCTTCGCTGTCACGCGAGTTCAATCTAGCAGCCGCTGTGTTGGGGGGTGCGTGGATGTCGAATGCAACTGTTGGAATCGCGAAATGGGTTGTTCGCTCACGCGCCGGCGCGAATCATGATCTTTCGTAGCGAGGCCCCAAAACAATCGCCCCCGACGACCATGACTAATTTGGCATAGTCCATGGATCGTCGGGGGCGATGAGGTGCCCGTTCGAGGTCTGGTTCTGAGATCTCGGCTCAGGGCTCGAGAATCGGATGCAGCCTCTGGGCCGGCTGAGTCTCTCGAAGCTTCTTCAGCGCACGCGCTTCGAGCTGCCGGACACGCTCTCGGGAGAGGCCAAGGGACTGGCCGATCTGCTCGAGCGTATGCTCTTCCTCACCACCGAGGCCGTAGCGCAATCGAAGGATCAGCTGCTCACGCGGCGTGAGGCTCCCAATCAGGGAGCCGACACCCATGCGCATCCGGTCGTCGTCGATTCCGCCATCCGGCATTTCGGACGCGCCATCGGGAACGAAGTCTTCGAGACGCTTCTCCGTACCGGCAACATTTGACTCGAGCGAGATGGCCTCGCGCGACAAACGGTCGAGTGCCTCGAGGGCATCCGTGTCGGTTCCGAGGGCGGGAGCCAGCTCGGCGGGCGTGGGTTCACGCCCGAGCTTGCCGGTCAGCTCGGCTTTGACACGCTGGCTGCGCTGCAGCCGGTCATGCACATGCGAAGGCAGTCTAATTGTTCGCGAGTGGTTCTGGATTGCGCGGACGAGAGCCTGTCGAATCCACCACACGGCGTAGGTCGAGAATTTGAAGCCACGACGGTGGTCGAACTTTTCGACCGCTCGGATGAGCCCAAGGTTGCCTTCCTGAATCAGGTCTGGGAAGGAAAGACCGAGGTTTCGGTAGTCCTTGGCGATCGCGACGACGAGCTTCAAGTTATGTTCGATGAAGCGATTCTTGACCGTCGACATCTGGTCATGCGCGTCTTCGACGGCATTGGTCAGATCGATCATGCGCTTCTTCTCGACGCCGGCGTCGCTCTCGAGCTCGGACAGCTTATTGGTTCGCTTGCGCGCCTTTCGCATGTCGGCGCAGAGGAAGATGCTTTTCTCGCGGAGCTCGTGGAGCAGGGCGAGGGACAGCTGAGCGCTGTGCATTTCCTTGGCGACCTTGGTATCGAGCTTCTCAAGCGGTGACGAGTAGCTGAGGCCTGCTTTGTCGATCTTCTTCTCGCGATCGGCGAGCTGGCCTCGCAGTTTCTTGACGGCTCGCTCGACCCGCGCAGCGATCTCGCCCGTCTCTTCGTCGCCGACGGATTCCGACAGCTTCGCACCCGTATGCGAGAGCGCGCGCAGCGCATCCCATCGCGCCACGACATGCTTGGCCGAGATCGGGATTGCATAGAGCGCATCGCGCAACGACGCGGTCGCCGCTTCGAGATCCTTGGCGAGAACGACTTCCTCTTCGCGCTTCAGGGTTCGGGTGCCCCCGATCTCCTGGAAGTACGACTCAAGGGGCCGGCGTTCACGGCCGGGATCGAGTTCTTCTGCCGCAACGACCGCGGTGGCTCCCATGGTCGGTGCCGCCGTGGTCGTGGCTGCTGGTTTCGCAGATGCCTTGGTCTGGCTTTGCTCTTGAGTCTTCAACTCGATTCCTCTCGCGCCCCGGTGCAATTCACTCATCTCGTGATACCGCCCGAGGGGGCAGGTTTCAAACAGTCCTTCATCCCTCTTACTTCACCTTCGTGCGCTCACGCGGATCCGCTGGCCGAGAGTTTGGAGCCTCGGATACCGCCTTTTCTCACTCTTTGAGGCCGCGCTCGCGTCTTTGGTTTCGCGCCAAGCTTCGATCTCGAGAGGAGGGCCCAGATAATCTGCCGATAAGCTGCATTAATTCACAATGACTCTCGCTCCGTTTTCGCTCTGTTCTGGATTTCGAGTCTTTGAGGGGTCATGGATGTAGCCTGATAATGATTGAATTTCACCTGTTTAGCTAGCAAATTTCGTATTTCAGACCGATTCGCTTTCTTTCCTTTGATCTGCTGATCGATCGATTGACGGAATTGCCCGTTGGCGATCTCTTCATTCCGATTTGGTTCGTTGCTCCCTGGGCTGAGAGTGCTCTCAAGCGCGTTAGAGGTGATACTAATTGCTTTCCCCACCAGGATCATTTCGCAGCGAGGGGAACCCGCCCTACACCATCCATGTGGTGTTCGCATCGGAGATGTGGCGAAGTCCGCTGGCGATTCGCGACCTCCCGGCCGTTCTGGATCACTTGCCGGAGCACAACCCGCAGGGGACGCGCCAGGCAGCGGGAAAATGGGGCCTCCTGGGCGGATTTCGTTCTGGGCGGGCGTATTAGAACGGCCAGAACCAGGGAATGGCCGTGAGTGCAACGGCCGCGCAGATCAGGTCGAGGGGAATGCCGACGCGCATGAATTCCCTGAAGCGGTAGCCGCCGGCGCCGTACACGATCAGATGCGTCTGATAGCTGACCGGGGAGGCGAAAGCGCAGGCCGAGGCGATCGCCACCGTCATGACGAAGGGGCGGGAGTCGACCCCGAGTTGGGTGGACGCAGCGAGGGCGATGGGAAACATGATGGCGACCGCTGCGTTGTGATGAAGGGTTTCCGCCATCAGCAGACATAGCGCGTAGATGACGAGCAGACTGGCGAAGGGGCCGAAGGCGCCGACCGCGCTAACGAGTCCATGGGCGACGAAACTGGCGGCCCCGGACTGGGTCATGGCATTGGCGATTCCCAGTCCTGCACCGATCGTGATGAGCACCGACCAATCGACGCTTTGGCGCGCTTTTGTCGCACTGAGGCAGCGTGTTCCGATCAGCGCGGCCACCGTAACGAAAGCTGCGATCGAGATATGGACCCCACCGAGTGCCACCACTAACACCATGACGACGAGGATGCCCAGGGCGATGCGCGCACGCTCGAAGTCGGGCTTGTCGGCGCCGGGGAGTTCGCTTGCCAGGTAGAAGTCGCGGCTGTTGTGATGCAGGCGCATGAATTCTGGTGCGCATTGCATGAGCAGCGTGTCGCCCGGACGTAAAACGATGTCGCCGATCTTTCCCTGGACGCGCTCGGCGTTTCGATGGACCGCGATCACGACGGCATCGTAGACCGAGCGAAAATTTGACAGCTTGACGCTCTGACCGATCAGCGGCGAAGACGCTGAAACGACGGCTTCAACCATTGGCCGATTTCGGCCTCCAGGCAGGCTCTGGATCAAGTCTTCCGGGGCCGCGGGCTCGAGTCCGCGAATGCGCTGGAGGTCGATAATCGTCGTGAGAACGCCAGCAAAGACCAGAATATCGCCGGTCTGAAGCGATTGGTCCGGGCTCACGGGTGTGATCAGTCGCGTCCCTCGATCGAGTTCAACCAGGAAGAGTCCGGGCAGATTCCGCAAATTCGCTTCCTCGACCGTCATGCCGTGGAGCGGACTATCTGCGGTCACCCGCATAGCAGAAGTGTATTCGCGGCTGCGGTCGTCGAGTTCTTCCGCCGCCTCGATCCGAATCGGCAGGCGGCTCGGCGATACGAAAACGAGATAGAGCATGCCGGCCAGCGCGACAAGAATGCCAACCGGCGCGGGTTCGAAAAATCCCCAGGGTTCCAGGCCTGCGTCGAGCACCATGCCGGTGACGGTCAGGATCGTGCTTGTGCCGATGATCGTGGTCACGCTTCCGAGTATCGATGCGTAGGAGAGCGGAATCAGAAACTGGGAGGCCGCGACTCGGGAACGGCGCGCCCAGTCGATTACGGTCGGCGTCATCATGGCCACGATCGGTGCGTTGTTCAGGAACGCGGATAGGCCTGCGACCGGCAGCGCCATGCGGAAGATCGATCGGCGTGTCGAGGACCCAGGCCGCCCGAGTACTCGCCCGAGCGTCATGTCGAGCGCCCCGGTTTCCCGCAGCGCTGCGGAGACCACGAAGAGGGCGCCGACGGTGGCGACGACGGGATTGGCGAAGCCCGCGAAGGTTTCGCTGGGCGACAGAATTCCGGTCGCGCCAAAGCAGACCAGAGCCCCCATCAGGACGAGATCGGGGGCGGCGAGTTCTCGGATCATCGCGACCAGCGCCAATCCGACCATGCCGAGGGTAAATGCGATCTGCCAATCCATCGAAGGCGCACGATACCCTATTCGCATAGCGATCCGTACGCAGTCGCGTGATCCAATCGCCTTTGGCCGGGGTGCCGGCGTCTCGGGTTTTGTCGACGAGATTGGGCAAAACTGAATTCGCCCGTGCGCCGGGAGGGAAATTCGTCAAACTCACGGTATGACGACGGCTCCCCAACCATTCAGCGAACGAGAGTTCTATCTCGCGGAGTTTCGCGGCCGGACGATTGGAATCGCCTGGCCGCCGGACGAGGAGCTGAGATCTTCTCCGCTTCTGGAAGTGGTGGACGAACTCGTCTCGAATGGAGTGCGGGTCGTCGCCCTGAGTCCGCAGGCCGAAGTTTTCGACCACGCCAATGTCAGGGCGGCCGTTGACTTCAGTGATGATCATTTCGCGCCGCAGCTATGGCGAGTGCTTCGGGACCGTGGGAGAGCCGGTCTTCTGCTGTCGACCGAAACGTTCGAGCAAGAGTGCCAGCGTGCTGCTCTGGCACTGGGACTGGCCAAAGTGGTCTGGATTCAGGCTGCACCACCCCTCGAGCGAAAGAGTGGCGCCGGACGCGTCTCGGTCGTGGACCTCGCCCATCTCGAGTCTTTGTTAGGTGACTGGTCGGGTGAATTGCGAAGTGGTCACGGTGAAGACCCGGGCGAAGGCGACTCCGCCTCGGAGCTTCGAGTGTTACCGGGTCGAGGGGTGATGTTGCATGCGATTCGCGACATGCTCGATGGCGGAATTCCGTCCGTGAATGTCTGCGCGCCGCAACAACTGGCGGAGGAGCTTTTTACCTACGCCGGTGCAGGGATGTTCTTTACACGAGACCGCTATGCCGAGGTCCGACCGCTGGGCATCGATGACTATGATCCCGCCAGTGACTTGATCGCTCGAGGCGAAGCGGATGGATATCTAGTTCCGCGAAATGCAGAGGCGCGGGACGCGGTTCTCGTGCATGCCTTGGGCGTCTTCATCGAAGGTCGCTATCTGGCTGGAATCGGCGCAGTCCTGCCCCATCCGGGCGAGAATGCGGGCGAGATCGCATCGCTCTTTGCGCTGACTCGTTATGTCGGCGAGGGCGTTGGTGCGCAGATCGTCAGGTATGCGATGGAGCGCGCCCGGCAGGATGGGCTGACCTATCTCTTTAGCTGTACAACATCCGATCGAGTCGAGGCTTTCTTCTTGCGACAGGGATTTCGGCGCGTTTCGCCCGATGATGTTCCGAAGGCGAAATGGGAAGACTATGATCGGGAGCGTCAGGCGCGCGTGCGCTGTATCCGATTCGATCCCTGATCCCGCAGGTCTCTTTCCGGCTCGCCTCGCCCGACAAGAGTGAACCGTGTTAGGTGTGCCCCCGATTGCCCGTCGGAGCTCTCCCGGTATGGCCCGAAGGCTTCCTCCTGGAGGTCGCAACCGGCCGTAGGACGGTTGCAAGTGGCCTATAAGCCGGGTTCTGTTCCGACGCCGGGTTGCCCCAGCGAAGGCGAAGATCATTCCTCTAGGCCCGCCATTGCTGACGGGCTCAAGCACTCTCACCCGGACACCGCGCCGCGATTCCGGCCGAAGCCGAAGTCTTGGCGATTGAGCGGACCGCTCTAAACGATATCCCTATTCAAGCTTGCTCCGGGAGGGGCTTGCCCCGCCGCCGGTCACCCGGCTGTCGCGCGTGGGCTCTTACCCCACGTTTTCACCCTTACCTGTGACGGAGCCCTGCGGGCTCCCCCCATCGGCGGTGTCTTTTCTGCGGCGCTTTCCCTCGAGTCACCCCGGGTCGTCGTTAACGACCTCCCTGTCCTATGGAGCCCGGACTTTCCTCCCGTGAACGGTGTTCTTGGCGAACCAAGTGTTCACCGGCGACCTTCCAGCCACCTCCGGCGGGCAGGCGGAGCGTATCGCGCACACAGCGTCATGGCTAGGCGCCTCGACTCTGTTTCGAATTATCTGCAGGCACATGAGTTCTGAAAATGTGTGAGATATGACCTCACATGGTGGCAGGGACGTGACGATAGATTTTTTGGAGCCATCCCCTCGGAGGACACCGAACATGCGTACTTTCTCTTTGGCGCTGATCAGCGCGCTTTTGATCCTTTCGGCACCCGCGCAGGCTTTTGCCGGCGAAGGTTCCTTTTCCCGTCCCGGCGTCTACGTTGGGATCTCGGGTGTCTACCAGAAAAATGTTTTTGAGAATCGACTCGAGGACCTCTTGCAAGACGCTCTGAGTTCCGTGCCCGTGCCCGTGCCGGTGTCCGCCACGCTTTCGATCGAAGACTCCGGCGGCCTTGGCGCAGTGATCGGCTACCGACTGGCGTCGTTCTTTGCCGCGGAACTGCAATACGAATGGGTGGACGAGTACAGCGTTTCGGCGAGCGTGACCGGTTTTGACCCGGGCGAGATTTTTGGCCTGACCGGACATACGCTGACTGCAAACACCAAGTTCATATTGCCAATCTGGCGGATACAGCCCTACGCTTTGTTGGGCGTTGGCTTCTCGTCATGGAAGGCTGACCGGGGCCCGTTGGCGCCGGTGCTTGAAGGGCTGGACCCGGACGTTGATATCGATAGTGGTAAGCAATTCGGTTTGGCCGGGCGCGCGGGTGTTGGCGTTGATCTCTACATCACACGCAACCTTCTGCTTAACGCACAGGGTCAGGTCGTGCTGACGACTCTCAAGAAGCCGGACCTCGCAGACATCGATGGATACAATTACCTCGGCTTCACCGCCGGGCTGCAATATCGGTTCTAGGAGTCTGCGTCGCCGCGGGGGTGACCCGACATAAGACGTTAAGCCTGATGTCGCCGCCGAGGTCGCCCGACCCAGATCGAACACGCCGAAGGCATCTTCCTCTGGTCGTTGGGGCCGCGCTGAGAGCGAAAGGTGGGCGCAAATCGGCCACGAGGGCCTGGCGGCTGAGAAGATCGAGGGATCGAGGACATGAATTCTCCTCAATCGGCGCAGGCCCAAGGCTCCCACAGAATCCGAATATCGGTCCCGCAGCGCGAGGTTGCGTTCTCGAGTTGAATTTTCAGTTTCTAGTTGCAATCTAATTTAGTATTCATTAGATACTGATCTCGTGAGCGAGCCAGAACTCCATCCCCCAACCGCACGCCCGACTGCCGAGGAAGATTCCTCGCGGAAGAGCGAGATCCTGCGCCCCGCCCAGATTTTCGATCCGGTCGCCCGGGCTCTCGATGTGATTGGCGATCGTTGGAGTCTGGTTCTGATTCGCCAACTTCTCGCCGGCTCAAAAGGCTTCCAGGAGCTTCGTCAGCGAACCGGAATCGCTCCCCGCGTTCTTTCCGGCCGTCTACGTGAACTGCGAGCCAACGACTTCGTCGAGACCGAGCCTCATGGAGGCCGCTCGATCTACCGGGTGACGGAGAAGGGCCGGTCGCTTGAGCCCATCATCTCCTCCATCGCTCGCTGGTGGGTGCGCGAGGGAATCAGCGTCCTCGACGTCGACGCCAGCCGGTTTACCGAAACCTCGGCCCTGTCCGTTCTCGAGGCTCTTCCCAATCTCCTACGCGACGAGCAAGCACAGGCTGCCAACGTTGTCTTCGAGATTCGACTAACAGGGGAGGGTGGGGGCGTTTGGACGGTGTCAATCGACGCCGGGCGCTGTGAAATCCGAGAAGGATTCGCCGAGGGAGCAGATGTTCGTTACACGGCGACGGCACGCGATTGGTGCGCGATCGCGTTAGGCGTCCTCGGCGCCAAGGATGCCGTCAAGAGCGGACGTCTTCACAAGGAAGGCGGCCCCCAGGCCATGGACCAGTTCTTTTATCAGATCGCTCGTCCACGCCAAAACGAAAAACCAATCATCAAACCTCAATAACTAATCAGTAGTCATAAAAGGAGAGATCCCGTGATTTCATTTGGGTTGTCTGAAGAACAGGAAATGGTGCGCGACGCGATGCGCGAGTTCGCCGCGGATGCGATCCGACCGATTGCACGCGAATGTGATGAGGCCTCGGAGATTCCGAACGACTTTCTCGAGACCGCATGGAGTCTGGGACTGACCAGTACGCAGATTCCCGAGGAATACGGAGGCGCCGGCGAAGAACGTTCGATGGTGACCAACGCGATCCTGCTGGAAGAATTGGCTCATGGCGATGCTTCGCTTGCGATGGCGGCTCTGGCCCCCTCGCTCTTCGCGAATGCGATTCTCGATCAGGGCAGTGACGACCAGAAGAAGGCCTATCTGCCGCTTTTCTGTGGCGAATCCTTCGCTACGGGTGCGGTGGCCGTCTCCGAACCGGGCGCACTTCGCGATGCGAGCGCACCCCAGACGATTGCGGAACCGAAGGGTGAGTCGTTCATTCTTTCGGGTCGCAAGACCATGGTCGCTTACGGCGATCGTGCAAGCCACTTCCTCGTGACGGCTCGAAATGGCGATTCCCTGGGCGCGTTCATCGTTCCTCGCGATGCGGCCGGTCTCAAGATCTCGGGTCCCGAGAAGAATATGGGACTCCGGGGACTCACGACGACGGCACTCGAAATCGAGCGTGTCGAAGTCGGCGCTGACGCGCTTCTCGGTGGGCCAGAGGGCGCAGACATTCAGCGATTGCTGAATGTGTCACGCACGGGACTCTCGGCAGTCATGCTTGGACTCTCTCGAGCGGTGCTCGAGTATTGCGTCCCGTACACCAAGGATCGGGTCGCCTTCGATGAGCCGATCTCCAAGAAGCAGTCGATTGCCTTCCGTCTTTCGGACATGCATATCGCTCAGCACTCGACGCGCATGCTGGTCTGGCAGGCTGCGAGCTTGCTCGAGCATGGCGAGGACGCCACGAAGGCTGCTTGGCAGGCGCGCAGTTACGCGGCAGAGAAGAGCATGTGGATTGCCGACAACGGCGTTCAGATCCTCGGCGGCCATGGCTTCATTCGCGAGCACCCGGTCGAGATGTGGTTCCGCAATGCGCGAACCCTGGGTGTGGTCGACGGCATGGTGGCGATCTAGGTCGCTGTAAAGCAAAACTCAACCAAAGCGCGGCGAAGACTCGACCGCGCTGGAGAATGAACATGATCGATTTTAGATTGACTGAAACGGACAAGGCGCTTCTCGAGCGAACCCGTGCCGAGGCGGTGATTGCTCGCCGTTATGCGCATGAATTCGACGAGAACGAAGCGGAAATGATTCCGGATACGCTTCCGGAAACTGAAGAGTTCTACGCCAATCGGAGCCCGGCTCCGACCGCTGGCCCCGAGGACACCCAGGGAGCGGTGATGATGATGTTGCAGACGATGGGCGCCTTCTGGGGTGACTATTCGGTTCGGGTCCGACGTTCAGATCGCGGCGGCCTCGGCAATGCAGCACTGGCCGCGGCAGGAACGGATGAGCAGAAGGAGGAATGGGGGAATCTCATGCTCTCCATGGCGATCACCGAGCCGGGTTGTGGTTCGGATCCTTCGCGGGTCTCGACCAGCGCCGTTCTCGATGAAGAGACAGACGAATGGGTGATCAACGGAGAGAAAATCTTCGTGACGACGGGTATTCGAGCCACCGGCGTGGTCATCTGGGCAACCATCGACAAGAGTGCGGGTCGAGCGGGAATCAAATCCTTCTTGATCGAAAAGGGAACACCCGGATTTGACGTCCCTCACAAAGAAAAAAAGCTCGGGATTCGGGCCGATGACACGGCCGCCTATGTCTTCACGGACTGTCGGATTCCCCGGACCCATCTTCTCGGACTCGATGAATCGATTCAGCAGAAGAATTCGGGTGGCTTTCGCGGTGTGATGAAGACTTTCAACATGACGCGACCAATGACAGCAGCCATGGGGCTGGGGATTGCTGAGGCCGCGATCGACCTGACTCGGGAAGAACTCGTGAATGCGGGCATCGTGCTCGACTACGGCGTGGGCCCTGGTGGACTGGGCCGAACGAATGCCGCTGCTGAGAAGTTCATGCGGCTCGAGTCGATCTTCGAAGCTTCGAGGCTGACGCTTCTGCAATGTGGTTGGATGGCTGGCGAAGGCTTGCCCAACAACCTTGAGTCTTCGGTTTGTAAGGCCCACGCGGGTTCCGCAGTTCGCGAGATCACCCAGGGCTGCATCGAAATTCTCGGCACCATGGGCATCGCCCGAGAGAACCTGCTCGAGAAGTGGATGCGCGATAGTCGCATAACGGACATCTACGAAGGGACCGGCGAGATCCAACGCCTGATCATCGCTCGGGGACTGCTCGACTACACGCGAGCAGACCTGAAGTAGACGTCCAGGGCCCGGTAATCAACTGAGTGATAATGCGTTCAAACCCCCTACTCGTCGTCCCTTCGCCAGTATCCAGAATCCGACCTGCGCGACCCTCTGGAGTTCGTATGTGTAGCGATGGTGTAGTCGGCCTGGCCGGCCTCGCGATAATGGATCCAGTCTCTGACTTAGACTTTTTGCTCTGACCTGCCCAAAGAAACCGGTCCATTTGATCCGTTAGTTTCGGGGCTTGGGTCACCGACATCACGTACATCCGCACTTGGGAGGGGTGGCTGTACGTGGCCGTTGTGATGGATCTTCATAGCTGACGCTCGCTCGGGGCATCTTTTACTCGGGTCAAGGCTCTCAATACGGCAGCGGAGACTGGGTCCGCTTCTGCAAAGCGCACAAGCTCGATCCGAGCATCAGGAGCCAATGCATTCGGAAATGCCTCAAAACTCGCCCTCTAAGTCAGTACGAAGAATGGGGAAGTCCAGACAGGCAGCCAATGCAGACCGCCAGTGTCGACAAGATCGAGCCTCTCCGGCTACCCCTTTTCTTGCTTGAGCCTGTTCGCAAACCTACCGTCACGCGCCAATCTCAATTACAAAGGAACTGACTGATGACCGTCTCGGAACCCCTCGAAGGAAGAACCGCTGTTGTGACTGGCGCATCCAGCGGAATAGGCCGTGCGATCGCGGAACATCTCGGCAATGCCGGCGCACACGTATTTCTATCCGGCCGAACGGCTGCCTCGATGGAAGACTCCAAGAAGAAGATCGAAGAGTCTGGAGGCAAAGCCAGCGTGGTCACGGGAGACGTCCGCGATGTCGCTCAGATTCGTTCGCTCGTCGACACCGCGGTCGAGGCGACCGGACGTCTCGATATTATGGTCAACAACGCCGGCCTTTCGTATCCCGCATCAATTGTCGAGGGCGACGCCGAAGAATGGCGGGCCATGCTCGAAACAAACATCCTCGCACTGCTCGTCGGTTGTCAATCGGCAGTCAAAGCCATGCGGGCTTGTGGAGCCGAGGGACAGATCGTCAATATCTCCTCCGTCGCTGCGCAGCGCAGCAATTCGGGCGTCTATGGTTCGACCAAGCATGCGGTCAACTCAATCTCATCCAGCCTTCGCGACGAACTTGAGGACGACACGATTCGCATCACGAACGTGATGCCCGGCGCGATCGCGACAAACTTTGCGCGTAGCTTCGATCGAGATTTCATCAACACCATGGGAAAGATGGCCGGCATGGATATCGAACTCGAGAAAGGCGATCGTCTTTCTCCCGAAGCGCTCGACACCCTTGCGGAGAATATGAAGCAGTTGCTGGGGCATCCGAATGATGTCGCGCGGGCGGTTCTCTATGCGGTGACCCAGCCCATCGAGGTCAACATCGCCGACATCGTCGTCCGCCCGCCAAAGTCGATGAGCGTGCCCCACTGACCAACTTGGATCTTGCCCGAGTTTTCTCCGGCCCCCGTGTCCGAGCTAGGAAGGGCTCGAGCTCCTAGCGAAGGACTTCGTGTAGAACGGTCTTTTCGCGCTCGTGGCGTTCGTATCGAATGGCGACTAGCACTTCGTCGATACCCGGTCATCTGCGGTGGAAGTTGATTCGAGATGAGCCGTTTCCGCTGGCTTGCGTATCAGGTCGTTGATGACCGGGATTCTCTGCTCCGAGAACCGGATGCCTCGAAAGCGTCGAGCGTATCGAGCGTACGTTTGAGTGCCCGATTGAGTTCTGCCTGTTCTTCACCCGAAAGGGGCGCGAGTAGTCGGCTCGACGCCGCTCCAAACGCGCGAAAGACCCGATCGTGGAGAGCCAGGCCGCGGGGGGTCAGGGTGACGAGCATCCCTCGCCCGTCTTCCGGGTCACGCGTTCTTTCGATGAGCTCAGCACCTTCGAGTCGCTTCATGATCTTCGTCATCCCGCCGGAAGATCGACGTAATTGACCGTGGAGACGACTTGGGTTCAGAGCGCCGGGCTGGCCCGAGCGGTGGTGGGTTGCAAGGACAGCGAGAACCGCGTAATCGCCAGGCGTCAGCTCGAAGGGTTCCAGGACGTCGTGCTGGAAGATTTCGAATAGCGTCCCGAGGCGTGCGAGCCGGATCATCGCGGGCACGCTCGCGAAATTCACGGTGGGCTCCTCTCGCGTCCAGCTCTCGACGAGTTTTTCGATCCAATCCATTGCCATTTCTCTCCTTGACTACTCTTCTGGATAGCTTTCAGGGAAGATAAATGCGAGCAGGGGATTCCATCGCGAGGATGCGGCTGGAGCCGAGGGGCTCAAAGCCGGGAGGGGCCGGTGCTGGCGAAGGCAGCCTCGGCTATGCGAGCCGATTCCAGAGCGCCTCTCGTCGAAGGGACAACTGCTCCCGGCGCTCCTCCTGCGTGAGCGCCGGATGATCTTCGGGTAAGAGATCGTCGAGTTCGTCCAGCTTGACACATCTCACGCTCGGAGTCGGCCAGGTTTCTGCCCATCCATACCGGTAGACGAGGAGACCACTGCGGCGCCCTTCGGTGTCGATCCAATTTGGTGCTCCGGAATCTTTCTCGCATAACACGAGTCGTGCGAGCCCGTCTTCGTCGAGATGGATCTGGTCACCGGTGAGGCTCGTTTGTCGTCGCGCGAAATCGCCACTCTCGAACCAAGTCAGGGTTTGGATTGCGAAGCTCCAATATTGCGCGAGCGGGACTTCACAGGTGATCAATAGCGCTTCGTCATCGGCCAGATTCCAATGGCATCGGCCCGTCGCGAGAACACCCGGATCTCCTGGATCCTGGCCCAGCTGTGAAGGGACGTTGTTCGGGAATTTCTCCGCGAGTTGTCGCGCATGACGATTCCAGTAGGTCGAGGCGTTTTCGAGCCATTCCATCGAACGTTCAAGACCCCGTTCGATGTCAGAAGCCGACTTTCGTACTGGCGCCACGCCATCGCCTGCGTCATCGATCCGCTCAATATGAAATGTCGGCGCGGTGTGGCATTCCCAGTCGGAGACGAAGATCTGGATCTCGAAAATTTGAGCGTCCGGATGCGTGGGGATCCAGTTTTCGGGGTGTGGGTCCGGAGACAGATTGATTTCGAGAAAGCCGTCCTCGTCGACTTCGAAGGATTCGAGATGTCGCTCCTGGTCCGCGGCAATCGTCGCCCTTTCGACGGCCCCGTCATGTTGGCAAAATGTCGCCTGGAACATGCCATCGACATCGGCCCAGATCTTGTAGGTCAATTCGGGGTCGATCGCCGCGCGAAGCGTGACGACATCGGGATTGGCTCCGCCCCATTGTGATCGGGAGCCGTGATCGCGAAGGAAATCGGGATAGGCGGGGTCACCGGCTTCCAGCTCGAATTCCATTGCCGCGGCGAGTAGTCGGGTCAGCGAGCGGTATCCCTCGGCGCGAGATTGCCCGTCGTCGGGGTCGTCCGACTCGAGAATGCCGTCGCCCACCGCCTTCAATCGGTCACACCATTGCCGCCAAGCAACGCCCTGGATGAGATCGTCGGATTCGCTGGACATGGATGCGGCTCCTCCGCGTGGTGGATCGCGTCGTATCGATTGAAGCACTCCATTGCCGCGCAGTCGAATCATTTTGATCCGGGGCGCCCATTCGTTCGGTTCCGAGACCCAAGATTGGACTAAGCTCCCGGCCATGACCATGAAAGCGATAATGATCGATCAGCCGGGCGATGAAGATTGCATGCAGCTAAGTGATGCGACTTCGCCTGAATTGGGACCGGGCATGGTTCGGATTCGAAATTTTGCCAGTGGCATCAACCGCGCGGATCTCCTCCAGAGACAAGGGTTCTATCCGCCGCCAGCGGGTGCCTCGCCGATTCTGGGGCTCGAATGCGCGGGGGAGATTGCCGAGCTGGCGAGTGGTGTCACGAATTTTACGATCGGTGACCGCGTGATGGCTCTGCTTTCCGGTGGCGGCTACGCCGAGAATGTCGTCGTCGATGCTGGTTCGGTGATCCCTCTACCGGATGCGCTGTCCTTTGAAGAGGGGGCTGGGCTCACGGAAACCCTGCTGACCGTCTTCTTGAACGTTTTTCAACTGGGCGAACTGCCGGAGGGCGGAAGCGTTCTCGTGCATGGTGGTGGCAGCGGGATTGGGACGACGACCATCGAGTTGGTCAAGCGCGCGGGCGGACGGGTCATTGCCACGGCCGGGAGCGCGGAGAAGTGCAAGCGCTGTCTCGAACTCGGGGCGGACGCTGTTGCCAATTACCGGGAAGATGACTGGGTCGAGACCGTTCGTGCGGCGACGGACGGTCGCGGGGTTGATGTGATTCTGGATTCGATTGGCGGTTCGTATCTCGAGCAGAATTTGAGCGCCCTGGCCATCGATGGTTCATTGGTCTTGATTGGATTGATGGGGGGCGCGAAGGCGGAGATTTCCCTGGGCGCGCTTTTGATGCGTCGACTCAAGGTCATGGGCTCGACTCTACGAACCCGATCGAACGAGCAAAAGGCGGCCATCGTTCGAGCCTTTCTCGAGCAGTTTGGCGAGGATCTCGCGGCAGGTGAGATTCGGCCGACCCTGCATGAAGTCTTTGCTCTTGAGGATGCACCGGATGCGCACCGTATGATGAAGGCGAGCACCCACTTCGGGAAATTGGTTCTTCGCGTGCGCTAAGCGGGAGCTGCGCAGGGGGACCGGTCCGCTACGATACGCCGCCGCGCTGGCCAGAGACGACGATGATGTCCGGGGCGAGCCGAGTTCACTCGAATTGAATTGCGGATCGATACGATCTGCTGCAACACCCTAAACCCACGCCATCTGAGCGCACTCAATCGAGTCTGCCCATTTGGCGACAGACGAGAAGAAATCGAGGAGATCCCGTCATGGCGGTCGAACGAACTTTCGCAATTATTAAGCCCGATGCAGTCAAGAAGAGGGTGGCCGGTCAGATTCTCGCGCGCATCGAAGAATCTGGACTCGAGATCCTCGGGATGAAGAAGATCCAATTGAGCACCCAGGGTGCGGAAGGATTTTACGCCGTCCATAAGGAGCGTCCCTTCTTTGGTGACCTGGTCAAGTTCATGACCTCCGGGCCCGTTGTTGCTTTGGTGCTTGAGGGCGAGGGCGCGATCAAGAAATGGCGTGATCTGATGGGTCCGACCAACTCGAACGAAGCGCCCGCCGGAACTCTGCGCGGTGACTTCGGAACCGACATTGAGCAGAATGCGACCCACGGATCCGATGCGCCGGAGACGGCTCGTCTCGAGATTTCATATTTCTTCAATGCGAGCGAAATCACGGCGGTGACCGAGGCCCTTCCGGCTTAGGTACCCCGCTGCTCACTGACACCGCCCTTCATGCATCACGAGGTCATGCGCGAAGGGCGGTGTTGTGTCGGGCATGCGCAACGCACGGGCAGGTCGGATCAAGCGCCGACCCACACGGTCCGATATGGGGTGATCTCCCCTTCCGAACGAAACGGAACTGGAGACGGAGCCCCCATGAAAGTTGCGGTCACAGCCGAGGGAACCCGCGGCGATATCTTTCCGATGCTTGCGCTGGCAAAGCGCTTCGAGGCCGCTGGCCACGAGGTGCTCATTTGCGCTCCGCCCGATTTCGCGGAGGCCACAGCCGAGCGCGAGTTGGCCTTTCACCCGGTCGGGCGCGACATCCGTGAATGTCTCACTGCCGAGGCCGCGTCACTTCACGGTGGAGCACTCGCCATGGCTCGGGCGGCCGATCAACTCTTAAAGGAAAATGTTGGCAGACAATTCGCCGACCTGTATGCGGGCGCGCGGAATTGTGACGGCATCGTGTCGGCGGGAACCCAGATCGCCGCCAGTTCGGTTGCCGAGGCGCTCGGCGTGCCCCATCGCTTCGTGGCTTACGATCCGACGCTGCTTCGGTCTGAAATGCATCCTCCCGTCTTCTTTCCCCATCCCAATACGCCTCGCTGGGCGAATCGACTTTTGTGGCGAATGCAGAGTCGGCTGCTTCAGTTCAGCATGGGCAGAACAGTCAATCGGGCTCGTCGATCGCTGGGACTCGCCCCGACGCGTGATCTCTATCGATTGATGCTAGGCATGCGGCCGCTGCTCGCAACCGACGATCGACTGGCCGGCGTGCCCGAGGACGTCGAGGGTGTGGACTGTATCGGCTGCCTGCATCCGTTCAACGAGGGGTCGCTTCCGGAAAAGCTCTCGGCGTTTCTGGATTCGGGACCGGAGCCCGTCTATATCGGATTCGGGAGCATGACGGATCCAGATCCCAAACGATCGACGGCGATGCTGCTCGATGCGATCGAACGTGCCGGCGTTCGCGCGGTCATTTCCGAGGGCTGGGCCGGGTTGGGCGGGATCGCGCTGCCCAGTCATGTGATGGTGATCGGTGCCGTTGATCATTCGACATTGTTTCAGCGGGTTCGAGCCATCGTTCATCACGGCGGGGCCGGGACAACCACGATGGCGGCTCGGGCAGGACGGCCTCAGGTGATCGTTCCGCATGTCCTGGATCAGTTCCATTGGGCGGCTCGTGTGGGCCGTCTGGGAATCGGACCGCCGCCGCTTCGGCGTCGCCATCTTTCGGCGCAGGGACTTGCGTATTCGCTGCGTTCGGTCTGTGAAAATGAGTGGTTGGCGGAGAGCGCCTCCGAATTGGGCGTTCTGCTACGCGCGGATCTTTTGAGTCGGATGGATCCAATTGCGGCGCTGACCGCCTCAATGACGGCGGCGACGACCGACGCAGGCTGAGTTTGCCCGGTCAGGGGCTTGATCCGGTGATTAGCTCGCGATGCCTCGTGCCATCAGGACGAGAAGACCGAAGTAGGTCAGTGTGAGCCAGAGTTGGTGGCTTCGCAGTGCGCGGGTCAAAATGGATCCTTCCGGTTTGCGGGTTGGTCGATTGGTCGGTGAATGGGCCGATCAGCTTCCTTCTCTTCGTTCGTACGCGGTGGGACTTGAGTTCCACGCGAAGCTTCCGTCGTCGAAAGCGCCGATGCTGTGTCGCCCATCACCACAGATCCTCTTCGCCGGCCATGGATGGCATTATTCGCCTCGAAAATGGGGCGCGCGCTTCTCCCGGACGGCGGCGATTCCTTCTTGCGCATCCGCCGACTCGAAATTCTTCGCCTGTTCGCTTGCCTCGAACTGCAATTGATCCTCGATCGACGCGTTTTCCGTCCGGCGAAGTGCCTGTTTGACGGCACGGACGGCCAGCGGAGCGTTTTCGGCGATCTCTTCCGCAGTTGCGGTCGCTTGCTCGAGGACTACTTCGCCCGTCATCACTCGATTTGCGAGGCCAATTCTTCCAGCCTCGGCGCCGTCGATCGTACGACTGGTGTACAGAAGCTCGGCAGCCAGGGCGGGTCCGACCAGGCGGGGAAGCGTCCAAGTCGCGCCCATCCCGGGATGTACACCGATCCGCGTAAAGTTCAGCCCGAGCTTGGCGCTGGTCGCGACATAACGGAAGTCGCAGGCAAGTGCGACGCAAAATCCTGCGCCGATCGCATGTCCATTCACCGCCGCAATCGTTGGGCAGGGGATATCTCGAATCGATAGAAAAAGTCGATAGAAGGTGCTCATCTCGTCGCGGATGCTTCTCCACGCGGTTCCCGGTTCGGCGCTGCCCTGATCGGCCTTCGCTTGCAGCATGTCGAGATCGCCTCCGGCACTGAAGGCTCGACCGCGGCCGGTCAAGACGATGGCTCGGATCGACGTGTCTCGTGAGACTTCGGCAACGCGGTCGCGAAATCCCTCGCCCATCGCACGAGTCATCGCATTCAGGTGCTCGGGATCATTGAAATGCAGTGTGGCGATGGCTCCATCGCGAGAGAGTGAAACGAGATCGGTGTTGGACATAGCGCGGCAGAATAGCCTTCCGCTTTGTTTGCGCACCTGCTGATCGTGTACTTGGGGTAAGCGTAAGGATCCGTCCAAAACGAAAACGGCCAGCTCCGATCTCGCGGAGCTGGCCGTTTTGAACTCGTTGGTGCAGTGGGCGGAAGTCAGTCGGATCCGCCACGCCGCATGAAGGCCGGCACATCTCGATCGCTCGGATCATCGTCGGCTCCGCCACTGCGGTTGCGCAGAAATGCCGGCGTATCGTATTCGTCTTCAAAAGGCGATTCGAAGCCGATTCCGCAAATCGCCGTATCCCTGGCATTCTGGCCCATATGGAGGTTTTTCTGTCCTCCGGCCGCCGCGACTTGCTGTTGTTCGACGGGCGGTTGTGGCGCCTCGGGGTTGTTGGGATCGTTCGCCAGGTCTGGCGACATTCCCGTCATAGCTGGAGCGGCCGGATCCTGGCGGATGTGCGTGACGTTTGGTGTGAAGCTGGGTGCGTCGACCATGGCGCGCTCATGCTCGATCTCCGCCGCCGGGTCTTGGACTCGACGTCGAGGCTGCGGCGGTGTTCGCCGCACTTCCTGGTTGTCGAGGCCGGTTGCGATGACAGTCACGCGCAGTTCGTCATCGCCGAGGGTTTCGTCAATGACGGCGCCGACGATGATGTTCGCATCCTCGTGTGCCGCTTCATGAACCAGGGAAGACGCTTCGTTGACTTCGAAGAGCGTCATCTCGGAACCACCCGTGATGTTGATCAAGACTCCGCGCGCGCCCTCGATGGACAGGTCCTCGAGCAGCGGGCTGGAAATCGCGGCGGCGGCTGCGTCGATCGCCCGGGTATCGCCCTTGCCCACGCCCGTTCCCATCAGAGCCACACCGGCCTCGTTCATCACCGTACGAACGTCGGCGAAGTCGAGATTGATCAGGCCGTGAATCGTGATGAGGTCCGAAATGCCGCGGACCGCGTTCAAGAGAACCTGGTCAGCAATCGAAAACGCATCTCGTACCGCAGTGCCTTTTCCGGCCAACGCCAGCAATCGCTGGTTCGGGATCGTGATCAAGGTGTCGACGACTCCGTGAAGCTCGTCGATTCCATGACCCGCGTGCTTCATGCGGACACGACCCTCGAAGGGGAAGGGCTTGGTGACGACGCCGACTGTCAGCGCTCCGACTTCGCGAGCGACTTCGGCAATAATTGGAGCCGCACCGGTTCCCGTGCCGCCCCCCATTCCCGCGGTCACAAAGACCATGTCGGAACCCTCAAGGAGTTCGCGAAGTCGATCGCGCGCTTCGAGCGCAGCGGCGCGGCCTCGATCGGGGTTCGCGCCACATCCGAGACCACGAGTGATCTCCGCTCCGAGCTGGACTTTCGTCGCTGCTTTGTTGTGGGAGAGCGCTTGTGCGTCTGTGTTCGCGGCGATGAATTCAACACCGCTGAGTCCCGACGCGATCATCGTGTTGAGCGCATTTCCGCCGCCACCGCCGACACCGATGACCTTAATCGAGGCTTGCTGATGTGAGCTGCCTTCGAATTCAAGAAGCTCTTGTCCGTCATCGGGACCGAGTTCTAGAAGATCGACCGAGTCGCCATCACCTTTGCGATCGCTGACAATGTCATTGGAATTGTTGGCAGTACTATTTGAGCTGTCGTTCTTGCCCTTCCCGCTCTGCGAACGAGAATTCTTTTTCTTAGCCATGCTTTCACCCCCCGACGATGCTTGGCAGCGCCACGTAATGTACACGATTTAATCAGTTTTGTGCTCTTTTGATTGAGCTTTCTGTGTTATTTGCTGTCATTCAATCAAACTCCGCGTAAAACCAATCTCGCATTCGTTGTCTAACGCGACCGAAGATCGATTCATCACGGATTCGGAAGCGACTACCGCGTGTCGAGCGCTCTTGATTAATGCCGAACACAACGAGCCCGACGCCGGTCGAGTACATGGGACTTCGAACGACATCTTGTAGGCCGCCGATCGAAGTGGGCAGGCCCTGACGAACCGGCGCTTCGAAGATTTCCTCGGCGAGTTCGCCGACGCCCGAAAGCGCAGACGCTCCACCGGTGAGAACGACACCAGAAGGGATTCGGTCGATGAGATCCGCTCGAATGAGTTCTTGTCGGGCGAGGCTGAGAATCTCTTCGACGCGGGGCTCGATGATCTCACACAAGATCTTGCGTGAGATCTCGCGCGGTTTTCGACCCCCCACCGAAGGCACGCTCAGGATGTCGTCGGATCCGAGATAGCGCGCCGACGCGATACCGAATTTCTTCTTGATCCGTTCTGCTTCATCAAAGGGGGTCCGGAGTCCGACCGCGATGTCGTTGGTGAGGTGGTAACCGCCGATGCCGAGGACCGACGTATTCTTGATCGAGCCGTCGGCGAAGACTGCAATGTCCGTGGTTCCACCACCGATGTCGATCATGCAGACGCCAAGCTCACGTTCGTCATCTCCCAGAACGGCCGCGGCCGAGGCGAGGGGCTCGAGCACGATATCGACCACGTTGAGACCGGCCTTGTTGCAGCACTTGATGATATTCTGGGCGCTCGCCACCGCCGCCGTCACGATGTGAATCTTCGCTTCGAGACGGACGCCACTCATGCCGAGCGGCTCGTGGATTCCGTCCTGATCATCGATGATGAATTCCTGCGGAATCACATGAATGACTTCTCGGTCCATGGGAATCGCAACGGCCTTGGCTGCATCGATCACGCGTTTGACATCACTCTCGTGGACTTCTCGATCCTTGACTGCGACGACGCCGTGAGAATTGAACGCTCTGATATGTCCGCCTGCGATGCCGGCATAGACGGCGGTGATCTCACAATCCGCCATCAGCTCCGCCTCTTCGATCGCGTGCTTGATGGAGTTCACCGTCGCGTCGATGTCGACGACGACCCCCTTGCGAAGTCCTCGGCTCGGGTGGGTCCCGATGCCGATGATATCGATCCCATTCTCGGTTTCTTCCGCGACGACCGCACATATTTTTGTCGTGCCGATATCGAGACCAACGATGATCTCTTCCTTCTTGGACATATCATCCCCCTATTCCCCGTGAACGGAGAAGTCGAAATCCCTATCCAGGGATCTCGAAAATGGACGGCCGGACACATCCGTGCCCTGCCGCCGCCAGTTTCCCACCTCTATCCAGAGGCGGGTTCGCTGCGCAGAACCGCGCGGTCTGCGTACCGGAGATCGATGAGACGAGCGTCCTGAATGCGCGACTCGTCGCTTTCGAGCAGCGCAGCCAGTCGGGCGATGCGCTGTCGTAAGAATCTTTTTCCGAGCAGGGCGCGGGGGCCCGTCTCGCCTATATGCAGCACGTAGCCGCTCAGTTCGTCATCTACTGTGCCGGTGGTGGTCTCAGCCATTGCATTCGCATTGGCGGGCAGTCGCAGTGTGAGAGCGGTCGGGTCTTCGGCCAGGATGGCGTGTTTTTTGAGTTCATCGAGAATCAAAATGGCTGACGCCGACAATCCTCTTCCCTCGTCCAGGCTTCCCACGACCAATGGCAGAGGTCCGCCTGGCTCGCTTCGACCCGAGAAACGAACGCCTCTTTCGTCGATCATTTCGATTTCGCCCGAGTCGCGCTTCAACCATCGAGCGACGGCTTCTCGTTCGACGATTGCGACGATGAGGGTGCCGCCGGGAAGTCGTAGGCTACGAATCGATTCGATCCACGGTTCGGCTTCAACTGCGTCACGAATCTCTTGCGTCGCGATCGAGTCGAGTAAACGGCCGGCCGGGAGATTGAGGGTCGTCGTGACATCGGCGGCAGTGAGCGCGGTCGCGCCCTGGACCGCGACGCGTTCCAGTGGCGACCCTCTGTAGAGAAGGTTTCTGGAAAACAATGGCGCGAGGAGAATTCCGGCTGCGAAGGCGACGAAAATGAGGATTGGAGTGAGTCGTCCGCGCGTTTGCGCTCGGGTGCTTGAACTGGCCGCACGGCCGCGCTGGCGTTCGAGTCGATTCATTTCTTGTGAGCGTTTGCGAGCGAGATGATCCCTTGCCCGCTTTGCGCGAGATTGTGCGGCGATCGTTGCGTTAGGCCGTCGGGTGGTGGCTGGGCGTCGACTCGACTTTTTCTGACTCATGAATCTTCTCCTGGCGATCGACCAATAATTTGCACTTCTGTTTCAAGGCGAATCCCGGTTTCGCGCTCAACCGCTTCGCGCGCGCGTTCGATTAGTTGAAGAACGTCGCTGGCAGTGGCGCCGCCATGATTGACGATAAAGTTCGCGTGTACGGAAGAGATCTCAGCGGCGCCCACACTTGAGCCCTTTAATCCGGCGGCCTCGATGAGTTGGCCCGCGAATTGGCCGGGCGGATTTCGAAAGACCGACCCGCAGCTTGGAGTGTCGGTGGGCTGTGTCGATTGCCGATGTGCGAGCAGCCGATCGATCTCGCTTTGTACTTTGGCGCGGTCGCTTTCTTCGACCTGTAGTTTTGCCGAGAGAATGATGGCGCTCGCCGGAAGACCTGTGAGTTCTCGATAACCGAATTCGAGCATCGATCGGGGAATTCGTGAGACCCGCTTGCCTTCACAACCGACGATCTTGATCTCCCTAACGACGTCCTTCATCTCGCGAACACCGATGCCCGCATTCATGGCCAGCCATCCGCCCAGGGTTCCAGGGATTCCGGCACCGAATTCCAGACCGCTCAGCGCGTTGTCGATGCAGAATCGTGTGATCGTGGCGTGGGAGGCGCCTGCTTCGACTGAGATAAGATCGTCTGAGACTCTTTCGATGCGACGCAATTTCTTGAGACGGATCACAACGCTGCGCAGTCCTTCTTCGCCGACCAGGAGATTGAAGCCCGCACCGATCACGAGGGTGGGCAACGCATATTTCGCGCATAGCCCCAGAAGCGCACAGAGTTCCTCTCGATCTGCAGGGGTTGCGATCGCATCCGCGGGTCCACCCATTCGCAAGGACGTGTGACGAGACAGCTGGGCATCGAATTCAATTCGGGCTCCCAAGCACTCTCGTAGAGCATTCCGTGCTTCGGGGTCGATCATTCGTCGCCCCCCGCTTTCATGCCGAGTGCGGTGAGAATTCTGGGGCCGAGGTTCGAGATACTTCCGGCACCTAAAGTCATAACGAGTTCGCCAGCTTCGAATCGTTGGACCCAGGTCCGTTCGATTTCCTCGAGCGATCCGCCGAAATAGGCACCTGCATGACCGGCTGTTGAAATGGCATTGGCAAGGCGCTCGGCGTCGATATCGGCGATCGGCGACTCACTGGCGGCGTAGATATCGCAAATGATGACGCGATCGGCGTCTGCGAATGCGGTCGTGAACTCCTCCCAGCAATCGCGTGTTCGGGTATAACGATGGGGCTGAAAGATTGCGGTGATGGAACCTGAATGGACGCTTCGTGCCCCCGCCAGCGTCGCCCGGAGCTCCGCCGGATGATGTGCGTAGTCGTCGACGATCTCGACTCCGTTATGTTCGCCCTTGCGTTCGAAGCGCCGGGCAACTCCGGGGAAAGTTGGGAAGGCTTCTGAGAGAATGGCGGGCTCGACGCCTTGTTCGAGTGCAAGGGCAATGGCCGCTAGCGCATTCAGGATATTGTGTCGGCCGGGCATCAGAAGGTCGAAGCGAAAGCGATCGTCGTTGCGAAGGCGAACTTCGCATCGCTGCCCGCCGGGAATATCCTCGACGCTCACGGCGCAGACATCGGCTTTCGGCGAAAATCCGAAGCTCACTTGTCGTGAGGTGATGTTGGGGGCGATCTCGCGAACACCAACATGATCGATGCCGAGAATGGCGGCGCCCCAGAAGGGAACAGAATTCGCGAAACGAGTGAATGCCTTGAGCAGGACTTCGCGAGAGCCGTAGTAGTCGAGATGCTCAGGGTCGACGTTGGTGATCGCAGCCATGACCGGACGGGTCAGTAGGAAGGATCCGTCGCTTTCATCGACCTCGGCGACGAGCAGGTCGCCGCTTCCCAATTTGGCCGGACTCGCGTATCCGCCCGGCCTCGGGACCCGCCCACCGATCAAGGCCGTCGGATCCAGGCCGGCGGATTCGAGAAGATGTGCCGTCATCGCGGAGGTCGTGGTCTTGCCATGAGAACCAGCGATCGCGATGCCATCCTTGGTTCGCATGACTTCGGCGAGCAGTGCGCCGCGACTGATGATCGGCGTCCCGCTATGACGCGCGGCTTCGAGCTCAACATTGTCTTCGGCGATCGCGCTCGACCGGACGACGGTATCCGCCTGCCCAACGCTTGCGCGGTCATGCCCCATGGCGATGCGCACGCCGAGTTCGCGCAGTCGCTCGACAGTGGGTCCATCCGCGAGGTCTGACCCTGAGATCTCGAAGCCCTGTGCGTGGAGCAGTTCGGCCAACGCGGCCATGCCGATGCCACCAATTCCAACGAAGTGGAGGTGTCTCAACTTTCGTTGCACGACGCGCCCTCCCGATTTTCGATGGGATGCGATTGGCCGCCGTCCAGAATCGCGACGCATTCGTCAATGATTTCGTCCGCCGCATTGGGTCTGGCCAATCGGATCGCGGATTCGCGCATCAATACGAGTCTTCCGGGCGAAGTCACGAACTCGGCCACGCCCTGGGCGAGAGCGGTCAAGTCGAGAGGTTGTGCTGGGAGACAGCGAGCAGCGCCAGCCGCTTCGAGCGCGCTCGCATTGGCCTGCTGGTGATTGTCCGCGGCGAAGGGGTAGGGGACCATGAGCGCGGGAACGCCTGCGAGTGTGAGTTCCGCAACCGTGAGTGCGCCGGCCCGACAGATCGCGAGGTCTGCCCAGCGATAGCGAGTTGGCATGTCGTTTTCGAAGGCGACGACTTCCGCCTTGATTCCAAGTTCGGCGTATCGCAGATCGACGGCTTCGCGGTCGGCCTCTCCGGTCTGGTGGAAGACTTCGATCGAATTCTTGGCGAGTCGCGCGAGCGCGTCGGGTACGTTCTCATTCAATTGCCGCGCGCCCTGACTTCCCCCGAATACGAAAATGCGGAGCGGTGTAGAAGGTAGGCCCGATTTCTGATCTTTCGCGAAGGCCTCATAGAGTGCTCGGCGAAGTGGGACACCGACACATCGGCTGCGTACGCCCTTTGGTAAAGCGGGTCGCGTCGCTTCGAATCCGACGAAGACCATTCGCGCGAGTCGCGAAGTCATTTGGTTGACTCGTCCCGGAATCGCGTTTGGTTCGACCAGGAAGAGCGGGCGTCGGCTCAGCCAGGCCGCGAGCGCGGATGGCATTGCGGCATAGCCTCCCACCGAGATCACGGCGTCGGCCTTGAAAAATCGCATGATGCGCAGGGCATGAAAGACGCTGCCCAGAATGGACAAGACGCTTCGCAAGCGACCGAGCCAGTCGCGTCCCATGAATTGTTCGCTTGACAGCATCTCGAGTTCGAAACCGGCCGCTGGAACCAGGCGCGACTCGAGCCCACGGGACGAACCGATGAAGAGAACCTCGTCGCCACGATGGACGAGCGCTTCGCCTAACGCGAGCGCCGGCGTCACATGTCCACCCGTGCCGCCACCGGCTATCACCCAGCGTCTTGCCATCTGCCCTCCGGAGATTTGTGGGGTGGATGGCGTCTGGCGACACCGAGGAGAATGCCAAAGGCGATACAACTCATGACCAGCGAGGTGCGGCCATAACTAAGAAATGGCAGCGTCAGTCCCTTGGTTGGAACCAGGCCCATGACGACTGCGGCATTCAGGAAGGCTGGCACGGTCAGCAGTATCACCATGCCGAAGGCGCACAGCATGTCGAATCGATCCCGGGCGCGGCCTGCGACGCGAGTCCCCGTGACCCACAATGCCGCGAAGGCGCCGAGTACGAAAAGAACGCCGAGTAATCCCAATTCCTCGGCGACGAGCGCGAGCACGAAGTCCGTATGGACCTCCGGTAGGTACTCGAGCTTCTGGCGACCGTCGCCGAGCCCCTGACCCAATAGGCCGCCCTGCCCGAAAGCGACATAGGACTGAACGAGTTGCCAGCCGGAGCCCTGCAGCTCGCGGAAGGGATCGAGGAAGCCGATTACCCGCTGTCGTGCATAGTCGTTCATCGCAATGTAGACACCGACGAGGACCACGCCGAGGGCGCCGGGTAGGACGAAGCGCGGCCAGGGGGTTCCTGCGATGAAGAGAATTGAAGCCGCGAGGACGACGAGGATGACGGCATTGCCGAGGTCGGGTTGCATGAGCAGTAGGCCGGCGGGAAGGAGTGCGATACCAGCCGATTGAATCGAGAGTCGCGTCGACAATCCTCGCCGGTCGTCTTTGCGAGAAAGCCACGCGGCGACCGCGATCAGTGTGGCGCATTTGGCGACCTCACTGGGTTGGAAGCGAAAGCCCAGGCTCGGTATTTCGAGCCAGCGCCGAGCGCCGTTGACCTCGACGCCGAGAAGGACGGTCGCGACTAACATTGCGATCGTGAGAAGCCAGATCGGCATGGCGAGGCGGCGCAAGACTCTGGAGGGGACTAAATAGGCGGCGATCGCAGCGCATATTCCAATTGCAACGCCAATCAGGTGGTCGGAGAAGAGCTTTGGAAAGCGGCTATCCAGGGAGAGTGCGGCGGTTGCGCTGTAACTCATAACGACGCCCATCGAGATGAGCAAAGCGGCTGAAATCGAAATGCCTGGATCAACACCGGCGTTGTGAGACTTTCCGGAAGCCGCGCTCATGAGTCTCTCCCGTTTCCAGTCAAAGCGCGGACCGCGGCCTGAAAGGCCAGGCCTCGGTCGCCAAAGCTGTCGAATTGATCAAAGCTCGAGCAAGCAGGTGCAAGCAGGACGACGTCACCGCTTATTGCGATTGATGCGGCGGCATTGGTGGCCTTCGTGAGATCACCGACACGGTCGCACGGAATCTCTCCTTCGAGCGCCGTCGCGAACTCGTCTGCGGCTTCTCCGATTACGAAGGCATGGCGTACACGCTTGGCGGCGGCTTGTACTAGAGGCGTTAGGTCTCCGCCCTTGTGGCGCCCGCCGGCGATCCAGATGATCGGCTCGACCGTCGATTCGAGGGCATGTATCGCGGCGCCCACGTTCGTCGCCTTTGAGTCATCGACGTACCGGACGCCGCGGATTTCAGCGATCTCTTCGCGACGATGAGGTAAGCCCCTGAAGCTTGTGAGTGCTTGCGCCGCCGCATTGAGATCGAGATTTACGTCGAGGGTCGAGAGCGCGAGCAAGGCTGCGAGTACGTTCTCGCTCTGATCCGAGAATGAAAGCGGGCTGCCCTCGAGATTCACCGTGCGCTGCGAGCCGTGTCGTCGGACAATCGCATTGCGACCGTCCATCCATGCGCCGTCGCTTGAAGTGCCGGCAGCCATTGGCCCTCGATTGAATGTCAGCCGTTCGACTCCGGAGGGAAGTGCGACATTCCGAACGGGCTGGTCATCGCCGTTCAAGATCGCGCAATCGCCATCGTTCTGTTGGGCAAAGATTCGCGCCTTTGCCGCGAGATACCCTTCGAGATCATGATGTCGATCGAAATGGTCGGGGCTGAGGTTGAGGAGGACGGCTACACGTGGTCGAAATGCGTCCACGCTTTCGAGTTGAAAAGAGGAGACTTCGAGAATGGCCACGTCCAGCGGCGCTCCCACGAGATCCAGCGCCGGGACACCCAAATTCCCAGCGGCCCGGGCGCGTAGGCCCGATGCGCGGGCCATGGATTCGATGAGGCGAACGACGGTGGACTTCCCGTTCGTTCCGGTGACGGCGATGATCGGAATTCGCAATGCCCGAAAGCAAAGCTCTATGTCGCCCCAAGCTTTTCGCGCCGAAGACTGCCATCGCGACGCCGGGATTCCGGGGCTGGGGACCACTAGATCGAATGAAGACATGTCGGGGAAGCTCTGGCCGAGTCGAAGTTCAACGCGATCATCGATCTCGCTCAGTTCGGCGATGGCGTCGGCCGGCCGTTCGTCGGCAGCCAGCACGCGGGCTCCGCGTGCGGAACAGAAGCCGGCGGCCGAGCGGCCGGACAGGCCTAGGCCTAACACGAGGACATTCTGTCCATCGAGTTCCATCCAAAGTTCTCCCTGCCGCGCAAGCGCGGCGATTTTCAGCGCAGCTTCAATGACGAAAGCGCGACAAGGCCAAGAATGATCGAGACGATCCAGAATCGAACGACGATCTTCTGTTCGGGCCAGCCCAGCTGCTCAAAATGATGGTGGATCGGTGCCATTCGAAAGACGCGCTTGCCAGTGAGCTTGAACCCGACGACCTGGATGATCACGGACAGCGTTTCGATGACGAAAATCCCGCCGACAACGGCGAGCAAAATTTCCTGTCGGATGAGCACGGCGATCGTTCCCAGCGCTCCGCCCAGGGCGAGCGATCCCACATCCCCCATGAAGAGTTCGGCCGGGGATGCGTTGAACCAGAGGAATCCGAGTCCTCCGCCCACGAGCGCGCCGCAGATGATCGCGAGCTGGCCGGCTCCGGCGACATTCTTGATCTGTAAGTAGTCGGCGATTCCAGCATGGCCGGCCGCATAAGAGAGCAAGAGGAATGTGGCCGCGGAAATCATCACTGGGCCGATCGCCAGACCATCGAGCCCATCCGTCAGGTTCACGCCGTTCGATGCGGCCACGATGATGAAAGTCGCCAGCGGTACGTAGAGCCATCCGATATTAGGCGTGAAATTCTTGAAGAAGGGAACGGCGAGTTCCTGATCGAAGGCCGGATTTGTGTAGATGGCGATGGCCACACCAAAGGCCATCAAGAATTGCCAGAAGAGCTTGGTCCGCGCGGAGATTCCGACACTATTCTTTTGAACGACTTTCTGATAATCGTCGATGAATCCAAGAACGCCGTAGCCGGCGGTCAGGCCCAGTACGATCCACACGAATGAGTTCGTGAGGTCCGTCCAGAGTAAGACGGAGATCAGCAACGAGAGAAGGATCAGGAGTCCACCCATAGTGGGTGTTCCTTCCTTCGCAGCGTGATCGGGTCCGATTTCTCGAATCGGCTGCCCGACCCGTAGTGCGGCGAGGCGCCGGATCAGCCACGGGCCGACGATGAAAGAGATAAAGAGTGCTGTCAGTGTGGCCGCGGCGGTTCGGAAGGTGATGTACCGGACTACGTTGAGTGCACCAAATGTGTCAGCGAGAGGATAGAGCCAGTGGTAGAGCACTATTGGCTCCTTTCTTCGATCGATTCGATGATGCGTTCCATTCTTGCCGCACGGGAACCCTTGACCAGGATCAGATCGCCCTTAGCCATGATTTCTTCGAGCTTCCGCGCGAGGGCGTCGTGATCTTCTTCGAGATGGATTCGCTCCTTGGCGAGGCCGGCTTCGGCTGCGCCCGCAGCGACGTGTTCTGCCATTGAGCCAACCAAGAAAAGGCCATCGAGATCGAGCGAACCGGCGAGTCGCCCGGCGTCATGATGTGCGCTGACGCCCTGGTCTCCGAGTTCACCCATGTCGCCTAGGACCGCGAGCCGACGCCCACTGGTCTCGAGTCGTGCGAGGGTGTCGAGGGCGATCTGCATCGATTGCGGATTGGCGTTATACGAGTCATCAATCACGAGCACATCGTTCGGGAGCGAGCGAGGCTGCATGCGGCCGGGTACTCCTTGATGTTTTGCGAGGCCGTTCGCGACCGCGGTCATTGAAGCGCCTGCAGCGAACGCCCCGCCGGCTGCCGCCAAGGCATTCTCAATGATCGTTTCCGCGAGGCCGGTCACGTGAAGTTCATCTCGCCCAAATGGCGATTCGAGTTGGAAGCTGAAGGTTCCATCATTGTGCGCACGAATCCTTGATGCGCAGAGGTCGGCTTTCGGATCGCGTCCAAAGCTGAGGACGCGCGCTGCGCTGCGCTTCGCCTGTGCAAAGGCGCGGGGGTCATCGCGGCCGACAACCGCTGTGCCAACGGCGGGCAGCGAGGCGAGCAGGTCGCCTTTCTCCTCGGCGATGGCCTCGCGACTGCCGAGGAATTCGATGTGCGCGGATCCGACGTTGGTGAGAATTCCGATATTGGGTTCTGCGATCTCGGTCAGTGTCGCGATCTCGCCTCGGTGGTTCATGCCCATTTCGATGATCGCGAATTCGGTGGCCCCGGATCGACGGAGAAGTGTGAGGGGAACCCCGAAGTTGTTATTCAGGTTGCCGCGAGTGGCCAGGGTGGTTCCGACACCCTGCAATATTTCAGCGCAGAGGTCCTTCGTCGTCGTCTTGCCATTACTTCCGGTGATTCCGATGAGTGGGCCCTGGAAGGATTGCCGATGGCCATGTGCGAGATCCGCCAACGCGCGTGTTGTGTCGTTCACGCGAACCACGAAGCCCCCGCTCGGCATAGGATCGCCTGGACTCGAGATTGCGGCGGGATCCGTCGACACGATGACGCCGGCGGCACCTTGTTCCAGAACTTTCGCGACGAAGCGATGGGCATCGTGGTTGGGGCCGACGATGGCTACGAAAAGGCTTTCCGCACGAACTTCACGACTGTCGATCACTGTGGCGTCGAAGGTCTGGCTCTCGTTGCCCTGGATGAGTTTGCCTTTGGTCCAGTTGCAGACATCTGCGGCGCTTGCGGGAAGGCTCATCGACTGGCCCTCTCGGCGAGTGCGCGTCGTGCCTCGTCTCGATCATCAAAGGGGAATTTCTCCCGACCGATGATCTGATAGTCCTCGTGTCCCTTGCCAGCGAGAACGACTGTGTCCGCTGGGTTGGCTTCGGCGATTGCCAGGTCGATGGCCTCGCGCCGATCGACGAGGACGGTGTAGCGACCCGTCGCCGTATTGTTTTCTTTCGCCTCGCCCTCCGAAGCCTGCGCGAATAACATATCGGCGTCGACGCGTTCCAGTCTTTTTAGTCCGGCTTCGACGTCAGCGAGGATGGCGAGGGGATCTTCCGTGCGCGGATTATCACTCGTCGCGATGGCCAGATCGGCATGCTCGGCCACTGCGTTGGCCATGAGCGGTCGTTTGGCGCGATCGCGATCGCCGCCGCAGCCAAAGACCGTGATCAGGCGGCCGCGACAGAGAGGCCGCACTGCGCGGAGAAGCTTGTCGACGGCGTCGGGCGTATGGGCGTAGTCGACTAGGACGATGGGCTCGCTCTTGGTCTCGCTGTCAGAGTCGCGGTCGGATGAATCGCCATCTGGACCGCGGACGCGTTCCATTCGCCCCGGGACCTGAGGGCAGCTGGCGATGCCACGCGCAATCTCCGAAAAGTCGATTTCGAGCGCCCGTGCGATTCCAGTCGCGACGAGGAGATTTTCGAGATTGAAGTCACCGATCAAGGGCAGTGCAACCTCGATACGACCGCTTGCGTCTTCGAGCTCCGCACGGGTGCCATCGAGTGCGATGTCAAAGTTGACGAGCCGCAATTCGGCTTGCGCCTCACGCTCTCTGCTGACGCGCAATATTTTTGCGCCCGCATCTCTTGCAAAGGCGATCATCTTTTCCGCCACTGGATCATCGATGTTGATGACGGCGGTCGCGCCCGGGGCGAGATGGTCCTGGAAGAGTCGCGCCTTTGAAGCGAGATAGGAATCCATGCTGCCATGAAAATCGAGATGATCTTGTGAGAGGTTCGTAAACGCGGCGACTCGAAAGGCACATCCATCGACGCGTCCGAGTTCGAGCCCATGGGACGAGACTTCCATGAGGGTGGCATCGACCTGCGCCGTGCACATCGAGCGAAGTGTCTTCTGCAAGTCGAGACTTTCGGGTGTTGTGTTGACCGAGACTTCTCTTTCGCCGGCATAGCGGATTTCAACAGTGCCGATGAGGCCGGTTCGCCAGCCGGCTTCCCGAAGGATCGATTCGACGAGATACGTTGTACTCGTCTTACCATTGGTTCCGGTCACGCCGATTAACGAGAGTTCGTCTGCAGGGTTTCCGAAGAATCGAGCGGCGAGGGGGGCGAGGGCGCGCCGACTGTCGGGGACGCGCACGATCGGAATGGTGGCCTTGGACAAAGCCGAATCCGGCATGTCTTCGACAATCAGAGCGGCTGCGCCGAGGGAGGCGGCGAGCTCCAGATAGTCGTGTCCATTCGAGTTCGCGCCCCGAAGTGCAATGAAAAGATCGCCGGGGCAGACGCGCCGGGAGTCGTACCGGATTCCGCGAATCGTAGGATCGTCATTCGGATCCTCGCGTCGCCATTCGATTGTTTCGAGACCCTTGGGGAGAGCGTCGAGTAGAGTTGAGAGTCGCATCACCCCTCCTCTCGAAGAGCCGCAAACTGCAGCCGGACTGTGCGGTCATGTCCTACGAGCAGCGTGCCCGGGACCGGTCTTTGAGACACCACTCGACCCTCGATGGCTCCAAGCGTCGTGATTCCAAGTGATTCGCTGGCCGCGACCCGACGCGCGCGTGCCATTGTCTGTCCATAGAAATCAGGCACAAAGGCGGGATCGTCGAACAGTGAGCTGGCCTGGCTCGGTGTTCGTGGGCTCGGATTAGAGCGGGAATGTCCCGCCGCCAGACGATCGGCGACGGGACGGGGCGGGGGGGCCGCGACAGCCGCGCTAGGCGGCTCATCGTGCGAAACTGTCTGCCATTCACTTTCGGAATGGGCCATTCGTACATTGTCTGATTCAACGGTTTCAAGTTCCGCCGCCAACTGCAGGCCGGGTGTTGCCTTCTTCATGGGCGCGGGCTCGGTTACGATGCCGCGCCGGGCGAGCTGTGCGGCGGCGACCCGTGCGAAGACCGGCGCAGCGACATAGCCGCCGCTATGGAGGAAACCGCTGGGTTGGTCGATAGCGACTACGATGGCGAGTTCGGGATCGTCGGCTGGAACGACGCCCATGAACCAGGCGATGTAGTTGCTACGTGAATAGCGCTTGGCTTCGAGGTCGAGTTTTTGTGCGGTGCCGGTTTTTCCGGCCACGGCCACCCCCGCCAGCGCAGCGAGTCGTCCGGTACCGGTTGGGCTGACCACGGTGCGCATCATGTCGAGGGTTCGGCGCGCGGCGTCAGCGGAGACCGCATGACCATTCGATTGAATTTCTGTCTGTTTCCAGGTTTCTCCGAAATGCCTGCGCGCTAGGACGATTCGTGGCTGCATCCTTTCGCCATCGTTGGCGAGGGCTCCAAGTGCCGAAGCCAACTGAATGGCGGTGACGGAAATCCCTTGACCAAATGCGATGGTTGCTTGATCCACGGGTTGCCAATTCGACCAATCGCGAACCAGGCCCGCCGACTCCATTGGGAAACCGGAGCCCGTGCTTCCGCCGAAGCCGAATCGAAGCAACCCGCGATATTGGGCTTCACGGCCCATCCGTTGGGCGATTTGAACCGCGCCGACATTGCTCGAAACCCGTAGGATGTCTGCGGGTCGAAGCATTCCGTAACTTTCGTGATCGTGGATGGTCTTTCCGCGAACTCGTAGGGAGCCGTCGCCGGTATCGAATTCGAGATCGGCGTTGATCGTGCCCGCGTCCAGGGCGGAGGCGACGAGGAAGGTCTTCATGGTCGACCCGGCTTCCACCAGGTCGCTGAATGATCGTGCTCGTGTCTGGGTGTAGTCGAATTCCCGAAAGCGATTCGGATCGAATCCCGGTGCTTCGGCAAGAGCCAGGATGTCGCCGTTCTTCGGGTCGAGTGTCAGGACCACGCCGCCTAACGCACCATGCTTCTTCACTGCATCGCGAAGAGCTGCTTCTGCAGCGGCTTGCATCGCGCCATCGAGCGAGAGGGCGATATCGCCGCCTTGAACATCTCGTGGGTCCGTTGAGTTCAGTGCGAGCGCTCGGCCGCGGGCATCACGCTCGACGCGGACTCGACGCGGCTGGCCTCGGAGCCAATCATTCTCCATCTGCTCGATGGCCCGAACGCCGTGTCCATCGATGTTCGCGAAGCCGATCAGCGGTGCGGCGAGTTTTCCGGCAGGATAGGATCGGCGCGGTTCGCGATCGATTCCGATGCCCGTTAGTTCGAGGTTGCGAACGCGCTGGGCAGCCGCTGATTCGACCCAGCGTGCGATATACGTGAACCGATCGTGTGCGGCGAGGCGCCGGGTGACATGTGCGACGTCGAGCTCGAGGGCCGCGGCGAGAGCCGTGGCCGCCTTCGCGGGATTTTCAAGGAGGCGGGGCAAGGCATAGATCGATGCCGCTTCAATCGAAATGGCGAGTTCACGGCCGTCGCGATCAAAGATCGTTCCGCGGGCGGGCGCGAGGGTCTGCTCGGTTTGAATCTGTATCCCGTAAAGAGCCTGTGCTCGCGTATTGGCGATGGTGAGATGAGCGGCGCGACCGGATAAAACGAGCACGAGGGCTAGGCCGGCCAACCGGACCCAGACAATTCGTTGGGAAGCCATGTCGAGTGCTTGGGATCTCATCGCCAATCACCTCGAGGTTCGATGCGAGGTGGACCAGCGGCGATCGAAGGAAGCGCATCGGCGCTGGTTTCGAAAACGGCTCGGTTTTGATGCGGGTGTAGGTCAGATGGGTCGTTGAGGACGATCACCTGGCTCGGCGGACGAAATCCGCGTGCCCGCGCCTGGCTCTCAAGCAGTGTGGGGTCGCGCAACTGGCGACGACGAACGATCAGGTTCCGCTGTTCTTCGCGCAACGCGGTCTCTTCATGGACGGCTGAAGCCATCGCATAACGGATTCGGATCAAGTCGATTCGAAGTGCAGCAACGGCGAGTGCCGAAATGAGTGCGAGCACGAGGAGCGGCAGAAGTTTTCGGGCATTCCGGGAGCTGCCTTGGCCGGCAAAGTCGACACCGATCCATCGGCCGAGCGAGGGCAGCTTGGGAAGACGCCCGAGTGGAAAACGTACCCTGGTTCGCAACACCCAGTCAGGAGTCGTCATGCGGCCTCCAATCGGGTACCCGCTCGGAGTCGCGCTGACCGCGCGCGTGGGTTTCGCTCGAGTTCCTCTGGTCCAGGACCGATCGGACGCCGCGTGAGAATTTCGAAGGACGGTAGAATGCCGCAGGTACACGCCGGCCATTCCGAGGGGCAGGTGCATCCCCTGGCTGCCTGTCGGAACGTGCGTTTGACCAGGCGATCTTCCAGGCTGTGATAGGCGATCACGACGAGACGGCCACCGGGCCGCAATACGCGGATGGCGGCTTGGAGGCCGTCTCCGAGTGCGCCCATTTCGTCGTTCACGGCGATTCGAAGGGCTTGGAAGACGAGGGTGGCTGGATTGTGTCGCCGGCCGCGTCCGATGCCCAATCCACCAATGAGGTCGATTAGGTCTGCAGCGGTTTCCAGGGGTTCGGAGTTGCGACGGGCGACGATTGCACGGGCGAGCCGTCGAGATCCCGGCAATTGTCCGTATTCGGAGAAAACCTGTTCCAGGTCCTCGACAGAAAGGCTGGCCAAGAGATTGGCCGCCGTCGTCGGGCCGCCAACGCCGTCCATGCGCATATCCAGGGGACTCTCGGCGCCGGGACTGAACCGAAAGCCGCGACTCGCTTCGTCGAGTTGGTAGGAGGACACGCCAAGATCGAGCACGATGCCGTCGATGGTTGTGGGCGCGAGTTCGGCGGCGACATCGTCGAGTCGGCGAAACGATGCTTGAATCAGTTGGACTCGGTCACCGAATGACTGCAGCCGATCGGCTGCTGCCGCAATCGCATCGCTATCGAGGTCGAGGCCGATCAAGCGGCCGTCGGGTGCCGCGCGTTCGAGAATTGCTGCGGCATGACCACCGCCGCCAAGTGTTCCGTCGACGATGACCGAGCCGGGTTCGAGGTTGAGATGTGCGAGTGTTTCAGCGAGAAGGACGGGTTCGTGATACAACGTGGTCGCCACAGGGGGCGCCTCCCGTCTAGGCTACCTCTCTCGCGAGTGGCTCGAGTGGTTAGAGCTGGATTCGATTGATTCGCCTAACATCCAGCTCGCAAAGTTGATGGGCAGTCTTCATGGGAACCCGCTTCAAAGAGAATCGTTTCGAGGCGTGTTGCCCTTGAAGAGGGTTCGGAGAAGATGTTGGGGCGTCCCGGGGCACGTATCTTCGGCACGTACCCCCCAGTAACCGCGCCGGAGACCCATTGCGTCCCGGGAACACCCCAACAATCTCCTGGAGAGCTCGCGCTCTCCAGTCCCCCCAAAAAAACTTACGACCGGCTTCCTTGATCCACCGATCGCTGAATGTCGTCGAACTCATGAATCGTTGCTGAAAGATTTTCTGCGAATCTGGCTGGGTTCCAGATTTCGATATGTTCAAATACGCCGGCCACAACAACCTTGCCGTCGAGGCTGGCGTGCTGGCGAAGAAACGTCGGTACGAGAACGCGTCCCTGCGTGTCGACTGGGCAAGGCACAGAGCCAGCGGAATAGAAGCGACTCAGGTTCTGTGCGGCAGGATCGAGGCTGGACTTTTCAATCAGATTCTGTTCGATCGCGGCCCAGACCTTGGCGGGGTAGAGCGCGAGAAAGTCTTTCTGATTGACCAGCATCGGCGGACTCTCCTCTCCGGCTACCAACTCGGCTCTGAAGACTCGCGGAATGCTGAGTCGTCCTTTAGCGTCGATCGTGTGGTCATGCCGGCCGCGAAACATCGTTCTGAAATGCCTCGCTGTTTTCCTTGCCTACTTGTTGGCTAACATGTGAACCACATTCGGGTCACGAACTCATGGAGCAATTTGATCAATTGGGAAATGTTGGAGGGCTTCGAAATTTGATTTGACTCTCTATTAGGCTGCCTAGAGAGTCAGTTTATCCCTTCAGTCCCCACTATCTCCCACTCTGTTGATGTTCTATCCCACATCTCCCCACCGGCGCAAGCAGAATTTGTGCATCCACGCCCTTTTTTCTCCATTGTTGTCATCAGAGCCACAAATCGGCTCATTTTGATCGATTCGAGGCGAAAGTGGAGCGAGGATGGATATTCGGGAAGGGTCTTCGAGACCCTGATTCCCCACTTCGTGTATGCCGCGGGCCTCAGCCAGCCTCATTTTGGTGGGGAAGGGTTGGGCGAGGCGTCCGTGCACTGGAAATCATCCGAAGCGGTGCTGGAATTGCGGTTCTGTGAGGCGGATTGGGCCTCGCGAGATTCCCAGGACTTTCAGGAAATTATAAAGCGGCCGCGAAATCGCGAATGCGATGGGCGTGAACCTGGCCGACTCGGTCGACGATGCCGGTCAAGGCGGCCCCGGGGACGAGTTCGATCGCGGTTGGAGCCTGCATGGGCGCGGCTGCGGTCAGGGTTTCCAGAACGGCTTCGGTTCCCTCTCGAACTCCCGCCAGCGAGTAGCCGCCTTCAAGGATGAAGACGATGCGACCGCCGCATAATGACTTGGCGAGTTCAAGCATGATCGTCGACATGGCTCGGTAGCCGTATTGAGTGATTTCCATCGAAGCGAGGGGGTCGTCTTGATGGGCGTCGAACCCACAGGAGATCAGGATTACATCGGGGCTGAAGGTTCTGGCGGCGGGGACAACGATGCGCTGAAGCACTCCTATGAATTCTTCATCCCCGCAGCCCACTGGCATCGGAATATTGATGGTCGAACCCAGGCCGCGGTCGAGTCCGGCTTCGTCGAAATTGCCTGTCCCCGGATAGAACGGAAATTGGTGGGTCGAGATATACAGAACGTCCGGATCCGTTTCGAAAATGTGCTGCGTTCCGTTTCCGTGATGGACATCCCAGTCAAAGATCAGAATTCGAGGTGCACCGCCCTCCGCTTGAAGAGAGCGCGTTGCGATGGCGACATTGTTGAAGAGGCAGAATCCCATGGCGCGGTCGGCTTCGGCGTGATGTCCGGGTGGGCGAACGGCAGCGAGTCCACTTGAAATTCCCCCGCATAACACGCGTGTGGCGAGGTCGATGCAGCTACCCGCGGCCAGCCGTGCGACTTCAAAACTCGAGGCCGAGTAGTACGTATCCGCATCAATCTTGCCAAGTTCCCGTCCGCTCGTCGAAGCGATCGCCTCGAGAAGACGGCGGTCATGAGCGCGGAGGATTTCTTCGGATTCCGCTGCTCGCGGTGCAACGACTTCGATTCGATGGCCAAACGAATCGATCGCCTCGCCAACTGCGACGAGGCGCTCCGGTCGTTCGGGGTGCCCGTCCGGTCCGTGATGGCTTTGGAAACGAATGTCTGAGACAACCTGCACAATCGAATCGGACATGCGTCGCTCCATGGCAAACACTGATCCAGCGTTGCGCAGCTCGCCCCGAGACGTTCTTGCGCTGTATGGCTGGTCAGCCTATCTCGGTGCAGGTTGGCGGATCGCCATCTAGCTTGATTTCCGAGTTGCCTGGGTCGGAACCTGTTCGTCGGGTAGATAGGCGCGTTCAAGGCGCTCGACTGCGCTGGCCACGCGCTCGAAATTTCGACTGAGCCTCTCGAGGTCTTCTCGTCGGGGAAGGTCGAGGGAGTCGACCGCTTTTCTGACCGACTCTTGCACGATTCGGTCGAGGTCACCCGGACTCATCGAAACTTGATCGCGTGCGGAGTCGGCGGCAGTCGAATTCGCATCCGTCTCGTTTCCGCCGTCTCGTTTGTCCGGGGTAAAACCGAGTCCGTCCCGGGCGGAGGTCAGGTTTTCTTCACCCTGGCGGACCATCTGTCGAAATCGGTCCTGGAAGTCTCCGATGCCCTCTGTCGCGTCGTCGACGCTCTTACGGATGGCGCCATAGAGGGCATCTCCGCCTCGCGAAAGAATTTGGCTGAGCAGGGTGTCCGATGGGTCTTCATGGGCGCGTTTGTTGTCGACCAGAATCTGGGAGAGGGCAACCTGGGTGATGTCCTCACCCGTTTTGTTGTCGATGACGCGAACTTCTTTGCCCTCGTCGAGCAACGCCGCGATCCCCTTCAAGGTGATATAGCGGCTGGTGTCGGTGTTGTAGAGCTTTCGATTGGCGTAGCGCTTGATGAGAATCGCCATCGCAAAACTCTAGCAGGTTGCGAAAGAACTCCGGGCCGACGGAGGCAGATGAACATTTCGTGCAATCGAGACGCGGAATCAAGGTCGCCGATAATGTGGCTTCAGTCGTCGAGCTTAAAGCGCTGAACTCGGTTCCGAGTGGGATGAGGATTCCTGGGAGGTGAGGGCTTGTCCGGCGAGGAGGCTGGAGCCTCCTGCTCCGAACCGCGCATGCCCATTTCCCAGAGAAGCTCGCGCATTCCAAGAAACGCGCGCAGGACAAGGCGAGCATCTGGATCAGATTGTGATCGATGCTCCCATCTTCGGATTTCGGCGTCTAGGGCGGCGGCGAGGGGTTCCGCCAGGGCGCGCGGCATGCTGAAGTTTGAATTGCCCTTGAGGACTGCGATCAGATCCGCGAGCTGCTGCTGGATCTGGCCGATCATCGAATCCGCAGCCACGCTGGTGATATCGCTGGCATGCATGGTGGCTTCGATGAGGGTACTGATGGCTTGCGCGCCTTCGAGGGCTGAATTCCGAAGGTGTTGCCGCGCGCGCTGAAGCGCTTCGTCGACTGGATTCGTCATTGGATGGGGCTCGGTGCGAGTTCATGGGGCTTCGCTCGAAGGGTCGCTCCGATTTCAAACAAGCCGTCGAGATGCGCGACGTCAGCTTCGAGTTCTGCGACCGTGTGGCAATGCAGGCGTCGCTGGGCGGCGATCTTCGTCAGTATGGAAACGGATTCTTGCTCGCCCACACAGATCTGCGTGTACTCGGCGATGGCCTGGGTGAGGGCCGAAATCTCTGCGTCAAAAGACTCGGCCTCCGCGTGATGACCGGCGCCACGGAGAAGCGCTTCTCGGAGACGTTCCTCGTCCCGAAGCATGACCGATTCGTGGCAGCGTTCCCGTATCGCGAAGGGCGGAGTATTCGGCGGCCACGGCCGCAACCGGTTCACGACGAGTGCCACCAGCGGAACCTCAAATCGATCAAGCTCGGTCATGAATTCGAGAGTACTCGCCTGATGGCCGCTACTAGCGGACGAAATCAAGACGAATCCGGTGTCTTGGCCTAACAGTAATTCCTCCACGCGGGTTGCCCGTTCACGGAATCCCGTCGAGAGTCCGTCGATCGCCTTAAGGAATTCCGTTAGGTCATCGAGAAATCCCACGCCTGCAATTCGCTCGAGGAGTCCGAGCATGCGCTGCAATGGCCGGCCGAATAAACGCATCCCGATGCGGCTGGCTGAAACGGCGGGCCGGACGAGGGTGGCGACGAACCGACTCTCCAGGAAGTCACGCAATCGGCGCGGCGCCCGGAGAAAATCGAGCGCGTGATCAGCGGGGGGCGTGTCGAGGACGATCAGATCATAGAGGCCCGAGTGTACGAGTTCATGAACCTGCTCCATGGCCGCATACTCCCGACTTCCCGCCAGTGCGGAGGAGAGCTGTTCGTAGATGCGATTCTCGAATATGCGCCGAAGTTCGTTTTCGTTCTTCGTGAGGCGCTCGATGAGTCGATCGAAGGTTGGTTTCGCATCGAGCATCATCGCGTCGAGCGAGGGAGTCGCGGAGTTCTCGTCAGGAATTCCCAGCTTCGAGAGATCCACGGCAGTCGGTTCCGCGCGCAGGGACTCGAGGCCTAGCGCGTTCGCGAGACGTTTTGCAGGGTCGATCGTGAGCACGAGAGTGCGTCGACCTAACAATGCTGCTTGAATCGAGAGTGCTGCGGCGATGGTTGTTTTTCCGACACCTCCGGTGCCGGCACAAACCAGGATCCGGGCATGTCGCAGGCTTGCATCGAGCGACAGTTGTGTCATCGATCCACCTCTGCGGGATCCGCGGTCGAGTCACTGATGGGCCAGGTTGCAGCATTGAGGATCGTTTCGGCGTGTTTCGCCCAGCCGGTGTCTACACCAAAACCGCCCGGAAAGACCGGCTGGTCGACGACGGGTAAGTGGCAGAGATTCGAAACGCGCTCGCGCTCCGCAAATGCGATGTGGTCGCGTTTGGCCGAATGCTCGAGCATCGAGTGCATCTCCGGGATGGACGGGAGGCATTCGAGGGTCAGGTCCCCTGGGATTTTTTCAAGGATGCCCAGAGCTTCGCAGGTGCGGCCGGTCGGCATTCGATTCACGACGATGCGATCGACGAAGACCCCGAGGTCGCCGCGCGCCCGACTCACGAGCTCATGGGTTTCCTGGACAGGCAGATCCTCGGGCGTGGTCACGGGAAGGAGGAGCGTTCGCTCGGGGTCGTGAATCAGGGCTTCGACCCAACTCGCATGGCGCGCAAGGGGGCCGGATCGCAGTGCTTGTTGAACCACACGTGGAACGTCGAGAAAGGTCAGACCGTGGCCGGTCGACGGTGCATCCACGATCAAGAGATCGTAAACGTGCGCGCCCACTGGGTCTCTCTTTTGTTCGAGATGCCAGATTTTTCCGAGAATGATCAGCTCTCGCCATCCGGGAGCGGCTTCGAGCAGCTGTTGAAAGGTTTCGAGACGAAGGATTCGATCGGTGAGTACGCCTAACCCCAACTGAACGCGTACATAGTCAGCCAGCGCTTCGTGTGGATCGAGCCGAAGAGCGTGCAGATTTTTTCGGAGATCTCGACCCTTGTAGCCCAGCGGCCGAGGTGCTTTTTCGAAATAGGCGGCGATCGATTCGATCGGCGAGGTTTCTGCGAGCAGGACGTGTTTGCCCGCACGCCTTGCAGCCTCGGCGAGTCGGCAGCATACGGTGGTTTTGCCGGTTCCCCCTTTCCCGGTCACGATCACCAGCCTGAAGTCCGTCAGATCTCGAAGGGCCTCTTTGGTCATCGATCCGCTCGAAGCCTCGTTATTCGCAATAAGTAGGGGTTTCCCTGCACCATCTTCGAAGAGTCTAGCTCGCTGTGGCCTTTGGTGATCGGTTGGCGCCTGGTTGATGGGCAATGTCGGATCGAGGCTAGCGGGAAAGGGTCTAGCCAAAGCAGATGACCGACTCCCCGAAGACTCAAGGCTGATGCAGATTCTTCCGAATAGGCTGAATGGTGAAGTGTTTTTGGCGTTGCGGCGACCGCGATGTGCGAACCTGGTTTTCGCTCGCGGGCAGTGATGATGACGCCGGGGGGATCTGGGTCTTGATTGTTACCTGTGAGGAATGTTCTACCAGCTTTCAGCTGGATGAATCTCGGATTCCGGCAACCGGTGCGCGGGTGCGATGTTCCCGATGCAAGCACGCCTTCTTCTTGCCCAACCCATCGGCCAGCCAAGCCGAGGCCATCGATTCGATTGCGGCGGAAGCCGTTGGTGACAGCCTGGCCAATGTGCCGACGCCTGCACCTGATCTGTCTTCGAGTGCTTTCGGCGACGCCCCCGATGTCGACATCAGTATCGACACCGCCGCGGCCGCAGACGCGGGTTCCCCCGATCTCGAAGAAGAGGATTGGCAGTTTTCAGAGGAGATTCGCGTTGAGGGGGATGACGAATCGGAGCTGGACGAGGAGTTGAGTTCCAGCGGTGTCTTCGGATCAGCACTCGATGTCGAAGAGTTGGCGTCCGAGGGTTTTTCTGCGGACGATCTCGGTCCCGCCGATGGGGGTCCCGCGGAGGCGTCGAACTCTGCGACCGGCGCCGAGGATGTTCGAGACGAATCGGACTTTGGTTCTGTTGATGATTTCTCTTCGCTGATGGAAGAGGACGACGATGTCGCCGTCGATCTGGGCGCCGAGATCGAGTCCGAAATGGAGATCGAGACGGCCCCGGCTGAAACGTCGAGCGACTATTCCTCCACTTCTGGATCGACAGATGATCTAGGCGATCCGGAGAGTTGGGATCTGGTCGGAAATGACGAGTTCACCGCTTCCGGTTCCACGGCGACATCGGCCCCGGCGTCCCTTCTGGGCGCTTCGAATGCCTCCGAAGGCATCGACTCATTCGATTCGGAAGGCGTGGTCTACGAGGAAGAGGTCGGCTCGGCCTCCAGGGTTCGTGAGACGGTTGCGGGCATTGGTCGCGTAGCCGGTTGGGCGGTGACCGTCGTCATGGTGGGCACAGTCCTGGTTCTGGGGCTAGCTGGCGAATGGAATCGTGGAGCACGCGCATCCCAGACCGTTTCAGCAGGCGGCCTGACAGCGCAGACGACGAGTTCGAATTGGGTCGCGACGAGTCGTTCCGGCTACGTGCTGCTCGTGGAAGGTGTTGTTCGCAATGACGGATCGGAGTCGCTCTGGCCCGGCGTTTTACAGTTGGGCTTGCTCGATGATACAGGCGCACGCCTCTTGACCGAAGAGCCGCGGCCCGCTGGCGCGCCGGTCCCAGAAATTATTCTGCGTGAAGGCACACCGGATGAGTTGGTCGCTGCGACCGAGGCCGCTGCCCGAAGCTTCCATGAATCGCCAATTGCTCCAGGCGAGACACGTCCATTTACCGCAATCGTCTTTGAGGATCAGCTTCCCGAGCGAGCCACTCGGTTCCTGCTCGAGATGAGCGACCCCGGACCCGTCACGAACGTCGCCGCGCCCGCGCAAGCACCCGCCGACCCCGCCATCGCACCACTCGTCGATACACAATACGAAGAATCGCCGGCTCGAGAAGGGCCCCGGCCAATTAGAGCCCTCAGCCAATCAGAGCCCTCAGCTAGTTAGAGCCCTCAGCCAATCAGAGCCCTCAGCTAGTTAGAGCCCTCAGCCAATCAGAGCGAGCCCCCAGCCACTCACATCAAGAGTCGGGATTTTCGCCGTGATCGACTTTTGCGGAGGTATCGGACGAGGGAGTCACGTCAATTTCATCATCCCCGGACACGCCCACTTTGAAATTCTTGATCGCCTTACCGAATCCCGCACCAATCTCCGGGAGTCGCCGCGCGCCGAAGAGCACGACCACGATCACAAGGATGATTCCGAGTTCCATTGGTCCCATTCCGAACATCGGATCCTCCACGCGCCGAAAAATGGCGCGATCCCACGAGCATGGTGCCGCTGGCCAGTTGCTCGGTCAAGCGGTGCCCCGAGAACCAGGCACTGACGAGTACTGGATCGGCTCTACATTCTTTCTCAGCTCATTATGGACAACGGAAGGCTAAGGTCACGGCCATGGCACTATTCAAGGCATACGACATACGAGGCATCGTTCCGACGGAGCTCGACGCGAAGAAGGCTTACGGGATCGGGCGCGCCGCCGCTCATTTCATTGGGAAGGGGCCGATCGCGGTCGGTCGGGATGCCAGAACACACTCGCCGGAGCTCACGGAAGCGCTTATCGATGGCATTCGCGACGAGGGCATGGACGTCATCGAACTGGGGCTGACGGCGACACCGATGCTGTATTTCGGCGTTGATCGGCTGGATGCCGCGGCAGGAATCATGGTGACGGCATCGCACAACCCGGGCGAATACAACGGCTTCAAGATCTGTCGAGCGCATGCAGTACCCGTTGGTGAGGCGAGTGGACTGAAGGAAATCGAGGCGTTGGTCGAGGCGAGAAGCGATGCGGAAACAGCCGCACCGCGGGGCGGCTTATCTTCCTTCGACGTCGGCGAGGGGTACACCGAACACGCCATGGCTGTGGGCGAGAACTTTCCGGCGCTCAAGGTTGCGATCGACTGTGGAAATGGAATGGCGTCGGTCGGACTCGAACCGATTCTCGAGAAGCTTCCGATCGAGGTCGTGCGGCTCTATTTCGAGCCGGATGGGAGTTTTCCGAACCACGAAGCCGACCCGCTGAAAGTCGAGAACCTGGCCGATGTTGCCGAGGCGGTGCGGCGGGAGGGCTGTGATTTCGGTGTCGCGTTCGATGGTGACGGAGATCGCGCGGTGTTTGTCGATGGAACGGGACAGCCGATTTCCGCTGACCTCGCGACGGCGCTGATCGCCCGTCATTTGCTAGTCCGAGAGCCGGGAGCGCTGGTTCTCTACGATCTGCGATCGAGTCGTGTGGTGGCAGAGGAGGTCGAGCGTTGCGGTGGTGTTGCAAAGATGTGTCGCGTCGGGCATTCCTTCGTCAAGGCACAGATGAGGGAGGAGGGCGCGATTTTCGCTGGTGAATTGTCGGGCCATCTGTATTTTCGTTTCTCCGAGAACCTGATCGCCGACGATGGGACTGCGGCGTTCGTCGCACTGCTTGACGTGTTGGGTCGTGAGGGCAGACCGTTGGCTGAGCTGATCGAACCGTTTCGATGTTATTCCGCGAGCGGCGAGATCAATCGTCGCGTCGCCGATGTTGATTTCGTCATCGAAACGATTGCCGGAGAGCATGCCTCCGCCCCCGAGGTTTCGCGCCTCGACGGACTACTCGTTCGCTATCCGACCTGGTGGTTCAATATCCGCCCTTCGAATACCGAGCCGGTTTTGCGCCTCAATCTCGAAGCGGATACGAAGGACGAAATGGAGCAGCGGCGCGACGAGATACTCGCGCAGATCAAGGCCTTATCGGACGGCGTTTCTGCCGGGTCCTAGAGCGTGCGATTCCGGATGCCCGCGCGTGCAGCATGAACGCCGCCCTAGTTGGGCCGTCTGCGCAGGCGAGGTGAATTCCACGTGAATGAACGCGATCCTGAGGTTGCCAGAGCAGAGAGAGCGGCCGACGTCGCAGACGTCACGCACGCGAGTGGGATTCATTTGGGCGTGGGGTTGGTCGGGGAAGGTGTCGCTTTCCTGCGCCGAGAACGAAGTTTGTGGCCCTTGGCGTTGGTTCCCGCCCTATTTGCCACATTACTTGTCGGCTTGGCGGTCTCGCTCTTCTGGGTTCGCATAGAGATGATCCACGAGGCCTGGGTTTCGATGCTTCCAGTGTTGGAGGCGGTTCGCTGGTGGTCGTGGATCTGGGTTGGACCGGGACGGGCCATCCTCTGGCTCATCGGATGGATTGGCGTCGCCGTGGGTTTCGCTCTTGTTCTGGTCGTTGCGCTCCTCACCGCCAATCTGTTGAGTGCTCCATTTCTCGATCAGCTTTCGATTCGCGTCGAGCGCATCGAGCAGGCGGACAACCCACAAGAGAGCCTCGAGGCCGGCAATTTCATCAGCGAGACGCTTCGAAGTTTTGCGGCCGAGCTACAGCGACTACTCTTCATGATGAGCGTTTGGGCTTCGCTTGGATTGATCGGATTCATCATCCCGGGTGCGCATTTCGTGACCGCTCCCATGCTCATTGCGGTGACGATTCTCTTGCTGCCCCTGGACTACGCGGGCTTCGCGCTCGATCGTCGGGGCATTCCATATCGCGATCGTCGGCGCTGGCTACGGGAAAACATGTCGACGATGACGGGGTTTGGGGGAGTGGCGTTTCTGGCGTGTCTCGTCCCGGGACTCAACTTGCTGGTGATGCCGGGATTCGTGACGGCGGGTACTCTGCTCGTGTTGCGAAATCCGCCGCGCGCTGCCGACGCCTCGATTCGAAGGACCACGGCCGGTTAGAACTTCAAAGCCTGACTCAGGAAGTCTTCGATTCTCTGGAGCGTCTGCTTCGGGAGATCCGGGGTCTCTGGGGCAAAGCGATGGAGTTCCTTTGGTTCAGGGGCAGCCTTGAAGAGTGCGTCCAGATTTTCTTCCGTGGATTTTACAGGTCCCTCTGGCGCAACGAAGAGCAGGCGCCGGGCTTCGCCGATGCCATCTGCCCAGATGCCGGCTTTTTCCAGATAAGTGACGGCGTCGAGTTCGTCGGGACCTCGCTTGTCTGCGAGTGAATCTGCGCGGAGGACGAAGACCGCGGCGCAGGGACGAGGGTCGTGAGCGAGGAGATAGGACCCGACGATGGCCCCCAATCCAAAGCCCATGTAGCCGATTCGATTTGCGTCCACGCCATCGATGGCGGAGAGGGCGTCGAGGGTTCGAATCAGGTCCGAGGTCGATTGGCGAGCGAACTCTACGACCAGCGCCCCGGTGTCGAGATCGAGTTCTTCGCCGCTTGCGATCCGCCGGCAGCCGTCGATGAGGCGGTCGCTCAACTTGGGACTCGCGCGTCTTCCATGCAGGGGAAGATCGATGCTGGCGACCGCGAGCCCTCGCTTTGCCCAGGCCGCAGCACAGGCCAGAGATTTATCGAGGTTGCTGCCGCCGAGCGCGTGCTGAATCAGGAGCAGGGGGACGCCGGGACTGGCGGGGTCGTTCTGCGTGGATTCCGCGATCTCGATTGGGCGATAGAGGATTCCGGAAACGAAATCGCCACGTGAAACGAGTTCGAAACGGTCGGCTCGAAGGCCGGCCCAAACTTCCTCGGAATTGACCCCAGCCGATTCGGACTGGAGCATCGCGTTGGCGGCTTCTTCAGGATGCGGGCGGTATATGGCGGATTCGGACATCGCCAGAACCTTAGCGCTTAGCGTGCCATCAACACCTTTCGCGTGCGATAGAGATTCGACTTCACAGAGTCTTCGCTCTTGGAAAGCGTCCGCGCAATCTCCGCGATGGGCATCGACTGGAGATGATGGAGTTCGAAGAGTTGACGCTGTTCTGGTGAGACAGCGTTTTCGAGGGATGCAGTGAGATGCGCCGCGAGTTCGACAAACTCATAGTTCTCGAGTGGAGATGCCTCGCTCGATACGCCCGCAGAGGCGCTCGAAACGCCGTGCTCGTCCTCGTCGTCATATAGGGCCACGGTCGGATGCTGCTTGCGGCGAAATCGCGAAGCCAACGTGCGTCGCGTTAAACCGAAGACCCACGCCGCAAAGGGCGCTTCACCGCGAAAAGAGTCAAGTGATGAGAAGATGTTGATGAAGACTTCTTGTGCCGTTTCTTCGCAGTCGGCGCGATTTCGAAGCCGCTTGTCGAGGAAACCGTAAACGCGCTTGAAATAGCGGCGATAGATTTCGTCGAATGCGCTCCGGTCCCCGGCACGCACGCGATCAATCAGTATTTCATCCGTCTGCGCTCGAGTGGCGCTTGCCGTGTCTTGCGCTCGATCAGAATGATGAAGAGCTGCATCTTGCTGTTTCATGATGTCCAAAGCCAAATCCTTCCAGGCACGAAGCCCAGTTGTTCCCGGATCGCCCAGTTCGATCCATGGAAGCCCCTGATGGGATGTGGCCTTGATGCATCGCGTGGTGTCAAAAAATGTCACCGGTGACGAAAATTGTCTCCGATTCGCCCATGTTCCCGGGGGCGTATCGATAAATTCGTTTTGGGGAAGCGGCGACAGGGCGGGCGGGCGGGCGAGGCTCAGGCGAGGGTTTTCTCTTCTCCGGCTTGCGGCGGGTCTTCAATTCCGCCCGGCGAGTCGCTTCGCAGGTCTGCCTCGGTGAGGCCGGTTCGGAAGCTGGAGGGACTCGGCACACCGGCCAGGGGCGAATGGCTCTCCGCCGCCGCCGCCGCCGCCGACTTGCTCGATTGGTCTTCGCTGATGCTGCGACTGCCTGTTTTCGGTCGCGCCGACACCCAGGATTCAAGCAGGACCGAGAGTTGGCCTTGTTGGCGAAAACAGTGGTAGGTCAAGAGTTCGATGGATAGGGAGGGGAAATTCTCGACCGCCGCGCTGGTCTCTGGGCTGAAGCGTGTGCAAAAGAGCATCGCGCGGGGGGCGGCAGAAGGTTCGATGCCGAGCCCCGCGGCGAGTTTGAGAAAGTCGGCGAGCCGCGGTCGCAGCCAACTGAGGTCGGCGAGGGATCGGGTGAGCAATGCGGCGTCATCGGCGTCGTTTCCGATGCGGATACTGATCATCTCGCCTTCGCCGCCGACAGCGAGTAGATCGATCGGGCTGGATTCGGCCAGAAACGTTTCGGCGACCACGCGAATCGTCGGATCGAAGCGGCGCAGCTGATGTCGAATCGCTCGGCGTAGGCTGGCGCGCTCGGGGCGGCTTTCCCCTTCGAGCTCAGCCAAGGACTCGGCTCCGTGCGTCTTCATAGAGAAGTCTCGCCACGTCCATCAAGGCACGGGTCGCTGGTGCCTGGGGATGGGCGAGACCGATGGGACGCTGCGCGGCAATGGCGCGATAGACATGCAGGTCATCGACGAGGAGTCCGTAACTGGAGAGCGTGATGCCCAGTCGCTCGAGACTGGTTCTCGAGAGATACTCGAATGCATTCTTGGCTTCCGCGATACGGGTCACGCCATGAATCGATACACCGATTTCGGCAACCGGATTCGATGCCACCAGCGATTTTGCCAGTTCAAACGCTTCATCGAGATCCCGTCGATTGGCGGAGGTGAGCAAAAGCATCCATTGGACCGGACCCGCAAGGGATTCTCGACGAGTGAGCCAAGCCGGTGGGATTCGGACGAAGACGATTCCTCCACGGCCGTTCTGGCCAGCTCGGGAATGAGCCAGCTCTTCGGCGACTTTGTACAGACTTTCGAGATCGGTTGCCGGACAGAAGATCAATTCGGAACCCAAGGGACCGGGTCCAGGTTCCGGCCAGAGTGGCGAGCCCTGGTCGGAGGAGGGCGTCACGATGACCGTCAATGCGCCGAGCCTCGCGGTCTCGATTGCAAGGTTCCAGGCGAGTGCGGAACGGACAACGTCTCGCTCACCGATGGGCAGGCCCAGTATGGGAAGTGGCAGTGCCGGCTTGGTGTTCGGATCGCGATGGACTCTCCGAGTGATCACAGGTGGTGGCTGGTTCAGACGAGGCGACGCATCCGCTGGCGTTGAAGTCGCGATCTTCGGTCCGTCATCTTTATCAGAGTCGATCTCGGGCAAGAAATAGTGAAGCACGTCGGCCAGATCACGCGGCAATGTCTTCCTCGAAGGTCGTCAGTCAGGCGGGCATGGCCCGCGCGGAAGTTCAGTGGACTTGAAGAATCGAATTCAGTTGGCCAGTGGGCCCGGGCTCGGATTGCGGATTCGATGGGTCCTCCCGCCACTCGCCGTCAACGACATATCGATATTGATAGGTTCCTGGTTCGAGGGAGAGGATCTTCGTCCAAACTCGATTCTGTCCCTCGGAGGCAATCAAGGAGCGGACGCCTCGGTCCGGAACCCAGCCGTTGAAGTCGCCGGCGATTCGGACGTCCCCGGCCTCCGCGTCCGTGAAGCGCACCACGACTTCGCGCGGCGGTCCGGCTTCCGCTGACTCCTCCTGGTCCGCGGAGCGGTCACTGGTCGGCCTCTGCTCTGGAGGGGACGCAGCGACTTCCATCGCCACCGACGCATAATCCATCGCGCCGTTCGCTGATTTCGCATAGACGGAGATCGGGACGCCCTCGCGAGCGGCCTCGCGCAGCTTCACGTTGAGCCTAATCACGGTATCGAAGCAGAGCTCTTTGAAGAGTTCCCGAATGTCGCCGAGCGTCTGGCGCGCATATCGGGTGCGCCCATCATAGAGCGTCGGAAGTACGCGAACGGAGAGCTCGTGTCCTATTCGATCGGAGAGGAGTCCGATCGTCTCGAGAAGTTTCTGGACTCCGTCGATGGCAAAGAAGCTCGTCTCGAGCGGGATGATGACCTCACTGGCCGCTCGCAAGGCGTTGAAAGTGAGTAGCCCTACGTTAGGCGGGCAGTCGATCAAAACGTAGTCATAGAGCGGTTGCAGTGTGTCGAGGGCCACGGCAAGACGCTCGGTCCGCGTATCGTGTCGTTCTGCCGCGAGCTTTTGCTCGAGGGCAGACAATACGATGCTCGAAGGCGCGATATCGATCTTGTCGCCGACATCGATGATGACCGAGTCAAGCCGGCTTGCTCCAGCGGGCTCAACGAGGACTTCGTAGAGATTTGCGTCGAGGTCGTCCGGTTCGAGACCCATCGCCAGAGTGGCATGAGCCTGCGGATCCATGTCAAGGATCAGGACTCGAGCACCGTCGGCGGCCAAGGCCCCGGCGAGATTGACGGTGGTGGTCGTTTTTCCACAACCACCCTTTTGATTCACGATTGCGATGACACGCATGACGTCCCCCCCCGAGGCGTTTCGACCGCGAACTGATGCGCGGGCGTGGTATCTGTATTCTTCTTAACTTCTAATAGTCAGTCGTTCAGGCCGTTTGGCTCCAATCCTTCTTGTCGTGCTTCGTTCCGCGAGGTCCAGGTTTCGCCGGCATCGATGAGTCCGGAGTGTTGGTTCCATTTCGTTGCTGCGCTCGCTGACCATTCGATCGATAAGCGAGAACTTCTCGTTCGAAATCGGCGACGGGGAAGACCCATTCCTGGCCGCTGATCGCCTCGAAGACCGTACCGTCCTGGAATGCGAGCACCACGTCTCCCGTCGCAACGAGTACCAGTTCGCCGAGTGGTCGGCCGACCCGAGGGAAGAGCTCAAGCAAGGCGGAGACGGTTCGTCGGATCTTCTGGACGGAGACGCCGGCGTCGATCAGTCGTTTGGTTGCCTTGAGGGCGACGAGGTCATCGAAGCTGTAACGGTGGTGACCGCCGGGCGTGCGCGCTGAGGGCACGATCAGACCCGTCTTGGCCCAGTATTGGAGCTGTCTTCTCGAGAGGTCGAGCAATTAGACGACCTCTCGGGTCTTGAAATGCTCACGCACCGTCGATTTTGTGGTGTCCTTCGCTCGCAGGTCTGGAGCGACTTCCAACGCTTGTTCCAAAGCTCTCTCCGACGCCCTCTCAGGCCGTCTCTAGCAGCGTCTGCCGTACCGCTTCTCTCAGCGGACTCGGCCCAAATCATCGGGACTGCAATCAGGGGGATCGCATCCAAAGTAAATGAGTGGCTGTCCCTCAAGTCAAGCCAAAAGAGATAAGATTTGTCGCAGTGAGGGTGAAAAAG
>DUCN01000025.1 GCA_012959805.1 Myxococcales bacterium | reverse complement strand
TGCTGTCGCATGCATAGAAGCACACGCTGCATAGAACTATTGCTAGCCCGAAAATCGATGCAGTTCTCGTCATTCAGACTCGGCACAGATAGTCGAAGGGGTGAAGGTTCCACCCACGAATGGACCGATACAGGTAGTCTCCGTCTCGGTGCAGGCTGCGGGATCGCTACCCCCCAGCACCAGCACATACTCCATATCCGTCCCTCCCAAATCGGGCACACTGCAAGTCCCCAGATTCGGACTGAGCGCACAGTCGACAGTCGCCGACCAGGTACCCGGATCCGCGGCGGGAGGAATCCCGGCCTCGCAAGTCGCCCTCGCACTTGCCCCTGTCCAACCCGTTCCTGAATATTCCTTGCACTCGGACGCCATCGCGAGTGGATTAATATAGTCACACGAGCCGGCGGTCATACTCCCGCCAGAACTGTCATCATTGCATGCGTAGAGGCACATACTACCCAGTGCTATAGCCGCACAAAGAATCAACGTAGATCTGGTCATCTCACTCTCCAGTCGTGCATCAAACCCGCGGTTGAGGTCAAACGATCTGCCCGAGAAATACTAGCAAAACAAATCGCGCCTACGGGCCTCGGATTGCTATCGAGATCCAGAGTCTCGCGATGTCGAAGTGGGTGCCGGCTCGGGTAACGCCCCGGCGGGCCACACAGTAGCCGAGGCCATCCGCGACATCGGCGATGAACTGCACGCGGGCATCGTCGGGCGGATAGGAATTCCAACGGCTCATTTTTGCACCCTTGGACATGTCCGGTGGGACTGGATGCGTTCCGTAAGCCTTGCCACCGATCCGGGCGTTCAGGGCGCGACGTTGATCACCCCGGTCATGCCATCCCGGGCGTGAAAGACGAACCCGAAGCATGAAGGAGAGCAGCCGCGGGTCGGGGTCTGTTCGGACTGGCGATGATCAACATCGTCGCGATCGCGCGTTTGCGCGATCTGCCGCAGATGGCGACCTACGGGATTTTCACGGAGCGGGTCCTGGCGCACGTTCTCAGCGAGTGGAACCGCCCTTTCGCGCCTTGACCCCGGGCCGAATTCACGCACCACTCTCGGTCCGGGGTTCACAAGACAGGTTCTAGGGAATTTCGGCGGGCGGCTCAGAATACTCACGCGGCTTCGCAGCGAGAATCTCCCGGACGATCGGCATGAACATATTCCGACCATACAGACTGCCGTGATACGTCAGGTGTTGGTAGTCCAAATACAGCGGGTTCCCGTCTTCCTCGGTGGGACAGGAGGTGCCCCGGCACAACAGATCAAGTGGATCCAACAAGCGCACGTCGTCGTACTCGGAAGCCATTGCGCTGAACAGATCGAACACCGGCTGCCTGCTCAAGATCACTTCCTTTTTCGACACGTACAAACTCGCGAGCGGTTTCTTCTCACGTGCAAGCTTGAAGAGCTCATTGGGGACGTGGTAGGGGAAGTAAGGGGGAGGCATTGCTATCCATACACTGACGCCTTTACTGCGAAAGAATTCCAGCGTTTCGGAAAGCTGCCTCTTCAAGATGTCTGATTGAGCCACACCTTGCGGAGGAGGTTCGCCAGCGACCCAGAGGGAATCAGAACGGGGCTCGTCATTGACGAAAGGTCGCCACAAAGATGCCAGCACCACGTGCGCGACCTTGCCATGCCGAAGGAAGTCCGCGTACATCCGGTTTCTCTGCAAGCAGGGGGTCTTCCACTTCGTCTCCGATGCCGAAGTGGTCGTATTGATCAGAGACGGACAACTAGCAATGACCTGGATGTGAATCGGAATATCATGCTTCTTGGCCAACGTAGACAATGCTGGGATCCACTGATTTCCAAAGCTGTCCCCGATGACAAGAAACGAGCCTGACGACTCGCGGCCTTTGCCAAACGTTCCCACCTGAATCCCCTTACTCAACTCGTGCATACGGAGGTTCTCGAGAACGTCGGGCTGCATGGGTTCCAGTGGTTCTGCCAGCGTGATTTCGCCCCTTACTCGGTAGATGAGCTCCCGGTTCTGTGAGAAAGCGAACCCGACAGTCGCCATCAGAGCGAGAGCGGTGACGGACGCGCTTAACGCCTGCACGCGCGTGGGAAGCAGGGTCCTTTTTCTGAACGGGCGCTCCACGAAGTGCAGCGACGCCCAGGCAATACAGGCGGAGGCCAGGAGAACAAGCGCCGTCTCGACTGAGGACAGGCTCTCTCCAGTCCGTATTCTTGCGAACACGAGAAGCGGCCAATGCCAGAGATAGAGCGAATACGAGATCAACCCGACGCTGACGATCGGGGCGAGCGAAAGTGCCCTTCCAATGAACGTCGCTCCCCCAGTGTTCGCCCAGATGATCAGCGAAGCACCGAGGCAAGGTGGCACCGCCCCGACTCCAGGAAATACCGTAGCGGGCGTATAGGCGACGACGGGCACCAAGATGAAGAGCAGGCCCAGGGCTGCTGCTGCTTCTCGTGCCCCCTGAGACGGTTCGCGGAGCGAGAAACGGCCAAACTCGGTGCGTCGAAGCGCCCAGAACGCCAGAAGAGCCCCGACTCCGAGCTCCCATGCCCTGTATTGGATCAGATAGAAGGCCCTTGCCGGCTCCCTGGCGGTCATGTCGATGCTCAGCAGCATCGAAAGCAGCGTAAGGATCGCCAGCGATCCCAACAGATGCTTTCGCGCATACCGAAGACCGAAGAACAGAAGGAGCGGGAAGACGATATAGAACTGTTCCTCAATCGAGAGCGACCAGGTGTGCAACAGGGGCTTCGCATCCGCCGCTGCGTCGAAGTATCCGAACTCGCGGTTGAAATGGACGTTCGAGAAAAAGAACGAAAGCCACAGGGCCGACTGCGCGAACGCACGAAAGTCCGCAGGTGCCAGAAGAGCGAAGCCCGCACCCATCGAGGCTAGGAGAACTAGGAGGAGCGGAGGGAGGATCCTCCTGCAACGTCGCTCGTAGAATCGTGAGATGCTGAAATTTCCGCTCTCGATGTCCCCAAGAAGGATTGATGTGATCAAAAATCCGGATATGACGAAGAACACGTCGACACCGACGAACCCGCCTTCGAAGCCGGGAACGTGCGCGTGGTAGAGCAGGACCGGAACGACTGCCAATGCACGCAGGCCGTCGATGTCTCTTCGATAGGCCAGCACTACAGGGCCACTGCTGGGCTCCCGGGAAGGCATTTGGGCGCGCGCGCTGGTCATCCAGTCACATCCGTAAGTGTCTTTCGTGCCTGATACGGCAACAACGGCCTATGAGGCGGATAGAAATTCCAAAGACCCATTCTACACACTCGGCCATACAAGACACCGGCTAAAGAGCGGGAGCTCGGGATCTCGATGGCAGGGTGGCTTCCGTCGGCGGGAGCAAGCGCTGGCCCGCCTGCGGGCCCCCAGGCTGCCATCGAGATCCCGAGTTTTCCCTCTTTGCCCGCACCGGACATGGCCCAGGGTGTAGAATGGGTCTTTGGAATTCCTATCTGCCGGACCGCGGCAAGGGAGCGAGCTCAATTGAACCCGAAGCATGAAGGAGAGCAGCCGCGCGTCGTGGGCTTGTTCGGACTTGCGATGATCAACATCGTCGCGATCGCGAGTTTGCGCGACCTGCCGCAGATGGCGACCTATGGAGTGGGGTCGATCTTCTTCTACCTACTCGCGGCAGCCGTCTTCTTCCTGCCGGTGTCACTGGTGGCTGCGGAGCTTGCGACAGCCTGGCCAGAGCGAGGTGGCGTCTACGTATGGGTTCGCGAGGCCTTCGGAGAACGTTGGGCCTTCGTCGCCGTCTTTCTGCAGTGGCTCCAGAATCTGTGCTGGTTTCCCGTCGTCCTCACCTTCGGTGCGGCGTCCCTGGCCTTTGCGATACTGCCGGATCGCTCGCGAGAACTCTCGGAGAATCAGGGCTTCATTGTCGCGGTAATCCTGGTGGCGTACTGGTCCTCTGTGGTGCTGAACCTCCGCGGACTCTCCGGGTCGGTCCGGATCAGCATCATTGGGGCCTTTTGTGGGGTCGTCATCCCAGGCCTGATCCTGATTGGGCTTGCTGCGCTACTCGTCCTTGAAGGTGGAACGTCTCACCTGCTTGCGAATGGTGATCGCTTCGTCCCCGACTTCACTCACTTCGGCAACATCACGTTTGCTGTGAGTGTATTGCTCGCATTTGCGGGCATGGAGATGACCGCAGCGCACGCGCGTGAGGTTCGTGACCCCGAGCGGGTCTACCCGCTCGGGATCCTGCTCGCGGCAGGTGTGATCCTCGTCGTGTTCATCCTTGGAGCGCTCTCCATCGCTGTGGCGCTGGCGCCGGATCAGTACCGGTTGCAGAGCGGCGTGACCGAAGCTCTCCGGGCCATGCTTGGTCGGTACGGCTTGGCGGAATGGTCCCGCCTGATCGCGCTGGGGATGGCGATCGGAGTGTTCGGGAGTGTGAATGCCTGGATCGTTGGGCCGAGCAAGGGAATGCTCGTGTCTGCAGAAGACGGCACGCTTCCCCGATGGCTGTGCCGGACCAATGAGCGGGCCGTGCCCACACGGATCCTCGGGCTACAGGGGGTCCTCGTCTCCCTGATTTGCCTTGGGTTTACGCTGCAGCCAACGGTTGCTTCTGCCTACTTCATGATCAGTGTGCTGACGATCCAGATGTATTTGCTGATGTATGTGATGCTCTTCGCGGCGGCGCTTCGATTACGTCGGGTCAGGCCACACCAGCCGCGGCCGTTCCGGGTTCCTGGCGGAACCCTGGGGCTCTGGCTAACAAGCCTCCTCGGCATCGCGGGGGCTCTCATGGCTTTTTGGGTCGGTTTCTTTCCGCCCGATCAGCTTGCTTCGACCGGCTTGCGGCCAGGCGCGTTCGTTCGTTTCCTGGGGGTGGGGCTCGCTCTCTCTGTGTCGATTCCGCTCCTCGTGTTTCAGTTCCGTCGACCCGAGTGGCGCAGCGAGAAGGGCACCTGATCGGAGCGTCGCCGCTCACGCCCCACAGGATGTGGACGAGCTGTTTCTGCGACGTGAATTCCGGGATGGTGGCCCATTTGGTTCGCGGGTTTGGATTCGATGACCTACAAAAAGATGACCTACAAAAACGCGATGCGCCTCTTCCGCTACAACCCGTTCGGTACATGGCGAAAAATCAGGCAACGGTGGGTGCGCTTCGTGCCCAAGCGGTGGGCGTAGATCTGAGCCTCAAGAGCCAGGGCGGGCTCCACGCCCGAAATGACAACGGAATCGTGACAGCTGCTCAGGTGGCGACACGGCTCGCGAGTGCGATGACGACGGTGGAACAGCCGGAGGCGGCGATGATGGGAAGAGCGGCCCGGGCGAGACTTGGTAGAGTCAGCCGAATGAAAAATCTCGTCTGGATCGCATGTCTCCTGACGCTCTCGTGTGCATCGGGCTCGATTCCGGTCGCGACCGGCCCCGTCGACCCGGCGGAAATTGACGAATATTGGTCGCTTCATGTCGTGACCGTCGACGCGGACGGCGCCGAACGGGTCACACGAATCTGGATCGGTGTGCTCGATGGAGATCCCATCCTTCGGACGGGGGACAGTCGCTGGTGGGCCAATCTCCAGCGTGATCCCGCGATTCGGATTCGACTCTCGGGGACGGACCATCTCTTTCGCGCCGAGTTCGTGACCGAGCCGAGCGAGAAAGTCCGGATCGACGAGGTGTTTCTCGAGAAATACGGCGGTTGGGAACGCGTGTTGTTTCCCCAGGATCGCGGAGAGACCCACACCAACTACGCCCGCCTCGCCCCCCGCCATCGTTTCTGAGCGAGTTCCCTGTCGATTGCGCTAGGCCTCGTTTCTGTGAGTCGATCCCGTGGGTTGGCATATCCCTTAGCTACCTTGGCAGCCTATCTGTCACTCTGCGCGGTTGCCGCGATCTTCGTATTTGGAGGACGTGCTGGAACGCGGCAAGGTCGCCTCGCAACACAAGGAGGTCCTGGGGAGTAGGAAGGACAAGCAGCGTTTCCAGGTACCACCGCCAGGAGACCGA
>DUCN01000024.1 GCA_012959805.1 Myxococcales bacterium | reverse complement strand
CTTCCCGTGATCGACGTGACCAATCGTACCGACATTCACGTGGGGCTTGTTGCGCTCGAACTTTTCCTTGGCCATCTGACCGCTCCTCTTTTTATCCGTCTCGCTTCGCGTTCAATACGAAGCGACAATTCCCTTGGTGACCGTTTCCGGTACCTGCGCATAATGCGCAAACTGCATTGTGTAGCTCGCGCGCCCTTGAGTCATGGATCGCACGCTGCTCACATATCCAAACATCTCTGACAGCGGCACCTCAGCTTGAATGACCTGGGCCGTGCCTCGCATCTCGATGCCACTAATCTGACCGCGGCGTCCGTTCAAATCGCCCTGGATCGCGCCCCGGAATTCTTCCGGCGTCACAACTTCGACAGCCATGATGGGCTCGAGCAGGACCGGCGTCGCATTCCGCAGGGCTTCGTTCGCCGCCATCGCGGCCGCGATCTGGAATGCCCGTTCGGATGAGTCTGCGTCGTGGGCCGCACCATCGACGAGGCGAATCGAAACATCGACGACCGGATAGCCACCTAAATGTCCGCTCTCGACGGCGTCCCGGCAACCCGCCTCGACGGCGGAAATGAAATCGCTGGGAATTGCGCCTTCCCGAATCGCGTTCTCGAAGCAGAACCCAGATCCCGTCTCAGCTGGAGCGACATCGACCCGAACGACCGCATACTCGCCGCTTCCAGCGGTTTGTTTGATGTACTCGCCATTACCAATCGCGGTGGCGGAGATCGTCTCCCGGTAGGCGACCTGTGGGCGACCCACATTCGCATCCACGCCGAACTCGCGGCGCAGTCGGTCGACGATGATTTCGAGATGCAGTTCGCCCATCCCGGAAATGATCAACTGCCCTGTCTCAGTATCGGTCGAGACCTTGAATGTTGGGTCCTCGAGCGCGAGTCGGTCCAGAGACCCACCGAGCTTATCCATGTCGGCGGAAGTCTTCGGTTCGATTGAGATCGAGATGACCGGATCGGGGAACTCCAGCGACTCGAACATGATCGAGGCCTTGGGAGTGCACAGGGTCTGCCCCGTCACTAGGCTCTTCAGGCCGATCGCCGCCACAATGTCGCCGGCATAGATCTGATCTACTTCTTGACGCTTGTTCGCGTGCATCTGCAGGAAGCGACCGGCGCGTTCTTTCTTTCCAGTGGAGGCGTTCAACAGGCTCTCGCCGGCTTTCGCCGTCCCCGAATAGACACGTAGGTACGCGAGGGTACCCGCGTGCTTGTCTGACTGGACCTTGAATACCAACGCAGAAAAGGGCTCTGAATCGTCTGCTGATCGCGAAAGGAGCTGGGCGTCCTCTCCGCTGGCCTCTTCAGCGGCCTGTCTGGCCTTCGAAGCCTTCGTCGCTTTAGAGGAATTGCCCGTACTGACCACGGCTCGCGTTCCTTCGATGGCCGGAACATCCAGCGGCGACGGTAGATAGTTGAGCACTGCGTCGAGCAGGGGCTGAACGCCTTTGTTCTTGAAGGCGCTGCCGCAAAACACTGGAACGAGGTCGAGCGAGATCGTGGTTCGCCGAATCGCGGCTCGAAGCTCAGAAATCGGCACCTCTTCGCCGTCGAGGTATCGGGCCATGACGACGTCATCGAAATCGGCCAGTCGTTCGATGAGTTGTTCTCGAGCGAGCTGGGCATCATCAACCATTTCGGTCGGAATCTCGTCGGTGCGGAACTCCGCGCCGAGCGTCTCGTCGTCCCAAAAAAGCGCTTTCTGGTCGATCAGATCGACAACACCCGAAAACGCATCTTCCGAGCCAATCGGCAGCTGCATAGGCAGCGGCCGGGCTCCAAGACGGTCTTCGATCATCGAGACCACGTTTTCAAAATCTGCACCCATTCGATCCATTTTATTCACGAAAGCAACTCGCGGAACGCCGTATTTATCCGCTTGTCGCCAGACCGTTTCCGATTGAGGCTCGACTCCACCGACACCACAAAAGACAGCAACTGCGCCGTCTAGCACCCGAAGCGACCGCTCGACTTCCACTGTGAAGTCGACGTGGCCAGGAGTGTCGATGATGTTGATCCGATGGCCCTTCCAGAAGCAAGTCGTGGCCGCGGAGGTAATCGTGATTCCGCGTTCCTGTTCTTGCTGCATCCAGTCCATCGTTGCCGCCCCGTCGTGAACCTCCCCAATCTTGTAGTTGACGCCGGTATAGAAAAGAATCCGTTCCGTCGTCGTTGTCTTTCCAGCATCGATATGCGCCATGATGCCGATATTTCGTGTGTCTTCGAGCTCCGTGGTCCGAGACATCTAAAGTGCACTCCTACCTGACCTACGAGCGCCGTGGCGACCAGCAAGCGCCGTGGCTACCAGCGAGCGCCGTGGCTACCAGCGATAGTGTGCGAACGCCTTATTTGCCTCTGCCATTCGATGCGTGTCTTCACGTTTCTTTACACTCTCACCGCGCTCATTGGCAGCATCGATGATCTCGTTCGCAAGCCGCTCTTTCATGCTCTTGCCCGGCCGCGTCTTCGAGTATTCGGCGAGCCAACGCATCGCAAGAGAGGTTGAGCGATTCGGTGAAACCTCGATTGGAACCTGATAGGTCGCACCACCCACGCGGCGACTCTTGACTTCGACACGTGGCCGGATGTTGTCGAGTGCACGTCGGAACATTGCCAACGCATCGCTGCGCATCTTGCTCTCGATCTCCGAGAAAGCCCCGTAGACGATATTCTCGGCGGTACTCTTCTTACCATCGCGCATGATGACGTTGATGAAGCGACCGAGCATCTGGTCTCCATGCTTGGAGTCCGGAATAGTCTGTCGCTTTTGTACCTCGCGCCTTCTTGGCATGAACGCGTCCTTTTGACTTCTATGGTGATGGCCTATTCCAGCGATGCCCGTGTCGATCGGATTTGATCGAGTTGAGCCTCCCTGATTGAGCCGCCCTTGTTAGGCCAACCCATCTCAGCCTGGTTGGGTGAGGCAAAGCCTCGAACGACCAAGAACCGATACGCACTCGCTGCATCGGTTCTTCTCGTCCTAAATCATTTCGGTCGCTTCGAACCGTACTTCGAACGACTCTTGTTTCGTCCATCGACGCCCGTCGCGTCAAGCGACCCGCGAACGATGTGGTAGCGAACGCCGGGAAGATCCTTGACCCGGCCGCCACGCACGAGCACAACGGAATGCTCCTGCAGCGTATGTCCTTCGCCGCCGATGTAGGCATTCACTTCGTTGCCGTTCGTCAGCCGCACACGTGCGACCTTTCGAAGCGCGGAGTTTGGCTTCTTAGGCGTGGCAGTGAACACCCGAAGGCACACACCACGTCGTTGCGGACAGCTGGTGAGATCCGGTGAATTCGATCGCGAAACCTTCGGCTTACGCCCCTTACGGATGAGCTGTTGAATAGTCGGCATAAGGCTCGACGAAACTCCTACTTCTCTTGGCTGCGGCTAGTTGCGCCCAATTGCGTCTGTACGATCAATCCATCCCACGTCAAAGCGTGGGCACATCAGGGGCTGGCCGTATTTCCACGGTGCTGCCCACAAAATTTCGTTCCCTCGTCCGGCCCTGGTCTAAATGCTGTACATGAACCTGAGACACTATGACCCCGAAGTCCCGTTTCTCAGGTGAGAAGAGACCGGAGCTAAGCTCGGGCTGACTCTCCACATTCTGGAAACGAACCGCGGGGTTGAAGGAATCCCTGGTTCCGGAAGCGGCGCGCAATTTAGCGACCTGCGGGGTGGTGTCAACGGCCTGTGACCGCTTCCCTTGTTCACCGGACCGCAAGAATGAAATTGCCCCCACCAACTTCACCGTCGATGGGGGCAGATTCAACATTCCCCTTGGGAATCAGCTGCCGATTCCGCCTCCGTCAGTGCTTGAATCCGGGGCGCCGGCAAAGAGTCCCGCGACAGCCGGATTGGCCTCCGCCGCAGCATCTCCGGCGAACGCAGGCTCACTCAGCTCGCCTTCCGTGCCATCACCGCTCTGTGCGGTATCGAGCTCGAAGCCTTCCGGGACTTCGACTTCAATTCCAACGTCGCGGTACTGCAGCATTCCCGTACCAGCCGGGATCAGGCGACCCATGATCACGTTCTCCTTGAGTCCGCGCAGGAAGTCCTTCTTGCCCCAGATCGCCGCTTCCGTGAGAACCTTGGTCGTCTCCTGGAACGAGGCGGCGGAGATGAATGACTCAGTCGAGAGCGAAGCCTTCGTGATTCCCAGCAGCTGGGTCTCCGCGGTCGGCGCGACCTTCCCTTCCTCGTCGAAGCGGGCCACGAGTTCGCGATAGCCCTGCTTCTCGACCTGTTCACCAATGAGATAGTCCGAATCGCCGGGATCGACGATTCTGACCTTGCGAACCATTTGGCGAACGATCGTCTCGATGTGCTTGTCGTTGATCTTGACGCCCTGGAGTCGGTAGACCTCCTGAACTTCGTCGACTAGATATTTTGCGAGTTCCTTTTCGCCCTTGATCTTCAAGATATCGTGGGGATTCGAAGAACCATCCATCAGCGCCTCGCCAGCCCGCACGTGATCGCCTTCGTGCACGCTGACATGCTTTCCCTTCGGAATCAGGAACTCCTCGGGCTCGCCCTCTTCCGGCGTAACGATGACGCGGCGCTTGCCCCGCGAATCCGGCCCGAAAGAGACGATTCCCTCGATTTCAGAAACGACTGCACATTCCTTTGGCTTACGAGCCTCGAAGAGTTCAGCCACTCTCGGCAGACCGCCGGTAATGTCCTTCGTCTTCGATGCTTCTCGAGGAATCTTCGCGACCACCTGACCGGCGCTCACCGCATCACCATCGCTCACCGTCAGGTATGCACCGACGGGCAACAAGGCCTTGGTCTCGCCGTCGCCGTCCGTCGCCGGGATGGAGACAGTCGGTCGCAGACCGGGATCCTTGGACTCGATGATCACCTTTGATGAAACGCCGGTGAAGTCATCGACTTGTTCCTGCATCGTTGCGCCTTCGATGATGTCCTGAAACACGACGATGCCGCTTTTTTCAGTGAAGATCGGGCTGGCAAATGGATCCCAGTCAAGCAGGATTTCGCCGGCTCGAACCGTCTGGTCATCTTGGACCCGCAAGGTCGCGCCGTAAACGACCGGATGTCGTTCCTTTTCGCGACCACTCGCATCGACGATGCCTACTTCACCATTTCGACTCATCACCGTCTGCGTGCCATCCGCGGCGGTGAGCGAACGAATATTGTGAAGTCGTACCGATCCTTCGTTGGCTGCCTCCGCGTGAGACTGCTCGGCACGCCGAGTTGCTGCACCACCGATGTGGAAGGTCCGCATGGTGAGCTGTGTTCCGGGCTCACCGATCGACTGCGCCGCGATCACACCGACTGCCTCGCCGAGGTTGACCATCGTGCCGCGCGAGAGATCGCGGCCATAGCACTTCACGCAGACGCCGAAACGACTGGCACACGTCAGAACCGATCGAATTTTCACTCGCTCGACACCCGCATTCTCGATTGCCCGAACTCGGGCTTCGTCGATCTCTTCTCCGGCCCGGCAGAGCACCTCGCCACCGACTGGATCCGTCACGTCCTCGAGCGACACACGACCGAGAAGGCGTTCGCCCAACGGCTCGACGATCTCACCGGCCTCAATCAGCGCCGACGTTTCCAGCGCATCATCGGTTCCGCAATCCTGTTCGCGAATGATCACGTCCTGCGAAACATCGACGAGTCGTCGAGTCAGGTAGCCAGAATTGGCGGTTTTGAGCGCTGTATCGGCCAGACCCTTACGCGCACCATGCGTCGATGTGAAGTATTGAAGAACTGACAACCCTTCACGGAAGTTCGACGTAATCGGCGTTTCGATGATTGCGCCTGAGGGCTTCGCCATCAGGCCTCGCATTCCGGCGAGCTGACGCATCTGCTGAGCCGACCCACGCGCGCCGGAATCAGCCATCATGTAGACGTTATTGAAACTCGGCACCTGGGTTTCATTCCCGTCGTCATCGATGACCGTGTCGGTCGCGATCCCATCGAGGAGCTGCTGCGTAATCTGCTCCGTTGCCTGGGCCCAGATGTCGATCACCTTGTTGTAGCGCTCGCCATCTGTGATCAGACCTTCTTGGTACTGGTCTTGAATCTGGCTGACCTCGTCGGTCGCGTCCGCAAGAAACCGTTCCTTGTCTGGGGGAACGCGCATGTCGTCAATACAAATCGAAATACCGGCGCGTGTCGCGTTCGAGTAGCCAAGCGTGCGAATATGATCCGCGAGTAGCACTGTCGCCTTGGTGCCCATTCGGCGATAACACTGATCGATCAATTCGCCGAGAGCCTTCTTGTCCATCACTTGATTGACGAACTCGAAGGGAATTTCCTGCGGAACGACTTCGTGGAGCAAAATTCGACCGGTCGTCGTCTCGATCATCTCCCCGTTGATGAGGACACTGATCGAAGCATGGATATGAAGTACACCAGCGCTGTAAGCAACGATGGCTTCTTCTTCCGTGGCGAACCTCATCCCCTCGCCCATGACGCCCGCACGTTCCCGGGTCATGTAGTAGGCCCCAAGCACGATGTCCTGTGTCGGCCCGATGACGGGTCGGCCTGTCGCCGGGCTAAGGATGTTATTCGTCGACATCATCAACACGCGAGCTTCGATCTGCGCTTCAACCGAGAGCGGCACATGCACCGCCATCTGATCGCCGTCGAAATCTGCGTTGAACGCGGCACACACGAGTGGGTGCAGCTGAATGGCCTTACCTTCAATTAACATCGGCTCAAAAGCCTGCATTCCGAGTCGATGCAGCGTAGGAGCGCGGTTCAGAAGGATCGGATGTTCCTTGATCACTTCTGCGAGAATGTCCCAGACTTCGGGACGCTCCTGCTCGACCATCTTGCGTGCAGCCTTGATGGTCGTGACGAATCCCTGATGCTCGAGCTTCGAATAGATGAAGGGCTTGAACAGTTCGAGAGCCATGCGGTTCGGAATGCCGCACTGATGCAGCCTGAGTTCCGGGCCGACTACGATGACCGAACGTCCTGAGTAGTCAACACGCTTACCGAGCAAGTTCTGACGAAAACGACCCGACTTGCCCTTCAGCATGTCGGACAGACTCTTCAGCGGACGCTTACTCGGCCCCGTGATCACGCGACCACGTCGACCATTATCGAAGAGCGCGTCGACCGCCTCCTGCAGCATTCGCTTCTCGTTGCGAATGATGACTTCCGGCGCATTCAACTCTTGGAGTCGCTTCAATCGATTATTTCGATTGATCACGCGGCGATACAGATCATTCAGATCACTCGTCGCGAATCGGCCACCATCGAGAGGAACGAGCGGGCGAAGATCAGGAGGGATAACCGGAACGATCTCGAGCACCATGAACTCCGCCGCATTAACTTCGGAGTCGTTGAACGCGTCGAGCACCTTGAGACGTTTGGCAATTTTCTTGCGCTTCGCCTCACTTGTCGCCTCGCGCATCTCTTCGCGAAGACGCGTGCACTCGCCGGGAATATCTAATTCCTGGAGCAGTTGCCGGACAGACTCCGCGCCAATCCCTACGCGAAAGGCATCTCGACCGTATTGCTCTTTGAGTTCGACAAGCCGTTCGTCGGTAACCAGTTCGCCCTTCTCGAGTTCCGTGTCCTTTGGATCGAGAACGACGTGTGCCTCGAAGTAGAGAATCTTCTCGAGATCGCGCAATGTGATCTCGAGGATATTCCCGATGCGGGACGGAAGTGACTTGAGAAACCAGATATGGGCGACCGGTGACGCGAGGGTGATATGCCCCATTCGCTCACGGCGCACCTTCGACTGGATGACCTCGACACCGCATTTCTCACAAACGACGCCGCGATGCTTCATGCGCTTGTACTTGCCGCAATTGCATTCGTAGTCTTTGACCGGTCCGAAAATCTTCGCGCAGAACAGTCCGTCACGCTCCGGCTTGAACGTTCGATAGTTGATGGTTTCCGGCTTCTTGACTTCACCGAAGGACCACTCTCGAATTTTGTCGGGCGAAGCCAACGAAATTCGGAGTGAGTTGAAAGCCAATGGATCCTTTGGCTTCTCAAAGAGATTATACAGATCACGCAAAGTGGCGGTCCCCCTCTGACGAGTGTTGCTAAGCAGGGTCACCGAATCTTCGGCGACCCTGCACGGTTCAAAACGCTACGAGTCTTCTCGCATCTCGATGTCGAGACCGAGCGCATGTAGTTCCTTCACGAGAACGTTGAAGCTCTCAGGCAATCCCGGCTCGATCACATTCTCGCCCTTCACGATCGATTCGTAGATTCTGGTTCTGCCCTGGACATCGTCGGATTTCACGGTCAGGAACTCTTGGAGTGCATACGCGGCGCCGTACGCCTCAAGTGCCCAGACCTCCATCTCACCCAATCGTTGTCCACCGAATTGCGCCTTGCCGCCCAGCGGCTGCTGAGTGACCAGGCTGTACGGCCCGATGGAACGTGCATGCATCTTGTCATCCGCAAGGTGATGCAGCTTGAGCATGTAGATCGTCCCGATCGTGACATCACGGTCGAAGGGTTCGCCGCTACGCCCGTCAAAGAGAACCATCTGACCCGATGTCGGAAGGTCCGCACGCACCAACTCATTCTTGACTTGCTCTTCCGAAGCGCCATCAAAAACTGCGGTGGCCATGTGAATCCCGCGACCGACGTTCTCCGCGAGCGACGCGATCGCCTCGTCGGACGCCCCAGAGATCGTTTCTCCAATCTCGTCGTCGTCGTAGATGGCCTTCAGTTTCGTCCGAATCTCTTCGGTCGTCGCCCTCCGATCCATCATGTCTTCGATCTGGCGCCCCAGCCCATGAGCAGCCCAGCCGAGATGGGTCTCAAGGATCTGCCCGATGTTCATACGAGAGGGGACGCCCAGTGGGTTCAAGACGATGTCGACAGGCCGGCCATCTGGCGTGTAGGGCATGTCTTCCTCGGGAAGAATCCGAGAAATAACACCCTTGTTGCCATGGCGTCCTGCCATCTTGTCACCAACGGAGAGCTTTCGCTTGATGGCGATGTAGATTTTCACCATCTTGAAGACACCGGGCGGAAGCTCGTCGCCCTTCTTCAGCCGCGCGATCTTCTCGTCGAAGACGGCCTTGATGATCATGGCCTGCTCTTCCACATGATGAAAGATGCGATCGACACTCTCCTGGATCTTCGTGTCCGTGACCTGAATTTCTCGCCAGCGTCGATCCGGAATTTCGCTGATCACTTCCTCAGTGATCGCATCGCCAGAACTGAGCCATTCGATTTCCTTACTCTCGTCGCCGACGCGATTGGCAGCCACCTTTCCGACCACCAGATCGTGAACGTTTCGGAAGGCACTCCTTCGAATGATTCGAATCTCGTCTTCCTGATCCTTGCGGAGCCGTTCGATCTCGGCCGCCTCAAGTGCCTTGGCCCGCTCATCCTTCTCGAGACCGCGGCGCGAGAAGACCTGCGCACCAATCACTGTTCCAGTAACGCTCGGCGGCACGCGTAGGGATGTATCCCGCACGTCGCCAGCCTTCTCACCAAAGATCGCGCGCAACAAGCGTTCTTCAGGAGAGAGCTGCGTCTCACCCTTCGGTGTGATCTTGCCGACGAGGATGTCGTCTTGGTGGACTTCTGCGCCAATTCGGACAATTCCTGCTTCGTCGAGATCACGGAGCGCATCTTCGCCAACGTTCGGAATATCCCGAGTGATGTCCTCTTTGCCGAGCTTCGTGTCGCGGGCGACACATTCAAATTCTTCGATGTGAATCGAAGTGAAATGGTCGTCCTTGACGATGCGCTCAGAGATGAGAATCGAATCCTCGAAGTTGTATCCGCCCCAGGGCATGAAGGCCACTGTGACATTCGCACCGAGCGCCATCTCGCCATGATCCGTCGCCGGACCATCCGCGATGACCTGTCCGGCCTTCACGCGATCACCCGATTTGACGATTGGCCTCTGGTTGATGCAGGTATTCTGATTCGAACGTTGATACTTGATGAGATTGATGATGTCGACGTTCGAGCCTGTGCCATCGTCCTCATCCGGCTTCAAGACAATCCGACCCGCATCCACCGATTCGACGGTGCCATCGCGCTTCGCGACGACCGTCACTCCGGAATCTCGCGCTACAACCGCTTCCATTCCGGTCCCGATGAGCGGTGCACTCGTACGCAGAAGTGGAACAGCCTGCCGCATCATGTTCGAGCCCATGAGTGCGCGGTTCGCATCGTCGTTCTCAAGGAAGGGAATCAGCGACGCCGCGACGGAAACCAACTGGTTCGGCGAGACATCCATCATGTCCACTTCAGCCGGAGGAATCATCTCGAACTCGCCTTGTCGTCGAGCGGAGATACGCTCCTTCACAAAGCGTCCGTCGTCGTCGAGAACCGAATTCGCTTGCGCGATCGCCATGCGTTCTTCATCGAGTGCCGTGAGGAATCTAACGCCCTCCGTCACCTGCGAGTCCACGACATTGCGATATGGGGTTTCGATGAAACCCATGTCATTGACACGAGCGAACGTCGAGAGCGAGGCAATCAGACCGATATTCGGACCTTCCGGTGTCTCGATCGGGCAAATTCGGCCGTAGTGAGTTGGGTGAACGTCGCGGACTTCGAAACCCGCTCGCTCGCGCGTTAGGCCACCCGGCCCAAGCGCTGAGAGCCGACGCTTATGTGTCACCGAAGACAGCGGATTCGTCTGGTCCATGAACTGCGAGAGCTGACTCGATCCGAAAAACTCTTTCACGACGGCGGAAACCGGCTTGGAGTTAATCAGATCATGAGGCATCAGAGTCTCGATCTCCTGGAGACTCATGCGCTCCTTGATGGCCCGCTCCATGCGAACCAATCCTATTCGGTATTGGTTCTCGAGCAGTTCACCCACAACGCGCACACGTCGATTCCCGAGATGATCAATGTCGTCGAGCTTCTTGGTTGGATCCGTCCCATTCTTGAGATCGACCAAGTACTTGACGGCTTCGAGAATGTCGTCTCGACGCAGTGTCGGTAGATCGCCAAGCCCAATCTCTTCCGAAGCGTTGTTGACGCCGGTCGGATAGAAGTCCACTCGTTCTTCACCATCGAATTCGAGCTTGTGATTGAGCTTGATCCGCCCAACCTTCGACAGGTCGTATCGTTCCGCGTTGAAGAAGAGGTTGTTGAACAGATTGGTCGCGGTATCGAGAGTCGGCGGATCCCCGGGCCGCAGTCGTCGATAAATTTCGATGACGGCTTCGTCCTGGGAAAGCGTCTTGTCGGTGAGGAGTGTGTCCCGAATCGCGGTGCCAGTCGTGATCGGATCGAGGAAAAGAAGCGGAAACTCAAGAATTCCACGACTCTTCAGATCATCGAGATGGGCCTCGGTAATCTCCTCGTTGCATTCAACGATCACCTCACCGGTTTCTTCGTCGACAATATCGACGGGCACGACACGCTTGACTGCATCGAGTCTGATCAGATCATCCTGACCGACCTGGATCCATTCGATTCCAGCCGCGCGCATCTTGCGTGCCGCCGCCTTTGTGAATTTCTTGTCCTTGCGAACGATGACATTGCCATCGTCGTCCTTGACTTCGCGGGTACATCGCTGTCCGATCAGGTTCTCCGGCTCGGACTTCTTCATGATCTTTCGCCCATCGAGCTTGATGGCTTCGGTCGGGTAGAAGTACTGGAGAAGCTCTTCCGGCTGATAGCCAAGTGCCCTGAGCAGAATCGTCACGTGAATCTTTCGACGACGGTCGATTCGTGCGTGAACGATATCCTTGTGGTCGTACTCGATATCGAGCCAGGAGCCTCGGTACGGAATGACTCGACACGAGAAGAGCTTCTTGCCCGCGGCGGTCACGGTCGTCGAAACGGAGGTGTCGTAGAAAATGCCGGGCGACCTGTGCAACTGCGAAACGATGACGCGCTCGGTCCCGTTGATGACGAAGGTCCCGTTGTCCGTCATCACGGGGATTTCCCCGAAATAGACTTCCTGCTCCTTGACGTCGCGAATGGTCTGGGAACCATCCGCGTCATCCCAGGCCACGAGTCGAATCGTGACCTTGAAGGGCGCTGCGTAGGTCATCCCACGATGCAGACATTCCTGAACGTCGTATTTCGGTTGCTCCAGTGCGTAACCAACGAATTCCAACGAGGCCGTGTCGTTGAAGTCGCGAATCGGAAACACCGAATTGAAGACGGCCTGCAGCCCGACGTTGTCGCGCTTCTCCATCTCGATTCCGGATTGGAGAAAACGCTCGAAGGATAGTTTCTGAATCTCGAGTAGATTCGGGATATCAATAATCCGCGGAATTCTCGAGAAGGACTTTCGGACTCTCGGGGCGAAATCGGAAAAAATGGCTTCAGGCACGAGGTATCACACCCTCCCGCGTCGTGGTTGGCAGCTCGGGTCGACATTTTCAATCAACCCGATCCACACGAACTTCACGACGACATTTGACCTCACTAAACTAGATGTCACTCGAACAAACAGCTCGGATCCAAAGAGGATATAAGCTGCCACGAAATCGACGAACGCCCCCCTCTCTGCCGGTCAAGAGCAGAGAGCGTCAGGCGCAATCGTCGAACTTCGTTCCCGCCAACTACTTGACGTCGACTTGACCGCCGGCCTCTTCGATCTTCTTCTGGATCTCGGCAGCTTCGTCCTTGGTTGCAGCTTCCTTGATCGTCTTCGGCACGCCTTCAACAAGGTCCTTGGCTTCCTTGAGGCCCAGGCCTGTGATCGCGCGAATCTCCTTGATGACCTGAATCTTCTTGTCACCAAACGAGATCAGGATGACGTCAAACTCATCCTTTACCTCGGCAGCGGCTTCACCACCGCCACCAGCGGCAGCCGCGACGGCTACCGGAGCGGCCGCAGATACGCCCCACTTGTCTTCCAAGAGAGTCGCCAGGTCCGACGCCTCCATCACTGTGAGTCCGGACAGGGTGTCCACGATTTCGTTGAGGTCTGCCATTGTTCTTCTTCCTTTTATGGGCGGTGCTAGCGAGTGCAGAACACCCTCCCGCCTGGTCATTAAAATTCAGCCCTTCCGGGCTCAGTCAAATTGTAAATCGCGCCGGCTCCATGCCGGCAGCAGCTCGAGTTAATCCCCGCCCTCATCGAGGACCGTTTTGCGTGCCGCGACAAGTCGCGCCAATTGACCTCCGGGTTCTTTCAGCAGACGGGCGATCTGGCCCGCCGGCGCCTGTAATAGACCCACGATCTTGCCACGAAGTTCATCGAGCGACGGCAAGGTCGCAAGATTCGAGATCTCCGCGAGTTCGAGCACCTGCCCGTCCAGCACCCCCCCGCGAATCTCAAAGTCCTCGTTGGTTTTTGCATAGTCAACAAGCGTCTTGGCGAGCGCGACTGGATCGCCGAAGGACATCGCAATCGACGTCGTTCCACGAAAATGACCCTTCAGATCTTCGGCGGGTCCACCTTCGCAAGCCAATCGAAGGACTGAATTCTTTGCTATGCGGAACTCGCTTTCGCTGGCCTCTGCTTGGCGAAGTCCTCCGCGAAGAGCCTCGATCTGCTTCACTTCAAGTCCGCTGTAGTCCGCAACGAAAACACTCGTCGCTCGCCCGAACTTCTCGCGCAGCTCCGCAACCTGTTCTTCTTTCTGCTCTCGAGTCAACATATCGTTACCCTTGTGCCTCCAGCAGTGCCGAGCCCGGATCGACCTTGATCCCCGGCCCCATCGTGGAGGACACGGCAATCTTCTTGAGGTAGGTGCCCTTGGTCGATGCCGGCTTTGCCCTCACGATCACATCGATCAGCGCAGACGCGTTCTCCCAAAGCTTGTCTGCTTCGAAGGAAACCTTGCCGATTCCGCAGTGGACGATGCCAGCCTTGTCGACTCGGTATTCGACCTTACCCGCCTTTTGGTCTCGAACTGCGTCTCCAACATTCGGCGTCACCGTTCCTAATTTCGGGTTCGGCATTAGCCCTCGAGGACCGAGTACTCGACCCAAGCGGCCCACCACACCCATCATGTCCGGTGTGGCGATCACACGATCGAAATCGAACCACCCTTCGTCCTGGATCTTCTTCGCAAGTTCCTCAGCGCCCACGTGATCGGCGCCAGCTTCAAGGGCTTCCTTTTCCTTGTCGCCTTTTGCGAAAACCAGAACACGAATCGCGCGGCCAACACCATTTGGGAGCACGATCGCTCCGCGAATCATCTGATCGGCATGCTTTGGATCGACACCGAGATTGATTGCTATGTCTACCGTCTCGTCAAATTTCGCCGCAGGCGCGTCCTTCAATTGCTTCAGAGCATCTTCGAGCGAATAGAGCTTGTCAGCATCCACCCCGTCTTGAGCTTTGCGATACCGCTTACTTTGCTTTGGCATCTCGCTCAGCCCTCCACGACTTCGAGGCCCATCGAACGGGCAGTACCCGCGATGATCTTCTTGGCCTGCTCGAGATCAAAGGCGTTCAGGTCTTCCTTCTTGATCTCTACGATTTCAGCCAGCTGGGACTGGGTCACCTGGCCGACCGTCTTTCGATTCGGTTCGCCCGACCCGCTCTTGATCTTTGCGGCCTTCTTGAGAAGTACCGCGGCTGGCGGCGACTTCAGAACGAACGTGAAGCTTCGGTCCTGATAGATCGTAATCTCTGCGGGAATGATCAACCCGCCTCTGTCCTGTGTCTTGGCATTGAATGCCTTGCAGAACTCCATGATGTTCACGCCGTGTTGACCAAGTGCTGGTCCAACTGGCGGCGCCGGATTGGCTGCTCCGGCTGGGCACTGCAGCTTGACGACTGCCATTACTTTCTTTGCCACTAACTCATTCTCCTACCACTGGCGGTCTGCGGACGACTTTTGGTGATCAACGACCTTGTTAGGTCCTCAAAAACCTGTCGCCCTCCCGCTCGCTTCTGGCTTATTCCGAACAAGCACCTGCTCGCCCGCTGAATAACACAACTGCTGACTAGGCCTTCTCGACGTTCGAGTAGCCGAGAACAACAGGCGTCGCGCGTCCAAACACTTGAACCATGACGCGCAGCTTCTCTTTTTCTTCCATCACCTCGTCCACGAAGCCCTGGAAGTTGGCAAATGGCCCATTAATGACGCGAACATTCTCGCCTTCATCGAAATTGATCAGCGGCTTCGGCTTCGCCGCGCCTTCCTTGATCCGCTGAGTCATTCTCGCGACTTCTTCGTCGGTGATCGCTGGTGGATCCGTCGCGTTTCCGACGAATCCCGTCACCTTCGGTGTCCCCTTCACGACATGCCATGTCTCGTCGTTCAGATCCATATGCACCATTATGTAGCCGGGAAAGAACTTCCGTTTCGAAGTCCTCTTCTTCCCGTTGACCATCTCGACGACACTCTCCTCAGGAACCAGCACTTCGTCGAATTCCTCTTCGAATCCCATCGTCTTCGCCCGATCGAGCAACGCCTTCTTCGCACGCGTCTCCTGCCCCGAATACGTATGGACGATGTACCACTTCTTCGTAGTGGCGGTTGTCGCCGCGAGCACGGTAGCCGCACCCGTCGACTCAGAGGTCTCGTTCGAGTCGACCGCCTCTGAAGGCTCCAATTCCGTCCTCGGCACAGTTTCCATTAGCCGAGCACCATCTGCATCACTCGACTCAGTCCAAAGTCGACGACGCCTAGATAAGTTGCAATGAGCGAAACGATGATCACCACCGATATGGTCCCGTTCAGAGTCTCCGCCTGGGGTGGCCAGGTAATTTTGTTGAATTCACCCTGAACCTCGCCGACATACTGACTTATCCGCGAGAACAGATTCTTCGTTTTTTCAGTCATCGCCACCCCACTCTCTGACCACCGATACATCGACTGCACCGACGACATCCACACAGACACACCAAACACGCCGCTTCTCGAGTCCAACTATTCGCTTCCGCCACTGCCGAGCACCCACCATTGACACACTCGACTGGCATCGGCCGAACTGGCAGGGCCGGAGGGACTTGAACCCCCAACCCCCGGATTTGGAGTCCGATGCACTACCAATTGTGCTACGGCCCTACACACTCAGCCCGAGCATGCGGCGATTCCGCCGCCTACTCAATCACTTCCGAGACAACACCCGAACCCACCGTGCGTCCACCCTCGCGGATTGCAAAACGAAGTTCCTTCGTCATCGCGATCGGAGTGATCAACTCCACCGTCATCTCAACATTGTCGCCCGGCATCACCATCTCCGTACCATCGGGAAGATTCGCAATGCCCGTCACATCCGTCGTCCGGAAGTAGAACTGAGGGCGATAACCGTTGAAGAACGGCGTATGACGCCCGCCCTCGTCCTTCGTCAAGATATACGCCTGAGCCTTGAACTTCGTATGAGGGGTAATCGAACCCGGCTTGGCCAGCACCTGACCACGCTCCACGTCCTCCTTCCCCGTACCACGAAGCAGACAACCCACGTTGTCGCCGGCCTGACCCTCGTCGAGCAGCTTCCGGAACATCTCAACGCCCGTCACCGTCGTCTTCGTCGTATCGCGGATCCCAACGATCTCAGCCTCATCCGAGGGATGAACCGTGCCCTGCTCGATACGACCCGTCACCACCGTGCCACGGCCCGTAATCGAGAACACATCCTCGATCGGCATCAGGAACTCCTTCTCCAGAGCCCGCTCCGGGATCGGGACCGTCGCGTCCAGCGCATCCATCAAATCGTCGATGCACTTGTTGCTCTCGTCGTTGGACGGATCCTCGCCCGCCTTCAGCGCCGAACCCATGATGATCGGGATATTGTCCCCATCGAAGTCGTAGTTCGACAGAAGCTCACGGATCTCCATCTCGACCAGTTCCAGAAGTTCCTCGTCGTCCACCTGATCCACCTTGTTCAGGAAGACAACGATGTGGGGAACGTTCACCTGACGAGCCAAAAGAACGTGTTCGCGTGTCTGGGGCATAGGACCATCGGCGGCCGAGACCACCAGGATCGCTCCGTCCATCTGAGCGGCGCCCGTGATCATGTTCTTCACGTAATCAGCATGACCGGGACAGTCCACGTGCGCGTAATGGCGACCAGTCGACTCGTACTCGACGTGAGCCGTCGCGATCGTGATGCCGCGCTCGCGCTCTTCTGGAGCCTTATCAATATTCGCAAAGTCGACTTGCTCGGCCAGACCCTTCGATGCCTGCCGAGCCGTAATCGCTGCAGTCAACGTAGTCTTCCCGTGATCGACGTGACCAATCGTACCGACATTCACGTGGGGCTTGTTGCGCTCGAACTTTTCCTTGGCCATCTCTTTCCTCGCACTCCGACTGAATTCGATTCAGATTGGTTGAGTTTGGTCTACTGCTCTTGTTCCCGCGTACTTCGAGTTCGAAGTCGAACCTCGCCTACGCACATTTTCCTTCGCTCTGGCGACAATCCCCTGCTGAGTTCTCATTTCCCGTGCGCTACTGCGTCCTGCTCTTTTGCTGACTGCGTGGTCTCTGGAGCTCACGAGCGGGCTCGAACCGCTGACCTCGTCCTTACCAAGGACGTGCTCTACCACCTGAGCTACGTGAGCAGAATTGTTTGCCTTTCGATCTCGATCGACTCGCGAGTACCTGCCCCGAGAGTCTGTTAGTCATCTCTATCAACATCTGGAGCGGGAAACGGGATTCGAACCCGCGACCCCCAGCTTGGAAGGCTGGTGCTCTAGCCAGCTGAGCTATTCCCGCAATTAATCTAGTTCTGCCCCACTCCCCAGTTCCTCGGTATCGCTCGATTCTACGGCCGACTTCCCTACTGGCTGGCTCGACCACCTAACGCTCTCCGCCTTCACTCGCCCCCAACCGCACCCGGCGAACAATGGTGGAGAGAGGAGGATTCGAACCTCCGTAGGCCAAAGGCCAGCAGATTTACAGTCTGCCCCGTTTAACCGCTTCGGTATCTCTCCCAGTACCCGGTGTTAGTTCCTCTTCTCGTTTCCCGCACCCACCGTCGCCTCTGCACCGCGTGATCGGACCCAACCAGACGGACGAGTGAACATATGCAACTCGATTGCCAGTCGTCTAAAAGCCGAAATGAATCAGAGATGTTGAGTGATATGTCGTGAAGAGTGATGATGAATGGGAAGACTCACGAGAAGCGAAACAAAAAAATCAGGCGACACCAGCCCCTCGCGCATGGGCACTGCTATCGCCTCTACTACCTACAAATTCACCTAAAACCACCTACCAACCACCTCGCCGCCTGCATGCCGGAGCTGGCGAGGGGACTCGAACCCTTAACCTTCGGATTACAAATCCGATGCTCTACCAGTTGAGCTACGCCAGCCAAGGAAGCGCTCAGGGACTATAGACCGGGATGGTCCCCGCTGGCAAGCGCCTGAGGGACTTCTCTCGCTCTCCGAAAACACTTTCTCCCCTTCGACCGCGGTCGAGCCCAGGAGGCTGAATTTTCTCGGAAACCCTGATCGTTCGGCAATCACCCCGCCCCGTCAGGCAGCCGATCCATCGCGCTCACGATGGACTCAGATCGACGAAGCAGGTCATAGAGGATAATTGCACCCGCGGTCGAAACGTTCAATGAAGAAATCCGCCCCCGCATCGGAATTTCAACCAAATGATCCGCCTGTTCGAGGATGCTTCGGCGAATCCCACGACCCTCCGCGCCAAGGACAACTGTCAAACTCCCGGTGAGAATCCGGTCATCTAGCTCGTACAGGCCCGATTTCGAACCGAATCCGGCCGCAACGACCCAATAGCCACCGTCCTTGACCAGCTCCAATGCGCGACCCAGGTTCGAAACTCGAGCCACCGGCAGCCATTCGATGGCCCCGGCAGAGGCTCGACTGACGGCCGGCGTCAATGCAGGTGCCCGCCGGTCTGTCAGAATTAGCCCGCTGACCCCGGACGATTCGGCAACGCGTGCCAGGGCGCCAACATTCTGGGGATCCTCGACACCATCGAGGGCAACCAGCCGGCGACCACCCCCGTGGGATTCGCTGGCCAGCTCGAGTAACTGCCGCAGGGAAAGTTCCGGGATCGGTCCGGCGAGCAGAGCCACACCCTGATGGTTCCCATCCTGATCGATTCGATCCGCCAGCTCCGCCCCGTCGACCAGTTCGATCAAAACGCCGCGCGTCCGTGCGAGCGTGGCCATTTCGGCCTGCTCCTCACGCTGCTTGCCGGCGCGCAACCACAACCGATCGAAGCGGCGCCGTCCCGCAAGGAGTGCTTCTCGTACCGAATGGAATCCCGTCAGCCACTCCGCGGAGGAACCTCCGGACCGCGCCGACGCGGCGGGCGTGGACTTGCTCGGGCGGCCTGGGCGGCTCGATCGATCCCGAGATCGAGACTTTGATGGGGCCATGGGGGTTCGAATCCGAATTCGGCAATGGGCCGGCCGACACAGCGTGATCGCGCGTGCCGGCATGCACAGCGCGATCAGCGGATGAGCATAGCTCGTTCATCACCGCCCGTTCGCTTTCGGAGACCACCGGCCTCGCATCCGGAGCGAGTGCGATGCGGGTTCGACCGTCCTCGAGCACTTCCTGAAAACACATCAACTCGTCTCGACGCTCGAGGCCCTCACCGATCAGCCTTTTCGTCGGGAGCGCGAGTCGGACGACATTGTCGGGCTCCACTTCGCCTTCCCAGAAATGAATCCAGCCCGCGGAATAGGAGAAGAGCGAACGAACGATCTCCTCGGCTCGCGTTCTAACGCCGTTCCACAGATCCCGGGGAGTCAGGATGCCCTGCCCCACGACGATCTTTCCAAACCGCGTATTCGGATCGTAGTGAGATTCGGCGAGGGCGAGTCCGGATTTCCACGTGTCATGAAACAGGCTCAAAGGCCGCAGATTGGCTCGATCATCGACGAAAAATGGCGCTCTCGTGGGGTGATTGCCTTCCTGGGGATCTGGGGAAATCCCTAGAGCCCGCAAAGGGAAAGAGCTGCCGACCGGATTATTTTGCGCTCAAGGAGGCGGGCTCCATTCACCGATAGTTCAGGAAGAACGAACGGGAAGTGCACATGCAGGCTCTACGAAAAACGACTCGAAGAATTCGTCGCGCCAGCGAGCGATTCTCCCTGCACGCTCGACTACAACTCACGACACTCGATGGAAAGCCAGTCGCACCGCTGTCGCGATGCAGAGATATCAGTCTCAGTGGAATTCGTGTGAGTGCAGCGGAAGGCCTCGCTCCGGGAACCATGCTGCTGCTCAGCCTGGAGCTTCCAACCGGCAGAACCTTTCGAGGAACAGGCCGAGTGGCCTGGCTCCTGACAACGCTGCGGCCGACGCTGCTCGGCACTCCCACGGGGAGAGACGACGACGCAATTTTTGGCATCGCCTTCGACGGCACTTCCACAGACGAGTTGCTGCCAATTGCACGCTTACTCGCTGCGCGCGAACACGAGCGCCGGCGCGCACGACGTATTGGACGCCTTCATCACCTGCGAATTCATGCTTGAATCGCGCAATCCACGCTCGGTATGCTTGATCTTCCTATGAGACCACCCGGCACATTCAAACTTCTCGGAAACGCGAGACGCAACGCTCCAGACGCGATGGATCCTCTGGCGCTCAGCGGCGACCGAAGCGATCGGATCGTGAATTCATTGCGTACGCAGATCCTCGAGGGGGACGCGGAGCAGTCGTTGCGGATTCGCCAGATCTTCGACAATCCAAGAGAGATCTTTCGTGTCGAAATTCAACGCCCCGATCAGGGATACCAACGAACTACGCTGCTCGACCGGGACGCGCTCGAGGACCTACTCGCGACCGACGATATTCGCGAACGTGTCACCGATCAGCTCGACTGAGCCGGCGCGTTCGACACAGCCGTCGTCGCCAATCTCGTTCTGATCATCTGTGGATCAATCAATGCCATTAGGGGTTCGTCGGGGTTTCAGGGAGCAACAATCGGACGAGAGCGGTGCGGGGTGGTGCCCGGAGCAGGATTCGAACCTGCACGGCCGAAGCCAGGCGATTTTAAGTCGCCCGCGTTTACCATTTCGCCACCCGGGCACGTCGTCCATTCTATACTCTCGTCTGGCGAATTGCCTCGCCCGTCGAGAATCATCCAAATCGGCCCGCCGATCACGGTCGTGCCAGAACCTGCGACTTCGCACAGCGCACCAGGAGTTGTCTGCCATTCATGTTTCATGATCAGCGCGTCATCGTCGTCATGCCTGCCTACAATGCAGCGCTCACCCTCGAAAAAACCGTGCGGGAAATTCCGCTGGACCTGGTCGACGAGATCGTCATCACCGATGACGCCAGCTCAGACGACACAGTTGCTGAAGCCAAACGGCTGGGGCTCCGAACCCTGGTCCACGAACAAAACCGAGGCTACGGAGGCAACCAGAAGACCTGCTATCAGGAAGCTCTTCGGCTCGGTGCCGATGTCGTCGTGATGCTGCACCCGGACTATCAGTACACGCCAAAGCTACTCCCCTCGATGATCGGACTGCTGACCGACGGCCCCTTCGACGCTGTCCTCGGATCGCGCATTCTCGGCGGGAGCGCGCTGGCCGGTGGCATGCCGCGATACAAATACGCGGCCAATCGTTTCCTGACAGCCACCCAGAACATCCTGGCCGGCGCAAAGCTCTCGGAATACCACACGGGGTATCGCGCATTCTCACGCCGCGTTCTCGAAGCACTCCCGCTGCTCGAAAATTCGGACGATTTCGTTTTTGACAATCAAATGCTGGCGCAGATTCTCCATCGGGGATTCCGCATCGGCGAGATCAGCTGCCCGGCCGCCTACTTCGCAGAAGCTTCCTCGATCAACTTCAGTCGTTCCATGAAATATGGGCTAGGTGTGCTCGGTGTTTCGGTTCAACTCTTCGCACAGCGTATGGGGATCGCCCAATTTCCGATCTTCGATCCAAACGGTCGCAAGCTCGACCCCGCGCCAAGGACATAGCGAGACGCCCGGCCATTCGCGTACGACCTCCCTGGTCTTCAATGTTATTCGAGAGGTTTGATTGCAGCTTGGCGGCGGCCGGTGAAGCGGCTCGGACCGCTGGCACCCGGAAATCTCGAGGTGACTGATGGTCGTTGGAGGCGGCGCCCGGATTCGAACCGGGGATCAGGGCTTTGCAGGCCCGCGCCTTAGCCACTTGGCTACGCCGCCTATGCACGATCAAGTCACGATCAAATCACGATCTACGTGCAGGTCTCGCTGAGCCTCTGCCCGTCGTGTCTCGACATTCGACGAATTCGGCCCACAGGATGTACCAGCGCGGCCTTCGCCCGTCAATTCGATCTCTCAGTCAGAACCCGTACAAGCCCATTCAAAAATCGGGACACCGTTCCTCCCGTCCGCCAATCGAGACCACGTACCCAGAATCGCCCTCTTCGATCGCCTGCATAAAGTCCGCCTGGGCCGAATGGGTAAATCTCGCGTGTAGTCCCGCGTCCGCCATGTCGTATTTGATCCGACATAGGAGTGCTCCGTCGATGGGCGAAGTCGAAAGCGTCGACACGTCGAGGGTTTCGCTACTTCCATCAGAGAGCTCGAGTTTACCCGTCGTCATGTCGATCACGCGAACGAAGAAAGCCGCCTCCTGGACTTCGATCTCACCCCGAAAATGCTTCAGTCGAACGATGTATTTGGCTTCGGTTCGGAGATATTCGACGGAGCGATCGAAATGTTCCCGCAATCTTTGATGCGCGATCGGTTGGCCTTCGTGGCTGAACCGACCGTCATGATGAAGCTTCAGCCCAAAGGGCTTGAGCGGCGGCGGTCCCAAAGAATCCCCGGCCAAGCTCACCGATCACATTCTCCCGAGACCAGATGTAGGATGGCCGCGGTCGGCAAGAGATCGTCGAGCAACGCGCCACGCAACATCTGGGGCATCGCCTGCGCGTGATGAAAACTCGCCGCACGACAGCGAATTCGGCGAGGCGTCGAGTTCCCGTCGCTAACGATGAAAAAACCGAGCTCGCCGGTCGAAGATTCGATCGAAGCCGTGTACTCACCGGGGGCAATATTCGGTCCACACAAGGCCAGTTGCGCACGTTCAGAGGGCGCAACGTCTTCCGGATCGCACCAGCCTGGTTCGGCGAGGCGCACCGCGCCGGGCCCCAGGGTGGCGAGCAGCGACAGACACTGATCGATGATCCGCAGGCTTTGACGAACCTCCTCCACCACGACGAGTAGTCGATCAAAACAATCGCCGGACTCACCGATCGGAATGTCGAAGTCGATCGATGCATACGCTAAATAGGGCGCCTCGCGACGAACATCCATTGGTGTTCCGGCAGCGCGGATCGATGGGCCTGTGACACTCCAGGCGACACAATCGTCCGCCGAAAACACGGCGACGTCCTGAAGTCTTTTCTGACAGCTCGGATTACTGATCGCAGCGGCATCAAATCGAACGAGCGAGGCTTCAATCTCTCGTCGAGCAATCCCCCAAAACGCTTCAAACTGGTCGGGCACGCAACCGGCAACGCCACCGAGTCGCACCCAACCCGCAAAAGCGCCGCCGGTCAATGCATCCAGTAGCTTCGTCGCAAACGACTCACCTTGCTGAGACACGTTTTCGGCCGAGCGAAGCCCGATCGACGCCGACACGGATGTTAGGCGAGAGAAATGATCGGAAATCCTGGCGATCTCGGAAGCGAGAGTTCGCAGCCAGATTGCACGATCCGGGAGACTCACACGCGCCAGGCCTTCGACCGCCAGGCAGTAGGCCACCTCCGCCATCAGCCCGTTCACGTACCCAAGGCGAGCCACATAGGGCAAAGCACGATGCCACGGAACAGCCTCGGCTTCCTTTTCGAATCCGCGATGGCCGATGCCAATTTCAACTTCGAGATCGGTGATTCGCTCGTCATCGAGAGAGACGAGAAAACCAGTCGTGCCGCCGGCCATCGAGAGCACCCGCCGTACACCCGGATGCGTATACCCTACTTCGAGAATGGTCCCCGAGAATCCGAGTGCCTCCGAAAGCGTCGGACCGCATTGCTCCGCGTTCGGCATTTCTGATTCCGACATCAGAAGGCCGCCTCCTTGGGCAGACCGAGACCGGGCTGACGAAGGTAATCCTTACGCAGAGGCGCGCCTTCAAAATCTGAGTCGAGCAGGATCCGTCGAAGGTCGGGATGTCCAAGGAACTCGATTCCAAACAAATCGAAGACTTCGCGCTCGAGCCAATTCGCACTCGGCCAGAGCGAAACAACTGAGTCCAGACTCGGCGATTCAACTCCGATTCCAACGTGGACTCTTACTCGCTCATTCAAGCTCGGAGAGTGCAGGCGATAGACCACCTCGAAGCGCCTTGGATCTGCTTCGCGATCGATCGCGGTCAGATCGACGAGGCGGCGCAGCGCAAGATTCGACTGGTTTCTCACGTGAGTCAAAAGCGCGAATGCCGTTTCGGCGCCCACTTCAATGCGGAGTTCGTCGTGCGAATCAGCGAGAAGCTCCGCCCCGAACTTCCGAACTTCGTCACACACGACTTCGGAAAATTCGCCTGGATTCGTCATCGGCCTCCCTTAGTCCGTCATCGACAAGAGGTCGATCGCTGACTCTCGTCCGAGCCCAGCCCATTGGCTGACTGGCTTCCCGGGCATCATCTCAATCGCATTCTCTGGGCACTCGACGCGACACGCACCACAACCGATACAGCTCGCACGCGTCAACTCGAAGCGCGTCACACGCGAAGACCCAGCGCCCGATTCTGCCAACTCTTCACTTTCCATGAGCAAACATCGGCTCGGACAAATCTGAACGCAGAGATCGCAACCGACACATCGATGCTGGCCACTCGAATCGAAGCCAAGCCGCGGAAAGCGCGATCCTGACCCGGCTGGTTCGCCTCCCGAAAGCTCAAGATGACCAACATCACCCGGCACTTCGCGTGCGCCACCCGGCCGCGCGGCCCAGAGCGCACGAATCAAGCCCGGAACCGCGCGCGGAATAGAGAAGAGACGTCGGCGCGAGCGCTTCACGACGATCACATGAGTCGACATTGGATCAGAATAGAGGAGCTGCAGAGGCCGAGCGAGGGGGACGGGAATGAAAATACGTCAGTCCTTGGATCGTCCGAGATGCTCCTGCATACATCGTCCGACGACTTCTCGCGTGCGCGCAGCAAGTGCCGAATCCCAAACCGGGTTCAAGTGGCTGACACTCTCCCCTCGCGCCATCTCGAGAGTGACCGACGTCATCTCTACATCGCGAAGTCCACACGGAATAATCGAATCGAAGCCCGCCAAATCGATGGTCACGTTGAGCGCAAAGCCATGGAACGTCACCCAGCGTCGCACCCCGACCCCGATCGAGGCGAGCTTTCGTTCCCTGATTCCGGGATCCGAATCTGCGTCTCGATCCACGAAGACGCCGGTCCAGCCGGGCAGCCGATGCGCGGCCACATCCAGTTCGTCAAGCGCCGCGATCAGCCCGGCTTCGAGTCTTCGCAAATGAGCGTGGACGTCCCGACGCCCAAGTGCCTCGAGGTCGATGATCGGATAACCCACCAATTGGCCGGGGGCGTGGTACGTGACGTCCCCACCGCGACCGACCTCGAAGAGTTCGACACCGAGCTCGCGCAACCGCGATTCACCGAGCCGCAGATTGGACCGATCTGAGCTGCGACCGAGTGTGATCACAGCCGGGTGCTCCAGCAGGAGCAATCTATCCGATTTCCGCCCAGCAAGTCGGTCGGCGACGGCTTCGTGTTGAAGCGCCAATGCGTCGGAATAGGAAATCTGCCCTAACCATTCGACCGACAGCGAATCACTCATCGCCGTAACAACTCGGACCCGACTCTCTCATCGATCAGACTCATAGATCAAACTCGGCGGCCTCCAGAATCTCGCGTATGCGATGCAGAAATCCATTGGCGGGCGCGCCATCGACTGCGCGATGGTCGTACGAAAGCGCCAGAAACATCATCGTGCGAATCACAATTGCGTCTTCGCCCTCGAGCGATCGCACTACAGCTCGCTTGGCGATCTCGCCCATTCGCAAGATACCGACCTGGGGCTGATTGATGATCGCGAACCCATAGAGATTGCCTCGACGACCCGGGTTCGAGACCGTAAACGTCCCGCCGCGTAGATCATCGGCGGAGAGTCGCTTGTCCCGCGCACGCGTCGCGAGATCATTGATCGCCATCGCCGTACCCGCCAGGGAAAGCCGATCCGCGTCTCGGATAACGGGCACCACGAGGCCTTTCTCGGTCTCCGTTGCCACACCAACATGAATGCTCTGTTTTTCAATGATCGCATCGGCGGTCACCGAAGCATTCAAGGCCGGAAATTCGCGCAAGGCACGCACGGTCGCATGCACCACAAACGGCAAGAACGTCAGCGCCACCCCATAGGATTCAGCAAACGCCTTCTTGTGTTGATTGCGCAGCCGCACCACCGCTGAAAGATCGAGCTCGGCCACCGTTCCGACATGGGGACTCGTGCGTTTCGAATACACCATGTGTTCAGAAATGATCCGCCGCATCGGCGTCATCGGAATCACACGATCACCGGCCTGAAGCTCGTACCCGAAAGATGGACCTCCACGGGCTTTCGAAGGCGCAGACGCAGGTGATGGCGCCACAGCAGCCGGCTGGACGGCCGCGGTCGGAATGACGGATGGCGAGGGAGCAGCCGGCGCGCGCTCCGCATCGGACCCATGTCGTAAAATATCGTCTTTGGTGACGCGACCGGCACTTCCCGTTCCGTGCACAGCCTGAAGATCAATATCGGCCTCCTCGGCCATTCGGCGAGCCACCGGCGTCGCCGCAATCCCATCTGCGGGATTGGTCGCGATGAGCAGAGCTGGCCTCGCCTGCGCTGCTGAGGTGGAAGTCGCGTCCGGAATTTTGGGTGCCGGGGAGCCCGAGTTATTTTTCGCCGAACTCGCGGTATCGGCCTTGGCATCGGGATCGATCTTCGCGAGCACGGCGCCAATCTCGATCACGTCGCCTTCCGCAACGAGAATCTGTTCAATCATGCCGGCGCAGGGAGCTGGAATCTCGGCGTCGACCTTGTCCGTCGTCACCTCGACGATCGCCTGATCGACCTCGACCATCTCGCCCTCGGCAACCAGCCAGCGAGCGACGGTCCCCTCAAAGACGCTCTCTCCGAGCGATGGCAGCTCTACCTCAATCGACATCGATTTCTCCTACGCGCATTGGTTCTGTGAATTCATCTTCAACCGTCAACAATGATCGGCCTCGGCTTCCGTGTCGAGCGCCCGGCAGCGACTCTCCATGGCCAGAATTCGCGACATTGAAACGAACTACCCGTCCTCGCTGGTCGCGCGAGGAGCCCTCTGGATCGGCCACTCCATCTGCTCTCTTGATCGCCGCAAAGGATCGCGGCCAGCTCCCGAGCGTAAAAGTCCGAGCGCTTCGCGCAGCGCCTCGGGCGCCGGCGGACAGCCGTGGACCACTATATCGACGGGCACGATACGAGAAAGCCCCGAGATCGTCGCGTAGTTATCGTAAGCACCACCGGAGATGGCGCAGGCTCCCCAAGCGATCACCCAGCGCGGCTCGAGCATGCGCGCATAAACGTCGCGGATGAGAGGCACCAGCCGCCGCGTCACAGACCCGGCCACGATCAGCAGATCGGCCGACCGACTCGACGTGGCAGGCGGCCCGGTCCCCAGTGACTCCATGAAATCATCGCCCTGGGCCATCGACATGCCACAACACGACGACGCCAGGGAAATCGGAGACGGAGCAAGGCTGCTCGCCCAATCCAGGGCGTCCTCGAGCCGAGTCGCCCGAATCCGTGCCCCCCGGTCTCGCAAAAATCCAGCGGGCGGAACCGGGGATGCCCCGAGACCCGACCCGTCACCTGTCCCCGCCTGCGACACTTTCGCCCCCACACCACTTCACTGTCGCCAATGAAGGCGCCGCGATCCACAATTTCAAGCCATCATGCCGCTGCTAGAGTAGCCGCTCTGATATGCTTCGGGCGAAACCGATCGAGCCGAAATGCACGCAAACGTTCGCGTCCACAAAATCCGCTCCTGGAGCGTCCATCTTTTCACAGCAAGCGGTGCTGTCATCGGCTTTTTCGCCTTGGTCGCCATCGCGAACGGGAGCTTCAGCAACGCCACGCTCTTAATGTTGGCAGCGCTCTTCATCGACGGAATCGATGGCACGCTCGCCAGAGCCGCTCGGGTTTCCGAACACATTCCCGAAATCGATGGCCGGCGCCTGGACGACATCGTCGACTACCTCAATTTCGTCATCGTGCCTGTCTTTTTCCTCTGGGGTGCCGGCAGCGTGATGCATCCGGTCTGGCTCGCCGCACCGATCCTCGCCAGTGCTTATGGCTTTTCGCGAGAAGACGCCAAGACCGAGGATAATTTTTTTCTCGGCTTCCCCTCCTACTGGAATATCCTGGCCATCTATTTGTGGTTGCTGTCGGTCGGGCCTGTCGCAGGAACCGCCTGGGTCGCCGTGCTCTCGGTGGCCGTCTTTATCCCGATGAAATATCTCTACCCGAGCAAGGTCCAACCGATGTCGCTTCGCTTCTGGCTGGGTGTCGGCGCGATCGTCTGGACGGCGGTGCTGGTCGCCTGCGTCCGATGGCCAGCGGAAACCGGCCCAGTCTTCCTGGTCGAAATCTCGCTGCTTTACCCTGCCTGGTATATGTGGCTCTCGGTCACTCGTGGCGGATTCGAACTCCATACGCCCAACGGCTCCGACTAGCAATCCGGCTCATCTCCGGCGAAACCGCGTGGGCCGGGTCGGACTCTTCGAGAAGATCGCGAGAGGTAAACCCAGTCATCAGAATGGTGTTGAACTCGGCGTGAAGTGCGCAAAAAAACTTCCGAGACGTGCAATCCGTGAATGTGATTCTTCAACATCCAATCGGCGATCAGAACATCCAGCTTCGTATCCAGACGCGGCAGCGATGTCGTCACATCCTTCATGAGTCCAATACCGACTCAGCGTCTCGCGCAGCGAATCCTCATCTTCCACGATTAAGACGGTCGCCATCCTTCAGCTCTCCCAGCGACCAGAACTTTTGTCGCCCACTTGGACCTCGCCGCAATCGCCGTCAACAACAAAACCCCCACCCAGAAAAATCTTCGATCCGGACTCGGCGCCCCTGGTTCGGATCCAACAACCGATTATATTTCGCCCCGACCGGCTTCGCATTGACCGATGGCAAAACTACCGATTAGCCCTCCAATGACACTGATGGAAAAAAGATCACATGGCTTCGAAACATCCGACCGGAGTCCTCCTGGTCAACCTAGGAACCCCCGACAAGCCGACAACCGGCCCGGTCCGCAAATATTTAAGAGAGTTCCTGAGCGATCCCCGTGTGTTGACTATGCCGAAGCTCATACGCTGGTTTCTGCTCAACTTCATCATCCTGCCGACGCGACCCCGAAAGGCGGCAGCCGCCTATCGCAAGATCTGGCTCCCGGAAGGCTCCCCCCTGCGCGTGTACTCGGACGCACTGACACGGGCAGTCGCCAAGAGCTTGGGAAGTGACTTTCGGGTCGAAACGGCGATGCGATATGGCCGGCCTTCGATCGAATCGGGCTTGGCTGCGCTCGAGCGAGCCGATGTTGACCGAATCATCATTCTGCCGCTCTTCCCACAGTACGCCTCCGCCGTGACCGCCTCAGTGGGGTCCGAGGTGCTTCGCTGCTTCGATTCTGCAGGCGACATACCGCCTTTCGAGATTCTCGGTTCGTTTTACGACGAACCGGACTTCGCCGGAAGCTGGGCTGAAATCGCCGGCCCCTCGCTGTCGCGGTTTGAAGCCGATCACGTCTTGTTCAGTTTTCACGGGTTGCCCGAAGATCAGATCCGCGCGAGCGACCCGACCAAGAATCATTGTCTCTCCCGCCCGGATTGCTGCGAGCAACCCGGCGCGAGTCTGAAGCGCTGCTACCGAGCGCAGTGCTACGCGACAGCGCGGTCACTGTGTGAGGCGCTCGATCTCGATGCGGAAAAGACCAGCTCCGCCTTCCAGTCGCGTATGGGCCCTCGACCGTGGATCCAACCCTTTACTGATGTTGTGCTTCCCGATCTTGCCGATCAGGGAATTCGACGCCTGGCGGTCTTCTGCCCATCCTTCGTCGCCGATTGTCTGGAGACACTCGAAGAAGTCGGAATCCGCTTGCGAGATCAATGGTTGGAACTGGGAGGAGAAGAACTCTGGCTGGCGCCGTGTCCGAATGGGGACGAAGCCTTCGCCAGGGCAGTCGCGGGATGGATCAGTCGCCGAGTGCCCGCGCCGCGTCCGTAAAGGCGCGAACCCCTTCCACCGGAGTATCCGGCAGGCAACCATGGCCGAGATTTAGGATGTGGCCGCGTGCTGAAGAAGCGTCATCCGCCATCTCACGCACCATCTCAAAGATGCGTTCCCTGGGCGCATGTAGCCAACAGGGGTCGAGATTGCCCTGGAGACTCACGTGTTGTCCATGCTGACGCGCGACATCGGCCAAGCGAAGTCGCCAATCGAGCGAGATCACATCCGCACCTGATTTCGCTGCTAAATCAACAATATGAGATCCATTTTGAACGTAAAGAATGAGCGGTGCGGGCGCGTCGGCAAGTGCCTCCGCGATGCGTTCATGGGCGGGCTGGACCCATCGCTGGTAGGCCGCTGGATCGAGCAGCCCTGCCCACGTATCAAAAAGTTGAACCGCCTCCGCGCCTGCCTCGATCTGAGCAAGCAAATAGTCGATCGTGAGTTGCGTCAGCTTCTCGAGCAGAGCGTCAACTTCATCCGGACGCGTCTGCATCATCGCCTTGAGAATCGAGAAATCTTTCGAGCCGCTGCCCTGAATCAGGTAGGCGGCCAGCGTGAACGGAGCGCCAGCGAATCCCAGTACCGGCACATCGCGATCTGCCACGGCCTCCCGCAACCGACCCAGGATCTCGAAAACGAACGGGACAGTCTCACGCGGATCGGGAATCCGAAGCGCCTCAATCTGTGCCGCATCGCGGATCGGTTCCTCGATGACGGGTCCGGGCGCGAAGTCGAGCTTCACGCCCATGCCGGGAATGGGCGTAAAAATATCCTGAAAGAGAATGACGGCTTCCGAACCCACCAGGTCAATCGGCTGAAGCGACACCTCCACCGCGCGCTCGACATCCGCGCACATCTCGAGAAAGCTGACGCCCTTTCGAACAGCCCGATATTCCGGCAGGTAGCGACCCGCCTGTCGCATCAACCAAACCGGCGGACGATCAACGACCTCGCCGCGACACGAATGCAAAAAACGATCTCTTGGATTCAACTGATGTGTACTCCCTCAGAATTCGGTCGAATAGCCTAGAAGCTATCTCATCAATGTCGCAACAGAATTTTCATGTACCCACGTCGAAGAAATTCGACGAAGTTTCGGAACATCGTCCCCATCGAATCGGAAGTCTTCGGAAATGGTCAAGTCAAACGGTGCCCCGCGAGCGCCCCGATGCTCCGGCCTTGCTCGCCATTCGGCTCTTGCTCGCACCACTGCAATTCCACAGAAACTGCCCAGTCATGAGAGAAAAGATGCGAAGCCCTCTGCCTGCAAATGGCTGATCGAAACGTCGCGTGGCATCGCCCCCGTCTTCTCTGACGAGATCTTGCCGACAGACTCGGCGAGCTTCGCAGCCACGTAGCTCGTGGTCGCAACGCGATACCGATGTCGATTCTGCACCCGATAATGAAAGACCGCAGCTGGGCGCTCGTATCCAAAGACGGCACCGGCCCGCTCCTCCTCATTCAGCACTTCGAAGAGTCGAGCCGCGAGTTCAGGGACAGGGGCCAGGACCGCACTCGGCGCGGGTGGAAGCAGAATCGACTTCCCCGCTACGCCCGCTCCGGCAATCGCCGTTGCACCGAATCCCCATTTCAGAATCTGGCGGCGCGTTGGGCGCATGAAAAGATCCCCTTGTCGGCGATCCTATCGCAGACACGGTGCCGCGCTCTGGATGACACTAATCCATGAACCCAATGACGACGCGCCCGGGACTAATCTAGTAGTTGCCTAGCTTGGCCCAGCGGTCTCGATGGAAGGCGGCATCGCCAAACGTAAGTTCTGACGCCCTCGCCCGCTTCATGTAGAAACCAATGTCGTACTCGTCGGTCATGCCGACGCCGGCAAAGATCTGGACGCCTTCATTCGTCGCGTGAATATAAGCGTCCGAGCATCGCGCCTTGGCAAGCGAGACCAGCTGCGCCGTCTGCTTGTCGCCTGCGTCGAGGGCTCGCGATGCGGCCATCACGGTCGAGCGAGCTAATTCAATCTCCATGTAGACCTTGGCCGCTCGATGCTGCAGGCCCTGGAAGGTTCCGATCCTGACCCCGAACTGATCGCGAGTCTTCAGGTATTCAAGAGTGAGATCGAAGGCCTCGGACATTCCGCCCAGCATTTCCGCGCAAAGAACGACTGTCGCCCGATCGATCACCTCTTCGAGTAGAGCGCCACCCTCGCCCACGTTCCCGAGAACCGAAGTGGCCGAGCACTCGACGCCTTCAAGTCGAATGACTGCGGCGTTGCGATAATCGAGTCGGGTCTGTCGCTCAATGGCGAGACCCTTCGAATTCGTCTCGACGAGGAAGAGTGTGATCCCGTCGCGGTCGCCGGACTGGCCGGAGGTTCGCGCGGGAATGATCACAGCGTCGGCGCCGACCGCATCGAGGACCTGGGTCTTCTCGCCGGTGAGGATGTAGCGGTCCCCCGAAGCTTCTGCCGTGGTCCCGATGGCGAAGAGGTCATAGCGTCCACCCGCTTCCTGATGCGCCAGGGCCACGATCTTCGATGCATCGATCACGCCTGGCAGCCACGCTTCACGCAATCCGGATTCACCGCCCAGAGCCAGTGCGCATCCGCCCATCGTGACGCCACCGAGGAAGGGCTCGGGTGCGAGATTTCGCCCCAGCGCCTCGACGATCAGAACGAGTTCGGCAAAGCCCATGCCCGCGCCACCCAGCTTCTCGTCAAAGGGAATACCGGCCCAACCCAGCTCCGCCATCTCCTTGAAGAGTGCCCGCGAATAACCGACTTCCTCACCCGAATCGCGAAGCGCGCGAAACCGGCTTACTGGGGAATGTTCATCTACGAAATCCCGAGCGGTCTTCGCGATCAGCTCCTGATCTTCGTTGAGTACGAGTTGCATTTCGGATCCCTTCTGAAAGACGGCGACCGCTTCGGTCGACCGCCCTCATTTAATCAATCGATTGGGCTGGACGGGGGCTCTTGTTCCCTGCTCAAACCGGCAAGCCCAGAACGTGTTTCGCGATGATGTTGAGCTGAATCTCAGACGTTCCGCCCTCGATCGAGTTGCCGCGAGACCGGAGCCATTCGCGGGTCGTATTGAGATCGGCTTCATCGAAGCCCTCACCTTCCCAACCCAGTGCATCGGGCCCGAGAATTCGCACCATCAACTCGTACCGCTGCATGTTCAGCTCGGTGCCATAGACCTTGAACATCGAACTTTCGGAACCCGGCTGATGGCCGGCCCGCGCGGCGTCCTTGGTCCGCTGCACAGTCAATCCAAATGCACGGCTATCCATCTCCATGGCCGCGACCTCATCGCGCAGTATCGCGTCGGACACACGACCGTCCGCCTCACCAACATGCTGAACCGCAAGATCCGAGAGAAAGCTTCGACCGGCATCCTTACGCGGCTTCGCGCCCGAGCCACCAAAAGCGTCCGCGATCATCGTGCGCTCATGTCCGAGCAGCGCCTTCGCCACCGTCCAACCCGCGTCGATCTTGTGCACGACATTTTCGACCGGCACGCGAACGTCGGTAAAATGGGTCTCGCAAAACGGCGACTTGCCCGAGATCAGAAGAATCGGGCTGACCTTGACCCCCGGATCATCCATATCGATCAGGATGAACGTGATGCCTTCTTGTTTCTTCGGCGCATCGGGATTACTGCGCACGAGCGCAAAGATCCAGTCCGCCTGATCTGCATACGAGGTCCAGACCTTGGTTCCCGTGATGACGAAATCGTCACCGTCGCGAACGGCCTTGGTCTGCAACGAGGCGAGGTCCGAGCCAGAACCCGGCTCGGAATAACCCTGACACCAGCGAATCTCACCGCGGCAGATCTTGGGGAGATGTTCCTTCTTCTGTTCGTCGTTGCCGAAGCGAAGCAGAGTGGGACCGATCATCGTCAGTCCGAAACCGATCAGAGGCGCAGGGACCTTGAGCGCCCGCATCTCTTGCGTGAGCACCTTGGCCTCGTCGGGATCGAGGCCACCGCCACCGTATTCCGTCGGCCAGGTCGGAGCGGTCCAACCCTTATCCGCCATCACGTCGAGCCAGGTTTTCAGACCAGGGACTGGATACGTCGCCCGTTTGCCGCCCCAAGTTCCCTCGAGTTCGCCAGCAGGCAACCCCACGATGTCATTGGGTACGTTCGCTTCGAGCCAGGCACGTGTTTGCTGGCGAAAGGTTTCGAGGTCCGACATGTCGACATGACTCCTGCCAATTGTTTGAGAGGCCGGATTGTAACGATCCCAGCCGATTTGTCGCGTGGAATTCCGGGCGGAATTTTGGACGGACTCCGAGACACACGAGAGGACGCTAGTATGCGCGGGCATGCGTATCCTACTTGCCAGTCCACGCGGATTCTGCGCCGGAGTCGACCGCGCGATCGAAATCGTCGAACTCGCCCTCGAACGCGAAGCCGCCGATGCGAAGCGACCCGTCTACGTCCGTCATGAGATCGTGCACAATCGCCACGTCGTGGACGGCCTGCGCGACAAGGGCGCGATCTTCATCGAAGATCCCGAAGACGCTCCAAGTGAGTCGGTCCTGATTTATTCGGCCCACGGGGTCTCCCCGGCCATTCGGGAACGCGCAGAGACGCAGCGGCTGAGAACCATCGACGCGACCTGTCCACTCGTCACCAAGGTCCACAACGAAGTCAGGCGCATGGTCGACGAGGGCTTCGAGATCATCATGATCGGTCACGCCGGCCATGTCGAAGTCGAAGGAACGATGGGTCAGGCTCCCGCTTCCATGCATCTCGTCGAGACAGTGGAGGATGTCGGTCGCCTGAAGGTGATGAATGAGGGCCGGCTGGGCTGCGTGACCCAAACGACTTTATCCGTCGACGACACCCGGGAAGTCATGAACGCGCTGGCGAACCGTTTCCCAACCATCACTCTGCCCAAGCGTGACGACATTTGTTATGCGACACAGAATCGCCAGGACGCGGTCAAGGACCTGGCGAAGCAGGCGGACCTCGTACTCGTCGTCGGTGCACCCGCTTCATCCAATAGCAATCGACTCGTCGAGGTCGCGACGAGACTCAGTGTGCCCTCGTATCTCATCCAGGACGAGCACGATGTCGATCCGGAGTGGCTCGCGAGCATCGAATGCGTTGGCGTGACCGCGGGCGCCTCGACGCCTGACGTTCTCGTCCAAGCCGTACTCAAGCGGCTCGACGCTCTCACGAAAGACGGCGCGATCCTGGATGCGCTGCCCGAGATCGACGAGGGCGTCCGGTTCAAGCTCCCCCGCGAGCTACGCGACTCGTGACACGGCTGCTGAGAAGTCGGGAGTCCCTTTGAGCGATTTCGGTTCCGGAAATCCGGACGAAGCTGCCGACTCGCTCGAACGTACCGCGAAAAATGCTGAGGCACTGCTCGAATCGCCGAACGATCCGG
>DUCN01000023.1 GCA_012959805.1 Myxococcales bacterium | reverse complement strand
GTGCATCATTGGTACGGACAGCTGGCTTTTGCCGCGTGGCGTTGAAGTGGAGAGCTTCGAGGTCTCTCCGGGTATGCGCCACGATATCATCGTTGATTTCTCTGAATACGAGGAAGGCGACGAGGTCTTTCTGGAAAATATTTTGATTCAGACGGACGGACGTAAGGGCAAGGATCTGGATCCCGACGAGCCCACGCCCTTGCTCAAGTTCAATGTGGTGGGGGAAGCGCTTCGCGAACCCGAAGTTCCGTGTGTTGAAGGAACGACGATCCGGGGTTATGCGGTCGATGTCGGGGAGGGCGTGGACAACGAACCTGGGCTGCCGGGGCAATGGGCGCCGATTCGCGAAGATGAAGTCGTGGCGAATCGAAGATTTGCTGCGGATCGCGCGATGGGTGCCTTTACGATCAACAACCGGTTCTTCAATCCCCGGCGAGCTGACGCGGTCCCGGAACTGGGTGTGGGGGCCGAGCGATGGTTGTTCGTGAACAAGGCCGGTGGCTGGTGGCATCCCATGCATACCCACCTTGAGGGCCATCAAGTCAAGTCTGTGAACGGAAAGCTGCCCCGTCGCGAGCGGCGTTTCAATCAGGACCTCACGCTTCTCCATGGCGGAGAGGAAGCAGAGTGTCTTGTCAAGTTCAGGACATTTAGCGGGCCTTTCGCGTTTCACTGTCACAATGTCGAGCACGAAGACATGCGGATGATGGCGGTCTGCGATCCAACCCCGGGGCCGGGTAACACGGAAGCCTTCGACAAAGCCGCTCCATTGGATGGAGAACGCGAAATCGATTCGGACGTCTCGGGTGTAGTTCCGAGCTGTCTTGATCTTGAGCACGATCACTATCTTTACTTCGATGTTGCTGGAGACTTGGACCGCCTCGCAGGGCGGGGCGTCGGCTTTCTGGAATGCGACTACGATATGTTGTTGAGAGGAAATCGCGGCCGGGTGAAGTAAGACGGTCTTCGGGGGGAGCCTCTCGAGGACGAAACCGACGACGACTATTTCTACCGGATGAACCGACGTCCTGGCCGGGTCATGGATACCGCGACTCAGAATGCGGGTGAACCCGGCGGTGTGTATCTCAATGGCCTCGTGAACGATTCACGGCCCTGGAATGCGTGCGCGCCGCCTAAACCCCGTGTTCTGGACACCTATCCATGATTGTGAGAATTTTCAACGAATGATTTCAAGACCAAATCGAGCTTCTGTGTGGCTGTGGGCTGTCATCGTGTTCATTGCTGTCATCGCGATTGCGGGGTGCTCTGTTGTGGAAGAGGATCGGGCTGAATCAATTCGGCCCATTGACTACGCGGCAATTAAAGCGCGCCTGCCGCCGCGGGAGTCTCGAGGCAAGGTTTCGGACGCGTTTCCCAATGTGTCGCTGACGGATCAATACGGCCGGACCTACCGCTTCTTTGACGATTTGGTCAAGGAGGGCCCGATCGTTGTGAATTTCATGTTTACCGAATGCGCTTTGGTGTGCCCCGGAACCACATCGAACTTGGCTCGACTTCACGCAGCATTTGGGGATGCCGTGGGTAAGGACATCACATTTCTTTCGATTTCCCTCGACCCCGAGAACGACAGCCAAGAGGATTTGCACAGTTACTGGAAAGCGTTCGGGAGCCACGAGGGCTGGCTTTATCTGCGGGGCGACTTTGAAGAAACTGAACTTCTTCGGAGAAGCATGGGGGTCTATGATCTTGATCCGGTGGTCGACGCCGACAAGACCCAACACGCGGGACTGCTGACTTTCGGCAACGACGCGACCGATCGTTGGGCGGCCCTTCCGGCCCTTTCGTCGATTCATGATCTGAAGGCAACCATTATCCGCTTTGCCCTTGCCGGAAGGCTGGCAAGTCGGCGAAGGCCCGATTCCACGCTTGTAGAGATCGATGACACGCAAGGAAAAATTTATCGGAGCAGCGGCCTGATTCAAAGTGTGGATGAAAAAAGGCGTGAAATCATTCTGGAGCATGAAGCGGTGCCCGGGTTGATGCCAAGCATGACCATGACCTTCGCTGTCGCGCAGGAAATTGCATTAGATCGGTTTCCCGTCGATCGCTGGGTTGATTTCGGTTTGGTGAATGAGGCCACGGGCTTTCGCGTCGTCGAGATGGTTCTCCAGGTCGAGGATACGAATTCTCGAATCCCGCCGTCAGCTCTAGTCGCTGCGGGGCAGAGTGACTACGCGCTCTATTGCGCAAGCTGTCACGGCCCGGGAGGCGATGGCGATGGTCCAATGGCTGGATCCCTAAAACCGAAGCCGGCGAAGCATTCCAACGGTGAATATATGAACCCGCTGACGGATGAGTACTTGTTCCAGGTTGTCCATGAAGGCGGGGCCTCGGTAGGAAAGTCGCCCATGATGGCCGGTTGGGGCGGCACACTGTCGGATGAACAGGTCCTGGGACTGGTGGCTTTCATGCGCTCACTGGCCGAGCCGCCCTATGCCGTCTCGCCCTAAGGCATCCTTCCCGATCGTCTACAGCCTGCTTTCATCGAGCTCGCACATCCTTCGCGAACAGCAGCAGCCCGGATCCTCAACACCACAGACGGATTCGCGGGTGGATAGGCAAAACGAAATGCGTTTTCCGCACCACCGATACTGGGTGTTCTGACAACGCGCCCTCAGACGATCCACATCAGCGCCGTCCCGGGTACGTCGAATCCCCCCCCCTTCGCGGCTGACCGCGGCGGGGAGGCTCTGCTTTGCCCTCGATGAGGATGAGGGCTTTTAGTCGATATCAGGTCATCACTTTCTTGCATTCTTTCAGGCAACCATCGCAGGCCTGAGCGCAGGCCTTGCATTCCGCGTGCTCGGCATGTTTTTCACACTCGTCCTTGCACTCCGTGAGGATCTGACTGCAGAGCTTGGCCATGGCAGGGAGATGCTTTGAGTTCGATGCCGCCATCTGCATGAGACTTGAGCAACTGGCCATCATGTCCCTGACCGACGACGCACAGGCTGCCAGGCTAGTATCCCCGGTTGCGAACATCGTCTGGCAATGCGCCTTGCAGATCTCGCCGGCGATCTGGCAGTCCCCCGCGGCGCGTACCAATGCGGTGTTATCCCCGCCCGTGTCGTGATGATGAGAGTGTCCGGAGTGGTCGCCCGCCATCGCTTGGCTGGCCGAAGCGCCCATCGCAAATGCGGCAGTCCCGGCAATAAGGGCGCGGCGGCTGATCGCGCTCTCCGGGCCTGCTTGCTCGTCGAGCAGCGCTTGAGTTTCCTTCACGTCTGATTCCGACATATGCACTCCCTTTTTGTAAGTTCACCAAACGAACCGGGCCGATAAGTGGGTCTGGTTTTTAGCATTTTTAGCACACAAGCTCCTAGCCAATGCTACGAGAGCGCATTTGATAAACAAGCCCCCTTTTCGCTCAAAGTGCTGATCGAGGCGGGATGTAAAATCAAGGTCCGTGAAGAGGCAAGCCGGTTGACGGGCCGCGTGTTTGCGTGTCGACTCGATGGAGAGCATGCATCCGGCGATGCAGCGCTACAAAAGGATGGATCGGATCCAGGCTGCGACGCTCAAGTCGCGGAGCCCGACGTCAGCGGGGCAGGGGAAGACTCCTCGTGTCTCGTGGGTTTCGAGGCTTCGCCGATCCCATCTCCGATCGAAGCACGTTACCCTCCGATGCCTTGCTCTATCATGATCGAGGAGACCGGCATGAGTATTCTGGAACGCTACCGAGCCTACGCGAACGCCTTTGAAGAGAGCTACGAAGACGCCGTGTATGATGAAATCGGCCCGGAAGACGCAAACAGGCGCGACGCGGTCACGATGCGCTGGGCGGTCACGGATACGAAAGCCGGGGCGCCTGACCCGATCATCTCGGGCGTCGAAACGGCCGTCTTCGAGGGTGTCCAGATTGCCCGACTCCGCGACGGGTTCGACACCGCGGCCGAGAAGACGATGGCGCTGTGGATGCCCGCGCCCGGTGGATCATGATCGGCTCGGATCGCCTCCACGCCAAGGACGCCGACATTGCCAAGGCGGTCGCCGTCCAAGTGGAAAAATCGGGTTATGCGATCGTGGAAGGCGTGCTCGACCCTTCGACCTGTACCCTGTTGGTCGAGGAAGTCGATCGAGTCGAACGTGATCTGAAGATCGAGCTCGGGAAGAACGACTTCGAAGGGTTCCAGACGCGACGTATTTTCAATCTGGTTTCGCGTGGACCGCGTTTTCGGAGTGTGGTGATCAACGCGCTCGTACTCGACTGTGTCGAGGGAATTCTGGGCGAAGGGTTCCTGCTCTCGGGGACGACCTCGATGCACATCGGGCCCGGCGAGACCTCTCAGTTGCTGCATTCCGATGACGGAATGGTCGATCTGCCGCGCCCCCATCCCCCAACGATGGTGACGACCATGTGGGCGCTATCGGATTTCTATGAAGAGAACGGGGCGACGCGTTTCATTCCGGGATCTCATCTGAGACCGGCAATCGTACCGACGCCCGAAGAGGAGGCGGAGATCCTGCCTGCGGAGATGCCCGCAGGCAGCGTATTGATCCTGAACGCGTCGCTATGGCACGGGGGAGGCCCCAACACGACCGCGGAAGACCAGCGCTACGGACTCTCGATTCAGTTCGTGGCCGGTTGGTGTCGTCAGCAACAGAATCTGATGCTGGGGACGCCGCGCGAAGTGGTCTCGAGTTATCCACGCAAGCTTCAAGAATTGATCGGCTACTCGATGTATCGAAACGTCATGGGCCACGTCGACCGCGAGCATCCCCTCACGCTCCTCGGCGAAGAGGTCGATCCCGAGATGGTCTGGGACAAGCTCAAGAAGAAGGACGGCTGAGAACGGCGCAAGAGATCGAGGGCCGCGCTCCGGAATCGATCTTCACTGCGCCCCGTGGCAGCACGCCGTGCGATATCGTCAGAGCCTCGACAAGGATAGGTTCAATAAAGGAAAATTATGATTGAAGCAACGCATCAGATCGAAACTCCGGATGGCACGATGGAAGCTTTCAGCGTTCACCCCGATGGCGATGGCCCACACGCCGCCGTCATCCTCTACATGGACGCACCCGGTATTCGCGAAGAACTGCGCGACTTCTGTCGGCGAATCGCTGGCGAAGGCTATTACGTGCTGCTGCCCAACATGTACTACCGCCCAGGAACCACGCCGTTCGATTACGACGAGTTGATGGATCCGACGACGGGTACAGCGACGATGAAGAAGATGTTCGCAGCCATGGCGAGCCTGACCAACGAGCTCGTGATGCGGGATACGCGTTCGATGCTCGACTTTCTCGCGACGCAATCGGCCGTGAAGCCGGGTGCGAAGGGATGCATCGGCTACTGCATGAGCGGGCAGTACGTCGTTTCCGCCGCAGGCACCTTCCCCGAAGATTTCGCAGCGGCGGCGTCCCTCTACGGCGTATCGATCGTCACGGATCAGCCCGATTCACCGCATCTCCTAGCCGACCAAATCCGCGGCGAGCTGTATATAGGCTTTGCAGAAACGGACGAGTACGTGCCCGACCACGTGATTCCGGATCTGACTGCCGCACTCGACGCAAACGGCGTAACGCATCGCACGGAGACATTCCCGAAGACCCATCACGGATTTTGTTTTCCTCAGCGGGGGCCGGCCTACTCCGAAGCTGCAGCCGAGAAGGTCTGGGAGCTCGTATTCGACATGTACAAGCGCCGGTTGGGCTGAGCCAGGATCGCCGGCTAGCGCAATCCGCGCCTTGATCCGCGCATTCGTCGTCTGTGCCCGAGAACGCCGAGCATCCAAGTTCCCACCATCAACATGGCTACGCTTCCTGGTTTGGGTACGGGCACATTCAAGCTGAGGTCATCGAAGGATTTCGAGCCGGGTCCCATCGTCCCGACTCCGATCGTTCCATTCGTGATGCGCGTGGTCGAGTCGTCGGCCGACAAGCCCCCTTCGCTCGGTCGCCGCTGTGGTCGTAACTGACCCAACGTACGTGGCCGAAGTCGCGCAGAAAGATCTATCATGAAGAAGAAGCAAATCGGAGAAATCGTGGTCATGAGGTTCAGTGCCAACACGGTCTTTATGCTGGCTCCGCAACGGCATGGGTCCAACAAGACGCAGAGCCTGCTTACGACGCATAACCCGTCGTTGTTCGGGCCATTTCCGCCAGTGCTCGGCC
>DUCN01000022.1 GCA_012959805.1 Myxococcales bacterium | reverse complement strand
GGGCGCTCACCGCGTTCGCAAGAGAGACATTCTCGGCCGCCCCAAGTTGATCGTGTGCGAGCGCATCCAAAATCTCATCGAAAACCAAGAGAGGCATCCCATGGCCCAAAATCTCGCAAAGCTGAGAGCGGTCGTATACGGACGCCTCGAGGTGAAGAGCATCGCCCAATGGCGCCCATTCATGGACGTCATGTACGGCCTCGAGATCAAACCTGCCAAGCGAAGCGGAGAGTTCGAGGTGGTCATCGACGACGCCGGCTCGCGACTCCTCTTCACTGAAGGACCCGCCGATGATCTCGTCGCCAACGGCTGGCTCTGTGACGACCTCGATGGGCTCAAGGCGCGCATTGAAGCCTTTGGCGCAAAAGCCGAATGGGCGAGCGACGACGAAGCCAAGATGCGCGGCGCCGGTCGACTCCTTCGAACGCTCGATCCCACCGGACTGATCATCGAAGCCGTCGACACAACAAACTCAGACAACGCCTTCGCGCCCCCAAAGCACGACCACGTCTTCGAAGCCGACGCAAAGGGAAGGAAAAGCAGATGCGAGCAACCCTCAGCCCCCAAGCCACGTTGACCCTTGAAGAGGCGAACACAATCGCCACCGCCGCCCGAACCGAAGCGCGAAGACTCGACCTAGCCCCGATCTGTGTCGCGGTGCTCGATGCCGCAGGGACGACGAAAGCGATCCAGACCGAAGATCGCGTTGCACTCATGCGGCCGCAGATCGCAACGGCCAAAGCCTGGGGCTCTCTCGGCCTGGGCTTCTCGACTCGAACCTTTACAGCAATGGCCGACGGAATGAGCGCCCTCTTCCAGACATTCTCTGGTCTCGCGGACAATCGAATTGTCCCGTCGCCCGGCGGTGTATTGATCGCCCGCGACGGCGTTCTCGTGGGTTCGATTGGCGTCTCGGGAGATACCGGACCCAACGACGAACTCTGCGGGGTCGCAGGAGTCGAAGCGTCGGGGCTTGTCGCACAACTCTAAGTTGGGCCAACAAAGGGAGACACGCATGATCAAGCTCTATACCTGGACGACCCCGAACGGTCGGAAGGTTTCAATCGCCCTTGAAGAACTCGGCCTTGAATACGAAGTGATCCCGGTGAACACCGGCGAGCGAGAGCAATTTTCGGATGCTTTCCTCGCCATCAATCCGAATCATAAAATTCCTGCGATCGTCGATGGCGGCCAGGCCATCTGGGAGAGCGGAGCGATCCTGCTGCACCTCGCCGAACAATACGACCCCGAAGGCCGGATCCTCTCAAAGGACCCTGGCAAACGGATGGAGGCGATTCAGTACGCGTTCTTCCAGACCGGTGGAGTCGGCCCCAACCTGGGGCGCCTCGGTGCAGCCCTCCGCAAGGAAGGCGAAAAGAACCCGGAGATGATCGAGATTTTTGGCGGTGAAATGGATCGCCTCTGCGGAGTCATTGATCGAATTCTCGGCAGCGGCGACCGCGACTACTTGACCGGTGAGTACTCGATCGGTGACATCATGCATTTCCCGTGGCTCAGAATCGCTCAATCCATCGGCGCTGACTGGGTCACGAGCCGCCCGCGTGTGGTTGATTGGCTCGACCGAATCGCCGAGCGTCCCGCCGTTGAGCGTGGCATGGCCATCCCGACCTAAATTCTGCACCCACTCCCGTGAACCCGGATCTGGCCCACGCCGGGTCCGGCCGTACCTTGTGCTTGTTCTTGCATCACAAGCGTCTTGAGACATTCATAATTGAGGAGCCCAAACAAGTGATCCCCGCAGACGAGACCTTCGATGGCACATGGCCATTCGAGCCGAGATTCAGCACCGCCGCAGGCTTTCGCCAGCACTACGTAGACGAGGGACCTCGCGATGGTGAGGTGGTGATCTGCCTCCACGGCGAGCCGACGTGGGGTTACTTGTACCGAAATTTCATCCCGTCGCTGTCCGAAGATTACAGGGTCCTCGTTCCGGACCACATGGGATTCGGGAAATCGGAGACGCCCCAAGACCGTGAGTACACCCTGCAGACCCATGTCGAGAATCTGGAGAAGCTGATCGATGAGCTCGCCCTGACTGATATTACCTTCGTGTGCCAAGACTGGGGCGGGCCGATCACCGGCGCCTACACGATCCGGCATCTCGAACGGGTGAAGCGCGTACTCTTGATGAACACGCTCTTCGGATACGGTGGCGGCCAGGCGGGCCCAGAGAAGACGCCCTGGTTTCAGTGGATCGAAAAGCATGAGGAAGCCGGCACGCTACAGGGCATCCTGGGAGAACTCGGCTCCACTGTGCTTTCGGTCATGAAGATCATCGGCTTCCAGAACTCCACCGCCGTGGACGAAACCTGGATTCGCGCCTACTCGGCACCTTTCCCGGACCGCGAGAGTTGCATCGGTGCCATCAATTTTCCGCTCGACGTGCATTACGGGCGTTTTATCGGCTACATGATGGAAGGCGTACAGAACGGCAATCTGGAGGCTCTAAAAGCCAAACCCGCTCTGCTCGCTTCCGGCGACATGGACTTTGCCATCGCGCAGAGCCAATCCATCAGCGATTTTCGAGGCCTCTTTCCTGAAGCTCCCATCGTCAAGCTCCCGGGTGTCGGACACTTTTGCCAGGAAGATGCGCCTGAGATCTTGGTGGCGCTGATACACCAGTTCATCCAAGCCAACCCCTGAGAAGGCGCGGCGCATACTGCCCCCGAAACACTCGGCGGAATTGCTTGGGCAGTCACTCACGGTTCATGGCTACTTTCCCCAAGCAAACTTGATGCGGGTCAGCGTGGACCGGCGAATCCAAGCAAAATGCGTCGGGACACAGTCGGGACACAAAAACGCGTCTCACCCCAGGCCGCAGCACTATCGAGGTCAAATTACAATGAAAGCCGCCTACACGTTTCGCGATGCCACCCTCAAATCCGTTCCGCTCCGCGCGCTGAACCGTGTTGGTGGGGTGCTGGAACGATTCGGAAGAGCCTACCCGGTTCTCGATGCCGACCAGGTCGTAAGCGCGTCTCAGAAAGCCGCCGGCACCAGCGACCTGGGCAGCGACAGCTATCGCGAGCCTCTCGAGCGATATATAGAGGCCGTCCGAGAGGAAGCCGAACTCAACAGCTTCGGTCGACTCGCTGTACGCGGAATGCTCGTACGAGCCCTAACCAACCGCATCAATCTCAACCGGTGGGCGCAAGAGCATCCCGAGATTCGCAATGAGCGAATCGAAAGACCCTGGGTCATCGTCGGCCTCCCCCGAACCGGGTCCAGCCTGCTCTCGAACCTTCTGGGCCTCGACCCACTTGCCAGAGCACCCCTGCACTGGGAAGCTGCGAATCTGATTCCACCGGCTGACATCGAAACGGCCATGACCGATCCGCGCATCCGAGAGAGCCAACAAGAAATAGACCAACTACACGCGCTCAATCCACCGTTCGCTTTTATGCACCCAACCGGTGCAACCCTGGCGCAGGAATGCGTTGCCTTCTTCATGTACGACATCCGCACACTCGGTGTCGAGACACAGGCGTATGTCCCGCGATATGGGCGATGGCTTGAGAAATGCGACATGTCGCCGGCCTATGCGCAGCACAAGCTTGCCCTACAGGCGCTGCAAGCCGCCCAGCCTACCGAGAGCTGGATCCTCAAAACGCCGAATCATCTATGGAGCCTACCCACGCTTCTGGAAACCTATCCGGACGCAAGAATCATCTGGACACACCGTGACCCCGGCCCCGTCGTGACTTCGCTGGCAAGCCTCGTCAACACTCTTCAGAGAATGTTCACCACGCGAGACGACCCGCGCCCTGCGGCTGAAGAATGGAAGAACAAGCTAAAGAGCGCCTTGAACACCGGAATGTCATTCGACGCCAAAGCGAGGGACGAATGGTGCTTTCATATGCATTACAAGGATCTCGTCGCCAACCCAATTGAGACCGTGCGGCGCATCCACCAATACTTTGGGGAAGAGACGGCGCCGCTTCACGAGCGAAGAATCCGGGCGTGGATGAACCGGACAAGTCCGAGTGCGGTGGGTCGTCACGCGTACGACCCGACTGATTTTGGATGGAGCTATGCGACTCTCGCGGAAGAGTTCGCTGACTACTCGGGGCGCTACGGAGTCTCCTGCGACTGACGCAAATGAGCCCATACCGAGAAGTTATTGATGGAGCGGGCATCGACCAACAACACGGCATCGACCAAAGACAAGGCATCGACCAAAGAAAATAAAAGGAGGGCCAATGGCGAAATCAGAAATGTGCATGCCCTCTTGGGCGCAACGCATACATCAGCGCTCCTGGTCCTGAAGCAGGGAGAAGTGCGATTCGAAGAATACTGGCTTGGCGGAGGGAGTGAATCTCAAATGTGCTGATACGAGGCCATTTTTTCGGCCCGGCACGAATCGTTCGCCACTTGTGGCGGAGGTGTTTCTCATTCTTCATTTCATCCGGTTCGCTGTTCGCGGGGCAGCCGGACGTGTTTCCCGAGTGATTCAATCAGTCGGTATCGCTAGGACTGCTCGTCGGAGCACAGTTGATCATCCTGGCAATCTGGCTCATCAAGACGAAGGCCACTTCTTTGGCGAGCGGGCAGGATTCCACTGTCCTCTTGAACTTCATCCGCCACGAAGGTCGACTCGAGGACCGTCAAGCGACCTCGAGCTTGTCCCCCACGCGGAGCATGCCCTCGCGGCCGACCCCCATGTACAACCCGAAGGTGATCCCGCTCCCGAAGCGATCTTCCTGCTTCTTCCGGCGGTACCCGCCGAGCACCTTCAGCAGATCGCTTTTGGGCCTCGCGCCAGTCTTCTGGTCGGTAGTCACGATCACACAGCGCTCGGCCGGTGTGACGTTCAGCAACTCGACGCTGGGATTGCCAAACGAGGATCGTTCGTCTTCTTCGTAGGCCTCGAGCCCGTCGATGACGACGTTCATTCGAAAGCGGTCCATCCCGACGGGTTGGGCGAGGCGCCCGTTCAAGTCATCGAGGGATGCCTGGTTGGCGAGCGAGACCGGCGACGCGGAGTAGAAGCTCTGCTTCGGCTGCTGGTGGAGGCGCTGCATCTGGGGGATCGGGAAGTTGATCTTCCAAGATTCTCCCGGACTCACGAGCCGGACGTCTTTTCCGAGCGCCGACGAAATCCAATCGGCGACCGCATCGCCCTGGTCGAGCGTCTCGAACTCGTCAAGAATCCATTTTGCTTCCCGAACCGGGCCGTGTGCCGTAATCACGTGGTCGTAGCTGCCGTGCTCGGCGTGCTCGAACCGAAGCGTGCCTGTCTCGCGATCGAAGCCCACCTCGAGTGATGCGACTTGCGGGGTCTCGATCTGGTCGACGAGCTTTCCGTCGCGCCAGAGCACGAAGCCCCGATCTCCGACGACACCCATCTGCGTGACCTCGATCGACTCGCTGGCTATGCCCTGACAGCCCTTCACGGGATAGGTCCACAACTCTCGGACGGTGGCCTCGCGCATGATCGACTCCTTTTCATTCTTGCTACGACGAAAGCCAGTGTCGCACAAAAGAAGTCGCTCTTGAACACTGCGAGTTCGCCGGTCGGAGCGCGCTTGAGCTCCGCGGCCTCTTCCGCGCCAAGGGTCGAGCCAGGCGACCCGTCGCCGTTTGCGGGCGCGTGACGTACACAGAGTGCCTGCGGCCGCCCTGCCCGGCCATTCAAGCTGGGTTCTGGCACAACGTCGGGCTATTGGGGGTCGGTCAACCCGCTATGGGAAGCCCCGTGACGGGTATAACCGGTTCACACGACTCGGAGAGCGCCGAGTACGGGCCTTCGCTGCGGTCGGCGGTTGACTACATCGGCTTGCGCAGCTTGAGGAGGAAGCGATCGGTGTGTCCGCGAATCGCCGGGTCGAAAACGCCGGTGGAGAGATCGTCCGCCGGGTTACGCAGAAGATCACTGCTCTCCACCACCTCGAAGCCGGCCTGCTTCGCGGCCTCACGCACCTTCTGTTCCTCGATCCGGTGCAGCTTCGCGTTGTCGTTGCCCGCGGCACCCAAGTGATCAATCACTCCGAGCACGCCGCCCGGCTTGAGGAGTTTTAGTACGTGGCCGAGAAAGGCTTGTGCGGCCGCACTGCCCGAGCCGTTGTAGATATCGTGAAAGTTCAGTGCCGTGATGGCGAAGTCCACCGTGCCCGGTGCCAGCTTCACTTCCGAGAGATCCTGATCCAGACGCTGCACGTTCGGCAGCCGATTCCCCTCGAGCCGCTTCGTCATCGCCTTGTCGTTTGCGCCATCGCGAAACTGGAGGACGAGTGGAGGATTCTGGGCGTACACCGTGCCCTCTCCCTCCACCGCTAGCGACAGCACCTCGGTGTAGTAGCCAC
>DUCN01000021.1 GCA_012959805.1 Myxococcales bacterium | reverse complement strand
CGACCTGTCCTGGCGAACTCCGACCGAAGCTCTCCTCCTGTATGCACAGGGAGACTTCAAAACGACGACTCGGCCCCCGGCCGAGAACGGTGGCACCTTCACCAAGTTGTCATTTCTCACGCTCGGCGCACAACTCGCACTGGCTCGGCACTACTGGGTCTCTGCCGACTATAAGCATGAGCTGACGGATAGCGGACAGCCCGATGTCGTGCGGCTTGAACTCCGATATCGGTTCTTTTAGTGCTGAAAAGAAGGTCACCTATGACGACGATCCAATTACTAACATTGCTTATCTTAGTCCTATCGCCGGCCACGGCCTTCGGCCAGGCCTACTGCTCGCTCCGGGAGCCAGTCCGTGCAATGCAGACCTCCTTTCCTGACTTCGCGCACTACCGCTCCATCGTACGCGTGGTCGACGAGACAGACCGGGCCAACATCCTCGAGACGTTGCCGTTCACGATTCACGAGAACGAACTCGGGACCCACACCCTCTATATGGTGTTCGCTGATAACGATGAACTGCTGGGCATCGTCCACGTTCGGACTGAGCGAAGCCGCTGGGGACTGACCGAAATCGCCTGGACATTCAATTCCGACTTTGAAATTGTCGGCATGCATTTCCAGAGATCACGAGATCGATATCGGAAATACATAGAAAGCGAAGCATTTCAGAAAGAGATCCGAGGGAAAAACTTCGACGAGTTAAGGACCCTGCTGACCGAAAACGGCGAAGCAGTGAACAAGGACGTCCTGGTCATTCCACGGGAGGGGCATGAACTCGCTTTAAACGTAATTCGATCGGCTCTGAAGACAATCTCGGCGACTCAGTTGGTTTGGCACGACAGCCTGCCGGTTGTAAACAGGTAAGGCCAGGCGGCATCGTGACATGAAACCCAGTAGCTCACTACCAAGCCCTAATCGCGTCCTGCCTGGTAGTCGTCCTGTGTACTGCGAAAGCGCGAACGGTCGATGACGCTTCGAGCGCATCTATTCCTACTGGTTTTGACGGTCACCCTGGCCGGGGCTGCTCTCATATTTGCCAACGAGCAGTGGCATTCGAGCCTCGAGCAACGACAGCTCGAAATCGGCGACGAATCCGTTATGCACGAGCAGGTCCGGAATATTTCATTTTCGCTACAGCATTTCCTAGTGACCTACGACCTGGTGGTTTTCAGCGGCATCACCTACCTCGCCGATGACGCGCTGGTACAACTTGAAAATCTTGACGATGCGCTCGGCCGAATGGTACTTCCCGATGCCGTCATGTCCTCTACAAACTCGATCAGAGCTCGACTCCAAGCCACCAGAGAGATCCTCGAAAGCGTCACAGTCGGAGCAATTGCAGAAAATGACGCGAGCAAGCGGCAGGCTGTAGAGGACGAACTCAGCTGGATCGTCGAGGAAGTCGAGAATTTGAAAGGACGCATCACAGATCAGTTCGAGTCCAGCCGGGAAGCGCTTGGGCGACAAAAGGAAATTCAAGTCGTCGCGCGACGAACAGGTCTCTTCTCTTATGGAATTTTCATATGCGTGCTCACCGTTTGGGCCTCGCGCAGGATCGCGAAACCCGTGGACTCGCTGGCGAAGCTGGCAAAACATTCGATCGGGACTCCGATCGCCGCTCAAGAATTGGGAGCCGGGCCAAAAGAGTTCCGCGATATTGCCACTAGCATCTTTCAGCTAACGACTTCACTTGAGAGCGTTGTGAACGAGAGGACCGAATCCCTTGAGGGACAAGTCCGCGAGCACTTGAAGACACAAGAATGGCTGACTCTATCCCATGCCGAACTCGAGAAAAGCATCAGTGAGCTGGAGACAACACAGCTTGCACTCGTTACCAAGGAGCGCCTTTCGGCCCTAGGTGCAATGGTCGGAGGGATTTCTCACGACTTCAACAACGTGCTCGTCCCGATCATCTCTTACAGCTCGATTTTGCTTGATGAACCCGATCTCGATGCTGCCGAGCGATCTGATTTACTGAAGATCGTGATCACGGCGGCAGAAGATGCCGCCAGAATTGTCGAGCGTCTCCAAGCCTTCAATCGTTCAACGAACTCGTTCGATCGCACCCAAGAACTCGATATCGATGAACTCATCGAAGATGCTGTGGCGATGTCTGAACCCAGATGGCGGGTCCAAGAGGACCTCAATAATGGACCGATCTCGGTTACCGCTGAGTTGGGCGGCGTCGGCACAATCGTTGGCGACGCTCCGGAAATCCGACAGGCGTTAATTAACCTCGTCTTCAATGCGGTCGATGCGCTGCCCGACGGCGGCGAGATCCGTATTTCGACGCACAAAGAGGGAGAGGATTTCGTTGTCCTCACGGTAACGGACAACGGAATCGGAATGTCAGAAGAAACAGTTGCGTCTTGTCAGAAGCCATTCTTCTCGACGAAGAACGAACGGGGCACCGGCCTGGGTCTCGCGATGGTCAAAAATACGGCCGAGGCACATAACGGGAGGCTTGAAATCGACAGTACTCTCGGAGAGGGAACGTCGATCCAGGTCTGGCTCAAGATCGCGAAGTTGGCGAAATCCGTTCCGCCCAAAGCCGATCCGATGCCCACGCCGGATTTAGAGCTGCGGATTCTTCTGGTTGACGACGAACTGCCCGTGCTGATGGCACATGCCGCGATACTCCGGCATCTCGGCTACGACCCGAAAACGAGTTACCACCCGCTTGATGCGCTAGGTCGACTGAAGGCCGAGTCCTTCGACCTCATCATTACCGACCTCCGAATGCCCGAAATGTCCGGAATCGAGTTCGCACGGCGAGCCAACCAAATCAATTCCAATTCGAGAATCTTCCTGCTGACCGCTTACGAAGGCGGCCTTGACGACGAGCCTCACCCTCCGTTCATCGACGTCATCCTGCGAAAGCCCTTGCTTGCAGGCGCACTCAACGCGGCGATCACTGAGTTTGCCCGAAAGGGGCACGAGGTCCATCCGCCATTCCCTGTCTAGGAGTTGCTTGATGGCGGCAAAAAAAGGGATCGTAGATCTCGGCAGCAGGGCCCGAGCCGGGGCCGTGAAGTCCGTCAGGGCGTCGTAGGAACCGGGGGCGGTCCAGACTATTCTTCAGAGGATGGAGTCATGCCGAGGGGCTCAAGCGTGGATTACGGTTTCTCCGCGACGATTCTCCAGTTCAGATCTGCGATTTTGGCTTTTTCGGCATCTGTCCAGGCTTGCCCGCCCTTTTGAAGAAGGTCGAGTGATTCTTCGACCCATGGGGGCAGAACGCGAATCGCCTCGAGGGCCCGAACCACTCTTCGCCCCTTGAGGATCAGATCGCGCTTCTGCTCGGCAAGCGGCCAGGCTTCGCTCCTGGATGGAGCCGAGATGAGAATTTTGAACCCAGCTCTTTCCAATGCGGCACAGACGTCTGCGGGATACATCGATTGAGTGGCCGCCAGTGTTGGCAGAAAGGTTTGGTGAAGCGCCACATGTTCTTCGTTGTTCCAATCGAAGTGGGGAGTCAACAGATATTCAGAACAAGCGTATCGAGCCCCGGGTTTAAGCACGCGGTACATCTCTTTCGCATAGTCATCTAGTTCCTCCTTCTTAAAAAAGGGCCAGACGGCCTGGAACGAAAAGCAACCATCAAAGGTGGCCGACGCGTAGTCGAGCGGCTTGTGGTGATCGCCAACCTTGAAGTGGAGTCGGTCGCTCATTTCACATTCCGCTGCCCAGTCGATCGCGTTTTCAATCTGATTCGGATCGATGTTGTAGCCGAACACCTGGCCACCCGTCAGCGTTGCGAAATAGTGCGAGATCCTTCCTCTGCCGCATCCCATATCCAATAGACAGGCAGCTTCAGGGTCTTCGAGATTCAGTTCTTTCAGGACGGCTTGTTCGCACAACAACTGATTCGCATACAGCCCCTCCGAATCATTCAGTTGCGGAGGAATGTAGAGCTTCTCCAGATCGAAGACCGACAACATGTTATTCAACACCTTGTAGTAGTCCGCGACTGCTTTCGTCTCGTCCTCCGTCTCGGTCTTCTCACCTGCTTGCATTCGTTGGAAAAATTTGTACGCGTCAATGCAAGCTTGCTTGTCCTCTTCAGGCAACGTTGCCAGTCGCTTCAACCCGATGAACGCCGTCTTCGCTCTGTACCAGTTCACGATTTGCACCCGTTCCTTTTTCCATAGCCGCTTGAACTGAAATCGCTGTCGCATCCAGCCTCTGCTCCTAACCAGCCCTAGAAACCTACTCCACCCGAGGCCTCAGACATCGGCATTGGTGCACGAATGACGCTTGACCGACGGTAAAATTCCCTGCTCTTGGCAAACACATCGGGCTCGATGGGCCACGAAGCCGCTACCGCACGGCGTGCGAAAGTCATCGTTCCGCCAATAAAGACGTCGACGAATTCGAGGCGACCCTGCGTTCGCGAGCGAACGGTCAGCCGAGTCATGGAGGTCGGGAGGAGTCCCCGGCGGAAGAAGTAATCGGGGTACCACCCGAGAAGCTGCAAAGAAGCAGTGCTCCTCTAGCCGTCCGTCGTACAGACGGAATCGGTGAGCCCAAAAGGATCAGGATCAGAGGCCGCGCCGGATCGAGCTATCCACGCGTTCAAGGCTGCGCTCGTGCTGCTTATCACGAAGTCGGGCGCGCACTTAACTTTGACGTCGCCTTCCTGTTCTACGCAGAGACCGTCGAGCTGCTCGAAGAAGTTCCCCAGGTTTAGGATTGAGGAATCAAAAGTGGCATTCAGCTCGACACAACTCGAATCGTCTAAGCAATTGAATAGTTCGGAGATGGCATCGTCGCAGCCCCTGGAGATGTCGTCGTCCAGCTTATCCAGTTCGTCACACACGGTCTCGCAGTTTTCAGCATCAAATACGGTGCAATTTTCATCTGCGATTCCGTCACAGAAATCGACACATGCTTGGCTTGCGTCACTTCTGCTGCCGTTGGTGATGCGTGCCGCAGTTCATACTCGACCGGGGTGGGCATGCCAAGCGACGAGTGTCGGCGCTGGCGGTTGTGGAAGATTTCCAGGTACTCGAAGATGCGTTCGCCAGGCGTCCAAGGCGGCCGGTGCCAAGGCGAAAAATTAGATAGATCGATCGTAGCGACGCCAGCTCTGAGCTTGCTTGCGAGCTCATCGATTTCTGCAAGGCCTACATCGCTGAGGCGAGGTGTCCCCGCTCCGTGGACTTCGTTCCTGCGCTTCCCCGGTACCAACCGGTAAGCACGACAAGCGCCTCCTGAAGATCGTTACTGGGACAAAAAGAACGGCAGGATCGTCTGACCCGGAGGACGTGGCGGGGGGAGATGAGGTACGTTCGCTTCCAGTTCCTTGACACCACACCTGCAAGTAGAATCATAGTTATGAACGGCGCCCCGAAGAGCGCGGCTGTCGTTCTGATCGCGGTTTTGGGTTTTCGAGGCGCCGATATGCGATATCCTCAACGCTGTTGATAATCCGGGCGCCGATGACTGAGGCCCCCAACAAGGAGCCCCATTGTCCGAACCCATTCCCTTCGTCAACTACCTTGTACTTGGTAACGACCCCCATCTCGTCGCCAACGAGTGCACGTCCTGCAGTGCGCGTTTCTTTGATCGCAGGAACGCCTGCGCGGGCTGTTCAGGCACCGACTTCCAGTCGGTCGACATCCCAACCCAAGGCGTGGTGCGAACCTTCACGATCGTGTCCTTCGCGGCCCCCGGGATCGAGGTGCCCTTCGTCTCGGCGATCGTCGACTGTGGTGGCACGAGTGTCCGAACGAACATCGTGAACATTGAGGCATCGGCTGACCATGTGAAGCTCGGCATGCCGGTCAAGCTCACGACCTTCCCGATCGGGAAGGACGAAGAAGGCGTCGAAGCGATCAACTTTGGCTTCGAGCCGGCGGCGTAAACCGCAGCTCGCGCCGGACCCACTTTTCAATCGATTCATTTCCCTATCCCTTCAGCCAAAACGATTCAAGCGATTCAGGAGAACCCTCATGGCCTCAGAAGACGTCTTCATTCTCGGTATCCGGATGACCAAGTTCGGCAAGCACAAAGAACTCGACACGGCAGACCTCGCCGTGGAAGCCACCCTCGCAGCCCTCGCAGACGGCGGGGTCACGATGAAGGACATGAACATCATCGCCGCGGGCAACCTGATGGGCGGCGCGTTGCCGATCGCCCAGGTGATCCAGAAGGCCTGCGGGCAAACCGGGATCCCTGCGTACAACGTGTCCAACGCATGCGCGACCGGTGCGACCGCACTGCGCGTCGTGGGCATGTCGATCAAGGCCGGTGAATCAGACATGGGCCTGGCGGTCGGTGTGGAGAAGCTGGCAGGCGCAGGGCTTTTGGCGGGCGGCGCACGCAAGAGCGACGGCAAGTCGTGGACGCGCTCCGGGCGCTATGGAGCCGTCGCCGGCGTCGATGGGCGCATCGGCACGGACATCATGCCCGGCGTCTTCGCCCAGATCGGCATGGAGTACGGCCACAAATACGGCGGTGCCAATTTCGAGCTGTTCGCAGAAATTTCGAGGAAGAACCATTCCCACTCCACGCTGAATCCCTTGGCGGCCTACAGCAAAGAGATGACTCTCGAAGAGATCATGGGCGAC
>DUCN01000020.1 GCA_012959805.1 Myxococcales bacterium | reverse complement strand
GATCTCTCGCTATGCACATCAATGGGTTAGCGGAATCCAAGAAGTTCGCGTCCGACACTGGGGCCGTATACGGCCGTTTACGTGCGCCGACTGCCAACCGCTTTTCCGCCGCATCGATTCCGAAATCAGCAAACGAGAGATCTGTCTCCTCCTCGGGCATCAAGTGCGCGTACGTTCGGAGCGTAAACGCGGGATCCGCGTGACCGATCTGGTCCGATATCCAGCGGATGTTCTTCCCTGCCGCAACGGCGTGGCTCGCCCACGTGTGCCTAGCGTCGTGGAGACGGAGCGGACGAACAGCGTGAGCCTCAGCCCTACGCCGCAGCCGTCCCCAGACGCGGCTCACGTTCGCCGGGTCGAGCGCGGTTCCGCGCTCAGAGCAGAGAACCCACTGCGGCACCTCAGGCCAACCCTTCGACAGACACGTCTTTCTTCGCTCAGCCTTCAAGGTCAGATTATTTACTCGTGTAGAAAAGTCGCTGCGTGCGTTTGTGAGTGACTTGTCACGCGCTTTCGACCAAGATGAATCTTCAACCTTGAAGTGCGTTCTCTTTGGGAAGGGAGATGTTATGCGGAAGTTTGTTCTGGCAGTTGGTCTGGTGCTGATGGCGAGCGGCGCGCAGGCCGCGACCCTCAACGTGGTCGGAGGCCAATTGCTTGGCGCTTCGGGTGTCATCGTGGACGGCAACTCCTACAACGTCGAGTTCCTCGACGGAACGTGCAGTGTTTTGTACTCCGGATGTAACGAAGCTTCGGATTTTACGTTCCAGACGTCCGGCGCGGCGGAGTTGGCCGCGAACGCATTATTGGATCAGGTATTTTTGGACGGCGTATTAGGTGATTTCGATAGCGACCCGGACCTAACAGCCGGTTGCGAGTTCGAGTTCATATGTGGCGCGTTCACCCCGTGGGCGGGTAATGGGGTGGTAAATGACAGTCAGTTGGTTTCAAACGATTTCGAGGAACTGGGGGACGGGGTATCACACGTCGCGGTATTTGTGGGCCTCCATACGAATGACGAGGCTAACAGGGTATACGCCGTTTGGTCAGTTGGCGCCGTCCCCGTCCCCGTGCCCGGGCCGGGCGTCTTGGTGGGCTTGGGACTACTCGGTGTGGGCGTCAGCAGCTTGAAATCGCCCCGCTGAGAATAGGGATTTCAACGGGGCTTTTTAATTCCGCCGATAAGTAACCGAATGACAAATCGCTCGGAATCACGGGCGAAGGGTCCAACGCGGGGAAGCTCCGGGCTCTCGGGTACATCGAGTAGGCCTTCCCGATTCGAAGAGTCTACTTCTCACGGGAAGGCGATCGTGACAACCGGGTTGCTCTCGCCGGTCACGCGTCGGGTGTCGTTCAGACTTCCGAAGGCACGTCGAAGCGTTCCTGGTAAGCGGCGAACTTGGTCCGCTCTTCCGCCAGGTCGAATCCGGTATCGTCGAACGAGTACTTGTGCCTTCCGTGTTGTCCTTGGGGGTGGGAATCGATATAGGCTCTTACGCGTTGCTGGGTCTCGTCGCTAAACGGCAGGCCCCAATGCGTATAGATCGTGCGGACCGTGGAAAGGGCGTCCTTCATCAGATCCTGGTAACGCAGGTCGATGATCTGGTCCGCCTTGTCGGTGAGCTTGTCGCGCAGTGCCATGTACTCGTCGAGGAGCATCTTTTCTCCGAAGGCAGCCGCCCACATGTCTCCCTCGGCGTTGGGAACCTCGCTCCGCATGGCTTTGAGGTGAGTTGTCAGGTTCGACATGGAACTCATGACGCGCAGCGGATCGCGATGGGTCACGACGATTCTCGCATCGGGGTAGACCTTGAAGAGGAAGTCGAGACGAGCCAGGTGTGCCGGGCACTTGAGGACCCAGCGTTCACCGGGGTGCTTCCATTGCAGCAGTTGAAGCACCTTCTTGTGGTACGCGTACACCGGGGTGAGGTCTTTGGTTGCCGTCGCCATGATGAAACTGGGTACGTTGTACTGGCCCAGGAAGAAGTCTCCCAGAAACTGCAGGCCAAAGAGGAAAATGCACTCGTTGGGCTTGTCGCCAGCATTGATGTGCATGGTGGAGAAGTCGAGGTCGATCTTGTCGAGCAGGGCGATTTCCCGGTCCGCAACCCCAATGCGCGCGTCGCTTCCGTAGGTGGCGGTTTCCGGCGGAGGGACCGAGTGCCGCATCTCCCACAGTTGAGGGACTCGGTGAGCGGGATCTTCGGACAGCAATTCGTGCAGCACCGTCGTGCCCGAACGACCAAGGCCACACACGAAGATCGGATTCTCGATGGGTTCGTCGAGGATGTGCGGGTTCTTCTTGAGGGTGTCTTCAATCCTCAAGCGGTTTTGCAGCAAGAGTTGAACTTCGTGGCGCGCCATCACCCGTCCGAGCAGCGTCAACTCCAGCGCCTTGCACAATGCGTAGAGGGGCTCGACAAACCAATCGTCGTCGCCAAAATCGCTTAGACCGGTGTTCTCTACGGCGGCCGCCATCACGACATTCGGATCCAGCGAAATCATGCTGCGGCCATCGTCTCCGAGGCCCTTGCCCAGCGCGTTGACCGATTCGACCCAGTCCCCTTGCCGAAACTCCGGCCCTCTGTTTTTCGTCATTTTTCCGCCTTCAGGTCTTCTAGCGATACGATTTGGCATTCTGGATCGGGAACCTGGTCTCCGGCCAGGGTCCATCGAAGAATGGCATAGCCCTCGAGGCGGCTCCCGCAATCCAGCCAGTTGGGCACGCCGGGATCTTCCTGGGCCACGACCACGGTCATCGACCCGTCGGCGTTCTTCGCGCCGGTTTCGTTCGTGATGCTGGTGGTCGTGCGGAAGTAGTCGTGTGACTCCAACCAGGGATTGGTGATCACCAGTCCCCAGTAGGCGTAGTCGTTGGGAGGAGGCAGGATTTTCACGACCCAGGCTTGCCCGGGTTCGAGCGTCCAGCGGCCACTCTGGTAGTACATGTCGCTGGCGGAGTGCGTGCTGTGGTCCTTTTGCGCCTTTACGGCTTCACGGCCGTGAGCCCCGACGATCACGTTCGTGTTCTCCTTGGACATCGCCCACACGAGCGTGATGGCGGTCATGATCCACATCAGGTGGGTCCCCGCGGCTTCCAGGCGTTCGGCCATGACCTCCGGCTGCAACTCCGGTGGTCGCTCGTCGGCGATTCGCTCCAGGTGAAGTACGGCTGGCTGGGCTTTTCTGCGGTCGGGAAAAGTCTCGCGGACGGCCACGTGGGTGGTATGCGGCTCCAACCGAACCCAGTTGCCGGGCTTCTTGGTGGCGCTCAGGATCAATTCGAAGTTTCCGTCGAGGTCGCAGTCGAACTGGTCGAGGCAGGTTTGAGTGAGAGTCCCGGTCTGGCCTTTTGGTGCGTTCCCGCGAAAGATGTCGGTTCCGAGAGTCAACCCCACGTACGGGGCGTTCCCCTTGTTCCCCCACATCCGGTAATCGTATTGAGGGTCGATCGTGCAGAAGAAATAATCGGTATCGGGGTTGTCACCGATCAGCTTTCGCCACGGGGTTTGCAGGCGGAACAAGACCGGGAATGCGGGATCTCCCTTCTCGACGACGGATTCGAGTGCAAGGCTCGCCATGCGGGTCACGACACGAAAGCCCTCGGCCCAGTCCGGTCCCGTGCCCGCGTGCTCGGCACTGCAGATCATCTCCAGCGCTCGGCGCTGGGTTGCCAGCCAATTGTCGAAGGCTTTCGAGAGAACGTCGGGGGGAGTCTTGGACATCGAGGGGCTCCGTGGTGGCGTCGTCTGGCGAACAAGCGTAACGCATCGATCTTGGATGGCGCCGACGACAAAGCGAAGAGGCCGCCGGCCGGGCGTGGCTCGTCGACCTTGCGGAGGCGACCCCCACCGACGTTTCGCTTGGCGTCGCGTTCACCCGGGGAGGCTCGTCCGGATCCTGCTCCCGGGGGCGCTTCTACGCTTCGTGTTCGTGCTGGGGAGGAGCATCGATCGTCGCTGGTGCGGGGAGCAGAACAGGGTTACGGGAGAAGCGATCCTAGTGAATAACGTCCGGCTTGATTCCTAATAACACAGCAAGTCGAGGCGCTGCGGGAGCGGACTGTGTCAGGGGGCCAGTGTGCGCGACTTTACCCTGCGGAAAATGGCGAAGAGTTGCTTGCCGCCCATCAACATCGACCAGGTTTGGGTGTGATCCGCAAATAGATTGCTCCTGCGGCGAGGCGTTTCGAAGCGCCCGAGCATCACGATGAGCGCAGCCAGAGGGGCTAGCCAGCGCTGACCCTTCTTGGTTCCGATCGTCTGTGATCGCTCAAGCTCAAGGCCAGCATTTTCCGCGAAATAGGCCAGGCGGGTGAGCGTGAGCGGGTTGATGTGGCCGCGGTCGAATCGCTTTCCCTCGTAGTAGCCGGGAAGCCGTTTTATGGGTTGTGCCAGTGAGCCGCTGAGTAAAAAACGCAGTCGGCGTTCTACATTGAGATAGTTTGGTGTCACGATCACGAGCACGCCCTGGTCCGTCAATATACGTGCGAGTTCACGCAATAGGGTGACGGGATTCTCCAGGTGCTCGATTCCGTCCCCGCAATAAATGAAACCAAAGGCACCATCGGCATAAGGCAGGCCGAGTTCGAGATCGACGGTGCAAAAAGCCGCGCTCCCGCGGTACCCAGCCGCGTTGAGGTCTGCAGCGTAGGCTGAGAATCCAATGCGACTCAGTGCCTCAGCCATACGACCGGGGCCACAGGGGACATCCAGCGTGCGGCATCGCGGCAGTGTGTCGGCAATGGCGAGGGCTTCTTCGAAGGTGCCGGGGTAGCTCAACTGCTCGGCGTCGAGCGAGTGGAGCAGGTCGGCGTATCGCTTGTCTGCCATGGCCTCGAAGGGTAGCAGGCAGTGTCTAGGGGCGTCGGGGGGCTCGCACGCTGTTGCTTTGCATACTCACTCGGTCTCCCGCTGCGCGCTTCCGAATGGAGCGTCATCTTTCTCAAGATCAAATACAGCTTGTAGGCAACGCCGCCTGGGCCTATTCAGCCCATCAAGCGTACCCTTGCAACATGAGGCAAGGCTGGAGTATCGAGGGCAAAGTCGGCAAGGTAGAAGAGAGCACAGTGGACACGCGGCGCAGTTGGCTTTTGGCATATTTTCGCTTGGGGCTGCTCGGCTTATTGGCAGCCTGGGGCTGCGGCGGTGAGAGTGGCGGCTCGGCGTTGGGACAGGGGCCCGCCGATTGTGTCGATGGCAAAGCCGACGGATACCCCTGCAAGAATGTGTCGCTGGCTCGGCACGTCTAAATCTCGACGCTCAAGGGGAATTCGGGAAATGACATCTGGGGCTGGACCGACCCCGGCGACGGTACTGAATATGTTCTGATGGGACTCGACAACGGCACCGCTTTCCTGCGTGTGAGCGATCCGGAGAATCCGGTTCTGGTGGGTCGACTGCCCACGCAGACCCGCTCCTCGACTTGGCGAGACATCAAGGTGTATATGAATCACGCATTCATTGTCGCCGACTCCGCCGGCGCTCACGGAATGCAGGTCTTTGATTTGACCCGCTTGAGAACGGGCGGCACGGATCAGCGCTTCGAGGCCGATACCGTATACGACAGCTTTGATAGCGCCCATAATATTGCCATCGACGAAAGCAGCGGTTTCGCGTACGTCGTCGGATCGGAAACCTGTAGCGGCGGCCTGCATATCGTGAATATCAGCGATCCGCTCAACCCCTTTTCTGCGGGTTGCCATGGCACTGAAGGCGATGTTCACGATGCACAGTGTGTTCGTTACGCGGGGCCCGATACCGACTACACCGATGCGGAAATCTGTTTTAACGCAAGTGAAACTTCGATTGCGATTGTGGACGTAAGTGACAAGTCTGCAACCCAGACCCTGGCGGTGCTGAGTTATTCGAATCTCGGCTTCACCCACCAGGCGTGGCTAGACGATTCACATCAGTACCTTGTGGTGAACGACGAAGCTGACGAAATCGAGTTTGAGAAGAATACAGCAACGATTGTGATCGACGTGAGGGATCTCAATGCACCCATTCACCTCTACACCCACCAGCACCAGACACGCTCGATTGATCACAACCTATTTGTGCGTGGAAATCGAATCTACGAAGCCAATTACACGGCCGGCTTGCGGATCTTGGAGTTCAGCGACCTTGCAAGCGACACGCTCAGGGAAGTTGCATTCTTCGATACCTACCCGGAGAATAATGACCGCAGGTTCGACGGTGCTTGGGGGGTCTATCCTTTTTTCCCCAGCGGAATAATCGCGGTCAGCGACGTCGATCGTGGTTTGTTTATTGTGATTCCAGAATAGCCGCCCTTTTAAACCAATTGACGGCGAACTGGAGAAGATCGCGTCTTCCGAACCGGGCGAAGCGCGCACCAAGCTCGAACTGCTTGCAGAGAACATTGTGTCCGATGCACTGCGCGGTGATTCACAGAGCCGGAAGCTATTGATCGAGCGTCCCTACCCGATGCTCAACCGCCACGAGATCGCGGGTGCCGAGGGCGAAGCGATCAACCTACGCTGGGAAAACGAGATACAGCAGGCTTCGGAAGAACTGCGCGAGATCATCGGCGGGCGGTGAGAGGGAAGCCCGGTGGCGGGCTTAGTCTCCCATCCGCGCGCAGATCGCGTAGGCGGTGAAGGATACCCCCGAGCTCGGCGAGTAGCCGTGGCACACGAAGCTCGAGTCGCTCGCGGGAAAACCGCGGCAGATCTGGTTGTAGCCGGAAGAGAAGGCCTGGGTCTCGCACGAGCAGCCGCCGCCGAGGACGACCTTTCCCGCGCTGCACGAAGCCGTGGCTGTTCCGCGGCGGCAGGAGAACGTAGAGCCCCCAAACGAGCAGGTGCTCGCGACGGATGTCGATCCCGCCGCAGAAACTCGCTCCCAGCCGGCCAGAACGGAACCCCCGACGTCGACGTTTCCCGAGACATCCAGATTGCTCGGCGCGCC
>DUCN01000019.1 GCA_012959805.1 Myxococcales bacterium | reverse complement strand
GTGCGCTTGACGTTCGAGATCGTTGGTGCGGGTGATGGCGTTGCAGAAATCACGAATGTGGACTTGATCGGCGATATTGGTGCTCTAGGTGACACTTCCGCATTTGGGACGGGTGTCGTGGTTAACGTTCCGGAGCCGTCGAGCGCCATGCTCGCGCTTTCGGCGATTGGAAGCGTCTTCGCTGTCGTTTCGATCCGGCGCCGCGACTGATCGCAAGCTACATCTCGTTATGAATGACCCGGCTCCGGTGCCCTTTCGGCCACGGGAGCCGGGTCTTTTTTTGCGCGACTCGGAACAACCGGGGGAAAGACGGCCCTCGCAAAGGACGATCGCAAGCGTCGCGTCAGATCGAGCGCGCTTGTTAGTGGACTGCGAGGGGAATCTCGAACTCTCTTTTCACGATCTCGCAGCGTGGATTGTCGTTGCGGCACACACCGAATTTCAGTTGGCTCTTGGCGAGGGGTTCTGAACTCGCTCCGTCAGATGCGTCGTAGTCATCGCCCAGTCGATACTCGATCGCAAACTCGATGATTTCCTCGGAAGAGAGAACTGCATCGTTTCCGCTCTGCCGGGGCGAGTCAAACTCAATTCCAGGCCCTGCGGACAACTCGAGTCTGGTGGGCGCCTCGGGAGTCATGTGCCAGCCCGACTTCGGCTCGAGGCGGAGACGCAGTGCGTGCGCTCCGGGTCGAGAAGGTCCCGGACGCAGGAAAATCTTGAACCGCGGATCCTCGGTTTCCAATGCGACTGTTTCGTGATCGAGGATCGGCGCCGGTGCCGAAGCAGGCTCACAGGCGCTGAGGAGAACGAGAACAAGACCCGCCAGGGCGATCCCGGTCGCCATCGCGAACCACGGCGGCGACGCTCCCGGAGAGTTCCACGTCCTTGTCATGCGGCTCCTCACACTGCCCCTCACGCGTCGTCCCGAGCCAGGGCAGCTCGAACCTCCGACACAGAGGGGACCTGCCACATCGTTCGCAAGACATTGCCGTCGCCGTCGGTCAGGATCGCCGCCGGAAGGGCATCGATGCGGAGTGCGTCAAGGACGATCTTCTTGACGGCTGTGACCTGATCGTCGCGGAGGTCAAAGAGCATCCGGTAGGACGGCGAGTACTTCTGGACGTAGCGTTCGAGGTCCGCTCTGTCGTCATCCTCGTCGACGGGAACACCGAGGATCTCGAGATCTTCGGCATCGAACTCCGCACGTAGGTGCTTCAGCTGCGGAAGCTCACCCTTGCAGGCCGTGCACCAGGTCGCCATGGTTGTGAACAGCTTGACTCGGGCGGACGTCTTGTCCTTTCCGCTTCGACCGGCGAGTTCGATGCGTGGCGCGGGCGGGTCGTTGCGCTTCGCGTTGGCGGCTTTGGCTGCAAGACCTGTTCGATGATACGGCGCGAGCGAAAAACCGGATCCGTCCGGAGCTTCAGATGCGTTTTCAAAGACGGTCACGAGGGAACCTGCGGCCGCGTACGCCAACTCCTGGCTGCGACCTGAAGGCCAGCGAACAGTGACCTTTCCGCCTTCGGCTCCGGGACCCAAGCCGATCAGGAGGGTCGAGCTGTTCTGTGCGGCAAAGCCTTCGCCCGCGCGATGCTCCCGTATCAGTCGCACACCCTCTATTTCGACTTCGACGATCGCTCCGAAGCCGTCGCGCGGCCCGAATTCATCGTTGGGGCTCGGGGAGTGGTTGCCCCCTCGCAACCGGACGGCCAGAATCGGTCGTGGCCCAACCAGCTTCTCGATGCCGTTTCGATAGAGCTGAAGCATGGGCGAATTCGCGTTGACGATCGCCAGATCGAGCCAACCGTCTCTATCGTAGTCGACCAGTCCCATCGCGCGTCCGTCGGCGGGATGATCAATTCCCGATACGCCGGAGATGTCCTCAAAACTGTTTGCGGCGAGATTCAAGAAGAGGTTGTTCCGCTCATTGCCACTGAACGAGATGTCTCCGAAGTTGCCCAGAGCCGTTCGAACGCCGGCCATGCTTCGATCGTAGACGGACTGCTCCGGTGCATTATCGTCATGGCGCACGACCGAGCGCCAGAAGAGACTTCATGTGTCTCCCGCGATCGCAACTTCGCGTGGCGCGGTGTAGAAGCCATTCAGTACTCCGAGATCAAGAAAGCCGTCGTTGTCGACATCGACGAACTGTGATCCCCAGGACCATCCCGTTTTCTCGACCGCGAAATCAGGAGGCTTCGGGCCCGAGACCTTGCGGAATTGGTCGCCCTCGTTTCGATAGAGATAGTTTCCCTGGGCCATCTGGCGGTATCGATCATCCACATAGCCCAGCTGGTCTGTAATGCGACTTCCCGCTGTGCTGTACATGTTGCTGACGTAGGCGTCTTGATTGCCGTCGCGATCGTAGTCGCCCCAGGAAACTCCCATGCCGAGTCCGAAGGCCGTGAAACCGATCTCCTTGGTCACTTCGACGAATCGCCCGTTGCCCTCGTTTCGGATGACCGCATCCGGTGCGAAATCATTGGCGAGATAGACGTCCGGATCACCGTCTTGATCGAAATCCGCCCAGGTGGCCTGGTAGGTATGGCGAAAGGCGCGCAGGTCTCCGGCGTCCTCCACGACGGAAAAACGACCGTTTCCCTCGTTGTGCAAGAGAACATTCGGTGGCCCAACGGAGTTCAGGAAGGCGTGACGTGTATTCAATGCCAGTCGATCGAAAGCCGTCGCATCTTCGAGTGATAGGTATTCGTAGTACTGCTCGATCGAGGCGCCTGTTCCATTGTAGGTCGAGACGTAGATGTCTAGAAGTCCGTCTCCGTCGTAGTCCACGGCGCTGATCGACGAAGCGAGGTAGGGAAGTGGCCTGTCGATGACTGTGGATGATTGGTCGACGAAATGACCGTTCTGGTTTTCAAAATACCTGCTTCGCTCGAGCGTTCGACCCAGAAAGAGGTCGAGATCTCCGTCATTGTCGAAATCGGCGAACACGGCGGACGAGGAAAAGTCCTTGGCGTCGAGGCCGTATTCCGCCGCCTTTTCCTCGAAGGTTCCGTCCCCACGATTATGGAAAAACTGGTTTCTCCCCCATCGTGCGACGATATAGAGGTCATCGAAACCGTCTTGATCAAGATCGACGACTGACAGGCCAGGATGTCCATTCGCCTTTTGATAGAAGAAGCGCTCGTGCGGCCACTCGAACTTCTTGCCCTCGCGCTGGGCGAGTAGGTGGTCTGCGGTGAATCGTTCGTGGAGTGAACGGCGCGCTGTCTCACGCTGTGCGAAATCGGGGAGCGCAGAATCGATGACGTCTTCGAAGAGTGGTGAGGGCGAATCGAGATGGTTCGCGGACTTCGTCTGCCAGCTGACGATGCGCCAGCTCTCGGTCTTTGTCGGGTCATTGCCCGCTCGCATCCGCCAGCGCAGCGTTTGTATGGTGCGGACCCAGGAGAGATGATTGTTGGCGAGTCGTGCGAGGCCGCTGAAGGCGACGCGCATTTCGAATTCATCGGGCTCATCGGCCGTGGATTTGACGAAATGCCCGGATTTGATCTTGAAATTCGTCCAGCTGAAGCGATCGATCTTGTCGAAGAGCGGCCGCCACAATTTCAGGTTCGAATTCGTGGCCGTTGTCGCCTCGGTGATCGGCCAGTTTTGCGACGAGAGCTGGAGGGCTTGAAGAGTAGGGTCCGAATTCGGTGCGTCGGGCTTCTGGGCGAGATCGGTGACTTGAAGGTCGAGGGTCCGAAACAGCCGCCGCGTTCGGTCGTCTGGCAGTTCCAGATTCTGAACCGCAAATGCCAGAGCACCCATTTCCGCCCGGAACCCCTCGATCAGCTCCTCCGAGAGCAGCATCGCATCGAGCACCTTGGGGGATGCCGTCGTTCCCGCGCGCGCTGTGCTCGGAGGCTTCGCCAGACTCGACTGTGTGTCGTCCTCGCCGGGGGAGCAGGCGGTCAAAGCGAAAAGCAGCGTGGTGCAGGCCGCTGCGATGAGACCGGCGCGGAGGGCTCGGAATTTTGCTCGCTTTGATCTGTCGATCGGCGTACATGCTCGGTTTCGTGGGGTTATTCGGAATATGACAGACCTGGAGAACATGTCAGGAGGTATAGGGGAAACAAACCTCGTTTTCAGCACCGCGACGCCTTAGCGCGCGTCGTTGCCCGCCTCCTGCGGGTGCTTGCACAGCGTGCCTGTACCGCCTCGATACCCGACGTCGTGCGCCCCTACCGCCGGTACTGAAAGTCTACCGTCGCCTCGTCTCGTGCCTGAACGATCTGGTCGTGATTCGGAGAGAGCGCGCAGGTCGGATCCGTGAGACTCGCGTCGCCCAGGAGCTTGAATGCCTGACACCGACAACCGCCGAAATCGCGTTCCCGTTCGGGACAGCTGCGGCATGGCTCGCGCATCCAGGAAGTCCCTCGAAATGCTTGCAGGCCCGGTGCATCGTCCCAGCACTCTTCGACGGAATGCGCCTGCACGTTCCAGAACTCGAGCCCTTCGATCTCCCCGGCCTCATGACACGGGAGCAGTCGTCCGGTCGGATCAACGACCATCGCCTGCTGGCCCCACCCCCCCATGCAGGGCTTGGGTCGATCCGCGTAGTAGTCGGGCAAGACGAAAAGGATCCTCGGACGAGCGCTTTGTTCACGCGCCTGTCGAACATCCTCTGCCGCCTGGCCGAGCTGTTCGCGGGTTGGCATCAAGGCGGCGCGGTTGCGCAGCGCCCAACCGTGATACTGGGTGTTGGCCAGTTCGAGCGTGTCCGCATCCAGGTCTCTCGAAATTTCGATCAGCTCCGAAACGGACGCGAGGTTATGTCGGTGAAGGACGCAGTTTAGTGTCAGCGCCATTCCCAGCTCTTTGGTGCTTCTGCAGAGATCGAGCTTTTTCTGAAAGCTCGGGGTTCCGGAGATTCGGTCAGATCCCTCTTGCGTGGAATCTTGTAGCGAGACCTGGACGCTTCGCAGGCCGCGCTTAGCCAGGCGCTCGAGACGCTCGGGATCGAGAGGCAGGCCGGCCGTGACCAGATGTGGGTAGAGGTCGGCGGAGATGGCCGCTTCGACGATTTCTTCGAGATCCGAGCGCGTACTCGGCTCTCCCCCTGTTAGGCCGACATGTACCACGCCGATCGACGCGGCCTCTTCGAAGACGCGTCCCCAGTCCTCGGCCGAAAGGGCTTCGCGTCGCTTCTTGAAATCGATGGGATTCGAGCAGTAGGGGCATTGAAGAGGGCAGCGATAAGTCAGCTCCGCAATCAAGTTGAGTGGAACAGGGGCATTCATGTCGGATCACGTCGATTCGCGTCCTGGGTCCGGATACCGCCGACCTCGAGCATCTTCTGCAAGAATTCCAACACATCGGATTCGATCTCAAGGGATTCCGGATAGCGCTCACGCATGGCCGCGCCGATCGAATGCGCTGATCCTCCTTCGATGACGAGTCGAAGAATTTCGCCTCCCGAGCCTCGGATTCGAATCGCCCGTTCGGGAAGAACGAGGATGTCACCTTCTGCTCGCTTCTTGAGGTCGGCGTGCTTCGAGAGCGCCAGGGAGTGGGAGGCGTCGAGACTCATCGGCTGATTCTCTTTTGGCGACGCATCATATGGGCGCTGGGCGCCATGGCTTTGAGACCCGGAGTCATTCAGTCCAACTCCGGAATCGAATCTGCATCCACGATCCGTTCGGCGAGCTCGTATTCAAACCCCTCGCGACCGAAGGCCGAGAGATGCTTGTCGCGGCGTCGCCCCCGCGCGGAGGCTTCGCGGTCTTCCCGGCGGTCGCGAGCATAGGGTCCGAGCCTTCGGCGTTTGGCGAATGCCCATGCCGCCCGGATTTCGACGTCGGGCTCTTCGCGATCGAAAAGTTCGTTGACCAACGATTCTGAAATCCCTTTCGAATGCAGATTGGCTCGAATTCGCGCCGCTGATGAGCCGCGTTTTCGCTGGCGCGCGCGAGCCGCTTCAGCGAAGCGCTCGTCGTTTACGTAGTTGCGTTCGACCAGTCGAGCAACCAGCGCTGGGATGAGCCTGCGTACGGGGTCGGGGGACTCCTGCGTCCGTTCGCAGCGCTCCGAGATTTTTCGCTCGAGTAGCGCTGCAACGCCCGCCTCGCTGGCCTCCCATTGCGAGATGTAGGACAGGGCTCGCCCCTCCAGCCACTCGGCGTCCATGGGCTTCGCCTCTTCCGCCTTCTTCGCGGAGCTGGCCTTCCGCCGCGGATTGGAAGGGTCGTCATCATTGGCTGGCCGGTGCGACAACATGGTCTTCACGCTACCAAATTACCGGCCTCCGGCGCTGTCAGGGGATTCGGGTTCTCAGCGGCCTGATTCACTGGACCCTGTTGCACGGATGGAAACCGAATGATGGAGTCCGCGTTTCGCCATGCCCGAGCTTCCCGAAGTCGAAACGACACGTCGCCAGATCGAAAAGATCATGGTCGGACGCCGCATCGAAGCCGTCGAAACGACCCGTCCGAGCTATTTCTTCCTCACGCCACCCGAGGAGCTTCGGCGCCGACTTCCGGGCCAGCGGGTCGATCGCCTGGATCGTGCGGGGAAATACCTGGTCGCGGCCCTCGGCGATGGGTCACGACTCTTGTTGCACCTGGGCATGACCGGCCAGCTCTTTTCCAGTGACGCGGCCAGCGTTCGTCTGCTTTCATCGACGGCCAGAGCCTCCCTTTCGCCAGAGGCGCAGATTCGTTTCAAACCCGACGAACACACGCATCTGCGGATTCGATTTGCGGGGAGCGGACCGGATCTCTTCTTTAGGGATGTGCGGAAATTTGGAAAGGTCGAGTGGCTGGCTCATGGAGAGAAAAGTGAGAGGCTCGATCGACTCGGGATCGATGCACTCGGTCTGACAGGGGAGTTGCTCTTCCGAGCGAATCGTGCGCGCAGGGTCGCGATCAAGTCGATGCTGCTCGATCAGTCGGTCTGCGCCGGAATTGGGAATATCTATGCCGACGAAGCGCTCTTTCTCGCTGGCGTGCGACCAGGGCGAGCAGCCAAAAGAGTCACGCGGAGCGAATGCGAGACGATCGCGAAGTTCGTCCGCCAGGTTCTCGAACGATCGATCGAGACTGGGGGTTCGAGTATTAGCGACTACGTGGCGCCGGATGGATCGGATGGTGGGTATCAGGACGAGCGGCATGTCTATGCGAGAACCGGCGAACCCTGTCCACGCTGTGCTACGCCGATCAAGCGGAAGATGATCGGCCAGCGGTCGAGTCATTATTGCCTGCGGTGTCAGAAGTGATTGCGATGGATCGCCGGGAGAAGACATGCTCAGTCTGATCGAACTCGAAGCGGCGGCGAGTGCTCTTTCCGACACGTTGGTTGGCGGTCGCGTCGAGCGTTGGCTCGAGCCCGAGCGCGGTCGTATCGCGTTTTCGATTTATCGGCGTGATGAGCAGGACAAGATCAAATGCGTCGTCGATCTCGATGCTCGTCCAGACGTTGCTCATGTCGGCGTCGTGAAGAGAATGCCCAAGGCGCCCTCGAATCTTCCGAGCTTCGTGGCCTACCTCCGGGCGCATCTCTCCCGAGCTCGCTTGCTCTCGGTTGCTTTGCGAGGTCACGATCGGCAGCTGGCTCTGGAATTTGAATCTGAAGATGGCCAGTTCAAACTCTTGTTATGTCTGTTCGGTCGCCGCTCCAATCTCTATCTGCTCGACTCGGATGGGAATCTACTTCAAGCGCTCCGTTCTCTCGCCGAGACTCGCAGTGAGCTCGCTCTGGGTTCGCCCTATGTCGATCCCGGTGGCCGGTCGCTCCAGCCAGGTGAAAATCGATTCGAAGCCTTGTCCGGGCTTTCTATGCTCGAGGCGATCTCGGCGCACTATTTCGCGGAGTTGGACGAGCAGGCGTCCGAGGCGGATCGTCGAAGATTGCTATCGGCCCTCAAGCGAGAGCGAAAGTCGTCCCAGCGCCGCGTCGAGCGAATCGAAGGAGAGCTCGCTGAGGCCGAGGGAGCCAACACCCTTCAGCAACATGGTGAGTTACTGAAAGCCAATCTTTCACGCATCGTTCCCGGAGAGTCGACGGTCGTGGTCGAAGATTTCGAAACCGGCGAGTCCGTCGAGATTCGGATCGATCCAAAACTCTCCGCGAAAGACAATCTCAAGGCGACCTTCAAGCGCTACCAGAAATTGCTACGACGACTGACGAAAGCGGGAGGCCAGGTCGAGTCCGCGCGTGAGGGATTGCAGACGATTCTGGATCTCGAAGCCGAATTGCAGGAGACCGAGAACCTCGAGGAGATCATGGCCCGGGACTTCGTTGTTCGGCTGCTTGCCCGGCAATCGGGTAAGGGCAGCTCGAGTTCGAGTCGCTCTGGCGTCGCCGTCGAAAGGAAGTCAACGCTGCCTGCCGTTTATCGCGACATGCCTCGTAAACTACACCCGAGACGTTATGTGAGCATCGATGGCTTTGAAATCTGGGTGGGGCGAAGCGACGAAGGGAACGATTTCTTGACGACGCGTTTCGCGCGGGGCAAGGATCTCTTCTTCCATCTCGACGGGGCACCGGGCAGCCATGTGATCTTGCGAACCGAGGGGCGAGAAAGTCCTCCCTCTGAGTCAGTTCTTGATGCATGCGAACTCGCCGTTCACTTCTCGAAGCAGAAAAACGCCGGTCGTGCGGACGTTCATGTCGTGCCCATCAAGAATGTGAAGAAGCCGAAGGGGGCGAAGCGCGGACTGGTCTATGTGACCGGCGGCAAATCGGTCCATCTGCGTCGCGATCCCGCACGCCTTGAACGTTTGCAAATGGCTCGAATCGAGGATTGAGCGCCGGATTGCGCTGGACGGGTCAGGGCTTTCGGGCGAGCGAGAGGAGCGCAGGCAGGACGATCAGATTGCTCATGACGGTGAGCGTCATTCCGATACTGAGCACGACGCCCAGACTGGCGACTCCGCGATGAGATGACAAGGCGAGTGTTCCGAAGCTGGCCGTGGTCGTTAGCGCGCTATAGAAGACGGCACGGGCGGTGGTGCTGCCGAGTAGGTTCTCAGGATGCGCATCCGCGGCATGTGCTTCGGCGCGATGCACGAGATGGATGCCGCTGTCGACGCCGATACCCAACAAGAGCGGGATCACGACGACGTTCGCGAAGTTGAAGGCGATGCCCGTCATGGCCATCACGCCCACGGTCAAGATGTTGCTAAGCAGCAGCGGTGCAAGTACGAGTAGGACCGGTCGGGGGCGCCGCCATAACAAGAAGAGAAAGGTCGAGATCAGCGAGAGGGCATAGGCCAGGGCTTCGCGAAATGAATCCCGAGTCGCGTCGGCAAACGCGATCATGTTCATGGGGAGGCCCGTCGCGCTCGGCACGACGGCTTGGACCTCGCGGGCGAAGCGAGTAAAAGCGACCTCTTCGATCAGCACTTCAGACGGAAATATCTGAACCCGGGCGCGTCCATTCTCGGTCAGCATTCGTTCTCGGAGTTGAGCGGGGAGATCCGCCAATTCGATGGCGTCGACGAAGGTCGCTTTTCGCAACCGGTCGAGCTGGCCGGTCAATCCGCCCAATAGACTGTCTTCGAGTCGAGCCAGTGCATCGTCGACCAGCGCATCATCCTCGGCGCGCGCGAGAAACTGATCGAGGCTCTCTCGCAGGCCGCGCATGCTCTCCGCGAGAATTCGATCATCGCCTATGAGGGAAGGATCATTCAGCATGTCCCGCAGTGATTCGAGTGCTTTGATCTGCGCCTGGGTCGAAGCAAGGTCACGATCTTCCGGCTGGCCTCTGGGAACATCGAGCAGAAACCCGATGTCTTCGAGAATTTCGAGCTTCTCTTCTTGATCCGCGGGAACGTAGTCGGCCAAAGAGATCGCGAAATCGACAACCTCGAGCTTTTCGAGCTCTCGAGCCAGGCGAGTCGCACTCTCGAGATCTTCCGCGATGGCGTCCATCGGCCAGGGCGAGCGCTGGCCGGCTTCGACGAGCATTTCGTTGAAGACCTGGACGCTTTCGGTTTCAGGGTCTCGCATTCGGATGACATTGGCGTCGAACTGAACCTGCATGGTTTGCCAGGCGCCAATGCCGAAGAGAATGAGGGCGACGCAGGAGACGAGCTTTGGTTTCTCGGTCAAGACATCCCACCAGGGGTTTTCGAAACTCATGCTGCGTGGGAGATCGCGTCCGGGATCGAGTCGGCACACCGTGCTCAATAGACTCGGGAAGAGAGTGGTCGTCAGAATCAGGTTGAGGATCATGCCGGTGCCAGCGATGAGTCCGAGTTCGGCGACCCCGAGGTTGTCCGTGGGGATGAAGACGTAGAAACCCGTCGCGGTTGTGATCGTGCAGATGACGAGCGAGCTACCGACTTTTCGGATGGCAAATTCGAGAGCTCGCGAATGCGCGTCCGGCCCAGCGGGATCGTTTCGGAGTGCGTCGGCGTAGGCCATTCCAATATGGATCGTGAAATCGACACCGAGGCCGATGAAGAGAATGCCGAAGGCTAGGCTGATCAGGTTGAGTGCGCCGACCGCGGCAGCGGCAAAGGCACCGGTCCAGATGAGGCCGACCAGAAGCGTGGTGACTGCGGCGATGACCAGGCGGAGACTATGCAGGGCGCGCCATAAGACCAGGATTACGAAAAAGAAGGTGATGACCCCGCCGAGACCGATATCCCACATCAGGCCCTTCATCTCTTCGTAGTTGAGCACAGGGTTTCCTGTTAGGCGGACACGAATGCCATGATCGGGATCGAGTTCAGCGTCCGCCGCCAGTCGTCGAATTTCCGCCATCGGTTTCGAAGCCGCGAAGAGACTGTCGAAATCGAGCACCGGGTCGACCACGAGCACCCATCGCTTCACGGTCTCGATGGAGGATCCGCGCAGCAGAATTTCTTCCCAGGACACCGCGAGTGGGAATTCCTGATAGGCCTCGACGGTCGCATCCCCCACACGGTCGAGTAGCGTCGAAAGCTCCGAGAGCGAGTCCCCGGAGCCCTCCTGCTCTTCGATGGCGTATTCGATGAGGGATGCGAGATTCGCGACCGTCGGATCGCGTTCGAGAGCGGCGAGGATGGGCTGGACCCGTGCCATCTGGGTGGCGAAGTCGTCGAGATCATCGACGTCTCGGTAGAGGAGCCCGTGCTTCTCGAAGAATTCGCCCGAGCCCGGAACGTAGAGATCGCGAACGATGTCGCCGCGCTCCCTCAGGACCTTTTCGAGAGTGGTCGCAGCATGCCGAGCCAGCTCTGGGGTTTCGCCGTCGATGACCACGAGGATCACGTTTTCGATGTTGGGGAAGCTTTCCGTGAAGGCCAGGTAATTTTGGCGGGCGGGCAGATGCTCGGCGATCATCGAACCATTGTCGGAGTTGATTCCGAGATTGAGTGCCGCAAAGACGAAGAGTGCAATTGTTAGGCCAGCGATTAGTCCGAGAATGGATCGGGCGTGGGCGTCGACTCTTTTGACAAAGGCGGCGAGCCGATGGGTGAGCGTCGCTTCGAATCGATCCATGTGATCGCGGGCCTTTCGGTTCTAGATTCTTGCGGGCATGTTCGGGCTGCGGTGCCTGGGCCATCCCTGGATCGCCAAGCATAGGCGCAATGGCGCTATCGGATCGAGTCGCGATGCAGGTGACGCAAGTGACGTCGGAGGCGGGCGTGGCGAGCCGGGTTCCCCTGCAGTCACGATGTGAATCCGGCAATGGTAGAATGTTGGAATGATCGACAACGCCTTCCGGGCCTGGCTGCCTCACTTCGTTCGCCCCCTTCTTTCGCTGTATGCACGGCTGGGCTGGTCACCGAATCAGATCAGTGCTCTCGGCTTTGGGGTCGCACTGGCGGCCTGTGCTGCGGTGACCCTGCATTTCTGGTGGTTGGCCGTCGCCTTGTGGTGGCTTTCGCGGTTGGCAGACGGCACGGACGGACTGCATGCCCGAGCCACGGGACAGGAGACCGATTTCGGTGCTTATCTCGACATCGTGCTCGATATGGCCGCGTATGGAGCCATGGTGCTCGCCTTCTCCTTCGCCATTCCCGAGCTACAGCTCCAGTGGATGGCGATGCTCTTTTTGTACGTCTTATGCATCGCTTCGGCCCTCTCCCTGGGTATGCAGGAGGCCAAGCGCGCGCTTCCACCCCGGGACGATCGCGGCCTGCGGCTCGGCGCGGGTCTCGCGGAGGGTGGCGAAACCGGAATCGCGTACAGCTGTTTTCTCTTATTTCCCGAGTATTTGGAAATTTTGACGACCCTCTGGGTCGTGATCCTCGCGACGACTGTGATCGCACGAAGTCTTCTTGCGTATCGGATCTTGAAAGACGCTGTTGGTGAGGTCGATGATCTGTCATCGCAGCCTGATTCCGACGCCGGTGAAACGACGACTCCGCCCGTCGGGCTGGGAACCACACAGATTCGAGAATCACCCAAAGTGTGATCAAAGGTGTGACATCGATCATTAAGAGTAAGCCTCCCATCGAGCGATACGACCTTGAGATTCGTACGCGGCGGGCCATGACGGGCTCGCGGGGGCAGGAACGTGGACGTCCCACTCCTCTCGATCTACAAGCCCGTCCAATGCACGTTCAGTCGGGGCCGACAGTCCGTGGTACGTCGATGGCTCGAACCAGCCAGCCTCTATGTGGGCGTGGTTGTAGGCTTTGCGGCCTTCGAGTTCGACGGAACCTCGAACCCAATTTTCGGGAAAAAGAGATGGGTCGTGCACTCACTCCAACCGGTGCGGACCAGGCCAAATACGACCCCCAGCTCCACGAGTTTCGTGCCGGCATCCAGATTCGTGTCTTCGAATTATTCAGTCTCTTGCGATCAGGCCGGTTCCCGTTTCCGTCGTACACGTTTTCTAGCGACGCGAAGTCGGCTCGGATAGCCTTCGATCGTGTCGAATTCCATCACGTCTCATCAGTCGCCGAAAATAGGCACGATGCGAATTGCGTTTCGAACGGTCATTACATCGATTCTTGTAATGGTTCTGGTCGTCGCTGTTTCGGCGTCGTCCGGAATTGCGGCTGAGCGAACGTTTACGCTCCTCTACAAGAGGAGCGCAATCGGCCAGTTGATCAAGCGCGTCGCGGAGGAAACCGGGCGGACGATTCTTTTTGCGGATGAGGTTCGTGGCAATATCGCCGTTGTGAGCCAGAGGCCGGTCACGGAAGACGAAGCCTGGGCAATTCTCGGAGCCTCTCTATCGATTCTCGGATTTTCTCTCCTGCCTTCGACGGTGGGGAACTGGCGCATCGCCAAGGTAGCCAACGCGGTCGGCGAAGCGCCCTTCGTCGCCGAGGCTGGCAACGAAAGTGATTCGTTCGTCACGACTCTGGTCTCGCTTGAGCGCGCCAACATACAGAGCGTAGTGGATGTGCTCGAACCGCTCTCGGGTGCGCGCGTGACACTTGTTCCTTATCCCGCGACGAATAGCCTGATCGCTAGTGGCTCGGAGCGTGCGATCGCAAGGCTCATGTCGATCGCACGGGAACTCGACCGCGTCGACGAATTGACCCTTCGCTACCGCGTTCTTCGTTATCGCGACGTGAGGGAAGTCGAGGCTCTCGTCGAGGCGCGGATCGAGTCGATCGGGCACGCAGCTGCGCGGTTACAAGTCTGGAGCGACGAGCGAACCAACAGTGTGCTCTATCGCGGCCTCGAGGATAGCGTCGCGCAACTGGCTGCGTTTCTCGATCGGATTGATCAGCCCGCTCAGGATACAGGCCGGATCCAGGTTCTTCGTGTGCTGAATCGCGATCCCGAAGAGATGGCGACGCTGATTAGGGAACTCGCGAGTTCGTCGGGAACGAACTCGCGGGTCGCACAGCTTCGCTCCTCGGATTCATCGCTCGCGGGCGCAGATTTCGCGATTGCCGTCGACCCGGCGAGTCGCTCGCTCGTCGTGCGGGCTGCCCCAGATGTTCAGATTGCCATTCGGGAGATGCTTGAACAGCTCGATGACGCGCCACAACAGATCGCGGTGGATCTGACGATCAGCGAAGTTCGAACACCGAGGAGTCGAGGTGTCGGCTTCGCATTTACTTTGCCGCTCGGAGTGGGTTCGAATTCGAATGATCTATTCGGTGTGCTCGTGAGTTCACCCGTTGCGGGCGCCACGCTCGCTCAGACTCCAGGTCCGGAGACAACAATCTTTGGTCGGGTTGCCCGGGACACGGGTGTGACGCTGACAGGACCCGATGGGCCCGACGGCATGCCGACGGTGATTCCAATCGAGGATACGGGCGTGATCCAAGGCACTGATTTCATGATCACGACAGAAGTCTTGCTCCAACCCCATCTGATCGTGACGTCGGGGGAGCGTCATGAAATATTTGTGGGTACGAATATTCCGGTTCCAGTGACGGAGAGTGGTATCGGTGAAGCGGATTTAGATAGCCCGCTCGGATTCGCCGTGTCTCAGACGATTCGCTTTGATCGAACCGATATTGGAGTTCGTTTGGGCATCGACGCCAACGCCGGACGCGAGGGAAGGATTCGGCTTGATCTGGATCTCGAGCTCTCGAGCCTCGTTCCTTCGCTCGCTGGGTCAATCGAAACGGTCGGTCCTAGCTTTCTCGACGAGGCGCTAACCGTCACTGCGCGACTCGAACATGGAGAGACCGCCATCATCGGCATGAACCGACAGAGCCGAGAAGTCGAAGCCCGGCAAGGGGTCCCTTGGCTTTCAGACATTCCCTTCCTGGGTTGGTTCTTTACAGCGAACCTTCACAGCGTGGAGGACGTGAAGCTTGTGATTGCCGCACGGGCGCGTCGGCTCTCTTCCCCGGCGGCTCTGGTCGCGGATACGATCAGGCGCCGTCTTGCCTTTCAGCGTCGGAATGCAAGGGGCGGCGTTCTCGCGAGTTCGGATGAATCGCCCTTTGCGGTTCGCGTAACGACGCGCCGGCGGCGAGATGATGCGGATGCCATTGCCGAAGGGCTAAAGATGTCAGGCCACCACACGACGGTTCACAGTTGGTCCACCGCCGAGGAGGAATTCTTCGACGTCTATGTACTCTCGTTGGAGTCGATGGTGGATGCTGCGGATGTCGCCCGCGCACTCATGCAAGACGGCTGGGACCCGGATGTGGTCCTCTTGTCAGCCGACTCTTAGCTCGTCTCGTACAGACAAGGCGCAAGTAGCGCGGAGCGAAGCGGCTGCCGATTCGCTCCAGAAACTCAGGCCGCCGTCCTGGCCTCTGACTCAGGGCTTGCGAACAGTTCTCGCCGGGTGGTCTGTGACGCGTCGGGTAAGTCCCGAGGAACTTCGTCGAGGTGCCGCCGACCCGAGCGGCCATGCGTCGGCCTCAGAGCCTTTGGCACTCTTGATGGTCCGAATTCTTCAGAAATCCCTACGCGATGGCGAAGGCGGGCAGTCCTCGGATTTCGTGTTCGACGCGACCCGCCAATACATTCTCAATGAATACGATCATCATTATTCTCGGCTCATCACCATGTACGCGCACCCGCTTCGGCCTGATCCGCCGCTCTTTTCGCCTCGGCCTTGCGGCCTTGCGATGGGCTGCCACACTCCGCTTGCTCGGAGGGAGTGGGACGAGATCATGGCGAGGCAAGCGTTCGATCCATACTTTTCGCATTGGGCGGATATTGCGGCACGTCGCGTCGTCGCTGCTCATCCCGATGCGAAACCCATCGTCGTGGCCGCCGGCATAACGCCTTCGGGTGTCGTGCATGTCGGCAATTTTCGTGAGGTCATGACCGTTGATCTCGTCGCGCGGGCGCTACGGGATCAAGGCCATTCGGTTCGCTTTATTTATTCATGGGACGATTTCGACGTTTTCCGAAAAGTCCCCGCCGACGCACCCGAGCCCGCCATGCTCGAGGAAAACCTTCGTCGTAGCGTGGCGGATGTGCCCGATCCCTATGGCTTGACCGATAGCTATGCCAGCCATCACATCCAAGAGTTTGAGTCGAGCCTTGCACCGCTGGGAATCGCGCCCGAATTCATTCGGCAGTCGAAAGAATATCGCGCCGGACGCTATGCGGATGGAATTCGAAAAGCCCTGGAAGGAACGAGTTCGATTCAGACCGTGTTGAATGAATTTAGAACCACCCCCCTTCCGCAAGGTTGGCTTCCGCTCGCGGGATTCTGTGGAGCGTGTCGCCGGGACGAGATTGATTTTGTCTGGGATGGGGAGTGGGGAGTCGAACTGACGTGTCGAGATTGTCAGGAGAAGACCGGCGTCGATCTTCGCAAGGGCGGGGACGTCAAGCTTCCCTGGCGGATCGATTGGCCGATGCGTTGGTCTGTTGAAGGCGTCTGCTTCGAGCCCGGTGGCAAGGACCATAGTTCTGCCGGAGGAAGCTATGACACGGCGAAGAATATCGTCGGCCCGATCTATGGGGGCAGCGCGCCGGAATACGTTGCCTACGACTTCGTTCGCCTGAAGGGTCTCGGCGGGAAGATATCGAGCTCGGTCGGGGGCGTGACCACGGTCGCGGACTGTCTTCGTGTCTATGAACCGGAAATGCTTCGCTGGATCTTTGCGAGCCAGCGCCCGAATTCGGAATTCCAGATCTCCTTTGATCTCGACGTGATCAAGCTCTACGAAGACTTCGATCGCGCGGTCGCCACGGCTCATCAGCCCGATGATGGCAGCAAGAAGGACAAGAAGAGGCAGATCGTACGCCGCACGATCGAACTATCGAGCGTCTTGCCCGGAAAGATCGATCCCGAAGATTCTCCGATTCGCGTTCCGTCCTTCCGGCCGCTCTCATTGATTCTGCAGATCTATGACGGCGATATTTCCCGGACCCTGGCTCATTATGAATCGAAGGGTGAGGTCGAGACGGATGCCGAGCGCGCTCGTTTTCGCCTGCGCGCGGAATGTGTCTGGAACTGGATCATCGACTATGCGCCCGAGGACTTCTGCTATCGAATTCGGGAGACACCCTCGACCGAGAACCTCGACGGTGAACCGCGAGAGGTTCTGTCCCGGCTGGTTTCGATTCTCGAAGCGAGTCCGGATATTTCCGAGGCCGAGCTCGTTCCTCATTTGAAGACGTTATGCGGGGGTACGTCGCTCAAGCCGCAAGACTTCTACCCCTATGCCTACGATCTGTTGATTGCACGCCAGAAGGGGCCGAAGCTCACGACCTTGCTGACGACGATGGGTACGGAGCGAGCGCTTCCTCTTCTGCGCGCGGGTCTTGGCTGAGCGCGTCACGCACTCTGCGCAAAGTCATCGAGGATCGAACCCAACTGGGGAACGCCATCCGCCATGGCGGCTCGACTGCGGCGCAGGCTGATCTTGACCGCTTCGTTCGTTTTTCCAACCTTGGACGCGATGATGCGAATCGAATGGCTTTCGCCGTAGCGGAGATGGAAGATCTCCTGATGGGCAGGCTGGCGTGAGGCGCTGAGGACTTCGCCGCAGCGATCGAGGACGCGAGCCGCGTCGACCCGACGTTCAATCGCTGATTCGACCCGGTGCTCATCGAGTTCACGGACATTCTTGCCACCGACCATCCATCGCGAGCAGACATTGTGTGCGATGCCGAAGGTCCAGCTGAGCAGACTCGATCGTCCTTCATAGGATCCGAGTGAGCGATAGAGCTGGACGAAGGTTTCCTGCTTTTCAACTGTGAAGGCGTTCACACAAGCGTCGAATGTGGATTCGAAGGGGACCAGAATGGCGGGAGGATTCGGTTCCCGGTGATGCGTCGGAGGGTCCGGGGCGGTTCTAGGCCGGAAGGCCCGTAGCCTCGCCGAGCCCCAGCATCAGGTTCAGCGATTGGATGGCTACGCCGGACGCGCCCTTGCCGAGGTTGTCGAGCAGAGCGACGAGGACGACATGGCCGCCCTGGTTCGGAAGGACATGCAACTCCATCCGGTTCGTGTCATTCAGGCTCGTTGGATCGAGCTGGAAATCGTCAACGGGTTTGAATCCCTGGTACGCGGCCACCCCAAGGAATGGCTCATCGTGATAGCGATCGGCGAGCGCTTGCTGGATTTGCTCACCCGACTTCTCCGGATCAGAGCCGCTCTTCAAGAAAGATTGATGGAGCGGGACTTCGACTCGCATGCCGCATTTGAAGGGGCCCACGGCAGGGACGAATTGCGGTGCGTTTCGCAGGCCCGAATATTGATGCATTTCGGGAATGTGCTTGTGGATTCGTTCGAGGGCGTAGGGTGCCTCGAAAGGCAGGGAAAGGCGCTTGCCATCTGGGGATTCCCAGCGTTCGATGAGCGTTTTCCCGCCGCCGCTATACCCGGATAGACCATGAATCGAAAGAGCCGCATCTGTCTTCAGAAGCTTGGAATCGATCAAAGGCCGCACCAAGGCGACGAAGGCCGAGCCATAACAGCCGGGGTTCGTGACACACCGGGCCTCTCGAATCGATTCTCGCTGACTCGGGTTGAGTTCAGGGAGTCCGTAGACCCAGCCCTCGGACACGCGATGGCTGGAGCTGGCGTCGATCAGGCGTGCACCGGCCTCCTCGGCCCAGCCCGCGGCCGCAACTGCTGCTTCATCGGGCAGGCAGAGGACTGTGAGATCCGATAGAGCGATCGCCTTCTTGCGGGCGGATTCGGATTTCCGCTCCGATTCGGCGAGCGTCCATAGGTCGAGATCGTCTCGCGAGGCGAGCCATTCGCGGATGCGCAGGCCGGTGGTTCCGGCGTGACCATCGATGAAGATTCTCGGTTTGGACATGGTCGACGACCTTAGCAGATCGATTTGGAGCCTCGTTCCGCGATGATCGTCGTGGCCATGCCACGCGGGCGTCTTGGCATTATCGTCTCCTGGCTGGCGGTACGGGTCGTCATTCGCAGAGGAGATCATCAGACCATGAGTGAAGTTTCATCGTACGATCGATTGATGACCGGAAAATCCTGGGAGGATTTTTGCGATGCGCTGAAGGGCGCAGGTCAGACGATTCTGGCCGAGGGCTCGCCTTCGAATTCGCTGGATCGCGCGGAGGGATTTCGATATCTCAGCCGTCTCACGCGCGCGGCGCTCGAGACCTTCGTCGAATATGCAGACCCACTCGCCCCTGTCTTGCATAGACCGGTTCATGAGACGGCGAAGATCGGCGCGGACAATCCCGACAACTACTATCAGCATGCCTCGCTTCGCGGCGATCTGGATTACATCATCCGCGGTCAGCGCGGTACCATCCACTATCTCGACTTCGCAACGCAATCCGCTGGGGTGGCTTCGAGTGGTGATTCCGAACAGGGTGGACATCTTGATGCGACGACTCTCGAGATCGACGCGGGCGGAAACTTCGAGATCCATTTGAGCTGCGAGCCGAAGCCCGAAAACTGGCTTCGGATGACGCCGGAAACGAATGCGGTCATCGTGCGTCAGACCTATCAAGATCGTGAGACGGAAATTCCCGCGAACTTGACGATCGAGCGCATTGGCGGTGACGGGCGGCCCGCGCCTCTGACGGCAGAATCCCTGGATCGTCGCCTGGCTCAGGCCTCTGGCCTCGTCGTGGCTTGCTCATCACTTTTCTCGACATGGGCCCAGGGTTTTCGCGCGCATAGCAACCAGCTCCCAAAATTTGATGATGCGATTTCGATGGGGGCCGGGGGCGATCCCAATATTTGTTATTACCACAGCTATTGGGAACTCGGTCCCGAGGACGCACTCGTGATCGAAGTGATGCCGCCAGAATGCGAGTCCTGGAATTTTCAATTGGACAATCACTGGATGGAGTCTCTGGATTATCGCTTCTATCAGATTCATGTGAACAAGCACACGGCCGAGTACGCGTCGGACGGATCACTTCGAATCGTGGTGGCTCACGAGGATCCGGGCGTGTCGAATTGGATCACTACAGTCGGTCATGCTCGGGGCACCATGTGCTTCCGGTGGATTCGTGCGAAGGATCATCCGCAGCCGCAGACGCGGGTGATGAAGCGGTCCGAGATCGTCGGTTTGTCCCAGTGAGCCTGCGGGCGCCAAATTTCCCAATGCCGGTGCGCATAGCACTTGGAGCATGGCAGTTCGCGACGCTATTGGGCCTTCCGAGGCCAAAATTTCGTGAAGAGAAGTTGATCGAAGCCGCTCGCAAGCGGACGGGTCTGCATGAGTTCGGAGACGAGGAATTCCGACATTCGATGCGCGCGCTTCTCCGCGCCGTTCGGGAGGAGGCAGATCTTCATCTCCTGGGCGAAGCGGTGATGCGGAGCAGTATCGTGCGAGTCCTCGAATGTCGGCTCCGGATGCAGGCCCTCGAAGGCCTGCATCCGGAGATTCGAGAACAGTCGGTCGAGGCCCCAGTCTTCATTACGGGCATGCAGCGCACGGGAACGACAAAGCTCCATCGTCTACTTAGCCAGGCCCCCGAGTTACGCGCGCTCACTGCCGCCGAAGCGCTCAATCCCGCTCCCCTCGGCGCCCTTGAAAAGAGCGATCCCATGGGCATTGCCGTGCGAAATGCACAAGCACTGCGAGCGGAACGAGGCATGAAGTACATGTCGCCGGCGCTTTTCGCGATCCATCCGATCGAAGCGCAGGCGCCGGAAGAAGATGTCTTCCTCTTCGATGTGACCTTCACCAGTCCCGCCATCGACGCATCACTCGAAGTTCCCCGGTACGCGAAGTGGATTCGCGAAATCGATCAGAAGCCCGCGTACCTTTACGTTAGGCGGCTGATCCAGCTGCTTCTCTGGCAAAAACCCGGTCGCTATCTCGGGAAAACACCGCACCATCAGGAAAATCTCGACGTGCTGTTGCATGTCTTTCCCGATGCGAAAGTGATTCAGACGCATCGCGATCCACTCGTGGTCGTCGCCTCCTTTAGCAGCATGATGGTTCATGCGGGAGCCATGCTGGCGAAGCGAGTGGATCCCCAAAAGGTCGGGCGCCGAATCGCGAACCAAATGTTGAATTCCGCCGAGCGCGCCATGGCGGCTCGGGAGAGCACGCCGACGGATTCGGTTCTGGATGTTCATTACAAGGATCTGATCGAAGATCCAAAGGCGCAGATGAAGCGGATCCATACCTTTGCGGATCTGGAGTGGACGGCGGAGTCCGGAGGTCGCGTCGAAGGCTGGCTTGAGGGCAACCCACAGCATAAATATGGACGGCATCGTTATGCGCTCGCCGACTTCGGCCTCGATGCCGATGAACTCGATGCGAGATTCAAGGGCTATCGGGAGTGCTTTGGGATCGAAAAGGAATCGAACTGAGATGACGGGAACAGATATGCAGGGTTGTGTTTGTCTGATCACCGGCGCGACGGATGGTCATGGAAAGGCGATGGCCCTCGACCTGACGGCCCGTGGCGCAGATCTCATCTTGTTGGCTCGCAATCGTGAAAAGGCGCTCGCCGTTCAAGATGAAATTGCCAAGGCAAACGTTGATCGGCGTGACGGGCGGGGGAGTGCGAAGCCGCCGGAAGTCATCCTCGCCGATCTGGGATCCGGGGAAGAGATCGACCTCGCGATTGAAACGATTCTGGCAAGCGGGCGGCCACTCCATCTCCTGGTGAATAACGCGGGCCTCGTCGGTCTCAAGCGCGAGACGAATGAGGCCGGCTTAGAACTCACTCTTGCCGTCAACTATCTTGCGATGTTTCGTTTGACGCTTGGGCTCTTGTCGCGGCTGGAAAAGAGCGCACCCGCTCGGATCGTGAACATCTCGTCGGATTCCTATCGCGTGGGCCGCATCCATCTCGACGATCTTCAGCTTGAAAATGGATACAACCTCGCGAAGGCCTACAGCCAGTCGAAGCTTGCGATTCTCTACTTCACGATTGAATTGAGTCGGAGGTTGCGCAATTCGAAGGTCGTCGCGAACGCCGTCGATCCCGGACCGGTCGCTTCGAATATTGGTGCGAATAATCCGGGACTTGCCTATCGACTCGCCCGACCCATGATCCAGAAACTCTTCCCGAGTGCTCGCCGAGCCGCGCGAACGGCGCTCATGGTCGCCACCGATCCGGATTTGGCTGAGATCTCCGGTCAGTACTACCGATCGCTCAAGCTGCGCGCGAAGCCCCTCGAATTCGATGCGGAGTTGAGTGAGCGGCTCTGGCAGCAGAGTCTTGCGCTCTGCGGGATCGAAGGTGATCCGCTGCCGCCCATGCCCGAGTCAGCTCGCGACTAAATCAGCTCTTCGGGGTCAGGTTGGCGTTCTCGGCGTAGTCGATGGGGACTTCGATCACGTTGACGCCGCCCTCGGAGAGGCACTTTTCAAGGAGACGGAGAAGGTCGTCTGTCTTCTCGACCCGGTATCCGTTGGCGCCATAGCTCTCGGCGTAGGCCACGAAATCGGGGTTTCCAAATTCGAGACCCCAGTCCTTGAAGCCTGCGGTTCCCTGTTTCCAGCGAATCATGCCGTAGGAATTGTCGTTCAGAATCAGCGTCGTCACATTGCGCTCCATGCGGACGGCGGTTTCGAGTTCCTGCGAGTTCATCATGAAACCACCATCGCCACAGATCGCCAGGATTTTTCGATCCGGGTAGACGAACGATGCGCCGATCGCGGAAGGCAAGCCTGCACCCATCGTGGCCAGCGCATTGTCGAGAAGAATCGTGTTGGGCTGGTACGCCTTGTAATTGCGCGCGAACCAGATTTTGTACATGCCGTTGTCCAGGCAGATGATGCCGTCATCGGGCATCGCCTTGCGAACGTCGGCGACGAATCGCTGGGGAATGAGGGGAAAGGACGGATCATCCGACTTCTCCGTCGTGTGCTGTTCGACCTGTTTCTGGACCGTCTGGAAAGTCGAGAAATCCCAATGGTCCTGGACCTTGATCGTCTCATTGATCTGCCAGATGGCGTTAGCGATATCACCGACGAGTTCTTGTTGGGGGAAGTAGATCGCGTCCACGGCGGCCGATGCGAAGCTCACATGCAGAACCTTGAAGCCACCGTCTGTCATGAAGAAGGGTGGCTTTTCGATCACATCGTGGCCGACATTGATGATGAGGTCGGCGGCCGAAGTCGCGTCGTGGACCGAGTCGTTATCCGAGAGCGCCGCTGTTCCCATGTAATTGTCATGCCGCTCGTCGATGACGCCCTTGCCCATCTGCGTACAGATGAACGGGATTCCGGTCAGTTCGACGAACTGTTTGAGCATATTGCTCGTGCGTTTGCGATTGGCGCCCGCTCCGACGAGAAGTAGAGGGTGACGCGCCTGCTCAATCATCTTGATGGCTTGCGCGACCGCTTTGGCTTCGGCGGCCGGCCGGCGAGCAGCGGCAGATGGGAAGAGGAAGGGCTCGGCGACCTCTTCGGCAGCGATGTCTTCGGGCAACTCGAGATGGACCGCGCCCGGCCTTTCTTCCTCTGCGAGTCGGACGGCTTCGCGAATCGTCGATGGAATATTGGCGCCATGAACGATCTGGCGGGCGTACTTGGTGACCGGGCCCATCATTTCGACGACATCGATGATCTGGAATCGCGCTTGTTTGCTCGTCATGATCGGCTTCTGGCCCGTGATCATCATCATCGGCATCGCGCCGAGTTGGGCATAGGCGGCGGCGGTCACGAAATTTGTTGCGCCGGGTCCGAGGGTCGAGAGGCAGACGCCGATCTTTCCACTCAGCCGTCCGATGGTGGCGGCCATGAAGCCAGCGCCCTGTTCGTGGCGGGTGATGACCAGCTGGATTTTCGAGTCGCGAAGGCTCTCGAGGAAGTCGAGGTTCTCCTCACCGGGAATTCCAAAGATGTATTCGACGCCCTCGTTCTCGAGTGCTTTCACCATTAGATCTGAAGCTTTGATCGGGCCCTTGATTCTACTCACGCAGATTCTCCTGAGTCACGAGAAAGCCTGGTCGGATCAGCGCGTGTCGATGATGGAAACCAGGAAGCAGTCCGTCCTTCAGTGAGGCATCGTATCATAGGCATAGCAGGCGGCTGCGCGAATCAGTCTGGCAAATGACGATGAGCATGCAGGTTCTGTCGCTTCTATGAGGTTGGGGCTGGTTTTTCCCCCAGCGCGAGTTCGTTCGCGAGAAATTGCCGGCTTTGGGGAAGAGAAGGAAGGAGTTGGCCCATGTTTACGATGCGATTCGACATGCGTGCACCGAGTTTCGGTGCTCCCCCTTCGGACCTCTATCGCTGTGCGCTGGAAATGGCCAGCTGGGGTGAGGCGAACGGCTGTCTGTCGCTTCAGGTCTGCGAACACCACGGATCCTCTGATGGTTACCTTTCGGCACCCCTGGTGATGGCCAGTGCGTTCGCATCCAGAACGACGACCCTGCCGATTCAAGTCGCGGCGCTCATCGTGCCCTTGCACGATCCGATCGAATTGGCTGAGCAGATGGCGGTGCTCGACCTCGTTTCTGGCGGGCGGATTTCTTATGTTGTCGCGATTGGTTACGTGGAGTCGGAATACGCGATGCTGGGTCGCACGTTCTCGGGCCGAGGCCGCCGACTCGAAGAGTGTATTCGCGTGATGCGGCAGGCCTGGACGGGTGAATCCTTCTCGTTCGAAGGGCGAGATGTTCGCGTGACCCCAATTCCGCAGACGCCGGGTGGACCGACGATGATGATGGGTGGCGGCGTTGCGGCGAGTGCACGGAGGGCGGCGCGCCTTGGTATGGGCATGATTGCGATGGGTGGCAACGAGAACCTCGAATCGCAGTATCGCGACGCATGCGAGGCCGAAGGACAAACACCGGGCCTCTTTTTCAACCCGAAGCCGGGGCTGGCGATGTCCGCGTTCGTGTCGCGGGATCCCGACGAGGCTTGGGCGAAGTGGGGACCGCACCTGCTGCATGATGCGAAGGCCTACGCTGCCTGGATGGGGGAGGAGATCCAGTCGGCGACTCGCAGTGACGCGATGACGGTCGACGAATTACGTGCGGCCAACGGGAGCTATCGAATCTTTACGCCCGATGAAGCGCTTGCCGAGATCAAGGAGCACGGAATCTTGATGATGCAGCCGCTCTGCGGCGGGCTGCCTATAGAGCATGCCTGGGAATCCCTAGAAACCCTGGCGAGTGATGTGCTGCCACGGCTTTAGCGCCTCTGGGATGTTCAAGTCTGAATAATCAGTGCACCGGCGACATAGAGCGTATATGCGCTGACCATGATGCCGCCCTGGACTCGTCCGATGCCTTCGGGACGTGCGAAGAGAAGAAGCCCAGCGAGGCTGACCGCGATCAGGACGGCCCCGTCGATGACGCTCACATCTGTTGCTACGAGTGGCTTGACGCTTGCTGTGAATCCGAGGACGCCTAATACGTTGAAGACGCAGGATCCGATGGCGTTGCCGACGGCAAGATCTCCGTGGCCCTGTCGGGCGGCGATGATCGAAGTGCCGATCTCGGGAACGCTCGTGCCGAGGGCGATAACGGTCAGCCCGATGGCGGCTTCGCTCAGCTCGAAGGGCTTGAGAGCTTGAAGGGATCCGCTGACCAGCCATTGAGCGCCGAGGCCGAGAAAAAAAACTCCCGCGACGGCCCGACTCGCCGGCTTGATCCAATCGCTCCGGTCTTCACCTAATGCTTCGGTAACTTCTTCTGTCAGGAATTCTTCGATATCAGAATCTTCGCCGGCGCGTCGAAGATTCCAGACGACGTAAACGATCAATCCGAGCATCAAGATGATTCCCTCGATGCGCGAAATCAATTGATCATGAATCATCCAAGTGAAAATGGCGGAGACGACGATCAAGATCGGAAAGTCGATGCGGACGATCTCTCGCGAGGGTCGAAGTCGGGAGAAGAGCCCACAGAGACCGAGCACGAGGATGATGTTACAGACGTTCGAGCCAACGATATTCCCTACGGAGACGTCGCTATGTCCAGAGAACGCGGCATCGAGACTTACGGACAGTTCTGGCGCGCTGGTGCCGACGGCGACGACCGTGGCGCCGATGGCGATGGGGCTCATGCCGATTCGGTCTGCGATGAAAGTCGAGGCGGAGACGAGCATGTCGCCTCCGAGATAGAGGAGGACACATCCAAGGAGGATGGCAAGCGGCGAAAGACTCAGTTCGAGCACAGGCGGTTGGGCGCTCCACGACAGTTTTGACCGATGGCTCCCAGCTGGCTTTCGTCGACATCTGGGGGTCTTACAGAATAGCTCCGAAACCCGTGGATACGAGTATTTCGGACATTCTGCCACTTGCTTCGAACCGAAGAACTTTTCTATTCTGAACCTGACGGTTCGCCCGCATGACTCGACGTCGCCGCTCGGACGACGCAATTGTTCGCACACCACGCTCGCTCGAGAATAGGGTCGGCCAGGCGGGATTGGACCCGAGGGAAGCAGGGCGGTGGGACCGTGGGATTTGAAAGGAAATGACGCAAATGTCGGATCGATGGCGACGCTGTAGCGCTTGCAAGAACGACATCGCGCTCAACAGCATTTACTGGGTCTGCAGCGTGTCGACCTGCAATCGTAAGCGAACGGCACTCGTCTTCTGTTCGGTGGACTGTTGGGAGATTCATCTTCCGACGGAGCGTCATCGCGAAGCGTGGGCCGTCGAAGAACGCGCGCCAGCCACCCCGGATCCTCCCGACGGTGCGCCGCGAAAGAAGCGCGGATCTTCGGGATCTCCTCGTGCGAGCGGCGACCCTAACAACGATGTTCTCGTTGTGGTTAGCCGCCTCAAGGCGTATATCCGGCGCCACGACGGGTACAACACCTCGGACTCGGTGCTTCCCGTGTTGTCCAATGCGATTCGCAAGATCTGCGATGAAGCGATTGCGAATGCGCGGCGGAGTGATCGCGAGACCGTGCTCGACCGAGACGTTCCTCGAGAATAGACCGCAGCTGCGAACGACTCTCAATCCTCCATTGCGGCGTCCCCCTTTTCTTTCACTCGAACCCGTCGTCTGAAACAGCACGCCCGCTTCGATGCAAGGGATGCACTTTGTGATGCAGCGGCAGCCCATCTCGATACTCGGGTCGATCCGTCCGCTCCGACATCGCGAGAGTTCTGCCGTGAAAGGTGTGCTCGAAAAGAGAACGTGATTCGCAGGGGCATGTTTTTGGAGGTTCATCTTCCAGGCATTTTCATTGGCCACCAAACCGGCGAGTGCCAGCCAGACATGTTCGAGCCTCGTTCCATGCTTTTGGGACGGGCCAATGGCCAAGGGACCAACGGATGGTCGGTCCTTCGCCAGTTGCGCTCCCGGTTTCGCGCCGAGGGCAGGACGAGAATTCTGCACGGCTCAGCGATCGTGATGAGATCGCGCGATTGGGGTTCTGGGCTCGGGCGGGTTCGGTGTTCGTGGCGTGTTGATGGAAGACGGCCGAATCATTGGTCTGGTGTTGTCCCCGAAGGGCATCGGCTGAATGGGCTAGTCTCCGCTGCGAACCGGGTCCGATCGATCGAGGCCCCACCGACAGGCGATGCGCAAAATCGAAATGCGCAGCATTGGCTGGTCATACCCGAGGGGAGGGTGGATATGCGCCCGGAAATTTGGGTGATGGACGTCTCAAATGACGTGCTGTCGAATCACGCTTTTCATCATCTTTTGCGGCGTCATCCGTTGAAAATTAGGTATTTCGGAGCTTTTGATCCAGTCGCGGCCCAGGACGGGGCCACGCAATCAGGCAGAGACGTTCCCTGCCTGGGTGGTGTCACAGGCTAACTTAGATCGTGTGGCCGAGTGTGGGTCTCAAGGCTTGCAAATCAGGCGTCCAAGAGGCGGAGGAAAGACGTGCCGTCATCGCGAAGGCCGCGCAAGCCGAGAAAACGGAGTCATAATTCCCAGCGGGACGGAACAACCGCAGAACGCCTTCGGGAGCAGTCGGTTCGGGCGGGCAGCATCGCTCGAGACGCCACGAACACGGCCGGCCAGATCGCTCGGAGGGCGGGGAAGAACTCGGTCGCTCGCGTTCGGGGTCTCAGCAATCAGGCGCGTGAGCGAGTCGTGGCTTCGCTCCCGACGCTGGTCGAACCGCATTTAAGCTTCGTTATGAGCCCCAGACGGCCGATAACACCAGTCACCATGTCCGATTCAGTGCGTATCGCGACCTACAACGTCCATCGGTGGCAGGGCAGCAATGGGCGAAGCAAGCCCGATGTCGCCCGCGCGGGTTTCGTGATTTCCGAACTCGATGCGGACGTGATTGCCCTGCAGGAAGTGCTTCGTCCTCTTGAGTCCGAGGGGGAGGATCCGCTCGGCCAGCTCTGCGAGGAACTCGACCTCTATCTCGCCTTCGCCGTGACCCGTCGCCATCGCCGGGGAGAGCTCGGAAACGCGATTCTCTCCCGATTCCCGATCACTGCCATTTCGGTCATCGATATATCGCATTCGCGCTTCGAGCGACGTGGCGCGCTGGCCGCCCAGGTGGGTCATGCCGGCGCCGTTCTCGGGATCGTCGCGACCCATTTGTCTCTCGTCGACCGCACGCGTCAGCGTCAAGTGCAATCGCTGCTCAATCATCCCCAGATGAGCACTGGCCCCTCCATCTTGTTAGGCGATATGAATGCTTGGCGAAAATGCAAGGGATCGAAACAGCTCGAAGATAATCTGAACCTGCACCATAACGTCAATTGGCCACCGAGCTTTCCGGCGGCCAGACCGATCCTGGCGCTCGACCGAATATATGCTCATCGAGCATCCGTCGTCGAAGTCAAGCATCACGAGTCGCCGGCTGCCCGGAAAGCTTCAGACCACCTTCCAATCGTCGCAGAGATTCGCATCGACAAGGGCGATGTCGAAGTGGAAGCTCGGTCATGAACACTGAGTCCGTCTATGGAAGGCTGCCGATCCCTCTGCAGAATCTTGCCTGTACATGGGCGGGAAGACAGCGCGCCCGTGCACGGTTCACGCCCTATTTCGATGATGTCCTCACGCAGTGGTGTGAGACAGGAATGAGCTCCAGCGAAGCGTTGAGGGAAATTCAGCAAGATCGCTTGATTGAACTCGTACGTCGCGCTCGCCGCTTTGTTCCGCACTATCAAGAAATGCACTTGCCCGAGCCCGAACCCCAGGTCGATGCCGCAAAGGGGATCGAAGAGATCCTCGGAACATTTCCCATTCTCGAGAAAACAGACTACCGAGACGCACCCGAATCTTTTATCGCCTCAGACATTCCAAGCGAGCGGCTCTTCAAGGGCAAGACCAGCGGAACGACGGGAAGTGCGCTGCCGCTCTGGTATACGAGCGAGGCGCTCGCGGAAGAATACGCGGCGGTCTGGCGACTTCGACGCTGGCAGGGAATCGAGTTGGACGATCGGCATCTCTCCTTTGGCGGTCAACTGCTGGTGCCGCTGCGGCAAAAGGGTCCTCCGTTCTGGCGACATAATGTCTGGGGAGGGCAGACCCTTTTTTCGCTTTACCACATGACAAAAGAGAATCTGCCCGCGTATATCGAAGCCATCCATTCGACGCCCGCCGTCTATATGCAGGGCTATCCCTCTTCGTTTCATCTGCTCGGTCGCGCGATGATCGACTCTGGTCGCACGCTGCCCAAAGGTCAGCTCAAGGCCATCTTCCCCTCATCGGAATCGCTGTTGGCATTTCATCGAGAAGTGATCGAAGAAGCTTTCGGAGCCCCGATTTTCGATCGCTATGGAACCAGCGAATTCGTTGTTTCGATGACCGGCTGCACCGAGGGTCGACTCCATCTCGATATGGAGTTCGGCATCGTCGAGATCGACATACAAGAGGAGACCGACGACTTCGTGCGCGGGCCCCTGTTGGTGACGGGACTCGGGAATGACGCGACGCCCTTCATTCGGTATCGGGTGGGTGATGTTGGAACTCGATCCAAGCATGCTTGTCCCTGCGGTCGACCCGGGGACGTCTTCCTGGATGTGGATGGGCGCGTCGAGGATTATATCGTGACGCCAGATGGTCGATGGGTGGGCCGTCTCGACCACATCTTCAAGGATCAACTCGACATCGGCGAGGCCCAGATCGTTCAGGACGATGTGTCCTCGATCCAGGTCCGAATGGTGGTGCGTCCATCTTTTGGTGGGCAGGCGGAGAAAAACTTGTTGAAGGAGATCCATTCTCGGCTCGGCACGGAAATTCGCGTAGAACTTCTTCGCGTTGATGAGATTCCGCGCGAAGCCAATGGTAAATTTCGGGCGGTCAAATCGTCCGTGGGAAAAGCGACGGGTGAATCGTTTGGGGGAATCGGCGAATGATGCGCGTTGGACTGGCTCGTTGCCGACCGAGCTATCACGGAATTTCTGCGCCCTGGGGTCCCGGGAAGAGCTATCCCGAAGTGGCTCGTTTATTAGGCGAAGAAGCCTGTGCGGGGCCGATGAACGAAGTCTACGCAGCCGTTCGGTCGGCGCTCTTTGGTCTGGGCCTCGATGCAGAGCATTTCGGTCAAGAGGATTGGAATCCGATCGGTGAACTGGTCGGACCTGGCAAGCGCATTATCCTCAAGCCGAATCTCATTCGTCATTGGAATCCCGCCGACGATGGCCGTGGCGGAACCGTCGACAGTGTGATCACGCATGGATCCGTTATTCGTGCGGTCGCCGACTACGCGATGATCGCCGCGGGGCCGGACGGCAGCGTTGCCATTGCCGAAGCGCCGCAGATGGATTGTGACTTCGATGAGGTCCGACGCATCGCGGGTCTCGACGAGATCGTTGCCGTCTACGAAGAAACGCTGCGACGAGAATTCGAAATCATCGACCTTCGACGCGAAGCCGTCGTCTTCAAAGACGGGATTATTCAGGATCGCAAAGTTCTTCCCGGTGATCCCAAGGGCTATCGAGCCGTGGATCTCGGCGACAAGAGTTTCTTTACGGGGTCGGGTCTCGACCCGAATCGCTTCCGTGGGGCGGACTACGATCCGGGGCCCACGGCGGAGCATCATAGTGGTGGGCGCAACGCCTACCTGCTCAGCGAAACGGTTTTGTCCGCAGACCTGGTCATCAATCTGCCGAAGCTCAAGACGCACAAGAAGACCGGTGTGACTCTGGCACTCAAAAATCTCGTCGGCATCAACGGCGACAAGAATTGGCTGCCCCATCACAGTTTGGGATCTGTAGACGACGGCGGTGATGAGTTTCCTGAAAGCAAGCTCATCGATCGATTGAGAAGTCGCGCCACTGAAATTGCTCGGCCACTGCTCGCACGCGGGCTCGGTCTGAAATTCTTCCAACTCTTTCGCCGCGTCGAGTCCGCTACCCGTGGAGATACCTTCATTCGCAGCGGCAATTGGTATGGAAATCGAACGACCTGGCGTATGTGTTGCGATCTGAATCGATGTCTCTACTACAGCGATCGCGACGGATTGCATCTGGACGCGGAGGCACCCGTTCGAACGGTGCTCACCATTATCGATGGCGTACTCGCCGGCGAGGGTGAGGGGCCGCTTGCGCCGGGTGATGTTCCCCTTGGCGCGATCCTGGCGGGCACCGACCCGGTCGCGGTGGATTGTCTTGCGGTTCGCTTGATGGGATTTGACGAGAACAAGCTCGCAAAGCTGCGTGAGCCGATGAACGATTCCGGGCCACGAATCACGGCGATCAGGTCGAGTGAAGAAGTACGTGTCGGTGAAATGGTGATCGGGGCCGAGAGTGTGCGAGAGCGGACTCTCGAAGAAATTTCGTGGGAACGCGGCTTCGTTCCGCACGCGGGATGGGTTGGGCATGTGGAGCGTGACGCGGATTAACCGCTCATCGCTGGGAGTTTTTGGGTGAAGCAGATTTTGCAGAATGCGCGAACGGGTTCACTGGAGCTCGTCGACGTTCCGGCGCCCGCAGTTGGGCCGGGTCAGGTGCTCGTGCGTAACGTCCATTCCGTGATGTCTCCGGGTACGGAAAAGATGGCGATGGATTTCGCACGCAAGTCGATGTTAGGCAAAGCCAGAAGTCGGCCCGATCTAGTCAAGCAGGTGACGCGAAAATTACGTCAGGAAGGCCCGCTTCCCACTTACCGGACGGTGATGAATAGGCTCGATGCGCCGCAGCCTCTCGGCTATGCGAGCGCGGGGATCGTTCTGGAAGTTGGACCGGGTGTGACTGCGTTCGCACCGGGGGATCGAGTCGCGTGTGCGGGCGCGGGTTATGCGAACCATGCCGAGTTGATCGTCGTACCCGAGAATCTGGCTGCGCATGTTCCCGAGAACCTCGGTCTCGACAAGGCTGCATTCGCAACTCTGGGCGCAATCGCGATGCAAGGACTTCGCGTCGGAGATCCGACGCTCGGTGAAGTCGTGGCGGTCATCGGCCTCGGATTGATCGGCCAACTGACTGTACAACTCCTGCTGGCCAATGGATGTCGCGTCTACGGCGTCGATCTCGATCCCAAGCGAATCGCCCAGGCGCTCGAGCAGGGGATGGATTGGGGTGCCGCACCCGGGGACGATCACGAACAACGGCTGGCTCAGGCGACCGGCGGGCACGGGACGGACATCGTCATCGTCACAGCGGCTTCCGATAGCTCGGCGCCTCTTCAGCTGGCGGCAGAATTGTGTCGCCACAAGGGGCGTGTCGTTGCCGTCGGTGCAACCGCGATGGACCTCGACCGCAGGACATTCTACGAGAAGGAACTCGAGCTCCGCATGAGCATGTCCTATGGGCCGGGTCGCTATGATCGGCGCTATGAGGAAGTCGGGCTCGATTATCCGATCGCCTATGTGCGATGGACCGAGCAGCGAAATCTTCAGGCCTTTCTAGATCTGGCTGGGAAGGGCACGATCGATCCCAAGAAGATGGACGTCGAGACCGTCGAATTTCTGAATGCCCCCGAGACCTATGAGCGGTTGGCGAAGGGCGAGCGCAAAGCACTCGCCGCGGTGTTCAAATATTTGGAAGAGGTTGACCGCGCACGTACGAGGGACATCCCGTCGGGGATTCGGACGAAGAGTCCGAAGAAGTCGGGGGAACTCGGCGCTGCCTTCATCGGCGCAGGGAATTATGGCAAGGCCGTCTTGCTACCGATTCTCGCCAAGACGCCCGGGGTCACGGGGCGTACGATCGTGACGTCGACGGGTCCCTCGGCGAAGCGGACTGCGGAACGCTTTGGTTTCGCGTCCGCGGGAACCGATCCCGGCGACGTGTTCGCGGACGATTCGGTCGATCTCGTCTTCATCACGACCCAGCACGACACGCATGCCGCTCTGGCCGAAGCAGCGCTTCGAGCGGGCAAGGCCGTATGGCTGGAGAAGCCCGTCGGACTCACCTTCGAGGAAGTGCAGTCGGTTGCGCGAGCCGTCGACGAGACCGACGGCCTGTTGATGGTTGGGTACAACCGTCGGTTCTCTTCTCATGCGCGCGCTGTGCGAGAGGCGTTTGCCAAGCGGGCGGGACCGATGGCGATTCAATACGTGATTGCTGCCGGGGCGACGCCAACCGGGACCTGGATCACGGATCCGAAGGTCGGAGGCGGTCGCATCATCGGCGAAGTCTGCCATTTCGTTGATCTCTGCAACTATCTCGTGGGCGATACGCCCTTGGGTGTGCAGGCGCGTGCCCTTGGGCGGAATCCCGAATCGGATGATTCCATGATGGCGCTCTACTCCTATACCGACGGCTCGACTGCGAGCATTTCATATCTTGCGAATGCGAGTTCCGAACTGCCGAAGGAGCGATGGGAAGTTCATGCGGATGGGCGGAGCGCAGTCTGCGACAATTTCCGGGTAACGACCTTACCGGGAGGCAAGCGGGTTCGTGGTCTGAACCAGGACAAGGGACAATCGAACGCGGTCGAGTCGTTCTGTCGCGCTCTAACAGAGGGATCGGGTCCGATCATGTCCCTTCACGAATCGCTTGGAGCGACCCTGGCTTGTCTCGCTACGCTCGAATCGATGTCATCCGCCGAGCTAGTGAGGATTGATGCGATGCAGTCCGGTTTAATCGAGAGGTTGGTCTGACGTGAGCGCCGGGCAACCAATTATTAGCGGGGCCGGTCGCGCCAATCCGCAGCGTGCCATGGTGTTATTAGCTTGCTTGCCGATTGCTGGATTTCTAATTTTCGCTCTGACACTCGCGCTGGGGTACTCACGCGACCGTTACGCCATGATTGGACTGGCTCTGCTGACGACCACGATCGCCTTGATTCCCGTCATTCTCGATCAGGCGCGCCCGGCCGAACGCCGGCATATGCTCCTGACGCTCTATTGCCTGTTGTTCATTGTTCATTTCGGCCTACCGATTTTTACTCACTACGCCATTGTGAGGATGCCTACGGACCCGCCGGGCGTCGCCTATGCCAGTCTCTTCCCGCCGGACATCGTGGCAGGTCAAGCAGTCGCATTACTCGGACTTCTGAGCTTGCTTCTCGGATACGCTGTTCTGCCGTTACGGCTGAGCGATCAAGAGATCGAGCGGCGTAAGTCGAGAGACTGGCCTTCGGAAGTGATCGTCATCGTGGCTGCGATGATGCTCGTCCTCGGCTGGGTCGTCACGATATCGGGAGCGTTGGGACTCATCCCTGCCGCGCTCGGAAGCGGTTTCATTAGCATGATCGGTTCTTCCGTGATATTCGGAAACGCTCTTCTTGCAGTGGCCGCCTTGCGGCACCGCTCGCGCATCGCCTTGATCATGCTCTGTATCGCAGTGCCCGTCAGCAGTCTTCTTGGCTTCTTCACCGGCTCGAAGACGGCCACATTGATCGTTCCCGCCGTTGTAGTCTTCACTGCCATGCTCCTCGGCGGCCGATTTCGAGCACGCTGGATCGTTGCGGGGACGATGGCTCTGGCGATGCTGTATCCGGTTGCACAGTTCTATCGCCAGGACATCCTCAGAGCGAATACGCTCACGATCGTCGATGTTCTGAGCGATCCCGGTCAGACGTTAGGCGTACTGTCCGAATTTCTTTCGAGTTCTCGCGCGGGGGGCTACCTGGGGGACGGTTTAACTGCGACGGCTGCTCGCCTTGACGGCATCGGTATCGAGTCCGTGATTGTTCGTGATACGCCGTCCGTCTCTCCCTTCCAGCAGGGTCGAACCTTGGCCTTGTTTCCCGTTGCTTTCATTCCCCGCCTTCTATGGCCTGGGAAACCGGAAATCACACTTGGCCAATGGATCACGGACACCTATGGCTCCGGAGCCCATATCTCTTCCTATACGGGCCCGACCTTCATCGGCGATCTCTATCTGAATTTCGGCGTCGCCAGTGTCGTGATCGGTATGTTCGTATTTGGGACAGTTCTTCGGTTTTTTCAGACTCGTTTCTTGGGACCCCATCCTACGGCGGTCGGGATCCTGGCGGCCATCGTTCTGATCGCGCAGCTCATTATCAAACAGATCGGTTCCGCAGCAGCCGTCATGTCCACAACCGTTTTTGCTCTGGCTCCGGTCATGATCACGTACTTCGCGGTCGCATACCTTGTCCGAGGAAATTCTACGCCACGGGAGCCGAGTTGGTCTGAGCAGGACGATGCCGGAGTGGGCGGCCGATTCTGACCGAGCGCAGAAGTTCGGGGACAGCCACTGTGCTTATTTTCTCATGTACCCGCTGTCGTAGAGTCCTTTGATGTCGATGGCCTCGGGCTCGACTACGACACCGTTCAGCGTCACGCGGCTTCCGAGCTGCGCCAGCGCCTCCTTTGCGACCTCTCGCAGAACGATATCTCGGGCGATGATCTCGGAGGGACCGTACTCGGGCTTCTTCACGTAGGCCATGATCGCAGTGAACTCGATCTGCGAGAACTCCGACTCCGAGATCTCGGTTCGTGATGCATCTTTGCTCGCTAGGGCGGTGCCCGCATTCTCGATATGGACGCCGGAGATTGAAGCCCGGCTGCCCTCGCCGATGGAGAGGGCCTTGTCGTGGATTCGTTTGAGCCGCACACCCTCGACGCGGATTTCAGCGCCGCTCACGTCGATACCGTCTCCGCCGACGTCTTCGAAGGACCCTCCCACGATTCGGCCGCGGACGAAATCACCGTCAAAGGCGTCCGAGGGTGTGTCGATGAAGCGAACATTGATCAGCTCGAACTCGGAGTGGACGAGGTTGAGGGCGTCTTCGCAGCGGTTCGACTCGAAGAGGCTGTTTTCGATTCGGACCTGTGAGTCGCGCAGGGTGACTCCACCGGTGAGGCTCCAGCCACCGCGCGCAATGCCGCTGGTGTGGCGAACAATCACGTTATTCCAGTCGTGGGACTCGCCGGAGTGGAGCACGGCGACCCCGCTCCAGAGAGCGTCTGCGTCGGCGCCTTGTAGGACAACGGGTGAACTGGGGCTTCCCTGGAAGATCAGTGGACCCGAGGCGAGGAGGGCTTCGCCCTCGTCGAAGCGCAAGGTCGTGCCGGGGCCTAACTCAAGGCCGACGTCTGGGGGCAGCACCAGGGAGCCGGCGACGAGCCAATCCCCGGGCGCGGCGCGCAGTCGCTCGAGCGATGCGTCCCAGCTCAGAAAGGGATGTTTTTCGAGGGCTTCGTCGAGGGTCGTCGCGTCGATGGGGCGGCGATTCAAGGCGGGAAAGTAGGACCGCGCCTTGAAAGCGTGGCGACGGCGCTGTCCCTGCACCTGGTAGCGGCCCTCGACCCGCAGCCTCCTGTCGGTCTTCGCTTCAGTGGTCTGGTCCGGCGTGTCGAAACGAATCTTCAACGCGTTAGGCGGCTCTCCGAGCGGTGTTGCCGGCAATATGATCGGCAACGGGTCGGGGGCGGGAAAATTGACAGGGCGACTCTGCTCGCCGCTCTGCGCTGGGTGGACCAGAGAATGCACGATCACGGGCACCGGCATCACATTGACGAGTTCGAGATAGTCTCCAGAGGCGTCGCGCTGGAGATAGGCGCGGATGGCATCAGGGTACTCGGCCTGTGGCTGGACCAGTTCGGGTCGGAATAATTCGAAATTCTCCTCGCTGACCGTCGACAGCATCGCCGCTCTTCGCTCGAGCCGCTGCATCTTCATGGCGCGGCGTAGCGGGAACTCGCGGTTGAGTACGCTGAGCAGGGGCGCCTCCAGCTCTTTCACGCGGACTGTCGTCATGCCGTCTCGCATCTCTCTCGCGATGCGGCGTAGGTTCCCTACGAAGGCGACGCGCATCGAGGCGTCTTCGAGCAGCAGCGCTGGGAAGGGTTCGGATAGGCTGACCATCCCCGTGCCGACGTAGGTCACTTGCATGTTGACGTCGAAAGCGACGGGTTCGAGTCGCAATGTCATGGGGTTGAGATAGAAGCGGAGGTTGTGCCAACTCAGGGCGTGTGTCGTACCCCAGACCTCCGATACGGCGAGGAAGCGGCTGGTTTGTTCGACATCGAAGACCTCGGAGGCCTCGAGTTCCTTAGCGAGGAATCCCCGCAACAAGCCAACAGCGACCGTGAGTTGTTTGCTGAGTGTCGGCGATTTTGCGATGGCCGAGCTTCCGAACGGGGTGATCTCCGCGATGTGGAAATTTTCATAGGGGCCGTGGATCCCGTTTCGCGCCAGGTTGGCGAAGAACGGATCTTCGTGGAAACGGACAATCACGCCCTCACGTCGCTGCTGGGATTCGAGAAGCTCCTTCGAGAAACTCTCCTCCACCGCCATGAGCCCAATGTCCCTGCCGTTGACCGAGACCTTGACGAACAAGTAGCGGGGAGCCAGTACGCCTTCCCTGCGATAGTGATCGAGCACGATGGGCTCGGCCTGAAATGCCCGCGTACGCGGTGCTTGGAGAGAGAAGCGGCGCAGGCCAAAGAGTTGGTCATTCTTCTCGACATGCACCCGCATGGACCATTTTTCACCCTCGAGGTGATCGGTGTAATCGCCCTTCAGGCGAAGTTTCACCCGCACGGTGCGTTCCCCGATGCGGATCTCGGCCGGAACGAAGTCATCGCTACTGCTCTGAAGCAGGCCCTTGGCAATAGCCTCGTCGCGCTTCTGATTGAGCTTGTGGAGATGTTTGTACTTGATGTCGAGATGCAGGCGCGGCACTTCCTCATCCGCGAGCCAGGCCCGCGTCCAGCGGTAGGGTGCGCCGGACAGCGAGGCAAGGGCGTCACGAGACGAAGTGAAACCTGTGAGATTCTGGAGGGAAGGGCGCACGTAGTCGAGAAACGCGATTCCGCTCATGAAGGTCAGGCTCGTCCAGGCGGCCAAGGCCAAGACGGCCACTCCGGCGAGGAGTCGGCGCCGCCAAGGCCGACCTATTAGGCTGGACTGGGTTGCCGTTGGCTGTTGGGGCGCTTTGAGCTTCATGGCGGGGCTGGAGTCTCCTTGCCAACGCGAAGGCCAGACGCCGCGTAAGGGCGCCTACCCTAGCATTCATCGGCAAACACGCTTTTTCGCTGAATGCGCATGTTGGCATTGTTTCCGCAAGCAGGTTGCCGGTTTCGGAGGCGGAGGGAAGGTCCAGCTTCCGGTGACAAGAGTTCATGATGCGGACTGACTCGCGAACGAGGGGTGGCTGCATCAATGACCTGTAGCGAGTCCTGTATGACCAGCGCGATTTGCCGCCAAGTTGCCGCTGGCAATGGAGCAACTCGTTCGACAGAACGGGCATCCCCCTCGCACTATTCTGTACGCAGCGGCATGCGCTGAGCCAGGTGGATTCTAAAGGGCCGCTGGCCCTATTGGCGATCAGATTTTTATTGCATTTTCCGATGGCGGGCAGCATAGTGGAAATTCGCCCCGTCTATCGGTCCCCATCGGGACGCACCTTCGCTCAGGATGGATTAACAGGAGCGGCAGCCCCGATGCGCAGGGAAGCAGCAGAAGAGGACTCCTGCGATATGAATGTTTCTCTCTTCGGACGGCACGGGTGGGTGGTCTTCGTGCTCTTCGCGGTCGTGTCGCTCCCGGCCTACGGTGATTTAATTGGTGCTCTACACCGGGGCGGTCGAATTCAAGGACCCGAGAACACGCTCGAAGTTTTCCAACTATCGCTAGATCTCGGCGTGAATCCGTGGTTCGAAACGGACACCTGGGTGAGCAGCGATGGCGTGCTGGTGATCCATCACGATTTGGATATGTGTCGCACCACCAATATTGGAACCCTCCCCGGCTTCGACTGCGTGGTCGCCGCGAACAACCCATTGGGGCGGCTTCCCTGGATTCGAGACTTCACCCTCGCGGAGTTGAAGGCCTTGGACGTCGGTTCCTGGTTCTCGCCCGCGTTTGCAGGCGCGGTCATGCCTACCCTGGAGGAAGCCATGTTCTTCTTGGATGGGACCGGAGTGCCTCTGCTGATCGAGATCAAATCCACGGGACAGGCACCCCTCATCGAGGAGATCCTGACCCGCACCGGACTCAGCGCGGACAACATCATCATCTGGGCTCGAGAACCCTATTTGTATGACCAGTTTTACGTCCTCCTTCCGGGCGTCAGGCAGATCACTGGGATCGTTGCACAGTCGGTTGTCACGGATGCTTTTCTCGCAGACCGCGCGGCGAAGGGTGACTTCGGAATCGGATTTACGCCGGCGGGTTTGACCCAAGAACTCATGGACAAAATTCATTCCTACGGATTTCTCAGCTACTCAGTACCGGCCTCGAACGGTCAAGATCCAGTGCTTCAACAAATCCCCTTAGGCATCGACGCCTTCCATGTGACGGATGAACTCGATTGGGAACAATTCCTCTCCACCCGTCCCTGTCTCGATCGCCTGGACAATGACGGCGATGGATTCGCAGACTTCGATGGGATCGATTTCGACTTCGATGGCATTCCCGACGTGCCCCCCGACCCGGCCTGTGCTGCCCGCCTCGACACAAGCGAGGTCGCCGAGTGCCAGGATCTCATCGACAACGACGGCGATGGTTTTATCGATCTCGCCGACTCCGCTTGTGTGACGCCGAACTCGCTCAGTGAGACGGTGTTCGTACCCTCCTGCGGTGACGGCATTATCAGTGCGCCCGAGACCTGTGACGACGGCAATGTTCTCGCCGGAGATGGATGTTATTCGAGCTGTCGAATCGAAGACTCGGTCGAACTTTTCGGCGTCGCTGAGGGTGGCAGCGTGAGTGTCACGGTTAGTAGCGTCGTCATTCCAGTGACGACTAATTTTGGTGAGACGGCCGCGCAGGTCGTCGCCAATCTTGCGACCGCTGTGAATGTCGATCCGACCCTGCAGGGTCTCGGTCTCTCGGCCGCCGGCATCGGCGATAGCCTTTTCACTGATGGCATCATCGATTCCCTGACCATCTCCGACGTCGGACTCTCCGACGTCCCTCTGCCTGCCGCCGTCCCTGCCCTTACCCCAATGAGCTGGCTGGTTTTGGCATTCAGCCTGGCTGGATGCTGGGCGCTGGTCTCGCGGCACAGACAACGGGAACTCTCTTAGGTTTTCGCCCGGACCCATGGCATGCTGGCAGAGAGCGGCACCGGATCTCGTGGTTAGGCGGATTCCGCTCTTGGCATT
>DUCN01000018.1 GCA_012959805.1 Myxococcales bacterium | reverse complement strand
CGTACGAGGTCCTGAGGGAAAAGCTAAGCTAATGAAAAACGTCCGGCAGGATCTGTTACATCACAGAGAGTCGTCGCGGGAAAGACGCCTAACGCCAGCGTTCGTTCCTTGCCGGCGTACCGATACTTGAGCCTGAAATACTTGGAGCCATTCGGGTGTACGAGCAAGAACATGCCTTCGCCGTCTGAAATCTTGTACGGCTTGGGCTTGGGTTTCGCGCTGCGAATCGCTCGGTCACTCAGTGGCATTTTGGGGGTATCGCCTTTGGCAATACTAGATGTGCCCCCGTATGTGCCACCAGTTGATCCGGGATGTCAAGAAACGCTATGAAACTAAATGGGACTGGAAAGGGCCAAAAAGAGATCAAAATCAGGAGGATTGGGATTTTATGCGACCGGATGAAACGTCCTTGTGGTGGAGCCGGCGGGAATCGAACCCGCGACCTCTTGAATGCCATTCAAGCACTCTCCCAACTGAGCTACGGCCCCACAGGAGCGCTGATCCTACCGGTGAGGGCGAGGCCTGTCAAAGCCGAATTGCGGTCTGCGATTGATCGTCAACGCTCAGGATGGGGCACCGCATACGCAATCGCGTGGTATGCTGCGCGCCGCGCCGGAGTGGTGGAACTGGTATACGCAGGGGACTCAAAATCCCCCGGTCGCAAGGCCGTGCGGGTTCAAATCCCGCCTCCGGCACCATCTCGACTCGCTGCCCCCTGATCTTGAGCGCGATTCACTCCGCGTGTGTCGTCTCGACGGATAGACCCGACGGGGCGAGCGGATCAAGTGGCCCCGTAAGTCGAGCGGGAAAACGAGGCCAGCGAAATGGGCACGGAGGTTTCATGCAATCCGAAGGCACACCGCTTCGCCCCGACCAATTCGATCGCTATCGCCGACATCTGGCACTTCCCGAGATCGGCCTCGAGGGGCAGCAGAAACTCCTCTTGAGCTCAGTGCTCTTGATTGGTGCGGGTGGGCTTGGCTGCCCGGCCGCGCAGTATCTGACGGCGGCCGGGGTGGGCCGCATGGGTCTGGTGGATGACGATGTCGTCTCTGCCTCGAATCTCCAACGTCAGATCTTGTACTCGACGACGGATATCGGGCGACCCAAGGTCGAGGTGGCACGCGAACGCCTGTCGGGACTGAATCCCGATGTGAAGATCGACATCCATCCACTGCGTCTGGATTCGACGAACGCGCTCGAGCTGTTTTCGGACTACGACGTCATCGTGGACGGCACCGACAATTTCCCGACACGCTATCTGACCAATGATGCCTGTGTTTTGTTAGGCAAGCCGAACGTGCATGGCTCGATCTTTCGATTCGAAGGTCAGGCGAGCGTATTCGATGCGTCGAAGGGGCCTTGTTATCGCTGTCTGTATCCAGAACCCCCACCGCCCGGCGCAGTCCCCTCTTGTGCGGAAGGCGGCGTACTCGGCATCCTGCCCGGTACAATCGCGCTGGTGCAGGCGACGGAGACGCTGAAAATCCTGACCGGACTCGGCGAGCCACTCTATGGGCGACTCTTGCATTACGACGCACTCGAAATGGCCTGGCGCGAGTTCAAGATGAAGAAGGATCCGGGTTGTCTCCTCTGTGGCGACAATCCAGAGATTCGCGAACTCATCGACTATGAGGGATTTTGTGGCATGCCGGCTCGGGAGGGCGAGGCACTGGGCGAGATCAAGCAGTGTTCGGCGGCGCATTACGCAGAGCGCCGCGACGCCGGGGACTCGATGCTTCTACTCGACGTGCGGGAGCAGGACGAAGTCGAGACGGCGCGCATCGAAGGTGCGCATTGGATCCCACTTGGTGAACTCGAAGCGCGACGCGATGAGCTCGAAGGGGAAGAGGGTCGAGTGATCATCGTCCATTGTCATCTCGGGGGTCGGAGTACGAAGGCGGTGCGGCTCTTGCAAGAACTCGGATTTTCAAATGTCGAGAATTTCGATGGGGGAATCGAAGCCTGGTCGCTGACCGTCGACGCTTCTATTCCCCGCTATGGCGGAGGGTCGTGACAGACGGCCGAGGTTGTGGTTCGCTGGATAGGTCGTGACGCGGCTGGTATCCGCGTCGGCCATTTTTGGACGCTGCCGGCACCCGACTAAACCCGACTAAACCGAACAATACTCAGCAACACCTAAAACCCGGACATCACCGAAACACGGAGAAAACCCTTGGCTTCGACAAAATTACCTGATGCTCTTTCTCGCCGACATCTCCTCGAGGGGGGTCTTGAGGCTTCGAAGGCCATGGACTTGGCGAAGCTCTATCTCAAGGCGGGGCGGGAGGTCGAGGCCATCGACTTTCTCGAGGCAGCGCTCGCTGCCGAAAGTGTCGACGCGCGCACTCAACTCGAATCCCTGCAAGCGATCGCGGTCGAACAGGGCGACGTCTTCTTGATGCGCTCGGCCAGTCGGGCGCTCGATCATGAACCGGCGGGTGATGTCTGGCAGTCGCTCGCGGATACGGCGACTCGGCTCGGACGGGAACGAGACGCCGAGACCGCTTTGAGGCTCGCGACGGTTGGTGGCTGACTCGGCCGACGCGATACGGCGATCCCGATGACGGTGAATTGATTTTGCCGCGCGAGATTCAGATCGAAAATGCCCGATCCAACAATCTGCGCGGGGTTCATTGTGCGATTCCGCTGGGCGCGCTGACGGTCATCACGGGTCCTTCCGGGTCCGGCAAGTCGACGCTCGCTTTCGACACCCTCTACGCCGAGGGTCAGCGTCGCTATGTGAGTTCGCTCTCCGCCTATGCCCGACAATTCCTGGAGCGTCTGGCGCGACCCGAAGTCGATCATATTTCAAATCTGCCTCCGGCCATCGCGATTGAACAGCACAATTCAGTCACGAGTTCGCGTTCGACGGTGGGCAGTGCGAGCGAAGTGGTCGATCAGCTGCGACATCTCTTCGCCCGAATCGGCCAAACGATTTGTCCGGACTGCGAGAAGGTCGTCGGCGCCGGAGGCATCATGGCGACGGCGGATCGCATCGCGACTGAGTACGCGGGGCAGGCTGTTTCGGTCGTTGCGCCGATTCGAGGCGGTGTCGGTCGCGCGGGACCGATTCGCGACGAACTCGTGCGGGACGGTCATACGCGGCTGCTCGAAGCCGACGCTGAGATTCTCGACCTACTTGAATCGACTCCACGTACCAAGCCCTCGAAATCGAAACCCTGGTGGCTATTGATCGATCGTCTGTCCCTAGTCGGAAGGGCGGAAGACCGCGAAGTCCAGAGAACTCGCATCATCGAGGCTGTGTCCCTCGCATTCGCGCGGGGCGCTGGCGAAGTGCTTGTGTGCCCGAAGGGTGTCCAGCCCGCCGAGTCCTCGAGCTACCGGGAAGGGCGGGTCTGCGATGGCTGTGGGCGACGATTTCCCGACCCCAGCCCCGGTCTCTTCTCCTTCAATCATCCGGTCGGGGCCTGCGCGACCTGCGAAGGCTTCGGCAGAATTCCGGAGATCGACTGGAATCGAGTCGTTCCCGATCCGTCGCGAAGCCTGAATGACGACGCGATTGCGCCCTTTGGCACCAAGACGTCCCGACGCATGAAAAATCGTTTGCTCGAAGCGTGTGAGGTGGTCGGGATCGATGCCGATCGACCGTTCACGGAACTCACGTCCTCACAGCGCGATTTTGTATTCGAGGGCGACGGCGAAAACTGGAATGGCGTGCGCGCGTTCTTTGACTGGTTGGCCGGGCGTCGATACAAGATTCAGGCGCGGGTGCTGATCGCGCGCCACCGTCGCTATGACCGGTGTCCCGATTGTGACGGGACGCGTCTGTCGGAGGAGTCCCGGGCGGTTCAAATCGAGGGCCAGTCGATCGCCGATATCGGTCGCAAGTCGATCGCCGAGACGCTTCGCTGGGTGGATGACTTGATCTCGCGCGGAGTGGGCGGAGAAAGTCTCGTCCGACTCATGGATCGTCTCCAGACGCGATTGAGAACGATTCACGCAGTCGGTCTCGGCTATCTCAATCTGGACCGAACGGTGCGCACCCTATCCGGTGGCGAAGCACAGCGCATTCAGCTCGCCACAGCACTTGGCGGAAATCTCTGCGCAACGCTTTACGTGTTGGACGAGCCGTCGATCGGTCTTCATGCAGCCGATCTCGCCCGGCTGCTTCGGGTGCTTCAGGCGATTCGTGATCAGGGCAACACGGTCGTGGTCGTCGAGCACGCCACACAACTGATCGAGGCCGCCGATCACATCATCGATCTGGGACCGGACGCAGGCAGTCGCGGGGGGGAGGTCGTCGCGGCGGGTTCTGTTGCTGAGATTCGAGGGACCAAGGATTCGAAGACCGGGGCTGCTCTTCGCGGCGAGCTAGGCGAGCGAAAATCAGTCTTGCGGTCGCTCGCCGATGAGCCTCGACTCCGAATCATCGGAGCAAACGCCAACAATCTTCGCGACCTCGACGTTGAGATCCCACTTCATGGTCTCGTTGCCATCACGGGGGTGTCCGGGGCAGGAAAGTCGACACTGATTCGTGATGTGTTGGTGCCGGCGCTTGCGCCGATTGCGTCGCTCGACGCATCGAGCTCACCGTGGCGTGACGTAAAGGGCAAGGAGTGGATTGATCAAGTGGTCGTCGTCGATCAGTCACCGGCGTCCCGGAGCGCACGGTCGAATCCGGCGACGATCACGAAGGCTTTCGATGCAATTCGCCAGCGATTTGCAGCAACGCGCGAAGCCAAGGCACGCGGCTGGTCGCCGGGGAAATTCTCATTCAACGTGGTGGGCGGACGATGCGACGAATGCGAGGGCGCGGGCGTCGTCGTGATCGATATGCAATTCCTGGATGACCTGCGCGTGCCCTGTGATACCTGCGCGGGCCGTCGATACCGACGTGAGGTCCTCGATATCCGAATCGACGGACGTTCGATCACAGACGTTCTCGAGTTAGGTCTCGAGGAAGCCTGTCAGGTCTTTGCAGAGGACGCGAAGATCGTTTCGCGCTTATCTCCCCTGGTTCGTGTGGGCCTGGGGTACCTGCGACTGGGGCAACCTCTGTCGACCCTTTCTGGCGGCGAGAACCAGAGACTTCGATTGGGGCAGGCCCTTGTTGAAGGGGCAAATCGAACGCTCTACGTCTTTGATGAACCGACGACGGGTCTGCACCCGGCGGACACCCACGTCTTGCTCGAATGTTTCGATCAGGTGATCGAGGCGGGGGCCAGCGTGATCGTCGTCGAACACGATTTGGATGTGATTGCGCGGGCAGATTGGGTCATCGATCTGGGCCCCGGCGGGGGACCGGGTGGGGGGCGAATTGTCGCTGAGGGGTCTCCGGCGGCAGTAGCAGCTGTTTCTGGTTCTCTGACTGGCAAGTTTCTAGCGGAATCTATGGAGCATAGAATTCTCCTCAGCTAGTCCGAGTTGGACTCCGATGCGAAGGTCGTGAGCGTTCACGAATCCACTGAATCGAAGCTGTCGGTCGACAGCGAAGCGTCCGGGCATCAGATGCTCGACGCCGGCCACTACATCGAGCGCATCGAACAGATCGGCGGGGCGCTGTCGGGTGACGCCGCGCTCGGTAAATCCCGCCTTTAGACAAAGATGCAGCGAAGCTCCGCCACGTCACATCGTATCCGCGTGCAGAGAGTGGCGGCGAGGGACGGGAATCGAACCCGCCTGGATCGCGGCGACGCAATCCACACTCGATTTGAAGTCGAGGCCGGGCACCAGCCGCGGGAACCTCGCCGCGGCCGAGCCTAGCAGCGTCGCCGCCGGGTTGAATCGCTGCTTCCAACCAACTCGACGTTTTGTTGGTTCCCAGGCACGGGTGGACGTGCCATGCTTGTGACGTGTCGGACAATTCATTGGACAGTTCACCGGGTTATTCACCGGGCTACTCGCTGGGCAACGTCGCGCGAATCCTCAAAGTCTCGCCCGGTCGATTGCGCTATTGGCAGCGAACCAAATTGGTCGAGAGCCTTGCCACAGGTGCGGCCGGGGACGGCTACGGATTTCGCGATCTTGTCGTACTGAGAGCGATTCTCTCCCTGGTCGACAAGGGTATTCCGCTTCAGCGGATTCGCCGTAATCTCGAAACGCTTCGCGATCGCCTGCCGGAGTTGGACGATCCCGTCGCCGCTCTGCGCGTGTTTGGCGAGGAGCCCAACCGACTCGTCATTCGACATGCTGGACGCCTCGAGGAAACCGGCGGACAACTCTTGCTCGAATTTGGGGAATCCGATTCGGACGACGAAGAGGGCGAGACGAGTCTGCTCGATTTTGACTCGGCATCCACGACTGGCCGGGCGGCGGGCAAGGCCGGGGCGGACGGGTCAGCGACGCCCGACGATGCGATTTCATGGTTCGAACGTGGCTGCGAACTCGATGCGGACTCTGAAAATTGGTCGGAGGCTATCGAAGCCTACGGAAAGTCGATCGAACTCTTCCCGGATTACGCCGATGCGTACTGCAATCTCGGTGCGATTCGGTACAACCAGGGCCAGCGTGCGGCCGCGCGTCAGGCCTTCGAAACATGTCTTGAATGCCAGAACGATCACGTCGAGGCGAACTTCAATCTTGCGAATGTTCTCGAGGAGGTGGGCGAGGACGGTGCGGCTTTGGCCCACTACCGGCGTGCACTGGAATCGGACCCGCTCTACCCGGACCTGCATGTCAACCTGGCTCTGCTCTATGAGAAGCTCGGACGGCCGCGCCCGGGCCTGGAACATTGGCGAAGGTATCTGCAGATCGAGCCCGATGGATCCTGGTCGGACGTTGCGCGACGGAAGCTCGATCTGGAATCGGACCAGGCCTAGCGCCAAGCCGTCGCTTCGCTCTTTGCCTCGGACTCTGCTCTGGACTCTGCCAAGGGCGCAGTCACAGTCGGCGTCGAATCAGGCGGACGCCTAAAAGTCAGAATCGCGCTCTTCGACAGACTGGCGATAGGCGCCTGCATTCATCAAGCCACCGAGCTGGGATTGATCCGAAGGGCGGAGCTTGATCAGCCAGCCTTCTCCGTAACAAGATTCATTCACCTGCTCCGGAGTGTCTTCAAGCGCCTCATTGATCTCGAGCACTTCGCCGGAGAGCGGGGCGCAAAGATCGGAGACCGCCTTGACTGATTCGATGGTGCCGAAGGGAGCGCCGGCTTCGGTGATCGCCCCGGCATCGGGCAGCTCCACGAAAACGATGTCGCCGAGTTGATTCTGGGCGAAATCGCTGATTCCGATTACGACAGAGTCGCCTTCTACGCGAATCCATTCGTCGTCCGAAGTGAATAGAAGCTCATCGGGGAACTCGTAGTCTGCCACCGGCTGGTCTCTCCCTCGTTATCTGTCCGAACGACGCGCGCCCATGCGTTCAGCGTGAAGTCCGCTCCGGCTTGCGGCAGCGGCCTTTTATAGCGCCCGTGGCCGTCTATACGAACGGCCGTTCGACGATCTTTGCTGCAACGTCCTTGTTTCGAATTCGAATTGCCAGCATCCGGCCAACTTCGCTCTGGGATCGCGGAACGTAGCCGAGCCCGATTGACTTTCCGAGGGTTGGCGAGGGCGTTCCCGAGGTGACCCGGCCAATGACTTCGCCCGCGGAGACGATTTCATAGTCCGCGCGAGCGATGCCCCGTTCGGTCATTTCGAATCCGATTAGACTTCGCGCATTCGGGTCATTGGCTGCGGCCTTGGAGGCAAGAGCTTCTGCGCCGATGAAGCCGGAGTCGAGGGGTTTGACGAAGCGATCCAGTCCGGCTTCGAACGGGGTCGTCTGATCGTCGAGTTCGTGGCCGTGCAGGGCGAGGGCGGCTTCGAGTCGGAGCGTGTCCCGGGCACCAAGTCCGGCGGGGAACACGCCGTCGGTCGCGCCGACTTCGAGAATGGCCTCGAAGACCTTCTCAGCATCGGCGTTCGAGACGTAGAGTTCATAACCCGGCGATCCCGTGTAACCGGTTCCTGAGACCAGCGTGTCCGCGCCAGCGAGGTTGAATCGAGCGACACGAAAGCGCTTGGGAAGTTCGGATTCATCCGGGCCGAGCTTCGTCAGAATGGCTTTGGCCGCAGGGCCCTGGAGCGCGAGGAGCGCTGTCTGGTCACTGCGGTCTTCGAGTTGGAGGTCGGATCCGGATTCCGCTTCAGGTGTCAAGCCGACCTTTATTCCCACCTGGGATTCGATCCATCCCCGCGCCGATTCAACGTTGGATGCATTGACGCAGAGGAAGTAGAGGTCTTCGGCTTCGCGGGTCAGCATGACATCGTCGATGCAGCCGCCGGATTCGTTGAGCAGGAGGCCATAGCGCGCGCAGCCGACTTTCAGCGAGTCGACGGCACAGGTGAGTAATCGTTCGAGGGTTTCGCAGGCTTTGGCGCCGGAAAAATAGATCTGTCCCATGTGGGAAACGTCGAAGAGTCCGGCTCGCTCGCGCACGGCCGTATGTTCTTCACGGATCGATGTGTATTGAATGGGCAGTTCGAATCCGGCGAAGGGAACCAGTCTCGCCTTCAACCGGACGTGCGCTGCATAGAGCGGTGTCCGGCGTAACTCGCTCATAAACGCTTCCGCGACACGTAGGCGTTCAGCGTATTACGAAGCAGCATCGTAATCGTCATCGGCCCGATGCCTCGACGCGACGGCGTGATCAATCCGGCCACGCCCCGGGCGGCTTCGAAGTCGACATCGCCAACGAGCTTGCCATCGACCTCACTGACGCCGACGTCCATGACCGCCGCGCCGGATTTAATCCAATCGCCTTTGACCATGCGGGGACTACCTGCGGCGGCCACCAGGATATCCGCAGATCGACACACAGCATCGAGATCACGTGTGCGTGAATGGCACATGGTAACCGTCGCGTTCTGTTGTTGAAGCAGGATTGAAACCGGCTTGCCGACGATATTGCTTCGCCCGATGACAACAGCATGGGCACCAGCGATTTCGATCTTGTGACGGGCGAGGATGGCCATGACACCGAGCGGTGTGCAGGAAACCAACTTCGCGGTGCCTAATAGTAGCCGGCCAAAGTTGAGAGGGTTGAGCGCATCGGCGTCTTTGGCTGGGTCGACGGCTTCTGCAATGACTTCGGGAGAGATCGCTTTTGGAAGCGGCAGCTGAACGAGAATGCCGTCGACGGCGTCATCTCGATTCAATTTGTCGACCAGGTCGAGGAGTTCCCTTTCGGTCGTCGATTCGGGTAGCAGGTATTCCGCGGACTCCGCGCCGATCCGTGCACAGGCACGCTGCTTGCCCTTGATGTAGGAGCGACTGGCCGGATCGTCACCGACGAGGACAACGCTCAGCTGAGGCGGGCGATGCCCGGCTTTTGTCAGTGCTTCGATCTCGCGTTTCATTTCATCGCGCAGTTCGTTGGCGAGTTCGAGGCCATCGACCACGATCGTTTCGATGTCACTCACGAGGACTTCTTCGATTGACTCGAGCCGGATTTCCCAGACGACTTGTCCTTCGAGGACGAGTCACCCGAAGAATCGGAATCCTTCGATTTGGATGAGCCGCTCTTCGAGTCCTCTGACTTGGGCGAAGAGGACGACTTGGCGTCGCTCGAACTGGAATCCGAGTCGCCGCTCTCAGACGACTTCTTCCCGGCGCCGCTGCTGCCGTAGCCGTCCGCGTACCAGCCACCACCCTTCAGAATGAAGTTCGGGGCCGAGAGCAGCCGTTTGGCTCGGCGGCTCTTGCATTTGGGACAGGTCTTGATCGGATCCTCGGTGATGCGCTGCTCACGTTCGAATTCGAAGTCACATTTCTGGCACTGATAGTCGTAGGTCGGCATCGCCCTGATTTCCTCGCGAGGATCCGCGACGGCGCCTTTGATATCCCATCGGCCGCGGGCTGCCAACGGGCCGGAGCCACAAGCATCGGCGAAAACCTGATTCGGCGGAAATCAGCCGGTTTCGGACTCTTCCCGGGCGATCAGGCAGCTGGAATCTTCGTTCGGACCTGGCTTTGAATGTCGCGTCTTTCGCTTGAGATAGGCAACGGTTCCCTCGACGAGACCGTCGGCGAGAGGATCCTTCTCTGGGTCGGTCTCGAGGGTCTCGAGGAGCGAGAGGTGGGTTTCCGCCGCACTGCGGAAGGATTCGGCCAGTCGGACGCGAAGCGCCCGCATCTCCCGAATGTCCTGGGCCAGGCCAGCGGCTCGACGATGGGAGGCGTCCAGGATTTTCTCGGCGCGCACCTCGACTTCCGCCAGACGGAGTTCCGCCTCGCGCTCGGTCGACCCGCGCAATTCTTCGGTCATCGCCTGGGCGCTGAGTAGTGTTTCTTTGAGTAGATCTTCCTGGGCGGAGAGCTCGGCGATCCGGGTCTCCAGGCGTCGAATGCAGTCGTTCTGGCCGGCAGATTCGAGGACCAGGGCCTCGTAGTCCTCAGAGACGATGCGCAGGAAGGCGTCGACCTCGTCAGGGTCATAACCCCGCAATCGACGAGCGAATTGATGGCCCTGAACATCGAGGGGTGTCATGCGCATGGCAACGCTTCTCCGGTTTTCTGGCGGTCCGAGCCCGTCGTATAGATCGTGCTGGGGCGCGCAAGAGATGTCTTCTCTCGGCAGAAAATCGGCCAGACGTCCGGAAAACTTGAGGGTTTGGGCTTTTCGGGCTGGTGGGTGTCGGCGACCGCGGTGGGTGCGTGGTGTAAACGCGTGGTGTAGGCGCCTGGTGTAGGCGTTGGGTTCAGTCGTCCCGCAGCGCCTTTGAGCGCTCCGTGGCAGCGCGAACCGCGGCATAGAGTGCGGCACGCACACCGTGGGCTTCGAGCTGCTCGAGCCCGGCGATCGTGGTGCCACCGGGGGAGGTCACCTGATCCTTGAGAACACCCGGATGGGTGCCGCTTTCGAGGGCGAGTTTGGCTGCTCCGAAAACGGTTCGTGTGGCCAGACTCTGGGCCGCATCTCGGGGTAGCCCCTGGCGAACCCCCGCGTCAGCCAACGCCTCGAGAATCAGAAAGACATAGGCCGGACCACTCCCCGATAACCCCGTTACTGCATCGAGGAGATCTTCGTTCGGTGCGCGCCAGCACCAACCGGCCGCTTCGAGAACCGCTTCCACCATCAAGAGATCCTCTTCATCCACCGCCTGCCCGGGGTAGTAGGCGGTGGCTCCAGCCCCAACCAGGGCGGGCGTATTCGGCATGCTGCGAACGACTCGGGCTCCCTTTGGCAATCCCGCTTCGAGTTGGTCGAGGGGCACACCAGCGGCAATGGAGATCCAGAGCGGCCGGACCGCTGCGCTGGCATCGAGTTCGCTCAGGACCCGGGCGACGGCCCCAGGCTTCACGGCCAGCACGATGAGATCGGCCTGGGCGACGACTTCCGCATTGGTCTCGACCGCGTCGGCCGCAATGGCCTGCTTGAATTGGCCGCGGGCCTCGGGAAAGGGGTCGGAGGCAATGATCTGGGAGGGTGCGATACCGGCTTCGACCAGTCCGCCGGCCAGTGCTCGGGCCATCGCACCGCACCCGATGAAACCGATCTTGCTCTCTTCGAGAGGGCCCTTGGACATCGCCGAACTTGCCTCCTTCTTTCTTCGCCTTGGTCTTTCGATCAACTGGATTTCGTGGGAACGATTCGTTCGCCAAAGAGCGCGGTCCCAACGCGAACCAGAGTAGCGCCTTCTTCGATGGCGACCTCGAAATCCCCGGACATGCCCATGGACAGATCTGTGTCGTGTAGGTCGGGATCGAGCCGGGCGAGCGTTGCGCGAAGTTCTCGAAGTTCTCGAAAGGCCTGTCGGGCGATTGCGTGTTCTTCACGCCCTTCGTCTTGGGAAGGCGCCGCTGGGATCGTCATCAATCCGCGAAGTCGCAGCCCATCGGCGATGAGGATCTGCTCCGCCAGGTCTACCAAGGCCTCGGGCTCACATCCGCCTTTCTGGGGTTCACCGCACAGGCTGACTTGAATCAGGACGTCGAGTGTTCGGGTTTCCTCGCCGGCTTTGCGCGAGAGAGTTTGAACGAGCTTCGGGCGATCGAGGGTTTCGATGGTCTCGAAGAGTCGCGCGGCCAGGCCCGCTTTGTTGCGCTGCAGCTGACCGACCATATGCCAGCGGAGTCGGATCTCGGACATCGCTTCGTCGCTCGCCAGCGCGGCCTCGATGAGGGGGCGAATTTCGCGGGCCTCCTGAATATAGCTCTGGCCTAGGACGCGAAGGCCGGCAGCGATAGCGGCCAGGATTCGCTGGGGAGGCTGTTTCTTGGCCACGCCGACCAGCGTGATGTCTTCGGGGGAACGCCCGGCACGTTCGGCCGCCTGGGCGATCCGTGTTTGGACCGCGGCATAACGTCGCTTTCCTTCGGCGAGTTCTTCGACCGAGGGCATCCGTGCTTGATCGAGGGATGCCGAGCTCATTTGAGACCGACGGCTTCGAGCGCGCCAGCGCGTTCGAAAAGGGCCAGGGTTTCTTCGAGCGGCAGTCCTATCACGTTGCTCGAACTTCCCACGACTTCGACGACGAAGCGTTGGCCGGCGCCTTGCAACGCGTAGCCTCCGGCCTTGTCGAGGGACTCGCCCACAGAGACGTATTCGACGAGTTCGTCCCGGGTGGCTGGACGCATCTCGACATGGCTCGTCACGACTTCCGAGAGAACCTCGCGCCCATCGCTCCAGGCGAGCGCAATCCCGGTCATGACGCGATGTTGCCGGCCCATGAGCCGTGTGAGAAGTTCGACAGCATGGGTCTCGTCACGTGGTTTTCCCAGTACATCATTGTCGATGACGACGATCGTGTCCGCACCGAGTACGGGAACCGGGGTCTTGCCAGATAAGCGCGCGGCTACGTCGAGCGCTTTTTCCTGAGCCAGTCTTTCCGCGAGCGCTTCGGGTGATTCATCGGCGCGGGTCTTTTCCTCGATCGTCGACGGCTGGATCACAAAGCGCAGTCCTGCGTTCGAGAGAATTTCACGGCGGCGCGGCGAGGCGCTGGCGAGAACCAGCTGCACAGAGCCCGCCGCGGCGGTGGAAGAGGCCGCTTTGTCGGAAGCGAATTGGGAGGAGTTGGATGATGTCGTCACGCTGGCGATGTAACGACGCTGGTCGAATGCGTCAAGCTGGCACGAACTCGCTGGCGTGACCCGATTGGTACGGCTTCTATTTGGGGTCGTCGTAGATTGGGCGACGTGCTTGGATGTCACCGAGATGATGAATCGATGCCCGCAATCTTGACATCTTGGGTAGGGAGTCCTTTGCCATTGTCGGTGGCTTTGAGTACGATCCGCAACTACAGCTCAAAGTGTTGATTTTGAAGGGTTTTTACAAGTTTTTGCTCGGCCATCGTGCTTCCCCGCCAACAGCTGTTCTGAATCGTCATTGGATCAGGGGGAATCCTAACTGGGTTTTCTGCATCGCGGGGGTGCTGAGCCGACCGTGTCGATGTCGGTGCAGGTGAGGGCAAGCTGAGACGAGCGGCGGTCAGAACGGAATTCCGGATCGGGTTGAATCGGGTCGCATAGGCCGAGCCATCGAGTCGCAGAAGTGGTTGATGACGGCGAGCGATCGGTGAACCGGGTCGGGCAACGAAAATGTCCGCCATGCGGGAAGACTAGGCATTCGTGCCTGGATTCGCGTGGCGGGAAAGGATCTTCAGGATTATGGGACAGGTTGTGATTGCGAGTCGATTGTCGGACGGGCTCGTCGTTTTTCTTCGTGACAAGGCGGACCCTTCGGGCGGCGCTGGAAACGGGCGTGCGGACTGGGTCCTTCAATTGGCTGACGCAGAAGTGGCCGATGATGATTCGCGAGCGGCAGAGCTTCTCGCGCTTGGGGAAGCCGACGGCGCAGCGATTCAGTCCGTGGTTGACATCTATCTCATCGAGGTTGAGGAAGAGACCGGACAGCTTCGCCCGACGAAAGCACGCGAAGCGATTCGATGCTTCGGTCCGACGGTCCGACCCGATCTCGGGAAGCTTGCCTTGGCTGAACGTGCTCTCGCGGCGGGGAACTAAGATGTATCACTACGATGAATACGATCATGCATTGGTGAAGGATCGCGTGGCACAGTTCCGTCGGCAGGTAGAGCGTCGCCTGTCCGGGGATCTCACCGAGGAGCAGTTTCGGCCGCTGCGGCTCATGAACGGTCTCTACCTTCAGCTGCACGCCTATATGCTTCGCGTTGCGATTCCCTATGGGACCTTGGACTCAAGGCAGCTTCGAAAGCTCGCCTATATCGCCCGTCGTTACGATAAGGGCTACGGCCATTTCACGACGCGTCAGAACCTTCAATATAATTGGCCGAAGCTCGAAGAAACCCCAGACATTCTGGCAGAACTTGCCGAAGTCGAGATGCACGCCATCCAGACCAGTGGGAACTGCATTCGCAATACGACCTCGGATCAATATGCCGGGGCTGCGGCGGATGAAATCGAAGACCCCAGGATCTGGTGCGAGATTGTCCGTCAATGGTCCACTCTTCATCCCGAGTTCTCCTTTCTTCCGCGTAAGTTCAAGGTCGCCATTACGGGCAGCGAGAATGATCGCGCTGCAGTGCGTGTCCACGACATCGGCCTGATCATGAAGCACGGCGACGGCGAGGGTGCTGGTGAAGCGGGCGAAGTCGGATTTGAAGTCATCGTGGGTGGTGGGCTCGGACGCACGCCATTTCTCGGAAAGACGATCAGACCTTTTCTGGCCAAGGAGGACCTGCTTTCCTACCTCGAAGCCATTCTGCGTACCTACAACATGCTCGGGCGCCGCGACAACAAATACAAAGCCCGCATCAAGGTGACCCTTCATGAGACCGGGGCAGAAGAGTTTGCAAGACTGGTCGAGGAGGAGTGGGCGGAGATCAAGGAGTCGTCACTCAAGCTTCCGAAACCTGAGATGGACCGGATCGCTGCGCATTTTGTGCCGCCTGAATTTCGCGCCCTTGAGTCGCGTGCCACGGCGGAAGAAGAGCGCGCCGCAGGTGATCCGGCGTTCGCAAGCTGGGTTCGAAATAACATCGTCGAGCACAAGGCGTCGGGGTACGCGATTGCAAACATTTCTCTCAAACCCGTCGGACTGCCTCCCGGCGACGCAACATCTGAACAGATGGATCTGGTGGCGGACCTGGCCGACGAATACAGCTTCGGTGAGATTCGCGTAACGCACACACAGAACCTCGTGCTGCCTCATGTTGAGCGAAGCCGACTTCCGGAACTCTACGATCGATTGCTCGCGGCCGGACTTGCCACAGCGAATGTGGGTCTCCTCTCGGACATCATTTGTTGTCCCGGGCTCGACTACTGCACGCTGGCGAGCGCGCGATCCATTCCAATCTCGACACAGATTTCGGAGCGCTTCGCGGACCAGGGCCGTCTCGATCTGGTCGGCCAAATGCAGATCAAGATCTCAGGCTGCATCAATGCCTGCGGCCATCATCACGTTGGGCATATCGGGATCCTCGGCGTCGATCGTAAAGGCGAAGAGCATTATCAGATTCAGCTGGGCGGCTCGGCGAGTGAAGATGCGTCGCTCGGCAAGATTCTGGGCCGTGGATTCTCGGCGGATCAGGTCGTCGACGTGGTCGAGCAACTCGTCGATGTCTATGTCGAATTGCGAGAAGGTGATGAGCGATTCATCGACACGTACCGACGCGTCGGACAGGCCCCATTCAAGGAGAAGGTCTATGGCACTGCTTGAGAAGCGCGACTCCGGCGCGGTCTTGATCGTGGATCGCTATTCGAAAGTCGAAGAGGACGCAGCGACTCCCGAATCAGGGGACGTACTGGTTTCACTGGAAAGACTCGAAGCGGAGCGGGAGTCCCTGCTCGCGAGAGCTGATTCAGTGGGCGTCTGGCTGCGTTCGGATCAGTCGCCGAGCGGTTTGGCCGACGATCTCGGCAAGATTGAACTCGTCGCCCTCGACTTTCCGGTTTTTTCCGATGGTCGGGCATATTCCTCCGCTCGGCTGCTTCGTGAACGCTACGGCTATCGGGGCGAATTGCGTGCCGTGGGCGATGTTCTCGCGGAACAGTTGGGCTTCATGTTGCGCAGTGGTTTCGATACCTTCGAGATGGCGAGCCCCAATGCGCTCGAGGAGTTCGCCACGATTCCGAAGGAAGTTCGGGTGGTCTATCAACCAACAGGCGACGGGTTGGCGACCGCCACGGAACTTCGTCTCGGGACTTGAGTCGTGACCTTCGGACCTTTGTTTCGAGTTCGCGGGACGGAATGGACTTGATGGATACGCGCGACGGTTTTCTTGGATCGATCGGCCACACGCCGCTGATACGACTCCAGCAGGCCTCGAAGCAGACGGGCTGTGAAATACTCGGCAAGGCCGAGTTTCTGAATCCCGGCGGCTCGGTCAAGGACCGCGCTGCGATCGCCATTGTCGAAGAAGCGGAAAAGAGCGGCGCGCTCCGGTCCGGCGGCATCATCGTCGAAGGCACCGCGGGCAACACGGGGATCGGACTCGCATTGGTCGGGAACGCACTTGGCTATCGGACCGTTATCGTTATTCCAGATACCCAGAGCCAGGAAAAGAAGGACATGCTTCGGCTCTGTGGCGCAGACCTACGTGAGGTGCCTGCGAAGCCCTATAAGGATCCCGAAAACTACGTTCACGTCTCCCGCCGACTGGCTGAGGAACTGGCCCAGTCGACGCCCGAAGGCGCCATCTGGGCGAATCAATTCGACAACGTCGCCAACCGCGAGGGACATCGGCTCACAACGGGCGTCGAGATTTGGGATCAGACCGCTGGGCAGGTGGATGGCTTCATCTGCGCGGCCGGGACCGGTGGCACGGTGGCGGGTGTGGGGATGGCGCTGAAAGAGCGAAACCCAGATGTCTTGATCGGGCTCGCCGATCCAGAGGGTGCGGCACTTTACAACTACTATGAACACGGTGAGTTGAAGTCCGAGGGCACCTCGATCAGCGAGGGAATCGGGCAGGGCCGTATCACCGCCAACCTCGAAGGTGCGCCCATGGATGTCGCCTATCAGATCGCTGATTCAGAATGGCTACCCATCGTCTTTCGACTCCTGAAGGAAGAGGGACTCTGTCTCGGTGGGTCGAGCGGCGTGAACGTGGCGGGTGCACTTCGCATGGCCGATAGGTTGGGACCCGGCCATACCATCGTCACGATTCTCGCGGATTCCGGCACCCGGTATCAAAGCAAAATGTGGAATCCTGATTTTCTGAAAGAAAAGGGCCTTCCGGCGCCCGACTGGCTCGAATCTTCCGCCGCCAGCGGTCGTCCTCAGTGCGCCACGATGCATGATCAATCACGCGTTTTGCACATCGGCTCGTCGAGTTGAGTCTCGCGGGGGATCAGATCGGTTCCCACTGCATCAGGCCTGGGCCTGATTCGATCATCCTGATTCGCCCGTCCCGCTCGAGTTTCTTGAGATGCGACGTGACGGATTGGGCGGCCGGGGCATGAAGGTTCTCGGGATATCCGACATAGATTCGTTTCACCATGGTCATGGCGTCCTGATCTCCGGCGTTGACCGCCGCCAGGACCTGTTCCTCGCGGGCACGCCGATGCGCGAGATACTCTTCGATCTTGCCGCAGCCGTCTTTGATCCGCGGTCCATGGGCGGGATAAATCTCGGCCGGACGCTCGGAGAGGACGCGTTCGAGGGAGTCCATATAGTCGCCGAGGTCCCCGGATTCAGCAGGAATAACAGTCGTCCCGATTCCGAGGACATTGTCGCCGCTGAATAGATTTTGCTCTTCTTCGAGTAGGAAGCAGAGATGGTCCGGGGCATGGCCGGGTGTGAAGATGGCTCGCAAGCTTGCGCCTTCGGTCTCAATGACGTCGCCGTCTTGAAGCGTTTCGAGCGGTCCGTCCGCGAGTTGATCGGGACTGCGTTGGTCCTCGCTGGAGTCTTCGAGGGACGGGTCTGCTTTCGGGGATCCCATCTTGACGTTGCTAGGCCAGGGCAGCTTGTAGACAGGCAGCGATCCGAAATGCGCACGCACCTGATTGACTCCGCCTATATGGTCGGGATGCGCATGAGTGAGGATGATGGCTTCGAGTTCGCGGCATCCCACGCGTGCGATGGCTTCTTCAAGAACGGGCATGTATTCGTCGTGCCCCGAGCCGGTGTCGAGGAGGAAGCGCTTCGGACCGGTGCCGACGAGAAAGGTATTGGTCCCCGGTCCCGTGAATAGACTTGGGTTCTGTCCGAGGGCGACGGACACGCGAGGCGAGAGCACATCGATGTCCGGGAGCTTCGTGCCTTCGAGAACGGCCGGGTTCTGGGTGTCGCTGGTCATCTTCTTTCCCGTCGCCTTTCCTATTCTCCTGCGATGGTCATTTGAGAAATACGCACGGGAGGGGAGGCGGTTCGTCCTCGCCAGACGAGTTCGCTGCCGACGCGATCAATCTGTTTGAGCATCTCGCCGAGATTGCCGGCAATCGTAATTTCTTCGACGGGATGAACGATCTCACCGTTCTCGATCCAGAGCCCCGCCGCACCTCGTGAGTAGTCGCCGGTCGTCGGATTGAATCCCATGCCGATGAGTTCCGTGACGAGCAAGCCGCGATCGATTTCGGCGATGAGTTCGTCGAGGGTTTTCTCTCCGGGTTCGAGCCAGAGATTCGTTGTTCCTACATGCGGCGCGGAGCCTGTTCCGCGGCTCGCACTGCCTGTCGAGGTGAGGCCGAGCTTCTTTGCCGAATAATGATCGAGAAGCCAGGACTTCAATTGGCCGTCTTCGAGCAGGACATTTCGTCGTGTCTGTTGACCTTCACCATCGAAGGGCTTGCTCCCGAGGCCGCCTTGCAGGCGTCCATCGTCGATGATCGTCACATTCGAACTCGCGATCATCTCCCCCATTTTGTCCGCGAGAAAGCTCGATTCGCGATAGATCGAATAGCCGCTCAGACACGAGGTCAGTTGGCCGATCAGGCTGGGCGCCGTGAGGCCGTCAAAGAGGACGGGGACGACGCAGGTCGCGACGCGTTTTGCACCGAGGCGACGGAGTGCTCGGTTGGCTGCTTTCCGACCGACGATCGCAGGATCATCGAGATCCGAAAGGCGTCGGCCCGCCGTCATCCAATAGTCGCGCTGCATCGAATCGCCGTCCCGGGCCAAGGGCTCTGAGAAAAGGCCGTGGGAGGCGGATTGATAACTCGACAGGAAACCATGGTGATTGCCGTAGACGATGCGTGCGAAACCCGAGCTGGCTTGGCTGCCCTGTGAATTGTCGATTCGTTTGTCCGTCGCTCGGGCCGCAGCCTCGGCGCGCTTTGCGTCTTCGATCCGTGCATCCAGCGAAACGCCGAAATCGCTCTCGTCGAAGAGACCGAGATCCGGTAGCTCCGTTGCAAAGCCATCTTCTGGGATTCCGGCGAATGGATCGGGCGCGGTGGCCCGAGCGAGCGCCACCGCTTCTTGGGCCATGCGTTCGACGGCGTCCGGTGCCAGATCACTGGTCGACACGACGGCGGTCTGGAGTCCGTCCTTGCCGGCCACCAGGGTGCGAATGCCCAGCCCGCGCTCTTGGGCCTGTTTCACGAACTCGACTTCGTCGCCGCGAACCCGGACTTCTCGATCATTGCCCTCGACGAGCAAGACGTCGCATTGGGATGCGCCCGCCAGCTTTGCCGATTCAAGCGCATGGGTGACGACGGTTTCCATTGTCGTTGCGTCGATGGTTTGACTCATCCCTCTGTCCCCCCGACCGTGAGTCCGTCGATGCGAATTGTTGGAAGTCCCACGCCAACGGGCACGCCCTGTCCGTCCTTGCCACAGGTGCCGACCCCCTGATCTAGTTCGAGATCATGTCCAATGTGACTCACGCGGGTCAGTACGTCCGGGCCGTTTCCAATCAATGTCGCGCCTTTGACCGGCGCGCCGATCTGACCGTTTTCAATCAGATACGCCTCGCTTGCGCTGAAGACGAATTTCCCGCTCGTGATGTCGACCTGTCCGCCACCGAAGGAGACCGCATAGAGGCCGTTGTCCACGGATTTGAGAATCTCTTCGGGATCGTCTTGCCCGGCCAGCATGAAGGTATTGGTCATGCGTGGCAGTGGTAGATGGGCGTAGCTTTCGCGACGCCCGTTGCCGGTCGGAGCGACGCCCATCAGGTCAGCATTCAAACGGTCCTGCATATAGCCGACCAGGATACCGTTCTCGATCAGGACGTTTCGCCGAGTCGGGGTGCCTTCGTCGTCCACGTTGAGTGATCCGCGTCGCCCGGGAAGGGTTCCGTCGTCTACGACTGTTACCCCTTCCGCCGCGACACGCTGTCCGAGTTTGTCTGAGAAGGCTGAGGTCTTTTTGCGATTAAAATCGCCCTCAAGGCCATGTCCGATGGCTTCGTGAAGGAGTATTCCCGGCCAGCCGGGGCCTAACACGACATCCATGGATCCGGCCGGACAAGGTTTCGCCTCGAGATTGAGCAGCGCGCTCCGAATGGCCTCATCGGCGAGTGCCTGCCAGCGGGCGGGGTCTCGAAGAGTTTCGAGATCGTATCGGCCCCCGGCACCCTGGTATCCGATTTCACGGCTGGTGCCGTCGGTGGCCATGACCTGGATGTTGATGCGAACCAGCGGGAGGATGTCAGCCACCCGCGTGCCATCGCTGGCGACAACCAACATGTGTTTGTATTGGCTGACGATGCTGGCCATGACCTGTGTAATACGTGGATCCTTGGCTCGCGCATAACGGTCGATTTCACCCAGCCAGTCGACCTTCGTGGCGACGGGAACATCCGTGGGCGCGACGTCGACAGGATAGAGATCGTGGCTGGGCGCAGGGGAATGAATGGCAACCGGTGATTGCGTGCTGGCTTCGTCCGCGATTGCGCGGGCGGTCCCAGCGGCCAATTTCGCACTGTCGAGACTCAGGTCATCGGAATGGGCATAACCCTGCCGCTCTCCCCGAATTGCCCGAACGCCGACACCTTGCTCGAGATGGCGGTCGCCGGACTTGACGATGCCTTCTTCGAGGGACACGGAATCCGTCGTCGTATATTCGAAATAGAGATCCGCATAATCGACATTGCGCTCAAGCGCCGTGTCGAGCGCCGTCGCCAGACTTCGATCGTCGAGATCAAAGCGATCCTGAAAAAACTCGAGCGCACGATCGCTGGTGGCTTCCGTGGCTTCCGTGGTGTTGTCCGACTGACTCATGTTGGGGCAGGGCCTCTCTCGAATAGCGTCGATCCGGGGATTGAACGAATCGCATCCGGACTTGTATTCGGTTTACAGACAATCCGACTCGTCCAGCATTGGGTCGTGCACAAGCGTAGCGGTTGGGCCGAGACGATCGGGCAGCGTCTTCAGATCTTCGACGTCCCGCATATCGACAACTTGTAGTCCGAGGGCTTCGATGGCGCGTAGGCTCTCTTTCGAGTCGTCTCCTACATAGACGAGCTCGGTCAGCGGAACGTCGAGTCGGGCGGCCACGGCTTCGAACGGCGGCGCGTCCGGCTTGGCCTGACCAATCTTGGACGGGATGGCGACGAATTCAAAAAAATTAGCAATTTCAATACCTTTGAGTATTTCTGGCAAGCGATGGTCGAAGTTGCTGACGATTGCTAAAGGCAGATTGCGGCGCCGCATTTCGCAAAGCATTTCGGACGTGCCGGGACGCAGTCGCCAAGCATCGGCCGAGCGGTAGTGATCGAAGAGCGTCTTCGCGAAGCCCCGAAAGTCTTCGAAACGCGCGGTGCTGTCCGTTGCCTGAAAGGTTTCGCGGACGCGCTCGGACCACCAGTTGACTTCGCCGCTGCGTCGCGCGCTCATCGAATTTCCTTCGGTCCCACGAGGTGGCGCGCCGCCGACGATCCGTCGAAACGCATCTTCGAGACGCCACGCTGGGAGGTCGACACCGTAGTCAAGGGCGACCCGACGATAGACATCACCCACGTTTTCGCTGGTTTCAATCAGGGTTCCCGTCGCATCAAAACAGATGGCACGGACGTTCACGAGGCCGACGTCTCGGGTTTGCGCGAAACGGCAACGAAACTGGCCGGCAGATCTCTGGTGGAATCGGGATCGTGTTGCGTGATGCGCGGGCGTTCGAGGCCCGCCGCATCGAGCCACTCGGTCAATGTATCCGGCGCAAAGCCCAGCCAGAGCAGGCCGAGTTCCTGCTTCATCCACACATGATCGTGCAGCATGAAGTCGACGAGAATGACTTGACCACCGGGTTTGACGATTCGAGCCATCTCGGCCACCGCGCGCGAGGGTTCTTCGAGAGAATGCAGAACCATATGGGCGAAGGCCGCGTCAACGCTATTTGATTCGAGTGGAAGGTCGTGGGCATCGGCGACTCGGAACTCGACCGACCCAGATTTGCCCTGTTCGAGTGCTCGCCATTTCTGGCGGGCTGCTTCGAGCATGGCCTCGGAACGATCGATGCCGACGACATCAAGGCCGAGATCGGCCAATTCGAGGGCGAGCACACCGGTGCCGGTGCCGATATCCGCCACGCGAAGCCCCGGTTGTACCAGCATCGTCGTTGCACGCGCACGGAGCAGGTCGTCTCCAAAGACCCTTCGAAGCGCATCCCATTCCGGTCCGACGGAGTCGAAGAAATTTCGGCCGCTACTCGACTTTCGAGCGGCCAAGGCGCGACGCAGAAGAGTGTCGTCTCGCTCCGACATTGGATCGGATGCCAGGCTCTCCCGTGCCAGTGTCCAGGCATCGTGCCACTGTCCCTCTTCGGGCAAGATCATGTGATAGGCCACGAAGGTTCCGTCCCGGCGATCGGCGAGGAGCCCCGTTTCGCGGAGCACCGCGAGATGTCGCGAGACGCGAGACTGGGCCATCCCGAGGATGTCCATCAACTCACCGACGATCAGCTCTTCTTGTTCGAGTAGCCGCAGGATGCGAATGCGGGTCGGATCAGAGAGCGTCTTGAAGACTTTCTGAAGCGATTCGGCCGGGGTCGTCATCGACTCTTCGGGGGGCGGGCACGCTGACTCGCACGCGCTTTCGTGGTCTCGGGAGCCAGCCCTTCACCAAAACTCGGGGCATCAAGGGTTCCCTGAACCCGAAGCTTGAGTTGGCCATCGTGTGAAATGGGAATGCCAGCGTCCGCCGCGAGCTGTCGAAGGCGAGGGTCGAGAATGCGCACGTCGACACTGAGGTCGATGGGTGGCGATTGGCTGTGATGGGCGAGCCCGATCTCACCGGAGAGATCGCCTTCGAGGATTTCACCTTCGACCCGAAGCGCTTCGAGTCGGGTGGCGCCGTTTTCGAGTATGACGATGACGCCCTCCGCTTTCGTGAAGGCGAGTTCAACCGGCAGAAGCGCCGAAGTCACGACCAGGCTTGTCGAATGAAATGTCATCCGCCCGCCCAGGGTTCCTTTCGGATCGAGGGTGATATCCGCGGTGCCATCCAGTTGGCCAGCGAGCTTGACTCCACTGGCGTCCAGGCGCAGCGGTAGGCGCGCGAGTTCGATTCGCGACATGTTTCCGACGTAGCCCGCTGAATCGCCGAAACTGAGGACACCATCGATCTCACCAAGCTCCGTCGCCGCCCATACGCGCACGCTGGGTGTTCCCGTCAGCCAGCCGACGAGTTGTCGTGGGGCGATTTGGAGTTCCGAGAGTTGCAGGCGATCGATCGACCGGTGCTCGATGACGACATCGCGAGCGCGCAGGACCGGGCCGCGCGCGGTGACGGCCGGGGCGAGGGTCGAGATCGTCACATGTCCGCCGCTCGCCGTGGATATTTCCCACGCCACGCGGCGGGCAAGGCTGTCCCAAGGGAAGAGCAGGGCGATGAAAAACAGGAATAGGCCGACGACGGCAACAATGAGTACGGGCTTCGAAAGAGTCTGGGGCCCGCGGGAGCTGATCGAGGGTGGCGATTCGGTCACGGGTCTACTCTACCGGTCTTGTAGGAGCGATGCTGCGCCCGTGGATCGAGCGGGTGTTGATGAACCGGTGTCTATTGAAGCTTGAATGCTGAAACCGAGAATGTGACGTCGATCAAATCTGCCGGCGCCTTGTTCTTTGAGGTCACTCGTCCGGGCCTCCGTTTGATGCGTAGGCTCTTCACCGAAAGCGGCTGGTCCGCACTTTCGATGCTGGCGAGATATTGAATGGCCTGTTGGAGTGAGATGCTCTTCAAGCTGACTTCGACTTTCGTTTCTTCGTAGCGCTCGCTCTCACCAGATTGGCGTTTCTCCATCGAGGTCGGCTTGACGCCGGCGTTCGATGCGAGGGATTCGAGGAGTGTGAGCAGGTTGCGCCCGTCTTGGTTGGCTTCGATCTGATTCTCGACCGTTTGGAGTCGACTGTTCAGTCCGTCCCAGTCGCGTCGCATGCGCTGCATCATGCCGAATTCGCGTTCCGCGTTTTCGGCAGCCGAAGCAGCATTCTGGGTCGCAGCCATGACGGGCATAACGATGCCGAAGAAAAGAATCATGATGGCCACGGCGCTTCCAGCCAGTCCGACGAGAAGTCGCTCGCGGGGCGCCAGGCCATTCCAAAGCGCCTGAATTCTTCCAAGGAGTTCGCTCATGCGTCCCCCCCGGCGACTGCGAGCGGGATGCTGACATTGAAGCTGACGCCGCCGGTCTTGCGATCAGTCTTGATGGATCCGGCCACCTTGGCCGCTTCAAAGGGATGCGTGGCGGACAGCACGGCGGTCAGACGATCAGCGGCCTCGTAGCCTTCGGCCTCGACATCGAGTCGGATCACGTTTCGATCGATGTTGACCTCGGTGATCCGAACGGAGAGGTCTGTGGGAATGGTTCGTGAAAGCTCGGCGAGCAAGTCGAGGGCGGAGCGATTGCCGCGATACAGGCCGAGGAAATCGGCTCGATCCCGGGCACTGCGCAGCTTGCTACTCATGGCACTGACGGGATTGTCCAGCGAGCCTTTTTGATTCGGGAAGGCCTCACTGTAGAGCTGCATCGCCGCGTCCAGATTACGACCGGAGCGTCGATGCTGGAGCGAGATCGTCGTGATCGTGCTGATGGTGAAGAGCGTAAGGAGGATCGCTGCCAGCGCCGCGGTGGGTCTGAATTGTCGATTGAAGATTTCCCGGAAATCTTGCCGGAAGGCGTAGTCGCCCTGGCGAAAATTCATCTTCGTCACGGGTTCGCCCGAGAGTCGCAATGCGAGTGCCAGGGCTGGACCGAACAAGACCGGGTCGACGCCCTCGACCAGGCTTGCATGTTCCGAGTCTGGGGGGAGATGCAGCCGTTCCGTTCGGCAACCCGTGCGATTCGCAAGAAATGCGTCGATACCCGCCAGGCGAGCGGCGCCGCCGACAAGCGTCACGCGCGTATCGGCCGCACTGGCGTTCTGCGCGGTTACGGTCTTGTAGCCGAGCGCGTCCTCCGGGTCGATGGTATCGCCTTCGTCCGTCGCAGAGTTGGCGTGTCGCTGCCTGGGTTCGGCGGATTCGAGTGTGCGCACGGCTTCGCGCGCGATGCGATCGAGAATGGCGACCACCCCGGGAGAGTCGACGCCCACGCTTTCGATCTTGATCAGCTCCGCTTCGTCGAAGGCAAGACCTCGTTCGCTGGCGATGGCCTCTGTCATGGCGCGACCGCCGACAGGGATACTTCGGGAGAGGATCGGTTTGCCGTTCTGGATGGCACAGAACGTGGTTTTTTCGTGACCGATATCTGCGATCAGGTGGTTTCCGGTGAGTTCGAAGATCGGCGCCAGATTGGCCAGGACGAGACCGCCGGCTTCGAGCACATGCGGATCGCATCCACTCGATTGAAGCAAGTCGAGGGTAGCGGCTACTTGGCTGCGTTTTACGAGGCTGGCTGACACACTGGCGTGGCCGCGATCGCCATCCAGAATATTCCAATCGACGAAGATCTCGTCGAGGTCGAAGGGCGTTTCGGCTTCGATCTCGAATGGAATGGCTTGGGAAAGCCGACGCGCGTCGCTGAATGGAAATTCGAGCCGCCGCGTCGACAACTGCCGCGCGGGGAGGGCGCAGGCGACTTGATTGGTGGGCAGCTGATGCATCGCGACGAAGCGCTGAATGTGTTCGGCGACGGGAGTGTCGGTATCCAGACGGGGGTGTATGCGAAATTGCCCGGGCACGAGGCTTCGAGGCGAAATCCGCAATTCGACGGCCTTCAGACTCTGGCTTCCAATATCCAGGCCGAGCACGCTGCGCTCGAACATCACCATCGACTCAATCTACTTTCCTTTTTCCCCGCGTGCGTGAAATGCACGGCCCGAGCGGTCTGCGCTGAGTAATCTCTATTCGTCCCCGAGACGTCGAAGCCTATGCAATTCGTTCCATCAGCCCGCAACATCAACCGGGCCCCCGCAGGCGCCGCCAGGATAGCACCTGAGGCCCTGTGAATGACCGCGTGTCGTAGATCGCTTCGATTCGTCGCGTGAGATTCCCGACTTTGGCCTCCGCAACCACGCGAAAAACGCTGACTTCAGCGGGCAGTGGGGTCTCCGGGTAGATCGATCCCTCGGCAAGAGAGCGGTTTCCGACCTCGCCGATTGCGACGCACCGAGTGGGGTCGTAGGCGGTATTATCACAGAGGATCTTCGATTTTTCTCGCAACGTCCAGATATCGCGCACCGTTTGTTCGTCGATGAATTCGCGATCTCCGCCGATGCCTGAGTAGACGATGGATAGGACCCAGGGCTTTGCGCGATTGAGGTTGATGCCAGCGGTGCTGCCGATGGGATGGACCGTGACGTAGTCGCGCATGGCTTTGAGCAGGGTGGGATCGACGCCCTCGACCAGTCCGATTTCACCCACCGTGAGGAATGGTCCATTTCTCGGACTGTAGGGCGGGTCCTGTTCGCGATAGTAGGTGTCTTCTGCGCGGCCCGTTTTCGAATCGCCATCGGCGTCCATATAGTCGAGGAGATTGCGGGCGATGCCGCGTGTGTCGTATGTCTTTTCGCCGGCGGATGTTTCAATACCATCGACAATGTAGTCGAGCACTTCTGTTAGATAATTCTCTGCCTCTTCGTCGTCCGCAGACGTGGTGTCGTTGGTGGTGGCTGCCGCCGAGGACGCGTCGTCGTCCGGAGTATCGGACGGGACCTCTTGTGGAACCAACGCGTTCAGGTTCAGTTTCGCGCCCTCGTCTTCGATCGTGATCCGAAGACTGCGGTCGTTCCCGAGATCCACTTCGTAGTCGCCCATTCGAGTCCAGATTTCATCGATCGGAGTGGACCCGGCCGTGGATAGGGAATTCTGGATTGGGGGCGCATCGTCGGTCGCGATGCCTGCCGAGTCTGCCTTCTCCTTTAGGTGAATGACGTAGACCATGGCGGCAGCGAGGCGCTGTCCCCCCCGCGCCAGGGTGTCTGCTTCGGCCGCGCGGAGTCGATTGCTTGCAATGGTCGTATCGATGATGGCGCGGCGCTGGAAGGCGGTGATCGCGATGACCAATACGAAGATCAGGACGAGTACGACGGCGAGTACGATCCCACTCCGGCGCCGAGTACGTGGTCGAAGCGGTGCAGCGATTGAACCGAGTTGGGAAGTCATGATGCGCAACTTTCCGGCGCGCTTCCGCCCAGCGAATCTTCGATCGAACTCCAGCAGGTATTCAAGGGACTGCCGAGCATGTCACATAAGTCGTCGGCACCCCCTTCACACGCATCCTCGTAGGCTGCGTCGTACCACTGCGGATCACCTTCTTCCGCACTCACTTCGATGCATTGTTGGATAGTGAAGCAGTCGAGTTCGCCGCCACCGCCCGTAGCAAGTTCGATCAGCGCATTGACGTCGAGCGGTCGCATGACGAGTGTGACTCGTTGCGTCCGCAAGAGTCCCGGGACCACGGTCGAAAACTCGGATGCCGTTTCGTCATCCGCCTGTTCCCCGCGCCGCGCAGCCCGAAAGAATGAAATGGTGATTTCCGCAGCGTCGGGCAACATCTTGCTCATTGATTGGTAGGTCGAGTCCCAAGAATCGACCCATTCGCCTTCGCTGTCGAGCCATCGCACCCCGAAGTCGCTGATGCCTACGGCCACTCTCGCCGAACCCGCATCCAGGGAGTCTGGAAATCCCCGAGTCGCTTCTGCCGGTGGGCGGGCCGAGCGCCAGCGCCAGAGTTCCAGCTGCCCTTCTTCGTCTTCTTCTAGGAAATAGGAGACTTCGACCCAACTAGAAGCGTGCTCGGAGGCATTCATTGCGGGTGCGTTCTGGGTGACGAAGCGAATCGAGGTCGAACCGAATTCGCCGTCGTCTTCGCCGAGGAACTGCCATGGGTGATTCCCAGGGTCCACGCCCGGAGCCGGGGTCACTAGGACAGCCGCCTCGATATCTGCAGCCATGAGTGCGAGTGCGCTGCTCGCAGAGAGTCGCTCCTTCATCATCTCGGTCGCTGCGTCTCGCTGGCGCCGATTCTCGACAAAGATGCCCGTCATGAACACGAGGACTACGACCATCAAAAAGAAGGCGCCCACGATCTCGATCAGCGTGAATCCGGCTCGCCGAGGCGCGATCCGACGCGAGTAGTCGGGGCGGACTTTCATCGTTTTTGGGGGGCCTGTAAGTTTCTCCGTTGGCAGTCGCCAGCATTGCGGCCGCCACACTTTTCAAAGGGAGTGGGGGGGGCGCTACCGCTGGCGCCACGACTACGAGCGCCACTAGCGCCGGTGCCGCCACCATTACCAGGCCCACTTCCGGGACCACTGCCTTCGAGACCACCTTGCCCGAAGGCGCTGGCCGATGACGCGGTTTCGATCAGGCTGGCGAGTTCGATCTGGGCGGCCGGCCAGTCGTAGGCAAATGTGGTGCGGAGTACGCTCTGTGGACCGCTTTGTGTGAGCCAGCTGACTTCGATGTCGTATTGCCGGAGATAGGCGGCGACTTCCGGGAGTGCTCCACCAATCGACGACAGAGCGTCACCGGCAAATACTTCGCTTGCGGCACCCGATGCCGCGCCAGATCCGGAGATGGAGTCGCTCGGGATGAGATCAGTCATCGCTAAGCGGATCGTATATTGATCCTGCGTGAACTCGCCGTCCTCGACTCCCGGGGCCAGTCCTTGTCGGATCTGAATCTCGAGATCAGAGAGCAGTGTGTCCGCCACGAGATCGGCGTCGAGGCGCCGTGCGGATTGTCCGACATGGTGCACCGCATTCGTACTCGTACTAATGAGCACGGTCATCACCATTGCGAAGATCATGACTGCGGCCAGGACTTCGAGAAGTGTTAGGCCCCGCTCATTGCGCCTCTTTACCGACCTGACTTTTAGGGCATTCGCGGCGATCATGATCGGGCTCCTCCACTTCGACGTCGAATGCGATCGAGAATGGGTTCGATCTCGAGGGTGAGATGGTTGTCGTCTGAATCGGAAATTTCGATCTGGGAATATTCCGTTGTTCCATCGATGTCGAAGGAAATTTCGACATCGCCGCCTTCGATCCATCCAGAGGAGCTATTCAGGCCGACGAAATATCGAGAGTCGTCGAGCCATGTGAATGATCCCAGCTGGCGATTCGCGATCGGATAATAGTCCCTCTCCTCTTTTGCCGGGGGATGGAAATTAACCAGTTGAGCGCCAGCACCGGCGGAGTCGTCTTCGATGCCACCGACCGGTTCTTGTAAGGCGCTCGGGTTGCCGTCGCGATCCTCAAGCGCTGAGAAGGCGCGGTCTTCCGTGACGAGCCATTCGATGCGATAGCCGCCTTCTTCGAGATCGATCAAGACGCGATGCGGGATGCCCGTCATGATCGCGCGTTGTCGCGCAAACTCGAGACTCGCCGCGATGGATTCGGCTTCGACCTTGAGTCCTCGAAGCTGGGAGCGACTCAGTCCGGGAATGCCGATCGCGAAGATCATGCCCATAATCGCGATCACGGCGATCAATTCGATCAGCGTGAATCCGCGTGTGGAGGGCGCTCGACCATTCTTTAGGAGCTGCATCATGTGGCTTGCTCGTGTCGCGGTCGTCCGGGGTTTAGACGCATATTGCTGCGCCGCCATCGTCGTCCTTAGGCGCTTTCCTGAACCGTCCAGTTCGCGATGTCATCGGTGCCTTCGACACCGTCTGGGCCCACGCTCCAGAGATCGAAGGAATGTGGATTATTCGAACCGGGAATGCGGTATTGAAAAGGTTGGCCCCACGGATCTTCGAGGCCGTCGTTCTTGATGTATCCGCCCGGGGTATAGGATCGGGGGACCGGAGGAGCAGAAGGTTTGTTCGAAAGCGCCTCGAGGCCCTGATCCGCCGTCGGGAATCGCGCGTTGTCCATTTGGTAGAACTCGAGGGCCTGTTCGATGCGAACGATTTTCGTTCGCGTCGTCGCGACACGGGCCTTGTCGATCTGGCCGCTGATACCGACGGCGAGAGTGGCCATCAGCATGCCCATGATGACGACGACCGCCATGATTTCGATGAGGGTGAATCCGGCGCTTTGCGTCATTTTTTTGATTCGTAGATTGGTTCGCTTCATTGGGGTCTCCGGATGGCGCGCGGCATGGCCGCCGCGTGTTTCTTTCTTTTTCAGCCGATGCTCTCGGTGAGTTGAAGCATCGGCATCAGGACAGCCATGATGATGATGCCAACGACTCCGACCATCACCAAGATGAGTACGGGTTCTAGTAGAGAGGTCAGCCGGGTGATACTGGTTTCAACCTGCTCTTCATAGGTGTCTGCGACCTTGATGAGCATTCCTTCAAGATCGCCGGAACGCTCTCCCACTTCCACCATGGTCGTGACGAGTGGCGGAAACTCGCCGGACTGGCGAAGCGGGTTGGCCAGCGGGGCACCCTCGAGAATCGCGTCACGCGCGGCATCAGCCGCCTGTTCAAAGATCGCATTGTTGGCCACATGCCGTGCAATATTGAGCGCCTGAACGATGTTGACACTGCTCGCGAGCAGCGACCCGAGTGTGCGGGTGAAGCGAGCGATTGCGAGGAAACGGATCACGCGGCCCACCACAGGAAAGCCCAGCCAGAATCGGTCGAGTGCGAATCGCCCTTTCTTGGTGCGCCAAATGCTTCGGTAGAGCACGACCAGGCCGACGATGGCCACGATGATCAGCCACCAATAACCGCGAAGCAGATCCGAGAATCCGATGACAGCGGCCGTATACCATGGCAATTCGAGATTCTGCGAGATCAGGAGTTCTGTGATCTGGGGTAGGACGAGGGTGACCATGACGCCGACGACCACTGCGGCGAAGGCGAGCATGAAGAGTGGGTAGGTGAGGATCGAAAGGACACGATTGTTCAGTCGGACCTGGTCTTCCAAGTAATCGGCCACTCGGGCCAGCACGGCTTCGAGAGCGCCACTGGCTTCACCCGCGCGCACCATCGAGGTATAGAGATTGTCGAAGCGTCCGGTTCCCGAGAGAGCCTCTGCCAGAGAACCGCCTTCGTTGACCCGATCCCGGACCTGTGCCCAGACGCCCTTCAAGGCTCGGTGTTCCGTTTGTTCGACGAGTGCGGAGAGGGACTCGACTAACGGCACGCCCGCACCGACTAGGGTCGCGAGTTGTCGTGTGGACATCGCGATTTCCATCGGTGGAATGCGGACGGGGAGGTTGATCTCCATATTGAGACCGCGGCCGCTGGTCTTTGGCTTTCCGTCTGCGCCCGCCTGGGTATTGGTCTCCGTAATTTCCGTAAGAAAAACGCCGCCGGCACGCATCTGGACGCGAGCCGCCCGGGCACCCTCCGCGCTGATCGTACCCTTGGTGGGCCGACCCGACTGATTCACGCCCTTATAGGCATATACTGGCAAGGGTCGTCTCCGGTTTGCTGACTTGCTGACTCACGGTTCACTCTTCGTTACTCGCGCAATGACCATTCGCATGGCTCGGTTGCCGGGGTTCACGGGTCCGATGCGACGCTCCTAGATCTGACTGACTGCGCCTTCTTCTTCGGTCGCGCGGATCACTTCGGCAACCGAGGTGATCCCCGACAAGACCTTGCGTGCACCGTCGGCGCGCAGCGTGCCCATCCCCTTCGCTGTTGCGGCGGCCTTGATCGACTTCGAATCGATGTTCTGGCTGATCAGGCCACGGATTTCGTCATCGATCGTCATCAGTTCGAAGATGCCGAGACGGCCGTGGTATCCGGTATGACTACATGCTGCGCAGTCGCCCGCGCGGTAAAGGGTGACCGGTCGCCCGGGCGGCCTAACGCCAATCTCGCGAAGTTCGTCGTCCGTCGTCGTATAGGCCTCGCGGCATTCGAGACACAGAATGCGAACGAGTCGCTGGGCGAGTACGGCCACCAGCGACGAGCCGACGAGGAAAGGCTCGACACCCATGTCGACGAGCCGAGTGAGGGCACTGGCCGCGTCATTCGTATGCAAGGTCGAGAGGACGAGATGGCCTGTCAAGGACGCCTGGATAGCAATCTCCGCGGTCTCGACGTCGCGGATCTCACCGACGAGAACTACGTTCGGATCCTGTCGCAAGATTGCGCGGAGACCGGTTGCGAAGGAAAGGTTGATCTTCGGATTGACCTCGATCTGGCTGACACCCTGTTGCGTGATCTCGACCGGGTCTTCAATCGTGATGATGTTCTTGTCTGGGCCGTTGACCTTGGCGAGCGCGGCATGCAGGGTCGTCGTCTTGCCGCTACCGGTCGGCCCTGTGACGAGGAAGATTCCATTGGGGCGCCGCATGATGCGGTCCAGCCCCGCCAACTGATTCGGGCTGAAGCCGATCTTTTCGAGGTCGAGCAGTTCCTGGGTGTCCGGAAGCAGGCGAAGCACGAGTCGTTCACCATGGGCGATCGGCACAGTAGAGAGGCGGACGTCGTAGTCGTATCCTGCAATCTTCAGTCGGATGCGACCATCTTGGGGAAGTCGTTTTTCGGCGATGTCGAGATTACCCATGATCTTGATGCGCGAGGCGATCGAAGCTTGTAGCGATCGCGGTAGTGGCTTCATGGGTTCGTAGAGCACGTCGTCGATTCGAAAACGGACGCGAATTTCATCTTCGAAGGGTTCGATATGGATATCGCTGGCTCGCTCTTTGACCGCGTGCTGCAAGAGCGAGTTGACCAGCCTGATGATCGGAGCGTCATCCGTCGAATCGAGAAGATCCTTCGGTTCATGAGAGATCTCGGTGGCCAGCGCATCCAGATCGTCATGGGCTTCTTCGGCGAGTTGGTCGGTCGAGGTCACGCCTCGGTCGTAGACGAGATTGATGGCGCGCAGAATGACGGATTCACGAGCCAGGACCAATTCGATTTCGGCGCCGTCGAAGAGCAGGTGGAGATCATCTATGGGCGCCATGTCGAGGGGGTCTGCCACCGCGACCCGAAGCACGCCTTCTGCAGCCCAGGCCAGTGGCAGAATTCGATGTTGCTTGGCGAATGTGATGGGTACGTTCGGCAGCAGGCTTTCGTCGATTTCATCCGCATCGATATCGGATACGACGGTCAGGCCCTGCTGATGGCCGATCGCCTGAAGGATCTCGTCCGAGTTCAGGAAGCCGACTTCGACCAGTACGTCCGTAAGCCGCGTTCCGGTCTCGAGATGTAGGCTGCGAGCTTGCTTGAGCTGCTCCGGGGAGAGCCGTGTCTCACGCACGAGAATGTGGCCAAGCTCCAGGCTCTGTGAAAGATCGCCGTGAGCGAGGGCTGGGCCCGTGGCCGGCGTACTCACGGCTCGCCTCTGCGTTGGGCATTGACGATCGAGCTGTAGCCGTAGGCGGAATCGAGAGTATTTGCGGTTCTCTCCGCTTCGGACAGATCTTCAAAGGGGCCGATCTCGACTCTGAAGATGAGCTGTCCGCCCATATCGTTCGAGATGAGCGTTCCGTCATACCCGGCATCGATCAAGCTGGTCAGCGTCTCTGTGGCTCGCTTCTCATCGAGGAAAGTCGCGACCACGACCAAATATTTTTGCATGTCCGCAACCGATTTGGCCTCCGCGTCTCGCGTGCGATCGGCCCGCTCAGCCTCGCGCAGCTCTTCGAGTTCGCGCATGCGTTCGACCGGATAACGCGCACCGTGGTCGGAGAGCTCTCGTGCGGCGGAATAGCGGGAGGTTTTTGTTTTATGCTCGTAATCCACGAGTTCGGGAAAATCGTTGTTGTCACTGATGGAATTCTCGAGTTCGAGTCGCTTGAGGATCGTCTGCTGCTCGAGATCTTCCGCATTCCGAATGATGTGGGGCGTCAGAAAGACCAAGAGATTGATCTTGCGTAGAGATTCACTCTTCTGCTTGAACAGCCATCCGAGGTAGGGGATGTCCATCAGGTAGGGAACACCGGAAACGTTATCCGAAAACGACTCGCTGATGAGTCCACCGATCACGACCGTTTCGCCGTCGTTGACGACCACCGTGTTTTCGATTTTGCGGCTGGTCAGAGTGACGCCGACGTTGTCGATGTCTCCGGCCAGGGTAGGAGCGACTTCAGTGAGTTCCTGGTAGATCTCGAGGCGAACTGTATCGCCTTCGCTGATCTGAGGCTTGACACGGAGAGTAATGCCGACGTCCTGACGCTCGACGTTCGTGGAAGAAGCGAGGCCCGCAGTTGATCCGGTCGCAGCATCGGTTCTTCCGGTCACGATAGGGATGTTGTTGCCGATTTTAATCTCGGCTTCTTCGTTGTCCGAGGTGAGAATGTGGGGGGCAGAGACAATGTTGACATCGGCATTGTCTTCCGCCGCCCGGATCGCGCCACCGAAATTGGATCCGTTGCCGTTGGTCGGTGTGCCCGGTATAAAGGCGTCTTCGGGGTCGTCTGAGATCGCGTTTCTTATGGCGGCGCCAAGCAGTCCGGCGCCCGCGCCAGCGCCGGGGATGGCAAAGCTGCCGGTCGTAAAGAGCAGGTCGGTGTCGCCGTTGACGAGGCGAAACGCGACATCAAAACCGAGATTGAGATTGTCCGTGACGTCGACCTCGACGATCAAAGCCTCAACTAATACCTGCGGTCGAGAGACGTCGAGTTTTTCGATGACGAGTCGGAGCGTTTCGTAGGCTTCTTTGCTGGCTTGGATGACGAGGGCATTCGTGGCGGGATCCGCGGTGACGGTGATGCCTTCGGCAAGCGGAGTCACGGCGGATCGCAGGCTTTGGACGTTGGCTGCCGCAGCGCCCGCAGCGCCTGCTCGGCCTCTGCCGCGCGATCCGGCACCGCTGAGCAGGGAGTTGATTGTCTCTGACAGCTTTTCAGCGTCGGCGTGACGCAGATAGTTGACGTGGATGCGCCCGCCGCCAGTGATGGGGATGTCAAGCTTTCGCACCAATGATCGAATGTCGGCGAGTTGCTGCCGTGAGGAAAGAATCAGCAGCGAGTTCGTTCGTTCGTCGGTGAGAATTCGTACGGCTGGACTCGCGCCGCTCGCGCTCGCGGTCTGTGTGGCCGCGGCTTTGGAGGTTCTGCTCCGGGCTCGACTGCGGCGCTGCGCGGCGGTGGCACCGCCGGAGGCGGCTGAAATCTCTGCGCCATAGATCTCGGAAAGCTGTTCGCCGAGCGTATTGGCATCGGCGAATTCGATCTTGATGACGGCCAATTCCTGGCGGTAGCTCTCGACGTCAAGTGCATCCAGAATGGACAAGAGGCGACGGATATTGCTTTCACTATCGGTCACGATGATCGTGTTGGTTGCCGCGTAGGCGACGAGTGAGGCGTCCTTCGAGATCAGGGGTTTGATCGTCTGGGTCAGCCCAGCGGCGTCGATATAGCGAAGCGGGACCAGGCGAGTGACGAAGCGATCCCGGTTTCGAGAGGGCCGTCCGTCCTTGATCGTATCGATGCTGGATTCTTTGACGTCGCGAATTGGGATGACCTTGTAGGTGTCTCCAGGGCCGAGTACGAGAGAGAATCCCTTGACCTTGAGGACGGATTCAAAGACGGCGAAGGCTTGATCGATGGTGACTTCCGTCGGCGAGACGATGGTGACTCGACCGCGTACCCGGTCATCGTAAATGAAGTTGTAGCCGGTCATGCGTGAGATCGTGTCGATGACGACCGGGAGTTCGACCTCGCTGAAATCCAGGGAGACGAGTTCTTCTTCGTCAGACGCGAGATCCTGCGCGGCGGCGGAGTTCGTTCCGGGCGTAATGACGAGCAGAAGGACGAGCAGAAGGCTCGACGTGAGGAGCCCGGCGAGGCCTTGCGCAAAGCATCGGCCCCTCGCGACCTCGGCGATGGAATGAATCGGGCCGGGTCGGCTATTGGCAGTATTCGAGCGCACGCTTATTGCTGCTCCATGAGTTGTTCGGCGCTGGCCGACAAAGTGAGTGCCTCACCACCGCGCAGAACTGCGGTTTCGATGGCGTCGGCGGATGAGAGTTCTTCGAAGATGGCGTTGGTCGCACTGATTCGATCGACGACGATTCCATTGACTTCGGTGATGACGTCTCCGTTTTGGAACCCAATGCGTTCGAAGATGCTCTCGGGCTTAATCGAATCCACCTTCATTCCTCGCATTTCCCCTTCGTTGTAATCTGGCGTGATGCGGGCCGAGGACAAGATATTGGCCACTCCCCCCTCGCCCCCGAGCTTTTTCAATCGTTCATTGAGTGAGGTTTTTCGATTGGCGCGACGATCCCTCTTTGCGCCGTTGGCATTGCCGCGCTTCTTGGCGCGCGGCGTAAAGGCGCCCCCCTTCAATGCGAGCTCTTCGGAACGGCCGGCGTTGTCCAGGACGATTCGCGTGCGTTCGATTCGCTTCACTCGAACAAGCCGATGTCCCTTGAGTTGGTCGCCGACCGCGACGATCATATGTTTGCGCGTCTTCGTGTCTTCGATGGCCGCGCGGGATCGTTCGATCGTGCTAGCGGCCGCGGTGCCAAGAAGTTTCAGGGGCAGCTTGGTGGCTGTGAGTTTCTCGTCTGGCTTGACTGGATCTGGCTGGCTGTCGCCAACGAGCTGCGCCCCGAAGAGGTTGCGGTCCAGGATCAAGGCCGGTGGGGCCGGGCGCGCATCGAGACTGTCTTCTACGGGGCCCGCGGCGGCGATTTGCATGGGTTCGAGCGCTTCGGAGCCGATCTCGGTGACGACACTGGCCACCAGGAAGCAGCATAGGCCGAGTAACGCTCCGTTCAATGCCATGATCAACCACGCGCCCATCGTGCTCTCTTACCCCCGTCCGATCCGAATGTTAGGTGTCCAAGTTTCCGATCTAATCCGGTCTGAATTCTCAGTCTGCCGGGTCTGGGGGTAGCCCGTCAGGTCACATCATGTGTGAATTCGACCCGGAGGTACGCCAAGACTTGGCTTCCGGAAGTGCGCGCGCTGGCAATATAGCCAGACCTTAACGCCATCTCCAATCAAACCACGGTCAAACCCTCTAAATTTCAAGCGGTTACTGGTGAAGCGTCATCGGGAACACGCGATTCTTATCGGCGTACAGGGGGTCTAACTTGTGGGCCCCGACGGCCGGTATGATGTTCCTTGGGCCGCAATTTTTGTCCAGTCAGCTCGCTCGGTGGGGAATACCCGCGACTTCGACCGGGAATTCGTGAACCAGCGCACCTTCGACGCCAAAATTCGACGCTCGTGGATTGACACGGCGACTCTCGGACACAGGTTTGCCGTCAATTCAAAGCAGCGATGAGCCATTTCGGACCGCTGCGAACACCAAAAATGAGGCGAGGATTCATGGCAGACTCAGGAAAGATCATCGGAATTGACCTTGGAACGACGAATTCGGTCGTTGCGGTCATGGAGGGCGGACAGCCGACCGTGATCGCCAACGAAGAGGGCGGGCGAACGACCCCCTCGATCGTGGCATTTGCAGACGACGGAGAACGACTCGTTGGCGCGATCGCAAAGAGGCAGGCCGTGACCAATCCGACGCGCACGATCTATTCGGTCAAGCGCTTCATGGGGCGACGACTCTCCGAGGTACCGGAAGAAACGAGCCTGGTTCCGTACAAGCTGGTTGGGGGCAAGGATGGATCGGTCGCCGTTTCCATCGACGATCAGTCCTATGCGCCCCCGGAGATCTCGGCGATGATCCTCGCCAAGCTCAAGACCGCCGCAGAAGCCTATCTTGGCCAAACTGTGACCGGCGCTGTAGTGACCGTGCCCGCGTATTTCAACGACGCCCAACGCCAGGCCACGAAAGATGCCGGCAAGATCGCCGGTCTCGACGTGAAGCGAATCATCAACGAGCCGACCGCGGCCGCGCTCGCTTACGGCCTCGACAAGAAAGACGACGAGAAGATCGCCGTCTTTGACTTCGGTGGTGGGACCTTTGACATCTCGATCCTCGAGGTGGGGGAGAACGTGGTCGAAGTCAAGGCGACCAACGGTGACACGCACCTCGGTGGCGACAACCTCGACCATCGGATCATCGAATATCTCGTGGATGAGTTCAAAAAAGATCAGGGCATCGATCTGCGAAATGATCCGATGGCCGTACAGCGACTGCGCGAGGCGGCTGAGAAGGCGAAAATCGAACTTTCGACCGCACAGACGACAGACATCAATCTTCCGTACATCACTGCCGACTCGACGGGTCCCAAGCATCTGACTCTGAAGCTGTCACGGGCCAAATTTGAACAGCTGATCGAGGATCTCGTTGAGCGAAGTCTCGAGCCGTGTCGCCGAGCGCTCAGCGATTCGGGACTGTCGGCGAGTGAGATCGATGAGATTGTACTCGTCGGGGGAACGACTCGAGTGCCACTGGTTCAGCAGAAGGTGGCCGCGCTCTTTGGTCGAGATCCGAACCAGACAGTCAATCCAGATGAGGTCGTGGCGGTTGGCGCCGCAATCCAGGGCGGGGTTCTCGCTGGCGATGTGAAAGATGTTCTGCTCCTCGACGTAACGCCGCTCTCCCTCGGCATCGAAACCCTGGGCGGTGTGATGTCGAAGTTGATTGAACGAAATACGACGATTCCGACCAAGGCACAGCAAGTGTTTTCGACGGCCGGAGACAATCAGCCGCAGGTCGAAATCCGAGTTCTGCAGGGCGAACGCGAGATGGCGGAGGACAATCGCGAGATCGGGCGTTTCATTCTCGACGGGATTCCAGTCGCACCGCGCGGCGTACCCCAGATCGAGGTGACCTTCGACATGGACGCGAACGGAATCTTGTCTGTGGCCGCCGCGGACAAGGCGACGGGCAAGGAGCAGACGATTCGGATCGAAGGCAGTGGCGGGCTCGATACGAGCGAAATCGATCGCATGGTGAAGGATGCCGAGTCGAACGCAGCCGACGATGCCAATCGTCGAGAGGTCATCGAAAAGAAGAATCAGCTCGACAGTCTGATCTATCAAGCGGAGAAGACGATCGAAGAGAACGGCGAGAAGCTCGACGAGGCGGACAAGGCGGCGGTTGAGGCCGCGATCTCGGATGCAAAGGCTGATCTTGAGTCGGGTGACGCCGCGAAGCTAGATGCGGCGAAACAGCGGGTCGAGTCTGAACTACACAAGATCGCGGAGAAGCTGTATCAGGGCGAGGCCGAGGGTCCCGAAGGCGGGGCTGCGGCGCCGGATGTCGACGGTCCAGGTGCTTCGGGAGGCGGCGGCCGACACGACGATGAAGATGTCATCGACGCCGAGTTTACCCAGGAGAAGGACGATTCCTGAGAAAGGCCGTCTACATCCTCTCGTCGAACTCTACGGCGAGTTCCCCGATCGCCTGCGCGGTGATCGTTGGCAGCCCGCAGCGGATGTTTTCGAGACAGCGAGCGAGATCATTGTTCGCTTCGAAGTGGCGGGCGTTCACGGAGAAGATCTTAGGGTCAACGTCGAGGGGACGGTGCTGCGCCTGCGCGGCGTGCGTCGCATGCCGAGTTCCGGCGCCATTGACCGGCTGCAGCAGATGGAAATCTCGTTCGGACCCTTTGAGCGGGAGATCGCCATTCAAGCGGTCTTCGACAGCGAGGCCGTGAGAGCGCGGCTGGAAGACGGCCTTCTGGAAGTTCGTATTCCCAAGCGGAGTTCCGAGCGCCGAACACTCAAAATCGAAACAGAAGATTAGGACGCGTTAGCTTGAGGCAGAAACATTGATAGAAGACGAAGGACAGATCGAAGAAGAGCTGGGCGGCGGCGGGATGGAGATCGCGGTCGGAAGCGGTCAGGAGGATGACTCGGAAGAACTGACCGAGCTGCCGGATGAGCTACCAGTTCTGCCACTCAAGAATACGGTGTTGTATCCGTATCTATTGTCGCCCCTGCTCGTGAATACGCCTGCTTCTCAGCGCCTCATCGATGACGTGCTGGCGCGACCGGATCGGCTGATGGTGTGTACCGCCGTAAAGCGGGACATACAGGGTCTACCGGGTGCAAAGGATGTCTACACCGTCGGAACCGTGTTGCGTATCGTGAAGATGCTCAAGTTCCCCGATGCTTCCTATCGCCTTTTGGTTCAGGGAGTGGCGCGCGTCGCATTGGGGCGCTTTACATCAGAGGATCCGTTCATGCGCGCAGAGATTGTGCGCATCGAAGAAACCGGAGATGACGATGACTCCGTCGAAATGACGGCACTTGTTCGAAGCGTCGCTCAGCAATTCAGCAGACTTGTTTCGGAAAGCCCGCGGCTTTCGGATGAACTCCAAGTGCTGGTCGCGAATCTGGCCGACCCTTCGAAATTGTCAGACCTGGTCGCATCGAACTTGGATCTCGACGTTGCGGGCAAGCAACAGATTCTGGAAGCGAATCATGTCGGGATTCGTCTCAGATTTGTTCTAGATCAGCTCTCGAAGGAAACCGAAGCCCTTCAAATCGAGACCGAGATCAAGCAGAAGGTCCAAAACGAAATGGGCAAGACCCAGCGTGAATACATGCTGCGTCAACAGCTCGAAGCGATTCGTCGCGAGCTCGGGGAGAGCGAGGACGACGAGGAAGAGGTCGAGCGGCTACGTGCGGAAATCGAAGCCGCTGGAATGCCCGAGGAGGCGCTCAAACAGGCCACTCGAGAACTCGACCGTTTTGCCCAGACGCCATCGGCGGCCGCGGAGCACGCGGTCATTCGGAACTATCTCGAATGGATTGCCGCCGTTCCGTGGAGTGTAGTTTCAGAAGACAAACTCGACGTCAAGGTGGCTCGTGCAGTGCTCGACGAAGATCATTTCGGTCTCGAGAAGATCAAGGATCGAATCATCGAGTACATCGCCGTACTTTCACTCAAGCGCGATCTGAAGGGCCCCATTCTCTGCTTCGTGGGTCCCCCCGGAACCGGGAAGACCTCGCTTGGCAAATCGGTCGCCCGGGCTCTCGGGCGAAAATTCGTTCGTATCTCGTTAGGCGGTGTTCGAGATGAAGCTGAAGTTCGCGGTCATCGACGGACCTACGTCGGGGCACTGCCTGGTCGCTTCGTGCAAGGACTGCGAAAGGCTGGAACCAAGAATCCCGTGATTGTTCTCGATGAGATCGACAAAGTGGGCGCCGATGGACGAGGTGACCCGTCTTCGGCCTTGCTCGAGGTACTCGATCCGGAACAGAATTCGGAATTCAGCGATCACTATCTCGAAGTCCCCTTCGATCTTTCCCAGGTGCTCTTTATTGCCACGGCCAATGTGATGGACACGGTTCCGCCGGCACTTCGAGATCGGATGGAAGTGATCGAGTTGCCCGGATACACCCTCGAAGAAAAGTTTGAGATCGCACGAGGCTATTTGATTCCACGGCAGATCGAGCGAACGGGCATCGGGTCGTCCGGCTTCGAGCTCACCGACGAGGGGCTTTGCAAGATCATCGAGAGCTATACGAGAGAGGCTGGCGTGCGGAATCTCGAGCGGGAGATTGGCGCCGTCTGTCGCAAGATCGCAAGACGGGTTGCGGAGGCGGAGGCGGACGAGGATCTGAATGCGGTGATTGATGCAGCGGGCGTGATGGAGCTGCTCGGCCCGATTAAGGCCGAACCGGAATTGGCTGAGGATGATGCGGTTCCCGGAGTCGCCGTCGGCCTGGCCTGGACACCGAGTGGCGGCGATATTCTCTTTATCGAGTCGACTCAGATGGAGGGGAAGGGCGAGCTGAAGCTGACGGGTTCGATGGGTGATGTGATGCGGGAATCCGTCGAGGCCGCTCGATCCTGGCTGCGCAATCACGCTGATTCATTCCACCTCGACTCTGAGTCGTTCGATACGCATGATCTGCATGTTCACGTTCCGCAGGGCGCGGTCCCGAAAGATGGGCCGTCGGCCGGAATTGGCATGGTTTCTTCTTTAGCGTCTCTTATGACCGGTCGCACGACGGTGCCACGCGTCGCGATGACCGGCGAAATTACCCTTCGCGGAAAGGTGCTTCCGGTTGGAGGCATCAAGGAGAAGGTGTTGGCGGCCAAGCGCGCGGGCATCGAACGGGTGGTCTTGCCCGAACGGAATCGTCGAGACATCGAGGAGATTTCTCCTGGGCTGCTGGACGGACTCGATCTGCGTTTTGTGGGTACGATCGACGAGGCGCTTCAGTTCACGTTGGTCGACGCTCAGGCGACCTGATTTAGACTGACTTGAAAAGAGCCACCGGTGTTAGGCGTCTGGTCGGGGTGTCGTCATTGAGGCCTGGCCGTTTTTGAATCGACGGGTCATTGAGCAGGCCTAGGGCAGGAGAGCGTATTGCCTCGGAAATTTTGTCTCGTGTTGTCCACATTCTTTGTTCTGACGAGTGTTGGATGCGTCACGAAGTCTTCATTTGATGCACTCCAGCACCAGCATGACCAGACGGTCGATGAACGAGATGAGCTTGTTGAGAGTCGTCGACGACTCCAGATAGAACGAGACACGTTCGAGGTTCAATTCATCGATGCTCAGGAATCCTACGAGGACGAAAGGATCTCGCGCACAAAGTTGGCCGGGGATCTGGCACGAGTCGAAAGGAAAGCGACCCGGCTTGATTCCGATCTGGAAGCGGAGCGCCTGGCTCGAATCGCTGCGGCAACTGCGCTGGCCGAGCGGGAGAATCAACTCACATCGATCCAATCCACCTATGGAGAACTCGTTGGGGATCTCGAGTCTGAATTGTCGGCTGGGCAGATCGAGATCGAGCGCTTACGCGAGGGGCTACGCCTGAATGTTTCCCAGGACGTGTTATTCGCATCTGGATCGGCAAAACTCGACCGGATTGGGAGCGATGTGTTGATCAAGGTTGCCGGACGGCTCAAGGATCTGGACGACTTTATCGAAGTTCGCGGTCATACCGACGATCGCCCGATGAGTGGTGCACTTGCGAAGCGCTTCCCGTCGAATTGGGAATTGGCGGCCGCGAGAGCGGCCAGCGTCGTCCGATTGCTTGAGGAGCATGGTGTGCCTGGGGATCGCTTGGCCGCGGTCTCGATGGGTGAGAACGATCCGGTCGTCAGCAATGATTCAGTCGAGAATCGGGCACGAAATCGCCGAATCGAAATCCGCCTGGAGCCGCTCGCGCCCACAGACTCGACCCCGTCGAACTAGCCCGACATTGGCCGCACCTCGCGAATCGTCGATCCTGTCGCTGACGACCCGTGCCGTCGTCCTGTTTTCCTTGATCGTTGATGGCGCATGGATCTATTGGCTTCATCGCCTAGTACGTACGGGCCGGTTGAGGCGCAGCGATGAATGGGTGGAGTCGCGATTTATCCACTTTGCCGCGCGATTCGTTCGGATCGCGATGATCTATCGCGGTGGGCTGATCAAGCTGGGTCAGGTTGCCAGTCTCCGCATCGATGTGATTCCCGATTCCATGACGGCGGAGTTGGTCAAACTGCAAGATCGCGTCGCGCCTCATCCCTTCGAGGAAATCGCCTTCCAAATCGAGCGCGAGCTGGGCCAGCCCGTTGCACGACTATTCGCGAGCATTGACGAAGAGCCGGTTGCATCCGCCAGCCTTGGACAAGTCCATCGAGCGCGAGATTTTTCCGGCCAGGACCTAGCCGTAAAGGTGCTCTATCCGCGGATCGAACGGTCCGTGGCCATCGATCTGCAGATGGTGAAGCTCGCGCTCTGGCTCTTCAATCCTTTCGTCCCCCCAAACTTGATGTCCATCTACGGCCAACTCGCGAGTTCCCTGCGCGGCGAGATGGACTATCAGCGAGAGGGGCGAGCGGCAGAGCGCGTCAGAGAGAACCTTTCGCGAGATCCCGAGCTCTACGCGCATCTTCGAATTCCTGCGATCCACTGGGAGACATCATCGAGGCGGGTTCTGACAATGGACTTCATCGATGGCGACAAGATCAATGATGGGCCTGCGCTCGCGGCGCGAGGCATCGATGTGCAAGAGGTGGTCGAATGGGCAACTCGCGCCTTCCTGCATCAAATGTTTCGCGACTATTTCTTCCATTGTGACCCCCATCCCGGAAACCTTCTCGTCGACGAGGACGGCAAAGTCGCGATCATCGATTTTGGCATGAATCAAAGCATCGAAAGCCGACTCATGGATGGGATTCGCAAGAACGTCTTGGCGGCCGTGACTCGGAACGAGGAGATGTGGGTCGATAGCATGATTACGGTCGGGATCATTCGACCAGAGGATCGAGAGCCGGCTCGCGAACTGGCGCAGATCTCTTTCGATCCCGCCTACTACAACCTCACACCGAAGGAGATGACGGAACTCGATTTCGGTGATTATTTCGCGAAGATGCGCGGACATTTGTGGATGCTCAAGAGCTTCCAGCTTCCCGATGGGCTGGTCGCCTGGGGGAGGGCCTTTTCGCTTCTTTACGGCCTTGCCGCAGAACTCGCACCCGGAATTCGGCCCTTGGACATCGTTGGACCCTATGTGCTGGAGTTTCTTCAAATGAAGCCGGCGGAAGACGCGTGAGAATCGAATGCCTTTACGCGTCGAACCTACGGTCGTGGTAGCGTAAGGATCTTTAATGAGCTTCGCACAACTCGACGAGGCGCAGAGATTGAGAAAAAAGGAATTGAATGACGATTGATGCCGAACAATTTCGGGCGGCCATGGGTTCGTGGCCAAGCGGCGTCACGATTGTCACGTCGCGGGTCGGCGAAGAAATTCATGGCATGACGGTTTCCGACTTCAGTGGTGTTTCCCTCGACCCGCCGCTGGCGTTAGTCTGCGCGTCCAAGACTTCAGTGACCACAGGGCTCATCGAGGAAGGTGGCTGCTTCGGTGTGAATGTCTTACGTCGTGATCAGGATACCCTTTCCAACAAATTTGCATCGAAGAAGGATGAGTTCAAGCGGTTCGAGGGTGTGGACACCTATGAAGCCAAGACGGGTGCTCCGCTACTTCGCGAGGCGCTCGTCAATCTTGATTGCCGGGTTGTTGCGATTCACGACGCTGGCGATCACGTTCTTTGTGTAGGCGAAATCGTTGATGCTCAGATCAATGAGGGCGAGCCCTTGGTCTTTTTCCGCGGCGGCTATGGCCACTTCGAGTCGGCGAACTGAGCGTCGCTTCGTTGTGAGGGTGTAATGGACATCGTTCGCTTCATTGCCTATTCGGATTATCTCTGTCCCTGGTGTTGGAATGCCTCTCGGCGGCTCGAGGCATTGGTCGATGAATACCAAGGTCGTGTCGAGATCGAGTGGCGAAGCTATCTGTTGCGCCCGGAAGAGAAGCTGGGGCGCGATCTCGAGAAGTTTCGCCGGTACACGAAGTCATGGATGCGTCCGGGCGCCGAACCCGACTCTGGAGCATTCCAGATCTGGAATTCGCAAGAGGGGCCGCCGACACATAGCCTCCCCCCGCACCAAGTGGCCAAGGCGGCAGCGCGGGTATCGCTCGAGGCCTTTCGAAAAATTCACGATCGACTCTTGAGCGCCTACTTCGCAGAGAACCGGGACATCTCTTCCTTCGAGGTCTTGCGGTCGATCTGGGATGGGGAAAATCTACCGGCGGAGGCTTTCGATGTCGCCTATGCAGATGACGTCCGTGATCAGATTTTTCGAGAGTTCGAAGAGGCGCGTCAACTGGGCGCAACCGGTGTGCCGGCGCTCCGACGAGCGGACAACGAAGCTGTCATCGTCGGTGCACATCCCGAAGCCCTCTATCGACGCTGGATCGAGAAGAGCCTTTCTGAATAGACGCAAGACGCCGGGAGGCCGGTGATCCGGCTTCGGCTCCTGGATAAAAAGGCCAGCCGGATCGAAGAAGGGCCTGTCATGCCCGATCACGTTCACATGATGATCCCCGTCCAAGAATGCGGGGTCATCGGTTGCCGGGTGCGTCAAGGGGGAATGTCGCCATCCACATAGTAAGGACGTTAGGCGATAGGGAATGCAACTTCTCGGGACAGGACTTTTGGGCGCGGAGATATTTCGTATCGACGGTCGGGCGAGATGAGCAAGTGATTCGTGAACTCTTCCGACGTCAGCAGGACGAGAACGCTACCTGGAAAATGATCTACAGGGTCCGTGCGCATCCCGAGAATCAGGAAGAGAAGCGCTTCAGACCACGGCCGATCGCCTCGATCAGAACAAGCGTGTGCCTATTCAGCATACCGAGAGCCCCAGCGTCAGGCGCGAGGGGGAGGGCGCAGCCGCCCGGATCAGCTCTGGGTCAGCAGAAGAATACAGTGTGCAAGCCTGCCGACTCATGCACACGTATGAAGGGGCCGGCGAGTGACATCTGTAGAGGGATTGGCCTCTGACTTGCTCACGTGAAATTCGTGTGAGGGCACCTAGTTCGGCCATCGTTCGGGCGTTCGAAATAACAATACCCGCGGGCACTCCGTTATCTTCGCAGAGCTCAGGCCCGAAACGGGGCAATTTGCCTCGATCTGAATCTTGTTGTCATATCCATATTGACGGGTGGTAGAGAAAAGGGGCCTGCTTTTTCCGACTCCCCTCATATAGACTGAACCGGATGTTTTATAGAATTTCCCGTGCCAATTCGCATTGAGTGGACACGGATCTTCTACGTTGGGGCTTTGTCTTTGGCCACAAATCCCGTTGTCTCGTCGCACTCTGTCGGCTTGCATGAAAGCCACAGTGGATTGAACGCGAGGGAGACCATTTGTACCTAAAAGCTACTGAGTTTCCGAAGGGCGCGTTCATCGGAATGTTGCCCGCTTTCCCTCTCCGCCGCGGCCTGACCACGGATCGAACGGATCACCACCCTTGCCGCGCAGTCGAAGTGTCATCGAGCGGGTCAATCCACGGCGCGCTCAGGAGTCGCGCCGTTCCAGGCGTCGGGGACAGAGTTTTCATGGGCAAGCGGGCAGAAAGAAGAGGCCGCATTGCCGGCCCCGCGCCCGATCGGGACCCGCGATGAACCCAGCTCCGCCCGAAACGACGAGCGCGTTGCCGTCGCGCCCAGTTTCTTCCTGGGTGGTCGGATTGTGCGTTGCCTCGATAGCGCTGCTCATCGCAACAATGCTGACCCGCTGGACAACGACTGGAATCAACACCTTTGAACTGATTATCGGAATTGCTTCGATCGGCGCCTTTGTTGTCCCCGCGGCTTTGGTCTACATGGGCCTGCGGACGGATCACGCGACCTATGCCTTTCTGGCATTAGGCTCATGTTCCGCGGCTGCCGCCGCCTGCGTCCAAGGGGGCCTAGGGGCGACGACCCTCAGCTGGCTGGTGATTGCGCCCTTGGCTGCGGGCATCATCGGAAGTCTGCACGCTGTCCTTGGACTTGCCTGCTGGACGATTGTGCTCGTGATCTTGGTAGGGGTGCTGGATATCAAGAATTTACTGCCCCCCGCTGCAGAGACTCTTGACGGGCACAACTTCCTCAACCTGATCGCAATGCTCGCTTCGGGGACACTCGGCTCCACAATTTTCCTGAAAAAACAGGCTCAAGAACGGGCCAAGGTTGATGAGAGTCGGCGATGGTTTTCAGTTTTGGCCGAGGAACTAGAAGTGGGTGCCATCGTCGTTGCAGACGGGGCTATCGCCTACGCGAATCCTTTAGCGCAACGGATCTTTCTGCTGCCTGAAGTCCCTGAGTACGATGACCTTCCTTTATTCGTACAACAGCAGGTTCGCGGGGAATCCATCGAGCAGCCTGTGAACGTGAATGGGGAAGAAAAATGGATTCTCGTACGTCGGGAAGGTCTCGCTGAGGTTCAAGGCGACTTGTACACGGTCATCGACGTGACCTTGCGTAAAGAAGAAGAGCGGCAACGCATTCGCGCCGAAGCAGACTTCTTGCGATCAAAGCACTTGGAGAAATTGGGCTTGTTGGCGGGTTCGCTTGCGCACGATCTAAACAATCTTTTAATGGTGATGACATCCAACGCAGACCTCCTTCTTGGTGGCGAGGAGGATCGCGATAAGGCGGATATGGCGACAGACATCATTTCTGCAGGCACACAAGCCGCCGACATCATACGGCAGCTTCTCGCGTATACGGGTCAGAACCATTTGACAAGAAATACGCTCGATCTCGCTGCTGTTCTCGACAGTACGGCACGAATACTCCGAGTAGAGGCGGTTGCCAAAGGGGTCAGGCTTGAATGTGTAAGCGATCCGAGTGGGCCGGTAACGATAGAGTCGGATGAATCGGGACTGCGCCAAATTATTGGCAACCTAATATCGAACGCGATTCGCGCAACCTCAAAAGACGGCTTCGTCCGACTAGGGATTCGATTGCGCGAATTTGATAGCGAAACCATTTCCCGCGCAGTCGTCGGGTCAGATGCCAAAACAGGGTCTTATGTTGTTGTCGATATTAAAGACACTGGCCACGGAATAGAGCCAAAAGACACCGAACGCATCTTCGACCCTTTTTACACCACGCATGATGAAGGTCATGGTCTCGGACTGGCAGCGCTCCAAGGCATCGTGACTCGGATCGGCGGTCTACTTTTCCTGGAGACACAAGTTGGCAAAGGCACGACCTTTAGTCTTTGCCTGCCAGCGCTCCTTCAGGAACCTCAGCCGGAAGGCATCCAGTCAGTGCCCACGAAGGACAAAGTAGTTCAAACGTTGCCAAGAGATTTGGCTCCTTTGCCGGCGACGTTACGCGTCCTTGTAGTCGACGACGAACCCCGTATACGCACCCAGGTCGCACGCCTGCTTGTCCGCGCTGGCTATGAACCCGTTTTAGCGGGAGATTTAAGTGAGGCGATTTCAGCGCTGCAGGATGCGCCCGTTGGGGGTGCAATTATCGACTTCTTGATGCCCGAGCAAACGGGGGATGTCGCGTTGCAGATCCTTCAAACCTATCAAGCAAATCTTCCTGCGGTACTGATCAGTGGGTATATCGGGCCGCGGGATGAAAGCGTCACTCGCGGTTTTTCTGCCGTCATTCTTAAACCATTTTCACAAGATGACTTTCAAACTACGATACAACGAGTGTTCCCTAAGCCGTCTGTAGATTGACCGCGACTCCTCACGACTCTCTCAGAAGCGGTCACCAGTGCCAGCGCGATCTACGGCTGGTATCAGCGGTATCTCAACGACGGCTTCGACGGGCTCAGCAACAAGAAGCGCGTGAGACGCTCCCATTGGAATGAGATCTCGGAGAAGATCCAAAGGCAAGTGCTTGACCGAGACCGTGACACTTGCCGCCACCCCCTCCCCAAAGGGTGAGGCAGCGACAACTACAAAGACAAACCGGCAGTTTTAGTTGTCGTTGGGCGGCAGAAGTAATTGTCGTTGATCAGTCCTTGCGTTTGCAAGGCCAACTCGCAGTGCGAAGTGGCGTGACAACGACCGCCGACATCATCTAGGACATTGAATCTTTTGATCGCGAGCGGGACGACCATCAGACTGAGATCGAGCAAGGCATGCTTCCTTTTCGGGTTTTGCTCGTCCCTTTCGAGGGCCGGCTGCGAAAGCACTACGGGGACAATTTTCTTAAGGTCTACAAGGCCATGGAAGAGAAGTCGAGCTAGCGTCTCGCGGTCTAGGGCGTGAAGTTCGTGAACGACGTCTTTGTCATTGAATTCGGGGGAGATCGTTGACGATTCATGGGACTCCTTCAGACAACTCAATGCTAGCCATCCTCGTGTCCACGATTCCGGGGGAAGTCCATAGTGATTCGGGACGGCGACCGCGAAGATGTTCCGTTGTGAGTCCAGCGACTCGTTTCAGATTTTTGGATCAAGAATGAATCCCAAAGACCCTTACGACTCGAATAACCAAATCGTTGGCGTGGTCGGTGTCGGCCAGGATATGACCGAGCAGCGCCCTCAGGGCAAAGGGGCCACGTCGCCAAAGTGGCACCGGCTGTATTTCGCGCTGGCGGGCTTCGACGTGTTGACGGTGTGCCTTGGCCTGCTCCTTACCGTTAGCTTGCTGGCGATCTTCAAGGAGTCAATCAGCATAAATCAGGAGTGGACTGGTCGTTTGGCTCTCTATTCGGAAATCAACAGCCAGGCTCAGAGGGTGAATGCGCCCGGGAACGACATCTTTTACTCTGGGGACGTGTCGTCGGAGTCTGCTCTGCTTTCAGAGGGTATAGCGGCGTTTCAGCTCCTGAGTGTCCGGGCTCGCGAGGACCTTGAATCGAACATCGATCCAGCCCTGGCCCGTTCGATCTTGCAAGACCTCGGGGACGTTGACCTCTCAATGACCGAAATGGTCGCAGTCGCGAGGCAAGTCCTGGAGCTCTTTGCGCTGGGCCAGGAGGCCGAGGCCGCTGGGCGAATGGCGATCATGGATCACAAGTACGCCAGCGTCACCCGTTCGCTCGATGCGGTAAATGCCAAGGTCCTTGACGTGCAGGGCGATCTCATTGCTGGACAGTTCCTCCAGGCGGAGCGCCTTGAACGCTACGGGTATGGCATAGCCGGGTTGGTCTTCTTCATGGTGCTTGGCGTCGCAGGGTACGGGTCCAGGGTGCAAGGAGCTCTCTCGAAGGCATTCGCCGAGTCTCAGAATTTCAGGTCCGCGCTCGAAGCGGCCAACCGCGAGGCCACGGAGTCTGTTCGTGTCGCCGAGGCGGCCTTGGTGCGCTCTGATGAACTGACTGCGCTGATCGACACAGCAAACGCGCCCATCTTCGGTATTGACGAGAACGGCCTCATCAACGAATGGAATCAGAAAGCTGCCCTTATCACGGGATTTTTGAAGATTGACGTGATGGGCCGGCCGTTGGTTGATGAGTTCATCACGGACGAATTTAAATTGTCGGTACGAGAGGTTCTGAACAAAGCGCTGCAAGGTGAGCAGACCGCGAACTATGAGTTTCCGCTTTACACCAAGGTCGGTGCCCGTGTTGATGTACTGCTGAACGCGTCATCGCGTCGGGATGCAGAGGGCAACATCGTTGGCGTCGTCGGGGTCGGCCAGGACATTACCGCGTTTCGCAAACAGGAGTACGCATTGGCGCAGGCGCAAAAAATGGAAGCGATAGGGCATCTAACCGGTGGGATGGCGCACGATTTTAATAATCTTTTAGGTGTGATAAGCGGGAATCTGGAATTTATTCGCACTGATGCGGAATTCATTACCCCCGAAATTGAAGAACTGATGAAAGAAGCAGAATCGGCGGTTCAGGAGGGGGCCGACCTTACTCGTCGCCTATTAGCGTTCGCGAGGAGCACGCCGGTTCGTGAAAGAACAATTAATTCGAGCGCCGCGATACGCGACTTTTCCAAATTGCTAAAGCGCTCCATCGGGATTGAGATTGAATTGCAGCTAGAGATCGCATCTGCCCCAATTTTGGTCAAGCTTGAGTCCGGACTATTGGAGAATTCCATTCTTAATCTTGCGCTCAATGCTAAGGAAGCGATGCCTAAGAATGGCGTCCTTAGGATAACAACTGGCAAGATTTCCGTGTCCGCTACGAGCGCAGCCCATATTGGCATGCGTTCGGGAGATTACTTGAAACTTGTCGTCTCCGACAATGGGACAGGCATTCCTGAAGACATATTGCCAAAGGTCTTCGATCCTTTCTTTACAACCAAACATTTGGGGGGTGGTACAGGGCTTGGGTTGGCGATGGTGTACCGGTTCGCGAATCACGCTGGGGGGCGTTGCGACATTTCTAGTGAAGTAGGGTCAGGCACTTCGGTCACACTACTTATTCCTGAGGTGACATCTGAAGTCATGACAACCCCAGGCGATCCAGTGGCTGAAATCGATTGCAAAGGTGAGGGATTGGTGTTGGTTGTGGACGACGACGAAAGAGTGCGACGTGTGTCGCTGAGGATGGTGAAGCAATTGGGGTTTGATGTAATCGAAGCTCGTGATGGCGCACACGCGATGGAAGTACTTGCAGAGAGAGGCCCAGTCGACGTGGTATTTTCTGATATTCTGATGCCTGGCCCGATAGGTGGCTTCGAACTCGCAGGCTGGGTCGGCGAAAACTTTGAGTCGACCGCAGTGCTACTCACCACCGGATTTAGTCAAGAGGAAGCCCCCGCCCCCTCAGAAAGCAAGGAAGGCAGCAAATCGACAGGTGGCTACGAAATCCTTCGCAAACCCTATAAGCGTACTGAGCTGGTAGGAGCACTACGCCGCATAGGCGTAAAGTTGTAGCGCTCGGAGTGGGAAAGGTTTCTGTATCCGCCCATTCCTCTTCGACCAGGCCGGGGCGAATCAAGAGCGCGACGCCCTGCTTCGCCTCCTACACAGACATGAACGCCGAGCGGTGCAGGCAACCATCTCGAAGGACGCCGTTGAATGACTCGTTATGCCCGTTCTACCAGAGGCTTCCGGGTTCGATAAAGTACGTAGAGAAAAGGGGCCTTATTTTCCTACTCCCCATTGCTGAAGCCGTTGCTGAGGGGCCGCTCCCTGGATCGGCGGTGGGGTGTACTGGTGGCATCCGCCCAAGGAGTCCACTTCCCGTGCATTTGCGCGAGTTGGTTCTCTTTGTATGACGCCGAACTGCGCCGCACAACCCACTTCTGTTTACTTCCGTGGAGCCCCGGCCCGAAGCTGGGTCCCTATCGGGATCTCTCGTCGCGACGGGAATACCGAGTGGTTGACGAGCCCCTCTAGACAGTCCCCTGGGGTCGTTTATTAATGATTCTTCATAATGGCTTCATGCCCGAACTATAGGGTCCAATACATAGATCATTCCTTCATGAGATGTCTTGTGCTTTCGCGTTGGGAGATCTGTTGGGATTTTTTTTGGATTTAAGTCTCGAAGAGAAACTCATGTACGTTTCCTTACCGTGGCATTCGATTCCTGACAGCATCGGCCGTCGTATTTCTGTCGGTGACCGCTCAATCGCTTGGGGAGAAGATGAGTTATGCGTAAGTTTAAAAATGAATATGGCACTGGGCCGGCGGAAACACTTGCGCAACGGCCAGTTGAACGTAGTGAAAGATCGAGAAGTGATCGTCTCTCTCATACTCCGTCGTCCCGGCTCACAGATTTGGGCGCGCGGTGTTCCGCGCCCGTGGCGAACACGGCCCTTCCTACTGAGGAGAGGTTGATTATGCGGAAGGATATTTTGGCAGCGCTTTTTGCGTTTGATGGAGGGTAGCGCGCAGCCGGCCACGCCCAACGTCATCGGTGGGTAGTTGCATGGAGCATTCGGGGTCGATGTCGGTGGGACGCTTTGCGATGTCGAGTTCCTCGACGGGACCTGCTCTTAACCGTGATCGATGAGTTTACTCGACGCGCACTTTGGCTCGAGTGCGCGCGTCATCTCACGTCGTTCGATGTTGGTGGAGGATGGGGGTTAGATCTACCCCGTCGAGAGATTTAGGCTACGCAGCCTACTTACGCCTCTGGATGGGATGATCCCCACTCTGGAAAGAGGTTTATTATGCGCTCGCTCTAATTCTGACTTTGACTCTCTCGCTCGTTTCCAACTCGGCCGTCGCCGCTTCGTATCAGCAGACAAGCGGGACGATCGTTGACCCGATTCAGACCATCAGCGGCGGCAACCACGCGTACTCGGGGCCGAACCTCGAGCCCGGCGCGGGCCTGACCGATGCGGAGCTGTTCGAAGCGATCCCCTGTCCGGCGCGAACCTGACTAACGCGGAACTGGCCGGCGCGAATCTGACCGGCGCGATTCTCTTCAATGCAGTTGGCCTGGGGGATTCGTCCGGCTCCGCCCTCTACGACACCAACACCGACTTCACTAGCGCCTGGACCGGAGTTTCGGGATCCACCCTCTTCGACCCCGTAGCCGCAGGCTGGACACTCGTTGCCGTCCCCGAATCCGGCACAGCCCTCCTTGTGGGCCTTGGACTCGCTGGGCTGGCAGCTCGGCGGCGTTAGGAAGCTCGACTAGCAGCCCCCGACATAATGGGAATTCACTTCACTTGATTTGCGCCGACGACATCACCGTCGGAAGGCTACCCGCTGTCGAGCTGGGTGAGCTAGAGGCCCATTCGTTTTAGCCTGCATACGTGCTTGTATGCAAAGTGTAAGCATGGTTTTGCCAACACACTGCGTGTGTAACTACTTGTTTTTGCGAAGTGCTAAGTGGTGCGGCGAAGAAGACTCGAACTTCCACGGGGTTGCCCCCACCAGCCCCTCAAGCTGACGCGTCTACCAATTCCGCCACCGCCGCACGCGGGCGCCGAGCATACAGAACGCCCTCGCCGGTGCCCAGAGGGATGGGCAATTTTGGCGACTCTGGGCGTTGGTTATTCGGCGTTTGTTGGGTTCGCCTCTGTTTCAGGGGAATCGCCCATCGGAATTTCGACAAGTCCTTCCAATTCTTCCAGGCCGCCTGATTCCGCGGGTGCGCTCTCGCCGTTCTCGAGGGGAACTTCGAAGGGTTCGGACTCGTCGAAGAGTCGAACATCCGAGGACTGGTAGCCGAGGTAGGAGAGGGTGAGCGAGGTGGCCATGAAGGTGATGGCGCTCGCGGTTGTGATTTTGGTTAGGAAGTTTCCGGCGCCGCGGCTGCCAAAAATTGTGTTGGCGCTGCCACCGCCCAGCGATGCGCCGAGATCGGATCCCTTGCCGCGCTGCAGGAGCACCACGGCGATGAGCACGAAGCACACAATGAAATGAAGCGAGTAAATGAAGGTTTCCATCAGGGTGTCTCCAGACTGGCCAAAGCAATTTTTGCGAAAGATTCAGGATCGAGGCTGGCGCCCCCGACAAGGGCACCGTTGACGTCGGACTGCGAGAGGAGTTCTCTTGCGTTGGACGGCATGACTGAACCGCCGTAGAGAATGCGCGTGTCGCTGGCGATCGAACCAAGCCGGGCGATGAGCGTCTTCCGAATGGCGGCGTGAACTGTCTGGGCAATCTCGGGGGTGGCCGTGCGGCCCGTCCCGATCGCCCAAATGGGCTCGTAGGCTACCACTAACCTGCTCGCGAGCCCATGGCTAGCGCCATCGAGGGCCGTATCGAGTTGGCGAGCGACGATTTCGAGGGTGGAGCCGGCCTCGCGCTCCCCCAATGTTTCCCCGACGCAGAGGATCGGAGCGACCGGACTCTCTTCGAGCCGCTTCGCCTTGGCCTGAATAGCCAGATCGGTTTCACCGAAAATCCGGCGGCGTTCGCTATGCCCGATCAGGGCGTAGCGGCAACCGAGATCTTCGAGCATGGAGATCGAGATCTCGCCGGTGAAGGCTCCAGAGGGTTCCGCGTGAACATTCTGGGCGGCGAGACCGATTCCAGAACCCTCGAGCGCCTGGCCCAGCCGATCGAGGGCGGGGTAGGCGGGGGCGATAGCGATCTCGAAACGCTGCCCGAGATCCGCGCGAGCCGGCGCGATCAGCTCCCGAAACGCCCGGGCAAATTTGGCAGCCTCACCGGCGTTGAGATTCATTTTCCAGTTGGCGACGAGAAGCGGAATACGGTTCATGTCTGGGAGCCTTTTTCTTGTTTATCGGCTTGGTGAGCGGCTCGATCCAGCACGATAACGCCGGGCAGGGGAAGTCCCTGGACGAATTCCAGAGAGGCCCCGCCCCCCGTCGAGAGGTGATCAATCTGGGCACCGACGCCGACCTTGTTGACCGCGGCCAGGGAATCTCCGCCCCCGACGATTGTCCGACCCTTGGATGCGGCGACAGCCCGGGCCAGACGTTCGGTGCCATGAGAAAAGGCGTCGATCTCGAAGACCCCCATCGGTCCGTTCCAGAGGATGGCGGCTGCTTTGGAGGCCGCAAGGGCATAGCGATCCGCCGTCTGCGGCCCGATGTCGACGCCCATGTAGTTCTCGGGAATGATTGTCACGGTTTGTGCTTCGGGACCTTCTTCGAGTCCCGGACTCACGACGTGGTCGATTGGTAAGAGCAGCTGACATTGTCGCTGTTCAGCCCGCGCGATCATTCTCCGGGCATCATCGAAGCGTTCCGGTTCGATCAGTGATCGCCCTGTCGCCTCCCCACGTGCGGCGAGAAAAGTGTAGGCCATCGCTCCGCCCACCCCGATCGTATCCGCCCGCTCGATCAGCGCTTCGAGGACACCGAGCTTGTCGGAAACCTTGGCGCCGCCCAGAAAACAGACGAATGGTCGGTCCGGCTCCAAGGTTGTTTGGAGGGCATCGAGTTCCGACTGTAATAGCAGTCCCGCCGCCGCTCTTTCGACATGACGCACCATTGCCTCGGTCGAGGCGTGCGCACGATGCGCTGTGCCGAAGGCATCGCCCACGTAAACGTCGGCCAGCGCCGCCAGCGCCTGGGCGAATTCGGGATCGTTGTTGGTCTCCGCCGCGTGGAACCGAAGATTTTCGAGTAGGAGAATCTCGCCTGCCGCCAATTGGTCGACGGCTGCCGAGACAGCCTCTCCGACACAGTCATGAATAAAGTGAACCCGCGTCTGGCAGCGAGCCGAGAGCGCTTCGGCCAACGCGGTTGCGATCGGTTCAAGGGAGAGCGACGGATCCCGCTTGCCCTTGGGCCTTCCCAGATGTGAGGCCAGGACGATGCGGGCGCCCGCCTGGATCAATCGTTCGAGCGTGGGTAGAGAGGCTTGGATGCGGCTGTCGTCGGTGATCGTTCCGTGCTGGAGGGGCACGTTCAGGTCTGCGCGGACAAAGACCCGCTGACCGATGATCGGGCTTTCGTCGAGTAGCGCTTCGAGAGACTGAATGGCCACGATCGGTTGGCACTCCGTACCGGTCGAAATGGGTTTGAGAGCGCGCAATGTACCGGCCCTCCGTTATGCTCTCAAGTACTCGACTTAACTTCTCTTTTCGCGTGTTCGAAGAACACGGCAAGGGCCGGTGGCATCGATACTCGGCGAGTTCGCTCTCCAGTTCGAGAAGTGGCCGGGAAGAAGCCGAGAAAAGCACGAAGATGGACGAGGATTCCCAAGCCGAGGGGGGCGAGTCGGGATGGTTGTTAGCGAGGGAGAGCAGATAGACGCGCCGGGGCTCCCCCAATTGGGTGTGCGGCTCCTGCTCGGCGCTCTTTTGTTGATCGCGTTGCTCCTGGTCGCCCAGCGCTGGGGCGATCGCGATCGTCAGGAACGTGGATCCTTTGCCCTCGTCTCCGGCACGATCCGGGTCTCAGAGCTCAAGGCACCGGTCGAAATCCTTCGAGACGCACAGGGCATCCCGCATGTGATTTCGCGGAGCGAGACTGAGGGCTGGTTCGGTCTTGGCTTTGCGCACGCGCAGGATCGTCTCGCGCAGATGGATTGGCTTCGGCGGCGGGCAACCGGTCGCACAGCTGAAATCGAGGGTCCCGGGTCTCTGCCTTCGGATCGGCTGGCGCGGGTCCTCGAGATCAATCGGGCTTCCGAGACGGCTGCGGAGGCACTGCCCAGCGAATCGCGACGGGTCCTCGAGGCATACGCGGCGGGCGTGAATGCGCGGATCGGGCGGATTCGGCAGGGCCGAGTGAACCCACCTCTGCATCTGGGCGGAGGCATCGAGGAAATGGATGCCTGGCGCCCGGCGGATTCGCTCGCCATCGGAAAGCTGTTGTCCTGGTGCATGGGCGGGACGCTCGAGACCACGCTCTTTCTCGATGATTTGATTCAGCGGCTCGGCAGCGTGGCGGCGCGTCCATTCTTTCCGGGTCGTTCTTCGATTGATTTTGGTGTGGCCGCGCAGTTGCCGGGGCCTTCGGAGCACGCGAACTCGCCGCTTGTGGGTCGCGGTGAGTTGATGGGATCAACGCGAGCGCTCTGCCGGGGGATCGGACTGCCGACCGGCGGCGCCTGGGTGATCGATGGATCGAAGACAGAGGGTGGCGCGCCGATTCTCGTTGCGGACTGGCATGTCGCCCCGTCCGTGCCGTCGCTTTTCTATGAAATCCATTTGAAGGCGGGCGGTCTCAATGTTGCGGGCGCGACGATTCCGGGATCGCCGATTCTCTGGGCGGGGCGTAATCCAAAGTTCGCCTGGGCCGGGGTGCCGGCGAGCGCGCCGATTTCAGATCTATTCATCGAGACCCTGAAAGAAGATCGCGGTCTCTATCAAAACGGCACGCTGTGGGTTGCCATCGAGGAACGCGTCGAGACGCTGCGATGGCGTGACGACCGCGGAAGCATGCAGGAGACCGCATTGCGGATCCGCTCGACACGGCACGGGCCACTGATCGAATCGCTCGAGGGCTTCGATGAATCCGCCGACTTTGATACGTCGGACGACAGAGGGGATCGTTCGCTGCGCGCTTCCCGCGCACTTGCCTGGACGGGGGCTCGTGAGGGGGACGGGCTGAGTGCGATGCTGGCTTTACTTCGCCAGGAAAGCGCAGAGAATATCGACTCGGTTCTCGCGTCCCATCACGAGCCAGTCCTGGCGATCGCGTATGCCGACCGCGAAGGGCGGGGCGGAATTCAGGTCGCGGGCTGGCTTCCCAAACGTCCTTTGCCGACGGGGTTGGTTCCGGTCCAGGGTCGTCTGCGAAGTTTTGATTGGCGCGAAGGCGTGAGCCTTGGGGTTCTCCCCGCTGAACGCCTCGGTGAAGAACGGACGCCATGGGTTCTTGCCGTCGATCAGCCTTGGCCGATTCGCGGTGGGCTCGATCAGCTCGAATGGCTTTGGCGACCCGGGGATCGGGCGGTTCGGCTCAAGTCGGAGCTCGAGCGTCGAATCGCGGAGGGCCCTCTGAGCCTTCGTGCGGCAGCGGATTTTTTCCGTGATGACCTGGCTCAACGAGCGCCCAGGACCGTGGCCGCGATTCTTGGGTTGGCACGTCGTAGTGGCCGGCTGCCGCTGGAAGCATCGGAGATCGCCGGACTGCTGGAGCGTTGGGATGGTCGCACAACCAGTCAGAGCGCTGGAGCCGTCGCCTATCATCTCGTGATCGAACATCTCCTGGACAACCTGTTACGCGAGCCGTTCGGGTCGGAGCTCTTTGAGCGTTATCTGAGGACACCTCACGTCCGACCTCAATTTGCAATCGAGCGCCTGGTTCTTCGGGTGGCCAAGATTCGCCGTACAGGGGGATGGACGGACGAAGACCGGGTGGGTGATGCGGCGCGCACGAGCCTACGAGAGGCCTGGGTGAGCCTGAATTATCGTCTCGGGCCGACGCGGGAGCGCTGGTCCTGGGGCCGTCTTCATCGGCTTCAGTTCGCGTCGTTTGGGCCGAGTCGCTTGTCTCATTCTCAACACTTGACCCGTCGTCTGCGCGTTCATGGAAGCGGTCAGACGTTGGCCTTTGCCCGCCATCGTCCTGGACTCTCCTTCGAGGTCGAACGCGCGGGTCTGTATCGCGTGGCCATGGATCTTTCGGCATCGGATCGACTTTTGAGTTCCCTGGCACCCGGTCAGACAGAGCACCCGGGGCATCCCCACTTTTCAGATCGGATCGCACATTGGGCCGAATCGAGATTGTCTCTCTTTGCAACGAATCGGCTCTTGATTGAAGAGGAGAGTGAGGATCGCCTGTTGCTGGAGCCAGCGCCGTGACGCTTTGGGGTCACGGGTCGGGGGAGGGAAGCGATTCGGCGTCTGATGGAGAATCGGACGGCCGATCGAGCACTCGTCTCGACGCCGTCGGGTTTGCGGAAGTTTCGAATTTCCATGTTGCGATCCTTCGACTCGATTCTCCCGAGTTGGCTGATTGCCCGGTCTTGATCGGTGGCGATCCCGCCAAGCGAGGAAAAGTCGTGGCGATGAGTTTGGATCTTCGTGCCCGCGGCGTTGTCGAAGGCATGGGGCTCGTCGATGCGATCGACCGTGCCCGTGATGCGAAGTGTTTCCGGACCGATCTCAAGCGCGCAAGGGAAATGTCAGGACTTCTTCGGGCCGCCATTCGGCGAGAAGTTGAAGCCGTAGAGATCGATGGGCTAGCGGGCTTTTATTTCCGGGCGCCCTGCGACCGGATTCAGGCCGCCGATCTGGCGGAGCGACTCGAAGCGCGAGTCACTGAACTAACCGGCCTGGGTTTGAGGCTGGGAATCGCACCGGCGCGGTTCGCTGCACGGATTGCGGCGGAGGATGCAGGCCTCAGCGGGTCGGTCGTGGTCGGTGTGGATGAATTCCAAGACTATCTGCTCAGCCAGGCCGTAGATCGCCTGCCGGGGGTGGGTCCCAAGACCGCGGCACGTCTGCGGGACCTTGGCGCTGCGGATATTCCTGGGCTTCGTGCATTAGGCCTTGAGCGCCTCGAAATTCTACTCGGCAACCAAGGGCGATCTTTGTGGTTCTTGTCGACCGGACAAGATCCTCAGCCGCTTCGTGTTCGCCGACACCCCAAGACCTTGTCGCGTGAGGAAACTCTGATTTCGCCCACGGCAGCATGCGCCGAGCCCGCCCTGGATTCCGGTGCGCTGGATCGCGAGGGCTCCTCGACGAGTTCAGTGAAAGAAAGCCTGTCGCGAATCGTCGGCCATCTCGAATTGGCGCTTCGACGAGATGGTCTTCGCGCGCGCCGAATTGCGCTGCGTCTGACCTATATGGATGAACGCAGCGTGACGCGGAGCTGTAGCCTCGACCGACCCACTTCCGATGCATCGCAGCTCCTGGCCGCGGCGCAGGATCTTCTGCGTCGAGTGGCACCCGAAGCTGGCATCGTTCGTCGCGCCGGGCTGGTTCTGAAGGGACTCGAACTTTCAGGTGCAGAAGACCGGCAGCTCGACCTCTTCTGAATCATTCCAGCCTGAGCGCACTGGTTTCGATCAATCCCATCGCCGCCTCTCTCAAGCCGACGCCGAGCAAGACCGAAAACGTCTAGAGGTCCTGGAATGGGCTTGCCTCCGATAGCGCTTTTGGAGCGGGAGAAACGGTCATGGGCGAAGGCAGCGGCGCGGAACGGCGGAAATATCATCGGGTGGGAACGGATCAGATCATTTCCTTCGCGGAGATTGACCAGGCGGACCAGATTGCGGTTTCAAGGAATCTGTCGAAGGGTGGAATCAGCTTTGAAGCGATCGGCGTCGAGATCAACCTCGGCGACGTTTTGCGCGTGACATTCAATGTGGGCGAACGAACGGTGGTCGCCACGGGCAAGGTCGTCTGGGCGGTCGAGACCGATCCGATCATCCAGGAAGTGGGCATCGAGTTCCACACTATCGATCCCGAGGCCGTACGAATACTCGAAGAGGCGATCGAGCCCGAATTAACGCCGGTCGGTCTCCACTGAGCCGTCTGATTTTGCTTTCGAGCGACCATGCTGGATCCCCGACCTTCTCTTTTGCGCCGATTTGCTAGATCCACTCAATCGCTTGACACCCGAAGGGGGCGGGTGCGAACGTCCCGCCCATGGCTGATTTCCATCAGAGCGGGGTGATCACGTCCCTGCATCGCCTCGGCGAGGTGGACCTGCCTCGCCTCGAGCGCGAGTTGGTTCGATATGGGCGGGAGCGGCCGGTGGCCCTGGTGCTGCCCTCACTCTATGCCGAGATCCACGGTCCTGCGCTCAAGCAGATCGTCGAGGAACTCTCTCTGGTCCCGTATCTCAGCCAGTGCGTCGTCAGTCTCTCCGGGGAGGCCGACACGAATCAATTTCAGGAAATGCGTGACCTCTTCGAGCGCGTTCGCGCAAGTGATGGTGCGAAGCCTACAGTGATCTGGAATCAGGGTCCGCGTGTTCAGGAACTCTTCCTCCGATTGAAGAGTGAGGGACTCGATCCGGGAGCCGACGGGAAAGGCCGGGCGAATTGGATTGCCTTTGGCTACGTGCTCGCGACCCAGCGTGCTCGCGTCGTCGCGACCCACGACTGCGACATCTTGAACTATCGACGCGATCTCTTGGCCAGGCTGTGCTTCCCGACCGCCAATCCGAACATGAGTTACGAGTTCGCCAAGGGGTATTACAGTCGCGTCTCCGACCGCATGCACGGCCGTGTGAGCCGGCTTTTCATGGCGCCGCTGATTCGTTCCATGAAATCGGTTCTCGGTCCCGTGCCGCTGCTCGATTATCTCGAGTCCTTTCGGTACCCGCTGGCCGGGGAATGCTCGATGACCATCGAACTGGTCCGAGCCAATCGGGTGCCCGCGGATTGGGGACTCGAAGTCGGAGTCCTCGCGGAGGTCTACCGGAATTGTTCCCTGAAGCGAATCTGCCAGGTCGAGTTGGTCGAGAACTATGACCACAAGCATCAGGCATTGTCCGAACACGATCCAGCGGGCGGCCTGCATCGCATGGTCCGGGATATCGCGGCCTCGCTCATCCGCAACCTCGCTAGTTACGGCGTCGAGTTTGATTCAGGCTTCTTGAACACGATGATCTCGGCGTATGTTCGGACGGCGCAGGATGCGATTGCCCGTTATAGCGACGACGCGAAGCTGAACGGGCTGGTTTTTGATCGACACGAAGAGGAGGTCGCGGTCGAAACCTTCTCCGGCGCATTGCGCGCGGCCGGACTCGACTTCGTTCGTGACCCAATGGGCTCACCACAGATTCCGAATTGGAGTCGAGTGGTGTCGGCCATGCCCGACTTCCTTGATGATTTGCGCGCGGCGGTCGAGGAAGACGACCGGAGCCTCCGCTGAAACCTGGGAGCGACGTCCGGCGGTCGGCGATTCCGCTTTCGTTGCGAGACCTCCTCGGGCTGGGAGGCATTCTCCTCCTCGCTCTCGCGATCCGCGCATTCGCCTGGTCCCAGACGGCGGCGATCTTCAACGATGGGCCAATCTTCCTGGCGATGGCGGAAGCGATCACGGAAGGTCGCCTAGCGGATGTCTTAGCCCATCCCTATCACCCGCTGTATCCAGCGTTGATTGCGTTGGTGTCACTTTTCTCGGTCAACTTCGAGACGGCGGGGGTGGTGGTTTCGATCCTCGGTGGGCTGCTCTCGATTGGCGCGTTGTTCTACTTCGTGCGCGATTCGTTCGGGGGGCCAGTCGCCTGGGTGGCCGCATGGATTCTCGCCCTGCATCCCTGGGCCGTGGACTTCTCTTCGGATGTCATGAGCGACGGGATCTACACAGGCCTTTTCCTCCTGACCTTTCTCTGGATGACAAGGGTTCTCGAGGATCCGACCGTGAAGCTCGCGATCGGGATGGGAGTGACCTGTGGTCTGGCTTTTCTGGTCCGGCCGGAGGGCGCCGCGCTGCTCTTGGCCTGTCTCGTTTTGCTCATCACTCGCATGTTAGGCGACTCCGACATGCGACGTCGTGCAGCGATCGCCTGCGTTGCTGCCTTGTTGGCCGGTGCCTTCGTCATGACGCCCTTTGTTTTCGTCGTCAGCGAGGCCGCCGGTGAACTCACACTGACGCAGAAGAAGTCGATTTCGCGTTTGGTCGCCGATCCCTCGCATCCCGATATTCGGGCGGCGCAGGCCCGTGAGGGGGCCCGGCTTGCGGAACTGGCGGGTCGACTGCGGCTGCCTGAGCAATCCAGTCGAATGAGCGGGCCGGCTGTGAGACACCCAGAACGGACATTACTGGGGATGCTCGAGGCGGTGACCCGGGTTGCAGCGACTTCGATGGCCGCTTTTCGATGGGAATTGATCCTCCTCGCGCTGGTCGGGATCTGGGCTTCTCGTTCGGAGCACGAGTCGAAGAAGAGGCATCGGAACCGCGCGATCGCGCTCGTCCTGATCGGCTACATGGCCCTCCTGGTCATGCTGGTCTGGGGCGCCGGATATGTGAGTCGCCGTCATGCCCTCCCACCCTGGCTGCCCTTGATCGGCTATGCTGCATTGGGTGCAAGAACGCTCTGGCAGGCCAGCGTCTCGCGGATCATGCGTCGCAATCCGACCTGGCACAGGCGTTTGCGAGATTCCAGAGTGGTCTGTGCGGCAATCGTTGTGGCATTGATTCTTAGCTGGGGGGCTCGGGATCTTCGTGCGCGGCGGACAGATCGGCTTCCGACTCGAGTGGCGGCGGAATGGCTTGCGAGCACTCGCCCAGATTCCGGAGCCGTTGCGGCGCAGAAGGTTCGAGTGGCGTACTACGCGCAAGCTGATTTCGTGCCGTTGCCGGCGGCCAGCGGCGGTCGCCTCGCCGCTCAATTGCGGAAACGAAACGCGCGCTGGGTCATCATCGATCGCGACAATCTCGCGGACCATCGCGGACTCAAGGAAGGCATCGGGCATTGGCTTCAGTTGGTTCACGCCGTTCCGTTCGGAAAAGGCGCTGTTCTCGTGCTGTCTTTGGGGCCGGAACCTGCGGACTGAGTTGGAATCTGGCACTCTTCCATCTTGGTGAGGGGACGAGCGGATGTTGTTTCGCTACAGCGAGGTTTTTCGAACGCTATTGGCGGTGGCTGATCTCGCACTGATTACTGGTGCGTGGTTCGCCGCATATGTACTTCGTTTTAATACCGGGCTTCCCGCGCCTCTGGGTATCCCGCCGGCGATTCAATATGTGTATCCGCTCGCCGTGATCCTGCCGCTCTTTCTTGGACTGTTCGGGTCCCACGGCCTCTATGAAGCAAGGCGCATGGACTCGACGCTCGGGGAAGCGGTCGGAGTCTTGCGCGCCACCGCCACCGGCATTCTTTTAATGGTCGCCATCTCGTTTTTTGCGCGCAGTTATTATTACTCACGATTGGCGGTTGGCCTATTTGCTGTTCTGGCACCGCTTGCCGTTATCGCCTTCCGGTCCTTCATTCGCTTCGGGCTGCGGCGCGCGCGACGGCGTGGATTCAATCTGCGTTATGTGCTGGTCGTTGGATCGGGGCCGCTGGCTGCATCGGTCGCCGAACGGATTCGCCATCGTCCGGACTCCGGACTTCGATTGATCGGAGCGGTCTCGAGCGGCTTGGTTGGCGCATCCGTCGAAGGTGCGGATGTGATCGGCGGAACCAGTGATCTCAAACGAATCTTGCGAGAGCATCGGGTCGATCAAGTGATCATTGCGCTCTCACGTCATGAATCAGAACTCTTCGAGAAAGTTGTGGTCGAGCTTGCGGATGAGGTCGTGAACGTGAAGATCGTGCCCGATCTACTGCACGGATTTCGCCTGTGCAGCAGCATCGAGAGTCTCGACGGAATTCCCGTGATCGGTCTGCAGGAGACTGCGCTCTTTGGATGGGCGGCACTTGGAAAACGCTCTTTCGATCTCGTTGCGTCCACTTCGGCTTTGGTTTTGTTGTCGCCTTTGCTGGGCTTGATTGGATTGGCCATCTACGCGAGCTCAGGAGCGCCTGTGCTCTACCGACAGACGCGTATGGGCCATGATGGGCGCGTATTCGAAATGCTGAAATTCCGATCGATGAAGAGGGGTGCCGAGGCGAGTGGTCCAGGCTGGACTAAACCTAGCGATCCGCGGCGAACTCGGCTTGGGCGTCATCTACGTAAGTTCAATTTGGATGAACTCCCGCAGCTCGTCAATGTGGTACGTGGCGAGATGAGTCTCGTGGGTCCACGTCCCGAGCAGCCGAGCTATATCGATGCGTTTCGGCGAGAAGTCCCGGGCTACATGCTTCGCCACAAGGTGCGGGCAGGGATAACGGGTTGGGCGCAAGTGCACGGCTGGCGGGGTGATACGTCGATTCACGAACGCGTTGAGCACGACCTCTATTACATCCAGCAATGGTCGTTTTGGCTGGATGTTCGCATACTGCTCATGACGCTATCGCGTCGGGCGAGCCCGGAAGATTCATGAAATTGCCTGTTAGGCGGTGAGGCACGCTTTGACTGCGGCGACGACCCGCTCCACCCGATCAATTCCGAGTTCTGGAAAGATCGGCAGGGCCAGACATTCCTCGCAGACTCGCTCAGTTTCCGGGAGGGGTGCGCGCGAGGCCGGGGCAAACTCGGCCAGCGCAGGCTGTTGGTGCAAGCCGCGAGCATAGAAAACGGCGCTTTCGATGGAGTCCTGAGCGAGCGTTCGGATGAGTTCATCTCGGCGATTGGCCGACACGCGAATGACGTAGCGATGATAGCTCTGCCGCCCTCGCCGACGAGACGGCGTCGGGATCAAGACTGGCAATTTTGCTCCGCGGGTGAGGTCGTGCCCGGCTGGGGTTTCGGCATCGGAATCCGCGGCCACCGCGCCATGCTCCAAGAAAAGCGAGTCGTAGTGCGCGGCGAGTTGTCGTCTCGCATGGGTCCAGCCCTCAAGATGTCGAAGTTTAACGCTCAGGCCGACAGCTTGGAGTGCGTCCATGCGCGAATTCAGCCCAAGTTCTTCGTATAGACCCGGCTCCGACTCGCCATGGCTCCGCAATCGGGAGATAAGCCCTGCCAGTTCGGCATCATCGGTCACGAGGCCTCCAGCATCGCCTAACGCGCCGAGATTCTTGGTCGGATAGAAACTGAAACAAGCGACATCGGACTGACAGCCGATCGTGCGTCCCATCTCATCGAGTGCATCGATGGATTGCGCTGCGTCCTGGATGATGTGGATGCCGCGATCGCGGCAATAGGATTCAAGCGGTCCGAGTTCGCAGACGCGACCGAAGAGGTCGACACTGATGATCGCTCGAAGATTCGGAGTCTGTTCCGCGCGACGGATTGCATCCTGCGGTTCGAGATTGAAGGTCGCCGGATGAATGTCAGCAAAGACCGGACGCGCGCCTACCCGAACGATCGCTGCCGCGGTCGCGAAAAACGAGAAAGCCGGGCAAAGCACGGCATCTCCCGGCCCAATCCCGAGGCCGCGCAGCGCCAACCAGAGGGCGTCCGTTCCAGAATTGCAGCCCAACCCAAAGCGTGCGCCGCAATGTGCTGCGAGATCCGATTCAAAAGTCTCCACCGCATCGCCGAGAATGAACCGGCCGGAGGCGAGGACCGCGGAGAATGCATCAAGAAGCTCTTCCTGGAGTTCCGCATGTTGCGCCCGCAGATCGAGCATCGGAATCTTTCCTGCCGTCCTGCTCATGGGGTCCCGTTCATCAAAGCAGCGATTTCCTGATCGAAGGCGAAATCGAATCTCTGCGGCGAAAATCGTTTCGCCCAGCTTCGAATGCGCTCCGGGGCAAACTTGGCTTCCACTTTTTCGAATCGTTCGATGGCCGTGGCCAGCGAGTCGGTCGTCGTTTCGTGAAAGAAGATTCCAGTCGCATCGCGGACGTTAGACATGCCAGAGTCGCCCGGGTAGGGCCGAATCGTATCGAGGGCTCCGCCTGCGCCAAAGGCGATGACGGGGCGGCCGGCGGCTTGCGCTTCGACGGCGACGAGACCGAAATCTTCGTGCTGGGGATAGAGGAGGGCGCGGCAGCCCCGGTAGAGAACGGCGAGCTCGGAGTCGCTGACTCGACCAGTGAAACGGATATTGGGTGTGGCTTTCTTTTCGAGTCTTTTGCGGCCGGGGCCGTCGCCGACGACGATGAGCCGTCGGCTGGATTGGCGAAAGGTTTCGATGACGAGGTCATCCCTTTTGTAGGGGACGAAACCGGCGACGTGGAGGTAGTAGTCTTCGGAGGATTCTCGGGCGCCTGCGATCCAGGAAACATCGACGGGCGGCGCGATGACCTTGGCTTCTCGGCCGTAATGCATGCGAATGCGATTTGCGACTTCGGTTGAGCTCGCGACGAAGCGCGTGACCGATGTGGGGCCGCTGGTTTGGACATCGAAGCGCCGAAGCGCACTGACCATGGGCATGGCGAGCCATCTACGCGGGCCGCGACCAAGATAGGCGTCGGCCTGATCCCAGATATATCGCATGGGCGTGAAGCAATAGTCGAGGTGCCGAACGCCGGGCGGGACGCGAATGCTTTTGGCGACAGCATGGCTGGTGGACAGAATGAGGTCATACCCAACGAGATCGAATTGGCGGATCGCAAGAGGGAAGAGGGGCAGCCATTTTCGGTAGTGTTTTGTCTTGCCGGGGAGCTTGTCGAGTGCGCTGGTGAAAATGCGACGGTCCTCGATGGCCGACGGCATGCTGCCCGGGGTGTGGAAGAGGGTGTAGAGATCCGCATCGGGGAATCGCTTGGCGATGTGATGCAGCACGCGCTCGCCGCCGCGATAGCCAGTCAGCCAGTCGTGCACGAGTGCGATCTTCACGTGGATAATCCTAGCAGCCCAGGCTCATTTTTCGGAGCATTCAAGCGGCCGCGGGGACCGGAGACCGGACAGCAGAGGGTGTGGTGAGAAGCGGGGGCGCTCTGCGCCGTACGATCAAGCGGACTTGGCCGTCTGCTGTTTGGTCGGCTGCTTCTCACCCAGTGTAAAGGAGAGGGCTTCATCGATGGTGTCGACGAGGTGGATCCCCAGTGCGTTACGAACTTCGAGGGGAACTTCTTCGAGATCCTTCTCGTTTCGTTTCGGAATCACGACGGTTTCGATGCCCGCACGACTTGCCGCCAACAATTTGCCCTTGATCCCGCCGACAGGAAGGACTCGGCCCCGCAGGGAGATCTCACCGGTCATGGCGACTCGGCTGCGGGCACTGCGATCCGACAGCAGGGAAACAATCGCGGTGACCAACGCGACGCCCGCGGACGGGCCGTCCTTGGGGATGGCTCCGGCGGGCACATGGAGATGGATTTCCCGTGGCGCCATGGCCTCATCGCTCAATCCGAGTTCTTTGGCGTGAGAGCGAACCCAGGACAGTGCCGCCTCCGCAGACTCCTTCATCACGTCGCCCAACTGGCCGGTCAGCCGCAGTCGAATGCCTTTGCCTCCCGATTTTCCCGCGGCTTCGACAAAGAGAATGTCCCCTCCGTGGGCGGTGACGGCCATTCCGACGGCGACTCCGGGAATGCTGTTTTCTTCGGCGACCTCGGAGAGATGCGGAGGTGCGCCGAGCGCTTCAGAGACGAATTCGGGATCGATGTGGATGATCGCGTTTCGATCCTCCGAAATGCGTCGTGCGGATTTGCGCATCAAAGTCGCGATGCTTCGTTCCAGGTTTCGAACGCCGGCTTCGCGGGTGTATTCGCTGATAATCTTGTCGAGCGCTGGATCTTCGATCTCGACTTGGCTGTCCTCGAGTCCATGAGCCTTTAGTTGCCGCGGAACCAGGAACTCACGCGCAATGACGAGTTTTTCGTTCTCCGTGTATCCGGATAGCTCGATCACTTCCATCCGATCGAGCAGCGCGGGCGGAATGGTTGAAAGCGTATTGGCGGTCGCAATGAAGAGCACTCGAGAGAGGTCAAATGGCGCTTCGACGTAGTGATCGGAGAAATTGTGATTCTGTTCGGGATCGAGCACTTCGAGTAATGCGGACGAGGGATCGCCGCGATAGTCGGAGCCGACCTTATCGATTTCGTCCAGGAGAAAGACCGGATTTTTCGAACCCGAGCGCTTCAAACTTTGGAGAATGCGACCGGGCATCGACCCGACATAGGTGCGCCGGTGTCCACGGATTTCCGCCTCGTCACGAACGCCGCCTAACGATGCGCGGGTAAATTTTCGACCCATGCATCGGGCGATGGAGCGGCCCAGAGAGGTCTTGCCGACGCCGGGCGGACCCACGAAACAAAGGATTGGTGCCTGGGCATCCGGGGCGAGCTTACGAACTGCCAGGAACTCGAGGATGCGGTCCTTGACATGTCCGAGGCCATGATGATCCGCGTCGAGAATCTTGCGGGCGTCGGCGAGGTCGAGATGATCCTCGGTTTCGCTATTCCAGGGAAGATCGAGCAGCCAGTCTAGATAGGTTCGAATCAGATGCCGATCCGGCGCATGTTGTGGCAGCGAGGTCAGTCGTCTGAGTTCGCGATTCGCGAGGGTATCCGCCTCCTCTGGGAGAGTCAGTGCATCGAGTTTTTCACGTAGTTCGTCGATCTCACGGGAGCCGGCATCGGTTTCTCCGATCTCTTCTTGAATTTCGCGCATGCGTCGTCGAAGCATTCGCTCGCGTCTTTTCGGGTCGGTCTCGCCACCGGCTTCATCCGTCAGATTTCGCTGGGTCTCGGCAATAGTGACTTCCTTTTTGAGATGCGCTTCAACGATCGCCAAGCGGGTTTGTGGATCGGACTCCGAGAGGATCTTGATTCTCTGTTTCGAAGAAAGCGCGATATTGGACGCGACAAGATCTGCCAATATTCCCGGCATCGGAATGTCCTGGATGAAGGCCTTCCATTCATCGGGCATGTCTTCACGAAGTTCGATGATTTTCTGGGCCAGCATGACGACGCGGCGCCACGCCGCAGCCAGACTCTCCGATTCATAATGTGAATCCGGCATGGGATGGATCTGGACTCGGAGAATGGGTTCCGACGCAGCGGTGCGGGTAATGACGGCGCGGGCGAGTCCGGCGACGAGGGCCTGTTTCCCTTCTTGACGGGCATCGATGATTCGCATCACGCGAACGATCGTTCCGACCTCGTAGAGCTCGTCGATGTCCGGGTTTTCGGTATTTGGATCTCGCTGTGAGACGACGAAGAGGAATCCGTCCTGTCCAGCCTCGTCGAGTGCCGTGAGCGAGCGTGGCCGGCCAATTGCCAGGGGCATGGTTACGCCAGGAAAGACAACGACGTCGCGTACGGCAAGCACCGGCAAGACCGCCGGCACTTCTAGCATTTCCTCGCCGGGGAGTTCGACGACCAATGTGGCGATGTCTTTGGTGGCCTTCGCGCTCGACGGCTGTCGCGCATCATCATCGTGGGAGTCATCGTCAGAAATATTGGACAATGGATTCGGGTTTCCTGAGACGCAGAGGGCGAGAGAAAGTCACGGGGGCGCCTGTAGCCCGCGTGATTCCGGCCTGGAGATACTCAACGTAAGCCCGAAGCGAGCTCGGTCAAGCCGATTCGCGCAAACTCGATGAATCCGGGGCCGTTTTTCACGAATCCACCTAGATGCGTGTAGGTGTGTGAATTTAAAGAGGGAAAAGCTTGGTCGTTTTGGCGCGGGTCGAGAGGCTAGAATGCCGACATGATTCAAAAACAAGCGTTTGGGGCGACGGGTTTCGAAAGTTCACGGGTGATTTTCGGCGCCGCCGCATTGGCGGCGATGAAGCCTGCCAGAGTGGAACAGACCCTAGAAAGGGTCGAGCGCGCGGGCATCAACCATATCGACACGGCCGCCGGCTACGGCGATTCCGAACTCAATCTCGCCGGTTGGCTCACCAGTCATCGGTCGGAGGTCTTCCTGGCCACGAAAACGGCCGAACGAAGTGGCTCCGAAGCGCGAGCCGGACTGGAAAAATCGCTCACGCGGATGGGCGTGGATCAGGTCGATCTCATACAGCTTCACAATCTGGTCGACGACGAGGGATGGCGGACAGCGATGGGGCCGGGTGGCGCGGTCGAGGCGCTGATCCAGGCGCGCGATGAAGGTCTGGTTCGATTTATCGGCGTCACCGGACATGGGACATTCGCTCCCGCTATGCATCTAAAGAGTCTGGGCGAGTTCGAATTCGCCTCGGTACTCGCGCCGCTCAACTTTTCGATGATGGCCCAACCGGAGTACGCCGCAGATTTCGAATCCTTGGCCGCAACTTGTCGTGAGCGAAACGTGGCGATCCAAACCATCAAGGCGCTTGCACGGCGTCGTTGGCAATCCGAAGACGGACCCAGATTCAGTTGGTATGAGCCGCTCTCGGATGCCGACGCGATTCGGCGGGCCGTCCATTGGGTGCTCGCCCGGGACGATGTCTTTTTGAATAGTTCGAGCGACGGGCGGCTGCTCGAGAGCACGATCGAGGCGGCGACGGAAATGATCGCGATGCCGAGTGACCAAGAGATGCTCGACGATGCCGAGTCGAGCGTGATCGAGCCGCTCTTCGTTCGCGGCGTGAGCGATACGATCTAGAGCATCTCGGAAGTGGGCCGGTGTCGGGTGAGCGGTCAAAGAATCCGGCCCATCGGGCCAGTCGGGGTTCAGGTCTTTTGGCTGTCTGACTAGTCTTCTGGCCAGTCTGGCCAATCATTGGAGACCCGGAGACTCCATTTCGGTGCACGTCGCTCCATGTGGGCGACTGGGCCCTCGATGGCATCGGGGCTGGTCATGATGTGTTTGTGAAGTTCGGTTTCACGATGCTCGACTTGCTCGGCCGTGAGCTCCATGGATTCCCACAACAAGCGTTTCGAGACGGCGACGGAAAGAGGTGCGGCGTGAATGGCCGAGTCCGTCGCGATTTCCCGTGCGGTCCTGAGCACGTCTGCGGCGGGCACGATTTGGTTGGCCACACCTAGACGCTCGAGTTCGTCTCCGCGAAACGTTTTTCCAGTGAGCATGATTTCTGCTGCGCGTGCAAGGCCGACCAACCGGACCATCGTCCAATGGGAATAGGCGTCGCCCATGACGCCACGTCGGACCTGCACGATCCCGTATTTCCCCTCCGATGCGAAAATTCGAAGATCGCATTGCATGGCCAGGCTCATGCCGATGCCAATGGCATGACCGTTGACGGCGGCGATGACGAGCTTTCGAATCTTGAAGGCTGGGAAATCGATTCCAGCGGCACTGAAATCATCGAAGCCGCCGGATGCGGAGAGGTCGAAGGTCTTGGCCGCCTCGGTCATGTCGGCACCGGCGCAGAAAGCGCGCCCGGCGCCGGTAACGATGACCGTTCGGACCGCGTCGTCTTCGTCACACCGCCGATAACACTCGCCGAGTCGCGTGAGGAGATCGCCGGAACAGGTGTTCAATTGGTCAGGCCGATTCAGAGTGATGGTGGCGACGCCCGAGGAATCGAGATCGAAGAGGACAGATTCATTTGGCATGCCAGGGATGATACCGTCCGAATTCGTCTCGCGAGGTCGAATCACGTCGCGCCGCGAATGGATGGATCAGAATCGCTACAATCGGCCGACGTGGGAATTGACAGAGCAAAGTTCAAGCATGAGTTCTGTGTAGTCGACTGCGCAGGTCGCATCGACGTCATCGGCTTGAGCGTCCGCTGTGCGCTTACGCGCGAAAATGAAGAGTGGTGCCCGGGACTGGAGTCGAACCAGCACGTCCTTGCGAACACTGGATTCTGAGTCCAGCGCGTCTACCAATTCCGCCACCCGGGCAGCGCGCCGCAGGGTACGCGGGCAATGCGACAGCGTCAAACCCCAAAAGGGTTCGACGCCGAGGTGATGATTGGCCAAGCATTCGGGTCCCGGCCGGAAATCGGGGAAGCAAAGAAAGCCGAGGAGCGTCGGCAAGCCGCGTATCAGCCGCCCGGGCACGCGCGATCACTCGAGTCCAAAGGCCGGCCAGATAAGGGGCAAGGTTGGTGCCAACGTGAGCGGGCAGGAGGCCATCGTTCGTGAGATCGAGGCGCCTAGCACGAGCGGCCAGCATGTCATTGCCGAGGATCGCGATGGACAGTCATGGCGGGTGGAATGCCTGGGTGAGCCCGTAGAGGTCGGCGCGCGCATCTCTTTCATGCCCTTGGGATCTCGCGATGGCGGTCGAGCATCGATGCTGAGGCTGCTCGATGCGAAGCGCGACCGCTGGGTTTGTACGCTTCTGCGAGTGCACGGGTCAATCCGACTCACGCCCTTTGGTGGAGTGATCGCGCCGGAACTGATTCTGACCGAGCGAGACGCAAAACAGGCCCCCGATGGAGCCAGAGTGGTCGTTACTCCCTCCGAGCGCCGACTCGAACAACGCGGGCGAGGGGCGGCAAAATCCCATGCACGAGGGCCTTCTCGAAAGGTTGCCGTTCGCGTCGTGAAGATTCTCGGCCAGCCGTTTTTGCCTGACGCTGACCACGCCGCCTTGGTTTGGAAACATCGACTGCCGACGACTTTCTCGAGACGCGCCAGGTTGGAAGTCGATGCGATCGAGGAGCGTCTGACGGCGAAGGATTTCGAAGACCGTCTGGACCTTCGCCATTTGCCCTTCATCACGATTGATCCGGTCAGCGCACGTGATCACGATGACGCGGTCTTCGCGGAACATCATTCGTCTCCGGCACTTCGCTTGGTCCGAGAATCGAGTCACGAAGGCGCCGCCGCGAGCGTGCCGTCTGCGTCACTCTGGCATTGCCGGCTTTGGGTCGCGATTGCGGACGTCAGCCATTTTGTCTCGGCTACGGGATGGATCGACGCCGAGGCCCGGCGGCGCGGCAATAGCTTCTACTTTCCGGACCGATCGATTCCGATGCTGCCGGAACGATTGTCGAGTGATCTCTGCTCGCTTCGCGCAGGAGTGGATCGCCTGGTTCTCGTGGCCGAGCTCCGCATGGATGCGGATGGAGTTGTTCTAGCTGCGCTCTTTCACGAGGCGGTGATTCGCAGTCGCGTTGGGCTTTCCTATGAAGAGGCTGCCTCCTGGCTCGAGGAAAATGCTGGGTCGGAGAAAGTCCGGGCGAAGGATGAGTCAAGCGCAGATGCGGTCGGGGACTCGGGCGGCGAAGCCGAATGGGGCAAGTCGCTCCTGTGTCTGAGCGAGATTGCGGAGGCTCTCTCCCGAACACGCTATGGGAATGGGGCGCTTGCTCTCGAACTGCCGGAGGTCGAGATTGAAGTGGACGCAGAGGGCATGCCGAGAGATGCGCGATTGCGCGCGCGAAATCCGGCCCACCTTCTGATCGAAGAGGCGATGCTGGTGGCGAATCGCGCAGTCGCAAAAGCGCTCGATGTTTCGGGTCGGCCGACGATCCATCGTTCACATCCGCCGCCCAGTCCACAGAAGTGGTCTGCGCTTGCTGTATTGCTCGAGCAGTTGGGAATTGAAGTTGCCGGCGATCTCGATCAACCCGGTGTGTTGGCAAATGTGCTCGAACAAGTAGAGGGCGAGCCCTCTGAGGAGCGAATTCATCTGGCGGTGCTGCGGTCGATGAGTCAAGCCCGATATGAAGTCGAGTCGAAGGGCCATTTTGCGCTTCGATTCGAGCACTACGTTCATTTCACGTCGCCCATCCGACGCTATGCGGACCTCGAGGTCCATCGGGCATTGAAGGATCTGATTCGCGGCCAAGAATCGTCTCGAAATGACTCGGAGACCCACCGCACTCAGCTGTCCAGGCTCGCGATCTGGCTTTCGGGCCGAGAGCGCGTCGCGACGGAGGTCGAACGCGAAGCCGAAGCTCTGGCTTGCTGCGCGCTCATGAATGGGCGCGAAGGTGAGAGCTTCGAGGCGAGCGTCACGGGCGTAACCGAGTTCGGTCTCTTCATTCGCTTGGACTCACCTGCAGTGAGCGGCCTGATCCCTGTGAGTAGCCTCCCGGGATTCTGGATCTACGATCCTGACACTGAGTCTGTGGTGGGGGAAGAGTCGGGTCGGCGCATTGGGCAGGCTGATCGGGTTCGCATCGAACTCGCCGAGGTGGATGCCAATCGCGCCAGGCTCCAATTCAGGCTCGTCGGCAAATGAAAGTCTGGGCAGACTTCGGCTTAGCGTGGCTGTGGGTGTGAGCTGGCTGGCGATCGATGATCGCGTCGTGCATGCTTGGCGATCCGATGCGGCTCTCTAGACAGGTTCAGTACGCGCTCTGCGGGATATTTGATCTGGCCTATAACGGGGCCGCTGGACCGGTGCGCGTCGAAGTGATTGGTCTGCGACATCGCATTCCGCATCGTTTTCTCGAACAGATCTTCCAGCGCCTACGCAAAGCGGATCTAGTCGTCGGTAAACGGGGCCCGGGTGGCGGTTATGTGCTGACGCGTCGGCCCGAAGAAATCAATCTGCGGGACGTCGTCGAGGCGATCGAGGGCCCTCTGGTTAGACGCTCCGAGCGTGACGAGAGCGACTGGCCGCCGACCGAATACCGCCCAGATTTTTTGTGGGAAAGCCTGGCGCAGCGGACCGCTGACATGCTTTCGGAGATCGTCGTTGCCGATATCTGTCGCGAGGCGGCGCGACGCTCCATCGACCGCGACCTGCCCGCCGGACTCGACTTCCAGATCTAGAAGGATTCGAAGGACGAAGGCTAGCCGTCGCGCGATGCGGCGGTGTCGAGTAGCATTCGATTGCGTCGAATCCCCCATTGATCGTCGCTTGAACATGAGGCGGATGGGACGAGGGCCTTGTCCGAACGTATTGATCTGGATCCCACGCTCGAGAGTCGGTCGATCTCAAGCGACGTGCTGCATGAAATTTGCCAGCACGCGATGGACGTCGCACCGGAAGAGTGTTGTGGATTGATTTTAGGATCCACTGAAACCGAATGGACGCGAGTCGTTCGAGTGACGAATGTCATGACCAAAATGCATGTTGCCGATCCTAAAGCCTTTCCACGGGATGCGCGTCACGCCTACTACATGTCCCATACGGAATACCTTCGAGCGACCCAGGAGGCCGAGACACGCGGCGAATTCGTCTCCGCGATTTATCATTCGCATTTTGGACAAGGTTGCTATCTCTCCCAAGACGACCTGGCGTTCGCCGCACACCCTCTCTTCCCCTTTCCCGCCGCGGCTCAATTCGTTGTCTCGTTATTGGGCGATGGAGTCACTGAAGTGGGTATCTTCGAAAAGTCTGAGGAACCGAACAGCCGTTTCGTAGGACGTCGGCTCAAAGCGATTCCATGATAAAGCGCGGTACGAAGGGCAATGATGAATCAGGAACTCGATTTCTGTCGATGAGGATTGGCCGGATTGTTCTTGCGCCAATTTTGGCTGCCGTGATTCTAGGGTTGGTTGTGGGCTGTGTTGGGCCGCGCTTGAAGGCCGGCGAACTTCCTGATCAGCCCATCGCGTACGTGCATTGGACAAAGCAGGACGCGAAGAAGCGATCCGGTCTATTCGAGAAGTCGGGGGAGTCGGCCAGGGCACCTGCAAGCCGAAGAAACTCCGCACGTTTTCAGGAAGCGGAGATTCAAGCCTACTTGCAGGGCGAGAAAAATGTGGGGCTCCAGGCAATGCTTGCGAAGGCACCCGGCCGACTCATGTTAGTCTGGCCGAACACCGGTGTTGTCAAAAGGCTCGAGGCTGCGCCCCTGGGTTCACGGCCACTCGCCTGGTCCTCGGATCATAAGCGGCTTCTATTCGTGTCTGCGCATCGCGGTGGCAAGGATCAACTCTATGAGTACGACGTTGACCGGGAGGAGCTTCGTACCGTGACGGTCGGGCCTGCTGAATATTCCCGCGGCGATTATGGGGTCGATGACCAGATTGTGTTGTTGCGATCGCAGCGACCTCTGCATCGCGGCGCCTCGGAGCAGACTGTCCATTTGACCGGGGCTGCTGGACGTCTGGGTGCGCCGATCGCCGAGGCGATTTCGCCCGGTGCAATCAGGATCACGCCCGACGGGCGACATTTGGTCTACGAACACGTTCGAGCGCGACCTCGCCGCGGTGTACCCACCGTCTATGAATCCATGATTGCGACCCAGATGATTGAAGAGCGCGCGGAGGAGAGGCTGCTTCTTCGTGGGCGGGAACCGACGCTAACGCCTGATGGAGAGTGGATCGTGTTTGCATCTCCGTCTTCGGCGGGCTATCGACTGCGGCGCATAAGACCGGACGGCACTTCACGCGTGCCGATCAGCCCCGGGGGCAGTGAAGAGCGAATGCCTTCCGTGTCCCCAGATGGCCAGTTCATCGTCTTTGTTCAGATGGCGAATGGATTCCGAAAACTCAGTGTCCGCCGTTTTGATGGAAGAGGCGAAAGGCTTCTAGTCGAAGACGGATGGTCTGAGTTTCCCGTCTGGTAGCGAGTGGTTCCGAAGCGGCATATTGCGCGTCTCCAGATGAGTCCGCGCTTGCATCCCGATATTGGCTTTTCAAAAGCATTGATGATCGAGAGGATTCGTAGAAAATGAGCTCAACAACGCAGCAAGATCTCGTTCCCGTTCACGGCGGGCTCACTCAACCCGTTGACCGCATTGTTCCCTTTAGTGAGAAGGCGGCGTTCCTCGAGAAGGCGGAGGGGCTCCCGTCGATTAGAGTGTCCTCGGCTGACCTTTCGACCATTCATCGTATCGCCGACGGTGCACTGTCTCCTCTCGTCGGCCCGATGAAGAAAGAGGCCTACGATCTCGTCCTGGCTGAAAAAGTCGTGTTGTCCGGCGGGGGACGTTATGCCTGGGCGATCCCAATTTCGTTGCCAGTGACTGATGCCGAGGCCGCAACTCTGGGGGCGGGTACATCCTGTTCCGTGCGCACCGAGTCGGGTGAAGTCATCGCCATTATCGAAGATCTCGAGGTCTTTGCTTGGGACAAGGCAGCCTACCTAAAGTCAGTCTACGGCACCGAGCGAGTCGATCATCCCGGCGGGCGAATCGTTGACAATGATGATCGAGGGAAGCTCATCGGTGGATCCATTCGCGCTCTGCCTCAGACTGTGAACGCGGAGTACGGCGAGTTCATGCTATCCCCGCAGATGGTTCGGGCCTTCATCCGAGACAGGAAGTGGGAGCGAGCGTTGGCATTTCAGACGCGAAATCCTCTCCATCGTGCCCACGAATACGCGTTGGTCTATGGAATCGAACAGCTCACGGCCAAAGGACATTTCGCGGGCGCAGTGTTGAATCCGCTGATGGGCGAGCTTAAGGGCGACGATGTCCCAGCCGCTATGCGCATGCGCTGTTACCGGAAACTGCATGGCGAGCGGCTTCTGGGAGAAGGCGACAAGGACGAAGCGCTTTGGAAAAAAGCCGGGTACGACATTTCGGATGTCTTCGCGCTCCTGGGGCTCGACATCAAAATGTTCTACGGAGGCCCTTCGGAAGCCATCATGCATGGTATCTACCGTCAGAACTACGGCTTCTCCGACATCGTGATTGGGCGCAAGCATGCGGATGCCCCATTCGAAGATGGTGAAGCGATCTGGGGAGATTTCGATGCTCAGGAAATCTTCGACAACCTGCCCGGCGAATTGCATATCCAGCCGTGCAAGGTCGGGTTTGCTGCATTCTACGAGTCGCTCGGTCGGGTCGATCTCACGGAGCGCCATTCGGACGAGAAGCCGTTCGCGATTTCGGGCACAAAGGTTCGGGCTCAGCTCCAAGCGGGCGAGCGTCCCGATGCGCGCATCATGCGACCCGAGACCTCCGATATCCTAATCGAAGCGTACAAGGAATAAGAGTCGGGATACTGGGCTCGAGGATCAGCGCCTCCAAAATCGCGGATGCATGATGGCGAGCAAGGCGAAGAACTCGAGTCGTCCGAGCCACATCAGCAGGATCATGACTGCCTTCTGCCAGTCGCTGAAAAATGCGAAATCGCCGACTGGACCGACCATGCCCAGGCCCGGGCCGATATTGGAAAGCGTCGCGATGGAGGCCGTGCCGGCTGTGAGGATGTCAGCCTCACCGATCGAGAGCAGCAGTGCGCCGACGATCCAGGCGATGATCCAAAGGAAGAAGAGCGCGACGACGCCTCGTACCGAATCCTCGGGAACCGACGTTCCATCGACGGAAACCGAAATGACGGAATTCAGCCGGTAGGTCAGTCGAACTTCGCGCATTGCGGCTCGCCAAGCAATCAGCGCTCGAGCGATCTTGAATCCGGCAGCCGTGGATCCCGCGCAGCCGCCGATCACCATGACTGAAACCAAAAGCGTTCGGGTCGAGTCGGGCCAAAGATTGAAGTCTGCGGTGGCGAAGCCAGTCGTTGTAACGATCGAGACGATCTGAAAGAGTGCGTCGCCGAGTGCCCCCGCAGTCCAATGGCCTGCTTCGGCACTGAGTGCCGTCTGCGGAGAGCGTGCGTGCTAGGTGGCAACCCACTTCGCCCGCACCCATGATCGTGAAATGACTTTTCGCCATGAGGTCGGCTCTGACTCTCCCAGGTACGCGGTCGCTTGCTCGTCCAATCGATACGGGTACGACGTGTCGAAAGAGCGGATGCGCGGTCGTAGGCGGCGATCGGCTACGCCCTTGCGATCATTCTCATCGCAAGGGTGGGTGATCGAGGCGAGCGTGTCGAGCTTTTCGCGAGCCTCGTTGGCGTTTTGGTTAGACCATACGAATTCGGGGTTTCTGGGCGTGGGCGAGAAGAGCATCCTTCTCATTGCCATCGGCGGGATGGGCACCGTATCCAAAAGCCAACCCAACGCGGACCGGCTGGTTGAGCGCGTCATCTTTGGAAATCGCATCGGCGACCGCACGCGCCAGTTCGAATACGCGTTCCCCGGGTGTTCTGCCCGGTTCCGGCATCATGATGGCGAATTGATCCAGGCTGATTCTTGCGAGCACGTCGAAGTCACGCAAATGCGTTCGCAGCGCTTCGGCCAACGCGGTGATCACTCGACCCGCGTGACCTGCTCCGGCTTCGGCAGTCAGTTCGTCTCGATTTTCGAGTTGGCAGACACAAAGGGCGAGAGCGTCTTCGCGTCCGGCGGCGCGGGCGATCTCCTCGAGAAGGCGTTTTTCGAGATACGACTCATTCGGGAGTCCGGTTTCTTCATCAAAATTGCGATGTTGCTGGTTCTCTCGATGTGAATAGGCGTGGTCGAGGGCGCGCTCGACGTAGGCGACGAATCGTCCAAAAACCTGCAAGTCCTCGTCGTCAAAGCGACTCGCGAAAAATCGGTCGAGCGCGACCTTGTCGTAGATCGAGACGACTCCGATGACCTTGCCGGCCCGCTTGATCGGTGCCGTGAGAACTGAACGCATGTCTTCAGTGAATTCGCTGAGATTCGGATCGAGGCTGGCATCCTGAATCAGGTGTGGGGTTCGACGGCGAATCGCATCCACTGTGACTGCTTTGTCGAGGCGAAAGAGTGCCTCCTGGGAGGAGCCTTCGGCGGCGCCGAAATAGGACCGGATGGAATAACGTCGAGTCGTCGTGTCTTGCAGGCGAAGAACGGCGTGGTCGGCTTCAAGGATCATTGCCACAGAAGAAGTAGCGAGTCGGGCGACTTCGTTTGCCTCAGTGCAGGAAAGCATCCGAATCGAGGTTTCATTGATGGCATTGATGCGTTCCGCTCGAGTTGCCAAGCGACTCTCGCGGTCTGTTCGCGCAATGGTTTCTGCCGCTGCGGCTGCAATTTCCTGCCAGCGCTCGAGACTGCCGCTGGTGAGTTCGCCCGTTGTCCCCACTTGAATCGCGAGCAGTCCGATCAGTTGTGTGCCCGCAAGAAGGGGAAGGGCGGCGTAGCCGAGGCGCCCGTTGTCGTGCTGGAGAATCTGTGCGGACTGGGATTTGATTGCCGCGCCGTCGATGCCCGCCCCAAGCGGAAGGCGGTACTCGTCACCAAAGCCGCCGCCTTGGAGGGAGGTTGCCGAGAGCCGCAGCGAGCCATCCGATTCTTTGAGATAGAGATGGACGATTCCGTTGCCCGTCTGTTCAGCGACAAACCCGCAGAACTCTTCGAGCCGCTCGGAAAGAATGGCGGGACCGCGGAGTAGTTTTTGTACTTCGCGAACGGCGTCATAGCGTGCGGCCTGACTACGCAGGGCGGTGTGTTCCTGTGCCCGAGCAATGATCTGAGCGTCGAGGCCTGCCAATTGCTGCATGAAGCGTAGGTCTTCGTCGGCGAACACGTCGGCGCGCGTTGCATGGTGAACGTTGAGGACGCCCAGTACGCGCCCTTTATGAATGAGCGGAACGCAGAGTGCGGACTCGACATCGACGCGTTCGCGGGTGAGATCATAATCGCGTCGATCCGCCCGACCTCGAATCTGGATTGGACGACCCAGCGCGGCGACGCGTCCAGAAATGCCCTGACCCAGGGCGACTCGTATCTTGGGCCAGAGTTCGGGTTCGACGCCGCGCGCGACGCGCATACGCAAAACTTCTCCGGTCTTGTCGAGCAGCATGAGACTGCCCCCTTCGGCGCCCGTTACCCCGACTGCGATCTCGAGCATCCGGTCGAAGAGTTCGTCGGCCTCGATCGTAAGATCGACGGATTCGACGACTTCATGCAGGGCCTGCAGGAGCTCGGCCTTTCGATCTCTGGGAGCGACGCCGTAGCCCCAGAGCAGTCGCGCTGTGAGAGGTGTGACGACCTGGAGGGCTGAGCGGGGTCCCGCCGGTGCATGGCTGGCAAAATCGCCCTCGGAATCGATGATCGCATCGAAGTCTTGTTCGGCAAAGAAAGCGCTGACGTCATCGACTAGTAGAGGCGCGATGCGATGAGCGACCTCGACGCCGATCGCGCGCGCTCGCTCGAGAGCGGCGGCAACGTCGGCATCGTAGATCCGATTGATTTCGATGTCTGGATTTCCCACCAGTAGGCGCAGCAAGCGTAGCGACTCTTCGCTTGCTCCCCAGATTCCGAGCCGGCGCCGCATCAGTCCTCGCCGTCCTGAGTGAGGGAGTCGAGGCGAAGGGTAAGGACGACGGTCCGAGTCGATCCTGCTTCATCACCTAACACGAGGGGCAATCGAAGCCCGCCCGTAAGGTCGATTTCGGCTTGTCCCGCAGACACGATGTGAAATGCCTCGCCGAGGCTGGCTTCGGGTTTAGATTCGATGTTCGGAGTTGCCTCGACGTGAGCGTCAGTCGTCTTGAGGGTGATGTCCGCCATGCTGTCCGTGTTGATGCTCATCTCGGAATTCGTCGTCGACCCCCAATTCGGCTGGGTCGTATCGATGGGTTCGAGTTCGATGAGTTCGGCCAGATCGGCTCCATCGTGATCCTCCCCGTCGGCAAGGATGGCCGCTTCGAGAATCTCATGAGAGGAGCCAGCCTGATCTTCGAGATCGGTAGCCGCCTGGGCAGTGTCCTGCGTGGCTTCGTCCTCTGCTTCGGATGTCGTCCCGACCATTCTTCGCGTCCGAACGACATGCTTGGAGATGGTCGTAAGGGTGGCCAGGATTCCGTGGCCGGTGGTGGCGATCGTTTCGAAAACGGCGGCTTTGTCGAGTCCGATTCTTCGGTGCAGCTCTTCGATCGCAAATGGATCGGCCATATCCCGCTTGTTGTATTGCAGGACGATGGGGAAGGAATCGATTCGTTCGCCGTAGGCGGCGAGTGATGCGCGCAATTCATCGACGGCTTTGTAGTTCGCGTCGATGCGTTCCGGAGAGGCATCTAAGACGATGACGATTCCATCCACGCCGTCGAGGAGTTGCTTGCGCGTCATGGCCTGATCCGGGGCACCGGGGACCGCGATGATCTCCAACTGGGGACCCACCGAGCCAGACTCGCCCAGCGTGATTGGCAAAATTTCGTACTGAACGGTGGGATCGAGGCGCGTCGGTTCCATCTGAATGTCGCCACGCAGGTCGGGCCGTAGCTTGGCATGGATGGTCTGGAGGCTCGTTGTCGCACCAGCGCCTTGGATGCCCCAGAGAAGAATTCGAGCATTGACATCGGCCACTAGAGTTTTCCCTTCTTGGTCAGAATCCGCCGTGCATGAGTGCTGATGTTGCTCGGCACATCCTTGCTCTTCATCAAGACTCGGAGGTCGCGATCCTGAAGGTAGTTCATGAATTTGATGGCTTGGGGGATGGGTGTCTTCGGATTCATAGTGAGCGCGAGCTTGGTCTGGTAGTTCTTGGTCCACTCGCGATTATTCGAAATGATGCGCAGCAGTTCGTCCCCCATCGAGCGATTCTGCGCGAAGGTAACAACCTCGGTCTCGGTGAGTTTGGGGCTGGCGAGGACGGCGGTCGCAACGATTCGATTTCGATCTCGAATCAGCAGCGAGCGGGCTTCCTTGCCGCCGAGTCGGGCAAGCTTGATCTTCTGCATCACCGACATATTCCCGATGACTGCGAGTAGGTTCCTGCCTTCCTCTTCGTCGCCATCGGAGTTCCGCTCTGAGACGAGCAGTCGGGCAATGTCGGCCATATCGCCACCGAGTATATCCAGCACGGCGGCCTCAGCCTCCGCTTCGGCCAACCCCTCATCTTCGTCGTCTGTCGTCTCTCTTTCTTCGAGGCCCAGAAAACTGAGGATGCGTTCGATGACGGCGCGCCCCGTTAGTGGATTCCCGCCTAGCGCATCGACGATTTCTTCGTTGCGCAACATGCGCTGCTGGTTCTGGCTGATGATATCGATGACCCGGCTATGGGGCAGAGTGGCGAGCCAGGCGATCGTGGCATCGTCGCTCTGATTATTCAGGGCAATGGCTTCGCAGTGGGCTTCGCATTCCTTGTGGACGTGGGCCAGAAAGGACAGCAGGGCCGGATGAGCGGGTCCGCGGAGGACGATATCGAGTACGTGCTGAGGGAGGTCCTCGAGGCTCTGTCGTGCGGTGTCTTTGACCTGGGGTTCGGAATCGCTGGCCAGGACGAATAGGACGGTGGCGAGCTCGATCGGTTCCAGGGGCAGCGCACCCCGGGCTGCCATTTTCCGGGCCTCAATCGGGGCGTCGGGACGCGCGTATTTCTCGGCCTGGGCAGAGAGTTGGAGCTTGACCTTGCGGCGATGGCTCGAGGTGTCTTCTGACAATGGTGATCTCCGACCCGGCTTCTTCGAGACCTGTGAGATCTCAATTTTTCCGTGTGCTAATTCCCTCAGGTCGGTGATTGGTCGCTTGATCACGCGAGCTGTTGGGAGACGCTCCGCAGAGTGCATCGGCCTCGCAAGTCCACGACTTGATGCGACTATAGCCGCCGGGGCAGGGCTCGGAAATCGGCTCAGTCCAGCCGTAAGGGAGTTCTCAGGGTATCGGCAACCCAACGGCCTGTGCTGCCGCCATTTCTCCCTTTGGCGCTTGTGGGGCGCGTGCTGGCCTAGTCGCGATCGTCGAGATTCTTCTCGAAGAGGATGCGCAGGCCGTCCAGGGTCAGAAAGGGCGCGACTTCCTCGATCGCTTCGCTCTCATTAGCGATTCGACGGGCCAGTCCGCCGGTGGCAACGACTTTGGCGTTGCTGCCCAGTTCGTTGCGGATGCGCTTGACCATCGCATCGACCATGCCGGAATTGCCATAGAGCAGCCCAGATTGGAGGGCGCTGGTCGTGGTTCGTCCAATCACGGATTTGGGTCTGGCAATCTCGACCCGGTGCAGCTTCGAGGCGCGATCAAAGAGAGCCTCCATGGAGATATGGATGCCCGGGCAGATGACACCGCCCACGTACTCGCCGCGCTCCGAGATGCAGTCGAAAGTCGTCGCCGTTCCGAAATCAACGGCAATCACAGGGCCGCCGTAGATTTCAAAGGCCGCTACAGCATTGACGATTCGGTCGGCACCGACTTCGTGGGGGTTCTCATAGCGAACCGGCATTCCAGTCCTCATGCCCGGGCCAACGATCTGGGGCACCTGATTGAAGAGCTTGCTCGATACACGCTCCCAGATTGGAACGACTGGAGGGACGACGCTCGACAGGATGACGTCGGTGATCTCGGTGGTCTTGCGACCTTCGCTCGCAAACAGTGCCGATAGTGAGATGACGAGCTCATCTGAGGTTTGTTCGCGATTTGTGGAGAGGCGCCAATGATGAGCCAAATGACTCTCACTCGCCTCGTAATCGTAGACGCCTAACGACACATTGGTGTTACCAATATCGATGACCAGGAGAGTCGGTTCGCTCAATGACTTCGCTCCTTCGTAGCTGCGCCGGTCGCCATGCGTGGCGCCGGGGCTTCTTCTAGCATCGCTCTTCTCGGGTCGGCTTCGCCAGTGTCACATCGCCGGCCATGACCTTCATGCTCTCGCCGGCTCGCGGTCCTTCCAGGATTTCGACTTCGAGTGCACCATTGGGTGCAATCGCCTGGGCCCGGCACTCGATTCGCTCGCCCGCGACTTCCTCGATTCCGACCGATTCCCCGCGCATTCGAAAGAAGGACTCGAATCGCGGTCGGATGGCATCGAATCCCTGAGAATCATGGAGCTCGAGCTGGTGCTCAAGATGTGTGAAGAGTCGTCGCGCGAAGGCGACGCGATCGATGGGATGACCGAGTTCGCTGGAGAGACTCGTCGCAAGGTGCCGAAACTCATCTGGAAAGGTCTCGCGATCCACGTTCAGGTTCACGCCAATGCCGAGAACGGCGAAGGCGAGCCGAGTGCCTTCGGCACTGCTTTCCATCAGGATTCCCGAGGTCTTACGGCGGTGGATCATGACATCGTTTGGCCATTTGATTTCGACGCTGGACTCGTCGCCCAGGAATTCGGCGACGGTTTCCGCGACGGCGACAGCGGCGGCGAGGATCAGGGTCGGCGCGTCGCTGATCGATCCACGTGGTCTCAGCAAGATCGACGTGTAGAGATTTTTGTAGGGCGGCGAATAGAAACTGCGCCCGAGTCGTCCGCGGCCAGCGCTCTGGCTTTCGGCGATCACCGTCGTGCCGGCGGGAGCGTCATCGCGACCGAGGTCGAAGGCGATGAGATTGGTCGATGCCGTCTCGTCGAAGTGTTGGATCTGTTGGGCGAGCCATTTCGTTTCGAGTCTCGGCGCAATCTCCTCGGCATAGAGACGGTCCGGGCGGCCCACCAATCGATATCCGCCACCGGGCTCGCCTTCAATTTCGTAACCGCGGGTGCGAAGGGTGCCGACGTGTTTCCAGATCTGCGCGCGGGAAACGCCGAGTCGCTCAGACAGAGATTCGCCAGACAAGGCGGGTGCCGAATCCGATCCGGGATTTTCTTGCAGGGCCGAGAGGACTTCGCTTGGACCGCGGGTGAGTGCACTCATTCGGTCGCCTGAGATTCCTTCGAAGTCCCGGCGGAGGGGCTGTCATCCGGTGATGGGAGCAGATCGATTTCGAGTGCGACGTCGGCGGAGGCAACGGAATGGGTCAGGGCACCCATCGAGATGCGGGCGACGCCGGTCTCGGCGAAGGCGCGGAGATTGTCGGGGCCGATGCCGCCCGAGGACTCGAGAATGACGTTCTGACCGTGTCGCGCGACGATTCGTGCGGTGGTTGGCGGGTCGAGGTTGTCGATCAACAGAAACGAAGCGCCCAGTTCGATGGCCCGGTCCGCCATCTCTTCGGATTCGACCTCGATCTGGACGGCCACACCATCAGGCGCTTTCGAGAGTGCGCGCTCCACGGCGAGGTCAAGGCTGCCGGCGGCGGCGATATGATTGTCCTTTACGAGGACGGCGTCGTAGAGGCCGACTCGGTGGTTGAGGCCCCCGCCGGTGGCGACCGCGTATTTTTCCAGAACGCGCCAACCGGGTGTCGTCTTGCGTGTGTCGACGAGGTCGACCGAGAGATCGGCGACCCGATCGACCAGGGTTCGGGTCTGGGTCGCGATGCCACAGAGTCGACCGAGGAAATTCAGCGCCGTCCGTTCCGCCGTGAGGATCGAGGCATAGCGGCCGCGAACTCGCATCAGCACTTGCCCTGCCTCGACTCGCGTGCCCTCGTCGGCGGCGTCATCGGACTCGATTTCGAGATCGGGGTCTACGCGCGCAAAGACTTCTCGAAGAATCGGGAGTCCGCAGACGATCATTTCGCCGCGCGCTTCGATTCGCGCCTGTCCCTCGCGGTCGGCTTCGATCACCAGCGTGCTTGTTAGGTCACCGGGGCCGATGTCTTCTGATAGGGCGAGGTCGAGGAGTGTGGTCCAGTCGCCGATCTTTGGACCTGCGGGCATGCTTCGACTCCTTCGGGCGATCTGGGACTGTCGGCGTGTTGATGCGTAATCGCTGGCCAGTCTATCGCAGGAGGCGGCGGTTCAGTCGTTCTCGCCCTTCATCTTGCGAATCTCTTCGCGTACGAGGGTCTCCGCCATTTGGGGAATGACTTCCCAAGCGATCTGCTCGACTCGCCCAATGACTTGTTTCACGATGGATTCGGAAAGGTCAGAGAAGGCCTCCCAGGCGACCTTTTCGAGGGTTTCCTGGATGCGTTGTTCGATCATGGGCGAGAGATCGGAAATTCGAATGTTGTCAGCATCGCCGACAGTCTGACGAGGCAATTCGATATCGATGTCGAGACCGCTGACCCCGGAATCTATGGATGTGCCGCCCGCCGAAGTTTCCGGCTGATCGAAAGGGGCGGGCTGCTCGGCAGCCGCAGAGGTTTTGGGTGCAGCTGGTGCTGTGGCGAGGTCGCTGATCGAGACGTCATAACCGGCCGCAAACACATCGTCGAAGGTTGAATCCGTGCCGGCGGGCGCCGGATTGGATTCGGCCGAAGCGAATTCAGCTTCCCAGCCAGCTTCCGAATTCGACGAGCCACCGAGGATCTCAGACTCCGAAATGTCCATCAGGGATGAAAAAGAATCGCCAAGTGCCGCATCGATATCAGCCGGCGATGCTTGCTCGGAAACATCAAAGGTGAAGTCGAGTTCGTCCGCCGAGACGTTGGAAGGCCCGAGGTCGAGAGGGTGGCTCACCTGGGGCGAATCGGAGAGCTGGACGTCGAGATTGGCGGTGACGGTGGCGCCTGCATCGCCCTGGCCCGCGCTTTCAAGGGGAGGGCTCACGACGCCCTTCGGGCTCGGAGCCATCGCCACGGCCTGATCGATTGCGGCTGAAGGCATATGTATCGTCAAATCTTCGAACTCGCTGTCCCTTCGGTGCATGAGATTGGACGGCGTCGACGGGGCTGATGGCCGCAAAGACGAGGTCTCGTCGGTGGGCTCGACCGAATCGCTCCCCATGTTGTCCGACGAATCGAACCCGTAGTCGGGGGCCGTCGAGGCATTCGTGTCATCGATTCCTGCGACGATCGTCGCACTGGGATCTGATGGAACGGCATCCAGCGTAGAATCGAAATCGACGGCGAGGGAAGAGGCGACAGAACTGTCCGCTGCAACGAGATCGGCCTCGAAAGCCGCCAGAGGATCGCTATTGCTGGGAGGAATGGGTGTGACGGGCTCGGGCAGTGCCACGATGGTCTCGTCACGATCAAGGTTCTCGAGCCCCAATGGTTGGAGACTCTCAGCCGCGAATTCGCCCGCAGAACCCACCTCAACGGAGTCGTCCAGGGCCCATCCCCGGCCTTGAGTATCGAGTTCATCGGTTGCGCCGTCGACGGGGGCCCCGAAGAGGGGCTCGTCTGAAATGCTGATCGCCGGAGTCTGATCCAAGGTCTGCGATGCATCGGTGAGCAGCGCACTCGACTTTTCACCGGAAAGCGTGGATACGCTTGGATCAAAGAAATCAAACTCGGCGAAGCTGTCCGTGCTTTCACCGATCGATGCGGCAACGGGTGTGTCGGAGATGGCGTTAGGCGCCGCGGCTGCAGACGCGATCATGACCTCGCTGACGCGCTCGACTAGAGATTGCGCTTCGAACGGTTTGGTGATCTGGCCGTCGGCTCCGGCCGCGGCTGCCCGGGCTTTGTCGAAGGCCTCGAACGTGCCGGTCAACAGAAGGACGGGAATATGAGCAAGGGCCGGATCTTGCTTGATGGCTTGGCAGACTTCGTAGCCGCTCTTGCCCGGCATGACGACATCGGCGAGCACTACATCGGGCGTGATCTCTCGCGCCTTCAGAACGGCGTCGTCGCCGTTATCCGTCGTCACGATGTGGACGTCTTCGTTCGCGAACGAAAGTCCCACGAGTTTTTGGATTACGACCGAATCGTCGGCCAAGAGAAGCGTCTTGGACATGGATCCCCCCATTTGAACCCTTTCAGGTTCGTCGAGCATCAGCGTACCGTTCACAGCTCTTATCGTCGCGGTCTTGCGCATCATTGAATGATTTTTTGCCTGTTCGCGAGGGAAAAGTCTGGGATCCGCGTCGCGCGGACGTGGAACCGGCTCCAGGGAGTCAAGCCTGGGACCACCGATCCGATATAAGATAAGAGAGGGCGCCGTCTGTACGCCCCACGGAGACCTTTGATGCTGCTCCGCTCCGCTGCCAGTACCCACGTGGGAATGTGCCGACGGGCCAATGAGGACCGATACGCGATCGTTCCGGACCTCGGGCTCTACCTAGTCGCCGATGGCATGGGTGGGCACAAGGCCGGTCAGGTCGCGAGCGAGCTCGCGACGGAAGCCGTCATCCGAGACATCGAGGCCTTGCAGGGCGCAAACGTCAGCCTGGCCGAACGCCTTCGGCATGCGGTGGGATGCTCCAACCGGGAGATTATTGCTGCCGCGTCCGCCAAGCCCGAGCTCTCCGGGATGGGGACGACTCTGGTGGGCTTGTTGTTTGCCGGGAAGCGTCTGGCCCTCGCTCACGTCGGCGACAGTCGAGCCTATTTGATTCGTCGCGGGAGACTTCGCGGTCTGACCGACGACCACTCGATCGTCGGTGAACTTCTGCGGCGCGAGGAGATCAGTGAAGAAGACGCGCGGCAGCATCCCCATCGTCATGTCCTGACCCGGGCGCTGGGTGTGCGACCTCGAATCGAGCCTGATCTGGCTGAGATGACGCCTCAGGTCGATGATGTTTTCATCCTTTGTTCGGACGGGCTGACGACTCATCTGGAAGACGAAGAAATTGCGCAGAGAGTCTGCGATGAACCCGATCTCGAGGCAGCGGCTGCCGGGTTGGTCGATGCGGCGAATCGAGCGGGCGGTGCCGACAATACGACTGTTCTGTTAGTTCGATACGAAAAAGAGGACTGAGCGTTCGTCGAATAGACTTGAACGCCCAATCCTCTGTGTCTTGCGGGCCGTATTCTGCGACCGATGAATGCGAGGGTTCGCGGTCTTCTATCTATCGACCAGGCCCTTCAGCTTGGATCGAAGTCGCATTACGGCTTTGGTGTGAATCTGGCAGACCCGGCTCTCTGTGATGCCGAGAATATTGCCGATCTCCTTCATGTTGAGATCCTCGTAGTAGTAGAGCGAAACGACTAGGCGTTCCTTCTCGGGAAGGGAACCGATCGTGTCCGAGATGACATGCTTCGTCTCCATCAACTTCAAGGAGGCGAACGGATTCTCCGCATGGACGTCTTCGATGATGTCGGCGAAGGTGCCAGCGCGGTCGCCGTCCGAATTCGTTCCGCGAATTTCTTCGAGGTTGACCAGTGAGATTCCTCGGACCTGATTGATCAGGACGTGAAACTTGTCGAGTTCCAGGCCGAGCGAATCGGCGACTTCGTCTTCGTTGGCCGAACGTCCCAGTCGCTGTTCGACTTCTCCATACGCATTCTCGAGCTTGCGGCCCTTCTGGCGAACACTTCGGGGAACCCAGTCCAGGCTTCGCAGCTGATCCAGAATGGCGCCCTTGATTCGGAACTCTGCATAGGTTTTGAATTTGCAATTCTTCTCGGGATCGTATTTTTCGATGGCATCCATCAATCCGATGACGCCCGTATTATGTAGATCGTCGAGGTCGATATGAGAGGGCAGGCGGACAGCGATTCGATTCACGATGTAGCGGATCAGGGGTGCGTGCTCGAGGATGATATTCTCTTTGAGATCCGGTGGAATCTCATCATGTTTCATTTTCGCTTCACGCAACAGCGTTTCCATCTCGACCCGTTCTCCTGTCGTTTGCGCCATGAATGACCCGCCCATTTTGTTCTGCGGCCAGTGTCATGAATCGGCAGCTTTTGTTTGTGGCTTCGACGATCGATGCGATGTCGTTGCCTGACAGACGCATGACTAAGCACGAGGCGTGCCAAAAATGATTTAAAGTTGGAGGGAAGGCCCGAGTTTCGAAAAATACTTGCGAGGCGATTGGCCGAAAAGGCGAAAAGTCTTTGAATTTCCTAAAGATTCGGATTCGATCGTCATCACGCGAATACGCAATAAATTTCAAGGCCATGGTGCCGCCTGGAGTGGCATCGGCGGCAGCTCGCACGCAGAAACGTCAACTCACCGACATTGGTCAGTCAGGATGAAGCAAAGCGGTTCGAAAGCGAACGCCGTGGCTCGCGGGCGTGCTGAAACCGGGAAGGCGATCGGCAAGCGGGCGAGTGGCTTTACCCGGCGCGCCTTGGACGGCCTAATCCGCGTCTTCTGGCGGTGTGATGCCCCGCTTCTTGATCTTCTCGAGCAGGGTCGTTCGATTCAGTCCGAGCAGGCCGGCGGCGCGGTTTTTGTTCCAGTGGGTGTGTTCGAGAGCTTGTTTGATGAGATCGGACTCGAAGTGGCCGACGACGGTGTTGAAATCGAGTCCACTCGAGGGCACGCGTGGCGCCGAGCCCTGAATTTTGGGTTCGGCCATGATGTGTGCGGGAAGATCTTCCAATTGGATCTCGCCGAGTTCGACGAGCACGGTCATTCGCTCAATCAGGTTCTCGAGCTCGCGAACGTTACCGGGCCAGTGATAGTCGATAAGTCGCTGCATCGCCTCGTCGGTGACGCCGTCGACGCGAGAACCGCGCTCAAGGCGGGCCACGTCGAGGAAATGATGAATCAGCAGGGGGAGGTCGCCGCTGCGGTCTCGAAGGGCTGGGACTTCGATCGGAAGGACATTCAGGCGGTAGTAGAGGTCCTCTCGGAAACGTCCTTCGCGGATGAGCTTGGGGAGATCTTGATGCGTGGCCGCGATGATTCGGACATCGACCTTGATCGTCTTGGACGAGCCGACCGGCTCGAACGTGCGTTCTTGGAGCACCCGCAGCAGTTTGACCTGGAGATTGGGGCTCATGTCACCAATCTCGTCGAGAAAGATGGTACCCCGGTGGGCGACGGTGAAACGACCATCGCGATGATTGACGGCGTTAGTGAAGGCACCCTTTACGTGGCCGAAGAGTTCGGATTCGAGTAGTTCTTCGGGAATTGCGCCGCAGTTGACGGTGACCAGTTTGCGCTCGGCGCGTCGACTGTTGTAGTGCAGGGCGCGAGCGACGAGTTCCTTGCCTGTTCCGCTTTCCCCTGTGATGAGGACGGTGCTCTCGGTATCCGCGACGCGTTCGACGATGGCAAGGGTTCGGCCGAGGCTGGCGCTCTTGCCAATGATGCTGTCGAATTTGTGGCGTGAGCGGAGCTGGCGCTGCAGATGTCGATTCTCGGATTTCAGGTGGCCGTGTTCGATGGCTTGCGCGACGAGTTGTCGCACGACATCGAGGCGGTCTTGTTCGAAGGGCTTCTCAAGATACCAGAACGCCCCGGCCTGAAGGGCTTCGACGGAATTCTCGGGTGTGTTGTACCCGGTCATGACGATGCAGGGCAGATCCGGTTCGACGTCGTGAATCTGGCGCACGAGTTCCAGTCCGTTTATTCCGGGCATCTGGATATCACACAGCACGAGATCGATCGAGTGCTCAGCAATTTGTTGCAGAGCATCGGCGCCGTCACGGGCCATCAAGACTTCGCGACCGACGCGGTGAAGGATGCGTCCGATGGCGCGGCGATAGAGTTCTTCGTCGTCAACGACGAGGACGTAGGATTTCTGCAGGGCAGTTCTCCGCTTCGCGGAGGGGGTCTGTTCAGTGTAGGAGAACGTCGTCGACCCGCCAAATGATCGGCCGATGTGAACGCACTCACGCGATCGGCTACTCTGTCTGGCCCCTGCTTGTACATGTCCTCGGATACAGTCCGGATCGATGGATCCGTTTGCAGGAGTGGCTTCGCATCGCGATGCATAAGAATAAAATTCTCGAAGCCGAATCTCCCCTCGGCGTGATCCGGATTGTGGTCATTGTTCCCGGCCAAGGTGCCGGGCGGAGTGATGAGGCGGAACTGCCACCGATGGCCGTCGAGACGACGGCGGGATTGGCTCGACTCGGGGATCCGGTCGAATTGTTGCGGGCGCAGAGCCCTGACGCGCTTCGTCTGTTGTGCGCAGATTCATCGATCGATCTCGTACTCCTCGATCGGCTAGACATCGCAGACATGGTCGACCTGCTGAGCGAAATTCAAGCCACAGGACCTCCGTCTGTCGTGATTGTTTCCGATGGTGCTGAGGAAGAATCGTTGGAAGCGTTCCGAGCGGGCGCCTCGGATTGTGTCTATTTCGGTCCGGAGTTTGAGCGCGTCCTTCCCCTCGTCTTGCTCGAACAGGTGCGTGGCTGGAGAGTCCATCGTCAGAAGCGCGTCTCGGATCAGCGAATTCAACAACTGGAAGGTCTCTACGCGGCGATCGTGACCGAGATGCCAACGGGCATGGTCGTGTTGGATCCAGGCGGACTGATCGTTGCCGAGAATGCGGAGTTCTCGCGAATGTTCCCGCCCCAGAACTCGGGACCCGCCGCGGCGTCCGAGTTCCTGGTTGCGCGAATTCCCATCGCGTTGTCGGAAAGGATCGAAAAAGAATCGGTTTCCCATTCGGGAACCGATTCCTCCAGGGCTCCGGCTGAGGTCGTCCGCGTTGAAGAAGTCGAGGGCGAGACCCGGGTCTATGAGATCAGGCGCCGCGCGATCGAAGAGGGCGCTCGACGGATATTTCTGATTTCGGATGTGACCGAAAGTGAATGGCTTACAGACCGACTCGATGTTGCTCGTCGCGAGACCCGCGACATTATCGAGAACATCAACAGCGCACTGATCGTGGTCGATCTAGCGGGACGAATTTCTTTTGCCAATCCGGCGGCAGAGCGAATCCTTGCTGGAGAAGATGGAGCGTTAAGTGATGGTGTGAGCGGCCGACAGATCGCCGATTGGTTTGCCGCGGAGGACGAAGATTCTAACCCGATCGAGGCATGTCTCGAGAACGGCACGCGGAGTCGCGGTGCTGAGACGCTGCTTCTGCGTGCAGACGGAAAGTGGATTCCCATCGGATTGTCGTGCTCTCCGCGTCTTGATGCGCAGGGCGTCTCTCATGGCGTGGTTGCCGTCTTCCAAGATCTCTCGGAGATCAAGGAACTCGAACAGCAGGTTCGGCAGACCGAGAAGATGGCTTCGATTGGGCAGCTCGCCGCAGGCGTGGCGCATGAAGTCAATAACCCGATGGGTTTCATTCACGCGAACCTTCATCAGATGTCTGAGTATCTTGGAGACCTGAACAAGTACTTCGAGGCAACGGACCGACTTCACCAGGTCGCGATGGAAGGAGATCTCGAAGTCATTCGCGCGGCCGCGGACGATGTCCGAGTGCTCGCGCGGGAAATCGATCTCGACTATGTCCGCGCGGACTTCGAGAAAGCTCTGCTCGAATCGAGTGAAGGCGCCGATCGCATTCGCCATATCGTGAAAGATCTGCGTGATTTCTCTCGCGCGGATCTTCCCGCTCGGACACCCGCGGATCTCAATCAGGCCTTGGATTCCACGGCGAATATTGTCTTTACGATGATGAAACATCGCGTCGAGTTCGAGAAGGATTACGGAGAGTTGCCAAAAATCGCGGCGTATCCGATGCAGATCAAGCAGGTCTTCATGAATCTGCTCGTGAACGCCTATCAGGCCATCGAGTCTCGGGGAACGGATGAACCCGGTGTAATTCGACTGGAGACTTCGAGCGTCGATGACGAAGTCGTGATTCGGATCATCGATAGTGGGTTGGGAATCGCAGAAGACGACCTCCCACATATCTTTGAACCCTTCTTTACGACGAAGCCTGTGGGTGCCGGGACAGGCCTCGGTCTCTCGACGTCATTCAGCATTGTGGAGCGCCATGGCGGACGCATTCTGGTCGAGAGCGAGGTCGGCCGGGGAGCGACCTTCGAAGTGAGACTGCCGCTGGTGGGGCCGGGGCCAGATGAAGCGGCCGGACGCTGAGGGGGTGAGCGTGGTGGATGAGCCGGTCGTCTTGCTCGTGGATGACGATCCACATGTCCTCTCTGCGCTGCGACGTGGGCTGCGTCGCGAGAAGGTGACGATTCAAACGGCGCGCAATGCGCGGGAGGCCCTCGAACGATTGGCCGAGGGCACCATTGCGTTGGTGATCTCCGATTATTGCATGCCGGGAATGAGCGGTGTGGAGCTACTCACGATGATTCGCTCGGATTGGCCCTCCACTAAGCGCATGCTCTTGAGTGGCTGGACGGACGAAATTCCGGCCGCTGAATTGAATGCCGCGGATCTCTTCGGGATGTTGTCGAAGCCCTGGGATGATATGGAGTTGCGAACGACTCTGCGGCGAGCCGTCGGCCTTGCAAACGACTAACGCTGGCGTTGGCTGATCAGCTGAACTCTGATTTTGGCAGCCGTGATAGATACTCGAGGTCAGTGGGCTGGCTGTTCTTGGCGCCAACCAGGAGAATCCGAAATCGTTTCGATTTTCCGCGTGTGTAATAGATACGACCCTTGCCCGCGAAACCGAGTTCAAAGACCTGAACGTAACCGGGAAGACCACCGACTTTGCGTCGAACCGCCACATTGTCGGCTTCCTCGGCCAGTCGCTTCACGCTTTCCTCGGCTTTGAGTCGGAGCGATTCGTCACCGAGTGAACTGATGTCGGTGATGGCTCGATCATCGATCTCGATCGTTTTGTAGAGAGTTCGAAATCGGCGAGCCATGAGCTCCACGGCTTTTACCTTTGCATTCTCCGCGCGATCGGAAGCCTTGGAGGCTTTGCGCAAGCTCTGTTCGAGCCGTCCGATCTCGCCATCCCTTGCGTCGAGATCTCCGGTGGCTTCCTCGAGCAGATCTTCGAGAGTTCGAACCTCGCTGGCCAGTTCGGTGGCGGAGTCAGCCTCACCGCGAAGGGATTCTTCCCGTGCGGCCAGGTCGATGAGCTTTCTTTGAAGATTCTCGCGTTCTTGCTGAAGCGCATCGATCTCTTCACCGTGTTCTCGCTCGATTGGAACGATTTCAGAAAGGCGCATACGTGTCGCCGCGAGTTCGAATTCGATTTCCTCTGTTCGGCGTGCCGCCTGATCTCGCACTCTCAGCGCTTCCTCGAGACGTTCGGATTCTTGCCCGGATTGGTGCTGATTGGCGAGGTAGGCGAATCGAAGGAACACGGCTGTGAAGACGAATAGGATCGCATTTGAAATCGGAGCGGTATGTGGGAGCGTCACCGAGACTTCGGCGGTGGCCGGAAGATAGTTGAGCCACTCCCCGATCATATCCGTGGGCGCCAGGCCTTCGGGCGTGGGCGGAGTGCCGTGGCCGTCTACGTAGAGCCAGGTGACGCCGTCTCGGGCGAGTACAAGGGTCGAAACGCGTAGGCCGCCGAATTTGATCCAGCGAGAGTTACGAACGGAGCGGTCGATGCGTTCCTTGACCTGCGGGATGACCGGGCGATTGAAATGGGTCACGACGATTGCGTTCTCGACTCGCGCCTGGATCTCGCGTTCAAGGGCGATCTCGACGAGTCGAATCGACCCAAAATAGCTGGCGAACAGTGCGAGTAGACCGATCGAAACAACGAAGAAGGTGCCGAATCGATCAGCGGTCGTTTTGGCGGTGCCGTCGTTCTCGACGTTTTCGCCAGCTCGGGCTGATAAATCGGAGGGACCGTTCTTGGACTTGGCGCTGTTGGCGCTCGGGGCGGAATTGGCGGCCGGAGCATCCATTGGGCGGAGTGTACCGGGGGGCGGAACTTTCGCCCAGATCCGCGATGTCCCGGTGCTCCGAGCGTGCTTTGCGCTGCTAGAGTCCGCCCATGCGAGTGGTCGATCTGGATCGGGATATGAGTGATGTCATTCCAACAGGAATGTCACCGGATAGTGAATTTCTTTTTGCGCGGATGACGGAAGTCACGTTATGGGCGACCTGCGCCGACCCGGGGCGCTTGATTCTCGATGTCGCGAGCGGGGTCGGTCAGGATTCAATTGCACTGGTTCGGGAGGGCGCGACCGTCGTGGGTGCAGAGCCCTCGGCGAGAATGACAGCGATGGCCGAGGCCTTTGGCGGCGCGAGCATTCAGGAGGGTGAGGCGAGGCCAAGCTGGGTTCGTGGCTGGGCGGATGAGCTGCCATTCGGAGACCAGTCCTTTGACGCCGCTTTTTGTAAAGGCGCCATGGATCATTTTGATGATCCGGAGTCGGCGATCGCCGAAATGGCGCGCGTGACCAAGCCGGACGGACGGGTCGTCCTTGCGATTGCCAACTTTGATTCTCTGGCGTGCCGCGTCACTCGGGCGCTCGATCGTTTTCGGGAAGATTGGCTAGGGCTAGGTCCCCTTCGTGGACGTCGCGGATACGATACCCCCAGCGATCATTTCACTCGCTACGAACTCGACCTGATGCGTGAACAGGCGGCGAAGCACGTCGATGTTGAATCGGTTCAGGGCATTTCAATCGGTTGGGGTCTGCCGGGCTGGGCAACCGTGGTCTGCCGTTTACCGAAACCTGTGGCGATGGTCATGCTCCGAGGTCTCGACGCGATCGCGCGTCAGTGGCCGACGCTGTCGGATGTGATTGTCGTCGTCGGCCGGCCTCGCCGCGAAGAATCGACTGTCTCCGCGTAGACCGCGGCGGTAGCTGCTGCGATCTGTGGCCAGGAGAGCTTTTCGACGACGCGTTCTCGACCCCGTTTGCCCATTACAGCCCGTGCTTCCGTGTTCTCAAGAAGCATTCGGATGGCTGCTGCTAGCGCTGCCGGGTCGTCGCGTTCCGCGAGGACCCCACCCTCTGTTAGGCCGATGACCTCTGGGAGTGCGCCCGCGTTGGTTGCGATGACGGGCGTTTCGCAGGCCATGGCTTCAACGGCGGGAAGTCCAAATCCCTCGTAACGTGAGGGGACGACAACGACGGAGGCCCGGCGATAGAGCTCGACGAGTTCCGCTGCTTCCACGCGCCCTGTGAGCAAAAGTCGAGATTCGACACCAACCTCTCGAGCCCAGCGACGAACCTGGTTCTCAGGGCTGTCATCGTCCACGAGGGTCAGCTTGATATGTGCGGGCAGACGGGCCAGGGCATGAATCAGGGTGCGGATGCCTTTGTTAGGGTCGGCAGACCGACCCACGCAGAGAAGCTCGCTTTCGCTTCGCATTGAGTCAGCGCTGGGGGAGAAGAGCTCGGTGTCCAGGCCGTTGCGGACATTCCTGATCCGATCCGGTCTTACGCCGAAATCTTGAACGATCTGTCGCGCACTGGCTTCGGAGGACGTGAGAACGCAGTCGAGCTGGCGCGCGACGAAGGCCTGCATTCCGACGGGATAAAATTTCATCGTTCCGAGTACGTCATCGAAAGTCTCGTCGCGAATGAAGGATGCACGGCGATCGACGGTGAGCGGGTGATGCACCGTGGTGACGACGGGAAGGCCGAGGGCGCGAAGGCCGAGAAGTCCATAGCCTAGGCATTGAACATCGTGGACCAGATCGAAATGACCGCCGGCGCGAATTCTTCGAGTCAGGCGATGAAAGGCCCGCAGGCTGAAAGCGAAGGGTTCCGGAAGGAAGCCGAGTCGGCTAGCGCCGAGTTCGTAAAAGTTGAGGGGCGAGAAAATCTCGCCTGGCTTGCTTGCGCGGACGATTTGATCCTTCTGGCCGAGAACCCATTTTGCCCAGAGCTGTCGATTGGGCAGTTCTTCGACTCTCGCAAAGGGCATCGAATCGGGGTAGGGCGGTCCGACGAAGATGCTGACTTCATGCCCAAGCCGGGCCATTTCTCGGGCGAGGAACCATAGATAGATTCCCTGGCCGCCCGAGTTCATGTTGCCTCGGTATGCGACGTACGCGATGCGCAGAGGGCGCGGCATGGTTAGGCGGCCGCCGCGGTCGTTTCTGTGTTCGCCGTCGTCGGACGAGAGTCCTCGAGACTTGCAGAGGCTCCGGCCCGCTTCTGGCCGTAGACGATGATGCTCTTGGGGCAGACGAAATTCAGGACGCTTTCGAGGCGATTCATGAGCTTCGAGGCGGTCGCGCGAATCAGAAAATCGCGATACCCACGCACCATCGCGCTTTGATCGGCGTCTGGCAGATGCATGGCCGATCGGAGGACCCAATAGGGCGTGTGGAAGCCATGCGCGAAACCGCAACCCCGAGTTTCAAAACCCGCTGTAAACATCGCTTTCGCGAGGTCCCTTGGGCGAAAGATTCGAATATGGCCTCCCGGGCTCTCGAAATATTCGTCGCCGAGTCGGAGATAGAGGTGCTCACTGGTGGCAGTGGGGATCGTGATCGCAACCCGTGCGCCGGGCTTCGCGATTCGTGCCAGCTCGGCGATCGCCGCTGGATAGTCGTGGACGTGTTCCATCACCTCGGAACAAATAATTCGATCGAAGCTGGCATCTGCGAAGGGGAGATGAAAAGCGTCTCCCTGCAGAATGCTGCCCAACACGTTCTGTTCCTGGCCCCTCGTGCGAATGATCTTCGACGGTATGCGAATCGAGTCGAGGTCGAGATCCAGGCCGACGACACTTGCGCCGCGGGCGATCGCACCGAAACAATGTCGTCCTTCGCCGCAGCCAGCATCCAAGAGGAGATGGCCAGGCTGAATGTCAAGCCGTTCGAGATCGACGGTCAGCAGCATGAATCACCTCCTCGAAGACATCGACCAGTTGCGCAGCCGCCTGGTCCCATTGAAAAATGCGTTGGACACGCGCGCGAGCGGCGATGCCCATGCGCTGGGTTTCCGCCGGGTCTCGCAGGATTTCCCACATCGCATCGGCGGTGGCCCGAGCATTACGCAGAGGTACCAATCGACCACTGCGGCCGTCGGTTCCGATCACTTCGGGGAGCGCGCCAGCGGCATTTGCAATCACCGACAGACCGCAGGCCATGGCCTCACTGGCGGGAAAGCCGAATCCCTCGAAGAAGGAGGGAACGATGGCCACCCTCGCCGTGGAATATTGTTCGACGAGTTCGGGCACGGTCAGCATGCGGTCGACGATCGAGACGCGTTTCTGGAGTCCAAACTGCGCGATGAGCTTTGGTACGAGGCCGTCGGTTGGGATGCGACCATCGACGATCTTGAGCGTGACATGGTCCGGAAGCATCGAGAGCGCCTCGAACATGGTTCCGATGCCTTTTTTTCGATCTTCGGTGCGGCCGACGAAGAGCATGTCGACTTCTTTCTCGATCTCGGGAATCGGCCTAAAAATTTCCGTGTCCGTACCGTTGTAGACGACTGAGACCTTCTTCTCGGAAATTTTGAAGTACTTCTCGATGGCCGTTCGCGAGGCTTCCGACACGGTTACGATCTTTGCGAGTCGGGGCGCGACGGCCTGCTGCATCATCAACGGGAAATACAGGGTTCGCTTCACGCGTTTGGCGAGCGACTGATCAACTGCGAAATCGGCTTCACGATCGATGTGCAGCGGATGATGGATGACGCTTACGACGGGAACACCCATGGCCTGAATGCCTAACAATCCCCAGGAGAGAGTCTGATTATCGAAGACCACGTCGAAGCGATACCGCCGCTGGAATTCTCCCCATTTCCGCATAAGACGAAGGCCAAAAGTCTGCATCTCCGGAAAGACGCCGAATCGAGAGACGCCCAGTTCCCAAAGTGATAATGGCTTCAGCATCGAAAATGGTGATTCGGGGTTGAAGGCCTCGCTCACGCTTTGGCCGAAGACGTTGTCGTTGGGAATCTCGTGGAGCGGGATTCCTTCTTCGAGTTCGGGGAAGGGAGGACCTGCAAAAACATAGACGTCGTGTCCGGCCCGTTTCCATTCGCGGGCCAGATAGGCCGCATAGATACCCTGGCCGCCACAGAACATATTTCCGCGGTAGGTGAGAAGCGCAATTCGCACGGGATCGAGGCTCTAGACGTTTGCGATCGAAGTGGACAGTCCGCGATGAATCATCAGGCTGCGTCCTCTGCGCTGATGGATTCGGCGGCGCTGGCGACCCTGGGCTCGTCAGTCGTCAGAATCTCCGGGCCGGAATCGGTCTCGACCTGAATCGTGGCGATGGTGAATCCGACCCAGGCGACGAGCCCGAGCGCGAAGAGCGTGACGACGGCAACGGGGATCGCAATCGCCCAATAACGACCGTTCAAAATTCCGACAACAAAGAGAAGGGCGGCAAGTCCTGCGCTACCGCAAATCGCCCAGCCCTGGGCGCGGGAGGTTTCATTCATTTTGGCCTCTTGGATTCTCAGTGGATGAGGTGGTGTGATCAGGTCGTGCGTACGGCTTCCAACGAGTTCGTAGGATACCGATAATGCGCCGCACTAATCGGAAATATTAAGGAGCCTGGCACCCTGTCTGATGTGTGCCCGGTCGTTCCCGGGAACTCCGGTCGGGAGTTTCGAGACCGCGGCATTATCGTGAATTCCCCTTGACTGTCAACTACTTGCCAAAAGAGTCGAAAGCCTAGCGAGAGGCGAGAGAAGGTGGACAAGGGGACGTGCAACGACCCTGCACCGGCCTATGATTGCGCCATGCGGATCGTTGGTCTCATGTCGGGCACCTCAGCCGACGCAATCGATGTGGCGCTCGTCGACTGGCCGGACGACGCAGGCGCACGCCCATTCGAGCTGATCGCCTTTCGCGAGGTGGCTCATTCCAGGTCTCTTCAGCACGAGATCCATCGACTGGCTGCGGGCGAGCTGCAACCGGGTCGGGTTCTCGAGGACCTCGTTCGGCTGGATCGCGTGCTCGCGGATCAATTCGCCGATGCCGTCTTGTCCGTTCTCGAGGAGGCCGATTTTTCTCTGGCCGACGTCGATGCGATCGCGTCTCACGGCCAAACCGTGGCCCATCATCCGGAGCACGGGGGCAGCCTGCAGATCGGCTGTCCAGCAAGACTCGCGGAACGTCTGGGGCGTCCCGTGGTCGCCGACTTCCGGCGTCGTGATCTGGCAATGGGGGGTGAGGGTGCGCCGCTTGCTCCGTTCTTCCATCACGCGGTCTTCGCGGACGGAAATGAGTCGCGCGGTGTTCTCAATCTGGGTGGGATCGCGAACCTCACCTGGCTTCCCGCTGGCTGCGCTCCGGAATCTGCGATGGCCTTTGATGTAGGGCCCGCGAATACCCTGCTGGACGGCGTTGTATCGCTTGCGAGTGAGGGGCGGGATCGCTTCGACCGAGACGGGGCGCTTGCGCGAGCGGGAAGCGTCGTTGCCCCGTGGCTCGAGGAATTGCTCGCGGATCCCTACTTGCATCGGCCGCCACCGAAGTCGACAGGCCGTGAGCGCTATGGCCTGTCGCAGGCCCGGGATTGGCTCGATCGGTCACGGCGAGAGGGAGTTCTCCTCGAAGATTTGATGGCCACGCTTGCTCACGCGGCGACGGCGGCGATCGCCACGGCATGGAAGGCGATGGCGGCGGGCACGGGCGGCGGACTTGCTTTGAAGGGTCGCTTGTTAGTCGGCGGCGGAGGCGTTCGAAACGGCTACGTCATGGAATTGCTCGCGAACGCCCTCGACTCCGTCGTTGTCGAAAGCATGGACGCTGCCGGAGTTCCCGCTGACGCAGCGGAGGCGATGGCGTTTTCACTCATGGGACGAAACACCATTCTAGGCATCCCCAATCAACTTCCCCAGTGTACGGGGGTGGCCGAAGCGCGTGTGCTCGGCGTGATTCATGGCGGCGAATGGCTCGACCGATGATTTCGACAGGGTGTCGATCATTGGCGGGCTGGGGCCTTGCTTGCTCTGCGAGCGTGGTGCTGAAGGAAAAAACACGCGGCCTCGCGCTGGGCCGAAGAGACTTCGTTCTGTAGATCTCGAGGCCACCGCGGTTAGAGCTTGATGACCATTCCGTCGTCTGCAGTTTCGATTTCGAGCTGTCCTCGCTGATTGGCCATGTCGTTACCGAGGTGCGTCAAGGTCAGGCGGCCACAATCGAGGTCGTCGCGATGCTCGCGCAGTTCATCCAAGCTGAGATGAAAATCCAGCCCGGCCTGATGAAGCGTGCATTCACAGATGAAGAGATCACTCCCGGCGATCTGACGGGGAAGATCTTCAAACCAGCCTGTATCACCCGAATAGGCAATTTGTTCTCGGCCCAGGCGAACACGGTAACCTTGCGGATTGGCATCGGGTTGATGTTGGGTGGCGAATGCTTGAATTTCTGCGGGGCCAACCGAAAGGGCTTCCTCGGGATGAATTTCGCGAAACCGAATTGGGAAGGGCCATTCGCGGTCTCGCAGATGATGGCCCATAGCGTCGGCCAACTGGTGTACGCGCTCTTCGATATCGGGTGGCCCGACAATTTCGATCGGGTGGCGTCGCGCGTCGATGTAGTAGGAGGCATACAGAAAGGCGGGGATGCCGCCAAAATGATCACCATGAAAATGGGAGATCAGGAGGACATCGATCTCCTCCCGTGAAATTCCGAGTTGAGCGAGTCCGGTATTGGTGGTCGCGCCGCAATCGAAAAGCATTCCGCCGCGCTCCGCTCGCACGAAGACGGCCGACTGCCGCCGACCTCCGGCGCCGAAAGCATCGCTTGTGCCGACGAAAACGACCTCGCTCACGAAAGATTCTCCGAGCAGGGGACAAATACGCCGCCTGCGTAGACGCCGGACTCGCCGACGAAGTCAGAAGGAATTTTTTCGCCCTCCCATATAACGCAGCGATTCAGCTTCGCGCTGGAGTCGACGGAAGCTCGATCCGAGAGGATGACGCTCTGATTCGAACCGAGAATGCTGACTTCCCCAGACCAGTTCTTCGCTGCGCCTCCAAGAGTCGGTAGATCTGGAGGTGTAAGGTTCGCCCGGAGATATTCTGCGGGCGTTCCGACGGGTTCCCATGTGGAAGATTCTTTGGGGAGGAGCTCCCCGCGCACGCGCAGTCCTCTGGATTCAATTCCCGGGATCAGCCAGTCGCGCAGGTCTTCAAAGACGCTGTCTTTTGACTCCGGGGATTCCGATCCGCAGGTGGGCCAGTCGGTCAGGATTTCCGTTCGAAAGAATCGGACGCTCGTAAACAAGCCATGGGTCACTTCAGTGTCGTCGGCAGTGAGGGCGCAATGTTTCTCGCGATGGATCGTCCTCTTGCCCACCCGCGTGAGCTCACCGCTGCTCGTGATGCCAATGGAGCCGAAATGGCTCGATCGATCGTCGTCCCGGAGTAGCAGCGTCGCGTCCATGCCGCCTTCCACATGACGTTCGAACAGGTCCTTGAGCGGTAGGTCAAGAAGCATGTCGCCGGCCAGGACAATGGCCGACTCCTCGTCGATGAAGAAACTGGCTGCTCGCTGAATTCCGCCACCGGTTCCGAGTGGAGTGGCTTCCTCGGACCAATGGATCTCGAGATCTCGGGGATGATCGTGTTCGACCGCCCGGCGAATGGACTCCGCCCGGTGGTGAAGGTTGATCATGACGGATTCACAGCCCTGGCGTGCAAGGAATTCGAGCAGCAGGCTGATGACGGGGCGTCCCCGAACGGGCAGAGCGGGCTTCGCTCTCAGATCGCTGAGTGGACGCATGCGGGTTCCGAGCCCGGCGGCGAGAATCATGGCTCTCATTTCGTTCGGTTACTCGGCGGGCATCCGCGGCCGATGCGGCGAATGGCTGATCCGCCGGGCTGCCCCGGCCATATGCGCTCATGAATTTGCACGATTGGCCAATCCTTCATCGTTCCCGATCTGATTTCGAGAGCTGCATCACCCACTATCGGACGAACTTGCGGCCAGGGTAAGTGCATGAATCACAGAATTGAGTGCCCGGGTCTCGGGAAAAGCGCGGGAGAGTCGCCCCATTGATAATTCGAGAAGGGCCAAGCCTCTTGGAATTTCGTGCCATCGGCGCGCATCATTCCGTGAGCGCCGGGCGTGGACGAGATGCGAAATATCCTTGCAGAGCCTGAGCGTGGCGATCGCGTCAAAGCGCATGGCGGCCAGCTCCGGGTCCGGTGAATCGGGAAGGTCAGCCAGAGAGGAGCGAAAGCATTCCATGGCAAATTTTTCGTCGAGATCGACCTGAAGGTCATAGAGAAGGCACACGAGATCGTATTCGGGGGGTGCCATGAACGCACCCTGAACATCGATCATGACGATCTCCCACTCTTCCTTCCCGGTGGCATTTTTCGCGGCGTTTGCTTTTTTAGGCACGAGGTGAAGATTTTCGGCCTTGAAGTCACGATGGGCGAGGCGCCTCGGTGCTTCGTCGAGAAGGGCGGAGAATCCTTCGACAAGCTCCAGAAACGAACGCGATTCTTCTTGGGTGGCTGGGCGATGCAGGAGACCGGGAATCGTCCAGTGGAGCCATTTCCAGGCTTTCGTATCGATGAGTCTGCGATCGAAAATTCGGCCAAAGGCGGGGATGCGTTCCGCGCTTGCGGAGAGTCTCTGGAGTCGAGGCACGAGCTGGCAGGCCTCGCTATAGCGCTGGGATCGCTCCGGTTCATCGACGTGCATCAGCGTTCGTCCTCCGACGTCCTCGAGTAGATCGACGCCTCGCTCCCGGAGATGGGCGATGGAATGGGGGACGCGGAGGCCGGCGTCCTCGAGAAATTGCCGCAGAGGTTCGAGCGGAGGTTCGGGAAGCCAGCTGGGCTCGTCGGGCGTACTCGGGTTTTCGGTTGCGCCGACGTTCTTTGCAGCCTGGCCTTTGACCTCGGTTTGGGGTTCGACGCGCGCTACGAGACTCTCGGGTGGGCCGTCTTCGAAGTGGACGCGATAGAAACGTCGGGTACCAAGGCCGGCGGGGATACCTTCGATCGAAGAGTACGGGCGGCCTGCGCAGGAGGGGAGGATCTCGGCGAGCATGTCGAGGTCACGATTCATCACGACCTTGTTATCGCTTGCGTCGCCGGCAGCGGATTCCCGGATCGGCACGGGTCAGCCGAAGAAGAAGTGGCAGGCCGCGACGGCACCAAAGAATCCCGCGATATCCCCGGCGAGGCAGGCAAAGAGTGCCTGGCGCCCGTCGACGACCCCGGCGGCACCGAGATAGATCGCCAATACATAGAAGGTCGTCTCGGTGGATCCCATCAGAGTGCTCGAGAGCAGGCCGATGAAAGAGTCCGGGCCATGGGTTGTCAAGATTTCACTCATCACGCCGAGCGCGCCCGAGCCCGAGAGTGGGCGGATGAAGGCCATGGGCAACACCTCAGCCGGAACACCGATCAGACTCGTCCATGGGTCGACTTGGTCGATCAAATAGCCCAAGGCCCCTGAGGCGCGGAACATAGAGACGGCCACCAGGATGATCACGAGGTAGGGCACGATCTGGCTGGCCACGCCTAACGCCTCGCGCCCGCCCGCCACCATGGAATCGTAGACCCGGACTCGCTTCGCGAAGCCGTAGAGCAGGACGGCGAGTAGCAGCGCGGGAAGGGTCCAGTACTGCAGGGCGCTCCGGAATGCCGCGTTCATTCCATTCTCGCCAAGCTGATGATTGAATGAACCGGCGACACTCCAGAGAAAGATCGCCGTCCCGAGCAGGACCAGCCCGAGACGTCCGTTTCGGCGCCAACCGACCTCGGGATCCCGTGCTCGATTGTCGTCCGACCCGGAATCGGCGTCATCGGGTGCCCAATTCGAGGCGCTGGCTTCGCCCTTCAATTCCGGGCGATGAGCGAAAATGGGAAGGCGCCCGAGTCCGAAATAGGCCAGCACCGCGACGCAGGTTGAACACGCTGTTGCAAAGAGCGTCGGCATCCAGATCGCCCAGGGATCAGAGGAGTTGGCGGCGGCGCGAACGCCGATCGTCCCGAGCGGAGGAAGCAAGGTGATGGCCGAACTGTTGATGGCGAGAAAGAGCACCATGGCGTTTGATGCGGAGCCCGAATGATTGTTCAGCTTGGCCAGCTCACTCATGGCTTTCAGGCCGAAGGGTGTCGCAGCATTGCCCATGCCGAGTACATTCGACGACATGTTCATAATCATGGCGCCCATCGCGGGATGGTCGGCGGGAATCTCGGGGAACAGTCGTCGGGTGAGCGGGGTCAGCCAGCGAGCAATCACCTCGCGGAATCCTGCGTCGAAAGCGATTCGCATCAGTCCAAGAAAAAAGACCATGACGCCTACGAGGCCGATCACAAGTTGCACGGCGGAGCGCGCGCTACTGAAGATGGCGTCGATGACAGCCGATACGGCTTCATCCCCGGTAGCCGCGGCTACAAGGAGTGCACTGATGGCGAGAACGAGCCATATGACGTTGAGCACCGGACCCCCCGATCCCGAAACCCGTTGCCAACCCCCCATGGCTGGCGACAATTGCTCCAGCGCAGGCTCCCCGATAAGCTCCTCGGCGTCAAGCGTGCAAACGTTTCACCCCCCAAATACGATCACGGTGAACAGGGTCTTCAGATGCTGAAGCGATTGCTCTTTCCTCGGCCAAGGGCGGCCTTTGTGGTTTCGCGGAGCGTGAAGCCCGGGCATCCCGCCGCGGGGCTGCGTCTCGTTGTGGCATTGATTGTGAGCACCTTCGTGGGAATGCCTGCCTGCGCGAGCGGAAAGGGGCCGGCGGATCTTGCCGCGCGAATGGACGCGCTGCTGCGTCAGGCGCCTCTGGCTCGGGCCAGTGTTGGCGTCTACGTCGAGAGGGCGAGCGACGGCCGCGCGATCTACGCACACGGTGCCGATCGGTTGTTGATTCCGGCCTCGAACCAGAAAATTTTGACCGCGCTGGCGTCGCTTGAGCGATTCGGGCCGACGCATCGATTTTCAACTCGGATTCTGGCACCGCAGGCGATCGATGCCGAAGGCATGGTCTCGGAATTGATCGTTGAAGGCGGGGGCGATCCGGTCATGAATTCCGAGGATTGGTGGCGACTCGCCGCGGATCTTCGAGGCGCCGGCCTGCGTGGCGTGCGCGGGGATCTGCGGGTGGATGATCGACTCTTCGACGGTCCCGGCTGGCATCCGAGCTGGGGAAACGTGACGGCGCGGGCCTACCATGCACCCATCGGCGCGCTGACCGCGAATTACGGGACATTCTTCGTTTCGATCTGGCCCCAGGCAGCCGTGGGCTCGGCAGCCTTAGTCGATGTCGATCCGCCCGTCGACTATTTGCGACTACGTAATCAGGCTAAGACGGGTCGTGCGAAGACGCGTGCGCGAGTGGTCGTCGACCGGATTCGGGGTCGTCAGACCGACGGGCCGGCAGAGGAGATCATTCGTGTGAGTGGCGTAGCAAGACAAGGCGCTTCCGTTGATCGTTTTCCGCGCAGTGTTCTCGATCCGGGACTCTATGCCGGTTCGCTGCTCGCCTATCAACTCGAAGCGAACGGGATCGATCTCGAAGGCGATGTGCGTCGCGCGCCGCAGATCGAATCCGAATCATTTCAATTGGTTTTGGACCGACCCGGCCGCACCGTCGCGGAGGCTGTCGGGCTGTGCCTGAAATACAGCAACAACTCGATCGCCGAGAGCCTGGTGAAGAGTCTCGCCGCATGGGAGGGGGCCTCGCTGGAGGAGCGTCCCGTTCGTCAGGGCAATTGGGTCGACGGAATTCGGGCACTGCGGGTGGAACTGGGTCGTCTCGGCGTCGATCTTGCCGGGGCGAAGCTGATCGATGGATCTGGGTTGTCGATCCAGAATCGACTTGCGCCGAGAATGCTCGTGAGTGCCCTTGCGGTTGGACGTGCTTCGTTTCGAAGCGGGCCTGAGTTTGTCGCCGCGCTTCCCATTGCGCGGACAGACGGGACACTGAAAAAACGGATCAGACAGGGTCGCGGTCGGATTCGGGCAAAGACTGGACTACTTTCAGATGCCGCGGTGACTTCCTTATCCGGCTATGCGGAACGCGAGGATGGAGAGACCTGGATCTTCTCGATTCTCGTCAACGGACATAGTGGTGGGAGTGCTGCGGCCATGGATGCCGTCGATCGACTCGCCCAGACCCTGCTCGATTTCGCATCGCCCGCGTCGATCCCGGCGTTTGATGGGAAGCCGGTTTCGGCTGCGTCGCTCAGGAGCGACTGACGAGTACGACGGCGTTGCGATCGAAGGCGCGCATCACCTTGGTCGGATAGCCGGTCGGAACATCGGCACCGCGGCGAATGCGACGATCGATTCGGCCGGGTCCCCAGTTGTAGGCAGCGAGTGCAGTATGGACGCTGCCGTATCGCTTATGCAGCTGACTGAGATATGCGGTCCCGAGCCGAACATTGATGATCGGATCGAAGAGCGTGTCATCGCCATGCCACTCGATGCCCATGCGCAGTGCGAGTTCTCTACCGGTCGAGGGAAGCAGCTGCATCAGACCCATCGCGCCAACGTGTGATACCGCAAGGTGGTAGCCCGCACTTTCGACTTCAATCACCGCGACGACCAGGCCGGGATCGAGATCATAGAGGCGTGCTTCTGCGAGAATAGTGCGAACCAGCGCGACCCGTTCCCGCTCCGGGAGGGCGGTATGCCGTACGGACAATCGCCGGAGGATCTCGGCGATGAGTTCTTCTTCCGCCCCGGCGGGGTCGATGAGTTTGGGTTCCGCAGGCAAGGCTTCGAGCGTCGCGTTTGACGACGCTATGGCGACGACATCCGCGGGGGTCCGACTCGATACCGAAGGTAGAACAGCCGCCGCCTGGGAAATCGGCTCAACCGTACCCTCTTCGAAATCTCCGAGAGTGCTTGCGGCTACCGCGCAGGCCACGAGAAACAAGAGCCTAACGCGATCGATGTAGGCTGCGATGGACATCTCACACAATCCCCGACCATGGAGCGAGGCCCATACGAGAGATCGCGTCGAGATTGTTGACCACCGCATAACCGGTGAAGAGCGTGATCACGGCGAGCAATGACGTCTTGAGCTGTCGGCCAAACACGGGTGTCGTGGCCAGGAAGACGACAGCGCCTAGAGTGAGCGCTGAATCGATCAGGAGTCCGGTATTCAGGCCGGCTTTTTGAAAGAGCCACTCGGCGACTGGGTTGGCCTCGGCGACGTTCCAGCCGTCGACCGGCGCAGTGAGGCACAGATACGTGGTCCAATGGTCTGCACAGGTCAGCAGAATCGTTGTCACCACAAAAATACGCAGCATCGAATGGGCTCCCAGCCACAGATCGCTTGATTTTGCGGAATCGGAATCCGCAGCGATCGGATGGATAGAAGAGCAAGAGGCATGCCCGGTGCCGCCGGCGAAGCGGAAAGCCTTGCTACGACCGAGGAATGGAGATCGAGCTGCCGGTGGGTGAATGGGCGCTCAAGAAGGGGTGTGGAAGCAGACTACCCACAATCCCCAGTCCACGACTCACGCCACGGACGCAGTAGAACCTGCGCAATTGTGGGTTCTTCCTGCAGCTTCGGTCGTCTCGACCGATTCAGCCCGGTGGCACGTTCAGGGAGCGGGCGGGACGGTGAACGGAGTACGGCAGGCGCAGGCGCAACTTCGATCTAGCGACCTTTTCGCATGCGGCCCTTGCCGAACAAGAGCCAATCGATGGAAATATTCTCCTTGATGGACAAGGTGATGAGAAAATCGGTGTGAGGGGTTGTCCCATTCTCGTAGCGATTGATGTTTTGCTGAAAGACGCCGAGCTCTCGGGCGAACCGCCGCTGTGACCTGTCGCCTCGTATTTCGGCGAGTCGTTCCGGGATTTTTTTCTTGATGCGTTTTACGGCGGCACTGGACATTAATGGTCGTCCTTTTCCTTGATTGGCAGAAATGAATTGAAAGTCGCGGTTGGGTGGCCGAGCGAGAGGTTTAAGGGAATCGACACAACAGTGCGTTATCGCGCCGTCGACAAACTTGATTTGTGAATTCGGAAACGCGCTGATCTTAGACAGCGGCTTCGTCCGGATCAACCCTGATCGCTGCGACTATTGGAGATCATTGTCATGAGAGAACGATACGTGCACGTGTCCGATCGATGCTGGCTCGCTTGGACTCGCCGTGACATTCTGATCCAACTTAGGAATAGACGTTTCGCCTACACCATCGCTTTGCGCGCCTCGAGTTGCATTGGGTAGGGTCTGGCGAATGAGGATCATCGCCGGAAGATTGGGGGGGCGCGACCTGGGCTCGGTGCCCAAGGGCGTTCGGCCGACCAGCGATCGCGTTCGTGAGTCCTTGTTTTCGGTTCTCGGGCCGACGGATGGACTGGTGATCCTCGATCTCTTTGCTGGCACCGGCGCATTCGGCTTGGAGGCGATTTCCCGAGGGGCCCAAGGCGTGGTCTTCGTCGATCATTCCCGGCAAGTGGTCCGGGAACTCGAAAAGCGAATTCTGTCTCTGGGACTCGATCGAACGCGGGACTCGATACAAATTCTCAATAGCGATGCGCAGAAGGCGATTCATCGTCTCTCAAAAAAGGGCCAACCACGCTTCGATCTGGTCTTCGTCGATCCACCCTACGAGGAGGGTGATAGAGCCGGCATCCTGGATGCTCTATTCGCTTCAACGCTCTTGAAGGAGGGGGCAAGAGTGGTCGTCGAGGGACCAAAGCGCCATCCTCTCTCGCCGCAACCCGGGAGGACGCTTCTCGATGCGCGTGACTATGGTGACACAAAGTTAACCTGGCTCGAGGCTTCGAAGCACGACAGGCCGGTTTTAGACTCTTGACGACCGAGGATGAGATGGGAAACGCAAAGCGAAAGCATCGTCTGGCACTCTTTCCGGCCAGCTTTGATCCGATCACGAACGGACATCTCGATCTCGTCCAGAGGAGTCGCCTGCTCTTTGACGAAGTCGTTCTAGCCGTCGCGAAAAACGTTTCAAAGAGTGCCACGTTCAATACGCAGGAGCGCGTCGAGATTCTTCGCGATGTGACGAGCGAGATGGACGATGTTTCGGTCCGCATCTTCGATGGACTCGTGGTCCACTACGCGGAAGAGCTCGGTGCCAGCGCGATTGTTCGTGGACTTCGCATGATGTCCGATTTTGAATACGAATTTGAGATGGCCCTGATGAATAAGCACCTCGCGCCCAAAGTCGAGATCGTCTTTTTCATGACGAGTCAGGAATATCTGTATGTCAGCTCTTCGCGTTTGAAGGAACTCGTCCGATTCGGGGCGAGCATCGACGAATTTGTTCCCCCCGTGGTCGCCAAGGCGCTCAAGCGGAAGCTACAGAGCTGACCTGCCTACTGCAGGATTGCAGAATGACCCCGAAACAGCCGATGACACCGTCACGCACCACCGTTTGGACCCGCCGTTGATCCAACAGCTAGACAGCGACCGAATCGAAGGCGAAGGCGGCGAATTGGCCCTCGTCCCGGCAAGCCGGTACCCTGGAGTACGTTTAATGCGAGCTCTCATTGACTCATTGGAGGTCCGGCCGTGAAGGATCCGCGCCGAATATTGCTTGTGGTTTCGGGGGGAATTGCGGCATATAAGACCCCCGAGATCGTGCGCGGTCTGCGTCGAGCTGGCCACGATGTTCGCTGTGCGCTGTCGACTGAAGCGTCGCGCTTTGTCGCTCCGCTTTCGCTCCAGGCGGTGTCGGGAAACTCGGTCCGCCAGGATCTCTTCGATCCGGGTGAAGAGGGCGAAATCGACCATATCGGGTTGGCGGATTGGGCCGACGTGGTTCTGGTGGCACCGTGCACTGCGAATCTGATGGCGAAGATGGCGCATGGCCACGCCGATGATCTGGTGACGGCCGTGCTGCTCGCGACTCGCGCTCCCATTCTGGTTGCGCCCGCGATGAACGTCAACATGTGGGAGCACCCGGCGACCCGGGCCAATCTCGAAATCCTGGGCACGCGAGGAATCCATTTTGTCGGTCCCGAGGCCGGTGAGCTTGCGTGTGGTTGGGAGGGGCAGGGTAGGATGAGCGATCCCGCCGTGTTAGTCGAAGCCGTAGACTCGCTTCTCGCGCCGAAGACGCTGATCGGCGAATGCGTGTTGGTGACTGCGGGTGGAACCGTCGAACCGATCGACGCAGTCCGTGCCATCACGAATCGATCTTCGGGCAAGATGGGATTTGCGATCGCGGCGGAGGCCCAGCGTCGTGGTGCCGACGTTGTCTTGATCGCCGGCGTGACGAATCTGCCCACGCCCATCGGCGTTCGTCGAGTCGATGTCGGCAGCGCCATCGAAATGCGTGACGCGGTGTTCGTCGAATTCGAGCAGTCGTCGATCGTCATCAAGGCGGCGGCCGTTGCGGATTTTCGACCAGCAGAAGCCATCGAGCGAAAGATCAAGAAGGAAGAACTGGCCGGGGAAGGACGTCTGCAACTCGAGTTCGTTCAGAACCCGGATATCTTGGCCGACATCAGCGCGCGCAAAGGAGATCGAACAATCGTGGGATTCGCAGCCGAGAGTCATGATGTGATCGCGGGCGCCAAGCGAAAGTTACTTCTCAAGGGTTGTGATCTGATGGTGGCCAACGACATCTCGCGAATCGATTCGGGCTTCGATGTCGATGAGAACGCGGTTCATTTCGTGTGGCCCAGTGGTGAGGTCGAAGCCCTGTCGCTGCTCCCCAAGTCCGGGGTTTCCCGAGAACTCTTTGATCGAATCGAAAAACTGAGAGCGCCCCAGTGAACGATTTTCATTTCGACGTGAATCATCAGTGTGATCCGAGGACAGCAAGCGGGATGAGCGTTTCGCTCGGTTTGCGTCGTCGTGTCATGGTTGGCTTTCTCTGTGTTCTTCTCGGGTTCACGGCGCAGACCGCCGCGACGGCGAATGAACTCCTAGTCGTCACGATCGACGGATCGATCAATCCGGCTAGCGCAGATCATTTGATCGGTGCGATCGAACGCGCGGAAGCGGAAAATGCGGCGGGCGTTCTCATTGAATTGGACACCCCTGGTGGCTTGGTTTCGGCAACCCAGGACATCATCAAGGCGATGCTTAATTCGACCGTGCCGACAATCGTTTTTGTAACGCCACGCGGGGCATCCGCCACCTCCGCGGGGACCTTCATCACACTGGCCGCCAATGTCGCGGCGATGATGCCGGGCACCAGCATTGGTGCCGCCCATCCCGTCAGTCTATTCGGCGGCGGCGAATCGCCGTCCGCTCCAGGCGGTGGAGAAGACGGCGGCGCTGTTTCGGACAAGGCCATCGTCGAACAGAAAATCGAGAATTACCTCGCCGCTTACGTCGAGTCGATTGCGAAGCAGAGAAACCGCAACGTTGAATGGGCAGGTGAGGCAGTTCGAAATTCTGTCGCAGTCACGGCTGAAGAAGCATTGGAGCTGAATGTCATCGACTTGATGGCGGGAAGCCGCGCCGAGCTGATTGCCTCGATCTCCGGCCGAATCGTGAAGCTCAATGACGTCGAACGCGAACTCGATCTTGCGAATGTGACTCTCGTTCCGATAGAGATGACGCTGCTGCAGTCGATATTCAATTTCCTTTCGGATCCCAATGTTGCGACACTGCTTCTGGCGATCGGCGCGATCGGTCTCTACATGGAGTTCCAGAGTCCGGGAATGATCATCCCGGGTGCGACTGGAGTCGCCGCGTTCGTTCTGCTTGGATTCGCGTTGCAGATCTTGCCCTTTTCGTGGGTGGGAGGGTTGCTGGTGCTGATTGGCGTCGGATTATTGATTGCCGAACTCTTCATCACTTCGTTCGGCGTTCTCTTTGCCGCAGGCGTAACTTGTTTTCTGGTCGGGGGAACGATGGTTTTCGATCGACCTGAGGTCTCTGACTTGACTGTTTCATTCTGGGAAGTCCTGGTTCCGATCACGGCGGCCATGACGGTTCTTGGTCTCTTGATCGTCTACAGTCTTGGCCGCACCTTCCGAGCCGAGCAAACTGCGGGCGTTGACGAAATGATCGGCTTGGTTGGGCGTTGCGAATCCGCGATCGATCCCAAAGGTAAAGTGTTCGTGCGGGGTGAGTATTGGAATAGTGTTGCGGATGAGACGATTCGAGCTGGTGATTCGGTCGAGATCCTTGAAGTCAAGGGACTCACGCTTCGCGTGCGTCGAGTCTTGTCCGAGGCATGAGTTGTGGAACCGAAATGGCTGGCTCCTAGAGATCAGTCGCGGGAGGGGTAGGTTTTGTTGGGAATTCTGATTTTCTTGGGCGTCGTTATGGCGCTGCTCTTTTTTGGTGTCCGAATTCTCGCCGAATACGAGCGCGGCGTAGTCTTTCGCCTGGGTCGATACGCGGGTGTCCGTTCGGCCGGTCTTCGATGGATCATCCCCGGCGTTGATCGCATGGTTCGGATTGGGCTACGCGAGATCGTGATGGACGTTCCCGCTCAAGAGGTCATCACACTCGACAATGTTTCGGTCAAGGTGAATGCGGTGCTCTATTTCCGGGTTCTGCATCCGGAGAAGGCGGTCATTCAAGTCGAGAATTACCTTTACGGAACGTCCCAACTTGCTCAGACGACGCTGCGAAGTGTCTGTGGACAGGCGGAACTCGATCAGTTGCTGGCCGACCGCGAACGCATCAATCAGCAGCTTCAGGAGATCATCGATCTTCAGACAGAGCCCTGGGGCGTCAAAGTGCGTTCCGTGGAACTCAAGCAAATCGATCTGCCCCAGGAGATGCAGCGCGTCATGGCGAAGCAGGCCGAAGCAGAGCGGGAAAAGCGCGCGAAGGTTACCCTGGCCGATGCAGAATATCTGGCGGCACAGCGATTGGCCGACGCCGCGGCGGTGCTCGCAACCGAACCCATGGGTCTGCAGTTACGGTACCTGCAGACACTGGCTGAGATCGCGGGCGGAGACAAAAGCTCCACCACCATATTTCCCCTTCCGATCGATCTGATCCGTCCCTTCTACGACCAGTTGACTAACGTCTCGGCCGGAAAAGCATCGACTCCCGGAAGCGGAGCTTCCAAGCCCGACGGCGGGGATGCATAATTGGCGAAGGGCAAGAGCGAAAGAGATCCGAGCGCCGCGGAGAAGGCGGGGCGGGGATTGACTCGTATGATCTTCAATACTTTGCTCCTTCTGGCTTCGCTTGGAGTCCTGCTGGGCTGGGGATGGCAAGGCGTTTACCAGCTCGACCCCGGCGAATCCGCGGTGGTCCTTCGCCTCGGGGCGTACGAACGAACACAGATCATCGAAGGTATTGGATGGCATTTGCCGCCGCCGCTTGAGAGTCATGAGGTCGTGAACACGAGCGAGCTACGGACGGAGTCCTTTGGCGCTCAGCCAAGTCAGTCGACCCCGGGTGCTCCCGTGAACGAAGAAGAACTCGAGATTGCCGACAACATCAAGCGAGATGCAGTCCAGACGGGAGACGGCAACATCGTCAATGTCGCATATGAGTTGCAGTACAAGGTTGGTAGTGCCTTCGCCTATCGGTTCGCGATGGATGAGCCGAGCGCAATCTTGCATGACGCAACCGAAGCGGCCATGCGAACGGTGATCGGAAAAAAGACGATCGATTCTGTTCTGTCTCAGGACCGAAATGAGATTGAACGCGAAGTCCGAGCCCTTCTAGAGACCATGTTGGGTTCCTACCTGGCAGAGGTCGGCTACGAACCCGCTTTTGAAGTTGGACGAATCAATCTTGAGAAACCCCAGGCGCCCGACGCGGTGCGCGCGGCCTTTGCAGATGTTGTGAGCGCTGGGCAGGACGGGAAACGGTCTTCGCTCGAAGCTACCGGTGATGCGCAGGAAATCCTCGAACGGGCGCGATCGGAAGTGGTGGAGATTCGCGAACAGGCCGAAGCCTTTAAGCGCGCACGCATTATCGAGGCTCGGGGCGAGGCCACTCGCTTCGTTGCGCTGCTGACCGAATACGAGAGTGCGCCCGAGGTGACTCGGCGACGCCTATATCTCGAAACGATGGAAGAGATCCTGCCCGGGATCGAGAAGATGATCGTCGAGCCGAATACCGTGAATATGCTGCCGCTCTTGCCTCTGCGAAATCAAGTGCCAGCGGTGGGGGCGAATCAATGAGGCTTCTCTTCGTGCCGATCGTGTTAGGGGCCGCCGCTGTTGGAATCATCTGGGGGGCGCAGATTGATTTTGGCCCACTCGTGATCAACCGAGTGGACGAATATCGGCTGATCTTGCGTCTAGGGAATCCGATCGCGGAGATCGAGGAGCCGGGGATCGCTCAACTGCGAATTCCGCTGATCGATGAAGTGCAGGTCTTCGACAAGAAGATCCAGTATCTGAACGCGGCTGCCGCCGAGATCGAGATCGCCGGAAACGAGCGGTTGATCATCGACTACTACGTTCTTTGGCAGATTGATTCGCCCCTCGAATTTCGGCGAAGTTTTCCGAAGGGCATCGAGGAGGCGCGCAAGCGGATCCAAAGAACCGTCGGTTCTCTAGTCGGCGACGCCGTGGGCACGCTCACGATGGCGGAATTGCTGGCGCGTGCAGAGGCCCTCGACTCGCTTGATGATCAGGCGACCTTGGAGTTGACGTCGAATGGAATTCGAGTGGTCGACGTTCGAATCAATCGCACGGAGCTACCCCTGCCTACGGAGAACGCGACCTTCGAGCAGATGCGCGAACAGCGCAGGGCGATTTCTCGACAGAAGCGAGCGGTGGGTGCGCGTGAGGCGCGCGAAATTCGGGCCAAAGCGGATCGAGAGGCGCGAGAGCTCGTTGCTCAGGCGAATGCGGATTCGGAGGTCTTGCGAGGCGAGGGGGATGCAGAGGCGGCTCGGATCTACGCGAATGCCTACGGTCGAAATCCAGAATTCTACGCATTCGTTCGAAGTCTGGCTGCGTATCGAAAGACGCTCGGTGATCGAACGACAATGATCGTTCCGCCGGATCACGAGTTCTTTAAATATCTCGACCCGAAAGTGTCTTCGCAGAACTAACGAGTTAGTACTTTAGTTGTCGGAGCGCGATTGAGGATCCGACAACGACCATCGCAATCGCAAGCCAGGGGGTGACACCGGGCGGTGCGAAATCTCGTAGTGCGAGAGTGGCCCCGGCATTCTGCAAGAGAAAGAAAGCGCCTAGAGTCGCGATGGCCGCGGCAGCTGGCCTGCCGAATCGACCCCGCTCATCGATGCGGAGCGCGAAGGGCAAGGCCAGCCATGCGAAGACCACCACGAGAATTGGGCTGGCCAAACGAGCGTGGTAGAGGCCATGGAGCCGCCGGAGGGTCGCCGGGTGGTCGCCGGGGTTCGCAGCGAGGTAGTGACGCAAATCAGAGAGAGCAAGCATGGCTGGATCGGGCTGGAGCATCGCGTCGCCGCCGACCGCATCGAGATTCAGCGCGACGGAGACGTGGGTCTCGAGATTCGGTTGCGCGGTCGGGTCCGCCGGATCGAAAGTCCAGACCGATGCGTCATTGATCGTCCATACGCCCCTGGTCGTGATCTGTACAAATTTTGTGCGAATGACGCGGACGATCGTTCCGGTCGGTCCGCGCTCGAAAATCTCCACATCATGCAGGGTTCGGGATCCTGCATCCGCGAACGCAATATTCGTAATCGTGCGTCCCCTGTGGTGCCAGAAGGCCTTGCGGCCGAAATTCGGTTGGCGATGGCTTTCGGCTCGCCGATTCGCCGAAATCTGTTGGTTTTCGAGGATGAGAGTTTCGTGGAGAACCGCTGTCGCAAGCGATAGGATGATGCTCGTTAGGATGACCGGAATGATGATTCGACCGAGACGGATGCCACCAGCAGCAACGGCAACCAATTCCATCCGGCGACCCGCCCACGAAAACGTGATGAAGACGGCCAAAAAGCTTGCGATCGGAATGACGTCTGTCAGGTAGTACGAGGTCAGTCGGATCCAAAGGGCGTAGGCAATGGCCAGGAACAAGGACGGCGGAGCGGACGAGGTCGCAACAGAGGGAAGAGGCTCGATCGACTGAGAAGCTTCTAATGCTTCGAAGGATTCGAAACTCGATAGGTCATCGAAATTCAGGACGAGTTCAACTGTCGCGATAATCAAAAACACGGCGACTAGGGCCGTCATGAAGAGGCCTAGAAACCGAACAACGAAGTAGTGCGACAAGATCCGCACGCCACGCAGTCTAGCGAACGAGGAAAGCACTTGGAGATCTTTCGAGGAGTTGGGGAGTTAAAACGGGAATTTCGCTCGCCGATTTTGACATTGGGCAATTTCGATGGCGTGCATCTCGGGCATCAGGCGATCCTTGATCTGGTGATCGCACGAGCCCGCGCGCTCGGCGGTGAGTCGATTGTTTACACTTTCGAACCGCATCCACGACGCGTGCTTCAGCCGCAGGGCGATCTGCGGCTGCTGGATACCTTCGATCAGAAGGTGGAGACGATGGAAGCGCTCGGTCTGGATGCGATTATTGCCGAACCCTTCGATCGCGAGTTCTCCAAGATTGGCTCGGAGCATTTCATCGATCATTTCATCCACAAGAGCATTCGGCCTGTTGAAGTTTATGTCGGTTACGACTTTCACTTCGGCCGAGACCGCAAGGGTTCGATGCGGATGTTGACCGAGCGAGGGCCGCATCTTGGATTTTCGGTCACAGTCGTTCCGGAGGTTCAGATCGAAGGTCGAGACGTCAATTCGACTCGGATCCGGGAGTTGCTGGGGCAGGGCGAGGTCGAGGAGGCAGCGCTTCTGCTTGGTCGGCCCTTTTGTGCACGGGGAGAGATCATTGTTGGGGATCGCCGGGGTCGGACGATTGGGTTCCCGACCGCGAACCTTTGCCCGGAAACCGAGATTCTCCCCCAGCCGGGTGTCTATTTCGGTCATCTTCGATGCCTGGACGGCGAATCCGAGTGGGTGGGTCGGTCGATGCCGGTGGTGACCAACGTGGGCTATCGGCCGACGTTCCATGATGGGCGGGATCTCGTCGCCGAAGCCCATATCATCGATTTTTCCGGGGATCTCTATGGCTGCGTGGTCGATCTGACCTTCGATGGTCGACTTCGCGAGGAGCGGCGATTCGAATCAGTGGATGCACTTCGTGCGCAGATCGTACGCGACATCGATGAGGCCAGGGTCGCGCTGAAAATCTGAAGCTCGCCGATTCGAAACGACTTTTCGATTCCGGGCCCGTTTCCGATGCCGATGGTGGGGGCAGGACCCATAAAAAGGATCTTGTCGACCATAGCCCTCTGCGTGGGGGGGGATCCCCATCATGATGTCCGGCAATCATGCCCTAGATCCGCTGAGGGCTCACGAGACTAGTAAAGCTCATCCCGATTTTCGCCGATAACTCAGCGAGGTTGCGTTTGTTTTGCGAGGAGCAGGACGAACGCGTGGACGCCCAATGGTTCCGCTTGTTCGCATCGCTGCGACCGCCAAGAACCGGCCGGGGAGGAGTTTCGTTGAACGAGCGCATCGGAGAGCTGCTAGTCAAAGAGAATTTGCTCTCATCCGAGCAGCTGCTCAAGGCTCGTGAAGAAGCGGCGACAGGCGGCAAACGTCTTGGCGCGCAGATTACCGCGCTGGGCTTCATGGACGAGAACGAACTCACCGAGTTCGTTGCGAAACAATATGGTGTTCCGTCCATCAACCTCGAAGATTTTACGATCGAGCGCGAAGTTCTTGCGCTGATCCCAGAAGACGTCGCGAAAAAACATAGCGTTGTGCCGGTCAATCGTGCGGGATCGACTCTGATCCTCGCGACCGCAGATCCCTCGAATATCTTCGCACTCGACGACATCAAATTTCTCACCGGTTATAACATTCAGCCGGTGGTCGCCTCGGAAGACGCCATTCGAGGGGCGATCGAGACATATTACTCGCAGCCGGACGAAGATCTTCTCGAAGATGTGATGGCGGACTTCGATGATGATGGGATCGATTTCGTCTCGGGAGAAGATGAAGAAGACACCAATGCGATGGCCAAGGATGCGGAGGACGCCCCGGTCGTCAAGCTGGTGAATCTGATTCTCACGGATGCCATCAAGAAGACGGCGTCGGATATCCATATCGAACCCTACGAGAAGTCCTTTCGCGTGCGTTACCGCATCGATGGTGTTCTCTACGAGGTCATGAAGCCACCGCTGAAGCTCAAGAACGCCTTGACTTCGCGCGTCAAGATCATGTCGGAACTCGACATTGCCGAGCGGCGGCTGCCACAGGATGGCCGCATCAAGCTGAAGATGGGCAAGGGTCGCGAGATGGACTTTCGTGTCTCGGTCCTGCCGACTCTCTTTGGTGAGAAGATTGTGCTTCGACTTCTGGACAAGAGCAATCTTCAGCTTGACATGACGAAGCTGGGATTTGAGCAGGATCAACTCGACGACTTTCAACAAGCTATCCATCTACCATTTGGCATGGTGCTCGTCACGGGTCCGACGGGTTCCGGTAAAACGACGACCCTCTATTCAGCCCTCTCGGAGCTCAATCAGAGCAGTGAAAACGTTTCGACCGCCGAGGATCCCGTCGAATTCAATCTCGCCGGCATCAATCAGGTGCAGATGCACGAAGACATTGGTCTGAACTTCGCGTCCACTCTCCGATCCTTCCTTCGTCAGGATCCAGACATCATCATGGTGGGTGAGATTCGTGACTTCGAGACCGCTGAGATTTCAGTGAAGGCCGCGCTGACGGGCCACATGGTTCTTTCGACCCTGCATACGAACGATGCGCCTTCGACGATCAATCGTCTTCTGAACATGGGCATCGAACCCTTCTTGGTCGCGTCGGCCGTGAATTGCATCGTGGCTCAGCGCCTGGCTCGTCGAATCTGCGCGGAATGTGTGGCCGACGATCCGGAAGTCGAATCGCAGCAGCTCCTCGATGCCGGATTGAGTGAAGAAGACGTCAAGAGCTTTACGCCGAGAAAAGGCCAGGGCTGTAGCAATTGCTCGGATACCGGCTTCAAAGGCCGAGTTGCCATCTACGAAGTTATGGTGATGACCGATCAGCTGAAAGAATTTGTCCTCAATGGCGCTTCGGGGACCGAGATCAAGCGTGAAGCCATTCGCGGCGGCATGGTCACATTGCGCCGCAGCGCGCTGAATATGATGCTCCAAGGTGTCACGACGATCTCTGAGGTCTTCCGTGTCAGCACCTCGGACGCGAACTAGAGAGAGGGCGAAGAACTTGGCCAACATCCATCAGCTCTTAAAGGCGATGATCGAGAAGGGCGCCAGTGATCTCCATATCACGACCGGGACGCCGCCCCAGCTCCGCATCGACGGCAAGCTTCATCCCTTGAAGATGCCACCCTTGTCTCCTCAAGAGACGAAGCAGCTTTGTTATTCGGTTCTCACGGATGCGCAGAAGCATCGATTCGAAGAGACGAATGAGCTCGATCTCTCCTTCAGTGTCCAGAAACTCTCTCGCTTTCGAGGCAATGTCTTCGTTCAGCGAGGCAACGTTTCCGGAGCATTCCGAGCCATTCCCTTTAAGATCATGACCTTCGACGAACTCGAATTGCCACCGATAGTCGAGGAACTCTCGAAAAAGCCGCGCGGACTGATTCTGGTGACGGGACCGACGGGCTCAGGAAAGTCTACGACACTGGCCAGCATCATCGATCGGATCAATCAAGATCGCAACGAGCATATCGTTACGATCGAGGATCCGATCGAGTATCTGCATCCGCATAAGGGCTGCATCGTCAATCAGCGAGAGATTGGGTCAGATACGGAGTCGTTCAAGGATGCCTTGAAATACATCCTTCGACAAGATCCCGATATCGTGCTGATCGGTGAGCTTCGCGATCTCGAGACGATTGAGGCCGCCTTGACGGTTGCGGAGACGGGTCATCTCGCCTTTGCGACGCTGCACACGAACTCGGCAGTGCAGACGATCAATCGAATCGTCGACGTCTTCCCGCCCTATCAACAGTCACAGATTCGTCAGCAGCTGAGCTTTGTACTCGAGGCGGTGATGTGTCAGACGCTGCTGCCGCGTGCCAATGGGCCGGGTCGAGCGTTGGCTCTCGAAGTCATGATTCCGAACGCGGCGATTCGGGCGCTGATGCGCGATGACAAGATTCATCAATTGTACTCACAAATGCAGATGGGTCAGGGTAAATCCGGCATGCAGACGATGAACCAGAGTCTGGCGTCGCTGGTGACCCGGAGACTGGTGGATCCAGAAATGGCGAAGGGCCGTAGCCCCGATATCGAAGAGCTTCAACAGCTCATCAATAAGGGACCCGAAGCGATGGGTGCGGCCGGTGGACGTCGGGTCAAAAAGCCCTGATGCAATCGGACGAGAAGTAAGAAGTAGAAGATCTATCGATCGGACTCTTGCCCCGATGCGATGAACAGGAGACTGGAAAATGGCGCTTTATCTCTGGAATGCGAAGACGCGTGCAGGCGAAAAAAAGTCCGGGGAACTCGAAGCCTCCTCAGTGGAGGCGGTCGCCCTTTATCTCAAGAATACGGGGCTGGCTCCCGGCAAGGTGAAGGAGAAGCCGAAAGACCTGTCTGAGATTTTTCCCTTTCTTGCACCGAAGGTGACGATCAAGGACCTGGTTGTCTTTACACGTCAATTCGCCGTGATGGTCGATGCGGGGCTGCCGCTCGTGCAGTGTCTGCAGATCCTGGCTGAACAACAAGACAACCTGACGATGAAGACCGTGCTTCGGAAGGTGAAGTATGATGTCGAATCCGGTTCGACGTTTGCTGAGGCGCTTGGAAAGCATCCCAAGGTCTTTGATTCCCTCTTTGTCAACCTGGTTGCGGCCGGCGAAGTCGGCGGCATCCTCGATACGATTCTGAATCGACTGGCGGTACAACTCGAGAAGGCTGAGAAACTTCGCAAGCAGCTGAAGGGCGCAATGGTGTACCCGGCAACGGTTTCGTCGATCGCGGTGGCTTGTATTGTGCTCTTGCTGGTGAAGGTCATTCCCGTCTTTGAACAGATGTTTGCGGACTTCGGTGGAACACTGCCCGGCCCAACGCAGATGGTAATCGGGATCAGCAATTGGCTGCAGGCGTATATCCATTACCTGATCGGCGGAGTGGTTGCGTTCTTCACCGCGTTTTCACAGGCGCGTAGTCGAAGCCTGGCCTTCCACTACAGAACGGACCAGTTGGCTCTGAACCTTCCGATCTTTGGAAATATCATCAAGAAGGTTGCCGTCGCCCGCTTTACGCGGACGCTTGGCACGATGATTTCGAGCGGTGTTCCAATTCTCGACGGTCTCGACATCGTGGCGAAGACCGCCGGCAACATGATTATCGAGGAAGAGTTGCAGTCGACTCGGCAATCGATTTCGGAGGGCAAGACGATTGCGGAGCCACTGCAGGAGTCGAAGATCTTTCCGGGCATGATGGTGCAGATGGTGGCCGTCGGTGAAGAAACCGGATCGATGGAAATCATGTTGAACAAGATCGCCGACTTCTATGATGACGAGGTGGATAGCGCTGTGGGTGGTCTGACTGCGATGCTCGAGCCGCTCATGATGGTTTTTATGGGCGGATCGATCGGCACGATTTTGATCGCCATGTACCTGCCGATCTTTACGATCGCCGACTCGATCAACTAGATCGGCGAAGGCACTGGTTCGAGAGGATCGGCCAATTCGGCATGTTTCGATCTCCGTCCAATGAAGGAAAGTAATGTGACGAGCAACGACGTCATTCTCGCAGGGGAAGAAAACGTCGACGCGAAGACTCGAACCGAGCTGGGTTGGCTCATCGGAGCCCGCCTTCTCCTTGCGGGCCTGAGTCTCGGTCTCGCGGTGACGCTCGATCGCATCGAGGCTTTCGAGACCGGCGCTGGAATCTGGGGCGTATATTGGACGGTCGCCGGAGCCTTTCTCGCAACGATCGTCTCTGGGCTCCTCGTGAGCCGGACGATCAACCCCTCTCGCTTTGCCACGGTGCAAGTCGTGACGGATCTGACGATCGTCACTTCGCTCGTTTATTTCTCGGGCGGTGGTGAATCGGTTTTTACGATTCTCTATGCGCTGGTCGTTCTTTATGGAGCGCTCTTTCTAGATCGCAATGGAGTCGTGCTGAGTTCGGGGCTTGCTGCCGTGGGCTACGGCGTGGTTCTCTTCGGAGTCGAGCTGGGTTGGCTTCCATCGATGGGGCTGCCGGGGCGGGGATTGCCTCTGTCGGTATTGGGTGCGTATTGGGGCTTCTACGCCGGCGCCTTGCTGGTGTTGGGAATGCTCGCAAATTCATTGGCATCGGAGCTGCGTCGAACGGGTGCAGCTCTGGATCGGCGCACCACTGATCTTCGCCGATTGCGCGACCTGCATCTTCGAACGGTGGAGAGCATCGGCAGTGGACTGCTGACCACGGATGATCAAGGCCGCATCACATCATTCAATCCGGAAGCGGAGCGCATTACCGGTGTCACCGCGAAGGACGCATCGGGTCGGACGCTCGGGGGAGTGATTCCCGGCGCTGTCGAGATCCTGGCTGGGGCCGAACGCGAGCTATCAGATGGGGCGAGTGTCGGGAGGGATCGCATCGCCTATCAGAACGTACTCGGCGAAGACGTTTTTCTCGGAATGGCCGCGTCGAGCCTGAGGGATGAAGGCGGCAATCAAGTCGGACACGTCGTGATTTTTCAGGATGTGACCGACGTGGTTTCGATGGAACTTGAGCTTCGCCAATCCGAACGTTTGGCAGCAGTAGGTGAAATGGCCGCGCGGATGGCACATGAAATTCGCAATCCACTGGCTTCGATCTCGGGTTCGGTTCAGGTCCTTAAGGCCTCAGCGACAGATGAAGAAGTCGACACCGAACAAGTCAGATTGATGGACATCGTCGTGCGGGAAGTCGATCGATTGAACCACTTGATCGGTGACTTCCTGCGCTATTCGCGTCCTGCGCCGATCAAACCCGAGCCTGTCGTCCTCGCGCACCTGGTCGAAGAGATTGCGGAAATGAGCCAGGCCCAGGGTGAGTCCAATATTCGCGTCTCATTAGACCTCGATGCCGAGGTTGTTGTGATGGCGGATCCCTCGCAGTTGAAGGCGGTGATCTGGAATCTCTGGAATAACGCCAATGAGGCTATGGATGGGGTTGGCCAGCTATTTGCGCGGGTTCGATGTGTCCGTCGGAACGTGTCTCAAGACCATCGGCCGATACGCCGTAACGAACCCGGTGAGGGTACGGATTCCCTTCAGAGCACAGATTGGATCGCGAGGTTCGAAATCGAAGACACTGGACCTGGCATCGCAGCCGATGCACAGGCCATGATTTTTGAGCCTTTCTTTACGACGAAGCGGGATGGAACTGGATTGGGGTTGGCGACGGTGCGGAGAATCGTGGAACAGCATGACGGGGTGATCGAGGCTTTGTCTGGAGACTCAGGCGGCGCGTGCTTTCGCGTCTCCCTGGCTTTGGCAGAGGTCTCCTCATGAGTGAATTCAATGCTCGAATTCTCGTTGTCGACGATGAACAGAGTATGCGGGAGTTTCTCGAGATCTTCTTGCGTCGCGAGGGCTATGACGTGGTCACGGCGCCCGATGTCGATACCGCCGTCATGCATCTCGAAGCGGATGAAATCGATCTCGTCGTCACCGACATGCAGATGCCCGAAAAGACCGGCCTGGATCTCTTGTTGGCTGCGCGTGAAATCTCGCCGGAGACAATTCTAATCGTGGTGACAGCCTTCGGGACCACTGACAGCGCAATCGCCGCGATGAAGGAAGGTGCCTACGATTATCTGACGAAGCCCTTCAAAGTTGAAGAGCTTCGGATCGTGATCGAAAAGGCGCTCGAGAAAAAACTTCTTTCGAATGAAAATCGACGACTGCGACAGGAGCTTCGAAATCATTCCCGGGATCGAAATATCATTGGTCACAGTCAGGCGATGCAGGCCGTGTATGACCTGATTGCGCGGGTTGCGGAGACGAAGACGAATGTGCTCGTCTCGGGCGAGAGCGGAACGGGTAAGGAATTGGTGGCTCGCGCAATTCACGAGCAGAGTGATCGTTCCGACCAGCCCTTCATCGCAATCAACTGTGGCGCGATTCCCGAAAATCTTCTCGAGAGCGAACTCTTTGGTCACATGAAGGGCGCATTTACCGGTGCCGTTCAGACCAAGCAAGGCCTTTTCGAAGCTGCGACTGGGGGGACACTCTTTCTCGACGAAATCGGAGAGTTGTCCCAGCCGCTCCAGGTGAAGCTGCTTCGGGCACTTCAGGAGCGTTCAATTCGGCGAGTCGGCGATATCGTGGACCGTAAGATCGATGTTCGAATCGTATCTGCGACAAATCGGCATCTCGAGGATGAGGTTTCAGCCGGGCGCTTCCGCGAGGATGTCTACTACCGCCTGAACGTGATTCAATTGACTCTTCCGCCGCTGCGTGATCGACTCGAGGATATTCCACTCCTGGCACAGCATTTCATTCGAGTCTTTGCCGAGGACATGGGGAAAACCATCGAGGGCATGGACGATGAAGTCTATGAAGTGCTCGCAGGCTACGAGTTCCCCGGGAATGTGCGCGAGCTCGAAAACCTGATCGAGCGGGCTGTGGCGCTGACACGTGTGCCGATTATTGGCCGCGACATGCTTCCCGCGAATGTGACGCGGTCGCGCGAGAGTCGACCTACGACGCGAATTACGGAGCAGGGCGTTGATCTCGAAACGCTCGTTGCGGATTACGAACGTTCGCTCCTGCGCGAGGCACTGTTGCTGAGCGGCGGCGTGAAGAAACGTGCGGCGCGTCTGCTGGGTGTGTCATTCCGGTCATTTCGTTACCGGGTCGAAAAGCTGGGGATCGAGGATCCCAATCGAGAGGGCTGATCGTGGCTATGCGGCAAGGTGTGCAGGCCGAAGTGCTGCTTTCATTGGCGCTCGTGATGGTGACCGGAACCGCGCTACTCGCCGCGGTCTTTCTCGATATCAGTCATTCCCGAATCGAAAGTCTGCATGGCGTTCTCGGTCGCGGATTTGCCGCACAGGTCCAGAACTCGGCCTTTGAGATTTCACCGACCGATGGGGGCCTCTGGTGGCGCATCGAGCGCGGTGGGCGCGTATCGGGTGTGAACGTCTCCGCTGAAACCCTCGACGACAAAACACGTTCAATTGCTCTCGAGGTGCTGGAAGGGGGTGACGCAGTCGTTGTGTCGGGTGCGCCCTGGGATGCGATTCGGTTTGCGGCGCCCGATGGGGGTCCCGACGGCGTTGTAGCGGGTCGGATCGAGGCACCGGCGTCGGGTCTGGTACTGGCGGCATTAGTCGTTGTCGACGTTCTCATCTTCGGACTCTTTGGGGTGACCCTCTTGCGTCGTCGTGTCGTCGGACCCCTGCATAGACTGTCGAATGCGGTTCGCGAAATGGGTGATCGGGGTTTGCCGGGCATCGGGCCCGGCTTGGTTCCGGGGTTGGTGCCCGTCGAGGGCGTGGGCGAGATCGAGTCACTGGGCCGGGCCTTCAACGAGATGCAGAATGCATTGGCGGCGCGAACGGGCTCTCTCGAGAAAGCTGTCCTCGAACTACGCAGTGTGAATGCCGATCTTATTCAGGCCCGTGATGGTCTCGATCGGGCAGAGCGGTTGGCCATGGTGGGACATCTTGCGGCGGGGGTCGCGCACGAAGTCGGCAATCCGATGGGCGCGCTGCTGGCCTTTCTCGACGTCGCTTCGCGTGATACTGGGCTCGGGGAAGAAGGTCGGCGATGTCTTGATCGCGCCAGCGAGCAGGGCGAACGGGTTCGAATCATTCTTCGTCAGCTTCTGGACTTCTCGCGACCGCCAGCGATTCAGCACCGCCCCTTCGACCTCGAAGAGGTGGCACGTCAAGTGATCGATCTCATCTCGGCTCAGAAGGAGTATTGCGAGCTCGAATTCGAAATCGAAGTGGAAGAGGGCGTTGGCGATGCGCAGGGAGATTCGAGTATCGCCTCTCAGATCTTGCTGAACCTGGCGCTGAATGCGGCGTCGGCCATGAAGGACTGCGAACGAAAGATGATCCGATTCGGGATTGGCAGGACGGTTCGACACCGACGCGAAGGTGAATCAGATGACGATCCGTCACTTGCTTTCCGTGACGATGCGATCCTCTGTCGCATCGAAGATTCGGGCCCTGGTGTTCAACTGCCGAACCCTCAACGAATATTCGACCCCTTCTTCACGACGAAGGCACCCGGTGAAGGCACCGGTTTGGGACTCGCCAATGCGAGACGCCTTGCGGAGGAGATGGGCGGTCGCGTCGAGTTGAACAATCAGGTTTCAAGCCTCGGCGGAGCGCGCTTCGAGTTTGTGCTGGGCGCGGTCGGGGATGAAAGCCAGATGGCCAAAGGAGAACCGGGCATCCAGGCTGATGATCTGGATTTAGCAGAGGGCGGTTCGCGGCTGACTTCGGTCAGAACGAACGAAATCCCACGCTCCTAGTCCCGAATACCGTAGTCCTTGATCTTGTAGAGAAGTGCGCGATGGCTGATCTCCAGGAGTTTCGCAGCATGTGTGCGGTTGCCATTGGTTTGCGCGAGCGCCTGTCGGATGAGTCCGGCCTCGAATGCTTGACGTGCCGGCTTGAGCGCAAAGCCTTGGGGATCGGCTCCCGGCGCTGACGCCAGTCGTCCATTAACGACGGCTCGAACGGATCTCTGAATCGTCGGCGGCAGGGCGGCCACCTCGATGGATTCCCCATCGGTGAGAATCATTGCGCGCTCGATCATGTTTTCAAGTTCGCGCACGTTGCCCGGCCAGCTATATGCGATAAGCCGCGCGAGTGCTTCATCCGAGACACTCCGAATATTCTTGCCGAGATCCTCCCGGAGTCGAGACAAGAAGTGATCGACGAGCAGAGGAATGTCCTGATGACGTTCGCGGAGCGCGGGAACCTCGAGGCGCACGACGTTCAACCGGTAGAAGAGATCTTCGCGGAAGCGGCCTTCGGCAATTTCTTGCTCGAGATTTCGTGCAGTCGCTGCAATGACCCGGACATCAATATCCTGGGACTTCGTTTCCCCGACCGGCCTGATTTCTTCTTCTTGAATGGCACGCAGGAGTTTGACCTGCAGGGAAGAAGGCAATTCAGCGATTTCGTCGAGGAAGAGCGTGCCCTTGTCGGCTTCCGCAAAGAGTCCGCGCTTGGCGCGGCTGGCCCCCGTAAACGCACCTTTTACATGACCGAAGAGCTCGCTTTCGAGCAGGTTTTCAGGAATGGCGCCGCAATTGATGGCGACGAAAGGCGCATTCCGGCGGGGCGACTGGGCGTGGATGGCGCGAGCGACGACTTCTTTGCCTGTGCCACTTTCGCCTGTGATGAGGACCGTCGACTTGTAAGCGGCGGTGCGTTCGAGCAGCTCGAGTAGCGAGATCATGCAATCAGAGGCCGCGACAATCGCACGTTCGCCAACTCTTCGGGACATGTCGCGTTCGAGGAGGTCGTTCTTTCGGCGTAGCTCTTCGCGTTCGTGGGCCTTGCGGAGCGTCAGCCGAATCTCAGCCGCTTGAAAGGGTTTGGACAGATAGTCGTATGCGCCACGACCGATGGCCTCGATGGCCAGGTCTTCGGTGCCGTGAGCGGACATCAAGATAATCGGGATTCCCGGCGTCAGGCGCGAAATTTGGGGCATGAGATCGAAGCCATCAATTCCAGGCATGCGAATGTCGCATAACACGACATCCACCGGAGATTGCTCGATCAGTTTCAGGGCGGAATCACCGCAATCCGCGGAAAGAACGCCATATCCCTCGGCTGAGAGCAAAAGCTCGAGGCTCTCACGAAGGGCATCATCATCGTCCACGATCAGTATTCGACGGAACACGCGCTGACTCCATTCCGAGTCGCGGCGCCGTGGTGCGGACTCGCTTGCGACTCTCAACGCATCTCATCGGCATATTCGCTGAGGGAATGAAATATTTTGCATGCTGGGTTTTGGCCCCAGCGCGTCATAGGGCCTGCGAGAGCACTGCACTCTCATTAGATGTGATCCGCCGCACAACGAACACGCGTCAAGGCCCCTCAAGTCCCTGAATCTCCGGTCCGATAGGTCTTCTGTCGGACCGAATCAGATTTGAGCGGGTGTCGGAGGATATTTAGTGGGCAGCAATCAAGTTCAACAGTTCCGAGAGAACCTCATGATGAGCAAAGCAGAGCTTGCTCGAAAGGCGGGTCTGTCGGCATTGACGATCGACCGCGTCGAGGCGGGTCGGCCGTGTCGGCTCGACACGAAACGAAAGATCCTGCTCGCGCTCGGTCTTCGAGTCATGGACAAGGATCGCGTTTTTGACCTGATTGCCGGACGAGACGAACGCGAGAACATGGCTACTGAGTCGCGGAGGGAATTCTAGGAATGAAATTTTCGCTACCGAGCTTTGGCAAGTCTTCGGTCATCGGACTCGACATTGGGTCGAACTCGGTGAAGGCTGTCGAAATTGCAATGAAAAGCAGGGACAAGGGCTTCGAACTCCGTGGTCTAGGCCAGGCCACGCTTCCGCCTGAATCGATCGTGCAGGGCGCGTTTCTCAACTCGAGCGCGATCGTCGACACGATTCGTGAGACCATGGACAGCGGTCGATTCTCAGGAAAGGACGTCGCCGCATCGGTCTCTGGACACTCGGTCATTGTGAAACGCGTCAATCTTCCGCAGATGAGTCGCGAGGAACTCGAGGATCAGATCCAGTGGGAAGCTGAGCAGTATATTCCCTTCGATGTCAACGAAGTTAATCTGGACTTCCAGATCCTCGACTCCAACGAAGAGGAAGGACAGATGGATGTCCTGCTCGTTGCGGCCAAGAAGGATCTGATCGACGACTACTATCAGGTCATCACGGAAGCGGGACTCAATCCTATTGCGATCGACGTGGCGGGCTTCGCGATCCAGAACGCCTTCGAAGTAAACTACGAACAAGATCCCGACGCGGTCACGGCGCTTGTCAATATTGGCGCGCAGGTGGTGAACATCAACGTCCTGCGAAATGGGATTCCCGCCTTCACTCGGGACATCATGACCGGGGGCGCGCAGTACACCGAAGAAATTCAGAAGGCACTCTCGGTTTCTTTCGACGAAGCGGAAAAGATCAAGATGGGTGGCGACCAGGGTGGAGGCCAGACCCAAGACGTCATTCCGCAGGAAGTCGAACAGGCCATGCGAAGTGTTTCCGACACCGTGATCGGGGAGATTGCACGCTCGCTCGACTTCTTTGCAGCGACTTCGGCGGACGCTCGAATCAGCAAGGTTCTGCTCTCCGGTGGAGGTTCGAAGATCGCAGGTTTCGCAGCCGCATTCGGCGAGCGAACAGGTCTCGAAACGGGCGAGATGAATCCGCTGGCCCACATGCTGCCAAGCAACGGCTTTGAGCCCGAGTATTTGGAAACCATGGCGCCGCTGATGGCCGTAGGAATTGGCCTGGCTACGAGGAGACTTGATCGATGATCATGGAAATCAACCTACTTCCGCATCGCGAAGCAAGGCGAGCCGCGGACCTGCGAGAAACCCTTGCCGTATTGGCGCTCGGTCTCGTAGTCGTCGCCGCCGGCATCTTCTTCATGGCCAAGAGCGTGAGCAGCGATCTGGCCAATGCGGAAGCGAGTGTTGCCCAGCTTCAGGCCGACATCGATCGATACAAGCCTCAGCAGGTACTCGTCCAGGAATTCAAGACCCAGAAGAAAGAGCTTCAGGACAAGCTGGACATCATTGCGAGTCTCGAACGGGCTCGCAGTGGACCGGTTCGAATCCTCGATGAGCTTTCGGCAAATGTCCCGGAGCGACTTTGGCTGACGTCGATCAAGACTCAGGGCAAGGGTATTGAACTTGAGGGACAGAGTCTCGACACGGGTGTCGTCGCTGATTTTCTGCGCGGAATGAACACATCTCCCTTCTTCAGCAATGTTGATCTAGACAAAACGAGCGGCGGCAAGATCGTGCGGGGTGTTCGACTCGTCAACTTCGTGATCCGTGCGGATATGGAATCACCGGTCGAAGAGACCGAAGCGTCTTGAATCGGAGGCAAAAATGGCATTGGAACTAAACGTCGATTTCGACGAGAAGCTCGAACAACTCGCCAAGATCCCCAAGCCGATTCGGCTGGCGGTGGTGGTGGCTGGGCTCGTGGCGATCTGTGCCGGGTACTGGTTCATGTCGTATCAGCCTGCGCAGAGCAAGCGGACCGCGATGGTTGCTCGTTCACAAGAACTGCAGAGAAGTCTGAATAATGCACGCGCAGTTGCGAACAACGTACCTGGCTTCGAAGCCGAGGTCGCAGGTTTGCAGAGAGACTTGGATCTCGCGCTCAAGCAGCTTCCGAACAAGAAGCAGTTCGAGGACCTGCTGCAGGATATCAGCACGGCCGGCAAGAAGGTTGGCGTGACGATCAAGTCGATTGACCGCGATACGGAGATCCGTCGTGACTTCTACGCGGAAGTTCCCTTCGAGATCGAGATTGAGGGTAGTTACCACGATCTTGCGCGCTTCTTCGAGGTGGTCGCAAATCTGCCGCGAATCGTGAACATCGGTCGATTGAAGATCGATGTTGTCGACGAAACTCGGCAGCTGACTCGACTCAAGGTCACCGGAATGGCGACGACCTTTAGATTCATCAGTGATGAGGCGTGAGTTCATGAGAGAGCGAGCCCAGGGGCCGGGAGCTGTAATGAAAACTAGATGGCTGGGAATGTCATTCCTGATGCTAGGCCTCGCCTTGATGGCGACCGGTTGTGCGGAGGAAGACCATACCGGTACGCCGACGACGTCGGAGTTCCTGAAGGAACGTGAGGCGCTCGCCGCGCGGCAGGCTGTCAAGCCTTCGACTTCGGTTGGGAATGCCGCCGTCGCTGAGCGGACCGCCGAGGTCGATGAGACGGGGTATGCGTCGGCAGAGAGCGACTACTTCTACGATCCGCGCGACAAACGGGATCCGTTCCGGTCCTTTCGATTTGCCGAAGCCGACGATGATCGCCAGACGGGTGAGAGCTTTGGGCCGCTTGGCGACTTCGAACTGGCACAGCTCGAATTATCCGCGGTGATCTGGGATGCGACGAATCCTCGTGCCTTGATTCTCGATCCAGGGGGTCGGGCGTACATCGTTCATGAGGGTTCACAGATCGGAAAAAACAGTGGGCAAGTGATTCACATCGGCGACAACCTCGTCCTGGTCAAAGAGACCTACGAAAATCTTGCGGGTGAACAAACGACGAAGGACGTGGAGTTGCGAATTCGTCTGAGCCAGGGAGGGTGAGCTTAATGGTCTATCCTAATAATGGATGGCTTCAAGGTATGATTCAGGTCGGGGCCGCAGCGCTTGTTGTGGTGGCCTTTGCCGTGGGTTGTGCATCGCCGATCGCGCCAGAGGGCGGGTCGTCGGATGCATCAGTGGCGATGGTTCAGACCATCGGGGACGTTTCCGTCTCGAGGGATGGTGCGGAAAGTGTCATCTGGCTCGAAGGCCTGATTGATCCGATCTATTCGGTGTCTGCGAGTGCGAATTCGAATCTGGTCATCGTTGATCTAGTCGGCGTGGGGAAGCCCGCGGCGGAGGATTTGATGGGCGCGGTGAGCGACGAAGCTCGGCAGATCGCGGCCTACGACGGTGTGGTTGACTTGATTTCCGTCGCGACTTTCGATCAGGAGGGCGACACGCCGCTCACCCGAGTCGAGATCGTGATGGCGGACTCAGGTCGAGCCGAAGTTCTCTCGACGGGCGATGGCCTCGAGATTCGAATTATTCTCGGTGACGAGATGATGGATGTCGCGGACGAGACGGATTCTGCTCTGGGGGCCGAAGAGTTGCCACTCTGGGGTTCCGACACCGAGTTCTCGGAAGACACGAACGTTGGCTTGTCCGACGTCCTGCCTCCGGCGGCTACCCGGTTGATCAGTCTGTCGGCAAAGGTGACCGACGGCGGGGTGTTGGTCTCATTAATGACCGACGGGGGTATCGGAAGTCTCGAAGCCTTTACGCTCGCCGACCCGGCTCGCCTGGTCGTTGATCTTCCGGGCCTCATCGTGAGTCAAGGCATCACCAATATCGGGCTGGAATCGGACCTGGTTTCTGCGGTTCGTTTCGGCGCTCATGATGACAAGGTTCGCATCGTGCTCGATGGCGGACCGAATGCCAATGACTTTCAGGGTCGCCAGGTCATGCCCGGAACCACGGGATTGTGGATAGCCATTGGTACTGGGGAAGCACTCGAATCCGCGATGAACGAGGCCCTTGAGGCATCGGAGTCCGCGTGGGTCGCGAGTCTCCTCGAAGCGGCGGATGATGTCGCCCCCGAAGCCAATATCTCCGAGATCGACATGACTCCGGTCGCAGATGAAGAGATCGCGATGACGGAGATCGTGGTCGAAGAAGAGATCACTGAGTTGGTTGCTGTGCAGGCGCCGGAGGAAGTGGTGAGAGCTTCCTTCGAACTCGCCGAGGTCTACGGTCTCCATTACGAACGAACGGAAGAGATGGATCGCACCGCAATTCTGGCTGATGAAGCCGTGCCCTACACGGTGTTCTCACCGGACGCGACGACCCTGGTCGTGAGTCTGCCGGGTGCAATAATCAGTGCCAATGCCTCGGATCGAATCTTTCCGAACGCGGGTGGACCGATCTCGCTCGTTCATGCCTTTCAGCAGCCCGACGTCGAAGTCCCAGAAGTTCGGGTTGTCTTCACGCGTGCTCCAAATCAGGAGCCGATTGTGAGTCGACGCGGGTCGATGATCTTTGTCGACTTTGCAGACATGGGTATTGCAGCCGCTGCGCCTCCGGCATTCCCGAACGCGGGACTGGTGGATACAGGCGGTGCACCGAGTATTCAGGCGGTGGACTCGATCGATTCCGAGATGGCGTTGAACTTCGACGAAGACGCAATGAATACGGATGAGGCGACGGGCTTCGAAGTGCAGCCGGTCGCGGATACGATGGAGGGTGAAGTCGACCTTGCCTCGGATACGGGGATTGACGCAGGTCTTATCGATGCGATTCACGACGAGGCGGAAGTATTGCCTGGCTTCGACAATGAATTTCCCGAGATGGATGGTCCGGCAGCGATGGCAGTCGCCGGCACGGTCTGGGATGCTCCGATCGATGCAGTCGCGGTTCCCGCCGCCGTCGAAGTTCCTGCGGCCATTGAAGTCCTCGAAGAAGGTGGGCTCATCGACGGCAAGGAGTATCGCGGTCGCCGAGTATCGCTTGACTTCAAGGATGTCGAGATCGCGGATGTTCTTCGACTGATCGCCGAGGTGAGTGATCTCAATATCATTTCCGGTGATGAAGTCGACGGGAATGTCACGATTCGTCTGGTGGAAGTGCCTTGGGATCAAGCGCTCGATGTCATCTTGATGACGAAGGGCCTCGGTTTTGTTCGAGTCGGTAACGTACTGCGAATCGCACCTTCTGAAGTTCTCAAAGCGGAAGAAGAACTTCGGCTACAGGAACGACGGAACAAGGAGAAGCTCGAGGATCTCGAAGTCAAGCTGATGCCGGTGAATTACGCGTCGGTCAAGGACGTCGCGGGATTGGTCAAGCGACTCCTCTCGGCTCGTGGAACGGTGAATCTGGATGAGCGCACGAATACGCTGATCATCAAGGACATTAGTTCTGTCATTGATGAGGCCAGCGCGCTAATCGCTGCCATCGACACGCAGACGCCGCAGGTCATGATTGAAGCGAAGATCGTCGAGGCGAATCTCGACTTCTCGCGTGAACTGGGATCAACCTGGGCAATCCAGTCGCAGCAATTCGTGGATCCCTTCGATCCGGATACGCCGCGTACCGATCTTGGTGGTGAGGATTTCCGCTTAATCGACCAAAATAGTCTCGCCTTTGCTAACCCGATTACCGCGATTCCGAACGCTGTTGCCTCCATGAGTGCCTTGATCTTCAATCAGGACTTCAAGGTCGATGTCGAGATCCAGGCGGCTGAGTCCACGGGTGATGGCAAGGTCGTTTCGAGTCCGCGAATCGTGACCCTCGACAACAAGGAAGCCAAGATCGAACAAGGTGTTTCGATCCCCTTCCAGACCTTCGAAGGCGGTGATGCGAAGCTCGAGTTCATCGATGCGGTCCTCTCGCTCATCGTGACGCCCCATATCACGGCGGACGAGAGCATCATCATGGAGATCGCGGTGACGAGGAACGCACCGGATGACTCGATTGCAACGCCAACCGGCTCGCCGGCGATCGCGAAGAATGTTGCGGAGACGGAGGCGCTCGTGAAGGATGGGCAGACTCTGGTTCTCGGAGGCATCTACACGATCACCAAGAGCACCCGGCAAAGTCGAGTTCCCTACCTCCACCGGATTCCGGTGATCGGGAATCTGTTCAAGAACAGCGAAATCACGGACGCTCGTAAGGAGCTGCTGGTCTTCGTGACGCCGCGTATTGTTCGATTGCCGGAGATGGCGAGCAACTAGCTGATCGACTCATCATCCGAATCCAGTGAGGTTCGGACCGGTCGATTTGAGAACGGGGGGAGCTTGCTCCTCCCGTTTTTCTATAATGGCCTCGTGGATGACCCCGCCAATGACCTTGTGACACGAACCAGCGCCATCTATTTGGTGGGCCTGATGGGCGTCGGGAAATCGACGGTCGGTGCTCGGCTCGCCCAGCGCCTGGGACGGATCTTCATCGATACGGATCAAGAAGTCGAGCGAAAGGCCAACCGCACGATTGCGGAGATTTTTGAAGCCGACGGTGAGGCTAGATTTCGCGAACTGGAAGCCGAGGCGATTCGGGCAGCTGAGATGGACGGGGCCGTGATCGCCCTCGGTGGCGGTGCGGTGGCCGAGCCCGGAGCGATCGAGCGGCTCCTCGAGTCGGGAGAGGTCATCTTCCTGAGCGCGGATCCCGCCGTTCTGATCCGCCGAATCGGGGATCCGGAGAGTCGACCCAAGTTGGCTGGCCTGGATCGCGCGGCCCAGATCGAAACTCTCGCCGCTTTGCTCGAAGAGAGATTGCCGTTCTATCGAAAGGCCGGTCGCGAGATAGACGCGGACGGAGATGTGAACGAGGTTGTCGACCGAATCCTGGATGAACTTTCGATCGGCTAGAAATGGACGAATGGCAAAAGGGCGGCGATGCTTCGTCCTGTCGTCAATGAGGAGACAGCGGCTGGCATGGCAGTGAAGCGTGGCGGATCAAAACGCTCGAATAACGAGAAGAAGATGATGACGAAGAAGGCCTCGACTCATGGCACTGTAAGGCACGGACGGGGGCTTGGCCGAGTTCGTCGCAGGGTTCCTGTTCGGCTGGGCGAGCGAAGCTACGAAATTCAGCTTGGCCAGGATTGGCTCGAAACGGTGGGTCGAAAGATCGCGGCGGATCTGGGCACCGAACGCATCGCACTGGTGACGGTTCCGCCCGTGGCGCGACGTTATGCGTCGACGCTGACTCGGGGACTACAGTCCAAGGGGGCCAAGGTCTCGCGAATCGTCGTTCCGGATGGAGATGCTTCGAAGAATCTTGGCCAGCTCGCTCGACTCTACGACCAATTCCTCAAACTCGGAATGGATCGCCAGTCGGCGGTCGTCACCCTTGGCGGCGGCGTCGTGGGGGATCTGGGTGGGTTTGCCGCGGCGACTTTTCTTCGCGGTATTCCCTTTGTCCAGGTTCCGACCACTGTCCTGGCGATGGTCGATGCATCGATCGGAGGCAAGACCGGCGTCAATCTTCCGCAGGGCAAGAATCTCGTGGGGGCCTTTCATCAACCCCGCGGTGTGTACATCGATATAGGCACGCTCAAATCCTTGCCGCGAAGACAGAGGGCGGCGGGTGCCGCTGAACTGATCAAAGCTGCCGCGATTTGGGATGAGAAGCTCTTCGAATTTCTCGAAGCGAATATCGAAAGGTTTCTCGATCTCGATCCGAAAGTCGTGTTTGCCGCCCTGGACCGTGGATGCGCGATCAAGGCAGAGGTGGTCGAGCGAGATGAGCGTGAGGGCGGTCTGCGGCGTCTCCTCAATTTCGGTCACACCCTCGCGCATGCCGTCGAAGCGCATGCCGGGTATCGAGGGATCTTGCACGGTGAGGCTGTGTCGATGGGGATGGTCTTCGCAGCCGAGCGATCCGAAGCGATGGGGTTTGCACCCGACGGTACCCGGGATCGTCTCTGCTCCTTGCTCGAAAGGGCCGAACTGCCAATTCATGCACCGGATCGACCTCGGCGGGCTTATCTCTCTGCGATTAGCGTCGATAAGAAGAAAGAAGGCGGCAAGATCCATTTCGTCGTTTCGAAGGGGATCGGGTCAGCGGGGACGACGCTCATCGAGGCGCGAAAATTGATTCCGACAGGTTGGCGCGCCTAGCACGACGCTGGGGCGATTCGAGAAGTGGACCTGGGTCGTCAGAGTCCATGAATGGCCGGGAGTAGGGGAAATGAGTAGTTGGATATTAATGCGGCGAGATCGTCTGGAACGGATCGCGATGGCGGAGCGCGATCGCCGGGCGGGACGCAGCGAAGTCGCGGTGGCATCGCTTGGCGAACCGACCGAATGGCCGGCGCGTGTTGTCTTGGCGCTCACAAAAATGCCAGCGGGTGGGGCGAGTGACGCAAGACAGATTCTCGAAGAAGGCCTCGATCTCTGGGCGGAAGAGTCAGATCTAGACAGTCTCGATGAAATCCTGAGCGATCCCGATATTGAAGATTATGAACCCGCTTTCGATGGTTCCGCGTCTGATCTCGAGCGGCCGATCGACAACAGCGAACTCGAACGCGCCTTCGACGAGGCCGAGGCACAGGTCGCAGAGATGCACGACGTGAATCATGTCGCTGCGCGCGTCCTGACGGACGAATCGATGGATCTGGGGTCCATAGCGGGAGATGATCTCGTTCCGATCGCTCCGAGCGAAGATCTGATCGGGGTGGGCGATGAACTGCTCGACGATGTCTTCGGGATGGACGCGGCCCTCGTTCCCGAGCCAGTCCTGGTTCACGGGGAGAGCGAAGAGGCGGAGACCGAACTCGTGGGGAATGACTCGGATTCGTCGCGCCCGATCATTTTGGCGACGCTTTCGCGATGGCTGGGTAATATTCAAGCGGAGAACGTGAGGAGGGCGCAATGAGCTTCGAGGAAATCCTGCAGTCGATCGTGGACGATTGTGGCGGTGGTTGTGGTGCCGCACTTATGGGACTCGACGGTGTCGCGATCGCGACGGCGAGTCCATCGGTGGGGATTGCCGCGGATGATCCGCTCGAGGGCGATGTGACTAACGCGGGGATCGAGTTTGGCCGAATTCTCGTGGAAATGACCAAGGCATCGGATTCGCTGGGGACCGGGCCACTACGCGAAGCAGTCATCTCACTGGCGAGGGTGACGCTGATCTTTCATGGCGTCGATGAAGAACTCATTCTGGCGCTCGCTCTTCGACCCGATGGCAATCTCGGCAAGGCGCGCTACCTCATTCGTCGAAATCTGCCGGGGATCCGGGCAGAACTCTAGTCCTCGTCCGTGGTTGCGCTGCGGCTGTGGACCATACGCGCTCGGAAGCGACCGAAGCCTCTCAGCGCGAGGAGATCGACGTGTCCAAATTCGCTGACCGATCCAAGTCTCTGGATCTTCGAATTCTCGTTGTCCATGGGCCCAATCTGAATCTCCTCGGCAAGCGTGAGCCTGAGATCTACGGCACTCAGACCCTGGCCGAGATTGATGCTGACCTCGAGGTTGCAGCCAAGTCGATGGGCGCCGAGCTCACCTGCTTCCAATCGAATCACGAAGGGGAGCTGATCGATCGAATCCAGGATTCGATGGGGCATGCCGCCGGCATCTTGATCAATCCAGGAGGCTTCACACATTCGAGTGTGGCGCTGCGCGACGCGCTGGTCGGGACGAGCCTTCCCATCGTCGAGGTGCATCTCTCGAACGTTTACGCCCGGGAAGCCTTTCGGCAGATCTCCTACGTCTCACCGATCGCGCTCGGGGTCATCTCGGGTCTCGGGTCTCGCGGATATCGATTCGGCTTGGAAGCGCTGGTCGCGGAGATCAAGAGTTCACACCCCGCCTGAGGGCGCCCAATCCCCATATCCAGGGAGATCTCGAGATTTCAGCTTGCAAAACCCCCTTGGGGTTTGCCGTTGAAGAGTCTCTTGCCCCCGACCAACTCGCCTCAAGAGGCACCCCTGCTCGCCGATACAGATAGACGTAGGATGGATCCCTGAATTTCCGGGGATTGGTCTGCAGATCTGCCGCTTCGCCGGGTTGAGGGATCATTGGCGCTCAATAAACGAAAAGTATTAGAGGCTGCGCGCAAATATGCGCAGAAGGGCGCCCAGGCCAAGGCACTCAAGGAGTACGACAAGCTCCTGAAGGCTGAACCGCGAGATACCAAGCTATTGCTCGAAGTCGGCGATGCCTATCGGCGATGGGGGCAGGGCGGAGAAGCCATTGCCCAATACGAAAAAGTCGCGCAGCAATATCGACAAGATGGCTTCGATGCGCGGTCCGTGGCGGTCTTCAAGCAGATTCTGAATCTCGATCCAAAAAATTATTCCGCGTATGTCTCGCTGTCAGAACTCTATCAGCGCATGGGGCTCGACTCGGAAGCGATTTCTGCTTTGCAGACCGCGGCGGATGGCTACAACAAAGAAGGGCGCAAGGCCGAGGCCCTCGACCTTTTGAGGCAGACTGCGGCACTCGACCCGACTAACACGACCAGTCGGTTGAAAGTAGCGGAACTGCTGCGCCAAGAGGGGATGGCAGCGGAGGCGCTTTCCGAATATCAGGCTGTGGCCGAAGAACTCGAGAATCAGCAGGACCGCGAACAACTCCTGGTCGTCCTCGAGCGAATTCTCGAAATTCGACCAGAGCAGATCGATGCGCTGACCGCACTCGTCAAGAATCTTATGTCCGACGGCCACTTCGATCGCGCAGAGACTTTTGCTATTCGTGCGCTGAACGTTGATGCAGGGCCGGTCCAGTACGAACTGCTCCTCGAACTCTATTCGCAGGGTGGGAGCGAAAAGAAACTGGCAGACGCGACTCGCGACTTGGCCAAGTTGTATCGCGATCGAGGCGACGAAGAGAAGGCTCGAGACCTGATGCAGCGTATCCCGGGCGAAAACATGGGATCGAGTTCTCGACTGGCTGTGGACGTCTCCGAAGTCGATGAGCCGGATCTTGCCGACGACGATTTGCTCGACGACGAGCCGTTCTTGTCCCTCGACGATGAAGCCGAGACCAGCGAGACCGCATCTGTGCCCGAACTCGATCTCGCAGCCGATGAGATCGAGTTTGAATTGAATGCGGAGGAATCACAATCGGGGGAATCGGCGCCACCGGAAGCGCTGCCCCAAGGTGATCCCGACCAACTTCTGGCCGAGGCCAATGTCTATCTTCGCTATGGCAAACGGGATCAGGCGATCGCGAGTCTACGTGGCGTGCTCGCCCAGGACCCCACGTATCGTGGCGCACTCGAAAAACTCGGGGAGGCCTACGCCGCCGACGGTCAGAACGGTTCAGCGGTTGCCATGTGGCAGGAGGCGGCAGTCGTGGTGCGCACGGCCGGTGATGCGGAAGCCCTGGCCGTACTGCGGGACCAAATCGCGGCCATAGACCCAGCGGCCGCAGAACAATTGGGTTCCGTCGAAGAGTCCGTCGTGCAGTCTCAGCCTGCGATCGACGCGCATGAAGAAGTTCCTGGAATCGCTCTGGAGCTCGATGTCGAAGTCGAACTCAATCTCGATACCGCAATCGAGCAGATTGGCGACAGCGAAACGGAGTCGGGATTTGCGGTCACCGCAAGCGTAGGTGAGTCTGCAGATGATGGGGGAGACGGTTCGGAGGGCGATGCGATTGGCGCCGATGTCAACCTGGATCTTGATCTCGACAGGGACGCCGAAATCGAAATCGAGATCGAAGCGGATTCCGAACTCGAGATGACTGGGGCAGCCGATGATTCGGCGGAAGACGATGTCGAGTTCGAGATTGAACTGGACGACGAGCCCTTCGAGATCGACGATGATTCATCCGACGAAGTTGCCGAGACGGCGGCGGAGGCTTCGGCCACTGCGACGATTGAATCCGATGTCGATCTGAATGAAGAGTCTGTCGAGTTCGACTTTGATGTCGACGAGTTGAGCGGCCCAAGCTCGGATTCCGCCGCCGGGCAGAGTACGGCGACCGTAGCCAAGATTGCCGAGGAACTCGAAGAGGCCGAATTCTATCTGGCCCAAGGCATGTACGACGAGGCGGAAGGCATTCTCTCTCGGGTGCTCGAACTCGCGCCAAATCATCCGAGCGCCATGCTTCGACTTGGGGAAATCGAGGCGGCTCGTGGCGCAGCACCCGGATCGGCTGAAGTCGAATACGAGCCTGAAGTTTCGAGCCCGAATGCTGCGGAAATCACAATCGATGGGATGTCCGAGGATCGCGAAGAGGTGGAACGATTTGTTGATGACGCGGCGGTCGAATCGGATGATGAACTCACGCTTAACGATTCAGGGATCGATCTCGCTTGCGAGGTCGAAGAGGTCTCGGAAGAGGTCGTAGTAGTAGAAGAAGAAGCCGAGTCCGAGGCAGAACCCGAAGCAATCGAAATGAATGATGCGACGCAGTCCGACGACAGCGAAGCGGATCATGACGGCGATCGTTTCGATCTGCGCGAAGCGTTGGCGGACGTGCTGTCGGAGGATGCCGAGAAACTGCCCAGCGACGACGCGAGTTCTGGCGTGCTTTCGACTGTCGAAGATGGGTTTGAATCAATCTTCTCGGACTTCAAGAAGGGCGTCAGCGCCACGCTTGGAGAGGGCGACTACGAGACGCGTTACGACCTCGGGATTGCATACCATGAAATGGGCCTCTACGACGATGCAATCGGGGAATTTAGAGTCTGTCTCGACTCCGACGCACGTCGCTTCGACAGTCTGCATTTGATGGGTGTCTGTGCGAGAGAGCTTTCCCGTTTTAGCGACGCAGTGAATCATCTCGAACAGGCATTGGCGCTTCCCGATATTCCGATTGAGCGGCTGGCGGGCGTGTACTTTGATCTGGCTGCGACGCATGTTGGCGCGGGCGAAATCGAACGCGCCTGCTCGAGTCTCCGACAGACGCTCGAGCTCGACGACTCCTTTCCCGGCGCCGCCGTTCAACTGGCCGAACTCGAGGCTGGGGGCTTGTCTTCTCCCAAGCTGGCTGAGGCGGGCGAAGCCTTCGAATCCTTTGATGAGCTCTTTACAGAGGGCGATGACGAAGCCGGTGATGAAGCCATGGTGGAGGCCATTCCAGTCGCAACCTTCGAGTCCTTTGATGACGTGATTGCGGAAGCTGAAGCGATTCCCGAAGACGAAGAAGTGGGAGCTATCGAAGAGCCTGTTCCCGCCGATGATGATACGCAGTCGACCAAGAAGGCTGGCCGCAAGAAGATCTCATTCGTCTGAGCCCTTTGATATGAGCAGGGAGTTCCAGTGGAACATCTACAAAGCTTCGGTCTAACGCAAGATCCATTCAGCAATGAACCGGATCTCCGATTCTACTTCGAGAGCGCGAGTCATCGCGATGCTCAGCGCCGGGTTGAACGCGGGCTCCGACAGCGCAAGGGATTGACCCTCCTGACCGGTGACGGCGGCATGGGGAAGACCATGCTCGCGCGGCGGATTCTCGAAAGCCTCGAAGAGGAAGTCTTTGAAGCCACGCTTCTGGTGATGCTGCCGGGTGCCGCGGATACGACGGGAATTCTCCAGCGCTTCGCACGCCAGCTCGGAGCCGAAGAGCCGGCTGCGGATCGTGCCGGACTGCTCGCCCAGATCTACGAGCTACTCACGATCGTTCGCGAAGACGGCCGACACGCCGTGCTGATGGTCGACGACGCGCAGATCATGTCGCCCGAAGTCTTCTCGGAGTTGGGTGGACTCGTGAACCTCGAGTACGAGGATCGTCGATTGGTTTCGATTCTCTTCGTTGGCTCGCCGGAACTCGATCGCTTCGTCGAGAAGGACGTGAGCATCGCCTCGCGAGTCGATGTGCGTGTCCGGCTTCAGCCTCTGGATATGGCGAATGCCACGAGATATCTGGAGCATCGCATTTCGATGGTGAACGGAAATCCCGCGCTTCTGCCCCTGGCAGCGATCGACGCTTTGTTCAAGTTCGGTCGCGGACGACCCCGGCTCTTGAATACGCTTGCAGACAACGCGCTCTTCGAGGCGTATCTGGCGGGTCGCACAACAATCGATGCCAGCGACATAGAACGCTCGGCGGCAGACCTCGGGATCGGACCCGATCCCGGCAGTACCTACAGTCCGCTGTCCATGGCGTCGCGCGTGCCACCGATCATGGAGCCACTCGCGCCAACAGAATCGTCAGCGTCATCAGGGCCGACTCCTCTGGGTTCGCAGGCGAGCCCTGAGTTGGCCGGGCAATCGCACATTGCTACCGAGACCGGATCCATGCAGGAACTGGATCTCACGCTTTTGATGACCTTCTCCGAAGAACCGTCGCCAGCGGCGACGATCGATCTTGACGCTGGTCTCGAGGCAGCGCTCGAAGATTTTGCCAGCGATGTCTCCGAGATTTCCGAGACTCCTGATCTGAGTGAGATCAGCTCCGAGGCACTCATTCTCGAGGACGAGACAGCGGTCGCGGTAGCAGTCGCCGAAGCAACCGATTCAGCGATGATTTGCAAGATTCCTCAGGATGCAGAGATCATCGAAGTCGAGTTGGCGCCGCTTGAAGCCGGTGACGACTTCGATGATATCTTTGTCGAATTGATCGAAAAATAGTCGGACACGGGCGAGGCTCGTCGTTTTGCACTGCGGCTTCTCTACTGACGTAGAACGTCGGATTCCAGCAACCGTCGATAGAGCGCGCCCGCTTCGAGTTGATGGCCGTGTGGGCCCGGATGCAATCCGTCTTCGATCGACAAGAGCTCCTCATTTTTGGATCGCGCGTAGAGTGTGGCCATGTGGACGAGTGGAACTTTCATTTCGTTCGCAATTTCACGTGTCGCCCGGACATAGCTCTCGTGGATCTCGCCCATTCGCGCAAATGTCGAAACAGCGTTGAACATGAGGAGACCCCGGGCGATCGCGCCTTGCGGCAAGGCCTCATAGCGGGCGATGCCTTCACGTCGTGGAAGGCCTGGGGTGCGGTCAGGAACCAGACCTCGGCTCCCCGTGTCCTCCCTAGCTGCGCAATTTTACACAGCGCATATTTATAGTGCTCGATCGACATCGCAGGTTGCCAGTCGTCGGGCAGTGAAGGATTGGCTTGGCCCCTGGCGCGAAGGTCTAGCTCGCTGCGGACGCGCATAGCAAACTGGTAGATCGCCGATTGGAGGATGGAAGTCTGCATCCCTCGAAGGAATGGATTCGCCGGCTCTCGGAAGGCTGAAGAGTGGTGCTTGCTTGTTGCAGACATCAGGTGATCATTCCAACCGAACCGAACCGTGATCAAATCCGGATCGAGATCGCGCAGCTTAGTACGCAATAACATGAGTCCCTGGTAGCTGTTGTATCCCGGATTGCCCGCGTTGAGTACTTCGAGGCGGCCTGGACCATGCTTCACCTCCACTATCCGCTCGAGTAGTCGTCAGTAAGGCATCTTGATGTAGTGCGCGAACTCGGGTGGGGCGAGCCCGAAAGTGCAAGAATCACCGAGGGTGGGGACTCGAAAGACTTCTGTTTTTTTTTGGCAGGAATTCCCGCCCGCGAAAGCCAGCGGCGTTGATCGGTGCGCCGTAGATGACCTGCTTCGGGTTGATCTTGAAATGAAGAACCGGATCACAGACCAGGACCGACGAGATGTCTCCGCCTGGGCAGACCTCGGCGGCTCCTGTCCAGCGAATCAGGATCTCGGCGCTCGCCAGCAGAAAGATCAATGGGAGGAGTGCGAAGAGCCACTTCCTTGCCGGGCCGGGCGGACTCAATTTCGAGGTGGACATGGGCCTGAGCTTACTGGTTGGGAGAGGGCGAAGCGATGTCAGCGCGGAGGATCGTCGAGTTTAATTGATGGCAATCGAGCCGGGATGAATCTGCTAGATTTCTGAGCATCGGAGTACGAGTAGCTCAGGTGGTGGAGCCTCATCTTTCCGAGCCCGTCGCTTTGGTTTTCCATCAGACCCCCAAAGCGATGCTCGTTATGCGGGACAGTCGGATCCTTCCCATCGCGCGGATTCGCCGAACCCGTACAGGGCCAATAATTGTCCAACACTTGCCATAGGCATTCGTCAGGAGCCGTAGCCATGAGTCGACCCACTCTTCGAACCGAATTCTGTGATCGCGTCGGTATTGAATATCCAGTGATCCTGGCCGGGATGGGGCCAGTCGCTGGAACCGGTGCCCCGGTTGCGACGGCTGAGCTTGCCGCGGCTGTCTCCGAAGCGGGTGGGCTCGGTGTCATTGGCGGCGTTGCGTACTCGCCAGACGAATTGCGCGAGCAGATACGCTACGTGCGATCGCGCACCGACAAGCCATTCGGTGTCGATCTCCTGCTCTCGCCGAATTTCCTGGTGCCGCGACGCAAGGGCAGGCGTGCCGATTCGAGCGCCGACAAGCCAGCGCTGCGTATTCAATTACCTGAAGAGCATGTCGCAGCCGTTAGGCGCATCGCCCTGGAGCTGCAGATCGATCTCATCGATGCGCCGCGCGAAAACGAAGACATGGGGAGCTGGGTCGAAGAGGGCAAGAGTTGGGCCGGTTCACAAGTTGAAGTGCTCCTGCAAGAGGAGGTGCCCGTTTTTGCCTCGGGTTTGGGCACGCCGGGTCCATTCGCCGACGCGCTACGCGCCAATGGCACCACGATTCTTTCGCTCGTTGGTACGGTTCGGGCCGCAGCACAGGTGGTTGCGGACGGCGCCGATTATGTCGTTGCCCAAGGCACCGAGGCCGGCGGCCATACTGGACGCATCGGTACGCTGGCGCTTTTGCCGCAGATCATGAAATCGGTGACGCCGACGCCCGTCATCGCGGCCGGCGGAATCGCTGGCGGAGCCGCGTTGGCCGGCGTGTTGGCAACCGGCGCCGAAGCGGCCTGGTGTGGCACGGCATTTCTAGTCGCGGAGGAGGCGAACCAGCCCGACCTACAGAAACAGCGCATCCTCGATGCGGCGGCCGAAGACACCGTGGTCACGCGCGTCTATAGCGGAAAGACCATGCGCAATATTCGCAATCCATTGATCGACGCTTGGGAGCGAGAGGGCTTGATGGCCTTGCCTATGGGCGCGCAGGGTGCGCTGATGCGGGACCTGCAGTATTCAATCGAGAGGGCCGGGCGGCAGGATCTCTTGATGAACGCGGCCGGTCAGACTTCGGGCATGTTGACCGAGCGCCGACCAGCGGCCGCGATCCTCGAGGAGATGGTGGCCGAAGCGGCGGAGATCTTCGCCAACGGCCTACCGAAGCGGATCAAGGCTTCCGTCTAGCTCTGCACAGGTCATGAATTTAGGATCAAGCTCGCGCACGGTGAAAACAGCGGGCAGTGCCAGAACAATGCAATGATGAGAGGTGATCAAGATGGCGCATGACTTGGTGATTCGAGGCGGACTGTTAGTGGATGGTATCGGCGGCGAGCCGACGCCCGGCGATCTGGCAGTCGACGGCGACAAGATTACTGCAGTCGGAGAGGTTGCGAACGAAGGACGGCGTGAGATCGACGCGCGAGGTCATCTCGTGACGCCGGGCTTCGTCGACATTCATACTCATCTGGACGCCCAGGTCAGCTGGGATCCGTTGCTGACGCCGATCAGCTGGCACGGGGTGACGAGCGCATTGATTGGCAACTGCGGCGTCACATTCGCGCCGGTACGCCCCGGTGATTCTAAATTGCTCGCCGGCATGATGGAGACAGTCGAAGACATTCCAAGGGAATTGATCCTCGACCAGATGTCGTGGAAATGGGAAGGCTATGGCAGCTACCTAGATTCACTTGAAGCATTGAATCCTGCGATCAATCTCGGCGGACTGGTCGGCCACTGCGCCGTCCGTTTCTACGTCATGGGTGAGCGTGCCGTTGACGGTCAGCCAAGCGATGCTGAAGCGGGCGCAATGGCCGATGTCGTCGGCCAGGCGATTGCCGACGGTGCGATCGGATTCTCGACCTCGAGAATTCGCGGCCACGTTATGCCCGACGGCCGCGATGTACCCGGAACGCATGCAAAGCCAGAGGAGCTCCTGCGCATCGCCGAGGCCGTGGTTGCGAATGGCGGCGGCTTAATGCAGAACGTCTTGAATCTATCGGGCGATTTCGACGGGGAGATGGCACTCATCCGTAAGCTCGCTGAGGCGACTGGGGATCGCGTACTCTTTAGCTTGACCGGTGGCCGGGGCGACGCTTCGGGTGATCGCCTCAATGGGCTGATCGATGAGATGGGTGAGGGGGGGCTCGATGTGAATGCCGTCGCGATCCCTCGTGGTTCGGGCTTCATAATGGGTCTTTGCAATATTCTGCCTTGGCGTGGTGTCGCCTGGCGTAAACTCAAGAAGATGGACTTCACGGCTCGCCTCAAAGCATTGGATGATGTGGGCTTCTGTCAGGAATTGATCGACGACGCTAAGGCGAAGCCGGCCAACTTCCAACTGACCGACTTGTTCCCATTGGGCGTCGACAAGCCGGTCTATGACTTTGAGCCGGATGATTCGCTAGCGGCTGTCGCCGATCGCAGGGATGAACATCCCGCTGAGACGTTCTTGCGGATGTCGCGTGAGAGTCGAGGTCGCGCGCTCTTTACCTTTCGCATGTTCAACCCGAATACCCGTGCGTTGGCTGATTTGATCTCGGGCGAGCATGTCTTCCCAGGCCTCGGTGACGCCGGTGCCCATGTCGGACAGATCATGGATTCAGGGTGGTGTTCGTATGTGTTGTCCCATTGGACACGCGACAAGGGGTTGTTCAGCGTAGGTGAAGCAGTGCGCCGCATGACATCGGCGCCCGCGCGCATCATGGGCGTTGGTGATCGCGGACGGCTCGTCGTTGGCTTGCGCGCTGATTTGAACGTAATTGACTTCGAGAAAGTCGCTGAGCGCATGCCCGAATTTGTCTACGATTTTCCGGGCGGGCACGGGCGCTTCATCCAGCGTGCTGACGGTTATCGGGCGACCATTTGCAATGGCGAGGTGATCCTTGAGAACGATGAGCATACAGGCGCTCGCGGTGGTCGGATTTTACGCAATCAGCATTAGGCCATCCGTATCCGGCAAGCACCCGACCAGGCCAGTACTGCCGAAGACGCTCGTCAGGATCGTAATGGGCGGGTTCTCTGGCCCGACCGGAACACCATGTTGTTAAACAATGGCCGGTCGGCAGGCCGGGGCGCTTCCTGCGTTCTGGGATCCACACTCTGCTAAACCCGCACTCCGCTCGGGTGGACACGCTATGTTTGTGAGACGCGACCCCAAACGGCATTCCGCTGGATCTGTGCTTCCGCATCCAGCGCACCAAACCTAGGCCCCTCTGCGAGGCCCGAGAAAAGGAGAGCGATAATATGGCGTGGGATTTCGAGACTGAACCCGAGTTTCAACGAGAACTGAACTGGATGGACGCGTTCGTGCGCGAGGAGGTCGAGCCGCTCGGACTTCTCTTCGAAAACCCCTACGACAAGAGCGATGCCGATGCGATGTCGGTGGTGAAGCCGCTTCAAGAACAGGTCAAGGAACGCGGTCTGTGGGCCTGCCATCTCGGTCCAGAACTTGGCGGCCCGGGTTTTGGGCAGCTCAAGCTAGGCTTGATGAACGAGATCCTCGGCCGCTCGGGCTGGGCGCCCTCGGTGTTTGGCTGCCAGGCCCCAGACTCTGGCAACGCTGAAATTCTTGCCCACTACGGGAGCGACGCCCAGAAAGAGAAGTACCTGAAGCCGTTGCTCGAGGGAGAGATCTCTTCCTGCTACTCGATGACCGAGCCCCATGCCGGTGCTGACCCGACACTATTCACGACCCGTGCGGTCAAAGACGGCGACGACTGGGTAATCAATGGAGAGAAGTGGTTCTCCTCGAACGCTCGGTATTCGTCGTTCTTGATCGTGATGGCCGTGACGGATCCCGACGTCAGTCCCTACGAGGGCATGAGTATGTTGATCGTTCCGACTGATTCTCCCGGTGTGACCATCTTGCGCAACGTCGGGGTCGGGACCGAACCCGAGAGCGAGGCGAGCCACGCATACATTCGCTACGAAAACGTGCGCGTTTCGGGCGACCACATGCTCGGCGCACCCGGCTCGGCGTTCGTGATCGCTCAGACCCGACTCGGGGGCGGCCGTATCCATCACGCCATGCGAACTTGCGGCCAGCTCAAGGCGTGTTTCGACATGATGTGCGAGCGCGCGCTTTCCCGCTCTACGCGAGATGGCCGCCTCGCGGATTATCAGATGGTGCAGGAGAAGATTGCGGACAGCTATATAGAGATCGAGCAATTCAAGTTGCTCGTGCTTCGGACCGCCTGGTTGATCGACAAGTACAACGACTATCGAAAAACCCGCAAGGACATTGCGGCAATCAAGGTCGCGATGCCCAAGGTTTATCACGACGTCGCGCAGCGGGCGATGCAGATCCACGGCGCGTTGGGTGTCTCGAACGAGATGCCGTTTTCATCGATGATGGTCGGTGCCCAGGTCATGGGCATCGCGGACGGGCCCACCGAGGTCCACAAGCTCACAATCGCCAAGCAGGTGCTGCGAGACTACAAGGGGGTCGACGGGTTGTTCCCCTCGGCCCACATCCCGACCCGGCGAGCAGCGGCGCGCGAGCGGTACGCGCATTTGTTCGAGCACGAAGTCGGGAATAGCTAGGTCGAGGCACCCTCGATCGCGAAGTCGAGCTACAGGGTGCGAACCACGATTTCGGGTGAAGTCCATTCATCGCCTTCTCGTCACAGATGGACGTAGAGTCCATACCGGCCGAGACCATTTTCAATCTCGGCCTCGTGTATGGCCCGCTACTCGCGATCCTATCGATCGCAGCGATCCTGGTCCTCGGCGGCTATCGCATTTGCCCCGCCGACCACGAACACAATCTCGAAACGATCGCGGCGCAGATGGGTGAATCGCGCGAGGGCGAATCAGCTCTGTAGTGGTGCCGTCGGGGCGTGCGTAGGGGGGCTCTATCCCCAATGGCGTATCTGAGCTGGGATCTTGCCTCGTGTACGCTTTTCCATTGTATCGAGCGGGTGCCGCGCCCCGCGCGCATTCGCGCAATGGACAGACGAGCGTGCTCCCGGCCTCGCCGATCGGAGTTGAGAGATGGACTACGGACTCTTCGGATTCAACGTAGGTGGACTCAGCACCCCTGATTCGATCGAACGCATCGTCGTGTCGGCCGAGCAGATCGGATACGAGTCGGTCTGGACGGCCGAACATGTCGTCATGATCGACCCGCCGACACCGCAGGCAAAGTCTCAAGCCATTTTTGGGTTCCTAGACGCTGCACCTCGCTCCAGATGTGTACCGGAACTTGTGAAATGACTTTCGCGTTAAATGCCCGACTAATTTCATCTGCGTAGAGTTTACGATTGAAGGTCGAGACCACTAATTGCTTTTTCCAGATTCGCATCATCGTCGGACCAGGTTCTCGTTGCCAGGGGATTCCTTCATTAAGAACACCAACCTTTCCTGGTCGTGAGACCCGAAAACAGAAAATTGAGTCACTGAGCACAACGAAAACCGATTGAGTTTTTCCACCACCCATTCTAGACGTTCTGACAACTACGCTCCCAGTGGGGCGACGCGGCGCCTTCCCGGGAAATCCCTTCCCGCAAAGCATGGGGGTTTCGGATACGATCGCGCCCCCGGCAGAGTATGTTCAACGCGCCGGCCCGCTTGCGCCCAGTACAGGTCGTTTGGTCTCGTAAGATCGGCTCCGGCTTCAGTGTGGGCAGGAGAGCAGGAGGCATCGAATCTCAATGAAACCCGACCATTACCTTGGCATGCGCCCCGGCGACCTCGACGGCAAGCCCTATGCCCAATATTGGAATCCCAGGATGCGTCCCCTACAGCCGCAAGTCGCACAGGCCCTCCAGCACGGTGGCGAAGCCGGCGCGTTGGGCTTTCCCATGAGTGATACCGACCAGCTTCTCAAGCCGGGCTATCTACCTCTGGAAAACGGGTTCACGAAATTGCCCGGAGGCAAGGTCTTTGTTGCTGTCCGCACCAACATGCCCGGGGTCACCGGGGCCATGTTTGAATGGTGGATGGGCTGGCATTATATGGAGTACGAGCGCTACAAGCTCTGGCACCCGCGCGCGCATATCGCGAACAGAACTGACGAGATGCAGGGCGACAACCCGCAGCTCAGCGACCGCGAGAAGTACATGACCACCCACTATGTCACCGAGTACGTCGGCGACAGGCGGGAGGACATCACCATCACCTTCAGCGACCCGGCCACGATCTTCTCGCACCCCGACCGATTTGCCGACACGGCCACCACCGCGATGGTCTGTGGTCGGGTCGGCCTGCGGCGAGCGCCGGTCACCATCGGGCATCTCATCCACCAAATCCGCGCCACCCCCGACGGCTCCGAGATGCGCAGCCGCTTCTGGCTCGGCAAACCACAGCTCGATCCCCTTGGCCCGGGCAACCCGATCAACCGCATCCTCGGATCGAACGCCCTGTCCACGCGCTTGCTCGGCGCGCACCTCGGGCGCGATATGCTTGTGCATTGCGGCATGGAGATGCATCACCTGGCCGGATTTCTTCCCGACCTTTACGCCGATTATCATAAGGCCTGAGAGGGCCACGCCCCGCAACGGGAGGGTATGCTCCCATTCGAAGCGTGATTGAGATATGACTACTTACTGGTGGTGATGAAAACGCAGCTTGAAATGACTATCCGCCCGCTTAACACTTTAGTACCTACTTTTGGACGCGAAGGAGCATGAAATACCGGTGATAATTAGAATTACCCTGTTGTTTTTTTTAATGCTGCAGGCAGCTAGCGCGCCCGCTCAGGAGGACGCGCTAGCTGAACAAACAGTAACAACTGAAACGCAATCATCCGACGCCGCGAAAGCAACCGCTGAAGCGTCCAGGGCTCGGCAACGAACCCTGGAACTGGCGGCTGAACAGCGCGAGCGCCTTGATCAATTCATAGCGAAGGTGCGGCGCACGTCAGATGAGCTAGTAGAAATCCAGTCGCTTGATTATGGCGGCGGCGCGGCTGCAACCATCGTCGGCATTGAGGTGCGTCGGCGCAGCAATCAGCAGCGCGATGCTCTTTCCCTATTAATAGGTGCATTTGCCGACGCGCAAGCGGTTGGCGTCAAGACCGATGCAGAAGAAAATATTGTAGGTGATTTACTTAAGCAGGATGCAGGCTCCCTAAAAAAACAAATTCTTGTCCAGAAGGAGCGCATCAGAGAACTGGTGGATCTTACCGGCAGCAGCGCATCACCCGAACAGCGACTGGCAGCAGAAATTGATCTTACTCTTGAAATGCCGAGCGGTGATGAACTGTTTGTCGAATTGGCGGATAATTTTCGGTTACAGGAACGCTTCGGTCTGGATATTACTACTGAACGAAACGCCCTTGGCAAAGCGCTTCAGATGCGAGCACTGTTGATTGAAGGACTTATCCGTGCGACTCGTGATTCGATTAAGACAAACGATAAAACGTCGGCCGGGCAGTCTGGCGGAGCCCGTGAGCGCGATCTACGGCGGTTGAAAGATCTGCGTTCGACCTTTGCAGGGAGTTTGCGTGCAACGATTAGTCTGCTCGATAAATCCGGCCTTGATTCTGCGGTCCATAAGCAAGCGCTGATTACTCTGACCGGAGAGTTGTCTGATGATATTCTCAACCCGGAGGTTTTAACGGGGTTAGTTGGTGACTGGAGCAATACGTTTTTCGACTGGCTAAAGTCCAGCGCAGCGTCCATGGTCTTTAAATTGCTGGTTCTGGTTTTGATCTTCTTCGGCTCCCGGCTACTCGCAAAGCTGGCCCAGCATCTTGTTCGTCATTCGATGCAGCGCTCATCTGTGACGACTTCCCACTTGCTCAGGGAATTTCTGATCAAGATGGCAGGCCGATTCGTTTTGGTGGTCGGCTTCTTGTTTGGTATCGCGCAGCTCGGAGTTGAGCTCGGTCCACTTCTGGCCGGGCTAGGTATCGCTGGCTTTATCGTCGGCTTTGCATTGCAGGACGTGCTGTCAAACTTTGCCTCCGGGCTGATGATTCTTTTTTATCGGCCGTTTGATGTGGGTGATACGATCGAGACTGCGGACATTCGCGGCGTGGTCGAAGATATGACGTTGGTGTCGACCATGATCCTGACATTCGACAACCAGATGTTGGTAATTCCGAATAGCAAGGTTTGGGGTGATGTGATTCGCAATGTCACCCATCAGAGGCTACGCAGGATCGACATGGAGTTTGGAATCAGCTACTCCGATGATATTAATCATGCCGAGAAGATATTTTTTGATATTGTTAATAGCGACGAACGAGTGCTCCACGACCCTGAACCCAACATCAGGCTTAATGAACTAGGCGATTCGGCGGTTGTTTTTATCGTCCGTCCGTGGGTTAAAACCGAGGACTACTGGCCCGTCTATTGGGATACTCAACGTGAGGTGAAACGTCGCCTGGATGCCGAGGGAATAACGATTCCATTTCCACAGCGAGATATTCATCACCACCCGGCGAAGGATACGAAGCCGAGCGCTTGAGTAAAGCATGCGGCCAGGTGGCAGCGGCTGTATCCCGTCAGCAGAACTCGCTTGCTGATTCGTCTCATGTTTCCTCATCCGCCACGGCGCGCCATGTCAACGACTCGTTCCGGTCTCGAGATTAATACCGTAGTCGCGAACGCGCCCCTCCCGATCGAATCGAATCACCAGTCGATCGGCTTTCAGCCAAGTCTGCTCGTAGTCAAAGCTTGCTTGAAATAGCGACAATTCGAGTTGGCGATCGGTTTCCTCGAGGTAGAAGTACTCGAAAACGGACTCCCCCAGAACCAGTGTGACGCGGTCTGGAGGGCCAAGGCGATCGAGAACCTCGCCCGTCAACTGACCCGCCGCAACAAGACCGGCGCTCTTTGCATCCAAAGGGTGCCCAATTTGAAGACGGCTGAGCGTACAGCCAAAGAGTGTGAGGATTGCGAGAAGAAAAACCACCTCTTGAACACGAGCTGTGCGGGGCAAACGCGTCTTCATTCGTCACTCTTCCCATCATCACCTCGATCACGGTAGGCGAGCCCGATCACCCGATCTTCAGGTCCCACAAGAACCACCAGGCTTCGGTCCTCGACCTTCCCCCATTCAAAAACGAGCTTAATATTCTGCAGAATCGCGCGCCCGATTCCCGTGAAGTCGACGAGGCCGATGGCGACGCCGGGCTCAAAACCAACGCGTTTGAAGTCGGAATAGCGTGCTCGATAGATCAGCAGCAATCCATCGGGTTGTACGATCGTTTTTAACGGAACCCCGCAAATCGAGAGAACGTCATTGAGCGTTGCGCTTTCACCTAGCTCGGAAACAACTTGAGCCGATGGAGCCGATCCCGTTTCCGTCTTGGCAAGAGCAACGCATCCGCCGATTGAACTACTACCAAGAAGGATGAACGTGACAGCGGCGGCAAAGCGACGCAATGAGGCAGCGATCCGGAGATGCATCCGCCATCGTCTGGGGCTACCAGTTCGCCTCATTTGCCTCGTTCGGCGGGAGTCGACGTCGCGGCGGAGCAACTCAGAGTTCCTTGAGCCCCTCACTCAACCCATAACCAGACAGCCGATTCTCATCACCGAAAAAAAACATGATCCGATCCGATTTATCGACGCTCGAGAAGTAGTTAAAAAGGATCAACAGAACTGAAAAACGATTCACGCGACGATATTCGTAGATAAAGACCTCGTTGAGCAGTTTCGGATCGAGTTGAAGCGTCAGTTCATCGCCTTGAAAACTCGACCCAATGGAGCTCACGAGTCCTTCGAAATCGCGTTTTTGAATGACCACGGGCGGCCCGAATTGATCGAGCACGTCTTGACGCGTCGTCGCCCCGATCTCGACGCCCGCAAGCTTCTCCGTTGGAAGTTTCGCGCCCTCGTATTGCCGAGAGACCGCAACGCAACCACTCAGCATCGCCGCCAATAACATGAATCCGACCGCCATTCTTCGTTTCACCCATTTTCTCCCGACGAGAGCACGCGCCTCGCCCGAAGCCTAGCGTCTTGTGGTTCGTGAGACAGTTGGCAAGCCCGCAACGGGGGGGGACTTCCCCCGTTTCCACATAATCGAAGATGTCTGCTCTCGCGAGAGAGCGTGTGCGGTCGATCTTTCTTCTGATTCTCTCCTTCTTGAGGCTACTGAAGAACGATTCAGCAACCGCATTGTCTCAACAGTTCCCGCGACGGCTCATGCTGGGATCGAGCTTGTGCGCTTTGCAGAAGCGAAGCCAGTCATCGCTTCCGTACTGTGATCCTTGATCCTTGATCCTTGATCCGAGTGAACGACCACTCGTTCCTTCGGTTTGCGTTTCCACACTGCCACCAAGAGCGCGTCGACAACAATGCCTCGGGCAAGCGTCGGCTGCATCGACCAGCCCGCGATCTTGCGGCTGTGCAGATCCATCACGACACCAAGGTAGAGCCAGCCCCCCCACGTCCGGATGTATGTTATGTCGGTGACCCAAGCCGAGTCCGGCTGAATGTGCCGATCGGACTGGTCGAGAAAGTCCCGGCGATCGCGGGGAAGGAGAGGTCCACGCCATACGGTGCAACGTCGAACTCGTAGAACTACGTGAACTCATGGCCCGGCACGGTCGAGGGTGTCGTGATCGAGCCCGGACCAGCGTTCGCTTCGTCGGTGTCATGGACGAAGGTGCCGCACTCGCTAACGTAGTTGGCCTTCCCCAGACGGTCGGCAATGTCAGTACCCTCTACAACGCCAACGCCGACTCCACCGGCACCTTCTTTGACCCCGTAGCCGCTGGCTGGACGCTCGTTGCCGTCCCCGAACCCTCCACCGCACTCCTTATGAGCCTCGGCCTAATCGGCCTTTCGTTGGCGGGACGTAAGTCGATACCCGCTTCGTCCAGGTCGCGGACGTGGTGACGTGGATCATTCATCCGTGGATGAGCCTACGGCTGTGGTGGCTGGACCGATGAGCGGTGGCCTTTTTGCTACCCAATTTGCTACCCGGCGCAGATTTCGTAGCAGAGGGTCAATTGCTGTGCTTTTCCCACTGCGCAACAACCCGTGGAAATTCACACGGTTAGATTGTATTCTGGGCTCGGTGCGCGAGTAGCTCAGTTGGTAGAGCATCAGCTTCCCAAGCTGAGGGTCGCCGGTTCGATCCCGGTCTCGCGCTCCATTATCAATCTCAATAAGTCTTTGGAATCGTTGTGTTTCTACGAATCGGCTGAATACCCGTTCGTCGTACTCTCGTCGAGACTCAGCCACTTCTTGCTCGGAAGTAGTGTGAAAGTAGTTTGAGGACTTAAAATCACTAAGCGACAAGCCCTAGAAGTGACCTTGTTCCGGAAAAATGGACACCCTCTTAGTTATGCGGCGCAGACCCCTGTGGCCT
>DUCN01000017.1:1657-40486 GCA_012959805.1 Myxococcales bacterium | reverse complement strand
GAGTTTGTCGTGGGCCGTATTGAAGATGAAATCCGACGCGTGCGACGTCGAGGAGATGTCCGAGGGGATGCTGCCCGCCTTCTCGAGACCCACGATATTACGCACGCCGAGTTCTCGCAGGAAATGAGCGAGCGAGGCACCGACGATGCCTCCGACTCCCACGATCACGACGTCTGCAGTTTTGGGGAAGTCAGTCAACTCGATCAACCTTTGGCGGGGGTTCGCGGGTTGGAAAGTCATTGGAGTTCAGCCGCCCGCGACGCGGACGCGTGACATACACGCTGTTCTACTATACCGTCCGGACGGTGTAAAGATAAAAAAAGCCCGATCTCGATAAAACGCTTTAGGGGCGAATGAATGGAGCAGAACGCGCGGGCACAGATCCTAAACGCCGCCGAGGCCCGACTACTCGCGAGCGGGCCTGCGGGGCTCGTCCTCGATGCGGTCGCCGCAGACGCCGGGATCAGCAAGGGCGGCTTGCTCTACCACTTTCCGAACAAAGAGGCCCTGGTCGGAAGCCTTTGCGACCGGATGCTCGCGCGCTTCGACGAGGAACTCGTCGCTCTATCAGCGGCGGATCCGGAACGACCGGGTGCCTGGACTCGCGCCTACCTCTCTTCGACGGTCACCGAAGAGGGCAAGCCGGCCGACAATTCGGCCCAGCTGATGGCGGGAATCCTGTCCACGCTGGGGCGGGACTCCGCTCATCTCGAAAAAGTCAGGGAGCACTTTGTTCGCTGGCACGCGAAACTCGAATCGGACGGGATCGATCCAACGACGGCAAAGATCGTGCGTCTTGCCGCCGATGGGCTGTGGCTTTCAGCCTTGTTGCGTCTGCAACCGATCGAGCCCGAGCCCAGCTCGAGTGTGTTTCGGGCATTGCGCGACATGACGCGTCGTTGAGATGGTAGTCGGACCGTGAGTAACCGCCAATTCGACTTCGTGATCGTTGGCGGAGGGTCGTCAGGCTGTGTGCTCGCCAACCGGATCAGCGCGGACCCGGCCCGCAGAGTTCTGGTCCTCGAGGCAGGACGTCCCGACGCGTGGTGGGATGTCTTGATCCATATGCCCGCAGCGTTTTCGCTCCCGCTCGGCAATCGCTTCTACGACTGGATTTATCGCAGCGAACCGGAACCCCAGATGGCCGGGCGCCGGATCGCCCACGCTCGCGGAAAGCTGTTAGGCGGATCGAGCAGCATCAACGGGATGATCTTTCAGCGCGGCAATGCGCGCGACTATGACGGATGGGCCGAGCAGCCCGGACTCGAGCGTTGGAGCTATGCCCATTGCCTTCCCTACTTCAAGCGGATGGAATCCTGCGACGACGGCGACGATTCCTTCCGCGGACGTGAGGGGCCGCTCGTCGTCGAGCGTGGCCGTGGCGAGGGTCCACTATTCGATGCGTTTTTCGAGGCCGCGCGGCAATGCGGATACGCAATGACCGAAGACGTCAACGGCCCGATACAAGAAGGCTTCGGGCGCTTCGATCGAAACGTGCGCGGAGGTCGACGCTGGAGTGCGTCTCGCGCCTATCTCCATCCGGTCGCCCAGCGCAAGAATCTGGAAGTGCAATGTCGGGCCTTTGTCACACGTATCCTCTTCGAAGGACAGCGCGCGGTGGGCGTCGAGTATACCCAGCGAGGTCGCACGCATCGCGTCTATGCCGGTGAAGTGATCTGCTCTGGCGGCGCGATCAATTCGCCACAGCTGCTGCAATGCTCTGGCGTTGGGCCCCGCCCACTCCTGCGCGAGTTCGACATCGACGTCGTTCACGATCTCCCCGGCGTGGGAGAGAACCTGCAGGATCATCTTGAAGTCTATGTGCAGCATCGCTGCGCGAAACCCGTCTCGATGGCGCCGAGCTTGCGCTGGCACCGGCGTCCTTGGATCGGACTCCAGTGGCTCGCGGGCACAGGGCCGGGCATGACGAATCACTTCGAGGCGGGCGGCTTCGTGCGTGGCAACGACGAGGTCGACTATCCGAATCTCATGATCCACTTCTTGCCGCTAGCGATTCGCTACGACGGAACCACGGCGACCCGCGGCCACGGCTACCAGATGCACATCGGGCCCATGCTGTCAGACGCCCGCGGCACGCTTCGCATCCGCTCGGCGGATCCCCGGCAAGCACCGCGACTCCGCTTCAACTATCTCTCGACCGAGCAGGATCAGCGCGAATGGGTCGAAGCCATCGCGTGCGCCCGAAGACTCTTTCGACAGCCTGCATTTCACGAGTTCGATCTCGGTGAATTGTCGCCGGGTCCAGAGGTGGTGAGCGAAAAAGATGTTCTCGGCTGGGTGGCGCGTGAGGGCGAGACTGCGCTTCATCCCTCCTGTACCTGTCGTATGGGCATCGACTCGCTTTCGGTAGTCGATCCCGATTCATTCCGAGTTCACGGAGTCGAGGGCCTGCGTATCGTCGACGCCTCAGTCATGCCCACCATCACCAACGCGAACATCTACGCACCGGTGATGATGATTGCCGAGCGCGCAGCCGACGCGATCCTCGGCCGGGACCCTCTTGCGCCCGAATGAAGACAATCTGAAGCCGTGCACACGACCTCGTCGATGTCTTGCAAACGTCGATGTTCATTCGCTTACGTTCGCTGTGTGTTTCTCAATATCCGCGATCGTTGGGACCATCTGATCGGAGCGCGGACGCCGTGACTGATCGCAGCCGCTCTGGTCTTCGCTGTGTCTCCAGCGCAGAGCAAGGACTCCGACCAACCCACCAGACTTCCCTCGGGGCCCGTGCCGGAGTGCATCGCCGAGGAGATTCCTGAGGGGCTGGTGAATGATGTGGCGCGGCCCATGGTCGACGGTCTGTCCGACGCGACGAACACGCCGGAGCCCGCGAATCAATTGGCCTGTGGGGGCATGAGGCCGACGAGACGCGCGAGGCCCCGCGGGCGCGAATCTCAACCGAACGATGTTGCGGGACGGCGGGGAGGTCGACGCCATGGAGTTCGACAAAACCGCTTCAGAAGAACGCCGAAGTTACCGTTGGGAGAACGGATTATCCCTAGCACCAGCGGCATAAAAACGTGATCGATTTGTCTTGCATATTTCATCAATTGGGAATATATTCCCATTCGTTAAACGCAGAGAGAATCTCCCACCTCGGCGACCACGAACGCAAACCGGATTGCTGGTACGATAATGCGTGTGTTAAATACCATGTGTCTAAAACGATTCGATTTCGGCTGTTGCCAACCCCTCGACTACTCCTTTGGCAGGCACGGTCATCAATATAGGGAAATTACCTCACCGGACATCGAGTGCTCAAAATGACCGCGACTCAGCTTAAGTTCGAGCGTCTCGAACTCAAATTTCTGATTGACGAGACTGTTGCTGACCGAGTTCGCGACGAAATCAGCGCCGTCTGCACACCTGATCTCCACAGCAGCGCCGGACGTCGTGCAGGCAGCAACGGCTACACGATCAACTCGCTCTACCTCGATACCCCCGGTCTTGCATTCCACAACGCGAAAGAGCGGGGCGATCCCGACCGCGTGAAGCTACGCGTCCGCACGTATTCCGCAGACTCTCTTGCGACGCTCGAAGTCAAACGTCGGCGCTCGGACGTCATCGAGAAACGGCGGGCGGTCGTGGAGCGTAAGAATGTGCCGGACGCGGTACGAGGCCGATTGCAATCGGATGCGATGGACGGCCAGGGCGACTCAGCACTGCGGGAATTTGCCTATCTCGTCGCGACCTCGGGCGCACTTCCCAAGCTCAGCGTCCGCTATCTGCGCGAAGCATACGAATCCCGCGTCGACCCTTACGCACGAGTCACGTTTGATCGAAATATTCGAGTCAATCCAGCCTCAACCTGGGACCTCTTCCCCGACGATCGAAACTGGCATCACTTCGATGATTTCTGGCGCCTGAACCTGCCCACACATCCAATTGTGCTCGAGCTCAAGTGCGAGGCCGCGAAGGTCCCCCACTGGATGACGGACGTGATACACCGGAATCAGCTCGAACAAACAAGCTTCTCGAAATACTCGATCGGAACTTGCATCAGCCATTGGATACAAGGGCGCGACGTCAGCAGCGCACGCTCCCTGGGAGCGCTCGGATGAACTTGGAAACTTTTGGAATCTGGATTGCGGATGCCAGCGCCACCGGTACTTGGATGGCGCCATTCTCTTCGCTTCTCGCCGCATTCGTCTTTAGCCAGGCTCTTGCTTGGGTCTACGAGCGCACCTACGTCGGACTCAGTTATTCGCGCGGCTTTAGTCATACGCTCGTTCTCGTCTGTATCGCAGCATCGGTACTCGTCCTGGCGATGAGTCACTCGCTCGTCGCGGGCATCGGTCTCTTCGGTGTCTTGTCGATGATCCGCTTCCGCACAGATCTCAAGACGTCTCGGGACTTGGTCTTCGTCATGGGAGCGGCCGCACTCGGCGTCACTACGGGGGTTGGCGCCTGGATGGTGGGTCTACTCGGTACGGCGATGCTATGCGGCGTCGCACTCTACTTGTCGGCGGGTCCTTTCGGATCTCGAACGCGATTCGACGGCGTCCTGCGATTCAACGTTGAGCCCTCCCCTGAAGTCGACTCCACGATCCAAGGACTACTCGACGAATTCTGTCGTCGAAGCGTGTTGCTCAGCACAGTCGACATCGATTCAGGGCGTTTCGCCGAACAGATGTACCAAGTTAAATTTTTTAGAGCCGCCGACCGAACGCCCTTGCTCGAAGGCCTCCGAAACGACGCCCGTGCGCAAGACACTCGCCTAATGCTCCAGGATTCGACCTCCGAATACTGAAATCTAGATAGTGAAAGGTTTGGACCACATGGCCCTCAATAATCGCCCCCTCAAGGCTCGGCTCATTCGTTCGAGCGACGCATTCTTCGACATTCTGGGAATGAGACCCCTCGGCATTTTCGTCTTCGCGGGAAGTGCCCTGCTGTGCTTGCACGTCATCGGGCTCTCTGCGGGCGCCACTCGCGCAGACGCGGTTGCCGTCGCTGGACTCGTGAATCATCCGTCCCTCGTGTCCTCCTTCACAACTCAAGTCTTTGTCAAACCAGGCGACCGTGTCGAGATCGGTGCACCCCTCGTCGAGCTTTCTTCCCATTTCATTAATCAACAAATTCAGCGGATCGATCTCGAACTCGACTTGGTGATCAACGAATCGAAGCTAAGAAGCGCGCAGCAAAGTGAGGACCAACTCCGCCTAATGGCGATATCGAGAGGTGAATCCTCAAACGGATCCGCGGTTGATCGGTTGTCCAAGGCCCACTTCGAGAAACAGATTGCTGTCCTTCAATATCGAAAAATAGGGCTCATCCGGAAGCAGGGCGCCCTCGTCGTCACCGCGAGTTCGTCTGGGATCGTTGCGGAAGTCAAGGGAGTCGGTGCCTCCATCGCAGAGGGCGCTTCGGTCGCATCCATCATGCCCCCATTTGCGGAGGAGATCGTCGCGTACGTGTCGCCAACGATCGATCCATCAAGAATCAAGACTGGGGTCGCCGTCTATCTGCTGAATGCGTCGACGAGTCATTGTCAAGCGCCGGGTCGCGTGCGAAACCGCGGAGCGCGTGTTGAGACGGCTCCCAAGCAGCTGACTCAAATGATGGGGCTGGCGATTCACGGCATGCCTGTCCACATCGCGATTCCTCGCGATTGTCGACTCATCAACGGTCAGGTGCTCGCACTCAATTTTCGCAACGAGCCCGTACTTTGACGGCCCGCTCGACTTTGTTTTTCGCTGCTGGGCTTGCCCTTCTGATCGGGCTCAACGGACTGGGGGCCGAAGCAAAGAGCGGCGGCAAAAGACCGACTCGGGTTCGCTGACCGTCACCGAGGATCTCCTGCAAACCTTGAATCGCGAAGGAAAGCTAAGCGATGACAGCTATCGCCTACTTCTATCGCGACACCGGGAAGAACTCAAATCTGACTGGACATTCAAATGGAAGAACGGCCTTCGATTCGAGCGGGGGGATGGTCTGCACAAGCTCAAGATCGCAGGTCACATCCAAAACGATTGGACATTGATCGACTACGACGCTGACACGGCTCGATCGGAAGGACCGGCTCGCAATACACGACCTTCATGGAACGAGCACTCCCTAACGCGCTCGTGTCCAAACGCGGGACGGGGTTCCAATTCTCGAACGCGCCCCTGGACGGACGCATAACATGGAGGGTCGCGGCGCTACGGGGGGAAACAAATGACTCCGGTAAGGGTTTCAGCTCCGACGACGCCTACGACATCGGAGCTCGGGTGACCGGGCTGCCACTCTACCGAAACAAGGGCGAGTATCTCGTTCACCTCGGTGCCTCGTACATACACCAGTTTCGTTCAGGCGCGGAAACATTTCGATATCGCGCTCGTCCGGAGGCCGCCCTCGCAAGGAGGGTGATCAACACAAAGGAACTCCCAACCCGGGGCCAGGACCTGTTTGGATTCGAACTCGCCGTTGTCGCGGGGCGGGTTTCGATCCAGACCGAGTTCATCGGCTCGGTCGTGAATCAAAGGGCTGGAGGCGAAGCCTTTTTTGGGGGCGCGTACGGAATGGCCACCCTCTCATTGACCGGCGAGCATCGGGAGTTTGATAAGGACTCTGCAACCTTCGATTGACTCAAGCCTATCCATGAGTTCATTCCCAAAAAGGGCCACTGGGGGGCTTGGGAACTCGCTGCCCGATTTTCCTTACTGGACCTCGACGACGGAGTTGTCCGGGGCGGGCAGCTGCGTGATATCACGGCCGGTATCAATTGGCACCTCTACTCCAACTTTCGCTGGATGCTCAACTACGTGCTCTCCGACAAAAAGGGAGAGGGCATCACCAATATCGGTCAGATGCGATTCCAACTCGATTTCTAATCCGCAAATGGACGGCCCTCTTTTCAGAAGACCACACCCCTCGAGCGAGGCTTGATGAACGTGGGGCCGGATCCGGCTGACCTTTTGGCGTGGCTCTTGTGACCCTCCGTCTGAGGACAGGAAAAACAAACTGCATTTTCCGGATCACCGATACTATCCAATAGGACAACCAAGCCTCGGATGGAGGCATGCTCACCCGCTCCGGGCCGCTATCAACTTGCCCGCCTGTATCGCACCGACCCACCCAGCAAGCAGCTCGCGGCGGCAAGCAGCGCCAACACCAACCAAACGTGTTGACCAAGAGCCGGGACTGCGACCTGCGGTGTCGCTTTCGGGTGCGCCAGCAAATAGTCAACGATCTCTCCGCTGAAGTTCCCGGAAAGAAACGGCACATGGCCACCGCCAACGATCGTCCATAGCTCGGCGGAGCCGCCCGGCGAGCAACCGGACTCGTAGCGCGCAACCGTGCTCTCATTGCCGAGCAAACTGGAGTCCAGATCGATGTTGGCCGCCGACGTGTCGGGGGTAAGTGAACAACCGTTGTAGGTCGCCCAGGCCTGTGTCGTGGCAACCGCGCCGGGATATGTCACTCCGAGGATGTTGCCACCGGGATATAAAATCGTAGCGTCACTATCCCCATGGACTTGTAACACGTGTATCGGCTCCGAAGGAGTGCAGGCCAGCGGGTCGGACCAAGTCGCCCCGGCGAGGCTGGCAATGGCCGCAATGCGATCCGAAAGTTCGCAAGCCATCCGGTACGACATGAACCCACCGTTGGAGTGGCCAATCAGGTAGATCCGATTCGCGTCGACGCTCAACTGCGTTTCGACCTCATTGAGCACCGCCGCCAAGAACGCCACGTCGTCCACACCGCTTCCGCAAAAATTGCAGCACGCGTCGGTCGCGTTCCAGAACTGCTCATTCAAGCAGTTCACGGTTCCGTCCGGGGTCAGATAGAGAAAGCCCTCCGAATCGGCGAGGGGCTCGAACTGCATATAGCTCTCCTGCAAGAAACCATTGCTCGTATAACCGTGCAGAAGCATCACCACCGGCATCGGCGTGCCGTCGTACGATGGGGGAACGTGAACGTTCACCGTTCGCCCCCCAACGTTGATCAACACATCGGCGTGAGCGGCCGGCACCAGGAAAATCATCAGCAACACAAGAGGGAGAATGCGTGTAGACATCTTGCGATCTACTATACGCTAAAACACAGAATCCATTTAAACTAAAGACAAAGAAGATGCTGAGTTCGAAGCCTTCCTGGCGGGTTACACTGATTCCATCGTCTGAATTTCGACGTTGGAGTGGCCGGCCTGTCGCATGCTAAACGTCAAGGAACAATGGAAGCGGCTCATTGGGAATGGCTTTCCATTTTCGCGATCTCCCGAACAGCTCGGTGAATTAGGCGCCCCTCAGAAGACGATCGGAAACACAAGCTACGATCCAAGCTCCACAGAAGCCGTTCTGTCGAGAGAATTGCCAACGCCCAACACAAGAGACGACGAGTGAAACTCGCAACCAAAGCCCGAAGAAATTCGCCCTACACGGCCAGACTCAAGATCTGCAGTGTCGTGGCCATCGCGTTCTGGGGAGTCCACGCGATCGCAGCGTGTTCAGACGAAGGGAAAACGGCGCAAACGGCTGCGACTCAATTCTCGCCCCTAGGTGAAGCGTCACTTAGCTTTTACAAGCTGCGTAAATCGCCCAAGGTTGAATGGAAGTTGCCAAACCGACTGAGTGAGATTTCAGGTCTCGCAGCAACGCCCGACGGCCGAATACTCGCGCACAACGACGAGCAGGCGATTATTTATGAGATCGATATTGACGAGGGCGAGATCGTTAAGAGCTTTCGTCTAGGGCCTAGTGGAATTAAGGCGGACTTCGAGGGGATTGCCATCGCCGAGGAATCAATATTCCTGGTGACGAGCAGAGGCACACTCTACGAGGCTGTGGAGGGCGACCAGGACGAGGCGGTCGAGTATGCGACTTACGACACCGGCGTAGGAGATGTTTGTGAAGTGGAAGGGCTCGAGTACGAACCACTCGAACGAACGCTACTGCTTGCGTGCAAGACGACTCACGGTTCGCGACTGAAAGACGGAGTCGCGATCTTTCGATGGTCGATCGAGAACCGCAGACTCTCCGAGCGCGACTTGATTTGGATTTCCGAAGACGAAATCAAGCGGCATCTCCCCCAGAAGCAGTTCCACCCGTCTGGAATCGCTCGCCACCCTGCAACCGGAACCTATCTGATCATTTCAGCGCGCGAGCATGCGCTGATCGAAGTCACGCCGCGTGGGAAGATCGTCGCAGTCGAGAACCTGAAGAGTGGCCGTCATCGGCACGCCGAAGGCATCACGGTCCGCCAGCGAAAAAGCGGCGCGTTCGACCTGTTGATCAGCAATGAAGGCGGCGATCGGCGAGCTAGAATCGCGCGATACCGCGACCGTTCACGAAAGAAAAACGACTGATCGAACTCGAGAGCGAACGTTTCGTCCGCGGCAGAGTTGCATTCGCCTCCCCTCCTCCGTGTTTGTGCAAGGTAGTCCAACGGCGGCGTGAGTTTCGCGGGGCAGGCCCGGTACGCATCAGTACGTTGACGCCGAATCGTGCCGCGTGAGGCAGCCGCCGAGTTGGTGACCGCTGAGCAAAATGCTTTCCACGGAGCCCCCGCAGGGCCGATTCCCCACGCTTACAATCACTTCATACCATTCAATAATTGCAAAATTGTGGCAAAAAACTACCACTAGCCCACCAGTTTGTGTGAATATGGGGCTTCATAACCAGTGGGCAATTCCCGCGCACCCAACTGCCCCCGCCCCAATGGAAGGCACGCTCATGATCACGCTCGCACTGATCGGCAATAGCGTAGGCATCCCCACCGGCTTCGATTCGAGTTGCCGCTGCCTGAACCAACACTGGTCGCTGCTGAACCATTCAGGGGGTTCATGTCCGCCTTCATACGCTCTCAATCCCAGCTTAATCCAGCTTAATATTGGCCTTAACCTTGCATTATGCAGAGGCAAGCGGGGCGCTTGTCCTGTGATTCGCAGTTCTGACGTCTCTCGGTTGAATGCACCATACGCATTGTGAGTGTCGGCCTGCACGTCACCTAATAGGATGCGACATCTGAGGGGTATGTCGTTAGTTGCCTACTGTGAGAAAAGGAATTTAAACGAAATGAAGTATCGTCAGACACGTGAAATTCTATTCAGTACCTTGAACACCCCAACTAGAGACCTCGTGATGAGCGCGCAATGGCCGAGTAAATTTGCTCTCACCCATGTGCTGAATATTGTCGACAGCTTCACCGGCGACCGCGACGCATCCGATTACGACTGCCTGATCGTCAATCATGAAGTTGAAATTGTGCGCGACATACGGATGATGGGCATTACGACTCCAATTCTCAACCTGGTCTCGGAAAACAGCGCAAGTGTCCGGGTCACGGCCCTCCAAGCCGGCGCCGACGATTGTATGGGACCTGTGTTCTCGGTTTCGGAGCTCGTCGCCAGAGCTGATGCTCTGTGCCGGCGAGCCAATGGGGGCAATCTGAGGGTGCAAGAGAGAGACAGCGCTCTCTCCGTATCCGACAAAACCCTGGAAGCCAGTCTGGGTGGGAGACGTGTGATTCTCACCCAGACGGAAACTCTGATTCTACGGTTGTTCCTTGAAAATCAGAACCGACTGATTTCGTCAAACCAGCTTAGTCGCCATGTGTGGGGCGAAGGACTTGAGACATCCAACAATCTTATCTGTGTCCACTTGGGGAACCTGCGTCGCAAGATGAACAGCATTGATTGGGTGAATCGGATTCGGACGATTCGCGGCCGCGGCTACATCCTTGCGGCAGAAGCTGATTGAGCTAAAACGGAAGGCGCTTTCCCGGCTCATGATACAGACCGACTGGCAAGCCCAAGAAAACGGTACCAGCCGTTTAGTTAGGGATTTCGCTTGACCCTCAAGCTGCTTCCTTTTGCTGTTGTTCCCATTGTTCAAAGAACATTGCGGGCGAGCGCCCGCTGAGCGACCCATGGGGTCGCTCAAAGTTGTATTCGTAAAGCCAATGCTCCGTTGCTTCGCGAGATTCTCGAACCGACTCGAAGAGCCAGCGATTCAAACATCCGTCTCGAAAGACGCCGTTGAACGATTCGTTATGTCCGGTTCTGCCAAGGACTGCCGGGATCGATGAAGCGAGCATTGATGTGTCGATCTTCGATCCATTCTTGGACCTTCTTCTCTACGAACTCGAGACCGTAGTACATCACGAAGTAGCCATGACTGATCGCACTTTCGTAGGATCGAAGTGTGCATTCAACCCCCACTCCGGAGGACCAGCCATGACTTCGATCCTTTCTAACACGCAACCGACCGCCTGGGTAGGCATCGACATCGCAAAGCGCCAGAATGATGTCCTGGTCGATCGACCAGGACATCGACGACGAAGTAGACGGACTGGCCGGCCCCTCCATCCTGGTATCAGCCTCTGAGTTAGCCTTTTCGAAGGCGACAGGAGACACGGATGAAGCGAGCACGCTTCTCAGAGGAGCAAATCATCGGAATCTTGAAGGCTGCAGAAGCAGTCGGGAACATTCGGCAAGCTTGCCGCGAGAACAACATCACGGAGCAGACGCTGGACATTCGGATGCTAAAGGAAACGAAGAGCGGCCACACTGTGCGCTCAATCAGACAACCCCCGTCGCTTTCGCGGCGGGGGTTGTCTGGGAGCAGGAAAAAGCAGCTTAATGGCCAAGCCAAAACCCTAACCTTGAGACTGGATTCGTTTCGTTGGGCTTGCCACATGCCTCGCAGTGCGCGTTCTCCCGTCTCGTTCTCCGAGCGCTCTAAAGAGGGCAGTAGGTTGGCGGTCAATCGAGTTCCCTGTTCCAGTTATACCGCTTCTTTTCGTTCGGCCCCCATCCCTCCTGCCCATGACAGACCGAGAAGTCCCAGTCCAAGTAGGATGCCGGTCTGGGGTTCGGGAATCGGAATCGGCACGACGTTGATGGTCGCGCTGCCGAACTCCACATTCATCGGCGAGTTCAAATTCGCGGGGCCGTAGTACGCGCCTGCGTTCCCATTGCTCTCCTCTGCCATGACAATCTGCACCAGGCCCGGGCCGTTCGCCTGAAATACCAATTGGCCCACGGTATGCGTACCCGTCTCCCCACCGATCCCCGTAAAGATCAGCCAGCCGAAGGAAATATCAAGAGCCTCGGCAGTAGATCCGGGATCCGGCCCCGACAATGCGAAGTTTGCCGTGAAGGTCGGATCGAAGTCGAAGGATTGGAACGTAAGACCAGAGCTGTATGTTACTTCGAGACCGCCGCCAACGGTCACTTCATCGAAGTTCATAATGATGTTGAGCGTGAGTTCCGAGCCGACCGCCAAGGATTGCGAAGCGGGGTCAAAGTCAATTCGGTTGACGGCATTGGCGGATGTCGAGTTCAGACCCAAAATAACGATAGCCGCCGCGATCAATCCACTACGAGAAAACCTCAACCAGCTACATTCAATGAACATTTCTTGTCTCCTTCAAAATTAGGCACATCCAACTACCGTGTCGGACCTTGGGTCTTAATCACACATTTTTGTTTCCCGACGACTCTCGCCCCACTTAAGCTCGAGTCTCTGCGAACGTCTGCCTCGGCCTTAGAGGCGAAGCCTTTTCGACGTGCGCGGGGAGTCGATTCTTTCGTGTCAATCTACGAATCTTCGAAAGCACCACGATTGGAACGTCGGGGAAGCCAAAATGCGTCATGACAAAATTATTGACACTTTTCTATTCACCAAGCCACTTGTCTATGTAGAGTTCCTTCCCTCCGGTACTGCCTGCCAAGTGGTGGCGTCGTTGAGGGAAGGTTGTAACACCCGCTTGTGAACACCTTCTGAAGTTTCCGGGAGTCAGCACGCGTAGCCGAAGCGGAAGAGGTCAATCGTCGGCTGGTCGGTACCATGGCGCCCGCTGCGCCGTTGTCGCCGTCAAAGCTACGCGCGTTGAGCAACCGAAATGACACATTCGTTGCACTTCGCATACGACCTCCAGTAACGGCCGCGGAACAGTCCCTGCGGGTGTCCTTCTAAATGCACATCCGGATATCCCGATGAAGCCAGCCCGACCGCGTGAGCCGGCTCACGCTATGCGGCTGGCTCGGCTACGCGTGTCCAACCTTCGCGATCGAAATCGGACCTGGCAATTTGCGCGGGTTGAATCGCTCAAGTCCCTGGGGTCGAGGCCCGAATGCCAATAGCGAACTTGGCCCCCTACAACGAAGCAAGCGCCGCCAAAAAGTGGCGTATTCACATACGTTTCACACAACGATGAAAAACTACATGTCACAACAGGATTTCGAAGTGGATGCTCGCAAGCAACTTCCACGCAAGTCCTCACCCACGAACAGATCAGAGAAGTGGTTCGGGCTTCTCGAATCCTACGAAGAATGTTCGATTGAGAAACGTGACAAGGATTGTAAGGCCTCCACTTGCTGAGACCTCCGCATTAATAGGATCGGACTTCGGTAAAATCGATGCGAACAAGGCCAACAAATTTCTGCCATAGCGTCTTGCTGGGCTTGGGATTAATTGTTGCGTTGTGTTTCGCACTGCTACCAAGCTCAGCCGAGGCCGATCCAAGATCCCAGAGTCTGCTCAAAGTGCTCGATCGGCCGATTCCCAAAGAAGGAATCCGCATTTCCGTTGTATTGCGAAAATCCGCCCCCGAGACTAAGCGGGCGGGGCGGCCCAAACTCATTAGCAACAAACGACGCGCGGTATTCAGTCGGATGAATCGCGGACGTTTCTCAGTTGGACATCAATACCGGTGGATCAGCGGCTTTAGTGGTTGGGCGGATGCTGAGGCGATCCAAGCACTGATGAGCGACCCCGAAGTGGTATCGATCGACATCGATCGAATTGCGTACACATCCCTCACCCAAGGCGCGGCCCTCGTGGGCGCGACCCATGTTCAATCTCTTGGGGTGACGGGTAGCGGAGTGACAGTGGCAGTTCTCGATACGGGAATCGACACCGACCATCCCGATGTGTCCGCGAATCTGATTGCTGAGGCTTGTTTCTGCAATAATCTGCCCGGACCTCTTGGTTGCTGTCCCGATGGAAGCGATGAGCAAATCGGCCCGGCCGCGGCCGAAGATGATGACGGACACGGTACTCAGAGCGCTGGGGTCATCGTTTCGAATTCGATCACAAATCAGGGCATTGCCCCTGATGCATCGATCGTGGCAATCAAAGTTCTCAGTGCAACAGGCACAGGCAACTTTTCCGACGTGGCTGATGGGCTCGATTGGGTAATCGATAACCGTTTGGCCCTCGGCATCAAGGTCGTCAATCTGAGCCTGGGCGATCTCGGCGCGTACGACGACGCGTCAGCGTCGCCGTGCACTGGAAGCAATACAGCCGACGGCATCGCGCAGCTCAAGAACCTCGGGGTGTCGGTATTCGTTGCTTCTGGAAATAGCGGCTTCGACAACGGCATCTCATTTCCGGCCTGTGTCCCCGAAGCCATCTCGGTGGGTGGCGTCTACGACACATCGTTTTCCTCCGTGAGTTGGTGTGGAGCGACCTGTTCGACGATCATCTGCACCGATGAACCCGCGCTCGCGGACTCCCTCGTCTGCAATTCCAATAGCGGTTCGCTCCTCGACATTCTGGCGCCTCACTTTCAGGCAACGGTTCCAACCATTGGAGGTGGGACGATCAGCGTTGGTGGCACATCGATTTCGAGTCCTTATGCCGCCGGCCAAGCAGCACTGCTGTTGGAGGCGGACCCGAGCTTGACCCCTGATCAGATTCTGAGTTCCCTCAAGATCGGTGCTCCGATGGTGACAAATTCAAGCAGCGGTCTGTCGTTCCCCCGCACGCGAGTCGATCTCGCCGTCGCACAATTGCTGACGGTGTGTGGTAACGGAGCACTCGAGGCGGGTGAAGCTTGCGATGACAACAACACCGTATCGGGCGATTGCTGCTCGGCTACCTGTGAGCTCGAAGTGCTAGGGAGTGTCTGCGACGACGGCCTCTTCTGCAACTCAGGCGAGACGTGCACGGCTGGTGTGTGCGGTGGGGGTAGCGCCACCGACTGTTCAGCCAGCGTCGACCAATGTAACGCTGGTGTCTGCAACGAAGCCGCCGGCGCCTGCCAGGGCTCTCCCATCAACGAGGGCGCCGCGTGTGACGACGCGCTTTTCTGCAACTCAGGCGAGACGTGCACGGCGGGTGTGTGCACTGGGGGTAGCGCCACCGACTGTTCAGCCAGCGTCGACCAATGTAACGCCGGTGTTTGTAACGAAGCCGCCGGCGCCTGCCAGGGCTCTCCCATCAACGAGGGCGCCGCGTGTGACGATCTCGATGCCTGCATGGGCGACGACATGTGCTTCGGGGGTGCCTGCACCTCGGGATCGACCCTTGATTGCGACGATTTGGATGAATGCACCGCGGATGGTTGCGACGAGATCACCGGCTGCTTCCACGAACCGATCGTAGGCTGCACGGCGCCACCCCTCGTTCCCGCACTTCCGCTTTCGGGTCTTATGCTGCTCGTTGGAATCATGCTTGTCGCGGCGCTGTGGGCGGTTCGTATAGACCCTGACGTAGTTGAACCTGAGATTCACAAGAGTTGAGCTCATAGATCAGACGTGCGCAGTAGGTAGGTAGATAGGTAGTAGGTAGTAGGTAGATAGAACAAGCCGCGAATTCGTTGCGTGCTAAAGGAAGACGCCTCTCGCCTAGCACTCGGGTGGCGCGGCGGAGGGATCATGTTGCAGTTCAAGCGAGGGCTTATCTGGATCTTGGCCGGCGCGGTCATCGGGACGGGTGTGCTGGTCTACATGGGCCTCTTTGCCACGGAACGCCACGAGCCGCTATGGGGGGTCCTTGACACGCGCGGCACCTCGGCAAAGGACTCTGCGTCTGCGGCGGGACAGCGGCCCAAGGAGGGTCAGCTGACTGCTCCCCGAGAGAAGAAGGATCGGAGAGCGTCCCGTGGGCCCCTGGATCCGGGAGTCGACACCCCGGTCCAACCGCCGGTCCACCACGAGGAGGGGTCTTCCCTAGCCGCCGACGAACGACTCAAAGCGCAAGACGGAACACCGATGGATGCTCCCGCTCTCCGCAAGAGGACCCGTTCCTCCGAGACGCGCACCGCGGAAGTAACGCAAGATCGCTCTCAGAGTGACGCCGGGCGCGCTGCGAGGGGCATCTCCTTAGCAGCAGTTCCACGCTCGACGCGCGGCGACGCAGAACCGCCCGACGACTGGACTGACCCCGAGACGCCTTCGCGCAGCAATGACAAACGTAAGCAAGGATGGAGCAATGAACGTGACGGGGCCCGGCGCGAAAACGGTGACGAAGAGCCGCGCGATGTTGCAGTCCCCGAGCTCAAGCGCGTGTCGCTGGGGAGCCCGATCATGATGACCTGCGCCAACGAGCGCTGGATCTGCAACGCCTTCTCTCTCGGATTCATCCTGCCGGACACGATCACGGCGGTTTCCCGGGGAACTGAGGCGATTCAGTTTCCGATCGCTGACGGGCCGGACATCGTTTGGATTCGCACAGAGTCCGGCGTCATCGAGGTTTCCACGGAGAACCTCACCGAGGTGGAACAACTCACCAACTTGATCGACCAATTGGCGACTCCCCGCTGACGTCGATCCAGCAAGAAGGGACGTCCAACATAACGGTCGAAAACTTTTTTTCGCGTCGATCGATTTCCCTTCATATACCCTTGGCAATCACCGACTACTCTAGTGACCCTCTAGAGGTTGACCGGACCTGAAACTTCCAAGTCGGGCCGGCCAATCGCAATGAAGTTCAACTGGAATTGATTGGGGACTAATTAGATGTCGAGGCTGCGAACCGGGGGCATACTAGGAGCGATTGTCGTACTCGCGATCGGGGTCTCTTTGCTGCTTCCCGTAGACCAATCGTCCGAATCCCCTTCCTCTCTTGTACAGAACCCCACGCCGGTGCTGAAACCGGCCCCCGCCGACAAATCATTAGGACCACTGCCAGTGCCACCTGGAGACGTGCATCCCGAGAATGACATTTCCTTCGAGGCCTACTTCGCACGCTTCGGCGGTGCTGCTGCGGTGGATCTGAAATCCAAGAAAATCAGGGAAGGCATGGAGGCAGAGATTCGCGACGAGATGGTCGGTACCCAGGTGACCTGGAACGGCTACGTGGATCGCATTGCGGAGGCTTCGTCTGGCGAAGTAACGCTGGTTCTCAATATGACGGATGGACCGGCGGGGCTTGACACCGCGATGATCCGCTTTTCCGCCGCGCTGCACGATCAGCTACACGGCTACGAAAAGGGACACCACGTGCGTGTGGTTGCTGTTTACGACAAGGTCATGACAGTGTTCCCCTTGCTGCGTGGAAAGTCGGTAGAGCTGATCGCTGAGGGATAGCGCCGGAAAGCCAGGAGTTGGCTCTGGGGTACAGCGACGGAGCCAACCGTTCTGTGCCCGACTGGTCGCGCGAGATGAGAGCTCGGCCGATCTGGAAGGATCCGACTGCAAAGCGACTCTGACCGTGATTCTGTTTCTTCGCGAGTTCTAAGAATCCTTGCGAATGCGGTAGTACACGGGCAGATGTTTGAGGCCCACCACAAAGCTCGACGAGATCCACTCGGGCTCACCGATGATCTCCCAATGATCGATTCGTCGCGCAAGTTCTTCGACAATCGCTCGCATGGATCGGCGAGCAAATTGGGCGCCCATGCAGAAATGCTCTGCGTAGCCAAAAGCGAGATGATTGTTTGGAGAACGGTCTAGGTCGAATGTATAAGGGTTCTCGAAGACGGATTCGTCGCGGTTCGCGGAGCCGTAGAACATCATCACCGCCTCCCCCTCCTTGATCTTCTGGCCATTGATCTCAGTGTCACGTGCGGCCGTTCGCTTCATGTAGTTGACCGATGACGTCCAGCGAAGAATTTCTTCGACCAGTGCGGGCGAGCGAGTCGGATCGGCTTTCACCGCGTCGAACGCCGCGGGGTTCTCGATCAGAGCTCGAAACCCACCCGCGAGGGCGTTTTTCGTTGTGTCATGACCGGCGTTGAAGACAATCAGGTAGTAGCCCAGAGTTTCTGCCGGCCCCATCGCCTCGCCGTTCACCTGGCCATTCGCCAAAATGGAAGCCAGATCGCCGGTTGGATTGGCCCGGCGATCGGCGATGATCGGAAGAAAGAGTTCAATGAACTCGCGACCCAGACGCTCAAATTCCTCGGGCGACCGCCCCGATCCAAGATCCTCATCCTCCGCGGCAAACAAGCGATTTGAGAGCTCGAGAATTTTCGCCTCTCCCTCTTCGGGAACACCGAGAGCCGTGGAGAGAATTCGGAGCGGATGACTGACCGCGATCCCGCTTGCGAGATTGGTCTCGCCCTCGCCCCCTTCCTTAGCCAAGTTGTCGACGAGTTCCCTGGCGCTCTTCAAGATCGCCGCATCCATCGACTTGAGTGCCCGCGACGTGAACCAAGGACTAGCGACCTTTCGCAACTCTCGATGTTCCGGCGGATCAGTGTTGATGACGACTCTCATCGCGCCGGGGCCTTCATTGCGATTCATCGCCGGATCGCGATAAAGCGGCGTTATGCCTTTTCCGCTGATGAAAACGTCAGGCTGCCGAGCAATCGACCGGATGTCTTCGTGTCGTGTAATCGCCCAAAACGGCTCAAAATCCGGCACTTCACACCAATGAACCGGCGATTCGGCGCGAAGCCGCTTCCAGGTCTCGTGTGGCGGTCCCTTTTCTCCGTAGACATTGGGATCAAGCAATTCCAACCCGGTCGTCATCGTCATCGTCTTATCCTTTTCCCTGGTGACTCTTCAGAGTCTTGAAAAATCCGTTATTGGTTTTGCGCGCCGACCCATCGCGTTAGTCAAAGAATGCCATGCAACGCACTTCGATGCTCCAGCGTGCCGGGGCATCCTCCGGTGTTTTCGGATCGAAAAAAGCGCTATGGAAGCTGAATGTGCACGGGGAGTCGCGGGCCGAGGAGTCTGCCTGCCTGCCCTCCGAGCAAGCGAGACTTCCCGCTGAATCCCACTGCTTGATCAGTACGACTTCGTCGCGTGTCATTTCAGGATAGAAAACCCACCGATGACGATCGGCGTGTTTCGCGAAGTAATTCTCGCCGACGCGATCGTGATAGCGGATTTCAAAGACAACGAGATCCTCTGGATCAACACTCTGCGCATCACAGAATGCGATCGGGTCTCGCATAACAGGTTCGTCGCTGATGTTGCGCCAAACGTTGATGAGCGCGAAGCGCCCGCCCTGTACGACGTGTTCGTGTTGCGCCTGCGAAATCAGGGACTCCCCGTCGGCAAGCCTTCCGAGAAGAGTGTCGTTGTGACCCGGTGGCTGAGTCAGATCACGAACGCGCTGTGGAGCGCTCATCAACGTATAGTCACCATGGACGATTCGAGCCGGCGCCTGGACTTCTTGTCCACCGGCCAGCCTCCGCCGAGTCTTTTTTCCATCCGCGGACCGCACGTTGTGATCGAAGGCGTAGACGTCACGAGCGCGCGTGGCTTCCCGCACGAGTGAGGCACAGTCCCGGTAGTAGTGTTCAACGACCGGTTCGAGCTCGAAAAAATTCAGACTCGAATCGCGCAGCGGGCTGCCGAGGAGTTCGAATCCGCTTCGCTCTAAAGTGCAGCGCGCGTCGCCTTCGAGTTGACGGCCGTCGTCGACTCGCTGCACGTGGCGATCGATGACGACGCCGTCGGTCCCGGCGTCACTGCCATCTCGATCTCGCCTCGTGAACACGCGACCATTACTTCGAAGCGAAGATTCGAGACTCTTGTCGAGGTAGTTGAAAGAACCCTTCATGAGCGGAGCGTACGGCATATTTCTGAGCGCCGAAGGGCGACGGAGATCCTGCTGTCCCGTCGGGATGTCTCCACCCTGGAGAAGATTCGTCCGATTCGCCCCGGTCGTGCGTCGTGCGTCGTGCGTCGTGGTGGTCGATCGGATTGATCGACGACTTTCACTCGCTTTCACTGGCTCTCAAGGGCCGATCCGGTGTACCCTCGAAGCATGTCAAAAAGCAAAGACAAGAAACCCAAGGCGAAGACCAATAAGACCAAACTGACGGTGAAGGAAAAGAAGGAAAAGAAGCTCAAGAAAAAGGAGAAGTAGGGCCTCCAGCGAGCCAGTACCGATAGACGGCGAGTCGTGAGCTTACGTTCCGACGATCGTGCTGATTCTCGCGCGAAACCGACACGCTTGAGCTGGCATGCTTTGCGCAAGGCACAGGTTCTCTCCTAAACGGACGCCACCATGAAGCGCGCAGCGAGCGAGTTCAGTTTTGCGGCCTCCCACCTCGATCATCCTCACATTTTCGGTCAGTGTCGTGGACTCGAGAGTGCCGGTGGCACTCTAAAGTACGCCTATGACCGTGACCCGCAGCGGCTCGACGGATTCTGCAAACTCCATCCCGGCGTCACGAAGCTGCGCAGCTTCGAAGAGGTCCTCGCGGCCGACGACGTCCATCTCGTCGCCTCGGCCGCCGTGCCGAGTGAACGCGTCGAGCTCGGTCTTCAGGTGATGCAAAGCGGCAAGGACTATTTCACGGACAAGGCTCCTGCCACGAGCTTGGAACAGCTCGAAAGTCTGCGGCGGGGTGTGGAAGAAACGGGCCGAAAGACCTTCGTCTATTATGCGGAGCGTTTGCATAATGATGCAGCCTGGCGCGCCGGCGAATTGATCGAGGCGGGTGCGGTTGGCAGAGTCCTGCAGGTGCTGAACCTCGCCCCACATCGTCTCGCAAAGCCCACGCGCCCGAGTTGGTTTTTTGAGAAGGCTTGCACGGGAGGAATTTTGACGGATCTGGGTTCCCATCAAGTCGAGCAGTTCCTGAGTTATGCGGGTTGTGAGAGCGCGTCTGTCAACTTCGCGCGCGTCGCAAACTTCGGACATCCCGACTCCCCAAATTTCGAAGACTTCGGAGAGTGCTCGATGACGGGAGACAACGGCGCGTCTTTCTATGCCCGCGTGGATTGGTATACACCGGATGGGTTGCCCAGCTGGGGAGACGGACGCAGCTTCATCGTCGGCACGGAAGGCAGTCTCGAGATTCGCAAGACCCTCGATCCGAGCCGACAGTCCCCGGCGTCACTGCTCTTCTTGACCAATTCCGACGGCGAAGAGGAGATCGATTGCCTGGGGCAGACCGGTTTTCCCTTCTTCGAAAGGTTGATCACGGACGTGCTCGAGCGCAGCGAGACCGCCATGTCGCAGCGTCATGCCTTCCTCGCCGCAGAACTCAGCTTGAGGGCGCAGGCCCTGGCAGATCATGTCTGGGACTGACGGGCGCTGCGTTTTAGTTCCGCCAACACATCGGCTTCCGGTCGGCGCTTGTAGAAAGGGTCGATCGGATAGCAGCCCGAGACCAGGCCGTTTCGCGGGGCCGTCGTGCAGTCGCTGAATGTTCGACACACGAGTGCTCTCTTTAGTGGGTCACCCTGCAGTACATCTCGTGGAAGCTCGGGATAGGAAAGCATCATGCGCCCGAGTCCGATGAAGTCGGCCCCTTGCTCTCGCACGACGGCCTGCGCAACCTGAGGCAGCCACTCCTGCAAGTAGGTGTAGGCCGAACCCACGATGCCAAGATCCGGGTGTTGCTGTTTTAGCTGCGCAGTCGCGTGGATTTGTCGCGCAACGCCGACAAGCGGATCTTCGGGCGATTCGTAACCGTCTGAGGGTGGATAAAAAGCAGGTCTCTGGGAGTGTGGGTTGTAGTAGGGACTGCCGGCCGTCGTACATAGAAGACTGACACCGGCTTCTTTCAACAAGCTGAGCAGTTGATTCGTCTCGAGCAGGTCGACCTTTCCGTCGCTATGGCCGAATGCCCGATGTGCAGTCTCCTGGGCTCTGCCGACGCCCTCTTCCCCGGCCTGATAGGGACCGAGATCGAAGATGGACAGGCGCACCCCGATCGCGAGATCTGACGCCTCGCGGCGCACCGCTTCAACTGTTTGCAACAAAAATCGAGAACGTCCGGCAAGGTCGCCGCCATAGGGGCCGGGTCGCTCCCGGGCGGAAAGCAGTTCGTGACCCAGGTATCCGTGACAGGCCTTTACGTCGACGAAATCGAAGCCCACGTTGCGGGCGATTCGGGCAACGGCTGCATAATGGCCAATGAGTTCGTCGAGCTCGCCATCACTGAGGAGTGCTGCATCGGAAGTGATACCGACTCGCGTATCGAGAACCGGGTCGCGAAATGCCGTGCGCGGTGACGGGCTTCCATGCGGACGGCTGTAGCGTCCCGAATGCGTGAGCTGCAAGCCGACGAGCAGGTCTTGGCTGCTGTCGCCTTTGGCTTCGTGTGCCGTGATGAGTGCCGCACGAAGTTCGGCGAGATCGCCTTCACTTTCCGGATTTCTGGAGAGTTGGTTGGGGTTCGCGCGACCTTCAGGGACAACCGCGTAGGCTTCTCCGCCCCAGATCAGCTTCGCGCCGCTCTGCCCAAAACGTTGCCAGCGTCGCAAAACCAGCTCGGTCGGTCGGCCGTCGGCCGTGGCGTCCCAGCCCTCCATGGGTAAGACGCAGAATCGGTTGCCGACCGCGCGCCCTGCAATCTCGAAAGTTTGGGAGAGCGGGCCGTCGGATTCGACCTCATGATCAATGGGCAGCCGGACACCGAGATCCTCGAGTCGCTGTTCGAATTGGGCCCGCTTCCGCAGCCGCGTCAGTTTGATCGCAGTACTCACGAGAAAGTCTCGAGCCGGCGCGCGATCTCTGCAAGCACGTCACGGTCGCTACCGGGGCGTTCCGGAGAGGCAGGGTGGGTTGCAGGGCTCGCGATACGTCCGCGCAGGTGCAGGAAAATGGCGGCATCGTGCTTGTAGGCGGGAACCGGATCGCGGAATGCGAAACAGCCGAGGTACTGAAGCAGGTCGTTCAATTCGTAGAAGCGCGGATCTCCAGCCTCCCACATCTTGTCACGAATCGAAAAATGCTCAGGTGCGAAAGCCGACAGGCCTAACAGGTAGTCGCTGCCATACATGATCATGTCGATTGCGAGGTCATTTCCGGTGAGCACCCAAAAGTCGCTACGCCGTTCATCTCGCAACGCCAGCCGTTCCCATTCGAGCTGCCGAGAAAGCGAAGAGTGCTTCGCCCCGACGCACTGAGGAATGTCCATGAGAGCGGCGTAGGCATCCAGATCGTAAATGCGGCCGTAGGGGACGAACATGTCGCCGAGCTCGAATCCGACGAATCGATCGCTGCTGCGCGCCAATTCGCTATGTGCGCCCGCCCAGTCGTCCCCGTCGAGCGAACAGAGTCCATACGAAGGAAAAACGACCGGGGTTCCGCCTCGGGTCGCGATCATCTCCATGGCGGCACAGTAACGGTCGGCCGCCCACTTAGCGCCAGGCCCGTCCGCAACTTGCGCCCCGGCCAAAAAGTCTCCGCCGCAAACAGCGGTGGTGGCGTCGAGGACGCGTAGTCTTGTGGCTTCGTCGAGAAGCTGTACATAACCCGTGTCCATATTGACGGCTGGCGTCAACCCAGCCTGCAGCGTCGACTCGAGCAGCCCGTCGAAGGCATGCCAATCGATTGCCCCGCCTACGCCGAAGGGCAGCAGAACGGCTGACATGCCACGCACTCGACGACGGGGCCGCAATCGAGCAGTTGGATCCATGGCTCTGCCGGGAGTCGGGCCTTCCCTCATGAACGCAAGAGTAGGCAATGGCGGGTGAAATGCAGATCGGAATAACCCAAACTCATTGTTCATGCGAACGACCGAACCCGTACCGCGCGAGCCCGGCCCGATTCTGCTGGGAACTGTCGCACTGGAGCCCAACCGTTGGGGTGCGCTCTCCCCCGATCGCATGCCAACACTCACCACGGAGGACTGGCTCTCGGGTGCGAGAGAAGCCGGCTTCGATGGAATCGAGCTGTGGGAGCACCACGCGATGCTCGCCAGCGAAGCGGAAGTCGAGGCTTTGCGCACTTCGTCCGTTCCGATCGAGATTTGGAGTAGCTACGTGTCCTTCGACGATCCCGAGGATGCAGCACGAGACGCAGTGGCCGGGTGGGTCGAACGGCTAGGTTGCGCCGCCGTGAAATTCAATGTCGGGAACGACCGGGAGAATCCGGTTGCCGCGTATGCGCCCCGTCTGGAGCGCTTCGCAAACGCCTTGCCGGATGCGACGCGCTTGATCTGCGAGTGTCATATGGGAACGGCGGCCGACGACCCGAGTGTCGCGCAAAAGATCCTGGAGGAGGTCGGCGGCGCGGAACGATTGCAGGCGCTGATTCATCTGGGGGACGAGCCCGAATACCTCGACTCGATGTTCGCGGCGCTCGGCGACCGCATTACACACGTGCACGTGAACTTCCTGCGCCAGGGGGCACCGCTCCTATCGACCATCGCGGAGGACTTGCGAGAGCGGATCGTTCGGATTCAGTCGCACGGCTTCGCGGGCAGCTACACGATCGAGTTCGTCCACGGGCTTGGAACGGAGACCGACAGACCCGCCGACTTGTTGAAATCCGCCGTCCGCGACCTGTCGGTGTTGCGAGAGGCGATCGGCTGATGCGCATCATCAACATTTCCAATGGCGACCGTATTTCGACGGTATGGACCGACGCGTTCGCTGATTCGCTTCGAGCGCTCGGGGAACTGCAGCTCGAGGAGAACGGCATCGCGTTGTCCGACAACGAAATGACCGAGCGGGTTCGAGCCCATGACGTGGCAATCGTGGGTTGGGATGCGCGGCCGCTCCCTGCTTCGCTTGCCGAAGATCTCGGCGAATTGCGCTACGTCTGCTGTTATTCGGGAACGATTCGTGGACTGGTTCCCAAGTCGATCATCGAAGCAGGCGTCTCCGTATCGAACTGGGGTGACCATCCAGCCAATGGGGTTGCCGAAGCTGCCATGGCGCTCCTGCTGGCAGTCCTCAAGGATCTGCCGAAGGCCGTTGGAGTCGCGAGATCGCAGAAGTGGGGCGTTCGCACGAAGCGACGCGGCTCGCTAGCGGGAACCCGGGTCGGCATCTACGGCTGCGGGGTTATTGGCCGGCGCTTTGTAGAGCTTCTTCAGCCATTCCAATCTCAAATTCGCATCTTCGATCCCTATGCGGAGAGCCTGCCCGAAGGTTGCGAACGTGCAGCGTCGCTCGAAGAACTCGTCGACGACTGTGAGGTGCTGGTCATCCACGCCGGGCTCAGTAATGAAACGACGGGCTCTGTGCGCGCCGAACATTTCGCGCAACTTCCCGATGATGCGGTGGTCATCAACACGGCGCGCGGCGCGATTCTCGACCAGGAAGCGTTATTCGCAGAACTGCTTTCGGGGCGATTGCGCGCCGGACTCGATGTGTTGGAGCCGGATTATCTGCCGCCCGATCACCCTCTCCTTGCGCTCGACAACTGCCTGCTCAGTTTCCATCAGCTCGATCAACTGCAATGGCCGCCGCGGCCCGGGCTGACGCCGATGCAGCAAATCTGTGTCGACAATGTCGCGCGATTCGTTTCAGGTGAGACTCCCGAGTGGCTCTTCGACCCAGACCGATACGACCGCAGCACTTGAGGTCCCATGGAAAATTCTGAAGAACAGGAAAATCGACCGACTGCGAATGGGCTTGCGGAAGCGATGCTCGATTTCGTTGCCACAGAAATCGATGCGCTGGCCGGCCGCTACGCGCCCGGATTCCGGCTGCCGAAAGTCTTTGCCGGCCACGTCGTTGGGCAAGACGCCCGAAGCGACCTGGCCTTCAATCTGGGCCTGCTATTCGGGTCAGGCAGGAAGGAGCTCGGCGGGCTTCCCCTCGACCAGACGCTGCTGAATACCCTGTTAGGCCTCGACGGTCGCAACACCCATACCTTCTTCAGCTATCGCGCGGCAGAAAGCCTGCAGCGCCTCGGCGGGTATCATGACAATCCGAGGCTGGCACAGCTCTCCGAGTCTGAGTTGCAAAATCTTCGCGAAGCCTTCGACTCCAGCGAGTCGGCTCCCCTGGTTCGCGAGGGCAAGCTCCCGAAGAACTACGCGGTGGTGGTTGCCCGCTGTGAGCATGCCCGCCATCAGCTCGGCCTGCTCGACGACACCAGCCTGCTGGAGGAGTTGTGCGAGCGCAGTCGTCAGTTGATGCTGCCGGCCACTGAGGGTTGGATCGACGACAGCAACGAAGCGCGTGGTCAGTTCGACATCTATACGCCGGATATCTTCCTGTTCGCCGAGCCGCTCGCCGAGCGACTTGGAAAGGTCTGGGAGGATGGACTGCGCAAGGTGCTCGGGGATGTCGACTCGCTGGCGCTTCCCGGCGGCGCAATCGTGTGGGGTCGGTCGGTCGGTGCGCTGGGCATCGCGATGACGATCGAGCTGGCTGCAATCGGTACGGCACGCGGGCTCGTTGATAATCCGGAAACCTGGCTCGCGCGTGCCGCGTGGAGTTTCGAAGAGCTGCGCGGCTGGTACTCGAATGGCGTCATCCGAGCGCATCAGCAGCGCTCGACAATGTTCTATCGCGGGCCCGATCGACGTCTGCAGATGGGACTCGATATTCTCGGCAAACTCGCCCAAGCGGCCCTTCTGCTTCGGAGCGTCGGCGAGCTGCGCGCCGCCAAGCCTTTCGATGCGTGGCAAGCGGTGGATCGCCGCATTGCTTTCGCAACGAGCGGGCGGAATGCCGCCGCTTCTGCCTGGGCGCTTCGCAGCCAGAATATGTCTTTCGTGTTGCCTCTCGTGGGAGGCTTCAGCTCGGACTACTTGCCCGCGCCGCGTGCGCCCGGCCTGTTTGAAGTTCCGACGAGTGGTCCCATCAGCATGACCCCGGTCTTGCACGTGGGCGGAAAGCAGCTGGTGGCAGCCGGTGCACCGACTCGGGTGGAGCATCGGCCCGGCGAGATCGAGGTCGAGTACTCGGGCTGGCGGGAGCCGGCCGCGGGCCCCGAACAGCCGGCCGCGCTGGAAGGCACTCGCATCGCGCGCCTTCGGGTCGAAGGGCGCTCGTTATGGGTCGAAGAAGAGCTGGAGATTCAAGGCGACTCGAGGACGGTCGAAGCCGCCGCATTGCAGATTCCCGAATTGATGCAGCGGCCGCTCGACGTGGAATTTGAGTGCGACACGGAACATCGCGTGAGCCGAATCGACGTCTCGGGCCTCGCGGAGTACCGGAGCTTCTGGTCCGAGTTCGGTGCTGTGCACCAGCTGGATTTCGAAACGGCGCAGCGCGTGCGTCTCCGTTGGCGGGTAACGCCTCGGCTGCGAATCAAGACCAGTGCGCAGACGCATCCCTATAACCGCGCGCTCTACCGGCCGATTCGAGACCGCGTCGTTACCAGCCAGGCGTCCGCCGAACTTCCTGGACTGCCGCTCGAGCTCGACCAGACGGATGTCCTACACATGCATTGGCCAGAGTGGTGGCAGGGGCCTGATCTGGATCGAAATGTTCGTGCTCTCGCGGCCTTGCGCGATGCCGGTGTTCGCATTGTGTGGACGAACCACAATTTTGCCCCACACCACTTCCGCGGAGAAGAAGGGCGCGAGCTCTATCGAATGTGGGCGAAGGCCGCAGACGCCGTCATCCATCACACCGAATGGGGCAAGCAGAAGGCGCTGGCCACTTACGAATACGGCGAACAAACCGTGCACAGGGTGATTCCGCATGGCCATTGGGGAGACCACCACGCCCTATATCGAGAAGTCGACCGCGTGAAGACCGAAGCGGCACTCGGCTTGTCACCGTGTGCGATTCGGCTCGGCGTCATCGGCGCGCCGCGGATCGAGAAGGACGTGCAATTGGTGCTCGACGCATTCCATGCTTGTGCGCGCGAGGATCTACAGCTCTTCGTTGCTTGTATCTCGGGCGAAGACGTTCCAGACGACCCTAGGATCCATGCAATCGACAGCTCGCACGAGCCCGATCACGTCTATCAGCAGCGTCTCTCGGTCATCGATGCGTTGGTGCTGCCCTTCAACGAAGGCATGCTCATGACGGGAACGGCCTTCGACGCGATCGGCGCCGAGAAGGCCGCAATCATCTCAGACTGGCCGGTCCTGCACGAGGTCTTTGGAGAAGCCGCAATCGGGTATGGCTCGACGCGCGACGATCTCACTCGCTGTCTGGAATCTCTGACCGTGGAACAGGTCGCCGCGTCTGGGCGGGGCATGCAGGATTGCAAACGCAGGACGGAATGGGCCGAGATCGCTGCGCAGACATTCGAACTCCTGGACGAAGTAGCATCGAGATCAGAGGCGAACTGCTAGGCAGCCACCAGCTCGAAGCCGAACTAGCAAGCCCAATTTGTCCCGCGGTTGTTCCGAACTGATGCTTCCGACCACTATCCCGAGCGGGACGCCCTGCCCTCTTCGCGCAGCGCTCGCCCAAGCCCCAGACACACAAAGAGCAAGATCACGCAGAACGGGAGCCCCGTGTTGATGGCGGCGGACTGCAAGGCCGCAAGGCCGCCAGCAACGAGTAGAACCGCCGCAATCACCCCCTCGCTCACCGCCCAGAACACGCGCTGCCAGATCGGCGGATCGGGATCGCCGCCCGAGGTCAGCATATCGACGACGAAGGATCCGGAGTCCGAGGACGTGATGAAGAAAATCGCCACAACGAGCGCTGCTAGCAGCGACGTCATGCCAGCAGCGGGGAGCCGATCGAGCAAGGCGTAGATCCCCGTCGAGAGATCGGTTGCGACGGCCGTCGCAATGCCCGGGCTCTGCGCATCGAGGGTGATCGCCGACCAGCCAAACACCGTAAACCACAGGAAGCTGACCAACGTCGGCACGAGGAGTACGCCCAGAACAAACTCGCGAATGGTTCGACCCCGCGAAATGCGAGCGATGAACATTCCCACAAACGGCGACCAGGCAATCCACCACGCCCAGTAGAAAAGGGTCCAGGATTTCTGCCACTCGCCGTCGCCGAGCTGCTCGTAGCCCGTACTGAAGGGAACCAACGCGACCAGGTAGTCAAAGATGTGCGCCGGAAACGCCTCGACGAGAACGAGCGTCGGTCCCGCGGCAGCAACGAACAACAACAGGAGCGTCGCGAGTGCGACATTCAGCTCGGACAGACGTCGGATGCCCTTGTCCAGGCCGAGAACAACGGAAGTCGTCGCCCCCGCCGTGATCAATGCGATGAGCCCAACCTGGACGCCTGTGGATTCAGCAGTCCCGAAGAGTCTATGGAGTCCCGCGTTGATCTGCATCGCCCCCAGCCCGAGCGAAGTCGCGAGCCCGAAGAGCGTGCCAAAGACCGCGAACACATCCACGCTATGTCCGATCCAGCCGTGAATTCGATCGCCTAACAAAGGGTAGAGCGTCGACCGGATCGCGAGCGGTAGACCTCTGCGATGTCCGAAGTAGGCGATTGCGAGGCCCATCACGGTGTACACACCCCAAGCGTGCAGACCCCAGTGGTAGAACGTGATCGTCATCGCCTGTTGTGCGGCTTGCGCGCTTCCGACCGCGGCCGAAGGCGGACTGGAATAATGCATCACGGGTTCGGCTACGCCGAAGAACATGATGCCGATGCCCATCCCCGCGCTGAAGAGCATCGCGAACCACGAGTGCAGCGGGAAGTCGGGCGCCTCTCCTTCCGGACCGAGACGGAGGCGTCCGCGTGTACCGAGCGTGCACCAGATCGAAAAAACCAAGAAGAAGGCGGTCGAGCCGACAAAGAGCCAGCCAAAGGTCCCGACGATCCAGTCCTGCAGGCCGAGAAAGACAGCCTTCGCGCTGTCCGGGTCGATGACTCCGAACGCGAGGACTAATACGACGACAGCCGCCGAAGAGAGAAAGACCGCGGGCTCGATGCGAGACCAGTCAGCCTTCACAGGCGCCCTCCCCAGCCGCGCTTCTGGAAGTGAACAATGCCCCAGGTGAGGTGACCGCGGTCCGCAGCGTTCACCCAGTGCCCGAGTCCTTCGAGCATCTGCGTCACGTAGTCCGGCCCACAGCACTCGACCATCTCTTCGCGCCACCGGCCGGGTCATCGCGTATCGGAAGCCGGAGCGGTATGAGTAAGAGCGCCGACACGATGATCACGCCAACGAAACCCTGCATCGCAGAACTGTAGCTCTGTGTTAGGTCCATGCTTTTCGCCGCAAGGATGGGGCCGGGAATATTGAAGATCGCGATGACCGGCATCATCAAGCCCATCACACGCCCAAAATTCGCGACGCCAAACGCAGTGCCGACCATCGCTCCCCACACCGGCAACATCCCGCCAGCCGCAAGTCCCATGAGCACGGCCCCGACGAGCATCACCGGAAAAGCCGGCTCGAGCGATAAACACCCAATTCCGGCAATGGCCAGCGCCTGCGCAACCCACAGTCCAATCTTCAATCCGATGCGGTCAGCCGCCCAACCGAGAACGAGTTTCCCGATGAACCCGGCCACCGCAATCGTGGTGATGAGCCCTGTCGCCGACTGGGGATCCACGCCCAGGTTTGTCGCATATTTGTGGAGATTCGAAAGAACACCGACATACGCCATGAAGAGACAACCGAGGCTGCACCCCATGAGCCAGAACGCCGAACGCTTGAGCACTTGCGTCAGGGTGAGCGCATCGGCACCACCCGCCGACTGGGCCTGCGAGGATGCGGCCTCGGCGCCGTCTGGATGCAGGCCGAGATCACCCGGAAAATCTCGAATGATGAACACGGCAAGCGGAAGGACGACAATGGCTACGCCCGCTGCGAGCGCCTGCAGTGCAGCCCGCCAATCCGCCTCAGCGATTTGATAGCCGAGTACCTGGGGAATCACGATCCCACCGACCGAAGTTCCGGTCGCAGCGATCCCGAGCGCGAAGCCCCGCCGTGAATCGAACCAGCGTGCAACGAGGGTCGAACCGGTCAGCGGGCCTAAGAGGAGATTCGCACTCCCGAGCAGTACGCCCATCGCAATGGCGAATTGCAAAACGGTCTGGGAGAGCGACATGATCGTCAGCGCCAGGATCAAAATAAGTACGCCAATGATCACGAGACCTCTAGCAGACCACTTATCGACGAGGGGACCGACAATCGGCGCAAATACGGCACCAACCGGCGCACCGAGGCTAAAGCCTAACATCACCTCGGTCACGCTGGCACCGAATTCTATCTGGACCGGTTCGACGATGAGTGGAAAACCGTAGGTGAAGAAACCGACCATGAAGAATTGCGCGAGAAAAACACTCGCCACGACCAGCCATCCGTAAAACACGCTCACACCTCGTCGACCACACTGAACCGAATCCAAATCCCGCTGCAGCTCCTACAAGAGCCTCGCCATACGCAATGCCGCCAAAGAGAGACTAGTGCCGACCCTACGCAGTCGCCATGACCGATGCCGTCGCGAATCCTCTCCTGCGAACCGACATGAGGGCCCAGCGGTTGAGGCAACCATTCAATTGGAAGTCCACACTCATCGGCCCTGTCGATCACAGACCGCCCGAAGAGCCGTCGACCTACCGTTCGTCGAGGATCGGAACGTGCGCCGCGGAAAAATCGATATCTTCGACGTCGGTGATTGCCAAGGCCGATAAGTCCTCTTCCGCATTGCCTCGCATCGCTTCCCTCCGCATTTCGAGAGTGACTCGCCTATTGAGCCCACGGTCCATAGGGCTGGTGCCGGGCAAGAGCGGTTCTGATTCTCCAACACCAGCGATTTCGCAATTCGCCACGCTTTCAGCGCTGAAGTTTTCGTTGATGAATCGTCTGGCTGAGGCGGCCCTGCGCAGCGAGAGCGCCATGTTTTCGTCTTCTGACCCCACGTCATCCGTATGTCCGATCAGGACGAAATTATTTCGCGAGAGCCTCTTGTCCGAAATAGCCTTCCCCACCTCAAGAAGATCCAACTTGGCCTCTGGTGTTAGGTCCGCAGTGCCCGACCGAAACTTGATATCAAGGTCGAGCTTCGGCCGGCGAACCGCTCTATGACGGCCGGTGAAATATTCGACGATGCCCAGCGCTGCGTATTGCGCAGTCGCGTTCTGCGTGTGTGGTAACGAGATGACCTGATCGAATCGCGCCACACTGTATCCGTCAAACTCTTTGCGCTTTTGCAAAAGAGCCTCCAGGCGTTTCGCGAGTTGCACTGCTCTGTCCGAATCCAGCGTCGGGAAAAGTTCGACATCCTTTGCGATCAACCAGGAGGACTGAATCGGGATCGGAGTCCCGACGGCGTAAAGCGTCTCCACACCCGTCGGAAGGTTCGCGTGGATCTCAAATCCCGCGCCTTTCAAGGGAATCTCTAAATCCACATTCGGGCCAACGAAAGCCGCGCGGCGACGATCCCCAGTCATAAGCAGGGTAACCACACCGTGGCTGTCAATGTAAATGACCGTGACATAACTCGGCTGGATGGCTTTCACGTGAATGGTGAGATGATCACCAACTTCATAGCTGGATTGGCCGTCGTTCGTCCAGATCCGGAGACCGGGATTCCCCCCACGCGCGATCCGATCGAATACGGAAAGGGCTTCTTCCTTCCTGACCACAGTCTCGATAGCTGGGGCGGGATTCGCCTCCGAGGAAGTTTCACCATCATTGTGACCCGATGCGCCACTGGGGGTCGAGAAAGTGAATATGAATGCCAAGATAACCGCACTGGCAAGCTTAAGTTTATACATGTGGTCCACCTCGCTGTTGGAGAGCCTTCCAGCCACTAGAGGAAATTCACCTTGGCCAGCCGATGCTCAGCTGGAAATGGATGCCGCTGTCCTGAAGGGTTGCCTCGTTAGTGGTGTCGAGGTTCGAAAAGTTCCGGGCCCAGAAAATCTCCGCGGAACCAAACTCTCCCATGACCGCCCTCAGTCCAGCCCCCGCTCCGACGATAGATTGCGTACCGCGCGAGGTAAAGTTTTCACGTTTGCTGTTCCCGGAGCGCCCCCAGTCGACAAAGGGCGCAAACTGGAGCTCGAAATCCGAGGCAGCGTGTTGGTAAAACGGAATTCGCAGTTCCGCCGAAGCCGTCGCGCCGTTGTCTCCCACGAGACTATTCTCCCGATAGCCCCGCACACTAAAGCGGCCTCCGATCGCGAACTGTTCGAGAGAAGGCAACCGGTCCGGAGACCACTGCGCATCGGCACGAAGCAGCAGCACAGATTCGAGCCAAGGCAGCGCCACGAATGACTGCATTTGAGTGAGCCAGGAAAAGAAATGGTCGTCCCTGCCGGGCGCCGTAGCACCGAGAGCCCCCAAACCGAAGCTGCCGATCGAACGTAAGGCGACCACACCGCGGCGCCAGCGGAATTGTGAGCTGAAACCCGCTCGCAGCGCGCTGACCTGGAGCGAGTCGTCGGCGCCTTCCGCGCCTAGCGGGACTCCGTTCCCGAATTTAGTTTTAGCCTCGCTCCAATCGCCCACGATCTCGGCGGACAGGCTGAGGCGAGGCGATTGGTAAAGCGGTTGATGTAGTTCGAAGCCGACGGATTGGACCTGGCTCGATATGTCGAGAGCTTTGAAATCCGCGTCCACGATCTCGACCTCGGAGTGCTGAAATCGCCCTAGCAGTTTGGTGTCCCACGGCGTTACGGGCGCTTCAAGAATCACTTGTACCTGATTGAGGCCTTCGCTCCCTGAATACGAGAGAAGGTAGCGGTCTCCGTACCCGGCTAAGTCGTTGAACTCCGCAATGACGCTCCCGCCGAGCGAACCAATGGACGGAGAACGGTAGTTGTCGAAGCTCGCGCGTGCGTTGAAAAAAGAATCCTCCTCGACCGACAAGGTGAGAGCCGCCACGCCTCGATCGGCCGTGGGCACGAGACTTGATTTGAGACGTCTGATCTGCGGGTCGAGTTTGAGCACCTGCAGCATTCGCTCGAGTTTGCGTACATTCAGAACGGATCCAGCCGCTCGACGGATTCTGGTTTCGAAGAACGAAGGCTTTCGGCGTCCGTCCACCCGTATGTCGATTGGCCCAAGCGTTCCTTCGATGATCTGGACCCTCAGGACGCCATCCCCGTCATACGCACTCTCGGGATAGATCGCGCCAGATGTCGCATACCCACGGTCTACATAAGCCTGTGTCAGACGATTCTTCAGATCGACGAGCTCGGAGTACGAGAGGTCACGATTTTCGAAACGATTCGCGATTTCACCCAGCGCTCGGCTGGAGACGACCGAATTGCCTTCGATGTCAATCGACTTGACGAAAACGCGATCCTCGCCGGCCATCTGCTGGATGTCGCTCATTTGCGAGATGGGAAGTGCAGGCAGGACTGAGACTTCCTGCATTTCGAGCATTCTCTTCTCCGGCAGTAGATCTTGTCGAGTATCACCCGGTCGGATTCCTGGCACGATCCCCGGACGGTTTCCTCGCACGATCCCCCCGCCTTGCGCATGACCTTGCTGCGCAAGAACGGCCAAAGTCGACACCGCCAACAGGACGATCACGAGCGTCCTGCCAAATAAGCGGGCGACGCTCAGCGGAAGACTCGGGGCAAGAAGAGTCGAACCGATTCCTGCGGCAGTAACTCGGCTACTCGCCGAATCGACCTGACCGGCTATTAGGCGTTCATTTGAACGTGTTGTGAATCGCATCATACGCATGGGAGTCGGAATCCAATTTCACCGCATTACAGCCAATTATTGAGAATCAAGAAGGGGGCCCAGTAAAAAGGGTGAGTGAAATTCTTCGAATCGATCAGCTGGAGCTGCGCTGTTCGCAGCGCCTCGGCCTTGTTTTGCTGACCGGCTCGCAGCGTCTTGTAGAACTTGACGAATAGCTCCGAGGTCGCTTCGTCCGAGACCGACCACAAGCTCCCTATTACGCTCCGCGCGCCGGACCGGATGGCCGCTCCTGCCAGACCGAGAGCCGCGCGCTCGTTACCCGCCGCGGTCTCGCATGCGGAAAGCACAAGCAGCTCGAGTTCCGATCCATTCGAGTTCATTTCCTGGATCAGCGCGGCGAGGCTTTCCGTCGACATCCGCTCGTCGTACGTCAGAATGAAGCTGGTTTCCGGGTCTCCGGTGAACTCCGCATGGGACGCAATGTGGACGATCCCCCGACCGCTCCCAATCACCGCTTCTTTCAGACTCTCGACGCCGAAGTCCCGATCGAGGAGGACTTCTCCGTCGAAAATTTCTCGAATGGCGGCGAGCTCCGCGGGAACCGATGGCAGCTCAGAGAAGCCTTGAACTGATTCACTGATGCCGGCTAGCAACACCTCGGGCTGTCCTTGATCAAGCGAGCGAGGATCGAGCAAGTTGAGGCTGACAGTCGTCGCGACCGCGAAGCTTTGAACGAGGAACCCTTCATCGTCTCGGAGGGCCGACAACGGAATCGTACGCAAGCTGCCGGTGGGGACGAAGACGAGGGTATCGATTCCCCATTCTTCTAGAGTCGACCGGTAGGGCCCGACGAGCCAGTCGTATAGTTGGCGCGCAGAAGTCTCGTAGCGGTCGGAAACTCGATTTCCGAGGTGTACGCGAAAGCGGCTGACCTCGGCATCGAGGAGTTCTTCGCCGATGGGGACGGAGAAGTGCTCGATGCCGACATTTCGGCTCACGAGCAACTCGAGGCGGTCCTCGAAAGGAATCGGGTAGACGATCGCCGCAGAGGGGTCGAGGTTTTCGAGATCGACCATCTGGGCGTCGGCGGCGCAGCCATCATTAAAATAGCTTCTAAGTTCGGCCGTTTTCCATTGTTCAATGACGTTCCTTGCTTCGCTGTAGCGAGCCTGACGCTGAGATTCGTCTGATTCTGATTGGCTCGCCTCGATCAGCAATTCCGTGAGCTTTCGGTAAATCGGCTCCACAGCGGCTCGAAAAGCGACTTCGGCGCTTCCGTAGACTGGACTCGCTTCTGGGCGCGTCAGCTCGAGAAGCGAGACCGCAGTCCGATACGCTGAGATTGCCGAGGGCAGGTCTCCTGCGGAAACGTGCAGACCCCCGAGCTGGGCTTTCCATCTCGCCGTGAGATCTGGTGCCTGCGCCTGCTCGGAGATGAGGATCGCCTGACGCGTCATAAAAAAGGCCTCGCGAATACGGCCGTAGTCCTGTGCGTAAAGCGCCCCGAGGCTGCCGAGCCCATGTGACGCGGATCGAAGATCTCCCTGATTCTTGGCACTCTCGATGGCCGCCAGAAGGTCTTCATAAGCAGACAGCATCGCGAGACTTCGCTCGGGCGAGCGAGTTGCCGCGATGAACGATCCCGTCTGCGCGAGATGAATCCGGATGACGGTTTCCTCGGCAGGTGTCGTTTCCGCTTTCAAGAGGGCTTCTCTTGCGAGACCGAGGGAATCAATGGCCTGGTCGATATCGTCCAGGCGAAATGCTGCCGAAGCCGCGTTCGCACGGGTCCGCGCTGCATGTAGCCAGTCCTCGGCTTCCGCTGCGATGCGATAGCTTTCGAGATAGGCCGTCAATGCTTTCCCCGGCTCGCCGGCGACCATCCGCTGATTTCCAAGATTGTTGAGCAGGACGCTCGAAAGCCCTTCGGGCAGGCGGAATGTCGAGGAATCTTCTGCAGACTCCCTCGGCGTCTCCACAGGCTCGACCACAGCGATTGTCATACCTCGGGTCAGATGGACCGCGGTCTGCAAGATGCTGGCGGCAGCGCTGCTTTCGCCCATGGCGATTCGAGCATTGCCAAGCGCACCGAGCAGAGCAGCTTCGCGAATCGGGTCCTGCCGGGTCCTCGCAAGTTCGAGGGCCTCTTCAAGAACGACCGTACTCTCTTCGTACCGCCCATCGGATTGTTGCGCTTCCGCCCGACCCAGCAGCGCATCGATACGGGAATCGGTATCTCCCGAAGCGGACGCGATTTGCTCCGCACGTTCGAACTCGCTCAGGGCCCAGCCTATTTGCCCGTTGCGCAGCGCCGCGGTGGCCGTTGCGAGGATCGAAGCAGCCTCCGTTTCGGAACGGTCGCCTTCCGCATTCGAGGAGGAGTCAGCAGACTCGGTTCCTAGGATCGAATACGCCAGAAGCGGCCCTTCGGGAGAGAGAGGAAGGCCGGGCCAGCGATAGGTCGAGAGTATGTTCGTGGCGTCGTTCCCGTCTGCTCGATCCGAGCACTTGTCGAGAGCGGCAGCGAACCGCGACGACACGCCCATGTAGGGCATCATGCGTTCGTCTCGGGCTTCGTCCTCTTCTGATGCTTCTTGAGACTCGGTCTCGGCGCCCTCCTCGCTCGATTCTCCTGAAGAGTCGTCGCTCTCCGAAGTCTCGGAACCCTCCGAAGACACCGGGCTGTCGTCTGTCGACGGAGATTCTCCGCTCGATGCTTCCGCCGTCTCTTCCCCCCCGATCTCGCTGACCGTGGGCGTGGGCGCTTTCGATGCGCTGCTGGAGGTGGATTTCGAAGTAGGCTGGGATCCCTTGGGCGGACTGCTACTAACGGCCGGAAGAGCAGAATCGCCAGGATTCGTCAGCTCCAAAACAGGCGTAGAGAGTTTGGCCGGAAGAGCAGAATCGCCGGGATTCGTCAGCGCTAAAACAGGAGCAGAGAGTCCGGGCGGACGCGGAATAAGATTGACCGGTGAACTCTCCGGCGGATCCATCACGACGATCGTGTCAATCGATCCGCCGCTGCGGGGGGGCTCTCCGGCAGGCCCGCGTTCCAGCGTCGCGATCTGTTGGTCGTCCGGAATCTGGAATTCTCGAGCTGTCAAAGTGATTGCGCCGACCGAAGGCGACTCGGACGTGCGGTACGTGACGACTCTCGCTGCGCCAGGCACGGCAGTCCTCGGAATGTTGATTCCGGGGAAGCGAAGCTGGAAGATGTCCTGTTCCGTCGCGTTGCCTCCCCCCGCCGCGAGTGAGAACCGCTGGTCCGAATTGATCTCGATCTGGCCGGTCGCACAAGACTCGCATTCGATCCCGACGGACTCCGTCAATAGATAGGCATTTTCGTCCAGCACGACCTCCGAACCGATGAGCTCGATTGCCTTCTCGGGAGCGGCGTCACCGCTGAAATTGGCTACGTCTATTCCCGCTCCGAACCCGTCGACCTCGTTGACACCACTGAGTTCGATTCGACCGGTCGCCTCGACCTTCACGTTCCTGTTGATCGCCAGAATCTTGGCGCCGTTTTCGAGCGAGATATTCCCACCCCTGAGCGTGACGGACCCACCGCCGCGGGTCGCGGGGTCATCGAAGAGCAGCGTCGCTCCATCCAGGGTGATGTCACCGAAACCCGACGATCCGAAGCCGAAGGCTTCACTCGAAGCCATGCTGAGGACGGGGCCGGAGAGAGCCGACGATGATGGCAGCACGACCTGCATTTGATTCGCGAACAACCCGCTCGGGTCTGCGCTCAGGTGGAAGGCCTTCGGCACGTCGATCGAGGAGTTCTGCCCGAAGAAGACCCCATTGGGATTCAAGAAATAGAAATCCGCGCCGGGAATCTTTGATTCAATCGAGCCATGAATTTTGGACCCGTCATTGCCGGTCACTCGACTGACGACGGAATTGATTCCCGTGCTTTGCGCCGTGAAGCGAGCCGTGTCGCCCAATCCGACATCGAAGAATTCGAAGCTGTGAAGGAGCGTACTGTGACCGTCTAAGAAGCCGTGTGCCTCTGTGATTTCGTGGATTCCGCCAACGCCCTGGATGGTCGTTTTGGGCATTCCGATCCCAACTGAGCCGTCGGTTTGGATCAACGTTGGAACCGTTGGAACCTGCTGCGCAGTCGAGACGCCCGCATGCGATAGGGCCAAGCCTGTCAAAACGAGGCTTGACGCGAGGCATTTCGTAAGACGTCGAGATCCGGATCGGAGCGATGTCCTGAAGGATCGAAGGAATCGCAGCTGTCGAAGTTGGGTGAGCTTCATGTCGTCCTCATGCTTTCTTCTTTCTGCGGAGTCTGGACAGCGAGACCAGCATGCCGAGCGAAAGGATCAGTCCCAAGGCGAAGTCGCTTTCGGGCACCGTTACGACGCCTGACGCGAATGCGACGCCCGGCGCGAGGTAGAAGGGCTGGGGCGTCCGTGAACGGGAATCAGCGAGACCGTCCCCATCGAGGTCCAGATTGTCCAGCACGGTCCCGATAGGACTCGACTCACACGGTCCAGAAATAGCG
>DUCN01000017.1:0-1574 GCA_012959805.1 Myxococcales bacterium | reverse complement strand
CGACACATCGCTAACGAACACCACCTCGTCATTCGTTCGCTGAACGACGGCGAGTTGGAGCTCAGCGTTGGCGACCTGAATCAAGCCCGAGGTGTCGACGCCGATCGTGTCGCCGGCCATCGGGTTCCCGTCGACTTCAACGAGCTGGAGATCATAAGGGCCGCCTTGGATCGACTTCGCGACGATGCGGAGGTAGCCGGTCGCGGGCATTACGATCGTTCCGGCGAGTTCTTCTGTTTCGATCGATATTTCAGCAAGCTCGTAAACGACTCGCTCGACGCTGTCCAGAGTCTCAGCGACCGATACGCGCACGTCAAAGACAGTTTGGAGCCCGTTTTCAAGGGAAGCGAGGGCCGTGAGATCGAAACTTGCGATTCGAGTCTCGAACTCGGCGTCGTCCTGGTCCCGGGTTCCCAATTGGTCCCAATTGCCCGGCGCAAATGAAATGTCGTCTTGTGGAGTGCCCAGAACGTGGCGTAGCAGGTGGAACCGGGGGGAATGGGAGCCCAGGATATCTCCGTCGAACCAGCCCCGGGCATCCTGAGCCTCGCAGCTCGGGGGCTCGACGGCGTCACATGCCTGCGCGGAAGTCCCGCAGGCCCCTCGGTACTCGATGGCGACCTCGCGTCCGAAGTCGAAATCCATGACTGCCGCATCCACTGGCTCGAACACTGGCTCGAAGACGTCTTCGAAACAACTTGGTTCGAGTTCGCGGGTCGGGGCGGAAGAGATGTGGCGAAGCCCGAAGAGGTGGCCCGCCTGATGGGCGACCCGATCGGCAATTTCGATCGCGGTATCTTGCTCGTCCACGAAGACGATGGCCTCTCCGCCTTCGCAGCTCGAGTTGAAGCGATTCGTGCTCGAGAGGTAGAGGCCGTTGTCGAAGAGCGTCTGCTCCGATGAGTTAGCCGGGCGTTTCGCCAGATACACGACGTGGTCTTGAGCCCCGCCCGGTCGACTACGGAGATTTGAGATCATGTCGGCCATTTCGATCTCGATTTCAGAGAACGATTCAGGACTGAGGCCCTGGCTCAGGTCGGTCTGAAGAGTTCGACGCATCTCGGTCAAGACGTTGCGATCCCGGGTTGCTGCCAGAAATCTCTCGAAGGTGGTCTCGGATTGGAGGTCGCGGAGGCTATTGATCGTGATCGAGTTCAAGTCGCCGTCGGGCACGAAGGAGACCGAAGTGTCTCCGAATGCGTCGGAGGTGGACTCGAAGTTATGGGGCGGGGCCTCGGTCGAGACGAGCCAGAGGCGAGAAGCGCGCCGATCCGTGCCGGTCTGGGGACTTGGGTCGTCGGGCTGCATGTCGCGCGCGTTGACGATTCCGTCGAGGTCATAGTCGCTGCAGTCGTCGCACCCGTCGCCGTCGTTATCGGTGATCGTGTCGAGCTGCTCTTCGGGACATTCGTCGAGCCGGTCTACCACGCCGTCGTTGTCGCGATCGTTCGGGAACGCGTCGCAGACGTTGCCCTGGCCGTCGCCATCGGCGTCGAGCTGATCCAGATTCGAAATTGCGGGGCAGTTGTCGATCTCGCCGCTGATCGTGTCGCTATCGATGTCGTTGTCGGGAT
>DUCN01000016.1 GCA_012959805.1 Myxococcales bacterium | reverse complement strand
CTTGGTCACCAAACGTGTAGTGGGAACCCTCTCTCAAACTTGTTCCTCTCTGACGAGGCCCTCCGTCCCCGCAAATCTGCCGTTTCCCTTCTCGCCGCGCAATAAAACCATGCCAAAACCACACCGCAGCCCATTCCCCGCACCGGCGCCGACTGTCATGCACCGGTTACAAGGACGAGGCTTGGTCGACACCTTGCCTGCCTCGCCGTGAATAACCCCTAGGCGGTCGTCGAAACTAGGCGCCGATAAAGGGGCATCCGGTGTGGCAATGTTCGCCAATCCCCTCTCTCACCGAGTCGCGACAACCCGCGAATCCGGAAACTCCGAAATCCTTGACGGGGCGGAAAGGCCAAGCCCGTTCATCCGAATCAGATTAGTCGCTCACGGCCAGCAGAATCGGAAGAGTCGCGATCTGCGCGGGCAACAAGGCCAAATCTACCGCGATCGTCAATGGCGCGAACAAATAAATCCATAGAGCTATCCGATCACGCGCCAGAGCGCCGGAGCTGAACTGAGCGTAGCAGAGCTTCCCATTGCTTGAGCACAAACGAAAGCCTATCGGCCGCCCTACTCCAGATTTACTCGGGACACTCTCGATCCAGGCCTCGAGTTCGCCGTGCATAAACAGTTTGCGCACATCGGCCTCGGACTGACCATGTTCATTGGCAGATGCAGGCATTATGGGCAGCGTTCGGTGGTTCAAAACAAGAGGAAAGTCCGACTCGTTCCGCCGAGACGAAGTCTGCACCTCAAGCGCAAGTTCGTCCACTGGGGGCGTCGGAGACCCAAACAGCGAAGTGAAAGGCAACTCGGCCGTCGCCTTCTGGGCTTGGGCTAGAGCATGGGCCTCGGAATGGGCATGAGCGTCGGGGTGGGCATGAACGTAGGACTCGCTGATCCCTTCTCGAGCCAGCGAATAATCAATCCGCAAGATATCGCCCTCCATCGCGACACGTGAATATCCGATCACCGTATAACGATGGCGGCCCGACTCGATCAAATTCCCAGTAAAGCAACCGGACAGCATCAGCACTGAGTAAGCCACAAGCACCAGAAGCGCCGCGTAGCTAGAAAAAGACGCCATCGTAAACCTCGTAGACCTTGGCGGCACCGCCGGGGAAATAGTCGGTACGGTTATAGGAAAAAGTCGCCGAGGCTCTAGCGAAAGCAAGAGAACGTGGCCTGTCCGCGTAATTGGGGTCGTAAACGCTAAAGCGGATACTCAGGGGCGTTTCTTCGAATCCGATCACGAGAACCGTATGATTGATATCGATGCGCGGAAAATTCACGATATGCACAATGGGCAGATGTCCCCGCACCAGATCCGCAACCAACTCCCGGGCCGTTTCCCGCTGCGATCTCGGCGAAAAGGGGAAAATCATACGCCAATTACCACGCTGGAAATAACCAAGCCACCGTCCCGAAAGCTCTTCTTTGAGCAATTTCTCATGCTCAGAACTGAGAGCTCTCAAGTCGCGAAAACCAGGAATCGAAACAGGGTCGGAACTCACTTGCTCAGCCCGCGAGTTTCTCGCTAGCACATCCCTAACCCGTTCACGCAGTTCGGAGACCTCGATCGACACCGAATCCGGGTCGAAGCGCGCGTTGTAGAAGAACTGGCGCGCGGTTCTCGACATGACCGTGCATCGTTGATGATAGTCGACGTTGCCTTTGGGTTGCTTCAGAACACGGGACTGAACATTCGGCCCGAGATCGTACTGCCAATAGTTATTATTCGTGTACGCAAAAGTATCGCCCTGGAAGTCGAAGACACGATCTCGAGTCGATACGGTCGTCGGCGCGGCGCATCCGAGCATCCCGGCAACAGTCATGAGCCATACGATTCGCCCCACTAACGGTGCCTCTCGCCAGTCAACAAGAAATCAAGAATCCGGTCGGCACCCAACATAAAGAAAAACTGAACCTCTCCACGATGTTCTCACCTTTTCCCTGGGCTCCCGCGCCTGCCGCCATCAAGCCGAGAGACCCACTCGATATCTCGATTCGAGTCTCTTCTGGTCGCCTCCGAAACTTTCTCCGAATACCCATTCAAGTCCGGGAAGCCCTTGCCTCTCGTTCCTGAGTTCGCGCATGATCGCTCCTCCTCGGGAACCCAGCAACTGGGGCCCAGCCTCATCGCAAGAGCAGGACTGCCCACAACAGCTAGAGCATGAACGGCATCTAAGCACCCCTCGCGATGGTGCCACTCAGGACTTCCCCTCGACCCTTTCGGCTTCAACCCATTGCCATGCCAGCACGGCGGGTAGGCCAAAAACAAGCTCGCGTGCGCGTTTTATGAGCGCCGCGGCCATCATCGTCTCTCCGCCAATGCCAAGCGTAGCTCCCAACAACAGGAGGGTGCCCTCCTGTACACCCAAACCCGCTGGCACGAAGAAAAACGCCGTACGCACTGCGGTAGTTAGGGCATCCAACATCAAAGCTTCGCCCAGGGATATCGGCTTGCCCAGAAGATAGAGAACCAGCGCGATCTCGGCCGCGCCCAAGACCCAGCCGAGCAAGCGCCAGAGGAGAGAGCGCAGAAAGGCGGCGCGACGAGCGGTAATCTCGGCGATCTGCTCGTCGACAGAGTTCATTGCCTCGGCAAGCCAACTTGCCTGGGAACTGGAAAATACGTTCTTCAGAATTTTCCCGAAGCGACCAAGCCATTCGCCCCGAATGGCCATCGCCATCGCGCCCGCCGCCAGGAGGAGCGCGATCAAGGCGAAGCCCATCGACCCGCGAAGTGCATCGCTGCCGATTCCCATACTTACGTAGAGCGCGACCCCGATTCCCAGAAAAATAATCTGAGAAACGACGGCGACCACGGCGTCCATGACGATACTCGCGAAAGCGACGGCCCCGCGCAGTCCATATACAATCGCAAGGCGCACCCGAACCAATTCGCCACTAATTGACGCAAACGGAAGGAGCACAGTCACCCCCTCGCCTATCCAGCGCTGGAAGGCAGAGAGATGCAACGAAGGGCGTACCCCCGCCAATAAAAGCAAGCGCCAAGAATGTGAGTCAACATAGAGCAACACGACTCGGACACCCAGAACGAGAATGAATCCCCAGCCAATGGAGGCTATGGAGCGAACGACCCCGGCTGCATTTATGCCATTGAAGAGCCAGGCGGCCACGAACAGACCCGCGAGAAAGAAAACAATACTCATCCGTCGCATCAAAGCCACCCCGCCCATGCTCTGCGCTCTGCCCCGGTTGCCTTTTTCAAGTCAATCGCGCTCCGACAGTGCACGGCATACATCTTCGGGACGGCAATAGTCGACGCGCGGATGGTAGGGTACCCATTGAAACCGCTGATAGAACATAAGGCCCGCATGCGGTGGCCGGGTGTAGTCATAATTCGCGAGTGGGCGAAAACTTTCTCGATCGATGCCCACGTAGCCGAGGTTTTTCTGCTCAGAGCCATATTCGAGCAATAGTTCGCGTTTTCGTACCTGCTCATCGCAACCAAGCTGAAGGTTCGTCTCGCTGCCATCGCATTCAATGAAGGTATTGCTATGCACTGTGCCGTGCGCGAAGTGATATTCCGAGAACTCCCAGACCGGATAGTCAGCGCTAAGGCATGAGCCCATAAAATTCGCAGTATCGTGGTCTTGATGACCTCCCTCATAAGCGGGTACCCATACGCGATCGATCGCCAGAGCATTCAACTGCTCATGGATACACGCGAGACTCGCCGAGATTTCCGCTTTGAGCTCTCGTGACGGGATGAGTTGGCGGCCGACGATATTCATGCCAAGCGCACCGGCGACGGATTCAGCTTCTTGCCAACGGCGGCCGATTGCATGTTGATATTTGGCAGAACGCCCGAACCACGCGGAAGCCGTCGCGGGCACCCCTGTGGTTAAATAGAAGCCATAGACTTGGCCGCCCTGCTTCCGCAACCGAGTGATCGCCGTGGCGCTGCCCACCAGTTCATCATCGGGATGAGGAATCAAGAGCAAGACTCGCTCGCCATTCATGTCACGGCCAGGGGACGCGTCCACGTCCTAGGAGCTCAAACCGAATTTTTCAATCGAACGTCGCCACCCAGGAACAAGTTCATGCGTCAGCACCTCATGCCAGCTGGGCTGACTTTTGGCAATCGCTGCGCTGGCCACCGATCCCATTTTTCGGGCGCGATCGCGGTCGCACATGAGCCTCTGGATCGCAGCGGCCCAGAGCTCGGGTTCTTGCTCATCGACGACTATGCCATCGACACCATCGTCGCGCACCCACATGTCGGCGATACCTGGTGACACGACCACTGGCAATCCGGTGGCGCGTGCCTCGATCACCGCATTGGCGGCGGTCTCAATACGCGATGGAAAAACAAAGGCGTCCGAAGAGGCGAGCATCCTGCCCAATTTCTTCTGGTCGACAAATCCCGGAAGGCGCACTGCCGAGCCAAGCAAGTCTCGAATTTTGTCGGCGTCGCTGCCAAGTCCAGCCAGAATGAACACGACATTTTCGCCTCGATCGAGCAGAATACGGGCCGCTTGCGCCGCCACCATAACTTCCTTTCCGATGTCGATACGACCGGAAAAAATCAATACAAAAGCTTCGGAATCGATCTTGAACTCGGCGAGCAGACGCGCGCGGTCGCGGTGATGTGGCGAGAAGATCTCCCAGTCGAGACCACGCTGGAGCAAGCTGCGGTCCCCCCGGATCGGGGCACTATTTGGGTTCTCCGCTCTCTCATTGGGGGCCAACCAGATATGGTCACAGCCTGCCAAATGATGGGTGAGCGATGCGCGCATCCTCGCCTCTGCGCGCTGAGGCCAGCGCCACCGGCCTACCGCGCGCCGGGCCAGTCCTCCGTTGCCCAAAAACTTGAGTAAGATGCGTTCCGAGTAGAGCCGCGTATAAGCCGGGACATCGGAGTGGATCGAGGTGACTAAGGCCTGCCTTGAGCGATCGTGGGTGCGGACGGCTGTTTTCGCGTAGGCGAAGTAAGCATCCGTCGTGTGGATCACATCGTAGCCCCTGAGATAGTGCGCTAGGCGCGGATGATACGGCGCCAAATCGGCGTCATCTGGGCCTTGACTTAGACTTGCCAGTCGCCCGGTCGAAAATACTGGTGGCAGAGAAACGACACGCACACCCTCGGCGAGCTGGGTAGAAGACTCACCCGCGGATGCAGCGGCCTGGAAATGAAAGCTGAGATCAAATTCGCAACCCCCTTCGGCGGCCGCCTCCGCGATATTCCTCCAGAAGCGCACGTGTCCACCGGAAGTCGGCGTTAAGGCAAGGTCCACGAGGACGCCGACCGAATTTTTCCGTGTACGCAGTGCTGTTGTCGGTCCCGGTCCCGGAGGCCAGGATTCTTCTGGCCCCTCTCCACGGTCTACTCGCCTACATGGGTGCGCTTCCGTGTGCTCTCTTGAATTCACTGACCGACTCCAGCCCATTCGGAAAACAGCAAGAATTACGATCCTAGCAGTCCGCCCGGCGAACTTCTCCCAGAGCGCCTGCATTCTCCTGGATCGGGCTTACTTTGGGCTTCGCATCCAGGTTTCCCCCAAGAGCGGGAGGGCCGCTATCGCCATTGATTCAAGAATTATTTGGACTCGCTCGATTTTGAAAGTGCGGGTAACTTCACGGACGAACGGTGCTGAGGCGCTGAGGAGAATCGCCGCGCGCTTCGAACCCCGGCCCCTCCTTGCTCTATTTCGAGCGGCTCTTCCTGACTATTTTGGCGAGTGAGCCTTCGAATGATTGGGTAGAGTAACCTTGATCCAGCGGAGGAATCAGTCATTTGATTATCGGAAGTACAAAATGGACGATCGAAGACGTAATGCGTGTTGTGCGGCAAGAGGTCGATCCGCTCGTAGTTGAAGGCGGTGATTGGCGGACCCAGATGGACGCGGGTGCGGCGTTCGTGCAGAGGCAACGGGGAATTTCCGGCGAGATATACGGAGTCACCACCGGATTCGGGGACTCCTGCGATGTCGTGGTGAAGCCGGAACAACACGCCCGGCTGGCGGTCAACCTGACACGATTTCACGGCTGTGGCCTTGGGAACCAACTCTCTGTGGAGGCCTGCCGGGCTGTGCTGGCCGCTCGAGTCGCCTCCCTTAGCCGGGGTTGCTCGGGTGTTCGTGTCAGCCTGATCGAATTCCTCGTGGAACTGATCAATCAGGACATCATCCCGGTGATTCCCGAGGAGGGGTCCGTGGGCGCCAGCGGAGACCTGACGCCTCTTTCCTACGTGGCCGCTGTGATGCTCGGCGAACGCAGGGTCTACTACCGCGGCGAGATGCGCGACACGAGCGAGGTCTTCAAGGAGGAAGGCATCAGCCCCTTTCGCCTCCTCCCCAAAGAAAGCCTTGCCATAATGAACGGAACTTCGGTGATGACCGCGCTCAACTGTCTCGCCTACGACAAGGCCGTCTACCTCGAGGAACTCGCCTGTCGCATCACGGCGCTCGCGACGGAGGCCCTAGTCGGCAATCGGGGGCACTTCGATCCAGTACTGTTCGCAATGAAGCCCTTTCCAGGGCAGGCCTCCGCAGCAGCTCGGATTTTTAGGGACATGTCCCCGATCAATCACGACGACAGCCGGAACCATCTCCAAAACCGCTACTCGATCCGGTGTGCGCCCCATGTCATCGGTGTACTCAGCGACGCGCTAGTCTGGATGAAGCAGCATATCGAGATCGAACTCAACTCGGTCAATGACAACCCCGTGGTAGACGTCAATGAAGAGCGCATTCTACACGGAGGCCATTTCTACGGAGGCCACATGGCGTTCGTTGCGGACGCCCTCAAGGTTGCCGTGGCAAATGTGGCCGACCTCCTTGATCGACAACTTGCGCTGCTGGTCGATAGTCGGACCAACAACGGTTTACCGAAGAATCTATCGGGCGCGCGGGGCGAGGCGATCACAATCAATCACGGACTCAAGGCCCTCCAGATCGGCGTGTCCGCGTGGACCGCAGAGGCGCTGAAGGGCACCATGCCAGCAAGCGTCTTCTCGCGCAGTACCGAGTCCCACAATCAGGACAAAGTGAGCATGGGAACCATCGCAGCAAGGGACGCTCTGCGCGTTATTGAACTCACCGTCCAGGTCGCCGCAGCGTGCCTGATTTCGAGCGTTCAGGCTGTGCAACTGCGGGCTCGTGTGGAGGAACTTCTGGTCCTCACGCCGGTACTTCAGGCGATGCT
>DUCN01000015.1 GCA_012959805.1 Myxococcales bacterium | reverse complement strand
GCGCCGGAGCGGATAGGAAAAACAAGCCCCGTTTTCGCCAAACGTGCTGATAAGGGACGATATGTCAAATCAGGGGCCGGGGAGAGAAGCCCGGTGGCTATCTGGGCACCTTCGTGTTGGTTGATCCGCAAGTCGATATGATCATTCTGGTTTTCGTCCAGAGCCGGGTCGCGCGCTTTACGGTCGAGCCCTATTCCTCGTCCGCGCTATAGCAGACTTCCAGATCCTTCATCCCGCCGTCCGCCCGGCAGTCCTCGAGAATTTTCATGAACTCACCCGGCTCCCCGAAGAAGAAGCTGTTCTGCTTGCTCGCATTGTTCGGCTTGCCCTCGTTGTTGTAATAGCTGGGCGTGCAGGTCTGCTGGAAATCGCTTCCTGTGCCTGCGACCGCGAGGATCCTGTCGACCCACGCGTTCTCGGCCTCTTCGGATACCTCGATCGACTCGACTCCTTCGTCGAGCGCGCGCTTGATGATGAAGGCGAGGTGCCTGGCGGTATCGCCGAGTCCATGCGTGAAGTTCACTGCGAAGCCTGCCTGGACGATGCTCATGATGAAGAAGCAGTTCGGGAAGCCACGCGATTGCATACCGTGCAACGTGCGCGCACCATCGGCCCACTTGTCCGTCAGGGTCTGACCGTTTCGCCCATGGACCTCGTAACCACCCCGCCGCGTGTAGTCGGTGCCCACCTCGAAGCCGGAAGCGTAGATCAGGCAGTCCAACTCGTACTCGGAACCATCGACCACCACCCCGCGTTTCGTAATGCGTTCGACGCCCTTTCCCTTCGTGTCCACCAGCGTGACGTTCTCGCGGTTGAAGGTCGGCAGGTAGTCGTTGTGGATGCAGGGTCGCTTGCAGAACTGCCGGTAGTAGGGCTTGAGGGCCTCGGCCGTAGCTTCGTCTTCTACAACTTCGTCCACACGAGCGCGGACCTGCTCCATCTTCCCGAAATCCGCGAGCTCGATCTGTTGCTGCAAGGCTTCGGGCGAGAGGTCCGGGTTCTCTGACTGCTGGATGTTCGCGACCAACATGCGGATGATCTCGGTCCAGTTGTCGTTCACCAGGTCCTCTTCCTGGTAGCCGCCCTGGGTGAGGATCTGGAAGTTGTCCATGCGTTTCTGGTGCCAGCCGGGTTGCAGACTCGCAACCCACGCAGGGTCGGTGGGATGGTTGTCCTTCACGTCAATCGATGACGGTGTGCGCTGGAACACGTAGAGGTGTTCCGCCGTCTCGGCCAGGTGCGGCACGCACTGCACCGAGGTCGCGCCGGTGCCGATGATGCCAACGCGCTTGCCGCGCAGCCCAGTCAAGCTGCCGTCGGAGCTACCGCCTGTGTACGCGTAGTCCCAGCGACTGGTGTGAAAGGAATGTCCCTCGAAGTCCTCGATGCCCGGAATGCCGGGCAACTTCGGGTGGTTGAGCACGCCGAGCGCCATGCACACAAAGCGGGCGCGCATGCAGTCCCCGCGGTCGGTCGAGATGATCCACCGAGCGGCGTCCTCATCCCAGCGAAGCTCCGTTACCCGGGTCTGGAAGCACGTGTCGCGATACAGATCGTACTTCCTGGCGATCCTCTTGCAGTGCTCGAAGATCTCGGCTCCGGTGGCGTACTTCTGCGTCGGCATGTAGCCGGTTTCTTCGAGCAGTGGCAGATAGATGTAGGCCTCGATGTCGCAGGCGATGCCCGGATAGCGGTTCCAGTACCAGGTGCCCCCGAAGTCGCCGGTCGCATCGATGACGCGAACGTCCTCGACCCCGGCCTCCCGCAGGCGCGCGCCCGTAAGCAACCCGCCGAAGCCGCCCCCGATGATCGCCACCTCGACCTCATCGTGAAGGGCCTCCCGCTCGATGCGAGACTCCGAATAGGTGTCTTCCATGTAGTGGGCGAGGCCGCCCTTGAGCTCGCGATACTGCTCATTGGCATCGGATCGCAGGCGCTTGTCCCGTTCTGCGTCGTACTTCGCGCGCAGCGCGTTTGGATCGAATCCACGGTTCTCCGCGGCCGTCACGTCTCCAGTCGAATCCTGCTTCTGAGCCATTTCCGGCTCCTTCCTGCTCATTTGCGAATTTCAGGGTTGTGCCGGTTACCCGACGGGTACGGGTGGCGGCACGTCCGGCACTTCGATCTTGTAGAGGTTCGCGGCGTTCTCGAAGAGAACCTTGTGGCGCGCTTCGGGCGTCGCGTCTCCCAGCGCCGCGTCGATCTTCTCGCGCACGTTGTCGTACAAGCAGACCGGATGCGGGTAGTCGGTCTCGAACATGATGTTGTCCACCCCGATCGAATCCATCAGCTTGCGCGGCGCGTGCTCCTCGAACAGGTAACAGGCGAAGACCTGTCGGGCGAAGTATTCGCTCGGCTTGAGCTCGAACTCCGGCCGATCGCGGCGCACCTTCCCGTACTCGAAGGTGTAGTCGCAGGCTTCGAGGATGAAGGGGATGAAGCCGATCCCGGATTCGACCGACACGACCTTCAGGTCCGGGAAGCGCGGCAACACGCCGGAGAAGAGCAGGTCGGTAAGTTGCTTGCCGTTATCCAGGAAGAGCGAGGTGGCCACGTAGCCGTTGGTCCCGCCGGCTCCGGTGAGCTCGATGCGCTCCTGCGAGAAGCCCTCGTCGAAGGTTCCCGCGCCGATGTGAAAGCTCACTGGTAGTTCGCACGCCTGCGCGGCCGCCCAGAGCGGGTCCCAGTGCGGGTTGGCCAGGATGGGCTCGCCGTGGCTCTGCGGTGCACCGCTGAAGAGGATGCCCTTGTGACCGAGCTTTGCGCAGCGCTCGATCTCCTTGACCGAAGCGTCGACGTCCCAGAAGGGCGTGGCCATGATCGGAATGAAGCGGTGCGGCGCTGGCGAGATCCAGTCGAGCAGGAAATCGTTGTAGGCGCGCACGCACGCGAGCATCAGCTCCGGGTCGTTCAGGCCGAGGAAGGCCTGGCTCCCGAAGCCCCCGACGTTCGGGTAGAGAGCCATCGACCAGATGCCCACGCGGTCCATGTACTCGAGCCGCGCGCTCGCGTCGTAGGTGGCCTTGGCCACCTCGTCCATGTTCCTCGGCGCAGCCGGGAACGGCTCGGGCCAGCCGGCCACCGACGCGTGTCCCACCGGGAGCAACCCCTCGCCATCACCGATGCGCCAGGTCTCGATCTGGGTCTCGGGATCGCGAACGATCTGGGGTGCCGAGTCCTTGAAGCGCGCTGGCAGGCGGCTCGTCCAGAGGTCTCCTGGTTCGGTGATGTGGGTGTCGGTGTCAATCACCCAGTCTTGGATCTTTGCGGTACTCGCGCTCATGTAGCTCTCCTTCGAACTTCAGTGTGACTCTGATCCGCTTATCGCTGCTGCCTCTCCGTGAGTCTCGAGTATCTCGACCAGGTAGCCGTCGGGGTCCTTCACGAAGGCCGCGGTGACCGGCCACTCCTCGAGTTGCACGGGCTCGGTGACCGACTCCGCACCCGCGTCGATGCAGCGCTGGTAGAGACCCTTGCAGTCGTCAGTTTGCAGGTAGAGCTTCCAGAAGCCGTTACCGTGCACGATCGGCCCGTCCTGATTGCGCTGCCAGGCGAGCTGGATGCGGTTGCCGCTCTCTCCGCCGAGGACGACTTCGCGGAACTCCTTCTCCTCGATGCGATGCGTGATCGTGAGTCCGAGCGTCGTCTCGTAGAAGTCGACGCTCTTCTGGAGGTCGCTGACGTTGATGCAGTACTGGTCGACACTGACTTTCATTGGGAGTTCTCCTGTGATTCGTGGGTTTCGTTGAAGGTGCCCTTTTCGGGACCGATTCGTGCTGCGATGGGCGCGAGCTTCTCCGCGTCGAGCCCGTAGAACTCGATCGCGTTCCCGCCGAGCATCGCCTCGACTTCGTCGCCGGGCAGTCCGTCGAAGGTGTCAATCTGATGCTGATGCGTGACCGGCCAGCTTCCTTCGGGGTGGGGATAATCGCTGCCCCACATCATGTTGTGGACGCCGATCTCGTGGCGCATCTCCGCCTCGCGCCGCGACATGCACGACGCTCCGATCATGACATTCTTGCGGAACGTCTCTGCGGGCGATTCGGCGAGGTGTCCTTGGAAGTCGCCCAGCTTCTGGGCCTCGCGGCTTTCGGCATAGAAGAACTTGAGTCGCTCGAGGAAATCCGGAACCCAAGCCGAAGTTCCCTCGGTAAGCGCGACCTTGAGCTTCGGGAAGCGGGTAAAGACGCCGCCCCAGAGCATGAAGTTGAGCGGACGCGCGAGCCAAAAATGCACCTCCATCAGATAGGAGCCGACGGCGCCTTCCGGAATCGTTTGTCCCTCCGGAGGCGGCATCGGGCCGAAGAACTCCTGCATGGGTGCCGGACCCGAGTGGAAGTGGACCGGCATGTCGAGGTCTTGGCATACCGCCCAGAAGGGGTCGTACTGCGAATAGTGATAGGCCGGGAAATTTCCGCAAATGGGGGGGAGCAGCACGCCGCCGAGTCCGTTCCGCTTGGCCTCCTTTGTCTTCTCGACCGCGAGGTCGATGTCCCAATAGACGGGAATGCACGCGAGTCCGATGCGGCGTTCCGGTGCCGTCTGGACGAATTCAGACATGAAGCGATTGTGGGCATCGCAGCCGGCCCACATCAGCTCGCTGTTGGAACCCTCGGGATGCATGCCGAAGCCCGCGCCAAACGGGGGCGCATTCATTTCGGTCACACCGTCAGGGAAGATCACCTCGGCGGCGATGCCGTCGTTGTCGAGCATCTTGTCGCGAGCCGAGGGATCCCAAGCGCCGGCAAGCTCTGCTTCGTTGCCGCGGCGCCACTCCTTGTTGATGTCGGTGATCAGGAAGTAGTCGCTCATGCGCTTGGTCGCTGCGATCTGAATGGGCAGCGCGATGTCAAAGGCGTCGCGATACTTCGCGTCCACGTAGGGGCGGTAGTCGGCGGCGTGTAGCCCAGCGTGCCCGTCCGACGAGACTACGATGTAGCGGTTCATGTGTGGTCCTCCGGTACTTGGTTGGCGTGATGATTGGGTTCAGGCCTCGCCGCGGATTTCGGCTATCGACGGGCCGATCTCCTGGGCGATTGCCGAGAGCGCGTCCACGTCGAAGCCGTAGACGTTGGCTGCGTTCCTGCCGAGGATCGCGCGGATATCCTCCTCGGCAAAGTCGTAGAAGGTCTCGGTCAGGGCCTTCCTCGTGTTGGGCCAGGTTCCTTCGAGATGAGGATAGTCCGAACCCCACATGATTTTGTGTACGCCGATCTCCTGGCAGAACTGCGACTCGTGCCGGGTGAGGAAGGAGGCGCCGATGTAGCAGTTGCGTTCGAAGTATCCGCTCGGCGAGAGCGACAGGTTCTTGGTGAAGTGCTTGAAAATCGGCATATCCGCCTTGAACTCGAGCACGCGAAGTTTCTCGCCTAGCCAGCCCGTGCCCACCTCGGTGAGCACGTACTTCAAGTTTGGATGTCGCTCGAAGGCACCCGACCAAAACAGTGCGGTGAAGGGACGCTGCGCCCACATATCCACCTCGCTGATGTACATGGGCGTCGCACTTTCGATATCGCCGTAGTCGGGCGACCAGCCCGCATGCGACTGGATGGGCATTCCGATCTCTGCGCAGACCTGCCAGATCGGCTCGTAGCGCGGATGGTGATAGAAGGGATGGGTGCCCGTGCTCGTGGGGAGGAGGACTCCGCCCCACAGGCCACTCTGTTTGGCCTCGCGAATCATCTCGACGCTGACATCGATGTCGTCGACGTTGATCAACGCCACACCCGCCATGCGTGCGGGACTAGTGTTGCAGAAGTCGGCAAGCCAGCGGTTGTAAGCCTTGCAGCCCTCGAGGTTGAGCTCGGCCGGGACGTCGCGCCGGTATTGCATCAGGCCGGCGCCGAAGGGCGCCATCTGCGGAAAAATCACCTCCCCAGCGCTCATGTCGTCGTCGATCTCCTTCAGGCGAACGGAGGCGTCCCACTCGCCGCGCCGCGGGGCGAAGGGATTGCTCGGGTCGCTGAGCATCGCGAGGAGATCTTCGTCACTGGGCGTGAGCGTTGGGTCGGACATCGCCTTCATGCGTCCACCGCCTTGCCCGGCCTTTTCGGCGTAGGCTTCCACCGCTTCCTGATCGAAGAATGTCCCCACCCGCGACATCATCTCCCGCGTGAAGGTGACCCACCAGTCGTTGGCCGCCTGGTGGTACTTCGCCGGCATGTATTCGTTGTAGATCGAGGGCAGTGCCCCCGCGTGACAATCGGCACTGATGATCAAGACCTTGTCGGACATTTCGATCTCCCTGTTCTTGACTTCCGTCATTTGGGCGCTTCTCCTGTCGGGGCCTCGGTGAGGCGACGCGACGTTTCCAGACCTCAGCGATCGGGAAGCAGGCTCACCAGAAACGCACCGATCTCCGCGGTCCGCGTCTCGAGGTCGTAATCGTCTCGATGGATCCACTCGAGCGTCGTCGAGTAGATCGCGCCAAGGACAAGTTCGGCGAAGGTCTCGGCCGAAGCGCCCGGCGGAAGATCCTCGGGGCCGCCGGCTTCCAACAGAGCATGGAGCGCAGCGGACAGACGCACCTCGCCCTCGGTGGCGTCGGACGTACCGTGGGCCACCTGGAAGAACGCCCCCACGGATTCTCGATGGACGGGCTTGAACTCGTGCGTGCGATCGACGAGTCGGTCGAAGAGGAGCCGAAGCCGCTCTCGGTTGGTTCGGCCGTTCTCGCGCGCATCGTCGACCAACGCGACGAACCGCGAAACGGCCTCGCGCGACAGGCTCTGCACGATGTGGGCCTTGGTCGGGAAGTGGTTGCAGAGGGTTCGCTTTGCGACGTCCGCGGCCTCACAGATGTCGGCGATCTTGGTCGCTTCGACCCCACGCTCAGCGAAAAGCGTTTCGGCGGTCTCGAGCACCCGGGACCGAAACTCCTGGACGCGCCGATCCACGCGACTCGGCGTCCTGTCTTCGCTGAGGTTGGGATTGGCTGTGGGCTCCGGCACCTTGTTTCCGTTTGGCAGTCAAATGCCAATTAGCGAATTATTGCCACAACCGACGCCGTGAGTCAACCTCAATGCCGACGCCAATCTCACCTCGTCGAACATCAAACAACGCGACGGCGCGTAACACAGGACGCGCATAGGAAAAAGGGGATAGGACATTCAAGCTGGGTTCTGGCATAACGCCCATACCCGGACGTTGTGCCGGAATCCAGCTTGTACCTCC
>DUCN01000014.1 GCA_012959805.1 Myxococcales bacterium | reverse complement strand
ACCGTGCCGCCTAACTCATAATTAACCAGTCACTATTATAGGTTGGTTATGAGGATGCGTCGCGCTTCATAAAATGGTGGTGGGTTGGTGGTGGGGAATCGGGGAAGCTCCCGCGGAGTCTGGGTTTTCGCCGTTGTGGTTGCGTTGGTAGCAGGTGTTGTGCGTGCGCAAAATGGCTCTGCCAAATTTTTATAGGTCGTCGGCTGGGCTTTTGACTCCGAAGGGGCCGCTCTTTGTGACGTGAGTGTAGAGCATGGTGGTTTTGAGGTCGCGGTGGCCGAGGAGTTCTTGGACGGTTCGGATGTCAGTGCCGTTCTCCAGGAGATGGGTCGCGAAGGAGTGACGGAAGGTGTGGGTCGTGACGCGCTTGTTCAGGCCAGCCGCCACCGCGGCCCTTCGTACGGCGCGCTGCGGGGCGCTTTCGTGAAGGTGGTGACGCCGCAGTTCGTTGGAGCGGGGATCACGAGAGAGCTTGCTGGCGGGAAACAGCCACTGCCACGACCAGTCTCGGGACGCGGTCCCGAGCTTTCGTTCGAGCGCGTCGGGAAGCGTGACGCCGCGGTACCCGGCGCGTAGATCAGCCCGGTGCAGCGCGCGAAGTCGTTCGATGTGTTGTTCGAGAGCCGGGCGGGCAGATGCGGGAAGTGTCGTAAAACGATCGCGTCGCCCTTTGCCCTGGCGCACACAAAGCTGGTTTCGCTCCCAGTCGAGATCCTTGATTCGAACGCGTAGGCACTCGATCAGACGCAATCCACAACCGTACAAGAGCGTGGCGATGAGTTTGTTTTGCCCGTTCACGCGCAAGATGACTTCCCGAACCTCTGCACGACTCATGACGACCGGAACGACTCGTGTTCGCTTCGCGCGTACGTGGGCGTCGAGCCCTTTCAGATCGCGACCGAGTACGGTGCGGTAGAGAAACAGCAGGGCGCTGTACGCAAGTCGCTGGGTCGCGGAACTTACCTTCTTCTCCACCGCGAGATGCGTGAGGAACGCGACGATTTCCTTCGCCCCCATCTCCTCCGGTGGCCGCCCGTTGTGGAAACGTACGAATCGACTCATCCAGTCTATGTAGGTTCGTTCCGTTCGAGGGCTGTAGTGTCGCCGACGCAACACGTCGCGAACCCGTTCCGATAGCCGTTGTCGCGGAACGAACGGTGCCGGAACAGGCTCTCCCGGGTTGTCCTTCACATCACGCTCACGGTCGGGGTGACGAAGTGGCGGGACGACCAGTCGCTTCGAAGGCTAGCGAGGATAAGAACCCGGGACTACATGACCGGATGTTCACTCCCCGTAGTGCGGGCTGCCCGTCACGGGGCTCCCCTAGGCATTTAACATAACGCCCAGGCTCGGGGACGTTGTGCCAGAAGGCAGCTTGAATGGCCTATCCCCAACGGCGAGCTCTGCCTTCGACTCTGCCCCCCCGATGAAACACGAGGCTGCCTGCGCCGACGAGTGCGATGATAAGCGGCCACACACTTCCCGCGACCGGGACCTCGGTCGGCGGGGGGGCGGGCAGGTTGGCGACGAACGCTTCGACGTCGCCGGACGGATTCGTTCCGATTCCGACCACGATCTCTCCATCGTCAGAAATGCCGTGCAGCTGCGTGAGGGTCCAGCCGGTCAAGTCGGCGCCGCCGGCCGTGAGGATGCTCTGGGCCGTCAGGGTGCCGGCCGATTCGGTCCAGAGATACGCGACGTTGTTCTGTAGGGTGCCGGCGGGAAATGCGCCATAGCCCGCGACCGTCTTTCCGCCCGCCGAGACTCTTCCGCCGGAGAACTTGGGATTGTGACCGAATACCTGACCGGCAGAGTTCGGCAGGCGGAGCAGCGTACCGCTCGGGTTTCTCAGCCGGGTATCGTCATAGAAATCACGGAGGACCGCATAGCTGCCGTCCGCTGACAGATCGACGACGGTCGCGTTCGAACCCCATACCAGATATTCGACATAGCTGCTTCCGTTCCAACTGCTGAGAATCGCATAGCACTCGTACGGAAAAATCGAGGAACACCTTTCCAGGCCGATGTCGCTCGCATCGCCCGCGAGCGCACGAATCGGATTCGCGACTGTCGTCGTCGACGTGATTGATCCGGGATCGGTGTACCAGCCATAGTCGGTACCGGAGATCCCAGCGTAGGGGGTGGCCCCAACGATGATCTGGCCATCGTCGCTGACCCCGATTGCAGCCCCGGGGTGGGCGATCAGTTCGAGACCGTTCGCCTCCGTCCAGCGAAACGCCGAGGGTCCACTCGCTGTCTCGGTGGTGCCGACGACGACGCTGCCATCGTTCGACACGTCCCGTGCACAAGAGGAGTGCGCACCGCCGGCCGCCTCGCCCAGACTTTGCAAGCCCGTCCCAGCACTCCACCGAAATGCCTCGAGCCCATCTGTGGCTCGTGAGCACCCTACGACCCAGGTCCCATCCGCCGAGACCGCGTGAGCGAAGCTGTAGTTCGGCCCGCCCGGGAGATCGCCGAGGGGCGTAAAGATCGCGGGGATGCTCTCCTGGAGTGCGAGGTCGAAGTCCCAGATGCCATCGCCCGCGCTGGCGCTTAGGGTGTAGGTCATTCCGGGATGGAGGACGTCGGAGTGGAGAACTGGCGTTCCGCTTCCTGTGATCTCGAACAAGAGGAACGAGTCTTCCACGAGTGTCACCTGGCTCACGAAACTGGCGGCGGCGCTGAGTGTGAGGGTCGAGGGCGTCGTCACCTCGAACTGCACTTCCAAGTCTGACGTAGACGACCAACTCTGGCTAAACCCCCCTCCACCTGAACCGCCAGCCTCGCCACCCCCATAGCCTTGGAAGCCGGTCGCACTAAAGCCCGAAATTTGGAAACCGCCACCCGGCGTCGACCTGCTGAAGTCGGCGAACGGCGCCACCGGGGCCGCGGAATCGCTGTCTGTCGTGCAACCTCCGCCTGACTCACACGTCGTGAGGGAGCCCGAAACCAAACGCGAGTCGGAGAGGAAGACGGCGGCGAACGCATCATTCGGGTCTGGATCCGGTGGAGGTGGAGGCCTGACGGGTTCAGCCCAGTACACATCATCGACTACGACCACATAGTCGACAAAGCCGTACGTGACGACAACCGACTCGACCTCCTCTGTCGAGATGAAGCCGACGAACTGATCGACGTCGTAGTTCATGTTCGCTGTCTCGCTCACTGTCCCGAGAGAGCCGCTCGGACCAAATGCCTCCAGCGTGATATCGAACACGCCCGACAAACCTGGATCGTCCCGCCCGAACCACATGCCAACCTGCGTCGTGGGAGCCGGAAAGGTCAAGGTCAGTGGACCGGTGCAGCGAAGATAGCGATTTGGCGACGGCAGGGGCCCGTTGTAGTCAAAGACGGAGTCCGTCGAATAGGCCTGGCCTGGCGGGCCCCACGAGAGACCGGTGGTGTTCGGGCTTACGAATTCCATCAGGATGAGGCTGCTTGTCAACTCGCTTGGGTCGCTGACCTTCGTCAGACTCGCAAATACTGTTGTGGTCACAAGGGCCGAGAGGATGCATGTGAAAATCATCACAGCGATGTGTAACGGGTGACCTCCCATAAGTTTAGCCTTCACAATGACCCTCCGGATCAGAACGAGGTGACTCAGCTGGGAAAGGTAATGACTCGTGTACGCCCTGTGGACGCAAAGGGGATCCGCCTTTTTCGCGCAGATCCCCGCAGCTCGAAATGATTTGCAAGCGACAACCCGTCCGTCACGGGGCTCCCTTAGGGATTTAACATAACGCCCAGGCTCGGACGTGGTGCCAAGAGGCAGCTTGAATTTCCTACCCTCTCAATGCCGAGAAGCGAGTGCCCTGGCTCCCGTCAGGGTGGTTCAAGTGCTCGACCGTGCCCGTGGCATATTGGTCGATGTAAGTCAGCTGGGCATGCGCGCCCGAGGCCTGAAGACTGGTGGAATCAGTGCCAAGAACAAGATTCCGGATCGCAAGTTCCTCTTGTCACTCAGCGTGCGATTTCCAGAAAAGTTCATCAACTCTCTCCCAGTAAAACTAGAGGATCACTGAGCTTTCATTTCGAGTGTGAATACCGGGTGAGACAATGTCAAGAAATTCCAACTGGACGCAACACGTCGGAGTCAAAAAAAATCAAAAAGGGTTTTTCAACGATGGGCAATCCCCGCACCGTTCTCGAGCGAAGAGAATGTCGCCAACGCATGAGGGCGAGAAGATCGGCCGACAAAGAAAATTCTCCTACTCTTACCCCCACCCCCGAGCAAATCCAAGACGAGGCTCTTCAGTGGGATCGGAAGAACAAGTCGGACAGTTTCTGACACTGCTTCATGCTTTGTGTGCCATCAGTGTGTACATGTTGGACAACTTGTTCAGAACAGGGCCAGGCAGGGACCAGTCGTCGGGGCCGTTCTGTTCCATGCCCTTGAAGCGCGGCCAAACGCAACGGGCGGATTCGCCGAAGTGATCGATCACCAGTCCGGCGCGGATCAGCGCATTGACGGTCGATCCGATCGTGTGTATATGATCAATCGTTTTGGTGTGTTGGGACCCCGTCACGGGGCTCCTCAACATAACGGCCATACTCGGACGTTGTGCCGGGGAGACTTGAAATCGCCCCGTCACGGGGAAGATCGCGAGCTTGTGGTCCGCTGGCAAGGTGAGATCGAAGGAGCGGCCAAGGAACTCGACCGCATCCTCGAAGAGCAGAAAAAGCGCGACGCCGAGGGCCCGCATTGTGATGCATGCGGGAGCCCGGTGAGGGAGGAAGCGCCGCCGCTTGGGATGCCGCAGTAGGGTGACCCGAACACTCAGCCCGGCGAGCGCCTCCTGGCAGCCATGCCCGCAAGACCCAGCCCGAGGAGGAGGGCAGTGGAGGGTTCGGGCACCACGCTGGCCACGCGAAAGCCCAGCCTATGAGGCCCGTCGAAAAAGTTGGTGCCGTCGGTGAGGAGTGGCGTAGCTCCTGCCCAATTGGTCGAGAACGGGCCCCAAGTGCTTAGATCGTCAAATGCTCCGCCCCGGACACCGCGGTGTGAACCGCCGAATAGGATCGTTTCGTTCCACTCGTAAAGGTTCCCACCCTGGTCGAAGGTGCCATTCGGGCTGGGTGAGTTCGTGTAGCTGCCCACCGCAGTGGTATCCCCGACGCTCCCATGACAATTTCCGGTTCCCGGCGTGGCTCCTGGCGCTGTACACAAAAATGAACCCGAGGCTGGCGCCGCGTTGTAATTTGCCGAGACGGCGTCGTAGTAGGCCGCTTTGTACCACTCGTCCTCGCTAGTGAGGAAGATCGTCGCTCCCGGATTGCGGGTGATCGGCGTCGAAAACGGGGATGGGGGCAGGAACGTGTAGGCGCCGTCCTCGGTGGTCGCGTTGCTCTGCGGCCCGGTCGGCTGGCCGTTCTGAAGCCAATTCGCGAAGCGCAGGGTCGAGTAGAAGGTCACATAGTTGACCGGCATGTTTTCGCGACCCGCGACGGTGTTGTAGGTGTAGCTACCCGAGGCGCCGCTGCGCGTGATGCCGCGGTGAATCGGCGAATTCGCCAAGGTCGTGTCGTAGAGCCAGTTCGGATCGCTGGTCCCCACGGCGTTCAGGAATTCCGCGTACTGGCTGTTCGTCACTTCATACTTTGAAATTCGGTAGCTGTAGCCGACGGCACCGAGACCAGTGCTATCCACGGCGTTTCCGGGATCCCCCACCGTCACCCAGTCGATACTGACTGCACTCGACGATGACGCAGTAACCAACGCGACTAGACCAACGAGCCAAGAGAATTGAAGCATCGTCATCTTGAATGTCATGGCCGTTGTCGTTTCCTCTCGTGATTGAATTTCGCTAAAACCGGGTTGATTGTTCATTTGCTTATTGCCGGCCATGGGTTTCTCTGGCTCGATAGGAAGTCAGTCGCGAGTTCGCGATCAATTGGATCACCCCCCCCCACTTGAATTCCCGCGACACGCACTTTGACCGCGAAGGCAGGAGATAGGACATACAAGCTGCCTTCTGGCACAACGTCCGAGCCTGGGCGTTATCTTGAATTCCTAGGCGATCCCGCGACGGGGAACTTCTTATTCGCGACGGCGAATCGCTAGACCGGCTAGACCGAGGCCGACAAGTAGCGCTGTGCCGGGTTCCGGAATCGGGGACCAGCGCGCGAACGCAGATGGAAAGTGTGGGTCCAAGATCGAGTTGGATAGAGAGGCAACTAACGATGCGCTCCCCCCGACATCGGGTAGGGAGGTCAGAAATTGAGACCTGTTGACCGCCGCTCTGGCAGTAACGTTCGTGCCGGGGGCAATCGCGGGCAGGTAGGGGGTAAATAAGCGACATTCGATTTGGTTGCCAGAAAGAGGAGGGCAGCCGGCCGTGAGCATGGCATCGGAGTCGAATTGCCCAAGAACACCATCCAGGAAGACTTGAGCGAGGAGGGCCTGCGAGGCCAACGTGGCTGAAGTGTGGTCCGTAAACGTGAAGTCAGAGAGGTCATCGCATCCGGTAAACAGGTCTACACACGACCCGTCTAGAAATTCAACATCGTAAAGTGACCCACCAACGTCCACCCCGGATGCGCTGATCAACAGCCCTCCTGCGACGTTTAGGGTTACCGCATCCGCCCCGCTCGTCACCAATGCGAGAACAACCGCTAGAACCAACTTCCTCATCAAGTTCTCCTTTGCTGAGCAAATACAGCTTCAAGTCGACTGGGCGATCGGATTCTCCTCCTGTCTACGAGGAAGTTATCGGTCGCCATGAAACCAGTCGCGGTTGCAGCTTCGCCCGGATCACTAGAAATGGAGATAGGGCATTAAAGTTGCCTTCCGGCACAACGCCCGAGTATGGGCGTTACGCTAAATCTCTAGGGGGAGCCCGTACTGAGACGCTCCTGAACGCTCTGTCACGTAGGGGTAGGGTTGGGCTTACTCGGCTCTATTTCGATCGGTGGCGCGCGCTGCTCGCACTCGGCAACCGGGCGGACAAGCGCGACCAGGGCGCTGGCGAAGAGGACGGGGCAGGGCGCTCAGGCATGTGCCGCTTGGGGGTACATTTGGGGGTACCTGCATCGAGGCCAATCAAGCATTCGCTTTAGAATCAGCCAGTTGTCGGCTCAGTGTGGTAGACGCCGCCTCCACCACTTCCTTTTCAGCGTTCTGGGGATACGACATTCAAGCTGTCCTCCAGCACAACGTCCGAGCCTGGGCGTTATGTTAAATCCCTACGGGAGCCCGTGACGGGCAACCAGGCAGAACTGCGGTGGACATAGCTGGCTAGCGTTCGCTGAGCCCGGGCCG
>DUCN01000013.1:97602-160943 GCA_012959805.1 Myxococcales bacterium | reverse complement strand
CTATCTCTGGCGCCATGGGTAGAAGAATCAGCCACCCCAACACGCCACCCAGAAAGATCTGCAGCGCCACCTCCAATCGAACGATGTAGCCGACGGCCAGGAGCGCGGGGGAAAGATCCGCCCCTATGAAAAATGGACGCACACCCGCGGCCGCGACCGCACCTTCGATCGATGAGCTCAACACACCAAAGAATCCAACTGCGAGCTTGACGATGGCGCCAAGCAGCCCGCCACGAACGACCGCTCTTGCGTCCTCGGGACTCGCGGATTCGCCGCCCGCCTCGAGGACCGACGCGCAGGCGACACCTTCTGGATACGGAAGTTCTGGACTCTCTTCGATGAAGACGCGGCGCATCGGAATCATGAAAAGAACGCCGAGCCAACCACCCGCAATCGCGATCAAGGTGGTCGACCAGAAGTTGAAATGCGTCCAAGCTCCGATCAAGACGAGAGCGGGAACGGTGAAGAGGATACCGGCGGCCAGAGACTCGCCTGCAGACGCCGCCGTCTGGACCTGATTGGCTTCGAGCACCGTTCCACCACGAAAGACGCGCCGCAACAACAACATTGCAATAACGGCGGCCGGAATCGAGGCCGATACTGTCATGCCGACTTTGAGGCCCAGATAGACGTTTGCCGCACCGAGTACCACGGCCAGCACGAGACCGAGCACGATGGCGCGAAATGTAAGCTCGGGTGCCCCCTGCGAATGAGTACCCGTTCCGGACGCAACTTCTGTCGACATTGGAATCCCCCACCGAGAGTGAACCCACCGCTCCGCTTCTACGCAACCGCCCTCTCGACCACCTCCTCTCAGAAAAGAACTAAAATGGGCAACAAAGGGGCCCTATAAAGGCACCCATCCGGATCCCAAATGCGCAGACGGAGTGCGCCGTCATCGAGCCGAGGAGAAATCAATCTCATGACATTCGCAAGGATTTCGGTCTTTCCGTTGAAGATCTCAGGACCGATGCGAGCCACGCCCCTGGCAAGGTTCTGATACCTGTCTTGTTGTGGATTGCTCTTGGCGATGGGACTGTTGCCGGGAGTCGCGCAGGCCGAAGTCCGGAATTCCCCCACGATCCGACTCCCCAACAATGTCTACGAAGTTCGCCCCAATCCGACACAGCCCATTCCTGAGCCCCAGGCTGCACTGCTCTTTGCCCTCGGGATCGGCACCATCGCGTCGACTGCACGGCGAAGACGTTAGTCGCCCCGGGCTCAGTCTCGCCCGATACGACTCGAAAGCCCGCCCGACAAAGAAGTTCGGACGGACTTCATTTCGCCAAGCATGCCCAGCTGGCGCAGGTGGTAGCGAATCGTCGATCGATCCCTACCCATGCGACGCGCCATCTCAGCGATGTTCCCGCGACACTCCACGAGCAACCTCTCGAGTTCGCCGCGAAGCTCCTCTCGTGCGAGTGAGCGCGCCCGCCTGGCGGTCATCACGGAGCGCACGGATGGTCCGCCCTCGGGCTGAAAACCTCCGACCAACTCGCAGGCCACGGAACCCACGCCATCGAGGTCTCGCCGAAACTGCAAATAGCGATTGGCGCCCAGGCGTATCGCTTCCTCGCAATCCGCAATGGATGCGAACGCCGTGATCATGACGACGGGGACATCTGAAACCTCGCGCACCCGGCGAAGTAGCCCAAGGCCATCGAGGCGAGGCATCTGACAATCCGTAACGATCAGATCCGGCCGAACCTTCTTAAAAACGGCGAGGGCCGCGAAGCCATCTTCGGCATAGCAGATCTCAAATCCGGCACCCAACAATTGCTCGCCGACGGCCTTCCGGGCGTTCGGCAAGTCATCGACAACGAGAGCTCGTCGGGATTTTTTCCCGCAGGAAACTGTGGAGTGAGACTGGGTGACTTCCATTGGGTCGCCTTTCGAGTGCCCGACGATCGGACAAAACACTCGAGGACCCTAACAGGAGAAGCTTTCAGCCTGGCATCAGAGAATCGGTCGGCATCCAAAGCTGCGCCAATTCAACCGGAAGACTCGGTCGGCGAACTAGCGCTAACCGCCCTCCGCGGCGATTGCGACCCGATTCACACCAGCGGACTTCGCCGCGTCCATGACGGCAACCAGGAGATGGTTCTGCGACTTCTGATCCGCCTGAATGACGATGGCACCGTTCGGATTCTCGCCATGCAGCCGCTCTATACTCGCGCGCAACGAGCGAGGATCGACCTGCCGTCGGTCGATCCAGATCTGACCGTTCTCTGTAATGGCGATGAGGATATTGCCCTTGTCCTTGGGATCAGCCGTGACTGCCCGCGGACGAATGACATCGACACCCGCTTCCTTCACAAAGGACGCTGTCACAATGAAGAAAATCAGCATGATGAACACGACATCCAGCATCGGCGTCATATTCACTTCGCTCTGAGCTGACTCTCGACTTCTATTTCCGCGCATCGGGCACGTCTCCTCACAGCTCCAACCCCAAAAGGCCGGAATATGGCTGGATTGAGAGGCTAGGGTCCGGACCCCTCGCAATCAAGTCATCGGGCCAATATCCCGCGTCCGAATCGTGATTTCCGGGCCTGACGGCCAGTCGAGTTGCAATTCGTGGACTCTCAGCATTCCGGCGCGATCGGGACGACGCGTCAGTCGACCCTGAAGCCGGCAATACGCCGAACGATCAGCCACCCCGATCGATGAGGCCGCGCAAGAATCCCACATGGCCGAGCGACCCCGGAGCACGCCCTCATCCGAAGTCCTATTCGAGGACGCAGCCAACCCGCTCGATGCCCGACCGGGCCGAAGGCATTTGAGCCCCACCGATTCTTCTTTTTTCGACGGCCGCCCCATGAAGCGCCCGGTCACCATGCCGTTATGCAAACTAGCAAGTCCAACCGATCGCATCGCGCAATATCTGTCCGGCTTGCCCCATCCGACTCGAGATAGCTCCGAATGCGCATCGCGCAAGGGCGGAAATGAATCATGACACCGTGCCTTTTCGTCGCGAAGATTCATGGATTCGGGGCTGAAGTGCAAAAAAGCCCTGCGGTAACATGCAGCGGTCGCGATCGACGAGGATCTCGAAGAATGAATTCCTCCTCCTCGCCGGCCTTTGCGCAGGAGACATCCATGCATCGTTCACTACCAACCGCGCCAATCGCCGTAATCTTGATCGCGTTTGCGGTCGCCATCAGCTCGCCGAGCTTCATACTGGCGGCACCGCTCACCCAACCCAATGTCATCATCTTCCTCGCGGATGACCTTGGGTGGTCCGATGTTGGCTTCCACGGCGAAGAAGTCATCGAAACACCGTCACTCGACCGTCTCGCCGCCGAAGGCGTGGAGCTTCGCCGCTTCTACACAACGCCCATCTGCTCGCCGACACGCGCGGCCCTGATGACGGGGCGTGATCCCATGCGTCTGGGCGTCGTCTACGGCGTCATCATGCCCTGGATGACGAATGGCATTCATCCTGACGAGCATTTCATGCCCGAGTCCTTTCGCGCAGCCGGATACCAGACCGCAATGGTGGGCAAATGGCATCTGGGTCATGCCCAGGGAACGTATACACCTCGCGAGCGCGGGTTCGAACATTTCTACGGACATCTTCATACGGAGGTGGGCTACTTCCCGCCCTTCGCCAATCAAGGCGGACGCGATTTCCAGCGCAATGGGGTCGCCATTAAAGGCGAAGGGTATGAGACGTATCTCCTGGCAGACGAAGCCAGTCGATATATTCGAGAGCGCGACAAGCAAAAGCCCTTCTTCTTGTACGTCCCCTTCATCGCGCCCCATACTCCACTCGAAGCTCCAGATGATCTGCTCGAAAAATACGCGGACATGGGAGACGATCGCGAGCCCGCGCGAAGCGAGGGGACCGATCGCACGCGGATGTTTCGAAAACTCCTGCTGCAAGAGAGCGCGCGCCCCGTCTATGCGGCGGTGGTCGATGCACTCGACCAGGCGATCGGCCGCGTACTCGCCACCCTCGATGAAGAGGATCTTGCAAGAGAAACGATCGTACTCTTCTTTAGCGACAATGGCGGTGCCGCCTACGCCCGGGGCGGCGCAGACAACGTCCCACTCCGCGGAGGCAAGGGCGAAACCTTCGAAGGCGGGATCCGGGTGGTCTCTCTCATGCGCTGGCCCGAGATCATTGAGCCGGGTACTCGCATGACGAGCATCATGTCCGCGATGGACGTGTTCCCGACACTTGCCGAGGCCGTTGGGATTCCCACCGGAAATGTTTTTGATCTCGACGGACGCAGCCTCTGGCCCGCGATCGCCTCGGGCAAACCGATGGCCCGAAAGGACATGCTCTACTTCGCTTCCGAGACCCCGATCCGGGGAACCTTCAATGTCACCGGCTTCAACGACCAGTGGAAACTCGTCCAAACCATCAAGCAGGGCCTACTTTCAGCAGACGTCGAGAACTGGCTCTTCGATATCCGCGATGATCCCTACGAGCGGAATAACCTGGCCGCCGCGCATCCAAAAGTTGTCGCGGACATGGCCAAACAGATTCATGAATGGCGAACCATGTATCCGGCTTCGGGTACACGTAATTCGCTTGTCCCTCCACCGGGCTGGCGTGCGCCTAAGGATTGGACGAGCTACCCGATACCGACCGAAGATCTTCAGTCGACGCCGGCGCCCGGAATGCCACCGCCCGAAACGCTTCGAATACTCGATTACATGCACGGAGAAACGGGACGCCTGATCTACGACTGCGAACCCGTGCAGATGATTGGCGGCGGACTCTGTAAGTAGCCGCCGCTTCTCCTTCGAGTCACAGCATGACCACCGACCGTAGTATTGGCCAAGGCGCGGTCTTGTGACTGGTCGCATCTCTAGTCGAAATAGTATTCCGACATGAACGTCACTTCGAGATTCTCGAGATCGATAAATCGCTGACAGCTCTTGACCATCCGCGTGAGGTTGTCGGACAGCTCGCCCGAAGTCTTGGCATCGAAGAACACCATCGGGTCCTCGAGGGCCTCGATTGGAAAACTCTCCTCGACGATCCCAGCCCAACGCTCGGGAGCCCCTTCGGTTATCGAGTGAATGATCTCATTTCGGACGTAGCCAAACGTGGCCTGGGTTTCGACCGCAACCTGGAGATGGTCCTCATGCCAGATTCGATGAAATTCCTCCATACCGATCCCAGGACGTGCAGCGATACAAGTCAACTGCATCATCCCCGGCATCCGCCGACCCTCGTTTCGCGCATGCACGATCGGCCGTGACTCACGAACGCGGTAACCGGCCAGATCAGCAGCGAGGGGACGAATGGCCGCCTCAGCGGCCTCACGAGTTTCGACGTCAGCCAAGAAAAAACTCAGCGCAGCGCGAATCGGCGGATCGGATTGCTGCGTCGGCTTCCCGGCGGAGACCGCTTCATCACTCACGAAGAGACCGATTTCCTGAGCGCCCGATCGGCGCAGAACGGGAATGACCTCGCCGATCAAGGCCGCCCGCAATCGATCCGAATCGGAATTCGCTTCATCGAATATCAGATAGAAGAGCTTCTGCATGGGCTGAAGGAGGACCGTCATCTCAGACGTCGATGCCCTCGACATCCGGATCGTCGTAGCGCTGGTGAATGAAGGGCATCAGCCAATCGCCGGGCACTGGCCGGAGCACCCGACCCGAACTCGCAAGCGTCCCCTCCGCGTACTCAAATTCGACGATGCGACGTACAGGAAGATCAGCCACGGGATCGAAGGGCGAATCGACCAATTGGATACCACCTTCGAGGCGCCAACCGCGCGTAAAATCAAAATCCAACTCGAGTCGCACGAGCTGGGGATCTTGATCGAATCCCTTAGAGGGAAGACAGCCCGGAAAGGCCTTGAAGCAATAACCGTATTCGGTGACACGGCGTGGGCCCAGTTCCTCGAGTCGCCTGCCCGTCGCAGCGAGATAGCGAATGCCCTTTCGCGTGGCGCTTGCGCAGAAAGTGTCCGACGCGCCGCCTTCACCGAACTCAACGTCGGCCAGTTTAGCCGGCTCCCCATATCGCTCACGACTCAGTAGGACTAGTCGTTCGGAGCTCATCGGGACCGTCAAGAGATAACAACCGGGCTTCGAATCGTATTCGACATGCACGCCAAAATGAACCGAGCGGACTTCGACCGTCACATCCGGAGTGATTGGCGTCGCGATCGAAGTAAAGGAAACACAGATCTCGGACGCGACATGAACTTCGAGCGGCCTCGGCACGACGGCCTGAGCGACTTCAGCATCCGTCTCGTAAACGCATCGAATTCTCCGAACGACATCCCCAGACGCCTTGGCGAGAGCTCGATCCGCTCGATCCAGATCACGCAACCCCTTCGCATAACGAACCCTGCTCATCGACTGGCCCGCGTTTCGTCAACCCGTCGTCTGTCGGGACTAGATTGGAAGTTCACCGGACCGCCCCTCCAGCAACCAACCAATCATCGGCAGATGCTGCCTTCCCAAAAAAATTTCGTCCCCGACCAGGTAGCTCGGCGCAGCAAAGACACCGCGAGCGTGCAGATCTCCGGTCGTCTTCTCGAGCGATTCTGGCCCCTTCCCGCGACACCATGCCCGATAACAATTCGCATCCATACCCTGATCCATGGCCTCGATCAGCGCGGCCACCTCAGATTCACTGGCCGGGTCGAGGTCCACCGCCCAATACGCTCGAAATGCTTCGCCGAGAAAGTTCTCGAGCTGCTCGCCATGGGATTCCCGCATCCAGAGCCAGCCTAGATTGAATGCGGTCGAATCTCCTGCCCGGTAGAACTCGCTCATATCCAAGCCCTGGCGGTCGGCATTGACTTCGATCTCGCGCGCAATGGCTTCGGACCGAAGACTTCGATGTCGAACGCTTCGATCTTTTTCCTCCTCAGGCGCCGTCGGGGGTTTGAGTGTCGAAGCGGGAAAGGGGAGCCAGTCGACCGCGAGCCCGCGTTCTTGCGCGAATCGAAGTGCCGGATGAAAGGCCAGATAAGCCTGGGGGTATCGCAGATCGAGTACGACCGTCAGCTTGCCGGTTCCGGCCTCAGCAGAATTGTTAGACGAAGCATTCCCGACGTCGCTGTTCGGACGACCCGAACGCATGCGCTTCGTCTCACCGCGTGGACCAAAGGAACGATTCGCCACGTCAGGGGCATCGCCGTGCCCGCCGCCCAGGAGCCATTCGACGCGAGGAAGATGCTCCCGCCCGAACCACATCTCGTCACCGACGAGATAGGTCGGCACCCCATATACTCCGGCGTCGAAGGCCTTCTCGTTCAGTTCATCGTGCTCGACGCGGCCCTCCTGGGCGACGAAGTCCGCAAACGAATCGACTTGCGCACCCACCGAATGCAAGATCTGTTCGAGGATGCCGACATCCTCGATGTCGAGGTCTCGTCGCCAAAAGGCGAGATAGGCTTCGTCCAGGAATCGATCTAGACATTCGTCGCCTTGCTTCTTGGCACAGAGCATCGCGATACCCGCAAGACTCGAATCCCAGATCTTCTCAGTCCCTCGCAGCGTCTTTCCGGAAAGGCTCGCGTAGCGCCGTGCATCGCGGTAGGCATAACGAACACCCGTCCACTGATCCGCGCTGCGATGACTCGACACCACCTGCTTCTTCCGGTTGACCTTCGCCGATCCCAGATAGCTCGGAATGTCGAGCGTAAAGGGCCGCCATTCGATCCGGACGCCCAAAGTCTTGGCCATCGCGCGGGTGGGCTCCACGGCGATGAACGCGTAGGGGCTCTTCAAATCAATATATACGACGAGCGGATGTTCCCCGCGCAGGCTCTCGACACCCGACGTCATCAGCGCCCCTCCAGCAGCTGTCGCAGCGGACCGGGCATGCCGCCAGCCCCTTCGCCACCGTCAATCACGAATTCTGAACCGGTGCAATACGAGCTCTTGTCCGAGGCCAGCCACAAGACGAGATTCGCAACCTCATCGGGGCGACCGATCCTGGGAATAGGTGAGGTATATGCGCGACTGTCCTCGGCGGCCGCATCGACACCAAAGGGGCGGGTCATGGGCGTTTCGACTCCGCCCGGATGAACCGAATTGACTCGAATCGATTCGCCGCCGAGCTCGATCGCAGCCACTTTGGTCATACCGCGAACAGCGAACTTGCTCGACGTATAAGCGACCGCACCCCCAACACCTTGCATACCAGCCAAAGACGAAATATTCACGATCGAACCGCCACCAGCCCGCCGCATCGCCGGAATGCAGGACTTCATCCCGAGAAAGGGACCGACCTGATTGACTCGCATAACGAGTTCGAATTCTTCGAGTGAAGTTTTTTCGAGCAGGGAAAACCGCAGAATCCCTGCGTTGTTCACCAGAACATCCAGGCGACCGAACGTTTCTTCTGCCAGCGCGACCGCGGCTAACCAATCCGACTCCGAGGTCACATCGAGATGAATGTAGCGAGCGGCCTCACCGATCTCCGCGGCAACCTTCGCGCCCTCTTCGTCCAGTACATCCCCGAGCAGGACCTTCGCTCCCTGGGACGTAAAGAGTCGAGCCTCTTCAGCGCCCATGCCGCGGGCGGCCCCGGAGATCAAGGCGACCTTGCCAGCAAGCTCTTCAGACATTTGATCACTCCCTCATTTTCACACGGCTGTCATGGAGTCGACATGCGTTCGACGCGCGGTTCTCACGGAATCGTCAGGAAGTGGTCACCCGATCCACACCCTCCCCAGCCGGGACATTCGACGCTAGCACGGGAGGGTCGGGCGCGAGTTCGGCTTCAATCAGGCCTACCGCAATTCCCAGTGATTGAGATACCCTCTGAGAACCAGAACAATGATCCCTGCCCTTTCTGTGAGACGCGCCCATGCCTCGAAAAGACGAAATTGGAATGAGTCCGGATGAGATTCTTGACTTTCTTCGCGAAGGCCATTCGATGACGTTCGTGACTAATGGCCCCTCGGGTTTCCCACATGCCGTCGCAATGTTCTTCGTGATCGATGATGACCTAACCATTCGCTGTGCAACCTACGCCAGTAGTCAGAAGGTCAGAAATATTGAGCGAGATCCAAAGCTGACTCTCCTAGTTGAAGCCGGCACTGAATACAGCGAACTCCGCGGCGTCATGATCGAATGCCGAGCTCATCTCACGATCGACATCGAGCGAACGGTTGCGACCATGATCGAGGCCAACGCGATGACAGGCAGCCCACTCCCAGACCTCGCCAGAATCCCTGACGACGTGAAGGCCAAGATGGCGTCCAAGCGCGTTCTCGTCACAGCCGTCCCCCAACGCTTCGTCTCCTGGGACCATCGAAAGCTTCCGAGCGGCAAAACACCTGAATCCCTCAAACGGGCAATCGGCTAGAGCCCGAGCTCCTTCCCTCTATGCGTCTACTGCATTCGCCACTCATTCATTTCTTCGTCATCGGTTTGTTCATCTTCGCCCTCCAGGTGTGGCGAATGACGGAGCGCTCCTCCGATCTGCCGGTCAACACGCAGAGCATTACGATGGACGCGGCCAAGATCAGTGAGCTCCGACTCAGCTTCCAACAGCAAGTCGGCCGCGATGCCAATGGGCGAGAGCTCGAGAGAATGATCGCGACAGAAGTCGATGAAGAGATCCTATTTCGCGAAGCCATCGACAACGGACTCATCAAGGGCGACGGAGGCATCCATGCACGCCTCGTTCAAAAGATGCTCTTCCTCGATGATGCAGCCCGCTTCGAAGATTTCGGCGATCTAATCACCCGTGCGATTTCGTTAGGTCTTCATCAGGACGACATCGTCGTTCGCCGCATCCTGATCCAAAAGATGCGGCGCCATGCCGGAAGGCTCGACCCAGAGCAGAGACCCTCGGAAGATGAAATCGAGCAGGCCTACCAACGGCGATCCGAAGAATTCCGTGAGCCCGATCGGCGCACACTCGTGCATGTTTTCCTGAGCGCCGATCGACGCGGTGCGGAACTCGGCCAGGATGCGACCGCCTTGCTCGAACAACTCACTACAAACCCCCTTTCTCTTCAGGAAGCGATCGCGCTCGGCGACCCTTTTCCACTTGGCCACCGGCTCGAGAAACGCTCCGAACGTGATCTGCAAAGAAGCTTCGGGGTCTCCTTCGGACGCGACGTATTCAAGAGCGCACTCAATCGCTGGTCACGCCCAATCCCCTCGGCCTACGGCCAACATCTCGTTTGGAACGTAAACGCCTTCCCAGGCAATCTTCCCCCACTCCACGAGGTCGTGGGTCGCATCCGAAGCGAGATGGAGCAAGAAAGAAGAGACCAACGGCTTGAAGAATTCTTGACGGATCAACGAAGCCGATACGAAATCGACATCGACATCGAAGCCGACCTCGATCGCGCGCCCGAGTCCACCCATACGCAAAAGACACCCGGCCCCACCCCTGCGGAGAATGAATGATGCTGCCTCGAAGCAAACCACGCATCGTCTCTGCCGCCCTCTTCATTCTCATTGCCGTTGCGCTGGCCACTGGCTTTGGCTTCACGAAAGAGGCGTCGGCCCATCCCCTCGCGCCGGCGCTCCTCGATCTCCAGGAAGATTCCAACGGCATCGTCGAGGTTCTCTGGAAGCGTTCCTCTCTCAGCGTCCCCGGCAGTCATGTCGAGCCCATCGTCCCTCAAGACTGCGCCCCGGTCTCAGAGCCACGATTCGAAAAACAAGGTGTCGCCGTCTTAATGCGCTGGGCCATCGACTGTGGCGAACAGGGACTCGTGGGTCGTCCGATTCATATCGATGGGCTCGGGCCGGCTAAGATCGACACATTGGTTCGCATCCGACTCGCTGACGGGCGCATGATTCAGCGCGTACTTCGCCGCTCCGAACCCTCGATGGTCGTTCCCGCCAAGGCCGAGCGCTTCGCTGTATTCCTCGACTATCTGACGATTGGCTTCGAACACATTCTCTCCGGCGGCGATCATCTCCTCTTCGTATTCGGACTCTTCATGCTCTGCGCGAATCGACGAGCGCTCATCCAGACGATCACGTCATTCACTATGGGTCATTCCGTCACGCTCAGCCTCGCCGCACTCGGCTATACCCGGTTTTCAAGCGGCCCTATCGAAGTCTTGATCGCGGTCAGCGTGTTAGTTCTGGCGGTCGAGCTCGCACGAGATGAGAGTCAACCGACACTGATGCGACGAAGTCCTTGGATGATGGCGCTGGTCTTCGGGCTTCTGCACGGAATGGGCTTTGCCGGCGCGCTTCGCGAAATCGGGCTGCCCGATGGCGAGATCCCGATGGCGCTGCTCTCCTTCAATTTTGGAATCGAAATCGGCCAGCTCACCTTCGTGATCGGACTCGCCGGTCTCAGCGCCACCCTGCGACGCCTGGCATTGCCTCTCCCGGAGCGCGCGGCGGTCTACGTCATGGGTTCGCTGGCCGCCTATTGGGTCATCGATCGAAGCGCCAATCTTTTTTGAATGCCTCGCAGCGGCACGGCCCGTTCATGACCATCGTAGTCTCCCTCCAGATTCGAGGGTGAGCTCGCGTCCGCAAAGATCCAATGCCATCGCCTCAAGTGCGAGTTCTTTATCGTCGACGACACGTAGCGTTCGTCGCTCACCCTCGCTGTCCAGGATCAGAACGACACGCATCGACCCGTCCCGTTCATGGTCGACCGTATAGGAGGCCACTCGCACGGTACCCTCAAGATCTGGATCGACAGTGATCTTCCCCTGATCACGTCGCACCCGATCCGTCACATTGTCAAAGAGGAAATCTTCGACTGGATCCGTCGCCAGCAGACTCACTCCTTGCTTGGTCATGAACCCACTCACCGCCGTGACCATGCCGATCCGGGAGCCAGAAGTCCCTTCCCTGAGTCGTTCAACCATCTTCACCCAGCTTTGGATCACGAAGTTGTTCAAAGGACCACCCGCAAAAGTCATCCCGCCGGTCTGAGTCACGACGCGCGCCAGGTCGAGATTCAGAGCTCGCTGCTGTACTCGAATGGCAGCGGGAAAGCAGCTGTAGAGTTCCAATTCATCGATCTGCCCCACCCCGCGATCGAGATACGAAAGCGCGCGCTCGAATGCGTATTCGAATCCGAGCGAGATATGGAGTTCTCGTCGCTCGGACATCGGCAGCATGGCTTCCGAGTCGACCACGGCCAGCGGATAGATGAACCGGGCTTTGTCGAGTCCGAGCCGGAGGGCCCTGGCATACGAACAGAGAATCAATCCGCCCGCCTGATTGACCGTCCACTGAGACACGAGAGATTTAGTGTAAGGAAAAGACAGCATTCGATTCGTTTTGTTCGGCGAGATAATTTCCTCGAGCGAGAGTGGCCGTCGATCCCATGCGTCGGGATTGTCGACGGCCACTCGGCTGAACTCGGCCCACAATCGACCGATCTCTTGACGATGTGCGCCCAGCGACTGGCCTTCGCTCGCCCGAAGTGCGTGATCGAGAAGCGCGAACTGGGTCGTCGGAGCCACGAGGCCCAATTCAATTTCGATCGGATGGATGAGTTCCGCTTGCGGACGGAGCGTTTCATCCGGAGGGCAATCGACCTGCTCCGTGATCGGTGCCGTGTCGCCCTGCTTTTGAAACGCAACCTCGCGATCTCGCGCTTCGCCACCGACGATCAGGGCAACGTCGCTCTTCCCGGATGCGATCGCGGCAGCCGCATGCCCGAGAAGCGTCGTTTGCAAGACCCCGATTTCGGAAACGATATGCCGAATTTTCGGTGCCCCGAATCGCTCACCCAACAGCTGCCCGGGACTCGAATAGGGCCAGAAACCTCTGGGCATCCACACAGTATCGGCGGCTGCGAGGAGCCCCGGCTCCCCCGCATCGCGGGCGGCCCGTTCAAGCGCCGAGGCCATGAGATTCAGGGGCTCCAACAGTCCCCTCGGATCGTCACTTCTTTGAGTAATGGCGCCAACGCCAACGATGACGGGTGTATTCGAATCAAGACCCATCAAAAGCTTCACCCCCCCGCGCCGATTTAGCTCCGCATCGATCCCGACCCGGACAAACCCTAGCCACGTTAGCCCGCATTACCGCCGAAGATCGGCGAGACTCAATCTGCACTAGAGTTCGCTCCGATGAGTAGACCAAAACGACAAGAGCAAGAAGATGCCAGCGAAGAAGTCACCGAGGTCGCGAAGGATATTCTTCGCATGCAGCTGCCTATTCAAATTCCGGGCCTCGGCCATGTGAACATGTACGCGCTGATCGACAAGGACGGTGCGGCCGTCATCGACCCGGGCTTGCCTGGAACGGCGACCTGGGCTGCCATCCGCCATCGACTCAAACAGGCGGGCCTCGAGCCACGGCATATTCACACCGTCTTCATTACACATTCGCATCCGGATCATTTCGGCGGCGCCGTACAGATCCAAAAGGAAAGTGGCGCCAAGATCGTCGCACATCGCGCTTTCCATTTCGGCGGGCCCTCCACGCATAGACAACATAGGCACGAACACGTCCATGGTTCCCATGATCACCACAGCGAAGCCTCGGTGGACGACTTGACCATCCACATGGAGATGCTCGAACGCGATCGGCGACGCGCACAGAACCCGGTTCGAAATTTCTTCGGCGTCCTCAAGCGCATGACGACACCCGCGCCGTGGAAGGGTCCGCGCGAGCGGCCGGACCTTCGCCAGCGACTACGCTGGCTGAGTTTTTCAACTGTCGGTCGAAGTAAATTTCTTCCGACCGTGACGCATCACGTCGAGCACGGCGACGTCATCAAGCTTGCCGGCCGCGAATGGTTCGCGCTTCATACCCCCGGCCATACAGCCGACCACGTTTGCCTGCACGACCCGGAGACCGGTGCATTCCTCGCCGGCGACCACGTCCTACCCTCGATTACCCCTCATATTGGTGGCGTGTCCTATCTGTCCGATCCACTGAAGTCATTTTTCTATTCGCTCGACCGGGTCGGTGAAATCAGCGGCGTCGAGCTCGCCCTCCCCGCGCATGGACACCCCTTCCGAGACCTCAAGGGTCGCGCAGCCTCCATCAAGGCCCATCACCATGAACGTCTCGATGAACTCCGCAATATCGCCAAGGACATCGGAACCGCCGACGTCAACAGCTTCATGAAGCGACTCTTTCGCGAACGCAGCTGGGGAGACATGGCGGAGAGTGAAACCTACGCCCACCTCGAACATCTTCGACTCGCACGAGAAGCTGAAGCCCATCGAAATGAAAAGGGGCGCCTGGTCTACGATCTTTAGGATCCGAATCGGAGACGACTAGTCTGCCTCGTTCTCTGATCCCGGGGAACGCTGAGTCGTTCCGCGATAGGCATCCTCGGCGGAGCGACCTTCGTAGAGCACGCTGTAGCTGCTTGGCCAACTCCGGGTCCTCGCAAGCGATGACGCTGGCCGTAGTTCTGGCGCGATGGCGTGATCCGGGAGGTAGGACGAGTTTCGATGCTCCTGATTGATCTCATCCGCAATCTCTGGACGGCGACACCAGAGAAGCGTGGGCGCATTTTCGATGAACAAATGCGCCATCGTCGTCCCAAAAAATCCTGCCCCTAACACGGAGACGCTTAGGTGCATGACTTGGCCTCCCCCTTATGCAGGACGGATGGATTCAGGACTGGTGCAGGATATCGAGATAGGATCCGCGAATCTCAGCGATTTCGTCATCGAGTCCATCAACCGTCCAGTCCATCGTCGAGACCGGAGGTAAAACGACGGCTTCAATGGTCGCGGGACGGACGACGCGCGCGTCTTTGGGAAATGCGTCGATCACATTCCGGAACACAACGGGGACGATTGGCACACCGGCCTGCATCGCCAGGTGGAACGCACCCTTCTTGAAGCGGCCAAGCGTCGGTGTCGGGGATCGGGTTCCCTCTGGCGCAATCACGAGGGAACGGCCTCCTTTCAGGGCGTCGACCGCCGGCTTCAAGGCTTCGATGGCCTGCGCGGAATTCGCGCGGTCGACAAATACGACTCCGGCCGCCGTGAAGATCGGGCCGAAAATTGGATTATTCTTGAGCTCCATCTTTCCGATTCCGGTCACGTCGCGCCGAATCAGCTTCATCATCAAGATCGCATCGAGGGCGCTCTGATGATTGAAGATGAAAACAGCAGGCCTATGCGACCAGAGATGTTCTTCGCCTTCGACCCGCAAATCGATGCCGGCAAGCGAAGTCGCCACATCGCCCCAGACGGCGCCGGAAACGTTGAGCGCTTCACGGTAGGACCCGTTGACGAGACCAGCCGCAGCACCCACCCACATCGCAGGCACCAGACTCGCATAGGTGAGCCCCGTCCTGACGAGGTCGGCGACTCCGGGACGCCCACGACTCGAAAACCGACGAATTGGCCACTGTCGTTCCTTGGCGACCTGCGCGAGCTGTCGATTGGGATTTAGGGGACGGGGTCGGCCGACGACTTCGAGCAGAGGCAAGTCCTCGTGGCTGTCCGTGTAGAAATAACTCTCTGCGAGATCGAGACCTTCTTGAGCGGCAAGCGCGCGTCCCGCGATCGCCTTTCCCTCGCCATAACACGTGGGGCGAACGACCTCCCCTGTAAAGACGCCTTCTTCGACTTCGAGTTCAGTGCAAAGCACATGCTCGATGCCCATATCGCGGGCGAGGGGATCGGCCTGATAGCGGGTCGCGGAAGAAATGATGGCGACCGTATGACCGGCTTCTTGATGCGCCTGAACAAGGGCCCGGGCTTCCGGATAAATCTGTTTCGCGAGATGCTTGACGAAAACCTCTTCGCCGACTTCTTCGAGCATCGATTCCGCAATCCCTCGATAGGCGGCGGTCGTGGCCGTCATGAGTGCTGAGAATCCCGTCCGACCGAGCGCAAAGGACAGTGCGCCATAGAAGGTCGTGCCCAGTTCCTGGGGAGTCATTTGACCGTTCACCAAACGCTCGCGAACAAAGGACGTCGCCGAAAAACCCACTAGCAGTGTCTGGTCCAAGTCGAAGAGTGCGCCGATCTTCGAGCCGGTGGGCCCCTCTCGGATCTCTCTCGTAATACGATCGTGAAGACTCATCGCGACTCACTATGCATGGTGGGCACCCGGATGCCAAGTCGAAATCAGAAATCGGCCGCCCTCGCGAATGTCAGCCCACCTCGACAGACGGCGGGAATACTCCAAGTCTCTGTATTTATTTGGATTAATGCATCGCATGCCCAGCATACAGGGACATCAGCGCTCCAAAGAGCGACCCGCAGTCGAAGACAAGAAGCAGCGCTCCGGCCGTTCGACGCGCTTCGCGCAGGGCCAAAAAGCCGCCGAGCCGAGCACCAAAACCCGCGGATGCCATAAGCGCGGGGAGCGCCCCCAAGCCAAAGCACGCCATGAAAAGAGCAGCGAGCTTCGGAGCCAAAATGGCCCTGCGGCCAAGCCAACTGTGCCGCCAGGATGACACCCACCAACATTCCGACGATGCCCCAATCGCGACATTACGCCTCACTTTGGGTCATAATGACGTCCTGGTAGCGTTGCGGTCCAGGGCTCGCGGCGGCGGTCAGCCTTGGACTCCCGTGGCCGCGTCCGAGTCATCCAGCTCGATCTCTCCGCAATCTCGACCCAACACCTACGCTACAAACCGTGAGAACCGCTGACTCAAGACAGCCTAATGAATGAGGAAAACGATCATGACTCGACCGACTCGATTCGGAGCCACACTGCCCCAGATCAAACGAACCTGGAGTGAAACCAGTGCCGCCGCGCAAGAATTCGACGCACTCGGCTTCGATTCGCTTTGGGTCTGCGACCATCTCTACGGCGTTCCGATTCCAACGCTGCCGATCCTCGAAGGCTGGACGTTGCTCTCTGCCATCGCCGCCATTACCGAGCGCGCCAAGCTCGGCACCCTCGTCACCCCACCCTTCTTTCGAAACCCTGCCGTCCTAGCGAACCAGATCGCAACGATTGATCAAATTGCGAAGGGACGTGTGATCGCAGGCCTGGGTGGCGGCTGGTTCCCCCCCGAATTCGAACAGACGGGTTGTTCCTTCCCATCGACTCGGGAACGGCTGCGCGCCCTCGAAGAAATGGTCGAGATCATGAAGAGGATGTGGAGCGAAGAGAAAGCGACCTATGAAGGTCGATATTTCTCGGTCAAGGAAGCACTCTGCGAGCCCAAGCCCGAAATCATGCCGGAGATCTTGATCGGTGGCAGCGGGGAAAAGATCCTCATGGGCATCGCCGCTAAACATGCGGACACCTGGAATAACATGGCCGTCCACCAGGCAGCTCTTCCCCAAAAGATCGAAGCGCTCCACAAACGCTGCGAGGAGATTGGACGCGATCCCGCATCGATCGAGATCTCTCAGCAATGCGTTGTTGTGATTGCCGAAGACGACGAAGGCGCCCGCGCCTCCCTCGAGAAGGCCAAGAAGGTCTACGGCGGGCATATGGGCGGAGCCATCGAGGAGCACGGGATTTGGGGAACCCCGAACGCTGTCATTGATCGCATTGAAAAGCATCGCGCCCTCGGCGTAAGCCTCTTCGTGATCGAGTTCTTTGGCCGAGACACACGAGAGCCCGCTCGACTCTTTGCCGAGAAAGTCGCGCCAGCATTCGCATGAACCCATCGATTTCCATTAAACGTCGTTAAGCGGAGGAAGAGTCGTGAGAGTTCTAGTCATGGGGGGCACACAATTCAACGGACTCGCGTTGGTCTGGGAATTGGCGCGAAACGGGCATGAGGTCGTCATTCTCAACCGCGGAAAGAGCCCGGCGAAGCTCCCGATCGGCGTCGAACGCGTGATCGCAGATCGAATGAATGAAGAGCAGATGCGAGACGTCCTCTCTTCCGTGGACGTCGACGCGGTGATCGATGTCTCGGCCTACCGCGCGGAAGACGTCCGATTGATGGTCGACATCTTTCGAGGCCGAATAGCGCACTACATCTTCATCAGCTCGACCGTCATCTATGCTGCGAGTGATCATTTTCCGATCACCGAGAATCATTGCCTCGAGCGCGGCGAAATCCAGAATGAATACGGAAGCAACAAACTCGAATGCGAAGATATTCTCGTTCGCGAGTGGCGCGAGAACCACTTCCCGGCTTCGATCGTGGCCTTCTCCATGGTCATGGGAGCATTCAACATCCTGCCTGATAGGGAACAGCGAATGTTCCAGCGAGTCTTGCAGGATCGCCCCATCCTGATCCCCGGTGACGGCCGCATGCTCCAACAGATTGGTCATGCGGATGATCAGGCGCGCGCGCTTCGCATGCTTCTGGGCGAACCCCGAAGCTTCGGCGAACGCTACAACCTGACGGGCGGGGACTATTTCAGCCAGGAGGGCTACGTCGACACCTTCGCGCAAGTCCTCGGCCGTGTGCCTGAAAAGATTTTCATTCCCGCCGAGGTCATGGAAGATCTGTGGCAGGGACGCGTCGAGATCAAATTGCCGAAGGCCCAAGCCAAGGTCGACATCCGTGCAAAAGTCCAGATCAGCCAGATGATGATCAACCGGTTCATGCTCTCCATGCTGGTCCAGCAGATTGCCCCGCATATCCATCATTGGGATCGCAGCGCACTCTTTTCCATCGACAAATTGCGACGCCACACGGGCTGGGAGCCCGAACTGACCTTTACACGCTCCGTTGAGCGCACCTGGGACTGGTATCAGCGTGAAGGCTTGCCCGAGTCGCAGAGTTTTGACTTTTCCTTCGAAGACGAACTCGTCCGACTCGTTCGCGAACAGTCTTAGAGCCCATCCGCGCGTAAGCGCCATCGCATGCGACGTGTGAATCGAGAAATCCGTTGACCGAAATTTTCGTGGATGGTGACGCCTGTCCGGTGAAGGATGAAGTCTACGCCGTGGCATCCAGGATCGGCCTGGCGGTCATCGTAGTGGCCAACCAGCGCATCAATGTCCCGCATGATCTCGGGGTCGAGATGATCGTCGTCGAAGCGGGGCCAGATGCCGCCGACGATTGGATTGCCGAGGAGATCAAGGCATCAGATGTCGTCGTCACCGCGGATATTCCTCTGGCCGCGCGCTGCCTTGAGGTGGGAGCGCTGGCGCTTGGAACAAACGGCCGAGAATTTACGACCGACTCGATCGGCGGCGCATTGGCGACACGAGAGATCAAGGCCCATGTCCGCGAGACCGGCGTCATGACGGGCGGACCGCCGCCGCTCTCCCCTCGAGATCGTTCGCGCTTCTCGAATATGCTCGACCAGGTCGTCCGTCGCGCGATGCGCAGGAGCGGAGAGTGCGAGAATTGACCTGCCACCAGATCGGCCCGATGCTTCCGAAATCATGACGACCGTATCCTCTCCCGATCGAACCGCACAGACACAAGCCGATCGCATGAGTGCGGGGCGCCTATCGCTCCTCGTTGGCTGCCTGATTTTCGCCGCCAAGTTTCTGGCCTATTCGCTCACGGGCTCGACCGCCGTCTTCGCCGATGCGATGGAATCGACGATCAATATCGCGAGCGCCGCCATGCTGATTTTTGCGCTCAACGTCGCCTCGCGACCGCCGGACGAGTCACATCCCTACGGACATGGAAAGGTCGAATTCCTCTCCGCAGGAATCGAAGGCGCCGCCATCGCCTTCGCCGCGTTAGTGATCTTCGCCCAGGGCATCCGAGAACTCCTGGCAGGTCCAGAACTCCATCGTCTCGATCTTGGCCTGATGCTACTCGCGGCCTCCGCCGTGGCGAATGCCGTGCTCGGCCTGCATTTAACAAAAGTCGGAAAGCGGACCCAATCCGACGCACTCGTGGCCGACGGTCGACACGTCATGGCCGATGTCTGGACCAGTGTAGGCGTCATCGGCGGGCTCATCGTCGTCGGCATAACAGGCTGGGCATGGGCGGATCCGCTGATCGCCATCGCCGTTGCCATTCATATTGCCTGGGAGGGCTATCGCGTCCTCCATGACTCGCTGGGCGGGCTCATGGACGAAGCCGAACAGTCACAACTCGATGCCACCACCGAGCGACTCGAACAAGCGAGAGCTCCTTCATGGATCGACTTGCACGGACTCCGAAGCTGGCGATCCGGGGCGCGCCGACACATCGACATGCATCTCACCGTGCCACGCTATTTCGATGTCAAAGAGGTTCATGCAATTCACGATCGGATCGAGGACGTTCTCCTCGATGGAGACGAGCACGGCGGTGATGTCGTGGTCCATTTTGATCCCTGTGACGACAGCGAATGCGGTCAATGCACAATGGCGGATTGTTCCATTCGCAGTCAGCCCTTTGTTAAACGGGAGCGCTTCACTGCGGAACGAGCGATTCGTCTCGATTCCGATCTTCAATCGGAACGCAGTCCAATAGTCGACTGAACATCATGGCGACACCGCGATCTCAGCGCCCCTCGGTTCGCTAACGTATCAACGTCCTGTCAACCATGGTCATCACCGCTCCGAATCGCTTGAAAAAAGGTTCATCGCCCATGCCCATCACCGGAAAACGAAATGCCATCCGCCCCATTCATTTCATTCGGCTGATGAGCCTCCTCGCCCTCTCGAGCCTCCTCGCCTGCGGCCCACTTCTCCCCACTACCGCTCCTCGTTCATCTCCCGAAAGTGCTCCGTTTCCCGAAGTCGCGCCGCCGCCGCGCCTACTCGAAAACCTCGGCGAGCAAACACACTCGATCTCCACCACCTCGCCGCAAGCACAACACTATTTCAATCAAGGTCTGATCCTCACCTTCGGATTCAACCACGAAACGGCGATCCGCTCTTTCGAAGAAGCGAGCCGGCTCGACCCGAAATGCGGCATGTGTCATTGGGGCATCGCTCTGGCACTCGGCCCGAACATCAACGCCCCCATGGGCCCTCAGGCCGCAGCCCGCGCTTACCTCGAAATCCAGCGCGCCCTCGAACTCTCGAGCCACACAGCCATTCCCCGGGAACGCGCCTACATCGAAGCACTCGCCCAACGTTATTCAAAAGCCATTGCCGAAGATCGATCAAGCCTCGACCGGGCCTACGCCGATGCGATGCGCGAGTTGCACCATGCCGATCTCATGGATTTCGATGCGGCCACGCTCTTTGCCGAATCCCTGATGAATCTCTATCCATGGGCGTATTGGACATCCGATGGCGAGCCCAAAGAGTTCACGGACGAAATCGTCGCCACCATCGAGGCCGTCCTCGCGAAAGCACCCGATCATATGGGTGCCAACCACTATTACATCCATGTGGTTGAAGAGTTCTATCCCGAAAAGGGAGAGGCGGCAGCCGACCGACTGGGCGGCCTCAGCCCCGATGCCGGCCATCTCGTGCACATGCCCTCGCATATCTATTGGCGGGTCGGCCGATATGAGGACGCCGCAGAGATCAATCAGCGCGCAGCTGAGTCCGACGAGCGCTTCTTCGCTTGGTGCGGTGCGGGCGCCTTCTACCGGGCAGCTTACTACCCGCATAACCTTCATTTCCTCTGGGCTGCGGCCGCGGCCGGTGGCCAACGAGACCTCGCACTGATGACCTCTCGGAAACTCGCGGCAACCACGCGCCCGGGTGCCGGCGACTTTCCGTTCATGCAAGAGTTCCTGGCAACGCCCATGCTGACGATGGCCCGCTTTGGCCTTTGGGATTCGATCCTCGGCGAGGAACCGCCGAACGACGATCAGGTCTTCCTGCTCGGCATCTGGCAGTACACGCGTGGCCTCGCACAGATTCGTCTCGGCGAGAAGGCAGAGGCGAAGATGCTTCTGTCGGATTTGCGAGCAACCTCCGAGAACGACGCGGCACAAGCCATCATGCTTGCCGGCGGCTCGACCAGCAGCGCGACCCTCCTCCAGATCGGCATCCGCCATCTCGGAGCGGAGATCGCGTTGGCTGAAGGCCGTCACGCTGACGCCATCAAGAGTCTCGAGACCGCAAGCGCTATTCACGACTCCCTCTCCTACACGGAACCGCCGCCCTGGTACGCACCGCCCCGCCAAGTATTAGGCGCCGTGTTTCTGGAACAAGGTCGAGCCGAAGAGGCTGAAGCCATATACCGCGAAGACTTGCGACAATATCCGAAGAACGGCTGGTCACTTCTCGGCCTGGCGCATAGCCTGCGCGCGCAGGGCGCCGAGGCCAAGGCCGATTGGGCGCAAAAGGGTTTTGAAGCCGCATGGTCGCGGGCCGAAATCGACTTGACGAGCTCGAGAATCTAACCCCGCCAACTGGGAAAACGAGTTCGACTAACGCGATACTCGGACAAAAAAAATAAACCGACAACTCATTGAAAACTAACCATACGACCAGAATGAGGACTGACTCATGACTTTCAAGACGCCCATCTGTGACCTCCTGGGCATCGATGTTCCGATCGTCCTCGCCGGAATGGGCGGCGTCGCCTATGCCGATGTCTGTGCAGCCGTCTCGAACGCCGGAGGATTCGGAACACTTGGGATGGCCGCTGAGTCTCCAGAGAACATCCGAAAGGAGATGCGCAGGGTTCGTGAACTGACGGATAAGCCCTTCGGTGTCGATTTGCTCGCCGCTCTTCCCGAACAAATGATGGCCTCGATCGACATCATCATCGAAGAAGGGGCGACGGCTTTCATCGCTGGACTCGGCGTTCCCGGCCCACTGGTTCAAAAGTGTCACGACAACGACGTCCTCGTGATGAGCATGTGCGGCAAAGTCAGCCATGCGGTCGCCGCACAAGAAGCGGGATGCGATGTCGTCGTCGCTCAGGGAACGGAGGCCGGCGGACATACGGGTAAAATCGCGGGCATGGCGCTGATTCCACAGGTTGTCGATGCCGTCAACATCCCCGTGCTCGGCGCCGGCAGCATCGTTGACGGGCGCGGCCTCGCTGCGGCGCTCGCATTCGGGGCACAAGGCGCATGGATGGGGACGCGCTTCATTGCTTCTCATGAAGCGCGGGCGGGTGAGACCTACAAGAAGCAGATCGCGACGATCCGCGCGGAAGACACAATCGTCACGAAGTGTTATTCGGGAAAGCCGATGCGCGTGATTGCAAACTCTCATGTCCAGAAGAAGGAGAACACTCCCTCCGCGATCCAGCGATTTCCGGAGCAGATGTATGCATCAATGCAAGAAGGCGTTATGAAAGCGCTCGGAGGACAGACTGAGGGAATCGATCCCGATCGTCATTGCATGCCTTGTGGACAGGGCGCCGGCGCGATCGATGACATCCTCTCCTGCCAGGATATTGTCGACAAGACGATGGCCGAAGCGGCGGCCGTCATTTCCAGGCTTTCGCCCCTTGTGAAGTGAGCTCGAGACGGCGACGGGAATCAGTGCGGTCGGGCCTCGACGATGCGCCTCGAGCGAGCGATGGGGTCAGGCGATCACGGCGGTGGTTCAGCTGAGCGACCCAAGCATCGAAGACAAGGCTCTAGTTCAATCCGTCGAGGAGACCCTCGCCGCCTACAAGGCACCGAAACACATCGTTCGGGTCGATGTCCTGAAGCGCCAAGCCAACGGTAAGAGCAACTATCGCTGGGCAACGAGTACCGCGACCAAGGCCCTCGGCCTCGACTAGCCTCTTCGATCAGCCTACGCGTCTCGGCCGAAGATCACTGCGCCCGTCGGCACGCCGACTCCGCTCGTCACGAGTACATGCTCCACATCTTCCGGCTGATTACACGACGTCCCACGAACCAACCGCACACCTTCCACCAGATTATTCACGCCGTGTAGATAGGCCTCGGAGAGCAATCCTCCATGGGTGTTATTCGGGAGCGCCCCCCCAAGTGTCAGCGAGTCCTCGGTCACGAAGTCCTTAGCCTCCCCCCGCCCACAAAACCCGAAGGACTCGAGCTGCATCAGTACTTCCGGCGTGAAGGCATCGTAGAGACAGGCGGCATCGATATCCGAGGGGCCCAGCCCACTCATCTCGTAGACGACCTTCGCAGCGAGCTCCATTTCCGGCAGCGCGGCCAGATCTTCTCGATAGAAACTCGTCATCTGTTCCTGCCCATCAAAGGACGCCTGCGACACCCCGCGCACGATGGCGGGCGGTTGCAACATATCCCGAGCGCGCTCCGGACTGGTGATCAGAAGCGCACAGCCCCCGTCATCTTCCTGGCAACAATCAAAGAGCCTGAGGGGCTCACAGATCATGCGTGAGTTCATATAATCATCCATCGTCATCGGACGACCGTGCATTGCCGCGTTCGGATTACTTTGCGCATGCATCCTCTGCGTGATTGCGACATGAGCGAGATGCTCAGAAGTGGCGCCGTATTTCTCCATGTAGAGCTTGGCCTGTAGGGCGATACAGGATGCTGGCGTCAAAAGCCCGTAAGGCATGTACCAGGACCAATGAATCAGATCACTGGAAATGATATTGCCCGACAGGCCCTGCCCCATCCTCTGCCCGGAACGGCCATTCAGCGCGCGATACACCACTACATTCTTCGCCGCACCGGTGGCCACCGCCATCGCCGCATGGGCGACCAACCCGACGGCAGCGCCCCCGCCGTAATTGACCTGACTCCAAAAGGTCATGTCGCCGATGCCGACACTGCGCGCGACTTCGACCTCGTCGCTCGAATCCATGGTGTAGGTGACGAGCCCATCGACTTCGCTCGGCGAAATCCCAGCATCATCGATCGCTTTACGCACAGCTTCCGTGGCCAACTGTAGCTCGGAAACGCCCGAGTTCTTCGAGTACGCGGTTTGGCCAATCCCGGCGATGGCGGCTTCGTTGTGCAGTGTCGTAGGCATTCGGATTCTTTTCGGGTCTTAGACCTGGGCTGTTGGGTATTGGACGATAGGTGTTAGGGAAGCCGAATCGTAAAGATCGCCGTCACATGATTGCCCCAGGCATTCGTGCCGGTGACTTCGATGTCCGCGACGTCTCCGTCAATCGAGCAAATCTTGCCGCGAAGCTTAAGAGTGTCCCCGGCCATATTGGGTCCGCCCAATTTCGTCTGAACACGCGTGACGAACACGTTCGGACCGGCCCATTGCGTGACGTAGCGACTGCAGATGCCTTGGGTCGTCAGGATATTCATGAAGATATCGGGTAGCCCCTGGCTAACCGCGGACGCCTTGTCATGGTGAACCGGCGTATAGTCACGTGAGGCGAGCGCGCCACCAACGATGAGCGTTGATGTGATCGGCAGATCGAGATCGGGCAGCGCCTGGCCAACGGCGAGCTCTCTCGTCTGCAAGGTCTCACGCATTGGAACTGCCCCCTACATTCCCGCCACCACTCGCCGGCCCCCCTTCGAGTCGAAACAGAGGAATTTTGAAGCCATCCTCGTCTTCGTGGATCACAACGCAGACAGCCTGCCCGATCTCAACCTCCGCGGGCTTGCAATCGATCAGTGTCGAAGCCATCCGCTGCCCCTCTTCAAGATCGACGATGATGGCGACCATCGGATATTCGTAGCCCGGGACCTGTGGGTAGTGAATCACGGTGAAGGTATGAATGGTTCCTCTTCCACTAGCGGCAATTGAATCGAATTCCTGCGCGCCGCAATTGTCACACATCGGCCGGGGGGGATGACGTAGTTTCTGGCATCCCGTACAGCGCTGAATCGGAAGGACATCGTCTTCGGCCACACGTGTCCACCACCAGCCGTTGTCGTGACCCATCGGCGGCTTGATTCGCGACGGCTTGCTCGCGATGGCCGCCTCCGAACCGCCCTCGGCGGACGCGCCTTGTGCAGCTTGGGCCGGTTTGAATCGCAGAACACGAAACACCATGGAGCCGAGTTCTTCGCCATCCTGATTTACGAATTCGGTCCGGGTCGTAATGAAATATCCGAGACCGACTCCCGTCGCCTTCTCTTCTGAAATCTCTTCGATGACCGCTCGCGCCGAGACGCGTTCGCCCAGCTTCAGATAGCGCGTGTAGTTCTCTTCTGTATTCGTTCCTAGAACACCCGTGTAGCCGTTCTCTGCCAGAAAGTTGTGCAGACGTTGCTGTTCGTTTCTGGGTTCGGCATACCCTTCGTGCATCGCCCAACCTTCGAGCACCCACGCCTGAAGCATCGTCGGCGGCGCCACGATCTCTCCGTGCACGCTGTGTTTCGCCGCTTCGGCATCGAGATAGGGCGGCAGTTCCTCGCCCATCGCATCACACCACTGACGAATCATCGGCTCGTTTACCGGATCACGGCCGATCGTCGTCGGCCCGATCGGCTTTCCCACATAACTCCGAATTTCGGCCTCGAGCGCTGTCTTCTCCATTTACCACGGCTCCATGAAGGGACGAAGGTCGAGCTCGAAGGTCCATGCACTGCGCGCCTGGCTATGCAGCATCCAATAGCTTTCCGAGAGATCGTCTGGTTGAAGCAAACCATCTTTGGGTCGCTGTTCGACGAGCTGCGGAAAATTCTCCCGAATCCACGGCATATCGATGGGCCCATCCACGATCGTATGGGCAACGTGGATGCCTTGCGGTCCCAGTTCCCGAGCCATGGCCTGTGCAAGCGCCCGAAGAGCATGCTTCGCCCCGGCGAAGCCAGCCATGCCTTGACGCCCTCGCGTGCTCGCTGTCGCTCCGGTGAATAGAATCGTGCCCTTCTTTCGCGGAAGCATTCGCCGTGCCGCCTCGCGGCCCATCAAGAAGCCTGAGAAACAGGCCATCTCCCAAATCTTGAAATATTTCCGCGCCTCGAAGTCAACGATGGGAATCGAAACGTTCGCGCCAATATTGTGCACGGCGACTTCGATCGGTCCGACGTCTTTCTCGACCTGATCGAAAAATTCGACAACGGGTTCTTCCTTTCGCGCATCGACCCCAAAGGACGTCACCGTCCCGCCCGCTTCCCGAATCTCCTCGCAGAGCCCATCCATTTTCTCTGCCGTACGCCGCACCACGCAAGCATGATATCCACCCCGCGCAAAGCGGCGGGCAATCGCGCCACCCAGTCCATCTCCTGCGCCAAAAATCACCGCAACCGGGGACGGACTCATTTCGCTTCCCTTCCCGCGAGCTCTTCCTCGACGAGATCCATTCGGTCATTGCCAAAGAACATCTCACCCCCGACAAAGAACGTAGGCGCACCGAACACGCCTCGCTCCACGGCCTCATCGGTCGTGGCCCGAAGCGCCCCTTTGGATTCGTCGCTTACCGAAAGCTCCAGAATTTCCCGGCCTTCCAGACCGGCCTCTGACAAGACCTTCTCGATGACTTCGCCCTGGCCGAGATCCGCGCCCTTTGTCCAGAATGCCAGGTAGATCGCCAAATGAAAGGTTGGAAAGACATCGAGCGACTGAGCGGCATACGCGGCACGCATCAATCCCAATGTATTAATCGGAAAATTCGGATTATGTTTGAAGGCCACGCCCAGACGGGCGACGGTGCGACGCAGTTCCAGTGAGAAATATCGCTGTTTTGCCTCAACCGGCTCGAGAAAAGGCGATCTGTTCCCGGTCGCCTTGAAGACTCCGCCTAACAACATCGGTCGGTACACGATCTCCGCGCCGGTTCGCTGGCGGAGCCCCTCGAGGCGCGAATCCGCGAGATAGCTATACGGACTTCCATAATCGAAAAAGAATTCCACGCTGGACATCAGTTCTCCCGGGGCGGCGCGTTCCACAGCATAGAACCCTTCGCAGAGCCTGGACCGCCATTGAGTCACCGATTGTGGAATTGCCATTTTAATACATGCGTTTTAATCTCGCATCAGCCAATCATTCACGCAAAGGGAAGCTTCATGACGAATCCTCGCCGCGATTCTCGATTTCTCCACCTGAAAAAGATTGCCCTAGGCCTGCTCGCCCTTGTCTCGATCTGCGCCGTGGTGCTCTTCGCTTCGAAAGATGCGCGGCGCGCCACAGAGCTTCGATTGGCCGAGGCCGCCGGCAACATCGCTACCCGAGTCGTTGCCTCGAGGTCAGAGGGCGGCGGCGCCGCCGACTTCATCTCGATTCCGATTGAGGTCCGAAAGCTCAATGAAATTATTTTTCAAGCGCGGGGCGTCGCCAACACCCAGGTCATCGCGACCTCCGAAGGCCATGTCGTGTTCGACACAGGACTCGCGACCCAAGCCGCGAAACAGCGCCGTATTTTGGACGACGCCCTTCCGCCCGGCGACATCACGCATGTCATCTTGAGTCATTCCCATCAGGACCATGTCGGCGGGACTCGCTTCTGGGTCGAGGACGAAACCGAAATCGTTGCACACCGAGCGTTCTCCGAGGAGCAGCGATACCTCCTCGATCTGCAAGACTACCTCTGGTCCCGAAACCGCATGCTATTCCCCTTCATGCCCGAGAACCCCATCAAATCCGGCCCCTTTGCGTACGGCGTGATCGAACCGACATTAGTTGTCGACGACACCAAACCACTTCGCTTCGAACAGGGCGGGATTCGGTTCGAAGTTCTCTCGACGCCGGGCGCAGAGGGCCTCGACAACCTGTGCCTCTGGTTGCCAGACAAGTTGATTCTCTTCTCCGGCGACACCTTCGGACCGAACTTTCCGCAGTTTCCGAATATCTTTACGATGCGTGGAGAAAAAGTTCGCAAGCCGATCGAATACATCGCTTCGCTTGAAAGGCTCATCGAACTCGGACCCGAAATGATCGTTCCCAGCCATCAAGACCCGATTCGGGGTCGAGAAAAGATCCGCGCCGATTTGGTCAAGATGCGCGACGCCGTCCGTTATGTCCATGATGCCACCATCGCCGGAATGAATGCAGGCAAGACAGTGCACGAACTCATGGCCGAAATCGAATTGCCCGAGCCTCTTGCGCTCTCCCAGATTCATGGCCGGGTTTCTTGGGCTGTCAAAAGTATCTGGGAGTACTACGCGACCTGGTTCCATTTCGATTCGACCACCGAACTCTATGCAGTCCCCGTTCGTTCTGTGCAACCTGAACTGGCTCGTCTCGCGGGGATCGACGCAATCACGAAGCTCGCAGCCGAACATGTTGAAGCAGACGAGAACGTCGAGGCGCTCCACCTTCTCGAAGTCGCGCTGGCCGGGGACTCGAGCCATCGCGCGGCGCTCGAGGCTCGCTTATCTGCACTTCAAAACCTCCTGAACCAAGCCGAAGGAAGCTTCCAGAACAGCTACGAGATGGATTGGCTGAAATATCGAATCCGAGCAACAAACGAGAGCCTGGCTGGCGCTATGCAGATGCCAATTCGCCGAGACACGGCCAGCCCATAGTGGCGACACGATTACAGACACTGACCCGGCGTGGGCCGGACACTCGACAGCGGATCCTTCGCGCGGCCGAGCATCTCTTCGCAGACGAAGGTTTCGGCAGGGTCACACTCCGACAAATTGCACGTGCCTCGCAGCAGCGCAACGTCGCCGCCGTGCAATATCATTTTGGTTCGAAAGATGGCCTGCTGACCGCAATCGTCGATCAACATCGCGCAGAACTAGACGAAGACCGTAGAGCCATGCTTGCAGAGTTCGATGCATCGGGTCAGTCAACGGGCCTATCTCAACTCCTGTCTATTCTCGTTGCGCCCCTTTGCAAGAAACTCGACAACTCATCGGGTCGCGCCTATCTCCGAATCCAAGCAGAAGGGCTCCATGACGAGGCCATGCGACCGGCCACCCGCAACGTCGTCACCCGGATCAGTCATGAACTACGCGGGACCGGACAAGCGAAGCAGACACCCTATGTCGATCGTTTCGTCACACTGCTGCTCTTCCACGCTCTCGCAGATCGCGCGCGTCAGGAGGAGGGAAGTACACCAACGGGTGATCGAACTGCTTTCCTGGCCGCGCTCAAACAATCTCTGATTGCGCTTCTCCACGCCGAGCCGACCTCGCCGGACTCACCTCCGGCCAAGTCTGGTCGATGAGGAGGGCAGCCACCGAAACAGAGAAGCTGCCGATTGGCCTCCATGCTGGGGATTCGCCCACCTTGGTTTCCACCGCATCCATTTCGGTTCGATCCCTCGACCATGCCGGCATCTACGATGCCCTCGTGTACGTGGGCGAACGTGCCGCGCATCGACTCGTCGCAAAACTCGACCTGCTCCCGAATCATGGTCCTACCGGCGAGCTTCACGGAGAACAACGGCCCGACGACTCAGCCCGACGCAAACTCTACGACCAGGCCTAGACATCAAAGCGGGCGGCCGACTACCCAGAAGTCCAAACCCACTTCGAGACACAGCAGACACTGAATCGGCTCGGCCCTCTGTGCATGCCCGGTCAACAAGCAGATCGCGAAGAAGCGCTCATGCGTGTGGAACATCTATTTCACCAGATTCAGGCTGAGAATCCTTCGAATGTCAGTCGCGTGATGGAATTCATCATGATGGAAGGCGACTGCCCAGACGAGTCGCACATCCAGACTCTGATCAAGCAGGGGCACGCGAGGGTGGTACTCAATTTGTCCACTCTGAGTCCGGGGGCGCACGACGTTTTGAGTTCAGAGGGCGGGACGACGGAACCCGGCTCGCGCTTGGCTGCAGTGATTCCGAGATTGAGATCGTCGAAACTGATAAATAGCCGAACGCCGCTATTCCGTTCGCAGCGCATCAACCGGCGCGAGGTCCGCCGCCCGGCGAGCCGGACCGACTCCCGAAATCAGTCCGACGGCGATGCTCAAGACCAGAGCCGCGACAACGTATTCAACGGGCGCCCAGGCGCGAAAGCTCGGAAAGAAAAGACGCAAAGCAAATATCGCGAAAAACCCGAAGGCGAGTCCGGCCAAGCCGCCTAGCACGGTCAGAAGAATCGCCTCGGCGAGAAAGAGGTTCTGAACCTGCTGCTCCGTGGCACCGAGCGCACGCAAGAGCCCGATCTCCGAAACGCGCTCGCCGACCGAGATCCACATCATCGTGAAAATTCCAATCGAGCCAACAAGAAGGGAGATGCTGGCGATCACGGCCACGCCCAGCGTCAGGACATCCATCACCCGCCCAAAGACCTTCAGCATTTCGGATTGCGAAACGATCGTAAAGTCTTCTTCTCCCCGATGTCGATCAATCAAGACCCGTCGAATCGCCTGAGTGGCCGCTTCGGTCAGCCCTTCATGGGCGAAGAGCACATCGATTTCCTGGACTTCCTCTAGATTGAAAAGCCGCATCGCCGTAGCCACCCGGATATAGGCCGAGTCGTCCATGTCCATGCCCAAGATCTGCCCCTTGGGCTGCATCACGCCAATCACCCGAAGTCGCGCGCCCGCAATTCGGACGAATTGGCCGAGTGCATTTGCATCGCCGAAGAGCTCGCGTTTGAGCTTTGGCCCCAACACGGCCACAGAGCTGCTGCGACGCGGATCCCCGGGCGCCAAGAATTGCCCCTGCCCAATCGAAGCCTTGAGCACCTCTGGAAAGTCCGAGGTCGTGCCATAGACCACGACACTGCGACCCCGCCCACCACCTTCGACCCGCGCCTGTCCTATGGCCAGTGGAATCACTTTGTCTAGAATTGGAATTCGGCCCAGCGCCTCGGCGTCCTCGATCGTCAGCTTGCGCGTCGTGCCGCCGAAAACACCACCATGCATTCCGCTGGTTTCCGTCTTACCCGGATGGATCTGCAAGATATTCGTCCCGAACTCAGAGAACTCGGTATCCATATGTCGACGAACGCCCTCGCCTAACGAGGTGAGCATGATGACCGCTGCGACCCCGATCGCGATCCCCAACATGGACAGAACCGAACGCAGCGGATGTCCCCGCATTGCGCCCGAGGAAAGCCGCATAACATCTGAGAAGTCTAGACGTGCCATACGCGAGATCTCCCCAACGAGCCTAATGACCCTGCAATGCGGCCACCGGATCGAGATTCGCGGCGCGCCAAGCGGGCAACACGCCGAAACCGACCCCAGTCCCAAGAGAAAGAATCATCACGGCGACGATCGCCCAGATCGGCGTCGCGGCATCGACGGCGGGATAGAGCTGGTTTCCGAGCAGAACGAGTCCCGTGCCTGCCGCCAATCCCAGCAACCCGCCCAACATCGACAGCGTTGCGGCTTCGACCAGAAAGACGCCCAGAATCTGTCGCCGCGTGGCCCCGATCGCCTTCAAGAGCCCGACCTCGGCTGAGCGCTCCGAGACCGAAACCAACATGACATTCATGATTCCGATCCCGGCCACCGCGAGACTGATCGCCGCGATTCCGACGATCGCGAGTGCGATTGTGCGAATGATCGAGGACAGGGATTCGAGAACGGCATCCTGACTGATGCAGGTAAAATCCTCTTCGTCGTGCCGCTCGATTAGCAGCTTCTTGACTTGCTCGATCGCTCGGTCCGGGTCGGCCTTGGGATAGAGCTCGAGCATGATCCGGCTGACCGAGCTTCGATTGGCCATGCGCATGCTCGTCGCCACTGCGATGAATACGCTCTCGTCAACCTGCATGCCGAGTTGCGTACCGCGCATCGCGAGGACCCCGATCACGCGCATTCGCCAACCACCGATCCGAACCGTCATGCCGAGCGGGTTCCCGGCAGCGAATAACTCCTTCGCAACCGTATGACCAAGCACAACGACCGAGTCCCCTCGATCGGCTTCTCCTTCAGGTAGAAACTGCCCAGAAGCCACTTCCAATTTCTGCAAGCGTTGGAAGTCCGAAGTCGCACCAATGATCGGCACGTTTCGACTCCGCTGACCGAAACTGATTGTGTCAGTGCTGACCGAGATCGGGACGGAGTGACGCACCGATTGAATCCTTCGCTCGAGAATGATCGAATCGCGCAGCGTCAGATCATTTGGAATCCCACCGATACCACGGGGGATACCGCCCGTCGTTTCGTTGCGTCCCGGTGCGATGATCACGACTGAAGCCCCGAGGCTCGAAAACTGATCGGCCACGAAGCGAATGCCTCCCTCGCCGATCGCGGTGAGCGAAACGACGGCGACCACTCCGATCGAGACACCGACGAGTGAAAGCGCACTACGACGACGATTCTGTAGAAGTGCATTGCCCGCGAACTGGAGGAGGTCGACCAGAGTCATCGACCCACCTTTTGCACGGCCTGTTCCGAAACTTTGTCGGCATCCTCGACGGACGAAAACAGGCTCCCGAGATCCGTCACTTCGTCCCCCGAGACTCGACGCACGATTTCGCCGTCGCGAAGTACCAGAACCCGATCCGCACGACGGGCAACGCCGGGATCATGGGTCACGACCACGAGCGTTCGACCTTCATCATGAAGCCGGCCTAGCAGATCGAGGACCTGCGCCCCCGTCCGCGAGTCAAGATTTCCGGTCGGCTCATCCGCCAACAGTAGTCCCGGCCCCATCACCGTCGCGCGGGCGATGGCCACGCGCTGCTTCTGACCACCCGAGAGTTCATTCGGTCGATGACCCGCACGATCAGCCAGATCGACGGAAACCAAGGCGACTTCCGCCCGCTCGCGACGTTCACCCGGATGCAGTCCCGCAAAAATCATGGGCAATTCGACGTTCTGGAGCGCCGTGAGTCTCGGCACGAGATGAAAGGACTGAAAGATGAATCCAATGCGATGAAGTCGAATCTCCGCCAGCGCATCCCCGGACAATTCCGCCACGTCCTGACCGGCAAGCTTGTACTGTCCACGGGTCGGCGAATCAAGACATCCCAGCAGATTGAGCAGAGTACTCTTTCCCGAACCCGACGGACCCATGATCGCCACATGGCTCCCGTCTTCGATCACCTCATTCACTCCACGCAGCGCATGAAGTGCGTGGCCCCCCATCTCATAGGTGCGCCAGAGGTCTTCCACCTCGATCACTTCGAAGAATCCCCGTTCTCATTCATGGCAACGGCACGAATCCCCGATTTGATTTCAATCCGGTCGAGCGCGATGACGACCTGATCTCCCTCCTCCAAGCCATTCGTGATCTCGGCGAATTTCCAGTTCCGAAGCCCCAATTCGACTGCGACTTCGACGAGCTCCCCACCTCGCAGAAGCAAGACCGAAGCGTCCCCAAGCAAAGCCGAACTCGGAACTCGCAAGACATCTTGACGGTCTTCCAGCACCACTTCTGCATCCGCCGAAGTCCCCGGGAGAAGCGAGACCGCAACCCCGGCATCGTCGATCGAGACTTCGATTTCGAGCGTTCGGTTCTGGGCCTCTTCATCTACCACATAAGGCGCAACTCGAGACACGGTCCCCGCAAAGACTTCACCGGGCCTGGAGTCGATCGTCAGCTTCACTGGCAATCCAGCTCGAACAGCTCCGGAATCAACCTCGTCCATCGGCGCGCTGACGAAGATCGAAGTCGGATCGATCAGATCGACAACGGGAGGCGAAGTGAGAAGCGGCGGCGAGGGCGTCACCCATTCGCCGATCTCGACATTCACCTCAGCTACAATTCCATCGAAGGGTGCAACGATCACGGTCTTCGCCAGTTCGGCGGCGGCGGATTGTCGCTGCGCACTGGCCTGAGCCAGCTCGGCCTTCGCTGCGACACACGCCACGCGGGCCGAATCGAAACCGTATTGCAACGCGTCGAGTCGATCCTCCGAAGCCACGTTGTTCTCGGCCAGTCTCTGCATCCGGGTCAGCTCGCGCCCTGCCCGGTCGCGCAACAGGCAGGCGTCCTCGAGACGTGACCGACTAACGGCCACGCCATGCTGCGACAGCTCATCATTCGCCAAATGGCTCACGTCCGATAGAAGGACGAGTGCATCCCCTGCCTTGACGTGCGCACCCTCACGATGAACGATTTCAACGACTCGACCACCGATTTCTGCCGCAATGCGCGAGCGTCGCCGTGCCTCGACTGTCCCCGCCTTCGAATTCGAAACCGTCGACTCGACGAGTCCGCGTTCAACGCCTTGTACCCGAACTTCGATCGGGTCCGGCGCAAATACGACGTACCGCAGAATGAGACCCAACACGACCACACCAAACAGGGTTGCTAGGGGGGCGACTTTTCGAGAACGCCCAGCATCCGTTTTCATCGATTGACTCAATTCGCTCGCTACCCTTGTCGCTCACATTCGAGCTGTTTTGACGTCGCGGACCGGTTTTCGACCAATGCCGTCCACCTGACGGACGTCGACCTAACGACCTTTGAATCGAGGCTCTCGTTTTTCCGAGAAAGCCTGGCCAGCTTCCCGCGAATCTTCCGTCTCAACCGACAACATCTCCGCCGCGAGTCCCGCATCCAAAGTCAGATTGATGCTATTTCGCAAATGTTGATTCAGCGTCATCTTGGTCAGGCGAATGGCCACTGCCGGACCCTCGGCAAGCTTACGAGCATGCGCGATTGCCCGGGGAAGCAGATCGACCGGCGGCACCGAATAGTTCACGAGGCCCATGTCGGCGGCGGCCAAACCCGTCACCAACTCGCCGCCCATGAGCAGCTCCTTCGCGCGATGTAGCCCGACGAGAAGTGGCCAGATCGCTGCGCCACCATCACCGGCGACCAACCCCATCTTGACGTGGGTGTCCCCGATCCGAGCGTCGTCTGCCATGTAGATGATGTCTGCGAGGAGCGCGAGGGTCGCGCCAAGTCCGGCGGCTACTCCGTGAACCGCTGACACGATCGGCGCCTCGCAATTGACCATCTCCTGCACGAGATTCTTCGGACCGCGTAGTTTTTCGAATGGGCCCGGGTCGCTCGGATAGAAGCCGACCATGTCCCCACCCGAGCAGAAGCCTTTGCCCTCCCCGGCGATCACGATGGCACCCACGTCTGGATCGGTCCCGAGCGGTCGCCAAAGCTTCTCAAGACCTTCATGAAGAGCAAAGTTGATTGCGTTTCGCTTTTCGGGACGATTCAGCCGAACGATCGCGACTCGATCCTCGATGTCGATGAGTAGATGATGTTCTTCAGCGAATTGCTGATAGTCCAATGAACGCCTCCCCGGACGGCAGCGCCGTTTGACGGATGTGTTGTCTCATCGCCTACTCTATCACCTCTGCTGCCCGGGCCGCCTCGACACCCGCTGCAAGCTCCTCCACTACGCCACATGATTCAAGCGGAATTCGGGACGCGCTCCTCACGCAGAGCGGCCCGCCGCACCTTTCCCGAATCATCCTTGATCGCGAAATCCACAAACTCGAAGGTTCTCGGAATCTTGTACCGAACCAGGCGATCGAGCAGATAAGCTCGCAACTGATCAGCATCAATAGCGGTCTGGGTTTCCACGATTGCGTGGACGGTCGCGCCGAGATCCTCGTCGGGCAGCCCGATCGCCGCACAGGAAAGAACATCGGGATGCGATTCGATCGCACCCTCGACCTCTGCCGGATAGATGTTCGAGCCGCCGCTAATGATGAGATCGGTGCGTCGATCGACAAGAAAGAGGTATCCATCCCCATCAAGATAACCCATGTCCCCAAGCGTCTCCCAGCCATCCGCGAGGCGACGAGGCGAAGCGCCCATGTAATGATAGGTCGAGCCAGGTCCATCGATCGGCAAGCAATAGATGTCCCCAATCTCACCGCACGCGAGGTCCTCTCCCAGAGCCCCCAGGACCTTGAGCTTGCGTCCTTCCGTCACGCGACCCACAGAGCCGGGTTTCTCCAGCCATTCACGGCCGGAAATGATCGTGCCGCCAATCCGCTCGCTTCCACCGTAGGCTTCCCAGACACGATCGGCTCCGATCCAATCGATCCATTCGCGTTGAAGCCAGTTTGGTAGCGAAGCACTACTCGAGACAACTCGATGAAGCGAGGAAAGGTCCGCCGCCTTCCGCTCCGCCTCCGGCAGCTTCCAGATGCGAAGCAGCATGGTCGGAACGAAGATGGCGAGCTCCAATCGATACTGCGCGATGAGTTCCAATGCCGCCCTGGCATCAAACCTCGACATCAGTACGACCTTCCCTCCACCTAACAGAATGGTCATGCAGTTGATCAGCGGACCAGAATGGTAGAGGGGTCCGGGAACGAGGATACTGGCCCCAGGAGCCATCCCATGAAAGCGCGTCTCCGGATCGAGCTCCCCGCGGATATGATCCACGATGACCTTCGGACGCCCCGTACTCCCGCCCGAACAGATCGCAAAACGAAATTTCGAAACCCGGTCCGGAAGCGGCGCGGAATTCGACGCGTCCGTCGATATGGACTCCTCTGGATTCGGCGAGGACATCTGAAAGGTGAGGCGATCCTCGACGTCCGCCGACGACTCGACGACCAGAAGCCTTGGATTTACGAGTTCGATAATGGCCTGTCGTTCGTGCTCGGGCAGTCGTGATGAAATGGGCTGCGGTGTCGCGCCCAACTTCCAGCAGGCAAAGAAGGTTTCGACGACTTCTCGACCATTCGGCAGCGAGATGGTGACGAAATCCCCTTCATCAACACCCAACTGGGCAAAGATTCGCGCGAGTCGATTCGCGCCGGCTTCGAGTTCAGAATAGGTCGTGGACCGGCCTTCATGAATCAGTGCCACAGCGTCCGGCTGGCGGTCCGCACTCTCCGAAAGCGCGCGGCCGTAGGAGAGCATCGTCATTGAAGCGACAGAAGATCCTTTTCGATCACACCCGCCTTCACGACAAGTGCAACATTGGCGGGATTACGATGAACCTCGACGTCCGATGTCGGATCGCCATCCACCACGATCAAGTCTGCGAGCTTGCCTTCCTCGATGGCCCCCAGATCGGCGCCGTGCTTCCCCATTGCGCGAGCCCCATTGCGCGTAGCCCATCTCATGACTTCGATGGGTTCCACGCCATGCTTGACATAGAGCGCCATTTCCGACGCATAATCACCGTGCGGCATCATGGCAAACCCATAGTCGTCACCTAACACGAGTCGGACGCCCGCCTCGCGAACCTTGGAGAACATTCCGAGCGTATATTCTGAATCCCGCCGAATCGCCTCGATCCGCGCTTCGGCCTTCGCCTGGGACTCCGGGAATCCGTCACCAATCGGAAAGGGCCCGAGTGCGAAATCCCAGCTGCCCGCAAATGACATAAAACGATCGGTCCAGAGCAGGCTCGGCGTGATCGTCGCATCCGCCTTCAAGACAGCTTCGATTCCCTCGTCATCGATCAAATCCGCATGGTCAATGATGTCAACGCCTGCGCGCGCGCAGTCGATGATGCCCGACCTCGAGGGGCAATGGGCACGAACCAGGGCACCGCGCGTGTGGGCAGCGTCCACCGCGGCCTGGATTTCCTCGATCGTATAGTAATTCCAATCCGGAATCGGATGGCTTCCGTGACCGTTGCTGATCGAAATCTTGACGATCTCGCAGCCCCGCCCGATCTCTTCGCGAATCGCTTGTCTAACCTCTTCAACACCGTCGGCGCGCCTAGCAAGTCCATGATTCTGAATGCCCATGAACCACGAGCGACTGTCTCCGTCAGCGGCATCTCCAGAAGCCATGATCTCACGAGTACAGGGAATGACACGAGGACCTTTGGTCAAGCCGAGCAAAATGGCCTCTTTCAAGCAAACATCGAGCAGGTCCCCGTTACTCGAACCGATGATGCTCGTGACACCAAAGTCGAGAGCGATCTGCCCATTTTTCGCCGCCACCATCCCTAGATAGGCCGGAGGCATGTTAAGGCCGAGATAGGGCGAGGCATTTCCAGCGTCGGGACCAAATCCGGTATGAAAATGACATTGGACCATTCCGGGCATCAAAGTCTTCCCGGTTAGATCGACGAGCGTATCTTCGTCGCCCGCTGGAGCCACCGCCGACCCGACCTGAACAATCCGATCGCCATCGACGACGACCGTCGTGTCCCCGGGTAGAACGTCCTGCCCGTCGAATACCTTGCCTCCGCTAAAGATGATGCGCGCCATGCCTGATGACTCCTTCCGCAGTCGATGCGAATCCCACGATCGCCTCGACTTTCAACACTCGAGAACACTCTACAGAGACTCTATCACGTCGTTTTCGGTGTCGAGACAAACGTCACCCCGAAAACGGAATGGTCTGAAGACAGGCCAACGACAAGATCGGCTCGGCCCGGCACAGTCTGATCCATCGAACGCGTAGTGCGTTCGAAATACTGCACGAATCGATCAATCGCCTCTCGATCATGCCGTTGTTTGGGCGTGCGTTCCATTTCCTGTTCGAGACGCCAGCGGCGCACGGCCACAAGATCCGGAACTCGCAGAAAGATCAAATAGTCGAGCATCTGCCCTACTTCGCCATAGATCCCCGCGAGCTGCGCATTCACGTATCGCCGCCAGACGCCATCTTGGTCCTCCTCCTCCTCGAGGGAATTCATTGCCGGATCCAACCCGGATTCGGATTCCGGCACGGCCCCAACACACCACCCTTCGAGCAAAACCAGATCGAATGGACCTCGCACCAATCGCTTCATCTTCCGATCGTCGAGCCCCTTGTCGAAGACCGGCAGCAGGACCGCTTCATCCTGTCGTAACGCGCGCATAGCATCCCGGCATTCGATGAGATCATGGGTCCCGGGCGGACCGCGGGTTTCGAGTAGGGGATGGATCTCGGAGGCGAGCCTTCTTCGCGCGGATAACGGGTAGTAGAAGTCATCCAAGCTGAGTACACAGGTTCGTAATCCAGCATCCTCACAGGCGGCAGCGATGAGCCGACTGAGGGTGGATTTGCCAGCCCCCTGCCCGCCCGAAAGACCGACGAATGTGGGTGGGTCAAGCGACCACTCACTCGCCAGCAAAGCGGCGATCTCCCGATAGTCGCTCGGTGCCGAGGGGTCGAGTTTCGCCAAGCGCTCTTCGAGAGCAGGCGTCTCTTCGCGACCTGCTAACTGAGCAATTCTCAAGTTGCCTCCCCGAGCTTCTGCATCTGAACCCGGTACTCCAATTCGATGACAAAACCATCAGCTACGAAGAATACCGCTACAGCCAAGAATGCTAGCGTCGTCTATCCAACAATTTTGGAGATCCCGCATGGCTGAGCCGATTGAAGAGTTCGCACGAAACAAGAACACACGCGCTCAGCCCATTGGTTGGACACGCCGCCACTTCATCAAAAAGGGCGCCCTCGGAATGGCCGGCCTTGCAATCGGGTTGAGTTCTAATGCGCGCCCGCTTCACGCGGAGACTCCGGCCGGGGGACATCCTGATCTCAAGCTCCTCGAGTCGAGTCCTTTCGTCTACATTTCACCCATCAAGAGCGACGGAAAAGAAAGCACCTGCCATGCGGAAGTCTGGTACGCGTGGATCGATGACAGCGTCATCGTGACGGTGGCCGCCGACCGGTGGAAGGCCAAGGCTCTCGGTCATGGACTCGATAAAGCGCGAATCTGGGTCGGTCCTCACGGCCGCTGGAAAGCTCGCTTTGGCAGCAACAACGAAGAGTTCCGAAGGGCACCGAATTTTTTCGCGGATGCCGAGCAGGTCAAGGACGAAGCCATGATCGATCGGCTCCTAAAAGCCTATGACCAGAAATATCCCAAGGAGATCGATCGATGGCGCGACGCCATGCGCTCGGGCAACGCGGACGGATCGCGCATCATGATTCGCTATCGACCGAGCGCCAACATCCAATGACACGGCTCGAATAGCAGCCCTAGAGCCCGAACGAATTGAGGGGAACGAGATGACGAGAACTGCCCTGATCACAGGCGCCTCCGCTGGCCTGGGTGTCGAATTCGCGAACCAACTCGCAGCATCCGGAAACGACCTCATCCTCGTCGCCCGGCGCAAGGACAAACTCGAAGACGTCGCCAAGTCATTGAGAGCGAAGCACGGCGTGGCAGTGACCACCGCTAGTGCCGACCTCAGCAACCCCCGTGCGCCTCAAGAACTCTTCGAGTTCACGCGCTCCGCCAATTTGACGGTGGACTATCTGATCAACAACGCGGGCAGTGCCGGCCCGCACCTACTAGAGGAAAAGGCGTGGGCGCCTCAGGCCAAGTTCCTCGAGCTGATGATGCTTTCCGTCGCACATATGTGTCACCACTTCATCCCGCCCATGCGCGAGAGGGGGTTCGGTCGCGTCGTCAATACCTCGTCCTTCGCCGGACGTCTTCCACGGCCGGACGCGGGTTCGCATTACGGACCGTCCAAGGCCTACGTCATCGCGCTGACAGAAGAACTCGATCTCACCCTCAGAGGAACAGGCGTTCATGCCTCTGCGCTGTGCCCGGGATTCACTCATACGGACTTTCACGAAACCGCCGACCTCGGCGAGATGAAAGCCGCCCTGCCCAATTTCGTCTGGTATTCCGCCGAATCCGTCGTTCGCGATGGCCTTCGCGCGGTCGAAAAAGGCCAACCCATCATGATCTCTGGGCGCCTCTATCGCTGGCTCGACCCGCTGGCGCAGTCGCTAATCCTGCGTCCCCTGATCAAGTCCTTCGCCCCAGGTCGCAATAAACGTTAGGCCATTCGGGTGATTGGTGGGCGACGTCTTTTACCCGGGTCACGACGCCTACCCGGGTCACGAAGCTTGCCCGGGCTCAACGGCCCAATCTCGCGTCGCCCTGAAACAGGTGGAGGATGGCGTCCGCGTGGGCCTGGATGGCTGACTCGGTGAGCCGGTCATAGCCTGAGACACGGACGCATTCGGGCGCCTAGGCGTTTCGTGTGTTGTCGGTGATGTCAGCGAATCGAACGACTTCCGTGGACCAGGCTTTAGGCCAGCCGCTCTCCGCGCCGACGATCCGACCGAGCATCCCGCCCTGATCATGGCCCAAGGTGTTGAGCCAATTTCCGTGACTGGGACCTGGATCTTCGTGGGCAACCAGAAGCCGGATCGACCCGTCCTCTTCGTAGCGCGCGGTGAATTTATTCACCGCGATCTCAAAGAAACGATGGTCCAGGGATTCCATCCAGTAGTTTGAAAGCTGGAAGTTCCAGGTCTGGCAATCAGGCATCGCATCGATTCTGATTGCAAGGGCTTCGTCCGGCGCGAGTTCCCAATGACTCTGGTAATAATGAATCGTCGGGTCGCCGCCCGCTGCCTGAAGTGTTGGCTGATGGTGGGAGGGAAGCGCGTTGAGCGTGTTCTCTCGATAGGTCTTCGTCCAGCCAAGACCGAGCCCAACCGTATTCTCGAGAAAAGTCATCGCCTGACCGAGCCGGGCATCGAGCTCATCCGGATTCAAATTGTTATTAGGCCGTTGCGGATTCACGCATTCGATCTCGAAGGTCGCCCGCTCCTCCAGCTTGCGGTTCCCAAAAGTCTGTCGAACGACGAGATTGCTCGATGCATCGGTCATGCGTAGCCAATTCCCCGGTTTCCGGTTTTGGCTCAAGAGAATCTCGAAGCGCCCGTCCTCGTCGAAGGACATCTGACTCGAATCGATCTCACCGGTACTCGCCATGCTGTCGACATTTCCCGCCCCCGCCTTCACGCCGACGCTGAACCATCGAACGCTGCCGCGATGCCCGGAAATCCGATACTCAAAATGCGGATCCACCGCGCAGTTCTCATAGTAGTTATCCGGGTTGTCGTTGAGAATCTTCTTTGTGTCATCGGCGAGCCGATAGAACGCAGGATATTGAGGATCCGCATAATCCACCGATCGTTCGAGGCCCGCGCGAAGAATTCGCGTCAAGTAGCGATAGCCGAGCGCCTGGGTCGTCACGTCCTGCGGGTTGCCAGGGTCTCGGATGAGTTCGCCCGCCGCCTTCAGTCGGTCGCAGAAATCAAACCAGACCTGCCCGCTCATAATTCGCTCATGCATCTCCGTCGAAGTCATTCTTTATTCCTTGTCTTGGGCTGTTGGCTCTCACGGAAAACCGGCGACCGAGTCTCTAGAGTGCTGGACATGTCGTGGCTTTGCCAAAGCGGCCAAACGTAACGATTAGACAACTCGGTTAACGACTCCACGACCCACCGCCCAATTTGATATCGCGTCGATCAGGATCCCGCCCATACCCAGGCGTGCCTCACGAGTCGAGCTTCCGATATGTGGGAGTATGAAAACATTGGGCAAATCGAAATACGCCGCACAAATATCCGGCTCACCCGAAAACACGTCAAGTCCGGCGGCCCAGACGCGCCCGTCGCGAAGCGCCGAAACCAATGCTTCGTCCTTAACGAGATCCCCACGCGCAATATTCACGAGGATCAGTTCGGGCTTTGCGTTCTTGAGCAATGCGGTGTCGATGATTTCGCGCGTCTCTTCTGTCGACGGACAGGCCAGCAGAAGGACATCCGATTCGCGGACGAGCTCCGTCACCGAGGATCGATAGCCCGACGCATAACGTTCAGAACTCGCAGGCGGACGCCGGTTCGAGTAGAGAATCTTCATTCCCAGCGCTTCCGCTCGCAAGGCCACGCGCATTCCGATGTCGCCCATTCCGAGAATCCCAAGCGTGCGTCCGGAAAGCTGGAACCCGACGAGTTGTCTCGGACTCCAACCGGGCCAGCTTCGACTGCGGATCAGTTCGACGCTCTCGGTCGCTCGACGCGCTGCGCCCAACATGAGAAAGATCGCGTTCTCGGCCACCGAATCGGCCAACACACCGGGCGTATTGAAGACTGCGAGGCCGCGTTCTTGCGCGAATCCGAGATCGATGTGGTCCGTCCCAACCGAGTAAGTCGCGAGCGCACGCACGCTCGCGGGAAGCGCCTCTATCTGCTTGGCGCGCATCTCGATGTCCAGGGAGAAGACAACGACGTCGAAGGAACGATCGCTCGCTCGCAATTCGGCCAGCGGGTCCTCGCCCACCACCTTTTTCGTGTCGAATACTGATTCGAATTGCTCTTCCACGACATCGATCAGCCGTGTCGCAAGAAAAATGGCTGGGCGTGGATTTCCATTCGGACTCAATTCAACTCGTTCCCTTGGATTTTGGTGGATTCTGGAATCGGTAATCGTCTCATTGCCAGGGCATCGACCAGGCACGACAGAGAATCGCCTGCGGCGCTGATTCGCGCCAACCTTTCCGTGCTGAATCCGATCCAAATCTTCTTGGCCGCCCTCAGTCATGTTCGGCGATGTTCGAGGCGCAGCCCGCTGAAATAATGCCTACTCTCGGAGCCGAGAGAATGGGAGAGGCTTGAATCGATGCAGCGCTTGATGATCGCAAACCGAGGCGAAATCGCACTTCGAATTGCTCGCACGGCGAGTGAAATGGGACTCGAAACCGTCGGCCTCTTTGCGCCGGAGGATTCCGAACTCGCCGCCGGGTACGGCGTGGACACACTCGTTGCACTCGAAGGTCGGGGAGCCGCCGCCTATCTCGACGTTGCAGCCATCGTTCAATCCGCCAAGACGGAAAACTGCGACGCCCTGCATCCGGGCTACGGATTTCTAAGCGAGAGCGCGCTCCTGGCTGACGCTTGCGCGGCGGCCGGAATCAATTTCGTTGGACCCGCCGCACAAACCCTTGAACTCTTCGGCAATAAATCTGCCGCCCGCGAACTCGCGATCAAGGCCGACGTCCCGGTCGTCGATGGGATTCCGTCTCCGGCGACGATCGAAGACTGCAAGACGTTTCTCGCAGGCCTGCCGACAGGTTCCGCGATCATGCTCAAGGCGGCTTCCGGCGGTGGCGGGCGCGGCATGCGGATCGTCGGCCTCGAGGACGACTTGGCAGAAGCCTATGAGCGCTGTCAATCCGAAGCGCTGCGATCCTTTGGATCAGACGCTCTGTTCGCCGAACGTTGTGTCGAGCAAGCCCGCCATATCGAGATTCAGATTCTCGCGGACTCGGCTGGCGAGATCAGTCATCTCTGGGAACGTGATTGCACGCTCCAGCGGCGTCATCAGAAATTGATTGAAATCGCGCCGGCCCCCGGCCTCGATCCCGATCTTCGCGCAAGGCTGCTGGAGTCCGCGATGATGCTCGCAAAAGCATCGGACTATTGCGGCATCGGCACATTCGAATTCCTCGTCGAAGACTCCGGCAACTTCTTCTTCATGGAGGCCAACCCTCGACTACAAGTCGAGCATACGGTCACGGAAGAAATAACCGGCGTCGATCTTGTCGAGGTCCAGATCCGGATTGCCCAAGGTGCAAAGCTCATCGAGCTCGGCCTCACCCAAGCGCCCGAACCCGTTGGGCATTCGATCCAGCTGCGCATTCTTGCCGAGTCCCTGAGCCGATCCGGTGAGCCCTTGCCTTCGGGCGGCCTGATCGAGTCATTCGAGATGCCGGGTGGACCCGGCATTCGAGTCGACACCGCGATGCGTCGCGGGCTTGGCCCTCATCCATCGTTCGACTCGCTGCTAGCCAAGTTGATCGTCTCGAGCCCCGAGCCCGAGTACGAGCGAACCGTCAGGCGCGCCCTCCGTGCGATCTCTGAATTTTCGATCGAAGGACCCAAAACCAATCTCGGTCTCCTCGCCGCACTCTTGCGTCGGCCGGAATTTCTAGAGAATCAACTCACGACCCGATTCATCGCCAAGCATGCCAAGGGGCTGATCGCCGACGTCGAAGAACATTCCAAGACGCTGCGCGCCGCAGATGCCCCCGGAGCCAGCGTGGCGACAGGAGCCAGTCCATTAGTCGCATCGAAACGAGAATTGACGGAAGGCGCGCTCGCCGTTCGCGCCCCGCTGATCGGAACCGTGATCGAGCTCTGCACCACGGCGAACGCCGAAGTCTCGATTGGACAACCGATCTGCATTCTCGAGTCCATGAAGATGGAACATGTCGTCGTCTCGGCCGCCGCCGGAAACGTCGACCAGCTTTGGACCGCAGTCGGCGATGTCGTCGCCGAGGCAGAGCTGCTCGCATCTGTCATGCCCTCGGGCGCGGACATCGAACACGCCGCCGAGCAAAGCGATCGTTCCCTGGACAGCATTCGCCCAGACCTTGCCGAGGTCCACACCCGTCATGATCTCCTGCTCGATGGACAGCGTCCCGAAGCCGTCCAGCGCCGCCGCGATCGCGGACAGTCGACCGCCCGCGAAAATCTCCAGAACCTGTGCGACGCCGACAGCTTCATCGAATATGGAGCGCTCGCCGTCGCCGCCATGAGAAAGGTGCGTCCCCTCGAAGAGCTTCAGCGCAAGACACCGGGCGACGCGATCATCACCGGCTTTGGAACCGTCAACGCCGACCTCTTCGGCCCCGAGCAGGCGCGATGCGCCGTTCTGGTCGTCGATGCAACGGTTTTGGCCGGAACCCAGGGCTTCTACCACCACCACAAGATCGACCGCCTCCTCGAACTCGCAGAACGCCACGGCACACCGGTCGTCTTCTTTCCCGAAGGCGGAGGGGGGCGGCCTAACGACACGGACTCGGGCGACCTCGTCGTCGCTGGATTGAACATTACGAGCTTCCACGCCTACGCTCGCCTGTCCGGAAAAGTTCCGCGCGTCTCCGTCGTGGCCGGTTTCTGCTTCGCGGGAAGTGCCGCCTTCGCTGGCTGTTCCGACATCATCATCGCCACAAAGGATTCAAACCTCGGCATGGGCGGCCCCGCCATGATCGAAGGCGGCGGTCTCGGCGTCTTCGAACCGAAAGAGATCGGCCCCACAGACGTCCTCGAACCGGCCGGTGTGATCGATCTGTTGGTCGAGGACGAAATCGAAGCGGTGGTCATGGCGAAGCGATACCTCGCCTACTTCCAGGGGCCGATCACCGAATGGGAATGCGCTGACCAACGCGAGCTGCGACACCTCATCCCCGAGAATCGCCGACGCGTCTACGACATTCGCAGCGTCATCCAGACGTTATTCGACACGGACTCCGTCCTCGAACTTCGACGCGCCTACGGCGTCGGCATGGTGACTGCCCTGGTCCGTGTCGAGGGTCAGCCCTTCGGACTCATCGCCAATGATCCGATGCATCTCGGTGGTGCGATCGATGACACCGGCGCAGAAAAGGCTGCTCGCTTTCTGCAACTCTGCGACTCCTTTGGGCTTCCGGTCATCTCTCTGTGTGACACGCCGGGATTCATGGTCGGTCCCGAGATCGAAGAGCGCGCCCAGGTTCGCAAGGTCTCACGGCTCTTTGTCGCGGGCGCGAGCCTCTGCGTCCCGCTGTTCACCATCATCCTGCGTAAGGGCTACGGGCTCGGCGCCCAAGCGATGGCTGGCGGCTCATTCGTCGCCCCCTTCTTCACCCTGGCCTGGCCAACCGGCGAAATCGGAGGCATGGGACTCGAAGGGGCCGTTCGACTCGGTTTCAAGAAACAGCTGGAATCGATCGAAGACGACGACGAACGCGAAAAGCTCTTCCAAAAAGTCGTGGGCCAGATGTACGAAAAGGGCAAAGCGCTCAACGCGGCCAGCCAACTCGAATTCGACGGCGTCATCGACCCCGCCGAAACCCGCGCCAATCTCCTGCGCGGCCTCAACGCGGTGGGGCCCCGTTCACCTGGATCGCGAAGCTTCATTGACACCTGGTAGGCGGTTCTTGTGCGTACTGAATAGGCAGCATGCCTGCCGGATAGGCAGTATGCGATCGATACGCCCGCATCATCGACGAGCGTGTGACCTCGAGTCTCCATGAGACGCGTCTATTTCGAGCTGAGGTTGGAATTGCCAGCTTTCAACGATTGAGATTGCGGCCAGGCTTTGGCACAGTCGTTGCTCCCCAAGGACACAAAACCCGAGCGGTTCTGAACGACACCCAGAATGATTGACTAACGGAGGTCCCCCCAAATGGGCACCAAGGCAAAACTCGAATATATCTGGCTCGACGGATACAAGCCGACCCAGAGCCTGCGAAGCAAGACGAAAGTCGTCGAAGATTTCTCTGGCGAGCTCGAAGATGTCCCGGGCTGGGGCTTCGATGGCTCCTCGACGGAGCAGAGCCCCGGCAACAGTTCCGATCTCATCCTGAAGCCAGTCGCGATCTTCGAAGATCCTGGTCGCAAGAACGGCTTTCTGGTCATGACGGAAGTTTTGAACGCCGACTCGACTCCCCACGAATCCAATGGACGTGCGGGAATCGACGATGACGATGACGATTTCTGGTTTGGGTTCGAACAGGAATATTGCATCTGGGACAACGACAACGACAGTCCGATCGGATTTCCCGCCGATGGTTTCCCGAGACCCCAAGGACCCTTCTACTGCTCCGTGGGTGCAGCCAACGCAGTCGGTCGTGAGATCGTCGATGAGCATCTCGACCTCTGCCTCGACGCCGGTCTGACGATTGAAGGCATCAACGCCGAAGTCATGATGGGCCAGTGGGAATTCCAGGTCTTTGCCAAGGGTGCCAAGCGCGCCGGCGACGAAACCTGGGTGGCCCGCTACCTGCTCGAACGAACGGCCGAACGCTACGGCTATTCGATCAACCTCGAGCCGAAGCCGGTGAAGGGCGATTGGAACGGATCGGGAATGCACGCAAACTTCTCGAACAACCTGCTCCGCACCTGCGGTAGCCAGTCCGTCTACGATCAGATCTGCAAGTCCTTCGAACCCGTCATCGCCGAACACATCGCCGTGTACGGTGCCGACAACGACCAGCGCCTCACCGGCGCTCACGAGACCCAGTCGATCGATAAGTTCAGCTATGGCGTCGCGGATCGAGGTGCCTCGATTCGAATCGGCATCGCGACGGTCGACGCCGGTTGGAAGGGATGGCTCGAAGATCGCCGCCCCGCCAGCAACGCCGACCCGTACAAGGTCGCCGGCCAAATCGTCAAGACCGTGAAGGCAGCGAGCGCGAACATCAAGGCCTAGGACCTGAGGTCTGCTCTAGGCGTTCACGCCGAGAAAACCAAAGGGCGCCCGGATTCGATCCGGGCGTCCTTTTTCGTGAGAGCCGAATAGACGCGCAAGAGCGAGCCGGTGCTCCTCGAGAACCGCGCGGGCTGGCCTCGGACACTTTTCGCATTCTGGCCCGATCGCCGGGTGGCTATGGTGCCCCACCGAGCAATCGAACCATGATCCTCAGACTGAAGACCCAGCGGCGGTCCCACGAAGACGCAAGACGCCGACTGTCACGAAGGCCAAGCCGAGGGCGAGGACGATCATGCCCCAAGGACCGAGCCCGGGCACGGGCGGCGGAACCTCACTCAAGCGGACATCACCTACTCCCGACCACGTGGGTGCACTGGATGTCGAAGCGAAAACATTGCCCGTCATATTCAGGAGACCGCTCGCCGGGATGTAGGCGTAGGCGGGCACCAAGGCAAAACCAGGCGGTCCGAACGTCATAAGCCCGCCATCCGCGAAAGCACCACAGCCCCCCGGTGCGCCGATGAAGGTAGTTACATCGGTACAGAAGACCAAGACGCCCGGCGCGAGAAAGTCTTCCTCGTAGCCGGCGACGGAGCCGACGATACCCAAGGGAAGGTAAGGACCCCCCGAAGACGATTGCCCAAAGGTCAGGGTATCGACGGCTGGTGGAATGCTGTCAAAATCGAAGCCACCCTCAAAATCCCAGCTCCCGTTACCGGAAGCGATATCGATCGTAAATGTTGAACTTGTGCTGCCCGGGATGACTGGGAAGGCGGCGAGCGACGGGCTCGCGAGAAACAAGGCCTCTAGGGCCGCCGCTGTGAACGTAATCGTGCCGGTCACGCCATCGGAAGTCCAGGCTCCAACAATTTGGTTCACGGCGCCGCCCGGGAAGCTCGCGCCCCCACTCGTGCCAACGATGATGGGATCTGCGCTCGCCTCGGTGTCAACGACAATCGCGCGCGGTGTCGTGTCGGTAATGTCGAAAGGCGCAGCGAACGCACTGCCCGCCATGAACGCCACGAGCAGGCCGAGCCCAATGCTCGATCCGATCCGGGCTCCAGCTCCTAAATGAAATTGCCTCATCTAGTTCACTCCTCCTCGCGTAAGCAAGTGGTTTATAGTTTCATTCATTCGTGATTGTATCATGATGAGAATCGATCCTGACCATTCTTTTGTGCGGGGGGATCACCAATTTGAAAGCCCCCTAGGGCACGTCGGCAGGGACGATCTCGCTGCGGGCGTTCTCCTCTCACGCCTGAAGTCATCCCGATGCCGGATCGTGCAGTCACACCGAATCCACTGGTGCATCTAATTGCTATTGGCTCTGTTCGATGTGGGCGATCCATTCTCTGGCGGGCCCGCGACTTCGTTCGAAGCGACTCGCTTCTCGGAGCGCTCGAAACGCCGCATCTGGTTTGGAGCCGTTTGCATAAGCAACTCCGAGCAGGAGGTGCGCTGTGCCTAGATCGGCCAACCCGCCCTTCTCCACGCCGTCGGTCAGTGCAACGGCCGCCCTCGACCAGTCTTCGTTTTGAATATGCACGCGTCCAAGCCGAACGAAAAGATCTCCATTCGCAGAGCGCGCCGCCGCCTTCTCGAGCGGCTCGACGACGCGTTCGTATTCCTTAGCCTGCAGCCATGCGTTGGCGAGCAGTTCCCAGACATCGGTATCCTGCCCAATCGCTTCGCTCTTCAATCCCTTTTCGAGCACTCGCGCCGCTTTGTAGGGCAGCCTCTCGAACAGATAGAGCTGAGCCAAGATGCTGAGTTCGCGTTCGCCACTCAGGAACCCTTGTTGGTAGGCGAGTTCCTGAACTGCAAGAGACTTCTCGTTCTCCCCGATTTCGCGGTAGGCGGCGGAGAGCTGCATCCAATAGGTTTTCTTCGGAAATCGATTGCCGAGAATTTCCAAGACACCCGCCATCTCGCGAAAACGGCCGAGATTGTAGTTCACCGATGCGAGTAGCTGTAGATAGGATTCCGCCGGCGCTTCCGACTTGTTGACGGCTGCTTGGGCATGCACCAACGCATCATCGTATCGACCGAGCGCGGTATAGCCGCTCGCTAGCGTGAAATGGGCGCGAGCGCCGGGCGCCGACGTCCGCCGAAACCACTCCTCTAGAATCTCGACGGACTTCTCCGTATGGCCGAGTGAAAGATGAAGCTGAGAAACCGTGAAGAGGATGTTTAGCTCTGCCGGTTCAGGGAGAGCGGCAAGACCCAGAGCCTTTTCGAAACTCTCAATGGCATCAGGGAATTGATCTTGATTCGCCTGTACGTATCCGAGTGTCTGCCGGCCCATCGCACGCTCGTAGGAGTTGATCTTCTTGCGTGCCAACAGCGCTTCGAGTTCGCTCCGCGCTTCGGCATAACTCTCGCCTGCGAGAAATTCGTTCGCTTTCGAAAGTCTCTTGTACGCGTATTCTCCGACCGTCTGGCTGGCTCTCCTCGACTTTTCCTTGGCAATCGCATTCGGCCCAGCAACCACCATCGCAAGAAACGAGACCAACACAAACAGCCATAATGTCGAGCGACGTCTGTTCCTGAGAGAACTCAATGAAGCGGATGGACGCATTTGCTCAGCCCTCATCCATTTCGAAATCGATTTGCGTCTGAACACCAAGACGCTCTACAGCGACACCATCCTGGATCTTCGGTGCGTACTTCCACTTTCGGACCGCTGCGATTGCCGCGCGATTGAAAATCGAACCGGGCTTCGAGTCGATGACGACCGGATCGCGAACCGAACCGTCCGGTGCAATCGTGAACTCCACGACCACATAGCCCTCGACCCCCCGCTGATAGGCGCGCATCGGATATTGCGGCTGTATACGAACGCGAGGCATCACGTCGGAGTCGCTCGTTGGGTCACCGAGAAAAGCACCCCCCATCGCAAACCCGCCACCGCTCGCGTCGAAAGTGGGGGCCAGCATCGGCGCCATTCTCTGCACGGGACTGGCCGAGTCCTGCACTGAAAGCGGCGGCGGCGGCGGCTTGGCGGGCGGCGGCGTACGTTCGGGTTTTCGACGGTCGAGGGTCTGGGTATCGGAATCCCGAATCAGGCGCACCATCTGGATGTGTCGACGCTTCGCCGTGTCCTCCGGTAATCCACGACCGGCTGAGACGAGATATTGCATCACCCAGAAGAGACCGAAGGTGATGAAGGCCGTACAGACGGTCGCGATCAGGTAGCGACGGGCCATTGCCGCTCCGCTACCTCGTCACTTCGGCCGCAAGGGCAACGTCATAGACACCCGCCAATCGAACGGCATCCATCACTTCGACCAACCGGCCATTGGACGATCGTCGATCGGCCTGAATCACAACCGAGCCCTCGGGATTTTCTGCTCGAAGCCGCTCGACGTTGGCTCGCACCGCGCGCGAATCCACCTCCCGCTTGTCGATCCAGACGATGTCCCCCTCGGTAATGGCGATCAGAATATTTCCCCGCTCCATCATTTCGGCGGTCGCTGCGCCGGGGCGGCTGATGTCGACACCGGACTCCTTCACGAAGGAAGCCGTCACTATGAAGAAGATCAACATGATGAAGACGACGTCGAGCATCGGCGTCACGTCGACTTCACTATCTTCGCTATTGAGGATCTGTTTTCGTTGGCGCATGGCTATACCTCATGGCTGGTACTCACTGGCGGCCTTCATTCCTGCGTCAAATGGTCGGCAACGCGTTCGGTTTCGGCATTCGCGAAGCGTTCGAGAGCACTGTTCACCGTCAGGCCCGACAGCGCCGCAACGAGTCCAGCCATGGTCGGGATCGTCGCCTTCGATACACCGGATGCCATAGCACGAGCGTTACCAGTCCCCGCGACGGCCATCACATCAAAGACTTCGATCATGCCTGTCACCGTTCCGAGAAGGCCGAGCAAAGGACAAATGCCAACCAATCCCTTGATGAGCGGAAGCGAGTGACGCATTCGTTCATAGATACCAGCGATCAGCAGTTGGCGTATGCGACCCGCACACCAGGACGTCCGCTCGGCGCGGGCGCCCCACTCCGCTATCACGTTTTGGACATCGCGCCGACTTGTTCCACGAAAATAGAGAATGCGCTCGACGATCAGAGCCCACATCACGGCGGTCACTGCAAGAATGACGTAGAGCACGTCGCCCCCGCGCTCGAGAAAATCGAGGACGGCATCGATCGGTCCAAACGTCACGCGTCGCTGCCCTCCATGCGTCGGGCAACCAGACCGACGCTCATCTCCTGAAGCACGTCGACGACACCCTGGGCGAGGCTGGCGACTGCGCTATGCAGCAGCACCAGCGGAATCGCCACGACGAGTCCAAGCATCGTAGTCACGAGCGCTTCGGAAATCCCACCTGCCATGAGCCGCGGATCTCCCGTACCGAAGAGCGTAATGATCTGGAAGGTCTGGATCATTCCGGTCACCGTGCCGAGCAAACCCATCAGCGGAGCCACGACCGAGACGACCTTCACCACCCAAAGAAATTTCACTAGTCTCGCCGACTCTCGGAGAACCGCTTCATCGAGCTTGAGTTCGAGCGCCTCGGGATCAGCGTCGCGACTTTCCTCATACACACCGAGGACCCGCCCTAGCGGATTCTCTCCCAAGGTCTCGATATTTTGCCGCTGTGACCGAACCTTGCGACTCACCTGCACAAGCTGCACGAGTCGGACAATCGCTACGATCCCAGCGATGAAGCCGAGGCCAAGGACCGTGTACCCAATTACGCCACCCTGAGCGACGCGCTCCTGGCGACTCGGGGTTTCCATGAGTGACTCGAGTAGAACGCCTCGTGAAGGGTCGATGGCGAGAACCGTTCGGCCACCGCTGGCACTTTCGAACTCTGAGACGGTGCTCAAATAGCGGCCCGAAGGCTGACGGGGTAGCTCTGTGAGTCGATGAACTCGATCATCCCAATTTAGATACCGACCCGAGGAGACAGCATTGAAGAGGCCGATTCGAGTGACTTCTCGCTCAGATTCTGTTCCATCCGGACTGATGACCACAGCCCGAAACCGAACGACCTTGCCGGACTCCGTCATCTCACGCTGAAGCTCGAACCAGAGCCGCTCGAGTTCCTCGATCTTGGGCAGCGACTTGCTCTTGCCGAGTTCGACCAGGAATTCACTTCGTCCGGGAATCTCCGCACTCGAGAACGAGGCTTCGAGCAGTCCCGCCGTATCACCAGAAACCTGTCGTACGACACCGAAGAGTTCGCCTAATACGCCGAGTCGTTCACGTAGGACTTCGGCCAGCTCGGCTAGCACGCCTTCGTGCGTTTGGAATTCCAGCTCGAGTTCTTCACTGCGCTTCTCGAGTCGAGACAAGGCCTGCTCGGCTTCAGTCAGAAGCCGACGCTGATCCTGTTGAGCCCGCTTGAAGACGACCTCGCGTTCGCGATTCTCGGCACGCTCGGCCTCCCACCCAGAACGAACGCGCTGAAGGAGTTCGTCGAGCGAAGTCGCTGTCGACCCGGCCTCTGCGGCCGCTGGCGAATTCTGCGCGGACGCGCTCGTCCCGGCGAGTAAGCTCGCGAGCAAGAGGGTCGACACGATGAATCCGATCGTCCCCGTTCGCGACTTCATTTCACGACCTCCGCGGCCGTTGCAGCCTGAATGGGCAGACGTAGCAGATCGGGCGCCGTCTCCTTGCGAGCAACCCGGATCCCTTGCCGAATTGCACTTCGGTGGCCTCCGTCGAGGGTTTCCCAACCCTCGCGATCGGAGTCCCAGACGCCGATCGATTGTCCGTCAAGGGTTTGGTAGTACAGGGCGATTCGGCCGATTCGCAGGTAGTCGACGACGCGGGCACTGTCATCGATCTCCAGCTCGCCGCGATAGGCCTCGATCGTCCGCCCGTATTCGTTTTCGATCTGGTAGGCCTCTAGAAGACGTCGATATTTCTCCGAATCACTCACGTCGGCTCGCGCCATGATGTCGCGCAGCTCAGTAAGACGTTCGCTCCGTTCGATCGGCAGAAAGGGCACGTCCAACGCGACGAATTGTTCGAGAGACTCAATCATGCGCAACATGAGCGGTGTGATCTGTCGACCGACGACCGTCACGTTTTCGATTTCATCACGGACCGTCTCGATCTCCTGCTTCTGTGTCGCTACAATGGTTTCGAGCTGGCCGACGTAGACTCGAAGCGCGTCAATCTGTGCCGTGACCGTTCTATACTCTTCCGTGAGATCGGCAGTCCTTTCGCTGAGACCATCGATCCGCTTCTGTGATTCGGCGGACTCCCCGTTCGCCTTTTCACGAACCCTGACTGCGTCCTCAAGCTGCGCGCCGGCAGCCGATACGCAGACACCCAGAACCAGAGTCATGGCCAAGGGCGCCGCGATAAAGGGACCCGCTCTTCCCAGGGAACTCGATCGCTGCATACCCACCTCCATATTTCGGTACCGATCGGCTTCCGAGAGCCGCCGGTTCCGAATACATTAGCATTCGTACGCGAATGTAAATTCAAATCCAAGGAAAGAGCAATCGAGGTCCAGCAGGCTCGAGCGTCAGATCACTGGAGATAACCCATCGCCCGGAGGCGATCGGCGATTGCGGGATCGATTCGCACATCCGTGCCGCGTACTGCGGAGACCGGAGCGTGACTCAAATGCTCGTCCATCAGGCTGCGCATCGTGGCCGCCATGGCCGGCTCGAGATCGATCAGGTTCACATTCTCCTCGGGGTCGACCGCTCGATCGAAAAGAAATTCAGCCGGATTCGGATCGGGCTCGACGTTTCGAGCATAGGACCACGAGCCGTCGCTGACCGACACCTGAATCGATGCATCCCGGAACAGGGGAAAGCCAAGGGCGGCGAAACTGTCGCGGTTCCCGTCGTCGGCGCCCCAAAGAAGCGGCAAGAGCGACCTGCCTTCAAAGCTCTCCGGAATCGGCTCCCCTGCGAGTTCCACCAGCGTCGGAGCAATATCAGCATTGCGAACCTGGGCGTTCACTCGAATCGGCTCCATCTTGAACGGGAAGCGAATCACCAGGGGAACCCGAAGCACTGGAGTCAGCACGTTACGCGCGTGACCATGCTTGCCGTTCTCGCCAAAAGTCTCTCCGTGATCGCTCGCAAAGACGATGACGGTCTGATCCAAAACACCCGCATCATCCAGCTTCTCTCGAATTCGCTCGATGGCGTCGTCCACCCAGCGAATGCCTGCGAGATACGCCCCCTTGGCATCGCTTCCAAATGCCTTGAATTCCAACGGCGCAGCGTATTCATGGACGTCCATGAAATGCAGATACAAGAAAAAGGGTTCGTCTGTGGGATTTCCATCGATCAAGCGCACAGCCTCTTTGTACACGCGATCGGCATGTGGCCAAATCGTCGGCTTCGGCAGAGACTCCGCGCCCTTGCCGGCCGGAAAGACGTAGCGATCAAAGCCTTGCTGAAAACCGAAAGATTGATCCAGCCATCCATTCGTCTGGACACCGTACGTGTGGTAGCCGGCTTCGCTCAACACCTCAGCCAGTGTGTAGGCTCCATCCGCCAACCCGTCGTTCGGTTCTCGGATGCCATGGGATCGCGGCCAGAGCGAGGTCATCATCGAAGCCATCGACATTTTGGTCCACGACGATTGCGCTCGCGCACGCTCGAAGACGACGCCGCGTGCGCCCCAACGCGCGAGTTCTGGCGACGTTTCCTCCTCGTACTCCCCGGAGAATCCGTAGGGTGTCATCCAGTCTGCTCGCAGCGTATCCACCACGATCAGGACCAGATTCGGACGATCGAGCCCCGCGAGCCGCTCTCGAACGGAGTCGACAGGCACTGCACGCTCACATGCGAATGATCCGTAGGCAATGGCTACCAACACAAAGCCGATCAAGCCATGCCGGCGCCACCTAATACGGCTACTCGAGTGTTTCTTCAGCATCTTCGACACGACGGCGGAACTCCCCAACCGTTTCCTTTCGCGCGCGGAGCTCGGCGAGTAGGTCGCGCGCCTCCGCTACGCGATCGGCTTCCCGATAGGCCAGAGCCAAATGGAGCTGCGCCTCGGCCAATCCCGGTGCGGCTTTTCGCGCGCGCTCGAGTAGACCGATGGCGCGTTCGACCAACCCTTTGCGGAGGTAGAGTTCTCCCAGCGTGTCCATCACAAAAGGATTCGTGTCGGCGAGCGCATACGCCTGCTGCGCCGCCGCAATCGCTCCATCGATGTCACCGCGATCGGCAAGAAGCCCAGCCAGATTGTTCCGCGGTGCGAAAGCCGACTCATCGAGTTCCCCGGCTCGCCGATACGCCGCAATCGCTTCCTCATCTTTCCCGAGACGCGCCATCACGGCCCCGAGAATGTAGTAGGTCGACGAATCGTCGGGCCTTATCTCGAGGTATCGCTGGCAATCCGCGCGAGCACCTTCGAAGTCGCCGGTCGCCGCACGAAACTCTGCGCGCACACGAAGCGGAGTCGGATCATCCGGCTCGAGCTGCAGGGCACGGTCGGTATCGGCGGCGCCCGGCTCTGCGGCACCTGCCGCAAAGAGCAGACGTGCACGCGCCAGGTGGAGGGCAGCGGAATCGGGACTCGCCGCGAGACCTTCCGTGGCGACCACGAGGGCCTCACCGCCACGCCCGGCAAGCCCCAGGGTCAGGGCTCTTTCGACCGCGATCTCAGGCGTCACCCCGAAAGTCTTTTCGATCCCATCAAGCTGAGCGAGTGCGTCCGCATAGCGCCCCTGAACCCGCAGTGCCGACGCGCGCAAGAGCGGAAACTCCGAGCGATCGACGAACTTTGCCGCTGCCAGCCTGGCCAATTCTTCCGCCGCCCCACCCTCCTCGAGATTCACGAGGGCGGCCACCCAAGAGATCCACCCCTCAACGATCCCGGGTAGATTTCGAGCTTGTAATTCCGCAATGGTTGCAGCGGATCGCCAATCTCCACGCTGTTCCACCAACCGAAGAAGATGGGTATAAAAAGCCAACTCCTGGCGGTTGCGGGCGAGCGCAAGCCGGTAGCGGCGATCCGCTCCGATGAGATCCCCGGCCTTCTCGAGCGCGCGACCCAGCCAGAACTGAGTCGGTGCATCATCGAGTTCAGTCACCAATTTCTCGAGCCGCGCGACAGCGGCGGCTACATCGCCTGAAGCAAGCTCGATTCGCGCGCGCAGATACTCGACTTGGGAATCACGTGGCCGACTCCGGCGGAATCGTTCGAGTTCGATCCTGGCCGCATCGATTCGGTCAAATGTCACCAGCGCCTCCGTGTACGCGTTGCGCAGCATCGCGTCACCGGGGAAGCGTTCGAGCGCTTCTACAAATACGGCCAGGGAACTTACTTCGTTCTGGCGAAGCAGATAGAAATGTGCGAGCTGCAGCGAGGATGAAGGAGAGTCCGACCGGTCTCTGAACTCGAGAAGAATCTGCTCCGCCTTTTCGTCCTCTCCGGCCGCAAGATGAAAGGACGAGACGAGGGGATAGAAGGAGAGATTTTCAGGATGGGCTGCGAGCGCTCCGCGGACGCGCTCGATCGCTTCGTCGAGACGCCCCGCCTGGCCGAGCGCTTGACCTAATGCCTGCCACGCAGCCATGTCTTCGGGCTCTTCTTCCACCAGACGATTGAGTCCGGCAATCGCTTCGTCGAACTTCCCGCGACGCAACGCTACCGAATGTGCCGTGATCTCGAGACGACGCAACATCGATTGTTCATGTTCCGTCTTGGAATCCATTTGTCTCGCCTCGTCGAGTAGGACCATCGCCTCTTCGAGTCGCTGCTCAGCAACCAACATGCCGACGCGTGCAAGTCGTGCTTCGGCGCTCTCCGGATAACGATCCTCCGCTTCCACAAGAATCTGCAGCGCACGATCGAGATCGCCGAGTTGAAGCTCAGCTTGCGCCCGCAGCACGAGGGCGCTGACATGAAGATCCGATTCTGGGGAAATCGCGCTGACGATTCGACGCGCGGCGCTTGCGTCGCCCCCCATCAGGGCGACCTGTCCAAGGGCCATCCGGAGATCATCCCGCTTCGGAAAGCGCTCGACACCGTCCTCGAGGAGCCAACGAGCCTGCGGCGATTCACCCGCTGCGACCAATAGACCGGTGAACTCAAGCAAGCCGTCCGGCGTGTCGGGGCCGCTTTCGCGCAAATCGTCTAACGCGCTGAGAGCGGAAACTCGATCTCCCCGCTGCAACGCATCGACAACGGCTTGCTGAGCATTTTCTGCGCTCTCTTCGGATCCCGAACAAGCCACCAAGACGCCGAAGATGAAAAGGGCCAACAGGACAGCCATGACGAGCCTGCCCGCACGGTGGAGTCGAGCCATCGATCAAGTCTACAGAATCTGCGGGCCACTGGGACTTCCCCAGTGGCCCGCAGTCGAGACGAAAGACAATTGCTTCGACAGTTCTCTCAGCTCCGCCGTCGGGCGGCCGAAGAAACACCAGCAAGACCAGTGAGACCGAGCATCAGCAGCATGCCAGTCCCCGGCTCCGGAATCGGCGCGACGACGCGACTGACTTCGGTACCCGTCACATTGAATGTGATGCCAGCGCCGAGGAAGCTCGTCAGCTGAGGACTCGAGAGCCCAACGATCCCAGGCGCCACTGTGCCAAGATGGCCCGCTCCGTTCAAGCTCAGTCCCACGATCGCCGTACCCGCGGAAAACTGCATGCTCGTAAAGCCTGTCAGACCAAAGATCGGACAAGCGGCGGCATTGCAATGAATCGGCAGTGGCTGGACACCGTTCAGACCGGCGAAGCCAAGAGCTCCACCGCCTGTTAGTGCCCCAGCCTGTCCGCCGGTATTCATCTGAATACCGACATAGCCATTGAAGATCGCACCCTGCACACTGAATGCGTTCGTCAGCGTCCATTGTTGAAAAATGCTGAAGGTTTGGAGCTGCGCGGCGCCGGCATTGATGCTGGTAGGAGCACTGGCCGGCGAGGTGTAGCGAATGGTCGCAGTTCCAATGACAGGCGCTGCCATCGTGAGAGTTCCCGTTCCAGCCCCCGTCGGCGCGAATCCGCCGGTCAGGTTGTACGTCACATCGATATTTGCGGCACTCGCCACTCCGGGCCCGATCGCCAATGCAACCAGAGCGAAGAGCCCAATTGTCAATTTCCTCATCATTCATCCCCTATTTCTTGTACCCAACAGCGAGTACGCGCTTCCCAGGATTTTCACCGTAACATACATTCACGATTGAGTGTAAAAAAAATGATTTCTAAAATTATCAATCTTTTCCAATAGTTGAGAGACTCAACAGATTGAATTCCGTAAGACACACGCGGCTTTACGCCGAGACTTACTGCCACTTATGGCCTTTATTCCGGAGCAAACTCCACCCAAGTAGACGAACGCCTTCGAATTCGATCGATTAAATAACATTCATATTTGAATGTATCCTCTTGTTGCAGAGCCGGTCGTATCGGATAGTTCGCGACCCGGGGATGTGGCATCGGACCCGAATCGAAATCCAAACCGAGCAACTCCAGCGAAGAAATGAGGGACCATGAAGAATTTGAAGGATCTACACACCGGATCAGCCTGCGTATGGGCAGGCGAGTCGAGGGATCCCTCCCACCGCGCAACTCAGGCCGCGGTCGTCCACAGCGTGTCCTTCGGCTATGACGATTTCGATAGTTGGCTGGACGTTGCGCAGGGCCGCGCACCCGGACACATCTACGGGCGCAACACCAATCCGACCGTCGAGGTCTTCGAAGAGAAGATTCGATTTCTCGAAGACGCAGAAGCCGCGACGAGCTTCGCAACAGGCATGGCCGCGGTCAGCAATACGCTCCTCACCCTGCTCTCCCCTAACGACCGGGTCGTATCCATCAAGGACAGTTATGGCGGTACGAGTAAAGTCTTCCTCGACATCCTGCCACGATTCAAGATCAACGTCACGCTATGCGACACGACCGATCATAAAGAAATCGAACTGGAGATCGCCAAGGGCTGCCAAATCGTCTATCTCGAGAGCCCCACGAACCCGACACTCAAAGTCGTCGACATCGAACGCCTCGCCCGCGCGGCCCATGACGTGGGCGCCTTGGTGATTGTTGACAATACGTTTGCCACACCGATCAACCAGAACCCTCTTGCGCTGGGTGCAGACTTGGTGATCCATAGCGCGACCAAATATCTGGGCGGCCACGCCGACGCGTTGGGCGGAGCACTTTGTGGCCCCCGCGATCTCGTCAAGAAGGTCTTCGGCTGGCGTGAAATCACGGGAGCAACCCTGGGGCCGATGGCTGCCTATCTCCTGCTACGAGGAATGAAGACGCTCAGCTTGCGCGTACGACACCAGAATGAGAGTGCGGGACGAATCGCCGCGTACCTGAATTCGCATTCCGCGGTATCGGCGGTCTATTACCCCGGCCTGGACACACACCCCGGACACGAGATCGCGAAGAAGCAGATGCGTGGCTTTGGAGGCATGTTGAGCTTCGAACTCGCCGGCGGCTTCGAGGCAATGAAGGCCTTTCTTCCGCGATTGAATCTGGCGAATTTGACCGCCAACCTCGGCGCTGTCGAAACAATAGTCGGCCCCCCGGCCACGACTAGCCATGTCGAATGCACACCCGAAGAGCGCGCAAAACTTGGCATCTCTGAGGCACTCGTTCGATATTCGGTTGGGATCGAGGACACGGAGGACTTAATTGCGGATCTCGAGCAGGCACTCGCCTGAGGCCGACGTGACCCGAGCACGCGAGCAGGACCCGACCGACTTCGCCAGCACCGAGCTTGCGACTACACAAACTTGAATCCCCACTAGAATGCAAACTTATCTATAGGGATCCCTTTCCCGCGAACTCCTGGAGGATGCATGGCCGATTCGAAAGCAGAAATCGTGATCGTAGGCGCTGGAATCATCGGCCTCTCGATCGCCTACCAACTCGCACGCCGTGGTGCCGGGCGAATCATGATTCTGGAAAAAGCCGCCGCCGTCGCCGAAGGCTCGACTGGCGCCTCTTCGGCTGTCCTTCGGCAGCGCTATTCCAATCCGGAGATGATTCGGCTCGCACGAGACGGACTTCGTGCGTATTCAAACTGGTCCGAATTCACAGGCCTGTCCGAGCCTCGCGCCGTCTACCAACGCACCGGCATGATCTGGATGGTGGGCGACACGCCGGAGGCGGCCGCTGCCCATGCCGAACTCATGCGGAACGAGGGCATCGATGCCGAAGTGCTCGACGCGGCAGAACTACAGAGACGGTTTCCGGCCCTCGCGGCTTGCTCATCTGCACTCGACTTGAGCGGCGCCACCGAGCACGAATGCGCCGACGGTGGGCCATTCCTTTTCGAACGAGATGCCGGCTACACCGACCCAGTCGGCGCCGCCCAGGACCTCCTCGAAGCCGCACTACGCGAAGGCGTCGAACTTCGTCTCCGACAACGCGTCACTTCGATTCGCCGCTCTGGTGGCCGCATAACAGGCGTCGATCTAGCCGGCGGATGCTCAATCGATTCGCCGCTCGTAATCAATGCAGCCGGGCCCTGGTGCAATCAGCTCAACTCAATGGCTGGCATCAAAGTGCCCTGGACGCTTAGCCCGATGCGAGTCCAGGTTCTACATCGCGATCGGCCCACAGAAATCGACGGGCCGCTTCCGGTCGTGGCAGACACGACGGGTGGCATTTACCTTCGGCCGGAAGGCCGCGGCCAACAGATCCTGATTGGTGCAATCGAAGAGGAGCACGAAGTCATCGCAGATCCCGATGATTTTCAGCGAGGCGTCGATCCCGAATATCGCGAAACGAAAATCCTCGGGCTCCACCATCGACTACCGGCACTCCCCCATCGTGGAAGGGTGACGGGACTGGCTGGCCTCTACACCGTCAACGAAGAAGATGTGCATCCGATCCTCGGGCCAACCGAACTCGACGGATTCCTCGTTGCGAACGGCTTTAGCGGACACGGATTCAAGCTCGCACCTATGATTGGCTCGCAGATCGCGCAGTCGCTTACGGGCAAGAGAGCCAGCTTCGATACGGATGTGCCGATCGATTATCTGAGAGTCGATCGCGAACCGATCACCGTGCAATCCAAGACCGCCGTCGCCTGATCCGCCTGCTTCATGGCGGAACAGGGATCGAAGATCCTCCGAATGAAAAGGATCGTGAGCTTCGATGCCCTAACGTCCGCCACCCATGAACTCTGGAACAGATAGCTCCGCCCCGCTGAATCCCATTCGGAAGTTCACGCCGATCATCCGAGGGCGTATGATATAGGTCTGTAAAATGTCTGTTTCGACCACCGCATATTCACTCAGTAGATTATTTGCGTAGACATAGAGACCCCAACCCTCGCCTTCCACACCTAGTCTCACGTTCATGATCCAGTACGCGTCGGTCTTTCTATCCTGGTCGACATTGGTGGGGCCTGAAACGGTGTCGTCCGTGTAGCTCGCGGATCCGAACAGAAATCCATCAAGTCCGCCGGTGATCGGAAAACCATATTGGGCCGAGAAGCTCGCTTGCCAAGGGGGCGCTTGAAGCGTGTTACCGCTCTTGACGTTATTGTTGGCATTGATATCTGGGTCATCAACGAAGACATCTTCGGTAATACGCGAATCGACGAAAGACACAGAACTTCGAAGCGTGAGACCCTCGATCGGACGGCCCTCGAACTCCAACTCGAATCCAGCGCTACGCGCCTCACCCAGGTTTCGAGTGACGGCCGGACCGACGCCTCCGACCTCCGCCTGAATGTCGTCCCAAATAATCACAAAGCCGGTCAGATTGACGATGAGCTGACTCTCCCACCAGCTCGATTTAATCCCGAGTTCGTAGCTCCAGGCCGTATCCGGATCGAAATCCGGCGGATCTTCTTCTCCGGTCGTCAGATTTCGCGCGGCCCCAATATTGATTCCGCCTGTCCGAAATCCCTGCGCCACATTGGCAAAGATCATCGCGTCATCAGTGACGTCGTATGAAACGCCGAATTTTGGTGTAAACGCTTCGTAGACGTTCTCCTTGCCACGAGTGAAATCGCCGAACTCACCAGAGCCGAAAATTCCTTCGCTACCGGGAATGATCACGCCGCTTCCGGCGAGCGTAAAGCCGGTTCGAGTCTTGGTCGGGGATTCCACCGTATCTCGGAGATACCGTAACCCCAAGGTAAAATGAAGGTCCTCTCGCGCATCCCATATGGCATCGGCAAAGAGTGCGACCGACTTCGATCTAAAATCGACGTCGAAGTCGAGAACATGAATGTCGTAAGGACCTCCCGGGTCGGC
>DUCN01000013.1:0-97592 GCA_012959805.1 Myxococcales bacterium | reverse complement strand
TGAAACCCAGAAAGGAGTCACAGTCTCGAATGACCTGTTCGCCACTATTCTTCTGACTCTGATCCTTGTAGTACACGCCCGCCACCCAATCCAAGGCACCAAACCGGGTATCCGTCACATTCGAGAGGCGAGCCTCGGTGGAAATCGTCGTCCCCTCCCCGTCGAGCCCGAACTCGAGCGGTCCGCATCGCCCGCCTCTTCGATCGCCGAGGACACCGTGCTGGCCAAGACTCGCGTTCACAAGAAACTCCTGCCCGCGGTCGTGCAGGCCGGTGACCCAATTCAATGTAAACCACGGAAAGTGCCAATCGATATCGAGTGACACCTGATCGATCGTATCTTCTCCGGGCTGCGCGATCGGGGATGCAAATACATATTTTCCGAAACTGCCATTGCCGATCGAATTGTCATTTCCGAATTCGAGGTCCTGATGGGTGTATCGGGCGGTCACGGTGAGATCTTCGGTCGCATTGAAACGCAATGCGACGCGCGCATTCCAACTCTCCTCATAGTTCTGATCGTGATGCGTCCGGATCGGTACGGCTTCATTCGTCGTCTCGATCCAATCGATGAAGCCGGGCCGATCCTTTACGCCGGCGACCACCCGAAGGCCCAGTCGATCTTCGACAAGTGGGATATTGACCATCGCGTTGACCACATAGCCATGGCGATTGGACGACGTCGCTCGACCCTGGTTCAAATACCGAGTGTCGATGTCGAAGGCCCGCTCACTCAGATCCGGGGCGTTGGTCTCGATGAGAATTGCCCCGCCTAGCGCCCCCTCTCCATAGAGCGTTCCCTGTGGACCGCGCAGAACCTGCACGGTCTTGATGTCGTAGAGGTTCAGATCGGGATTGTTTGAGTTGGATGCCGCGGAAATACCATCGATATAAATTCCAACTGCGGATGCGCCGACGAGGGGTGAGATGCCGCGGATGTGAATGTCGTTTCGACCGGCCCCCCGGTCGACAAAGGAAAGACCGGGAACCTGTCTCGCGTAGTCGTGAAACTCAACAGCGCCCATGTCTTCCAGCCGCGTCTGATCGAAGGCCGTCACCGACAGCGGGATGACCTGGAGAAATTCGTTCCGCTTGCGCGCGGTCACGACGATTCGATCCCGATCGGGTGACACCGCACCCTCGATCGTTTCCGAATCCTCGGCAATCTCGTTCGCCTCGGCTGGATCCAGTTCAGTGGATTCCTCGATCTCTGCCGGATCGGCAGAGGCCAGCTCGGATTCGACCTCTGCGGTCGTCTCCTCCGCACGAATGACAGGAGCGGCCGAGAGGAATGTGACGGCGACACAGAACACAAGCCATCCGACGTACGACGATTCCGCGTGAGCGCCCTGCTTCTTCTGAGCAGGCCTTCCTCGGAAATACATAAAGGGATCTCCTCTCAACGCTTCTATCCAAGCCAAATCTGAGTAGTCAGTAGCCATTTCACAAATGGCTTTGATACATTCATTCAAGATTGTTTATTTTGCTCAATTTGGTGTTTTGGGTCAAGCGGCCAAAACCAGAGGGTTCTCGCTGGCTGCAAATTCGTTACGCGCTCGACGCCGCTTCTGCAATTTTGACCGCCCGATCAAGCGAAGAACGCAATCCCTTCGCCAGATCCGGCTCGCCAAAGACCGGAACCTCGACGTCGGGGGGAATCCCACAGCCCTCGTAGAACGACCCGTCGGGCGCCAGATAGAGTTCATTAGAAATGCTGAGTTCCCAGCCATTCGGAAGCGTCTTGTAGAGGTTGTCCGACAAAATGCCCAGCGTACTCTCCCCCACGCGTGTGACATGGGGCAGGGCCATCATGCCCAAGACGAGAATCTCCCCGGCGCTTGGCGTGAGCGCGCTGGTCAGCAGCATCGTCGGCTTCGTGAATTGCCGCGGACCGGCCGGGGCCACGTCGATTTCTTGTCTGGGCTCGAAGGACCAACCATTCCAGGCGGCCTTCGAAAAGGCCAGCCGGCGTTTGTCTGCGAATCGACCCGCGACAGCGAGTGCCGCGACATCGAAACCGCCGTTGTTGATCCGGGCATCGACCAGAATCGCGCGACAATCGGATAAGTCTCCGATCGCGCGATCGAGCGCCGGCTCGAGAGCAGCGAGTTCGGCGTGAAGGAATTCAGCGCTCTCTCGACGCCCTCTCGGCAGGTCGTTGCTTCGGCGCGTGAAGTCACTATCGGAGAATCCGAACTCCCCTAATACCGCCAGGTAACCAATTCCAGGTTGGATCTCTCCCCAGAGCAAATGGTCGTTACAGGCTTTCGTCCCGGCCCCGCCGAGAAACTCTCTATCGTAAAGTGCACAAATGCGCCGATTGCATTCGTTTCGATTTTCCCAGTAGGGATCTATGCGAATTTCTCGCTCAAGGAAAGCACGCAGCGTCGCGCTCTTGCTGACTTTCAGTACGCGCTCTTCCGCGACCACAGCGACGTGTGCATCCTCGAGCGGTGTGATCATCTCGGCAAAAACATCGAGCAGCCGATCTGCGCTCATCCCCGGCCCGATTCGGTCGACCTGAGCGTCGTGAATCTCTTGCCAATTCACACCCTTCTGCGAGAAGAAAGCATAGTGGTCTGCAAATTGTTGCCAGAACGCTCGGAAATTCTCCTCGGGATCTTGCGTCGCCGGAGTCCCGCCACCGAGGCAGATCGTCGGAAGACCGGATAGACGAGTGAAGTGATAGCGAGTGATCTCTTCGTAGACGCAGAAGCTGAGTTCATCCGGAGACGAGCGATCAATGCGATCGAAGCCGATCAAAAAATCAGAGGCTACCCCGTGGTCGGCGACGTCCGCCGTTCGCTCGGTCACGTTCCAGCGCCGATAGCCGTCAGGTTGGATATCGAAGACCCAGCCATAGCCACGCGACTGCCACACTCCTTCGATGGAGGAGAGATCACCCATCATCGCACGACTATTGTCTCCAGAACTCATCCGGCGACTCGAGCGCTGGGTGCCGCTTGCAAATGAGTCGCAAAACTCGCCGGATCGATATTGCTTCCGCAGACCAGAACGCCGACTCGCTGACCACGAAGGCGCTCTCGCAGAGGACCACATAATGCCGCCGTCGCGGCCGCACCCGCCGGCTCGGCGGCGAGCTTCATATCTCGAAACAACAGCATCATGGCGTCGCGCATCGCATCATCATCCACTCGCACGAGATCATCCACGTAGCGCCTGCAGAGTTCAAAACTATAGCGCGCCGCAAATGGAGCACCCAGACTATCGGCGATCGTCGCCACTCGTTCGATCGCCTCCGGCTTTCCAGAGACAAAGCTACGGAACATCGAATCGGCCCCGACGGGCTCTACTCCGTAGACGAGGCACCCGGGTTGCAACTTTTTGACCGCCGTGGCGACGCCCGCGCAGAGCCCGCCGCCCCCGATCGGCACGATCACCGCATCGAGGTTATCGACCTGGCGGCATAGTTCGAGTCCGACCGTGGCCGTTCCCAATGCCGTGTTGCGCCCTTCGAAGGGATGAACCATCGTGCGGCTCTCTTCCACCTCGATTCGGCGTGCCTCGTCAAAGGCTTGATGAATGTCATCCACGAGAACGATCTCGGCGCTGTAACGTCGACACTGCGCGACTCGATAAGGGTTCGCACTACTCATCATCACGACCTTCGCCGAAACACCGAGCACGCTCGCCGCATAGGCGACAGCGATGGCATGGTTGCCAGCACTCACGGCGACAACACCATGGCGCAGCGCCTCTTGAGACATTCTCAACATATTGGAGAGCGCTCCACGGGGCTTGAAAGTTCCCGTAACCTGAAAGAGCTCAAGTTTGAGGAAGATCTTGGTGTCTACGCCAACTGCTTCGCTGATCTCGGCACCACGCCAACGGTGAACCGGCGTCTCGATCACTCGATCACCTAACATAATCCGAGTCTCCTCAATCTCACGAATCGTCGGAGAAGAAACATCGCAAGACTCCGGATCCACGTTCACCAAGAGCTACTCCTTTCGTTTCGAATCTGCGAATCCGAATTAGATGACTAGCAAAACGCGATCGATGCACTCAACCAACCCCTCCACCCCCAGCGCGTCGATCAACACGACTCAAATGTCTAAGGCGTTTCCGAATCAGCCTCGCGGCGTGCGGCGCGCTCGGCAAGCGATTCGATACGCCTGCGAATGATCGATTGCCGACGCTCATCGATCGGAAAATGCCAGATCAACCAGATAGCAGGGAGAAACAGAAGCGTAGGAATGAACACATAAGCCAAGTTCATCCCGAAGACCTCCGTCGACGAGTGCACCTTCGACGTCGCATCGTACCCAAAGAGATCGATGATGATAAAGGCCAGCGCGCCCCCCAACGCGACGTTCGCCTTCGCCAACAACGTAAAGACCGCAAAGAAACTGCCGGCGCGACTCGAACCGCTCTTCAAGATGTCGTAGTCGATGACGTCCGCCAGCATGGCGGCGGGCGCCACGGCCACTGCCCCCCCGGCGAGTGTGGCGAAACTCGACAGGATCAGAACGGGAATCAGGGCGTCCGGCCCCGGGTCGAGCAACACAATCAATGGACCGATCACCGCCGAAATCGCCGCGCCCGTAGCCCAGGCCCGCTGCTTCCCATATTTCTTGATGATTGCCAGCCAGAGTGGCATGGCCAGCAGAGTCAGAAGCACTCCGGGCAACAGAAGTAGGGAGATCTTGTCTCCCAGCAGCAGGTGAGTATCCATGTAGAGGAAGAACAGAGCACCATTCATGCCTCCAGCCATCCCGCCAACCGCAAAGACGAGGCAGAAGATCTGGAAGGGTCTGTTCACTTTGAGTGATGCCCAGAGGTCGCGCATGCTAGTCGGCTCGGCCGACCCGACGACGGCCCCGTTCGGCACCTTGAAAACTGCGATTGCCACGGCGACCGGAAGCAAGAACGCGACGCAGATCGCGACGAAGCGCAGCACTTCCGGCGTCATCTCGGTCGTTTCAAAGATAGGTAGCTGCGGAACGGCCAGAAACGCCAATGCGCCGATCAGGGCAACGACGGTTCGATACGTGACGATCCTTGCCCGATCCGTGTAGTCCCCAGTCAACTCCGTGAACCAGGCCGTCGTGGGTATCTCGGTCATGGTCCAGGCCAAGAAGGCAAGCGAGTAGAAGACCAGAAAGTAGGTTCCGCCGATACCCTCCGGCGGCGCATACAGGAGGTAAACCGCCGGGATGGTCAGCGCGGTTCCCGCGACAATCCAGGGCTTACGCCGCCCGAACCGGCTCCTGGTGCGATCAGATAGATATCCGATGAGGGGATCGGTAAACGCGTCGAAGAGTCGACAGACGAGCATCACGGTGGCAATCAAGCTCAGGCTCAAGCCGAAATGCTTCGCGTAGATCCCTGTGAGGATTCCGCCGGTCGGACCTTGCATCAACGAACCGACGAACGAAGGCAGCGCGAAGGCCATGAGCACGGATATCGAGAGCGTCGACTGCCGCGATTGAGAGCTTGAATCCGGGGCGCCCTCACCGCCCGTCTTGTTCATCTTATCCAAGGAGAGTCTTCCGAGATTCGTTCGAAGCGAATTCCACTGATTCGACTGAGTCGGTACTCGAACCCCGTCACATGGTCCGCTTTGTTTCGCAGAAAGCGAATGGAAACATTCGTGAAATTGGTCGTACCCGGAATCAGGGCCGCGAAGAAATTCTCTCGAATCGGCAAGAGTTCTTTCCACAACAATTCGCGAAGTCGACTCTCCAGTTCGATTTGGAGCCTGCCTTCGACAGAGTTGATGGTGCAGGTCTCACCAAACACTTCGCTTCGGTATCGACCCTGATAAGCGGAGAGATCTTTCAGTTCCACCGGCTCATCGGCAATTGGCTCGAATGACATCGGATCGAGCGCACCAAATCGAATTTCTAGTTTCGGTCGTAAATTCTCTGCGTCGCCAGAGAGGACTCGCATCTCGAAACCCTGTGCCAGCTTGGCCGACACGTAGCGACCCTCAGGTGCCCTGATCAGATACGTCTCGTCCCCCTGAATGGAGCAGAGCACTCCCGACTGGCCATGATCGAAATGAATCAGATAGCCCGTCTCAGGACAGGCGTAAGACCCGGTCACGGGCGCAAGAACTGGATCAGAATCATCGACACGAAGCCTCGCACCCGGCTCGCCGCCCGCCGCCCGAATTTCCACCGCGCAGACGATGTCGCATATCGAATTCGCGCTCTCGAGAACCGTCGTGTCCATCCAATTCCAGAGCAGCACGACGCCGAGATCCACATCCGGATAATGGACGAAGTCGCAAAGAAATCCAGGCATGCCGCCTGCATGACCCACCCGGCGAAGCCCGCGGTGATGACCGACCGTGAGCCCGAGGGCATATTGAGTGGAAGTTCCATCGAGAAGTACGCCGACGGTCTCCATTCGATCACGATAGTTCGGCCCGAAGTGTCGATCGTTCCGAAAATTTTCGAACCACCGCAACATGTCCTCGACAGTCGTGTCGACACCTCCATCGCCACAAAGTTCCGTCGGCATATGACCGATCTGGGTTTCCCCCGTCCCTTCTTTCAGATAACCGGTCGCATGCCGGGCGATCGGCTCGTGATCGAAAGGTACCAGTTTTGTCGAATTCATCCCCAGCGGGGTAAAGAGCTCGGCCTTCATGAACTCGGCTAGCGTTACGCCCGCGAGCCTCTCGATGACCAACGAAAGCACATTGAAATTCGTATTCGAGTATGAGCAGTGAGCGCCCGGCGCATACATGAGCCGAGTCTGTCGAATCTGGAGATCCAGAATTTGAGACCGAAGCAATCGCGGCGGCGCGGGAACGCCGACTAACAGCGGAAGATTCAGACCATCAGGAAAGCCACTCGTCATATTCAGCAAGTGACGAATATCGACCACGGCGCCATAGTCCGGAAGTTCCGGGATAAATTTCCGGACGTCATCAGCGAGCGAAAGCTTGCCGCGGTTCTCGAGAATCAAAATGCAGGTCGCACAGAGATGTTTCGTCGTCGACCCGAGCCGCATGACCGTCTGGGCACCGAAGGGCACATCGTATTCGAGATTCGCAACTCCGTAGCCACGCTGATGAACCACCTCACCGTCCTTGATCACGGCAAGTACACCGCCGGCGCGTCCGGGCGCGTCCCGCTCTTTAAAGAGCGCATCGATGGCCTCGGAATAATTCGACCGCACGCCCCCGCGGCTACGCAGATAGCCCTCATTTGGCGGCCCGGCTCCGGGTTCCGGTTCTGGGGACTCTGTTCTCACCGTGCACTCCTCGTGGGAATCGCAGGGGGCACTCCGGGTCCACAGGATAGAATCGCTAGCCGAATTGGATGCGAATCAATTAAATTCATTCGTGAATGTATCGCCATGGTCACTCGCCGGCCATAGCGACCCGAAGGAAGATGGCTCGAAAAGAATGGGCCCCGTCTCCGGACTCGCCCGGATCTGGTCGAGAGGAGGCCACCCTCAGCACATCTAGCAGGGCTAGAGCCGGTCCCTGGTTGCTCGCCGCCCACTCTATTCAGCCACCTCGAACTGAATGCAAACAAGCGTCGAAGAATGTAGGATCACGCCGCACAGCACGAGCACACCAAAGCGCGAGACCCCACGAATGAGGATGGCGAAGTTTGAAGCGAAGCGGATCGAAGCCCCCAAAGAAGCGGCAGACCCAGGAAATACGCAGCGCGACCACACGCGCAAAGCTCATTCAGGCCGCGATCGATTGCCTCCGCGAGCATGGATACGCTTCCACCCGCACAAGCGAGATCGCCGAACGTGCCGGCATGACCCGCGGTGCCCTGCAACATCATTTTTCGACGAAACCCGACCTGCTTCTGGCCGTCGTCACAAGCGTCTCGGAAGAGATTCTCGACCATCTGAAAGTCGCAGCGGAACAGAAGGGAACTCTCCGCCAGCGTGTGAAAACGACGCTGCAACAGGTCTGGGATGTCTACCGAAGTGCCGGTTATCACGTGGTCGTTGAGATCTTGAGTGCGGAACGCAGTGACGTCGAACTCCGCGACGCGGTCGACCCCTATACCCACCAAATCGAGGATGTGCTTCGAGATTGGTGGGCGGGATACTTTGCCGACGACGGCGTGCCCCCTGAGCGGATCGAGGCGACACGCCACCTGACTCGATCAGCACTGCGCGGCATGGCGATTTCGACAGATTTCTTTCCCCAACCGGAAAGCTATTACGAGGAGCAGATTGCGTTACTCGCCGAGATGGTGACACATACCTTCGAATCAGCGGCCGCGAAATAGACAATCCAGCGCCGCCGCTGACGGTTTGGTTCAAGTCATCACGGCTGGCAGGATCTCGTCTCTGATCATGCGGATGATGCGAGTACGATCACCCTCGTAGTCGCCGGAGTTCAGCACGACCACCAGCCCGAGCGACGGAACGATACACGCACATTGGCCTCCGTAGCCGAGGGCCTCGATCGTATCGACGCGCTTCCCTCCGACTTTGTAGGTCGGGAGCCACCACTGATAGCCGTAGTGAAGCGCCTGATATGCGGGGTCTCTTGATAGAGCCTCCGAAGCCGCCGCGATTTCATAGGCGGGCGAGGTCGACTTTCGCACCCAATGGCCGGAGAGCAGCTCTCGACCCTGCCAACGACCACCATCCAGAATCAACTGCGCCAGCTTTGCCATGTCGCGCGGGCGCATATGCAGGCCACCTCCTGTATGGCGCGCACCATCCGCCGTCGATCCCCAACCAAAATTCTCTATGCCGAGTGGAGCGAAGAGATGCTCGGCAACATACTCGTCGATGAAGACACCCGTGGCGTGCTTCACGATCCCGCCGAGTAGAATCGAAAGACCAGAGCAGTAGAAAGAAGCCTCACCCGGCGGCCTGGCGATCGCACGCTCGAGCACGTATCCAATCCAATCCCCCGAAGCGTTCATCGCGCGATTGTCGTTGCGAGGATCGACGTAAGGGAGTGTCTCGTTCCAATCCAGTCCCGCCGACATGGTCAGCACATGCTTCACCGTAATCGGATACTTCTCCCGCACCCAACGTGTGTTCGCCCGCTCGGGAAAGTATTCGTAGGCCGGCGCATCGATATCGATGAGACCGCGGTCGACAGCGAGACCAACTCCCATCGAGGCAATACTCTTGGTAGCCGACTGAAAGGTATGCGTCTGCTCTCGCCGCTGACCACGAAAATACTCCTCGAGAACGAGCTTCCCGTTTCGCACCACGAGCAGGCTCGCTTGTTTCGGAAATGCCTCGGCAAGCATCGAACTCATCAGCTTGCCGATCGCAGCCTCAGAGATTCCCTCGGCATCGAGCGACGAGATCTCCCAGCCATCGTCGAAGGAAGCCGGCGGGTGATAGTCATAGTCGAGACATCTCTCGCCGCTTTCGCCCTGCCGCGGAATTTCGTATATGCGAAAGCGCGGATCATCACGCCGCAGAAGCAGAGAAACGGATCCCCTCGCAAACTCGAGTTCCCCCTCGAGCGCCTCACCAGCCTCCGTAATTCGCGCGTGATAGCGCGCCCCAAGCGCACTGATGCCGCAGGAGAACTGGTCGCCCGTTCTCTGGGGCGCTTCGAGCGTCATCTGGACCACACCCATATCCGGTGACTGCGCCATCCCCGTGATGACTCCATCAGGCGCGTGCGTCAGCGATAGAATGAATCGGTAGTTCCGACTCGGAAGCGTGCCGAAGCCATCCGTCAACAGCGTGGCAATTCCCGTCCACTCACCGCACAGGTCTTGCATTTCATTCACTCCCATTCGTTACCGACCCGATACATATGCCATCAGAACCGAAACGTTCGGTACTCGGTTTCACAAGCCGGTCCGGGCGCCGCATGGAATGTAGGTGCCTCGGGCAGTTCGTAGATCAGAGAGCCCAGCGTGACTCCGATCATGCTCCTTGCGGTCGGCCCGTCGCCGTGTCGACAGACCGGATTGTCCGGATCATCGTGGCTGGAGAGAATCGCTTTGACTTCGCACCGATCGATCGACGCGTCAGCGTCCTCGAGTCGAGATTCGAGGGAGCCCAAGCGCACGACCGTATTTTCGTTCCTTCGTCTGCGCTCTTCGGCCGTCCACTGACCAAGTCCACCCTCGCTGCGATCCGCTTCCTCGAGAGCCAGAGGGTGGTTCGTGTGGCAGACACGGCCAAATCCCCGGCGCCATTCGTATTCGGTCTTCGACTTACTCGAGCATTCGACCGATCGCGCTCGCCAAGAATCGCCGATCATGTAGTTCTGTCCCGTGGCGTGGTCGATCTCGTGTAGAAAACTGATCGCCTCCGCCATCGAATTCCGTTCGAGCGCACCACGAATCGCGAACGGAACGGGTAGCCCCGTCGGTCCGTGCGGAAGGCCCATCAGGGCATTTACACAGACGCCCACACCCTTGGAGTTCAGTCCGGCCAGAATGATCAGTCCAGCGAAAGAGTATGAATAGATCTCACGATCCGTCTCCGGCTGGCGAATCCGGAGTACAACCTGCGATCCGTCACGCCAATGTTCGATGTCGAGATTTTGGGCAACCAGTGTCGGCTGGTCTCTTGTCCGATCGATACCGATCGTGCTGCATCGCAAGTCACTGCCAGAAGGCGGAGTGATGCCCCGATCGCGACGGTAGAGCCACTCCTCGTCGATCAGCTGATACGCGTAGACACGATCGAAGTCGAGCGCAGCACCCTCTGAAATTCCGTGAACTTCGTTCAACAACTCCGGTGTCCAACGTTCAATCGCCGGCAGGAAATTGGTGTGGCGCAGGAATTCGCGACGGTAGTCGGAAACCGGCACGCCGGTTTCTTCGGCGATGATCCCTTCCCGCGTCGCAACTGCGTCATGGATCCTCTCGCGAAGCGCTTCGCCGTGGATTCGCCCTCGCTCCCGCGATTCGCCCGATAGATCGAGTACTTCGAGATCCTGACCTCTCATTTTCCTCCTTGCCTCAGGCCCGCCTGGCTCTTTTCACTGAGCATCATTTCCGAATCGGCACGATGAGCGCGCGCCTGGAAGTCGATCAATCGATCGATAGATCCCAACCGTTTAGGTCTTCCAGCATCTCGTGCGCAGTCCAGTCGACCTGGATCGGCGTGATGGTGAGGAAGTGTTCGCTGTAGGCTTCATTGTCGGAGCCCTTCGGAAACTCCGTTTCGAATGCCGCATTGAGTTGCAAATAGGGAGCTCCGTCATGGTCGATGCTGGGAATCAATTGGAAGTCTTTCAACAACGATCCACCCATGGGCCGAGCGACCACACCGGCAAGTTCGCCGGCGGGAACATTGATCGAAAGCAGAACCCGGCTGGGGAGACCGCTATCGCGAACGCGCTCGGCAACACGGGCTGTAAATCGAGCCGCGAGGACGTAGCCATCAGCACGATCGTTCGCCTGGGAGACGGCGATTGCTGGAACGCCCTGAATGAGCCCTTCCATGGCCGCACCGACCGTCCCTGAATAGTGGCTACCCAGTCCCGCATTCGTTCCGTTGTTGATTCCGGAAACAACGAGGTCGAATTCGATCTCCGGATGAAGGCCGTACATCGCTACGAGAACGCTATCGACGGGAGTGCCCTTCACGCCGTGTCCGAAATGGGCGTCGTTTCGAATCACCGGATACGTTCGCACCTGCCCGCTCATCAGACCGAGGGAGTGACTTGCCCCGGAGTGGTTCTCGAGTGGCGCGACGACAAAGACATTGCCGACCGACGACAAGGCTCCCGCGAGCACTGCGATGCCCTCTGAATAGACACCGTCATCGTTGGTGACGAGGATATTGAAGTCCGCGCCCTCCTCCGTCGCGAGGGCGTCCGGCGGGCTCGCCGCCGGGACTGCGAAACAAGCGACAAGCAACGACAGGCCGAGAAACCAAAGACTAGACGAGATGCGCGACTTCATACTGTCTCCCTACTGAAATCTAGACGACCCCGGATATAGAATCCCTGACTCTATCGATGCTGCGAATGGCGAACGGCACCATCAAGACGGATCACTTCACCATTCAACATCGGGTTCTCACAGATATGAAGCGCTAGACTGGCAAAGTCGCCGGGGTCACCAAAACGATCATTTGGAAAGGGGATCAGCGTCAGCAGGTCGTCGAGAAATTCCTGCGGAGCACTCATCAACATCGGCGTCTCGAAACTTCCCGGCGCGATCGCACAAGCGCGAATACCTCTAGGCGCCAAATCTCGAGCAATCGTGATCGTCATTCCCGCCACCCCGGCTTTGGCCGCGGTCCCGACCGGCCCATCGAAGGCATTGATCGACGAGACATTGATGAGGACACCTCGCTCGCCTCGCTCCATCGGCCCGAGCGATGACATCTCGGCGGCCGCCAGGCGTGTCAAGTTGAAGGCGCCAATCAAGTTCACGTCCACGATCTTTCGGAATACATCGAGTGATAGGGACCCCGTTGGCCCGCCGTTCGTATCGGTGGACCGCCAATCCCAGCACAATTGACAAGGATTCGCGCTGACCCGTGGCTGGCTTTAGCCAGCTCAAAACCCTCGATCGCGCTTGCCTCATCCGCGAGATCAACCCGCGCAAAGACTCCACCGATCTCCTCCGCGACCTTCTTTCCAGCTTCTGTATCGAGATCAAAGACGGCCACACACGCCCCGGCCTTCGCCAGTTTCCGAGCGGTCGCGAGTCCCAGGCCCGAGGCGGCTCCGGTCACGATCGCCGCTTGATCCGAAACCTCCAATTTGCGCCCCCGCGTTCGATCCAACATCCCGTGAGCGATGCAGAGTCGCTTCACGGTGTCTAGATACTAGTGGAATACATTCACGAATGAACGCAGGATGCCAACACTCGGCTGAATATTGAATCAAGGCCGACCCAGAGCATCCAAGACGGTCCGGAACCAAGACGCGAGGCTGATCCGTTCCCAAAGGGAGAGAATCCATGTCTGACTTCGAACGTATCCGCTACGAACAACCGGCGGCCGCGGTCGGCCGCATCGTTTTGGCCCGCGAAGATCGGCGAAACGCGCAGGACAAGCAGATGATCTATGAGATTGACCGGGCCTTCGGTCTTGCGATGCAGGACGACTCCATCAAGGTCGTCATCTTGGCCGCCGACGGTCCACACTTCTCGAGCGGCCACGATCTGGCCGACATCACTCCACTGCGGGACTTCGAACCCGTAACCCAGGCAGGCGGTTACGACTTGCCCGGCGCCCATGGACAAATGGCCGCTGAAGAGGAGGTCTTCCTCGGAATGTGCTGGCGTTGGAGAAATCTCCCGAAGCCCACGATCGCACAAGTGCAGGGCAAGGCGATCGCCGGCGGGCTGATGCTCGTCTGGCCTTGTGACCTGATTGTCGCGAGCGAGGACGCGGAGTTCTCCGACCCGGTCGTCGCCTTCGGCGTGAACGGGCACGAATTTTTCGTGCATGCGTGGGAGTTCGGCGCGCGTAAGGCCAAGGAGATTCTCTTTACCGGGGTCGCCCTGACAGCGGACGAGTGTCATCGCCTTGGCATGGTGAACCATGTCGTGCCGCGCGAGGAACTCTCTTCCTTATACGCTCGAACTCGCCGAGCGCATCGCCCTCCGACCAAGTTTCGGACTCAAGACTGCAAAGTTCTCGGTCAATCAGAGCCTCGATGCCCAGGGCCAATGGAATGCAGTTCAGACGGCGTTCTCACTTCATCATCTCGGGCACGCGCAGGCACGCTTGCTCCACGGTGGGTCATCCGTCGATCCGGCCGGAATCGACTTGATTCGCAACGATGCACGCGCGTCTCGCAAAAAGTAGGAATCGAGGGCGTACTCCTGAAACGCATGTTCTTAGCCATGTTGGCCACCGAGACCAACATTTGCTCTCCGATTCCGACCGGACCTGATCTCTGGCGCGACACATTGCTCGCGCACCGATTGGGCTAAGCCCACCGCTCGAAATTCCTGCTCTGGCGTGGGAAGCGCCGTGCACTCATTGGCAAATCCGCCGATGAGCGCGGCGGGGAAGCTGATTCTCCACGGTGCCATTAGAGGGCCTACATTACGAGGGTATGGCCGTTCGTGCTCAAGCCTGTCGTCGCCACGATCGAGCGCGGCCTCGTGCTCCGCAAGCTCGGGCGGCTTGGAGAGGAAGACCGCGCCGCCCTGCGCAACGTGCTCGGCGAGATCCTCGGTGGGTGGCGGGGGGAAGGCCGGCGGCAGCGGTGGCACGACGATGCGGGCCGTGCGAGGCACGAGGTCCGGAGGTGATCAGTGTCTCGTGAGGGCAGAAGCGTCCCGCCCTGGTACAGCGCGAGCCGGCCCACGTTGACATAACTTGTTATGTCAACGTGGAGCGAAGCGGAGCCCAAGGAGGGGGCCGGGCCGGGGCAAGACGGCGAGTTGGATGCTGAAGATGGGGGATCTGGTCGAGCCCTTGATTGGTCGCATCCCGCGATGAGATCCGAAAGAACTCGTTCGTTCAGTTCGACGAGACGCCGTTCCAGGTGTTGAACGAGCCAGGCAAACGCGCACAAAGTCAATCCTATCTGTGGGTTCTTCGGGACGGTCCGGGATTGTTGTCTCCGTCCGCCTTGGCCACCGCCGGCTTCAGCACCCTACTGAGTGCTTCCGACAACCAATTCCACGGGATACAGATTGCCGGTGCTGAGATCATTCTCTATCTGGGCATCACGTTACTCCGATCCTCATCGGCCATGAAGGAGACCCAGCAAGAAGTGGGCGGTTCTCGCGCAGGATCGTTGTCCTTCATTTCTCGAAGGCATGGCAGTCTCCGTCGCCTTGCGCGGCATCCATCTCATTGCCTCGGACCAACTCCTTGGAGTCACTCGATTCGCCGCTCTGATCGACGAACCCTCCATCTTGCGAATCAGAAGCGGCCGATCATTGCTCCATTGCAAGCGCCTCCTCGAAACGGTCGAAGATCTCATCGATCTCTTCCTCGGTAATGATCAGCGGTGGCGCGAAAGCAATCGAATCACCGCAGGGGACAACACGCGTGATCACGCCGAGTTCCTCGGTGCGCTGCTTCAGTCGCTTCGCGACCAAGCCAGGCGGATCAAACATACGATGCGATTCCTTGTCTGCGACGAGTTCGACCGCCGCCATCAGTCCGACACAGCGAATCTCGCCCACGAGAGGATGCTCCTTCAACGCCTCGAGCCGCTCCTTGAAATGGGCTCCGACGCGCTTGACATGGGAAATCAGATCACGCTCTTCGATCAATTCCAGGGCTCTGAGCGCGACCGCCGCGGCCACCGGATGACCTGCGTACGTTGCACCATGAGCGAAGTAGCCTCCCGCAGCGTCACTTCCAGCCACGAGGCCCTCATAGATTTCCTTGGAAAGAACGATCGCAGAGATGGGTTGATACGCCGAGGACAGACCTTTCGCGATCGTCATCGCGTCTGGCTGAATCCCGAAGGTCTCACAACCGAAGTAGTTACCCGTTCGCCCGAGGCCCGTAATCACTTCATCGGCTAGAAAGAGCACGTCGTATTTTCGCAGAACGGCCTGGATCTTCTCATAGTAGGTCGGCGGTGGAATCACGACGCCGCCACCGCCTGTGACCGGCTCGGCCATGAACGCCATGACCGTATCCGGACCCTCCTCGAGAATCATCTGCTCGAGTGAGTCCGCGAGTCGCGTCGCATATTCCTCAGGAGACTCTCCTGCCTTGGCGCCGTGATAGTAGTTCGGGTCGTCGGTGTGAAGGAATCCTGGGAGGGGCAGATCGAAGCCGGCGTGATTCTTCGTTAGGCCGGTCAAACTCGTCGCAGCGATGGTTGCCCCATGGAATCCATTCTTGCGAGCAATGACCTTCTTTTTCTTGGGGCGCCCGATCGCATTATTGTAGTACCAGAGAAATTTGATCAGAAAGTCGTTCGCCTCCGAGCCGGAAACCGCAAAGAAGATCCGAGCATCAGGAATCGGTACCAGCGAAGCCAATTTTTCCGCGAGTTCAATCGCCGGCGTAACTGATCGGCCCGCGAGCGTGTGGTAGTAGGGCAATTTTCGCATCTGACGAATCGCCGCCTCGACGAGTTCCTGTTCCCCGAAGCCAAGCGTCGTGCACCACATTCCCGACGCTGCTTCGAGATAGCCTTTTCCATCTTCGTCGAAGACACGAACCCCATCGCCCCGCGTTATGACGACCGGACCCTTTTCGCGGTTCTCGGAGAGATCCGTATAGCCGTGGACGAAATGCGCAGCATCGCGCTCCCCGAGAGATCGATCCTTCATGGTCGTTCCTTTCAAATAAACATTCATTTGTGAACGTATGATAGAGTCAAAAGGTGGATCCGCCATTCGGGTCGCGCGATACCTGACTCCGGTGGTGCGTGCAGGGCGCGGCGCTCGCGTCTGTGAGTACATATAGATAGAAGGAGGATTCCAATGCAGGTGCTGTCGAATATCTCGGTTCTCTACGACGGAGCCAGCTCGACACCAGAGTCGATCCACCGAGGCATGGACGTCCTACTCGAAGACGGCCGCATCCTCGCCGTCGAACCCCACCAGACCGGCCGATCCCTCGGAGAGGCGCACGCCGTGCTCGACTGTTCCCGGTTCACCGTCACGCCGGGGCTCGTCGACTGCCACGGGCACATCACGATCATTGGACTGAACCCGAAAGACGACGCGAAAATCAATTCCCAGGCGGGCATCGTCTTCGTCGAAAAGGTCCTCCATACAACGCTCGTCGATGGCGGCGTAACGACCATGCGCGACATCGGCGGTGCAACTCATCTCATGAAGCGACTCGTGGACGAAGGAGTCTTCATCGGCCCGCGCCTTCAGATCGCGATCTGTATGTTGTCCTCGACGGGCGGCCACGCCGACATTCGCGGTACGGACCGATGCCACGGACAGCTCACAGCGCTCTGGCCCGAAGCGCCCGGACGCCCGTCCAGCGTCGTCGATGGGCCCTGGGAATGCCGCAAGCGGGTACGTGAAATCGCAGCCTGCGGCGCAGACCTCATCAAACTCTGCACCAGCCCGGGCGTCGCGTCGCCCTCGGACAAGCTCGAAAACCGCGACTTCCGCGCCGAGGAGATCGAAGCAATTTGCGACGAAGCCGCGGCCCGTGGACTGCTAGTCGCTGCACATGCGCACAGCCAAGTCGGAATCCGAATGGCCATCGACTATGGCGTACACGACATCCAACACATCTCTTTCATGAACGAAGAGTTGGTCGAGCTCGCGGATGCCAAGGGATGTGTCGTCACACCGACCTCCTGGATCGTGAACGACATCTCCGCGGACGAAAGCCTCGATCCCTTCGTACGCGACAAGGCCAAGATCGTCGCTGAAGTTCACTCCCAAGCCACCGCCTTCGCCGCGAAGGGTGGTCTTCCGATCCTGATGGGAACCGATCCTGTTCTGCCAGGCATGCACGGACGCAATTACATGGAACTCGTGCACCTGATCAAGGAGGGGCTCTCCCCGCTGCAAGCCTGGTACGGTGCTTCAGGCCTTGCGGCGCGCGAGATCGGTGTCGAGAACACAGGCACGATCGCGGCCGGCCAGCGCGCGGACCTGCTCATCAGTGATGCGGATGTACTGAACGATCCGGGACTCTTCGACGGCGGTCTGGTCGAAGTGATCAAAGACGGTATAGGCTACCGCGACGGCCTCCAGGGTCTCCCCCAACGGACCTTCGGCGGAGACATTCGACAACACCTCAGCGCGGAAGGGTTCGGTTCGTGACGACAAGGACGACAGCGACGGCGAGAAACGAGAACGGACAGATTTCGCATTGGGTGAACGGCAGCGAATGGAAGGGAGACTCGAACCGATTCGCGCGGGTCGACAACCCAGCGACAGGTCGCACCCTCTCCAAAGTCCACTTGGCCTCGAAAGCGGATGTGAACGCCGTCGTGTCGTCGAGTCGCATGGCCTTCGAGAGCTGGCGCCATTTCTCGCTTCGAAAACGAGCCGAAATTCTGTTGGGATTTCGCGAACTACTCGTTCGGCATAGCGGCGAACTTGCAAAGATCATTTCCTCCGAGAACGGCAAGACCCTCGCCGATGCGGCGGGCGAAATCGAACGCGGGCTCGAAGTCGCCGACTTCGCATGTGGCATCGCGCAGCTTCTCAAAGGCGGTCACTCGGAACGTGTCGCCGGCGAGGTCGACACCCGCTCGTTACGCCAACCCATCGGAGTCGTCGCGGGTATCACGCCCTTCAACTTTCCAGCCATGGTGCCGATGTGGATGTTTCCGATCGCGATTGCCTGCGGTAATTCCTTCGTCCTGAAGCCATCGGAACGCGACCCCTCCGCGGCCGTCGTGCTCGCGAGGCTCTTCGAGCAAGCAGGCCTTCCAGCCGGCGTCTTCAATGTCGTTCATGGCGATCGCGAAGCCGTCGACGCATTGCTGCATCATCCCGACGTAGCGGCCCTATCCTTCGTTGGATCGACTCCGATCGCACGTTATGTGTATGAGACAGCGGCCTCCCAGGGTAAACGCGTTCAAGCGCTCGGCGGCGCGAAGAATCACATGATCGTCTTGCCCGACGCCGATGTCGCCCAAGCCGCCGATGCCGCCGTCAGCGCGGCTTTCGGATCCGCGGGCCAGCGCTGCATGGCGGTCTCCGTCATGGTCCCAGTGGGCGAAATTGCCGACCCCCTGATCACTGCGATTGCGGAGCGTGTCGAGCGGCTCCGCGTCGGCGAGGGAACCGATCCCCAGACCGATATGGGCCCGGTCATTTCAGCTAAGCAGGTCGAACGGATCCTTTCTCTTATTGAATCAGGCCTATCCGAGGGCGCGAGGCTCGTCGTCGATGGACGGGGGCTTCGCGTTGAGGGATGTGAGAACGGGTATTTCTTGGGCGCCTGCCTGTTCGATCATGTCACCGCCAATATGGCAATCTATAGAGAAGAGATCTTCGGTCCCGTTCTAAACACCGTCCGATGCAGCTCGTTCGACGAAGCCCTCGAATTAGTCAATGCGAATCCCTACGGAAATGGCGCCGCGCTCTTTACCCGCGACGGCGCAGCCGCGAATCGCTTCGAGCGTGAAGTCGAAGCGGGTATGGTCGGAATCAATGTTCCGATCCCGGTTCCCGCGCCCTTTCATTCGTTTGGTGGATGGGGAGATTCGCTCTTCGGCGACACGCATATCTACGGTGAAGAAGGCGTTCATTTCTACACGCGCGGAAAGGTCGTGACGAGTCGCTGGACCAACGCGAAAGCTGGCGCCGACCTTGGCTTTCAGCCGGCGAGTTGAACGATTCCTCCGATCGCGTCGTCGCCTAAGGGTCCTGGGCCGGGACTAACGACCGGGCGCCGCAGCCGACAGGGCTGCCCAGAGCACCTCATCAAATGGGCCAGAGGGAAGCACTTTCGTGTATCCCATTCGCGCGACCACCAGATCCAGACTCGGCACGACGTAGACACGGCGCTGGAACGTACCCATGGCGGCAACCAGATCCGCGGGGGCCGACGTAAAGAGCGGGCCAGCGAGCGGATCGCCTCCCAGCGGACGTGTATAGCTGGATTGACCGTTCAGCCACCACAAAAGTCCGTAGGATGGATTCAGCGTCTGCGAAGGTCTAACCAACTCGGCGATGTCTTCCGTCTCTGCGAGCTGCAGCGACTCTCTCCAACTGCCCTGCGCGAGGATGAGCAGGCCGAATCGGGCGAGATCGCGAGTGGTGGTGGCCAGGCCGAGAGGTGCGCCCGGATGGATGAACTTCCGATCGATCCAGCGCGTGTCCGACATTCCAAGGGGTGACGTCAGCCAATCCGAGGTCAGGTCGTTGATCGGCTTCCCAGCCGCAGCCTCAACAAGCGGAAGCAATCGATGATAGGCGGCGGCGTTGTACTTCCAAAATTCGCCGGCGGGCCGCTGATAGTCGAGTTCTTCGCCCAGGCCACTCGTCATCTCGAGCAAATGACGAACCGTGATACCAGCTTCCCTGCCGCTCGATGCCGTCGACCAGCCTGCGCCAAGATGGGCCTTCACGGGGTCATCGAGCCGCAGAAGACCGCGCCTTGCGGCCATCAAGACCAGCAGCGCTGTCAGACTCTTCTGCGTCGAGGCGACGTCCTCGATTGGATACCCATCCGCGGTCTTTCCGAGCTGCATGGCGCGAAAAATCTCGACGCCGCCCGGAAAGAGCTCTGGCAGCTCATCGGGAAGCGTCCAGTAACCCTCGGCCAGAATGCGGCCGCGCCAGAGCACGACGAGACCCGAGCTGAGTTCGTCTCGCCCAACATCCAGAGCAACCTGCAATCCTTCAGGGCTCCAACCCGCCTCATCGGCCGAGACCCTCTGCCAGTCGCCTCTTCCGGAAGGGGAATAGAGCTTCGTCACTTCGGATTCTCTGCAAGTCGACGTGCTACGACAGTGAATGCTCGCGTTTGCTTCACGAGCCTTTCTAGATTCACCGCGTCGGGCCAGCGATCGGTCGGCGAGTGAAATCGCCCGTTCAATCCGATGAGCGACACATAACGCCCTCCCCCATCATGAATATTGCACGCTTCGCCCAGCGGCGGCTCACCGTCCGGCGTGACCGAGTCTGGGGCCACACCGAACTCCGTCATCGCACCCACCGTCATGTCGAGAAGTTCGGAGTCGGACGTCTGAACGCGGACGTGTGCACCATCCGCCGCCGCGAAGCTGGCGCCGATATGAATCCACGCGAAGGAATCGCCAATGAGCGTTTCACGCGTAGTCAGATGACGATCGAGGCCGAGATGTCCAAGTTCGTGTCCTGTGGTTGCGACGAAGTGGATGCTGCGAGCGGGCGGTGTTTATTTGAATTCGCGCAACAACTCGAGCCAGAGCGCGATCCCACAGCCACGCTCGGAGGCACATCGCCATCAAGCGCTACGCGGCGTCATGACCACGAGCGGCGCGAGTTCCGGCCGCATGCCCACGACCTCGACAAGAACATTCGAGGCTGTCGCCTCGACACGCTCCGCGTCGGTCACGATTCGCACGCTCGCGCCCGCCTCCCGGGCAGCTTGCAGAGGTTCCCAGGCTTCACTCGGAAGCTGTAAGACAGGGGGCCCATAGCAATTCGTGTACTGCTCCGCGTTGATGAGCGCGTAGCCGTCTGGCAGATTCCAGATCTCACCACCCGTCACCGCCAGCAAGGCGGACTGCGAGCTGGCCTTTCTTGCCTCGACGAATTCCGGAACCAGGGCTGGGCTGGGTGGGACTCGACCGTATCCGATCGACGCTTCAGAACCGAGGGCGCCGAGCTTCCCAGTCACGCCCGCCGGTCCCGTGAGGGTCGCATCGAAGAGGATAATGCCCGAGGTCCGGTGCCCATCCCACTCGACGTATGCAGCCTGCTTCTCTAAACGACTCATCGGGACACGTTCGAGGATCGGCTCGAATCCGATCGTGCGCGCCGACTCGCACAGCCATTCGGCGCTCGTTTCATCAACGGCGCCACCGGTCCGGTGGTCACCCTGGAGGTCGTATTCCTGAACCCATTCGATCAAACGTTCGCGCAGAGATTCATCCGACATTGCGCGTCCTGCCTTCCCAGTAGGGCTTGCGCAGATCCTTCTTCAGAACCTTGCCGCTCGCATTTCGCGGCAGCTCGTCAACGAATTCGATGCGCCGCGGTACCTTGTATCCGGCAAGCTTCTCTCGGCAAAAGGCGATCAACGTATCGGGCTCGACGGACTCTCCGGCCCGTAAGACCAGGACGGCCAACACCGCTTCACCGAACTTCTCATCCGGCACACCGATCACCGCGGCATCGGCCACCGCCGGATGATCGAAGAGTACATTCTCGATCTCGCGCGGGTAGACGTTCTCACCGCCGGAGACGACCATATCCTTGATACGATCCTTGATGTAGACGTAGCCTTCGTCGTCCATGACTCCGACATCGCCCGTGTGAATCCAGCCGTCGACCAAGGTCTTGGCTGTCGCTTCGGGTAAGTTCCAATATCCCTTCATCAGTTGCGGTCCCCGCGCGACGATCTCGCCCGAAGATCCTCGCGGCACTTCGTTCCCGTCGTCATCGACAATGCGGATCGTCGTTCCGAGCAAGGCCCGGCCAGCGGAGAGCAATAACTCGGGCCGGCCCGCCAGAGCGCGGCGATGATCCGCTGCGCTCAGCATCGTCACGCAGGCAGACGTCTCGGTCTGGCCAAAGCCCTGATAGAAATCGCATTGGAAAACCTTCATTGCGCGACGCAGGGTGTCCTCGGCAATCGACGAAGCTCCATAGATCATCACGTCGAGCATCTCGTAGGACGAATCGGCCAGGTCGGGAACGTACTCGAGCATCGCCTGGATCATGGCGGGCACCAGGTTGGCGACGCTGATCTCGCCCTCAGACAGCGCCTTAGCAACAGCTGCAGGAGAAAAGTCGCGATGGATCACCATCGAAGCGCCACCGATCAGTGTGCCAAAGACAAACGAGGTGGCACCGGCATGGAACATCGGCATCACGATCAAGGATCGCTTGCCGGGACCGACGACATCCTTGAAGTAGGGTGTAGTCTGGAGGCCATTTTCTATAACACATCTTTGTGTCAACATGGCGCCCTTCGGCCGACCCGTCGTGCCGCTGGTGTACATCTGGTAGAGGACATCGTCGGCATCGATCTCTATTTCGGGCGCCTTCGCGGAATAGTCCCCCCACCAGCCCTCGAAGTCGATCCAGCGCTCCGAGTCCTGCTTCCCGATCGATACATACCGGGTGACCGCGGGCAGATCGTCTCGAATTTTGTCGATCGTCGAAGAAAACTCGGATTCGGCGATCAGTTGTACTGCCCCGGCATCGTTGATGATGTAGGCCCATTCGGGTGGCGCCAATCGCCAATTGAGGGGGACGGGTACAGCACCACATCTCGAAGCAGCCAGATAGGTAATGACCGTCTCGATCGAGTTCTTCGACAGAAACGCAAAGCGATCACCCACCCCCAAGCCGCTCGCGACCATCGCGTTAGAAAGCCGGTTGACGTCCTCGAGGGCTTGTGAATAGTTCAGGACGCGATCATCCAGGACGAGAAACTCCGCGCCCGGCTGTTCCCGGGCATAGAAATCAAGAAAGTCATGCATCAACATTGTTCGAGATCCTCGTCTAGCTAGTCGTTCATCGAACAGGAGACGCCAGCGAGCCAATTAGCTGCTGAATCTTTCCCCATCCGTTCTGCCAGACACTTTTTTTCCAGCCGTCTTCACGCACGTAGAAGAGATGTGCGAAAGCCGCCCGCGCCCGCGCCGCCCTTTCGGAGGAGCGATCTCCATATAGATAGAGCCAGTTATTCATGATCCAGGCGTTTATGTAGTCTTCCATCGTGACCGTGCCGAACTCGAAATACATCGCCGCTACTTCTGCGCCCGGCCTGCATTGCTCGTGCAGTGCCTCAAAAGTCTCGATGCGATGCTCGATGATGCTTCCGTCATCACTGAAACCGGCTGGATCTTCTCCGAGCCATTTCTGGAGGTGTGCAAACGGGGGCGAGGTCTTCCTATAGGACGGATTCTGTGTCAGCAGTGCACCATATTCGCCATAGCCCGTATGGAGATCAATAATCATGACGCGATCGGCCTGGCTCACATGGTTTCCCGCCGCCTCGATCCAGCACTGCGTCGACCAACAAGCTGTCAGGCCGTGGTACGTGAGACCTTCCGGATGTGTGTACTGGCCGATTCGAAGCGTACGGGTGATCCAGTCCCGAGGACGGTCCGCCATAAGTGCGGCGGCCGCTCGGTTGATCTCCCGCAGCGTCTCTTCCGAGATTTTCTCGGGCACCAGCAGGTCGCGAAGAAGTTCGTAATCCGGGTTGGGCATCGGATCGTATTTGTGATGCGAGAGGTTTCGCGTGACATCGACGCCCTCCTCGGTCTCGCGACGTGACCAGGACATACCATGAGGATTCACGGCATGAACGAAGACAATGGCCACATCGTCGGGAAGTGCGAGTTCGTCACGGCTTCGCAGTAGCCCCGTCTGAATCGCAGAACCGCAGAATCCTTCGACGCCGTGGGTCCCGGATGAAAGGAGCATGACCTTCGAAGCGTCGGCTGCGCCCAGGCGCGCGACATCGGTCGCAAGTTTCTCGCCATCGACGCCGCGCTCCGGGTTCACATGATGCTCGACCTCGAGACCCGCCGTTTGACATGCCGTGAGAAATTTCTCGCGCGCCTCGGCGTACGTCGAGGAATAGAGTCCCAGAACATCGACATTTTTCATTTCACTCACCTCATTATGCAGACCCACAAGCACGCTGGCGACGCAGTCGTGACACAGAGCCACTCAGTGGGCTTGGATGTGCCGAGCTCCAATGATACATTCCCGAATGAATGTACCATGTCGAAACCACACAGCCATGACCGTCGAAATCTCTGAACTCGAAGAAAAGGCTCGCAGAATCCGCGAACTCGTCATCCGCACGGTCCATCACGCGGGCGTCGGACACGTGGGCGGGCCACTCTCGATGGCCGATGTCATGGCGGCGCTCTATTTCCGGATCCTGCGCCTTCGACCAGATGAGCCCAATTGGGAAGTTCGCGACCGCTTCATCCTTTCGAAGGGCCACTCGACCTCTGCCTGGTACGCGGCGCTGGCGGAGCGCGGCTTCTTCCCGGTCGAGCACCTCAAACAGATGTACCGACTCAACAGCCCTCTGCAGGGGCATCCCGACATGAAGAAGACTGCGGGCGTCGACATGAGTTCCGGCTCGTTAGGCCAGGGGCTTTCTGCGGGTATTGGCATGGCGATCGGGGCTGCACACAAGGGTCAGGATTTTCGTGTTTTCGTCTTGCAGGGTGACGGGGAATGCGACGAAGGCCAGGTGTGGGAAGCCGCTCTATACGGGGGCCACCACCAAATTCGCAACCTCGTTTTGATCATCGACTGCAACCGGCTCCAACAAACCGGCCGAATTGAATCGACCCTCAACCTCGACCCACTCGACGAAAAATTGCGAGCCTTCCGCTGGACCGTACTCGAATGCAACGGAAACCAGATGAGTGACCTGCTTCCCACGCTCGAACGGGCGCGCGACCTCTCGGCCGAAGGCCCGGTCGCGGTCGTGTCGCACACCGTGAAAGGCCACGGTGTCTCCTTCGCCGCGGATCGCGTCGAATGGCACGCCAAGACGATCACGGACGACTTGGCTCGGCAAGCGCTCGAGGAATTAGGGGCCGCCGATGTCAATTGGTGATCGGATCGCGCCCCGCGTAGCCTTCGGCGAGGCCATCACAGAACTCGGACGCGCCAGTTCTGACGTCGTCGTACTCGATGCCGACGTCTCAACGTCGACGATGACCTGCATTTTTCGCGATGCCTTCCCCGACCGCTTCTATAATGTGGGCATCGCCGAGCAGCATATGTTTACGATGGCCGCGGGAATTGCGAGTACAGGGCTGATTCCCTTTGTCTCGACCTTCGCGTGTTTCGCCACGCGACGGGCGGCGGATCAGATCCATATCTCGATCGCCTACACCGGCCTCAACGTGAAGATCAACGGGGCCTACGGCGGTGTGGCAGTCGGGCAAGCCGGCGCAACGCACCAAGCCTTCGAGGATCTCGCGATCATGCGCGCGATTCCCAACATGGTCGTGCTCGATCTCTGCGACGCGGTCGAGACAAGAGCGGCTGTCTTTGCGGCGGCCGACTATGACGGCCCGGTCTATCTGCGGACCGTCCGCTGCGAAGTGCCTGTCATCTTCGATGAGGCCTACGATTTCGAGATCGGTCGAGGCTACGTGCTGCGAGACGGAAGCGACGTCGCCATTGTGTCCTCCGGCATGATGACGCCGAAGGCTCTCGACGCGGCCGCTCAATTGGAGAGCCTGGGCATCTCCGCTCGCGTTCTTCATTACCCTACGCTGAAACCCTTCGATCGTGGTCCGCTTGTGCGCGCCGCGCACGAGATCGGCCGCTTCGTGACGATCGAAAACCACAGCGTGATCGGCGGCCTTGGCAGTACGGTTGCTGAAGTGCTCGCCGAGGAGAAGCCATCGCATGTACGGCGGCTCGGCATGCAGGACTCTTTCGGAGAATCGGGCGACGACGAAGCCTTCCTGACCAAGTATGGAATGAACACCCAGCACATCGTTCAGGCCGCACGAGAGCTGGCAAAGGAATGAGCGCGGTAATCGCAACTCCGAATTATCTGGACATTCTCGGTGCGGGCCCGGTCGTCTACGGCTCGCACGCGCGCGGCCGAACCACGACCGAGGAAGATGAACATGGCGATCTTTAATTCGACAGAATTCTCCGATCATGAAGAGGTTGTATTCTGTCGCGATCCCGACACCGGGCTCTTCGCGATCATCGCAATCCACGATCGAACGCTCGGCCCCGCCGCAGGCGGATGTCGAATGTGGCCCTACGCCTCAGAAGAAGACGCTATTCGAGATGCACTGCGCCTATAGCATAGCATGACTTACAAGAATGCGATGGCGGACCTGCCTCTCGGCGGCGGCAAAGCGATCATCATGGGCGACTCCCGGATCGACAAGACCGAGGCCATGCTGAGGAGTTTCGGGCGTTTTGTAGAAGGGCTTGGCGGTCGAGGACATGGAGGTTGTGGCTCGGAAAACTCACTACGTCGCAGGACTTGTCGATGGTCATGCAGCAAGCGGCGATCCCTCTCCGTACACAGCGCGGGGTATCCTCGAAGGAATCAAGGCAGCCGTAAAGTACCGCCTTGGGCGGTCGTCGATCAAGGGAACACGAGTTGCGGTTCAGGGCGTTGGCAATGTCGGCCTCAACCTCTGCCGACTGTTGCGAAGAGAGGGCGCGATTCTCGTGGTGGCCAACATCGATGAAAAGGCCGTGAACCGTGCGGTCACCGAGGCCAATGCAACGGCCGTCCCTCTCGATGAAATCTACGAACAGGCAGTCGACGTCTTTGCCCCCTGCGCGCTCGGGGCGGTTCTTCGCGACGAAACGATTCCGCGTTTGAAAGCGACCATCGTTGCAGGAGGTGCGAACAATCAACTCGCGGAACCGAGGCATGCCGCCATGCTCACGGCACGCGACATCCTCTATGCACCAGACTACATTATCAACGCAGGCGGAATCATCAATGTCGCCAGCGAAATCACGGGCGACTACGACCAGGCACATGTCCTCGAGCACGTCGACCGGATCGGCAACACCCTCGAGGGTATCTTCGAGCTTGCATCCGAGCGAGGCGAGACCACGGCCGAGATCGCCGACTCGATGGCGCGGGCAAAGATCGACGCGACCCGCAAGGCTTCTGTGTCTCGAGACGCGTCCAATGTTGCGTGAACCCCGATCCGATCAAAGTGAGGACTTCGGACGACTCCCAGGCTCCGATCCCGCGGAGGTGAGCTCGTGAATATCGAGCGCGTGCCGCTAGCGCCCTCGCCTATCTCGGCGGAAGCTGCATGGAGACGGGCTTTTCGGCTCGCGCATCTGGAACGTCGTGCCCTCAACTAACGTCAACCCCGTGCTTGTCGAACTCAAGCATGGCGACGGCATCGAGAGTCGTCATCGAGGGATCGCGATCATCATAGATGCCGACGGCACGGTACAGGAATCCTGGGGCGACACCTCTCAGATCGTCTGTCTTCGCTCCGCGATCAAGCCAATCCAGGCCCTCGCGCTCATCGAGTCCGGCGCGTTCGAAGCGCTCGGTCTTTCCGACGAACAACTCACGCTCGCCTGTGCGTCGCACAATGGCGAACCAATGCACGTCGAGCGCGTGCACGCCTGGCTCGCCCGCATCGGGTGTGATGAGTCTGACCTCGCATGTGGCCCGCATGGACCCAGCCATCGACGAAGCGCGGAGGAGTTCCAATCCGCTGGCAAAATCGCCACGCGGGCGACCAATGGTTGTTCGGGCAAACACGCAGGCTTCCTCAGTATCGCACGTCACCTGGGCAGCCCGACAAGCGAGTGCTGTGCATTGGAAGGGCCGGTGCAACAGCGAGTCTTGTCCAGCGTCGCTGAACTCGCAGACCTCGACCTCGGCGGACTCGGGTCAAATCTCGATTTCTGCAACGCGCCTAACCTCTTCGCTCCCTTCGATCGATTTGCACTGGCCTTCGCGCGCATGACCGACGCGAGCAAAGCGGGGCGTCATGGGCCCGCGGCGGAGAAGATTCTCGATGCGATCGGCCGCCATCCAGCGTTGCTCGGGGGAAGCGATCGCTTCTGCAGCGACCTGACCCTGGCGGCGGGCCCGAACCTGATCGCAAAATCTGGCGCCGAAGGGGTCTACGTAGTTTTCCTTCGCCGCGAACGGCGGGTAATCCTGGTCAAGATCGACGACGGCGCCGATCGTGCGGCGCCCGTCGTTTGTTGCGCACTGCTGGAACGCATCGGACGACTGCGCCCGACGGCCCGAAAAATGTTGCGGCAATACCGGTACGCGCCCTTCCTCTCGAGTACGGGTGAGACGATCGGCGTCTTGAAGCCGAACGCACGCCTCGCTTGAAACGAGATCGGAAACAGGCAAGGAGAGAGGGGGACTCTCGCTAGCTGATGTACCAGAGAACAAAGCCGCTCCGCTCCCAGTACAGAATCTTGATCTTGTCGCGCTGTCGATTACAGAAGACAAAGAGGCGTGGAGCGAAAGGGTTTAGGCCGAGTTCTTGTTCGACCAGCGCCGAGAGGCCGTTGATCGATTTTCTCATGTCAACGATGCCTCGGTATACGTAAACTTCGACAATGATCCTGGAAGGACCGGGAACGCAGCGTCAGCTAGGCTGCCCTACCCGTTCACACTGAAGCTGCTCTCGTGGTGTAATTCGCGGCGTCTCGAAAAGAACCCTGCGTCAAGCCGGCAGCCTGTATATCGCCCGCTTACGCAGACCGGCTCGCGATCGTGGTCCTGCCCCCCTTCACAGGCCTCGATCAACTCCGCCATCAAATTCCCGGCCACCCCCGCATTCTTGAATTGATTGCCGCTGGTCCCGATGGCCATGTAGAAGCCCGGGAGATCCGATTTGTCGTAGATGGGAATCCAATCGTCCGACACGTCGTAGAGGCTCACCAGGCCACTGGGTCGGGCCGGGATCGGCAGACTCGGGATCCGCTTGGCGAGTCGAAAGACTTGCGCACGCCACTGCGCTTCGGTGATCTCACGATCGTAGTCGGCGGGATCATCAATCCATTGCCGCGGATCACATTCCGGATCTTCGCTGCCGACCAGAATCGTGTTGCCGACCTCAGGGCGAAAGTAGACGCCTGTATCGCCGTCGAATACATAACATCCATGCTCTTCGAAGTCGAAACCCTCCGGCGCGGAGACACAGTGGACCTCGACACGCAGAGAGCGCGTCTTGACGGCCATTCCTTCGTCGACCCCTGCCATCCGATTGAGAGCCGAAGAATATGTTCCGGCTGCGTTGACGACGACCGGGCCCTCGATCCTCTCACCGTCGCCCAATTTCACACCCTTTACGCGACCCCCGCTCTGGAAAATCTCCGTTACCTCACGCCGAAACAAGAACTCTGCGCCGCGATTTTCGGCGGCGCGCATCAAATTGTGGGTGGCAAGCTGAGGGTCGGGCACGAACCCCGACTGGGGCATGAAGAGCGCGCCAGCAATATCTTTCTCGGACTCATCCCAGAAGGCATCCTCGTCCGGGCGCTTGGGTGGCCAAAATGCACCGCGATCAAAGATCGGCAGCCGCGCGGTGAGCGCATCGAGATCCCAGCGCTCGTAGTCGATTCCGGCACGATCAAAGAGCCCCACGGCCTTCTCGAGATCGTAGTCGGGGTTGTCGATGATGATCGCGCCCGAATCGACGAAACGTGCGAACCCGTTCTCGTCGCGCGTCCCGATATAGTCCTGCCAATCTCGCCAATAGGCATAGCCTTCATACGCCATCGCCACTCCGACTTCCGTCGAATAGTGCGTACGGACAATGGCTGAGGAAGCACCCGTTGGGCCATATCCGGCGGCTGGGAGTTTCTCGACGCAAACAACGCGTCGACCGCGCTTGGCCAGTTCAAAGGAGATCGCGCAGCCAATGATTCCGGCGCCGATGACAATTGCGTCTGCGCTGCGAGGCATGGTCCGACCTTACCGAAAGCGATCAGGAGAGAAGGGAGCCAGATCGACGGCGGGTCGATCGCCGGACACGAGTTCCGCCACGAGCTTCCCCGTGATCGGCCCCTGCGAGATCCCGCTCATGCCATGACCCGTGGCGAGAACGAGGTTCGTCACTGCGTGGGGTCGCCCGATGATCGGCAAATCATCGGGCGTACAGGGTCGCAGCCCGCGCCAGGTCTCCAACCGCACGAGTTCTGGAAGTCCCGGCAGAAAAAGCCGCCCCGCGTCGAGAATCGCGCGAAGCCGTCGTTCATTGATCGACAGATCGAGGCCGGCGAGTTCGAGTGTCCCCGCAAAACGCAGCGTTCCCTGGCATGGACTCACACCGACCTTTGCCTCGGCCAGCAACATCGGGATATTTCCGAAATCGTCGGGGCGTTCGAAGGTCACCGAGTAGCCCTTCGCGCTCTCGACCGGAATCCGAAGACCAAGTGGCGCGACGAGCCCAGCTGACCAGGCACCCCCGGCGAGCACGACGTGATCGCATTTGAAGTCACCCTTGGTCGCGACGACGCGCGAGATGCGACTGCCCGAGGTCTCGAAGGCAATCGCTTCGACGCCGCTTAAGATGCGAACCCCTCGACGCTTGCATTGCGCGGCGATACCCCGGACGAAGGAAGCGGGCTGGATATGCGCATCTGCCGGATAGTGGATGCCGCCCTGTATCTCCGCGCTCAACTGCGGCACCAGCTCACGGGTTTCATCGCCGTCAAGGCGCCGACCCTCCCCCCCGAGCGCCTTCAAGAGCCTGAGCTCCTCTTCGACCTCCGAAAGCCCCGCCCGAGTTCGACAGACGAGCAGCAGCCCCTCCTTCGTCCAATCGAATTCGAGTCCCGACAAGGCGGCGAGTGTTTCATAGAGCGTTCGGCTCTGCAGACTCAGTTCTCGATTGAGTTCGAAGGTTCGGCGCGCTCGCGACTCGGTACAGGAACGAGCGAATATCCAGAGCCAACGAACCAAGTCCAGGTTCAGCCGCAGCTTGATGTAGAAGGGGCTTGCCGGATCGAATAGCCAGCCCAACGCCTTTCGCATCGCGCCGGGAGCCGGAAGCGGCGTGCTGTGACTCGGAAAGATCCAACCAGCATTGCCCTCGGAGCAGCCGGAGCAAATTTCGCCTCGTTCGAGCAGTGTGACTCGCGCACCCTGCTCGGCCAGAAAATAAGCGGAGCAAACCCCCACGATGCCACCGCCCACGATCACGACGTCCGACCGATCGGCCACCGCCCCTCCATATTCCCTGTCTGCGACTCGCCCATCGCAGCCAATCCCTTCCAGGTCGGGCATCCTTGCCTAGACGCGTCGGAAACGGATAGAATTCCACGTTCAATCATGAATGATTGTATCATATCCAGGAGTGATCGTCTTTGTCCGCCATCAGCGAATTCCACGAACGCTCCTTCGCCAAGTTGATCGCCGAAGTTCCCGAGTTCCCACTCGAACTCGGCATCCGCGAAGTCGCAGGGAACCGCCTCGCGATGAACGCCTTCGCCGACTACTCCCAAAGCGGGGCCGAGAATCGCATGCAGGGGATGGAGAGGTCCCTTGCCGAGCTACGCGCCTTTCCCATCGACGAGCAAACGCCCGAAGAACGCCTAACAACTCGTGTATTCGAGTTCTTTCTCGAATACGCAAACGAAGGTCCGCTCCTCGGCGTACGCGGCCGCGACTTCGCCGAGCATGACCAGCCCGCGCGGCCGGCCGCCGGCATTCAAACGCAATTGCCCGTCTTGCTAGCCAATCTACATTCCGTCGCGGACGAGACGGATGCGGAAGACTACATGGAACGCTTGTCGCAGCTTCCGACCGTTTTTGCCGATCTGGTCGACGGACTCGAGCGACGCGAAGCAAACAGGAATGTACTCCCGCGCGCGCTACTCACGAAGACCCTCGAAGAGATCTCTAGCTTCCTGGCGACGGATGCACGCAAGAGCCTGCTCCACATGTCGCTCGCAGAAAAACTAGAGGCCGTGGACGACATCAGTGACGGTGCAAGGCGTAGCCTACTCGATCGATCCGAAGAGGAGATTCGCAACTCTCTATACCCGGCCTATTCGAAGCTCGAGACTTTCCTCACCTCGCAGCTCGAACGCGCACCCGAAACACTCGGCGTACACAGGTTGCCCGACGGTGATGCCTACTACGACTTCTGCCTGAAAAGTGCGACGACGACTAATGCCAGCGCAGAGGAGATCCACACACTCGGCCTGCACGAACTCGCGTCGATCGAGGGGCGACTCGACACCGCGTTTCGGGATATTGGATACGGCAGCGGAAGCCTAATCGCCCGCTGCCAGGCCCTCGACAACGATCCGAAATTCAGACAACCCGACACGCCGGAAACGCGCACCCGAATGCTCGACGATCTAACCAAAATCATCGCGACCACAGAATCCCAGATCGGAACGATCTTCGACCGCCTTCCTCGATCGCCCGTGGTCGTCGAGCCCACACCGGCATTCGCAGAAAACAGCCGTCACCATTGTTACCAACCGCCTGCGTCGGACGGATCGCGACCCGGCATCTTCGAGCTGAACTTGTCAGTGGCGCTCGCGGAGTCGATGCTCGATACCACGACCGTCTGCTACCACGAAACTTTTCCCGGCCATCATCTCCAACTCGCCCTCGCACAAGAACTCGAAGGACTTCCCGCCGTTCGCCGAATGGTCACCTTCGATTCCTATATTGAGGGCTGGGCGAAATACGCCGAGACGATTCCCTGGGAACATGGCTTCAACAGCGATCCACTCTGGAATGTCGCTCGAATGCGCCGCGAGTTGGTCTCCACAGCGAACCTCGTTCTCGACACGGGCATTCATCAAAAAGGTTGGACGAGAGACGAAGGCATGCGTTTCTTCGCGGAGCAGACAGGATCGTCCACTGAGTTTTCCGAGGCCATGGTCGACCGAATTGCTGGCAACCCAGGACAGACCTGTTCCTACAAGATCGGCATGCTCAAGTTCCTCGGGCTTCGCGATCGCATGCGTGATCGTCTTGGCGACGAATTCCATATCCGACAATTCCACACGGCCGTCCTCAAACACGGATCGCTGCCATTGGCCATCCTCGAAGAGGTAGTCGACAAAGCCATGACTGCCATCGCAGAGGTCGATCATGGGCAGACACCTCGCACGCGAGACTGATGCTCTCCGTACGAGCGGGCTCGATACGCTCAAGCACGCGATCAGTTCTCCACGGCGGCGGTGGTCCGAGGCGAGGCCGTCCGCGCGCTGCCGGAAAATGCGCATCTCAAGGGTTTTGAGCTGAAGCGCAGCGGGCAGAGTTCTCAACAATGGCTGGAATTGAAGAAGTGACCGGAGCGAAGACCCCTCCGGCGTGTATAATGCATTCCAGAATGTATGTATATGAATTCCCGAGGGGCTAATCCATCGTGCCCATTGACAGCTTCGAGACCGATGGCGTAGCAGCGCGTTTGCACGCCAAAGCATTGGTATGGGATTGCCACGGGTGCATGCCACTACGGACGGATGACACCTATTTGCCACAGCTCTTGAGATACAAGAAGGCTGGCGTCTCCATCATTCATATCAACGTCGGCGCCGCAAACATCGGCCTGGAACAACAGTTTCGGATCGCCTCCTTTATGCATTGGTGGCTTCAGCGGCGACCTGACAAATATGCGCTCGTCGAACAGGTCGAAGACATTCCCCGGGCAATAGACCAGGGGAAGCTGGCCGTCGCTTTCAACATCGAGGGGGCGTCCGCGATCGGGACTCAATTGTCACTGGTCTCGAGCTTCTACGACCTGGGTGTTCGCTGGATGTCGCTGGCCTACAACCGCGCCAACAACGTCGGAGGAGGTTGCCACGGGAACGATCCCGGGCTCTCGGACTTCGGACGTGACCTGCTCGATGAAATGGCGCGGGTCGGCATGATCGCCTGCTGCTCACACACCGGCTACCGAACTTCGATGGACGCATTCGAACATAACGACACACCCGTGATCTTGTCTCATTCGAATGCACGAGCCTTGACCGACCACCCCCGCAACATTCCCGACGAACTCATCAAAGCCTGCGCGAAAAACGGCGGGGTCATCGGCATCAACGGTGTCGGACTATTCCTGGGTGGAAACGATCGCATGGTGGAACGTCTCATCCATCACGTCGACCATATGGTCCAATTGGTCGGCCCCGAACACGTCGGACTGGGATTGGACTTTTGTTTCGACGGGCTTGATCTCGACGAAATACTCGACGAATTCGCCGACTCATTCCCCGACGGCCACGGTTATGCGCCCGGGATTCGCTTCATCGAACCGGAGAGGATGCCGGAAATCACGGCCGGCCTCGTGAGACTCGGATATCCAGAGAATGCCATCCTCGGAATACTGGGCGAAAATTTCTACCGTATCGCCAAGCGGGTCTGGAAATCGCCCTCTACCCAAGCGCAGCGCGGGCCGGAAACGAAGAGCTGGCGCGAAAGACCCATTCCAACCAAGCATGCATAGACGCGAATCAGATTTTCGCGTGATCGATACCAACCCAGTTTCATCGCAGATGGCACGGCCCCGACGAAAGCAAGATCCTTATCCGCTTGAAGAAACCTAACACGCGCTATTTCGTGGCCGAGTCCACCGTGGCCGTTCGCCGTTCGAGCGCTTCAGCGAGCCCCGGGATGTGCTCGACCCCGACCGGCACCTCGAGACTCGACCCCTCGAGTTCATCCGCCAGCGGTCGATAACGCCCACCCAGGCAGCGGGCGAGAAAGATCTCAGCAATCGCCCAGAACGAGCGATTGTTCTCGTGTCGGTTCAGTCCGTGCCCCTCGTCGGGGTACAGTGCATAAACGACCTCCGCACCTTGCCCCGTCATGATTTCGACCATCTGATCCGATTGATCCTGTGGAACACGCGAATCGTTCGCCCCTTGCCCGATCAAGATTGGATGCTGGATCTGATCGGCGAAGTTGGTGGGCGACCTCGCCGCGAGCAATTCCCGTCCCTCTGGCGTTCGAGGGTCTCCCATCGATTGCGCCATGCCCTCTTCCGTCCAATGAGGCATCGGCTTCTCGATGCTGGAGGGGCCGACGAGATCGATGCCGCAGGCGAATACATCAGGCGTCATCGTCATTCCGACGAGCGCCGCATAGCCTCCATAACTGCCTCCCAGGATGGCAACGCGGTCCCTTGATGTAATCCCCTCGGCGATGGCCCATTCGACCTGGTCGATCAAATCGTCATGCATGGCACCGCCCCACTCGCGAACAGCCGCATTCATAAAACGCTTTCCGAAACCCGGAGAGCCACGGAAGTTCACATAGAGCGAGCCATACCCCCGACTCGAAAGCCACTGCAAGAATGGGGCATAGGCATAGATTGCGCGCTCGTCGCCCGGCCCACCATGAACGAGCAGTACGAGGGGAACGGGCTTGTCCGGCCTACCAGTCGCATCCGGATCGCTGCCCAGCGGCAGGGTTACGTAGGACACCAGATCGAATCCATCCCGCGACGGGATCACCACCGGATGCATCGGAGCCATCTCGACGCCTTCGAGCTCCGGTGTTCCCGTCATCAGCTTGCGCAGCGTTCGCGCAGACCGGTCGTAGAGATGAAACGTCTCTGGTTCGTGCGAGAGTGTGTATTTCACGATCCATGATCCATCATCTCGGGAGCGGCTGAGAATATCGAGATCACCGTCGAGGGCGCCAGTCAGAAAATCCAGGTCCTCGCGAATCGCCTCGTCGAGCACATTCCAACGACGGCGCTTCCATACGGTCGCATAGGCCTGGGGGCGTCCATCCGTCAGGTGATAGAGAACTCCGCCGATATCTACCCGTTCATCCGACGCGATCATCGTTTTCTGTCCCGATTCGAGTTCGATTCGGACGAGTGCCGCCGTATCGCGATCGCAGCTGTCGTAGAGGAAGAGCGCTTCCCCTTTTTCATCGATCCGGACGATCTTCTGATCGATCGAGGCCAGGAAAGCCGAAACATCCTTTGCGGGGATCTCGACCAGGGGAGCCCAGTCTCCGTCGCCCGACGACTTCAGCAGCGCGATGCGACCTGCCTCGCCTAACGCCGCCGCGACCCTCGGCCGCAGTTCGGCATCAGCCAGATAGCCGACGAAGCCGGGATTCTCTTCGACGAGCGTTCTCTCACCCGACAAGAGATCTATTCGATACAGATCACCAACACCAGCCTGACGATCGTCGATCGAGACCAGGATCTCGTCCGGCCGCTTACCGCTGCTCACCAGCAGCTCGGCGCGGGCACCGTCAAAGGGGGTCAGGTTCAGACTTTCGCCCGTCGCCACGTCGATTCGATAGAGTTGCCAGCGTTCGTCGCCATCCCGGTCCCGGGGATACACGAGGAATTTGCCGCACGCGGTCCAGCGGTATAAGACGTTCCCACTGACATCGCGAGACTGGATTCCTCGGCCTTTGTGATCAGTGACAGGCCGGGCAGCCTCCATATCAGCGACGGGCGCCACGAAGATATTCGGCACGCCATCGAGGGGCCCGATATAGCTGACCATCGAGCCGTCCGGGCTGATCTGGAGAGCGTCGTAGCTCTGGGCGGAAAAGAGTCTGTCTAGAGAAATCAGATCCGAGTCGGCGACGGCCGTTTTCATTGCGATTCTCCTATCGAAGGAAGTAACATACAATCAATTGTGAATGTATGAAAGTAAATATCCCGCCCTCCACCTGGTCGCCACCCGGAGTTGATGTGAAGTTCTCGCACTCTCAGCTGTCGTCAGTCTGGAATGAACGGACCGAGACAGAAATCGATCACCACGAAATCCTGGCTGCCGCTGTCGCTGTGGTAGGAGTTGAAGGGTCGCATGTTAACGATTGGGGCATCCAGCGCTCGAACTCGAAGGAGCCTACTACGACGCGTACCAGTTTCGACGTCGCAGTGTGTTGGAGAAGGTATGTCCCGGCGGCGGTCGCACTACTCGGCGGATCCGGAAAGCTCTGTCTGGAGGATCCGCTCCAGACCCAAGTCCCCGAACTCGAGTGTACTGATCCCTGGGTTGCCAAACACCGCACGATCCGCGAACGGCATTCCGATCGCGCGGCGCTCGGCAATCAAGCCCCCAGCAACTACCTGCCCCGCGCCAATCTCTCAGGAACCGAGACCCTGAGTCGCAATCGTTTCATTCGAAAAGCTTACGAATTTCGGGAGCGATTCCACTACGCCAGTCTGGGCTTTCATGCAGAGGCGCGTGCGGTTGAGCGCGCCTTCGGCCAACCCTACGCCGCATTCCTGGAAGAGCACTTGTTGGACCCGCTTGAAATGCGACTCGCCGTATCCGAAATCCGGGCTATGACACGACGAGGCAATCGCGCCGCCGCCAATATGAAACTCACAGAGCCAATCGACTCTCCCAAACTGGTCCCGGACAACATGCGGGCGCAGGCAGGCATCTTCTCGTGCGCGGATTTGCCTGAACCGCTTCACGTGCCCACAGGCTTCATCGAAGACTCTCGTAAACCGAGCTCGATCGTGCTCTCGACTAACTATTTTGGAAGCTTCCTCCGGAGGGAACACGCATGAGCGAAAGCACACGATCGGACAGGGACCGGCCCGAATCCAACTCGAACTTGTATTCACGCCGCAATAGCAATCAGATACCCAGAATTGGGCTGATCGCCCTTGCCTCGATATGGACGGGACTCGCCATCTTCTTTGCCTTCAGCGATCTGTCCATTTCGCAAGCGGTAGTCGATGACGAGTCGCGCTTCGGGATTCTGACCGAAAGCTACGGAGAGATCCCTGGGCTCGCAGCCATCGTCTTTGCGCTCTTCGTGATTCACACCAATCATGCGCGCCGCCGCCTCGCCCTCGAGATTCCCATCTGGATCTTCATGATCGCGATGACTTCGCTGATCGGATACTACGCCAGCGCGCTGTTCTACAGCGCGCTCGTTGGCAGTTTCGACTGGTTTGCAGAATTCGGCCAATGGTTCTGGCTAGGCCTGGCGGTCTCGCTACTGGTCCTCCATGTCGCAACGCGAACCTATCGCTTTAGCGACAGGATTAGTCGTTATGCCCGAATCACGGTCGGCATCGCCGTCGTCAACGTGCTGATCTTCGTTCAGACGATCAAACCTCTCTGGGGGCGTGTTCGCTTTCGCGACCTGGATGCAAGCTTTGCGAATTTTTCGCCCTGGTACCTACCGCAGGGCGTGACGGACGCCAGCTCGTTCCCGTCCGGACACGCGGCCCTCGGCTGGGTACTCTTGCCGCTGGTCCTCTTGCCTGGCCCACGCAGTCACGGCCTGCGAATACTCATTGCCGTGGTCGTCGCCGGCTGGGGACTCGGAGTGGCGACCGGCCGTGTCGTTGCCGGCGCCCATTACGCCTCGGACGTCCTATTTTCGTCGGGCGCCGCCTTCTTGGCGTTTGCTTTCTGGCACTCTCGTCTTCAACGAAATGACAATTCGAACCAGGGGAAATTCCAATGACCCACCCGGGGCGCTACAAAGGGATTCTATGTGCATTTTTCAGTCTAGATTGGGCGGGTCTCCTCGTCGGACTGTTAGTCGCAGGCTTCGGGATGGTGACGTTTCAAACTGGAGATCATTGGGGCACGATCGCGTTCGGCGGCCTAATCGCGGTCACCGGGTGCATTCTATCGGCGGGTGCGCTCTATCACTTGTTTCGCGTGAGGCGTTCGGCGAAGAGATTGCCTCCGCCAGGCCAAATGATTAGTGTCGGCAGCTTCGAGATGCACATCCTCGCCGAAGGCGAGGCCGGCGATGGCGTGCCGATCATCTGGGTTGCCGGCGGTCATGGTCAGGGCCTGCTCATGCATCATCTACATCGCCGAATGAAAGAGGAGACGCGATCAATTCTCTTTGATCGTGCAGGAAGTGGATGGAGTCAAGCCGGCCCCTTTCCTCGAACCATTCCCCGCGAAGCCGACGAACTCTTCCGCTTACTACAAAGCGCCGGCGAGAAAGGGCGCTTCCTCATGGTCGGCCACTCCTTTGGTGGTCTATTTTCCGCCAATTTTGCGCACATGCATCCGGAACTCGTCTCCGGCGTGCTCCTACTCGATGCGACTCCACCTTGGAATTTGACCTACGCCGGAAACATGTCTTTTGGCCCAATCCGGTCGGCAGCTCGAAAGGCCGCACTGGCCTGCCTATTCGGACTCGGCTGGCGCCGTCGTGCCATGGATCAGGGAGCCATGGAACTCGGCGTCACCAAGGAGTTCGCGGGAATGGAGGACCAGATTCGACTCGAACACGCCCGACCGCGAACGCATTTGAGCAGCAGCTCAGCACTCTGGACCGCAGCGCAGTCTCCCTTCGACCTCGTAGTCGGCGAAGGTGCGTTAGGCGATATTCCACTGCGCGAGATCATCGCGCCCGAATCGCACGACGCGCTACGTGAACAACTCGCTTCCGAGCTCCGTTTCAGCGAGCGGCAGATCGGCAATCTCTTCGACGGCCTCGCCTTATCGCCCCAGGAATACGTTCGCCTGTCTGCGCAGGGCGAGCTAGCGCACGCCCCAGAAGGTACGGGGCACATGTTCCCCTACGAGGACCCCGATTTCGTGATCAAACATGTACACGAGATGATGAGTTGGATTCGATCAGGTGTTCGCGGAGGAGCGGGCGGTGGGCAATTGGAGATCTAGTAGACTGCTGAAAAGGACAGTCGATTGATGAGCCCGGTGTCCCGGGCGGCGAATCCTACCGCTCTCCCACCGCTGCCATTCGACCATCTTCGCTTGAAGTTTTCCGCAACCGTGCCTTTTCGCATGGCGACCGCAAAGAATGTTCGAAGTACAGAGAAAATCCTGCGCATCGTGTTCCATGCGGTGATACACGACGGATCGGGGGAGGGATGGCTCGAAGATCGCCGCCCCGCCAGCAACGCCGACCCGTACAAGGTCGCCGGCCGAATCGTCAAGACCGTAAAGGCAGCGAGCGCGAACATCAAGGCCTAGGACCTGAGGTCTGATCTAGGCGTTCACGCCGAGAAAACCAAAGGGCGCCCGGATTCGATCCGGGCGTCCTTTGCATTTCAGAACCGGTACTTCAACTGAGTCGTTACATTTGCGGTGCGACGATAAAACCGTCCACCGCCACGCCAGCGCTCACGCCATTGCTAGGACAGAACGACTGAACGCAATCGCTCGGCCGACGCTTCATAGGCTGATGCCGACTTCCAACGCCCTGCACCCGCCGATATCTTCGGAAGACGCTTCGCCGCCGTCACCACCGCACTCCCAATCGACGCAATCCGCATATCACCAAACGGCGTCCCGCCAAGACGGTTATTCACCATCGCCACCGAAAGCCGCTTCGTCGGATCCGCCCACGCGCCCGACCCGCCAAAACCGAAGTGGCCAAAGGCCGAAGCCAGCGACCCCCGTGTCGTGAACGCCGTGTGATAGCCAAGCCTCCAGCCCATCTTGATGGGAATCACCCGGTCACGCGTTTCGACGTGCACCCTGCCCATCACGGGAATCATTTCCGGCGAGAGAAGCTCCGTACCGTCAAGGGTTCCCCCTTCTGCAATGGCCGCATAGAGCCGTGCCAGCGACCGAGCCGTAAATAACCCGTTCACCGCCGGAACCGGTTTTTCGAGGATACGGTCGTGCCAGAGCGCATCGGCATCGCCGGGAGGCACCAAGGCATCGAGCATGTGTCGCATGTCGAGGGGCGAGCCGATCATTCGATGGAAGAATGTCACTGCATCCGCGGTGACCTCGGAAAAGATCTTGCTCATCAGCCCGGGCCGACTCGAACCGGGGCGACCCGAGAGCTGTGCCGCCCGCGAGACGGCCTCTGGCGGCGCACCGATATAGAGACCGTCGAGGCCTAACGGCTCCGCCAATTCTTCGCGAATGACTTTTTCGAGGTTCTTCCCCGTAATGCGCTGGATCAGCTCGCCTGTCAGCCACCCATAAGTCAAAGCGTGATAGGCGCTATGGGCGGTCGGCTTCGATTCGGCGCGTTCCATCGCCTTCACCATGTAGTCCCAGTCGAGAATTCGTTCGCCATGATCGAGCAGCGGGCGCAGTCTCGAGAGTCCGGCGCGATGCGTCATCAAGTCGCGAACACTGATGGCGCCCTTGCCGCCCTGGGCAAACTCGGGCCAGTAGTGGGCGACCGGGTCGTCGTACTTCAGCAGGCCACGATCCGCGAGGATATGCAGAAGTGTCGACGTGATTCCCTTAGACGTCGAGAAAGACATGGCCATTGTGTCTTCTCGCCACGGACGTTCTTCTTCGTCGCGGACGCCGCCCCAGAGATCGACGACCTTGCGGCCTTCGTGATATACGCAGACCGCCGCTCCACCGCCCGTCGAGTCGAGCTGCCGCTCGAAGGCGCGAACCACCGGCCAGAACGGCGCTTCCGCCACTCCGTGAATCGTCATTGACGCTTCCCCCGTACACCGACGCACTGCGGCAATCCCGCAGGGGCGTAGCGATGAGCCCACCATGGTGAGCATACGCTCGCCCACCCTTGAAGGGAAGAAGATTCACAATCCGAAACAATATTTGACGCCGAAATACACCACATCTGGTGTTGCCGGGCTCGGCCATCGGCAGAATTGCGGTAGCTTCCCGGTCGATCTGCGGCAGCGTGAAAAACGATGGAGAGACCTGCTCGTGCCCGAACTCCGCCATTTGAACCGAAATTGCGCCCCCTCGAAGATCTGGGCCGCCATCAACGACGACGGTTGCGTGATCGTGGATGACTTCATCTCTCCAGATCTCCTCGAAGCCCTCCGTCGTGAACTCATGCCCTCGGTCGCCCGCCACAGACGGGGTACCGCCGGCGCGGAGCATCCCTTCTGGGACAACTTTCACGGGGTGGAAACAAAGCGCATTACGGGACTCTGCGAGAAGAGCTCGGCCTGGGTGACACTCCTTTGTGACCCCCTCTATACCAAACTCGGCGACCACTACCTCGGCGCGAACAACTATTACCTGAACACGGGACAGCTAATCTGCATCGGGCCGAACGAAACTCCCCAGCCCCTCCATCGTGATGAGCTCAACTGGCCAAGTGCCGTGGGTGAGGATCACGAAACCACCATCACGGCCCTCTTCGCACTCACGGACTTCACCGAAGAGAACGGCGCGACCGTCGTCGCTCTTGGCAGTCATCGCTGGCCCGGACACAATCCGCCGACCCGCCCGGACCAAACTGATCGCGCGACCATGAAGGCGGGAAGCGCGCTCCTCTACAGTGGCAAGATCATCCACGGCGGCGGTCCCAATTCGTCGAAGGACGAATGGCGCGTCGGACTTCACGCGGGCTTCGTGCTCGGTTGGCTGCGCTCAGAAGAAAATCACCAGCTCACGACGAGCCTCGAAACAGCCAGGAAACTCCCCGAACGCGTTCAATCGCTTCTCGGCTTCCGCTCCTACAGCCAAAAAGACGGTGGCCGCCTAGGACTCATCGATTACGAGGACACCGCGCAACTTCTCAAATAACCGGGAACCCTTTGGCGCCGATTCCTCCTCCTTGAGATCGCACGGCTCAGATCACCTCGCCCGGCACGATCACTCTGACGACACGGAGTCCATGAAGAATGAATCGATCCACAACTTCTGATCGCCCGGGCCCCATGCTCTGGTTTGTCCTTTTTGTTGGCGTCGGGAGCATCGCCAACGCACTCTGGATGCTCGCCGGGCCGATGCACTGGTACACGGATCTGCCCGCCGCCATTCCCGATACGGGACCATTCAATCCGCATTTCGTTCGCGATATCGGCGGTGCCTTTCTTGCAGCGGGCGCGGCGCTCGTATGGGCGTTCTTCATTCGGCGCGATCGTTTTCCACTCCTCGCGATCAGCGGCGTCTTCCTTGCCGCTCATGCGCTCGTGCATGCATACGACACACTTCGGGGGGCGCTTGGTCATAACCATTGGCTGCTCGATCTACCCGGCGTCTATCTCCCCGGCATCGCCGTGCCCCTGATTGCCTACCGGATCTACCGCGAGGACCGCGCATCCAATTCGTGAAAGAATTTCCAAGACCGTGATCGCCACAATCATCGTCACATAGGGAGACAGCATGTCGAGAATCCCAGGCATCCAGGACCAACAAGTCGGATTCATCGTCGACCGGATCCTCAAAGTCACGAACAAGTTGCGCGGCGCCGTTCCCGAACCGCTTCGACTCATGGCAAAGATCGGCGAAGATAAACTCAAGGCGCTTGCCCGCGTCAAGGTGTCGTCGATGGTCGGATGTGTTTTCTGATATACTCGGCATCCCATCGCGCCGGGATACTATCGGCCTCGCTCACGAATGAATTCGTGTCCATCGTCTAGACGAAGCCCAAGAGAAGGAAGAACCAGAATGACTGAGCTTGTCACAATCGATATCAACAATCATGTCGCGGACGTCCGTCTGAACCGTCCCGAGAAAATGAACGCCATCAACCAGAAGATGTGGCTAGCCATCTCCGAGGCGGGCACCTCGCTTGCCGACAATTCGGAAATTCGAGCCATCGTACTCTCGGGCAACGGTCGTGCATTTTGCGCCGGGCTCGACATGGAAAGCTTCCAAAAGATGAGCGGTTCGGGCTCGGAGCGCTCCTCTAACATCCCAATCTCAAAGCCCGACGCGCTTCCCGGGAATCTCGCCCAGACCGCAGCTCTTCTCTGGAAGCGACTCCCGGTTCCCGTGATTGCCGCCATTCATGGTGTCGCCTACGGAGCCGGCGCACAGATCGCGCTTGGACCCGATATTCGATTCGCCGCGCCCGACATGCGCATGTCGGTTCTCGAGATCAAATGGGGACTCATCCCCGACGTCGGGATTACCCAAACCCTTCGCAATCTGGTTTCCCTCGATGTCGCCAAGGAACTCACCTTCACCGGGCGAATCCTCGACGGTCAGGCCGCCAAGGAACTCGGACTCGTCACGCACGTTTCCGAAAATCCACTCGAAGCCGCCATGGAGCTCGCGACTGAAATCGCGAGCAAATCCCCGGACGCAATTCGTTCCGGCAAGCGACTGCTCGAAGAAGCCTGGCACGCGGATGAGCGAACGGGCCTCGAACTCGAAACGAAACTCCAGGTCAAACTCATCGGGAGCGACAACCAGGTCGAAGCAATTCGCGCAAACTTCGAGAAGCGTGCCCCCGACTTCAAGGACCCGAAATAGAACGAAGGGAGACCGACAATGGAACTGGACATCATCGCCCACCCCGCTGGGCTCGCCGAATCCCAGGAGCACGCACGCCAACTCGAAGAGGCGGGCTTCGGCTCGATCTGGTGGACGGATTCGGGCCGCTCAGCCTATCTGGCTTGTACGGCTTCCGCGCTCGCAACAGACCGCATCCAGATCGGGACCGGAATCGCGGTCGCCTTTGCGCGAAGTCCCATGGTCACCGCGGGAATCGCCTGGGAGTTGGCCGCGGCCACCGGTGGACGATTTGTGTTAGGTCTCGGCAGCCAGGTCAAATCGCATATCGAAAGACGCTATAGCGCTGATTTCGCCCCGCCCGGCCCTCGCATGAAGGAATATGTGGAGTCGGTAAAGGCGATCTTTCGAGCCTATCGCGGCGAAGAGAAGCTAAATTACGAAGGTCAGTACTACAACTTCTCACTGCTGCCCGCGGCGTGGAGCCCGGGTCCGATCGAGGTTCCAGATCCCCCGGTCTACATTTCGGCAGTGCTCCCCTACATGAGTCGCTTGGTCGGTGAGATTGCGGACGGGATCCATGTCCACCCCTTCCACTCGCCCGAATATGTTCGCGATGTACAGCGCACAGCGATCGAAGTCGGTTTGGCTCGCTCGGGCCGCTCTCTCGAAGACATCACCTTCTCATGCCCGATCATGACTTCCGTTGGCGATACGGACGAAGATCTCGCCAAGACACGGGAACATGCGCGGCTGATGATCGGCTTCTATGGATCGACCCGAACCTACGCGCCGATCTTTGAGCACCACGGATTCGATGGACTCTCGGAAGAACTCCATGCCCATCAAAAACGCGGCGACATCAAGGGCATGCTGGCCCTCGTGACCGACGAAGTCCTCGAGCCATACATCATCACGTCGAATTGGAATGATCTCGGACCCAAGCTCGCCGAACGTTACCGAGACCTCGCCCCGAACGTGCGTGTCACTTCCTATACTGCCGCGGAGACCTGGTCTGACCCAGCCGCCCGAGAGAAGTGGAAGCATGTCACCAAGTCCATGCGCGATGCAGACCGGTCATAGGAGATTCGATAGATGGGAAGATCCTCCGCGTCCAGTTCCGATAGCCGCGCGCTCGTAATCGAAAGCTTGGACAATGGGTTCGGCGCCATCATGCGCGGACTCAACGTCGCAAAGGCCCTCGACGACGCAACCGTCAAGACCGTTCGCGAAACCTGGGCACGCCATGGCGTCTTGATTCTGCCGGACCAGTCGCTGAGTCATGGCCAACTCGAAGCCTTCACGCAGGCCTTAGGCGATTTCGGATGCGATCCCTTCATCGAACCGATGGCCGACCATCCCAACATCCTGGAACTGCGCCGAGAGCCCTTTGAAAAGGCCACCAATTTCGGTGCCGCCTGGCATTCGGATTGGAGCTTTCAAGCCTGCCCGCCCAGCGGGACTCTGCTTCATTCGAAGGTCATTCCTCCCGTCGGTGGCAATACCCTCTACGCGGACGGGCATCGTGCCTGGGAGGCGCTATCGCCCACAATGCAGTCGATGCTCGAAGGGCTTCGAGCCACCCACAGCGCGGCATTCGCTTACGGCCCACGAGGCGTACTCGCCAAAGACAGCCGCCAGCGAACCATGAAAATCGTCATCTCGGAGAAGGCCGAGGAGACAGAAAGTCATCCGCTGGTTCGGACTCATCCCATCACCGGCCGGAAGTCACTCTTCGTAAATCCCGTCTACACGGTTGCGATCGAGGGGCTCACTCCTGAAGAAAATTTCACGCTTCTGAAATTCCTCTACGACCACATGGTGAAAGAAGAATTCGTCTACCGGCATGCCTGGGAAGAGAATATGTTGGTAATCTGGGACAACCGCAGCACGATGCATTTTGCCGAAGGTGGCTACGACGGCCATCTCCGCCTGATGCATCGAACGACGTTGGCGGGAGACCGACCTTCCTGACGGTCGCTGAGCACGTCGGGAAAGTGTCATTGGCTCGCCGCGTGTCGCCCCGCACGGCGGCCAAAGAACGTCGACTCCCCTATGCACGTCCCACTGGAATAGCCGGTCCCATCCTGCGCAATATTGCTTGCGCATCCGCCTGCCGCGTAGAGTCCGGGAACCGGCACGCCCTCCTCCGTCAGCACCTCACCATCTATCGAAACATCCAGTCCGCCTAACGTGAATGCCATATAAGTTGCTGCGCCAACCGAAGCATCCAGCGCTGCATACGGGGGATGGTCGAGGGGCGTGAGCCATTTCTTGCCCTTGTGGAACTCGGGATCCTCAGCCTGCTCAGCCGCCCGGTTATAGCTTCGCATCGTCTGCTGCAGCGAACCATCGGGCATCCCGAGCGCCTTCTCCATTTCCTCTACGGACTCGAAAGCATCCACCAGGGGGTAGGCTCCGTAATGCGGCGGATCGACGGCATAAGTCGCCTCGTCCACAATCAGCCAACCCTTACGATCCGGCTGACGCGTCGTAAACAGACTGGATCGGGAATGATATGAATCTTCCGCGACATAACGCTTGCCGAGCCGATTGACGAGAATCCCCTTGATATGACTCTCGGGTGGGTAGAACGCCGCCGTCACCAACGCGCCGCCCATATGCTTGAGACTTCCCCCAGCAGAATGACCGAGTTGATGGCCGGCACCATCGTCATAGGGCGTAAACTGTCGCGTATAGCCGTCTACAAGTAGCTCCGGGAGATGTTCTTCCAGCAACTCATCGTTTTCCGTGAACTGCCCAGCCGCGAGCACAACTCCTTTTCGAGCCCGAATACAGCCCTTCTCTTCACCGAATGCGCGGTAGCGCACGCCACAAATACGACCCTCTTCGCGAACCAGCTCCGTGACATATGCGTCACAGAGAATTCGAACGCCTAATGCCTCCGCGCGCGCAGTCAAGAGTTCCATCATCTTGGCACCGCCGAGATGGCCGACCTCTGCCACCTTGTGGCCACGCGGCGCGGGCACGGCCTTCTCGCGAAACGGATACACCTCTTCATTGCCCGACCAGATCAGGCATTCGTCGGTCATCTGAAGAACATGTTTGCCCTGATACATGCTGTCGTTGAAGGGAACGCCATTCGCAACGAGCCAGTTGAAATGCTCGACACTCTGCTCACAATAGGCCCGGATCTTCTCCTCGTTCGGGTCGGGTGTATTCATGACGAGATAGGTGTACATATCCTCGACGTTATCTTCGACACCCACAGCCTTCTGCACACGCGTGCCGCCGCCGAGATAGACATGCCCGGCCGCCATTGCGGTCACACCCCCTCCGCCACTGGCACGTTCGAGGACCAACACATCGGCCCCGGCTTCACGGGCTTCGATCGCCGCGCAGACGCCCGCACAGCCAAGGCCCACGATCACAACATCAGCGTGGGTCACTGCATCCTCGACCCAATCGTTCACCGCACTTGCTTCAGTGACTCCGTATTGCATTCGACTCATACGTCCCCTCCTTCGACTCAGCTCAGCCCAAAGTCGCTTTCATCTCGATCGAATTCGAAATCAGCGAGGTTCGGCTTGCGTGTCCAATTCCAATAGTCAACGAGCCGCCACGGGCTCAGAATATGAATCTTGCCGTGCGCATTCTTGTACCATGAATTCTTGACGTGTGGACTCGACCAGACGAGCGTCTCAAGTTCTCTCTGTGTTCGCTCATAGTATTCGTCGTGAACGGACTGACGCGGCTCCATGGCTCGCCCATCACCCTCGATCAATGCCTTCAGGCAACCACTGATGTAGCGGATCTGACATTCCGAGTGAAAGATCAAACTTCCGCCATGGGCGAGATTCGTGCCGGGCCCGTACATGCAGAAGAAATTCGGAAAGTCTGGCATCGTGATTCCCAGATACGCGGCGGGCTCTTCCCCCCAACGCTCGGACAACACGACACCACCGCGCCCAACGACCTCCATCGGCATGAGCATTTTGTTCGCCTGGAATCCAGTCGCATAGACAATCAGGTCCACGTCGAAGCGCCGCCCGCTTTCGAGAACGACGCCCTTTTCATCGACGTGGGCAATCGGCTCGCGTACGAGTTCGACGTCGTCGCGCCGGAGCGCCGAGAGCCAGCTTCCGTTGTCCTGAAGCGTTCGCTTGGCCGTCGGTGGATAGTCGGGGACGACTTTGTCAATCAGATCGGCATCGTCGCCGAGCTGCGACACGATCCAATCAGTGAACATCATACGGGCCGCGTCATTGACCGGGCTGACTGCGGTCGCTTGCTCACCCGCTTCATCGGCTTCGTGGGTGTAGTCGGGATCGATTCGAGCCGCGAGGAGTCCGCCGTCGCATCCCGGCCAAAAGAGCAGGAAGCGATACCAGCGACCATAGAAAGGCAGGTTTCGAATCGCCCATTGGACGCCTGCGCCCACTTTCTCGTGGTAGTTTGGATTTGGGAACATCCATTGTGCCGTGCGCTGAAAGACCGTGACCCGTTCGGTGTCCGCGGCGATGGTCGGAACGATCTGGAATCCGCTCGCGCCCGCACCGATCACGGCCACGCGTTTATCTTTGTAGTCGACGGAATGATCCCAGCGCGAGGAATGAAAAGACGGGCCGCCAAAATTCTCCCGTCCCGGAATGTCAGGAAACTTCGCTCGATTGAGTTGCCCCACCGCACTGATCACGGCGCGTGCCTCGAGTTCCCGCTCCTCACCCTCGGCGTCCCGCGTCCGGACCGTCCACATCGCTTCGGAATCATTCCAGCGCGCGGAAAGAACCTCGGTCTCCCACCGCACAAAAGGCTGCAGCTCATGTCGGTTCAGGACATCGCTGAAATAGGCCTGGAGTTCCGGCTGCCGCGAAAAGAATTCGGACCAATGATCGTTTGGCTCAAAGCTAAAGGAATAGAAATGATTGCCGACATCGACACGGCAACCCGGATACGTGTTCTCGAACCAGGTTCCACCGACCGCCGGGTTCTTCTCAACGATCGTAAAGGGAATGCCCGCTTCTTTGAGCCGGATCCCGGCCAGGAGTCCCGATTGCCCACAGCCAATCACAACAACCGGAAATTCATCCCGCGCATCCACGCTCCGAGTGCTCCATTCGACCGCGCGCGCATCGCGACCGTCGAGCTCCATGTCTTCGAGCATCATGGGAATATATTCTTCGGGCACCTCGTCGCAGACGAGCCAATTCATCATCTCCGCGATCAGTGCGCGTGAGGGCGGAGGTGGCATCACGCATCCACCATCCCGATAGGACTTGATCACGTCGAGGGCAATCGCCCGAGCCTCTTCCTGCATCTCCTCAGGCATAAAGCCTTGGACTTCGTTCAGAAAGAGGCCCTGGGGTCGAATGTCACCTCGAATCCATTTCGGATCACCGGTCATGTGAACGAGCGAGAGCATCATCGTTGGAATACTAAGGTCTTCCAGCGCGGCAGCGATCGCTGCGTCGTCTTCTTTGATCACCTCGCGGGCGATCAGTCTTCGTACTGATGCATGACTGGTGCACCAGCGAGATGGGCACCAAAGGCCTTGACGATATCGCCCATGGCGGGCGAGGTCTTATGCGCTTCGAGATTCTCGGCCGCGGCCCAGCTCTCGACCATTACGAATCGAGTGTCATCGTCACAGCTCTTGAAGAGGTCATACATTTCACAACCCTTGTCTTCGGCGCGAACGCGGGCGAGCGCGGGTGCGGCCGCCGCTTCGAACTCAACTGCGTTGCCTGCTTTGATGGGGAGCTGGACGGTCATTCGGATCGACATTGTGTTTTCCTTTATTGGATGGGTCTAAGGTTTTGGGCACGTCGAGGGTTCCGGTCCGATCGCATCAACCCTCGAGGTCAAATGCTTCTTCGGCATTCGGAGAACCTCGACGTTAACCCAATCGAGGGCCCTCTCGCCGCCCGGTACAATCACGTTATCCTGCCCCATCGATCCGAGAATCATGAATCTAAAAGGAGCGTCTCGTATGTCCGTCAACACAATGAAGGGTTCGATTCCCGCTGGAGGCCTCGAGGGCATGACCGTGCTCGTGACCGGCGGAGGTAGCGGCATCGGCGCGGCCTGCGCAGCCCGGCTCGCCACTGATGGCGCCGCCGTCACGATCTGCGGTCGAACGGACGCCAAACTCGAAGCGACCGCGGAGAAAATCAGGGCCCACTTACCGGAAAACTGTGGCGGCAGCATCCAGACCATCGTCGCCGACGTCACCATCGAGGAAGATGTCGCACGAATTGCCGAGAAGGCCGCTGAAAGCACCGGCGTTCTCGACGGCTGTATTGCTAACGCAGGGGGCGGGGGCGGCATGCGCCCCTACCATCTTCAAGACACCGAGGAATTCCTCCGCGTCCTCCACCTGAACGTCTTGAGCACAATGCTTTGTGTAAAGCATACGACCCCGCTCATGGTGAAAGCCGGCGGTGGTTCCTTCATTGGCATGTCCTCGATCGCCGGGCACATCACCCATCCCTATTTCGGAGCCTACTGTGTCGGGAAGGCGGGCATCGAAGAGATGATGAAGAACGCGGCGGATGAGTTCGGCTCACGCGGCCTGCGTTTCAATTCCATCCGACCCGGCTTCATCGCGACCGAACTCATGGATTTCATACCCCGAGACAGTGAGGTCTACGAATCCTATCTCCGCAACACGCCGATGGCGGATGTCGGGCGACCCGAAGACGTTGCCCACCTCGCACGCTTTCTCATCGGCCAGGAATCCCGTTGGATCACCGCCGTCGCCATCAACGTCGACGGAGGCCATGCGCTTAGGCGAGGCCCCGACTTCGGCCAATTTGTGGAACCCGCGATCGGAAAGGATGCGCTGACCGGCGGCGTCCCCAAACCCTGAACAGCCGGGCGACTGTTTAGAACTCCAGCACCGTCCGCAACCCCCGACTCGCACGCATATCATCGAGTCCGAGGTTCACGTCTTCGATCGGTCGGCGATGGCTGATCATGCTTTCGAGATCCAGCGCACCCTTGCGCCACAAAGCGAGGAATCGCGGAACATCGCGATGACCATTGCATGATCCGAGCAACGAACCGATCAACTTCTTCTCATGCGTGACGAGCATCGCTGGAATCGGTAACTCGAGTGGCGTGATCGCCGCGCCGACCATCACGGTTGTGCCGCCGATCCGACTCGCCTGGAGCCCGTCCGAGATCAACTGCGAATTCCCGGCGGCATCGAATGCATAGTCGACTCCGATCCCCCCGGTCAATTCAATCGCACGCGCCACAGCATCATCTTGCTCGGGATCGAGAATGTCGGTGGCGCCAAAATTGGACGCGTAGTCGCGACGGCTCGCGACGGGGTCGGAAACAATGATTCGCGCGGCGTTCGCGAGACGTGCGCCTTGAACGATTGAAATGCCGATGCCGCCGAGGCCCATCACCAGAACGGTCGCGCCCTCTTCTACCTTCGCTGTATTCAGGACGGCGCCGACTCCGGTCTGCACCGCGCATCCGATGACACACGCAATCTCGAGCGGCGTATCCGCGTCCACCTTGATCGCGCGACCTTCACTGACCACCGCATACTCGCCCCAACCACCGAGACCAAAGCCTTGAAAAACCGAGTCACCCCCCCGCGAAAGCGGCGACGTCCCGTCGGAGCGCATTCCAGTCATAAAATTCTGTCCGTCCACACAGAGTGAGAACTCGCTGCGAACGCAGTAATAACATGTGCCGCATGAGGGCAGCGGCGTCAGCATGACCTTGTCGCCCCTGGTCAATCGCGTCACCGCATTCCCGACCTCTTCGACGATTCCCGCCGCCTCATGTCCATAGATGCAGGGCAGCTGCTCGCTCGCCGGCAGGTCGACCATCGTCAGATCCGAATGGCAGATTCCACAATGCGAAATTTTGACCACAACATCCTTCGATCTGGGATCTTCGATCTCGACGTCATCCACTACGACTAGCGGCTGCTGAGTCTTCTCGAGCAAAGCAGCTCTCATTTCGCTGGCCCCATGAGCTCATCAAGATTCTTTTCGAGGGTGGAGAGAATCAGATCGACGGTCTCACCGTGGGCAAGTCGTTTGTTGTTTTGAAAGGCGGGCTGCTTCAATTGGGCCAACTGTTCAGCGGCTTCGAAACATGTCGATTCGAGTTGATCCGGCGGAACGATTTCGTCGAGAATCCCCACATCGACAGCATGTTGAGGGTCGTAGATCTTCGAATGAACGACCGCGCGATCGAAATGTCGTTTCGATAGGCGAGCCCGTGCGAGTTCGAGTCCGAAGGTCGGCAGCGTCATCCCGATCGCCGTCTCGTTCATGCCGATCTTGAACGCCCCGTCCGCACCGATTCGCCGATCCCCCGCCATCGTAATGAAGGCACCCATGGCGATCGCGTGACCGGCGCAGCCGATCACGATGGGTTTCGGATGGTTGTAGATGGCCATCAAAAGCTTTGCACCAGCGGCCAGCATCTCTCGCGCAGCCGCTGGCCCCTTGGCCATCGTCGGGAGATCGAATCCCCCGCTGAACATTCCCGCCCGTCCAAGAATCACGACCGCGTCGGCCGACTCCTCCGCCGAGGCCAAGCCACTCATCAGCTCCTCCGCGACCGCTGCCGAGATCGAGTTTGGCTTGCCGTGGTCGATCCGAAGAACACTGGTTCCATTTCGCATTTCGCTCTTCACAAATTCCATCACAGACTCCTCGCGACCTTCTCTCGTCGCAGCAAGTTATTCACTAATTTCCTTCCGCGCAGTCGACGAACCGACTGCTTCATGACGCGCGCACCATCGAGACACGAATGGCGACCCCACCCAGCTCCAACTCGTCAGCGTCCGCCAACGCAACAGCCGGAGTCGACCGGAATTCAGTCGCAAGAATATCCCGGGCAATCATTCCCCCGTGCTCTTCGAGGGAGGCTGTCACATTCGAATCCCCACTCTCCCAGTCGACGTGAATGCGATCCGAGATTTCAAAGCCCTTGTCCTTCCGCATGCTATTCAAAAGATTGATTGCATCCCGCGCAATCCCCTCGCGCCGGAGCGAGTCGTCGAGCGTCGTATCCAGCACGACGGTGTATTCCCCGTCTGTCGCTGTCGCCGCGTCGCCCTTCACCTCACGCTGAAAGATCACGTCTTCGAGAGACAGATCTTCACCAACAACCGAGATCGACTCACCCGCCTCCAGACGACTCACCTCAGCAAAGTCCCAGCTCGCTAGAATCGGACCAATCTCCTTCAGCTTGCGACCGCATCGCTTGCCCAGCGTCTTGAAATTCGGCTTCACGGTCACAGTCGCCACAGCGCTCTCGTCCTTCTCCACCGACACAAGCTTCACATTCAACTCGCTTGCAATCAGAACCGCCGCAGCGATGACATCCTCGCGCACCGTCTCGTCCCGATGCACGACGGTCAACTCCCGCAGCGGCTGACGAACCTTGATCTTGTAGTCTTCGCGCACCCGACGACCAAGAGTAGCCACCGCACGAACGATCGACATCCGCCGTTCGAGAACAGCATCGAGCGCCAACTCATCCAGCCGTGGATAGTCACACCAGTGAACGCTTGCAGGAGCCGAACTCTCAACGGGTCGGACGAGGCGCTGATAGACCCCCTCGGTCAGGAAGGGCATGAAGGGCGCCAGGACTTTCGAGAAAGTCGTGAGCACTTCGTAAAGCGTGGCGAAGGCGTTGGTCTTGTCGCGATCGTCTTCTGATTTCCAGAAGCGCTCCCGCGAACGCCGGACATACCAATTCGTCAGGTCATCAATGAAGCTCACGAGCCGCGGAACGACGGTGTAAAGACGGTACGCCTCCATCTCGTCATTCACATCGCGAACCAGACTCTGCAGGACCGAAAGAATCCAGCGATCGAGTTCCGATCGCTCCGAAATCGCATCCGCTTCCCAGGTTCGGGGATCGTATCCGTCGATACTCGCGTAGGTCGTAAAGAACGACAGCACATTCCAATAGGGCAACACGACGGTCCGAACGATTTCCTTCAGCCCCGCTTCGTCGAAACGAAGCTCCTCCGCACGAACCACCGGCGAATCGATGAGATACGCGCGCAACGCATCGGCCCCGAAAGAATCCAGGACCTCGTTCGGGTCGGGATAGTTCTTCAGGCTCTTCGACATCTTCTTGCCGTCGGCAGCGAGAATCATCCCGTTCACGATCACGCTCTGATACGGGCTCTTCCCGAAGAGGAGCGTCCCCAAGACCAGCGACGTATAGAACCATCCACGAGTCTGATCGAGCCCTTCCGCAATGAACTGCGCCGGGAAGAACGCGTCGAGTTCGCCCTCTCGTTCGAAGGGATAGTGCTGTTGTGCATAAGGCATCGACCCGGACTCGAACCAACAGTCGAGGACTTCAGGCGTACGCCGATAGGTCTTGCCGTCTCGCTCAATCACGATCTCGTCGACGAAATGCTTGTGGAGATCGTCGGCGGCGACGCCCGAAAGTGATTCCAATTCGGCACGCGACCCCACACAAATCGTGTCGTCGGGATCCTCGACGTTGATCCAGATTGGAATACACGATCCCCAGAATCGATTGCGGCTGATATTCCAATCGTTCGCGTCGCGCAGCCAGTTCCCAAAGCGGTTCGAACCAACATGCTCGGGCACCCAGCCGACCTTCTCGTTATTCGCGACGAGGTCGTCCCGCATATCCTCGACCTTGACATACCAGGCCTCGATCGCTCGGTAGATGAGGGGCGTATCCGTGCGCTCGCAGAACGGGTAGCTATGGACGATCGTGCTCTGTTCAACAAGGCTACCTTCGTCCTTCAGCCGACGAATGATTGCCTTGTCTGCATCCTTGCAGAAGACACCTTCATAATCGGTGACCGGTGCCTGAAATCGGGCATCACTGTCCAATGGGTCTACGAGATCGATTCCGACCGCGCGACAAATCCGGAAATCGTCTTCGCCGTAGGCGGGGGCAAGGTGAACGATGCCCGTGCCGTCCTCGGTCGTAACGAAATCATCTCCGAGAACGACGAAGCTATTCGGCTGATCCGCGAAGTAGGGAAAGAGGGACTCGTATCGAAGACCAAGGAGATCACGACCGAGGAGTCGTCGAACGACCCGATACTTCTTTCCTTCGAGCCCTGAGGCGAGATCAGGGGCCTGCCCCAGCGACTCGACCGATCGAGCATTTGGGTCCTCGCCCAATGCCTCTGTTAGTTTCTTTGCCAGAGACTTGTCGTAGGCGGCCAGTCGCGCCTGTGCAAAAACCAGTTGATCCCCGCTAGTGAGATCCGCAACAACGACATATTCGATGTCGGGGCCGACGCAGAGCGCAAGGTTCTCGGGAAGCGTCCAGGGGGTCGTGGTCCACGCCGTCAAATAGAGCGGTGAATCGTTGTCGAGATCCGAACCGAGCTTCTCTCTACCCTCAGACACGCGCAGGCGAATGGTAATCGCGGGATCCTGCACATCTTTGTAGTTGTTATTCGCCTCGAAATTTGAAAGCGGCGTCGCGAGCTTGCACGAGTACGGCATGATCCGATAGCTCTTGTAGACGCGGCCCTTGTCCCAGAGTTGCTTGAAGACCCACCACACCGACTCCATATAGTCGACGTCCATGGTCTTGTAGTCGTCGTCGAAGTCGACCCAGCGCCCCATCCGGGTGATCGTCTCGCGCCACTCCCCAACATAGGTATGGACCATCGTCCGGCATTGCTCGTTAAAGACATCAACACCGCGCTCAAGAATTTCAGCAGTCCCGGCGAGTCCGAGCGCCTTCTGGGCGAGCGCCTCGATCGGCAACCCGTGACAATCCCAACCAAATCGGCGCTCGACGAAATGCCCGCGCATATTCCAGAACCGCGGCACAATATCCTTGATGGTCCCGGCGAGTAGATGGCCATAATGTGGCGTACCCGTGGCGAAGGGCGGTCCGTCGTAAAAGACAAAGGCAGAGTTTCCCTCGCGTCGCCGATTGCTCTCGGCGAAGGCATCGATCTCCTTCCAGAGCCCGAGGATTTCACGCTCCATCGCGGGAAAATCGGCACTGGCCGGAACACGATCGAAAACGGGTTTGTCGGACGTACTCATCTCAGCCTTTCTTGCAGCCCACCCTCGGGCTGCTCCATGGGCTGGGAGTATGGGGGCAAACGCTCAACGTCTCAATCGCCAAGCCGCCGATCACGCTTGCGATTGTGCTAAACCGGGAGAACCCAAGAAAAAGGGAAACAGCTCATGGATCTCGGCACCCTTCTCCACGGAAATAATTCGCTCTTCGTCGATCTCGCCTTGCTGGTCGGGCGAATCGCGATCGGTCTCTGCTTCGTGGTGCATGCCCTCGGCAAGCTCGGAATCGTCGGCTCGGGAACAATGGACGGGTTTGCTACCTGGCTCGGAGAGCTGGGCGTCCCCATGCCAGCCCTTCAAGCGCGCCTGGCGATGGCCTCGGAACTCTTAGGTGGTTCTCTGCTCGTCCTTGGCCTCGCGACCCGGCCGGCCGCGCTCGTTCTGATCATCACGATGGCCGTCGCTGGCATCGTCGGCCATCGCGGCGCCGGCTACCTGATCACCAACGAACCTCCCGGCGCCGAATATACCCTTAACCTCGCCGTCGTCTGTTTCATGTTCCTATTGATGGGCCCCGGCGCCATTTCGCTCGACGCGGCCATCTTCTAGCTGGCAACCGACCCCGCTCTCTGCAAATCGACGCGTTTGACTCGTCCTTGGACAAGGCTGCTACGCAGCCGCTCGACCATGAAAGGGCTAAGCTCAAAACATGCGCAAGCGCCCGGTCCGACGATTACTCGCCCGAATCTTAATCGCCGTGACGGGTTGGAAGCCGGACGGAGTTCGGCCCGAACCCAAAAAGTTCGTGCTCATTGCCGCGCCTCACACGACGAATTGGGATTTCATCTATCTCATCGCCTTTGCCGCACTCTTTGAGATCGAGATCTCCTGGATGGGCAAGCACACGCTCTTCCGTTGGCCATTCGGATTTTTCGCTCGCGCCCTCGGAGGCGTTCCCGTTCATCGGAACCGAAGCGAGAAGATGGTGACGGCGATGGCTCGAACTTTCGACGAGCATGAAGAACTCGGCCTAGTCGTACCGGCCGAAGGCACACGCGGCTATGTCGAGTATTGGAAATCCGGCTTCTACCATATTGCCATGACCGCGAGAGTCCCGATTGTCATGAGCTACCTCGACTACACCCAGAAAATGGGGGGCTTCGGTCCGGCTTTCTTTCCGGCGGGCGACCCCCGACAGGACATGGACACGATTCGCGCTTTCTACGAAGGGCGACAAGGCAAACACCCGGAGCTCTTCGGACAGATTCGACTGCGCGAAGAAGACTCGCCCACCCCTTGAAGCATCGGCCCAATCCACCGATTTCTTCTTCTTCATCGGAACCATTGAGCGATGCCTCTCCCCATTCCTTTGGCCGTGGTGACTTTCGACCAAGTTCAGGCGGCACAGCGCGGTGATCTTATCGCGATGAGCGATTTGAGGCCGCTGACCTGTTGCACCTCGCTCAAGGCACCATCAAATCCAGACTGCATCGCGCCCGCGAGGCATTTCGAAAGAGGTGGCCGACACTCCACTCCGCGACAATCGGCATGCGTGGCCAATCTGCGGCATGTCGCCGTGGACAAAGCCGTCTTCGACGTTCCCTTCGAATTCTTTCTGGCGATTTATTGAAGACCTCAAAACCAATACACCACGCATCGAAGCGGCCGTTAGTCGACTCGAGATTCTCGACCGAAACGGCGACCGACTGCGGCTCAAGTCTCGTTCACCCCTCGGCTTCTGGGACGAGTTCAATGTCATCCTGCGTCCAGGTTTTTGCGTGATGCAGGGACGCTCCGGGCAGATCGGAATGGCCGCGCGACCCGAAGGCGAGTCAAAAACACGCTACTTCCATTTCGAAGGAGTCCGGCTCCTAGGTCGGTTCGGTCGCCCCTTCTTCGTCTGGAGAATCCGGCAGGATTTCCGTCGACTCCGAAAACTGCTCGGAGAATCAGCCTAGGAAAAGTCCGGCCGCCGGATTATCGCTCTCTTCGACCCACGGATATCCGAGTTCTTCTAAAAAGCGGGCGAACTCCGCCGCATCCACGTCCGCGACTTCGAGGCCCGCCAACACGCGGCCGAATGCGGCGCCATGATTGCGATAGTGGAAAAGACTGATATTCCAGCGGCCCCCAATCCGATCGAGAAATCGAACCAGCGCGCCCGGCCGTTCAGGAAACTCGAATCGGAACAGTCGCTCGTCGGACATCGATGCACGCCCGCCCACCATGAAGCGGACATGAAGCTTGGCCATCTCATTTCCCGTCATGTCTACGACGGCAAAGCCGGCTTCCTCCAAACCCGCGATCACGCTTTGCCGTTCGGCAATGCGACCCGAGAGGCCCACTCCGACAAAGACGTGCGCATCGCCGACATCGCGACCGTTAGCGGGATCGCCAATCCGGTAGTTGAATTCGGTGACCGAGTGATCGCCGAGAGCGCGACACAAGGAACGAAAGGCTCCCGGGTGCTCTGGAATCGTGACCGCGAGAAGTGCTTCGCGATGCTCCCCGATGGCGGCTCGTTCGGCGACGTGTCGTAAGCGATCAAAATTCATGTTTGCACCGCTGTTGATGGCAACGAGCGTGGCTCCGCGAATATCGCCATTCGAGACCCAGCGCTTCATGCCAGCGATCGAGAGCGCACCCGCTGGCTCGGCAATCGACCGCGTATCATCGAAGACGTCCCGGATCGCCGCGCAAATCTCATCAATACTCACGGTGACGACTTCATCGACGAGATCACGTACGATCTCGAAGGGTCGCTCTCCAATCTGGGCAACCGCGACGCCATCCGCAAAGAGCCCCACCGGCCCAACATCCACTCGCTTCCCCGCCGCCAAAGCCCCTGCCAGACAGGCCGCATCTTCCGGCTCGACACCGATCACTCGGGTCCTGGGCGAAACGTGGCGAGCGACCGCTGCAATCCCCGCAATCAGTCCGCCACCCCCGACGGGTACAAAGAGCACATCGATGGGATCTGGATGCTGTCGAAAAATTTCGACGCCAACCGTGCCCTGCCCGGCGATTACATCGAGATCGTCATACGCGTGAACAAAGATTCGTCCTTCATCTTCTTGGATCCGCTTAGCGAGAGCGACTGCCTCGTCGTAACTATCACCCTCGAGAATCGCCTCCCCTCCAAAGCGCCGCACCGCATCGACCTTGATGCCCGGCGTCGTACGCGGCATCACGATGCGCGATTGGACCCCCAATTTCGTCGCAGCCAACGCGACGCCCTGTGCGTGGTTGCCAGCCGAGGCCGCAACAACCCCGGACTTTCGCTCGGCATCGCTTAGCTGGACGAGTTTGTTGTAGGCGCCCCGAATCTTGAACGAGAAGACAGGTTGCAGATCTTCTCGCTTGATCAAGACCCGATTGCCAAGTTGACTCGACAAGAGTTTGGCTTCGTCCAGCGGTGTTTCGACTGCAACGTCGTAGACGGGCGCACGATCGATTCTTTCCAGTAATTCCCTATCACTCATCGTGGCGCTTTCACAAAATTCGCGGCGGTCATCGCCGCGACCGCAGCGGTTTCAATCCGCAGATTATGCTGACCGAAGGAGATTGCCATCGCCCCCGAAATCTCAAGGTACTTTCGCTCGGATTCCGAGAATCCCGCCTCGGGGCCAATGATGACCACGGCCGCCTCCCCATCGAGATCAAGACCGACGCCGAACGCTTTGCCGACTCGATCCCCGTAATAGACATTCTCGAAATTTGACTCGCCCTCGAATAACATGTCCAGGGTCGTCGTTTCGCGTAGTTCAAGCCTCCAAGGACGCCGGGCCACTTTGGCGCTCTCGATACAAATTCGCTGAAGTCTCGATGCGCTGGAATCGAGTTTTCGGATGGCCGAGTCATCCAGAACCAGCGGCTGCCACACCTCCAGACCGAGCTGCGTCAGCATCTGCAACATCGTTCCGAGTCGATCGCCCTTCGGAATTGCACTCGCGATCACGAGCCCGGAGCCCGGGCTCGGATTCTCGTAAATCACATCGACTTCGAGGCGGACGGAGCGCTGTGCGACGGATTCGATCCTTGCATCCGCCGTTGCGCCCCGGCCGTCGAACACAACGAGGGAATCGCCAACACGTAGACGTCGAGCCGTGACGTGTCGCGCCTCATCCCGCGACAATTCGATCGAACCCGACCCTATCTCTGTGAGTTCGTCGACCCAGACCCAGAGCATGCTCATGAAGACGCCGCCTGCATCAGATCTGGGTTCACGTAGACATCCAAGCGAACGAGTTTGGTCGACAGTGCAAAACTCACGTCCGGCAAGAGCGGGGGAGCCCGATGTGGTCTCTTCACGACGACGCGCGCCGCGCGCAATCTCGCCAATTCCAGAAGGACGGCCGCGTCGTCTTCATCATCACCAAGAAGTTGCCTAAGCACTTGCAGCTCACGCTTTGGCAAGGCCTTATGCCGGCGCGGCCGCGGATACATCGGATCGAGATAGACGCCTATATCGGCCTGGTCGATTTGATCCAACACGCGCGCGCCCTCCTCTTGGCTGAATTCGAGACGCTTGGATACCTCGAGATCCACATTCCCCAATTCACGATCCCGTTCCCATCCCGAGATGAGTAAAGCGTAGATGGCGGAATCGCGTTCGCTGGCAAAGACCTGATGACCGGATCGGGCCAGACGATAAGCGTCACCCCCCAGCCCTGCCGTGAGATCGAATATCACATTCGCTTTCTTACCGAAGGCGCGAACGAGGATGCTCTTCGAGCCCTTCCCGACGAAACGGTCGGGCGGAAAGTGTGCCGAGATTCCGGAGTTCTCCGCTTCGCCTGGCGGTCGCAATTCGAGTCGACCCTCGGCTTCGACTAACGTGAAAGCCTCTTGCGAAAGACCGAAATCGCTCGAAGCAGACCCGCTCTTCTCTCCTTCACAGGTAATTCCAAGCGTTGCGAGGAGACTCTCGAAACGCACTGTCGGACCCGCAACGACTCGATGATTCTCAATCGCCGAATGAGTCATCACATCGATTGCCTCTCCGCGTTCGGTCTTTCTTGGACATTTCGTTCATCCCGATGACAATCATATGCAGGATGGGCGACACCCGCCGTCGACCTCGTACTGCCCAGAGCCCTCGGCGAACAATCCCAATCGCGTGTACCCGCCGCGGTGAGACCCGAGAGCTCGGCGAGGAGAATGGTCATCGTCGCCCGTCTGAAAAGTCGACCGCCCGCCTATACCCGGGCGCCCGACAGATGCGGACGGTCCGGGTCAGTAGAACCATGAGCATTCCTCATCCGAGGGGGCGCCGAAGACAATAAACCCCCGGCTATCTCCCTATGGCCTTGATCCTAAGCCCATTAGAAGCAATCCCCTCCGGGGAATCCTCTTTGTGTCCGTGAGCTCCGGACCGCTCAAGGAGGTCTCCCGCGACGACGCGAAGTGTCCCGAGGAGAGCGTGTTCTTGACGACTTCTCCCGAAACTGAAGATCGACGTAGGCAGTGTCGAAGCTGGATCGGTACTCGCCTTCCCGTTACCCGGTGAATCACATGGCGAAGCCGCCCTCATCAAATATCTCACCTGGCTCGAATCGGAGCGTTGGCACCGATTTCTGGCGACGCCTAGCATCCGATTTTATCGACGCCCCAGGAAATCGGCTGCCGCCCGCGCAAGCGCGGGTCCATCGTAATCGACGGTGGCCACATGGCCCGAGCGCTCGAGGTAAAATAATTCCTTGTCCGTCGACGACACCTCGCGATAGACCCGCTCGGCGTCCCGCGGCCGAGCCGTCGTATCCAGGCGGCCATGGGCAACAAGGATCGGCACATCGATCTCCGAGAGCGCCGGAACCACCTTCGCCTGCAACTTGATCAACTCGGCAACCGACGCAAGTGGCATCGCATCGAGACCGGGATGCCGCGCGCGCGCACCCGGCTCTTGAATATCTGAACCCGTTTTCTGACGCGAAGAGGCGAACAAGCGAACCAATGGAAGAATCTGGGGTATAGGCGGCCCCAGAACCAGGGGGGTTCCAATCACCACCACGGCATCCACCTTTTCCGTCTCCGCCAGTCGCAGGCTCACCAATCCACCCATCGACATCCCGACGAGAAAGACTCGATCGTGTTCCGCCTTGAGCTTTGCGAGTTCGCCACGTGCTAGCTCGATCCAATCCTGATACGTGGTCTTGGCCAGCGCTTCGGAGCCATCTTCATGACCGGCCATCCAGGGCCCTCGCGCCCGAACACCGCGTGCGACCAGCGCCTCGGCGATCGGTCGCACCTCGTAAGGCGTTCCGGTCAAGCCATGTAGACAGAGCACCGCCGCACCATTCGCGTCGCCCGGCGCCGGCCGAAAATCAAAATCACTCGCATCGACTTCCTCGGTCGTACCCGCTTCCGCCACGCTCACTGCTCCGCTTCCTTTCTCGCCTGCTCCGATACGCGCCGCACCACTTCGCGTAGCGCGATGCCGCTCTTCTTCGCGGCCTTCTTGCAATCATCGTATTCCGGCGAAAACTGAACGTCCCCATCCGGTCCGTGAATCACCTTGACCCGAATCGAACCGAGCTTGCTCTTCACACGGATCGACTTGCGCTCGAGCACCAGCCGATCCCATTCAGAAACCCGAACCCCGATCGACGTCGATTCGGCGAAGACGATTCGCGAAAGAAGATCTCGATCGACGGGCCGCGCCAGGACGCGGAGGAGAAATCCCGGCCTGTTCTTCTTCATCTGCAGATGTTGCAGCGAAACGTCGAGCGCACCTTCTTCGAAAAGCCGCTCCATCACATAATCGAAATGCTCGGGCACGAAATCATCGAGATTGGCCTCGATGCAAACCACCCGATCCCCGCTAATCGACTGCCCCTCCCCGATCACTGCACGCAAGACGTTGGGCAGTGGACCCTTTCGATCATTGCCCGCTCCGTAGCCGACCCGATCGATCGTCATCGCCGGTAGAGGACAGAACTCATCCACGACGGTGCGCAGAATCGCCGCACCGGTCGGCGTCAGCGTCTCCCATTCAACGCCAGCGGGAACGGTCGGAATCCCCCTCAATAATTCGATCGTCGCAGGGGCCGGTAGCGGAATGATTCCATGGTCCGACGCGATCGTTCCAGACCCGATCGCGATCGGGGAACAGGTCACACGCGAAATGTCGAGCAACTCGAGACCAATCGCTGCGGCCGTCACATCCACGATCGCGTCGACGGCCCCCACTTCATGGAAATGCACATCCTCCAGAGCGGCTCCGTGAACCTTCGCCTCCGCATGAGCGAGTGCCTCGAAAATTGCGAGGCTGCGGGCTTTGATTGATGGCTTCAGCCTTGCACCCTTGAGCAGCTTTCGGATATCGCGATACCGGCGCCCGTGAGCGTGTGTGTGTACGTGGTGGTGGCTGTGTTCGTGACCGTGCGAGGAATCGTGGGTATCACCCGCATGGCTGCCCTGCTTATGCGCGCGTTGCTCGGCACGCTTCTTGGCGGGATCGACGGGAACTCTCACATCGACATAACGTGCGGCGAATCCAGACCGCTGAACCTTCTTTACGACGAGTTTGAAATCCAGCCCGAGCGGCGCGAGTTCTTCGACCAGCCTCTTCCGAGACAAACCCACGTCGAGTAGCGCGCCCATGAACATGTTTCCGGCCGCGCCGGAGAACGCATCGAGATGAAGAACCTTGCGACCCACGCGACCCACCGTTCTTTGAATAAAGCTGTCGAGAACTTGTGATCGTCGAGAGCTTATTGTTGGTTGTTTTGAGCCGATTAATGGCTGCCTAAAGCCGATTAATGAGAGTCGCGACGTGTGCCGCGCCAAACCCGTTGTCGATATTCACCGCGGTCACATTCGAGGCACAGCTGGTCAACATCCCGAGCAATGCTGTGATGCCGCCAAGCGACGCCCCATACCCGATGCTCGTCGGCACCGCGATGACAGGTTTATCGACCAGGCCCCCGACGACCGACGGAAGTGCGCCCTCCATCCCCGCCACCACGATCAGGACACGCGCCGCGCGAATCAGATCGAGCGAGGAAAGCAACCGATGCAGCCCCGCGACGCCGACATCCTGAAGAAGTTCCACCTTGTTTCCAAATCGACGCGCGACCTCCGTTGCTTCCGCCGCCACGGGAAGATCCGCGGTCCCGGCCGAGATCACCAGAATCGTTCCCTTGCCGCGAATCGCTGGCTCCCGAGGCCCGAGCCAAACGAGCTTTGCCGTCGCATCGTATTCGGCGCTCGGCAATTGCTCGAGCACCGCTCTCCCCTTGTCTTCGTCGACTCGGGTGACCAATACATCCTGGCCCGCCTGGATGAGCGCGTTCGAAGCTTCGAGAATCTGCTCCACCGTTTTCGAAGCCCCGTAGACGACCTCGGGAATTCCCTGACGATGAGCGCGATGGGTGTCGATTCGCGCGTTCGCCGTCTGGACAAATGGAAGCATCGCCAATTGATCGGCAGCACTTTCGATGTCGGTCTGACCCGAACGAACGGCTTCGAGCAGTTCGCGCAGTCTCTCTGGATTCAATCGACTCTCCTGACCTTTCCTAGCCTCTGCCCCGGACCCATGCCGGACTGACTCCCAATGTTGGTCAGGAATTGGCCAAGGCTGCACCAAGAACAGGACCGGGAGCGTATCAGAGGTCGGCCACTCGGTCGGCAGACACACCAACGCCGCATCCCGCCCAAGAGTTTCTTTGACTCGAGGTCTTGTCGGTGGCTCAGGCTTCCTTGCGTGATTGCGAGAGTGCGATCAGTCGATCGCCGAGCCTGGGCTGACCCAGCATGACCAGCTCGACCTCTGCGATCGGGCCGAAGTCCGCAGTGAGCAAGGGCAGGTTCCGGGAAAAGGAGTCCGGGAGCGAGAGAGCCGGCCTGCTCGGAATCGAAGTGACGCGTGCTTCAGGTGCTCGCAGACGAGCCCAGCGCCGTCGGCACCAAAACCAGCCAACCGCGACACGTCCCGGCTTCGTCGTGGAGAGCCGATTCGATTCGTAGGGCGTTCGCACCGACGGTTCGTTCGATCAATTCATCGAAGGCTAGCTCCGCGCCTTCCATGGCCAGTGACGGAATCGAAGGAAGCAGCCGCGATTCGAGCGCGTCCGCAATCCCCGACGCCACATGGGAGGCGAGAATATTTCCGACTTCCATCAAGGCCGATTCGATCACCGGCGGCTCCAGTTCACCTGATTCGATGCCGACGATACGACGCACGAGAGCTTCGCTCGAAGCGCCCGGAAAGAGAATGCCAACGATCGCATCGAGACAGCCTTCGAACTCAAAGAAGACACCGGTCGACCAGTCCGCATTGTTGTTGTCGCCATCGCTGGAGACAGAACCGCAATCATGCCCGGTCTCCCCTTCGAGGACGACGGACTCGCGGATTAGAATCGGCTCACCGACGAGCTGAGCGAACGCTTCCGCGGCGCGCGCTGCGCCCACATCGGTGAGCCCGACCAATCGTTCGAGCTCTGATTTCTGACTCGAACGCATCGTCTACACCAAATGATTCAGGTCGATCAAGAAAACGGGTGATCCGTCCTCGAGAACCGTCAGGCCCGACAATATTCGAACCTTGGCCAGGAGATCGGGAACGGGCTTCACATAGATTTCTTGTTGGCCTTCGAAATGATCCACCAGTAAAGCGACCTGCTCGCCACGCACTTCCGAGATGACGAGCGGAACGAGTCCCTTGCTGGATTCATCCGCCTCGATCCGAAGCAGCCGCGACAGCCGAAAGACCGGAATCGGCACATCATCGACGAGGGCAAAGCTGTCTCCAGCCGCCTCTTCGATCGCGTCTGCGGGCACTTCGAGAATTCGTTCGACCTTGGCAATCGGGAGCGCCACACGTTCGCCTGCTATGCGAACCAGCAGCACGCGCTGAACCGCTGCCGCGATCGGTACGAAGAAGGTTGTTGTCGTTCCGCGGCCCTCCTCGGTACGAAGTTCGACGCCACCGCCAAGGCTTTCGATTGTCGCCTTCACGGCATCCATGCCAACACCGCGGCCCGAAACGTCCGAAACGGCCTGGGCCGTCGAGAGCCCGGGATGAAAAATGAATGCGACAACTTCTTCGGCCGGCAAATCGGAGATCAGGTCCGGATGGATGAGTCCGGCATCGACCGCGCGCGCGGCGACCGAGGACAAGTCAATCCCGCCTCCATCATCCTTCACATCGATGACGATCAGATCCTTCTGCCTCTTGGCTTCGATGCGGATCTTGCCGACTTCCGGTTTGCCTGCCGCGAGCCGCTCCGCCGGCGTTTCAAGTCCATGATCCACCGCGTTGCGAACAAGATGAATCAGCGGCTCGCTCAGTCGATCGAGAATGGATCGGTCGAGCTCGAGTTCGGCACCGATGATCTCGATCTCCACTCGCTTGCCCAGTTTCTCTGCGACCTGGCGGGCGGTTCGAGGAAGATTGTCTGTGACACGGACCAGCGGCGCGGTCCGCAATTCCATGACGCGTCTCTGCAATTCCGCCACGCGGCGGTCTACACGATCAAATCCATCCGCCACGTCGGGATCGTGCGCATAACGGGCCACCCCCGTTCGAAGCTGGCTCGAGCTGAGAATGACTTCCCCAACCGCCGAAATGAATCGGTCCAGCGTGTCCGTGCGAACCCGAACCGTCGGATTCGGCAGCACTGGGTTCGAGACCACCGGGTTTGTCGCCGCAAGCGTAGGCGCGACAGCGCCTACAGCCGCGACCGGTTTCTCCGGTTGCCGCACTTCGCCCGCTACAGAAGCAGCAGGCTCTGAATTCAGGCTTTTTTTGGTTCGCCCCCTACGCGATTCGGGACATCGTCTTCCGATGCCCGTTCACTCGGCGGGTCTTCAGCCAGACATCGCAGGAGATCCTCGTCTGCTGACGGCACGGCTTGTTCATTTCCAACAGCGGCCAACATGGCCTCGAGCATTTCAAGACTACGGAAGAGCAGCGCAAGCTCTTGATGGCCTCGCACGCGGCCGCCGGCACGAATGCCTTCCATCCGATCTTCCATCCGATGGGCGAGTTCGGCAATCGTGTCATAACCGAGGGAGGCCGCCATCGACTTCAGCGAATGCGCCATCCTGAAAAGCGTGTCGATGGCTTCACTGCTCGCCATCTCCTTTTCGAGATCGAATAACGCATGCGATATCTCTCCGAGGTGGTCCAAGCCTTCCTCGAGAAAGATCCGCCGATATTTGGCCATGTCGAGCGCCATCTTCAGTCGCTCGTTTTCTCAATGACCTTCGCAAGCGTGGAGACGACGCTGTCGGGCTTGAAGGGCTTCACGATGAAATCGCGGGCGCCCGCCGAAAACGCCTCCATCACTAGGGTCTCCTGACCGAGCGCGCTGCACATGACGATGCACGCGGTCGGATGATCCGTGAGAATCATCTTGACAGCGTCGATCCCCGAGCGCTTGGGCATCACGATGTCCATTGTGACGAGATCCGGCATCAACTCCTTGTATAGATCAACCGCCTCGATCCCATTCGTCGCTTCACCCACGACTTCATGTCCCTCTGGCTCGATGATCTCTCGAATCATCTGCCTCATAAAGGACGCATCATCTACAATGAGTACTCTTGCCATCTCGTTTTCTCCCAAGCAAAAAATAAAACCAACTCTGCCGCGCAATACGGATTAAATCGTGGCGCTCTCAACAACCTCGCCGCCCCGTGCGACCAGAACGGCTGGCGACAGGACATGGACGATTCGACCGTCAATCGGTCGACGCTCGACGATCAGTCCATCGCCGCCTCGTCCCATCGACTTCCCAACCTGTCCACCGGCCTCGCCAGTGGCGGTAACGTGGGTGGTGTCGGCGATTGTGTTCTCAGAGTCATCCACCAGCCCGATGACGCGATCGACCGGCATTCCCAGACACGCTGTGCTGCCCGGCTTCTCGGCCAGGACCAGAACCTGTTCCTGTGCATACCCCACGGTGGTCGCCGCACCGAATGGTGTCGCCCCCGCCTCATCCCGATCGCAACCCAGCAAGAGTTCCGTCGCAATCAGAGGCAGGGCTTCACCGTGCCAATTCATCACCCCGCCGATCGGCAACGCCAGCGACGGCACGCTCGTCACTCGATCTTTCTCTGCCACTTCGAGGACCCAGGCGATCGGCACGGCATAACGCACGTCGTCGAAAAGAAAGGTCAGAAGGCGATCCGCGCCCGCCACTGCGAAAGCCGTGGCACTCACGCTTCAGCGTCCACATCGGACATTTTTTTAGTCGCCTCGACACGCGGGCTGCCTTTGATGTGAAAAAAGCTCAGCGACGATTCGAGTTCATCTGCTAGACGCCGAACCTCTCCGGCAGAAGTCGAAATCTCATCGAGGGTCTGCTGTTGGCCGCGCATGGTCTGGGCCAAATCCAGAACGTTCTTGCCGTTTCCGGCAGCGACCTTCGCGATCTCTTCGATCGCTGAGACCATGCTCTCCGCATTCAGAGAGTGGCTGTCTGCACCATGAAAAATCTCTTCGGAGCGCGTCGCGGCTTCCGAGACAGCCATGCTGATCTGAGCGAGCGCCCCGGCGATCGTATTGATGTCCTCACGACCTTCCGCGATTACCACGCTCGACTGACGCATCTCGTCCGCGACCATGGCCGTGTCGCCTTGAATCTCATGCATGAGCTGTGTGATTTCGTCAGCGCTGCGGCCGGCGTTTTCCGACAGCTTTCGAATTTCATCCGCGACCACCGAAAAGCCACGTCCCGCTTCGCCGGCTCGTGCCGCCTCGATTGAAGCGTTGAGCGAGAGAAGATTGGTCCGATGGGCGACGCTCGTAATGATCTCGGTGATCTGATGGACGTGACGGGTCTTGGCTTCGAGTTCAAAGACTTTTTCGCTGGTGCTTTCCGCGCGCTCGAAAACGGCCTTCATTTTTTCGATGGCCAGACGCGCGACTTCAACGCCGGTGCCCGACTTCTGATTCGCTTCTGCCGCAAAACCAAACGCTTCGCGAGCGCGGCCCGCATTCAGATCGATCTCGCTCGAAACCTGCGCCATGCGATGGGAGGCCTGACCGAGTAGTTCCTGTTCTTGATCGACACCACCAGAAACTTCCGTCGCGGTGCTCGCCATCTCGTCGCTGTCTCGCCTCAGGCGATCGAAGGCCCCTTCGAGACCCGCCGACGAATCACTAACCGAAGTCGCAGTGCCCTGGACGCGCGAGACAAAGAGTCGGATCTGTTCGACCATTCCAAACAGGCTCTCGGCGAGATCGTCGACCTCGTCCGAAAATCGCCCACCGGCCGCGGGTTCGAGACCGACGCGAAGATCGCCTTCCCGAATTCGCTCGGTCGCCGAACGCAGCTCGTCGAATTTGACGCCCAACATTCGAGAAAGCGAGAAGCCGATACCGCCGCCCACGCCGAGGGCAACAAAGAGCGAGCCCCAGGTCGAGAAGCCTATCCCGAAATGACGAGCGAGATCGGGCAGCAGCGAAGTCGCCGCCGCCACGATGAGGGAACCGATTACAAACCTGGCCGTTAGAGATAGTCTCACCACAGTCTTATCGGCCCCACCGGGCCTCGGCTTGACGTCCGCGGGTCTTCGAAGTGCCCTGGGGCCTAGAAGTGATGTGCGGTTGGAATCTTAGGCAGACCGCGGATTCCAGACCGCCGCACGACGTGTCCAATACGGCTCACAGACACGCCCAGACGCTTGCCCAGACGACGGGGATCCGCCCATTCGTTCGTCGGCGATAGCCCGAATAGAAGCTCATAATCTTCACCACCTGCCGCCTGAAGCGTCGTCGCATCGAGCCCGAGACTGACGCAAGACCGCGTAAAGCCCCTCGGAGAAGGAAGGCTTCCAGGGTCGATTTCGGCGCCGAGGCCGGTGCACTCGAGCAGCTGACTCAGATCGCTCGCCAGCCCATCGGAAAGATCGATACACGCGCGAACCTGTGGAATTTGGGCCAGCGCGAGCCCTGCTTCGATTCGGGCCGTGGGGATCCGACGGAGCTGGCCACCAGAACGATCTGCGCGCAGCCTGGCCAGGGCGGCGGCACCCAGTTCGCCGGTCACGAAGAGCAGATCACCCAGGCGAAGACCCTCACGCCGAAGAGCGTGGCCGCGCTTCACCCGCCCGACGACCGTGACCGTGAGGCTGCATTCCCGGGCCTTCGAGAGATTCCCGCCGACCAATGGGCAGTCGAAGCGGCGAGATTCGTCGACGAAGCCCGCCACCATCCCATCGAAGACCGACAGCGCCAACTCCGGGGGCGCGCACAGGCTCAGCAGCGCACCCACCGGCCGTGCTCCCATCGCGGCGAGATCGGAAAGATTGACGGCCAGCGCGCGGCGACCGATCGCCCGCGGCGATTCCCGTTCAAATCGAAAGTGAGTGCCCTCCACCTGGGCATCCGTCGAAAGGACGAGGTCTTCGTTCTTGCGGGGTCGCAGGATCGCGGCATCGTCCCCTATGGCTTTGGGCCAGACGGCGCTCGCGGGATGACCCGCACGCCGAGCAATCCGCCGAATCAGCGCAGGCTCTCCAAGATCAGCCAGTGTGCGTTCTCGCCGCGGCATGGGCCGAGACTAGCAAGCCCCATCAGATCCAGAGCAACCAAAGACACTCGGCCCTGGGTGTCGCTCGTGTGGGTCGAATGGTCTGCCGCAGCTGTCGTCGATGATTCAGTCTTGTTTCTTGGCTTGGACAGGTGCCGTAGAGGTCTGGCCGGCGGATCGAGTTCGCACCTTGCGCTCACGCGGCTTCCACTCGATCTCTTCAACCAGGACCGCGTTGAGCACGTCGACCATATGAGCGACTGGAATGAAAGTAATCCGCTTTTTCAATTCCTTTGGAATCTCTCGCAGGTCCGCAACATTCTGCTCGGGAATGACGATCGTCGTGATGCCACTTCGCAGTGCGGCCAGCGCCTTTTCACGAACGCCGCCTACGGGAAGAACCCGACCCCGAAGCGTCACTTCTCCGGTCATCGCGATGTCACCGCGAATCGGAATCCCCGAAGCCAGCGACGCGATGGCCGTGGCGATCGCGATGCCCGCCGAAGGACCGTCCTTGGGCGTAGCGCCAGCGGGAACATGAACATGCACCTGTTGTCGGGCAAACTCACGCTCGCAAATGCCGATGTCCGACAGAATCGATCGAACATAAGAAAGCGCTGTCTGGCCGCTCTCCTTCATGACGTCGCCGAGATGGCCTGTCAGGACCAGGCCTCGGCCATGGGAGAGATTGGCTTCGAGCGACAAGACCTCACCGCCCGCTTCCGTCCAGGCGAGACCATTGACCAGACCAATGTCGGGTTCCTTCGAAATCATCTCGTTTCGAAAGGGAGGCGGGCCCAGTAATTTGTCGAGTACCTTGCGATTAACGGCCACCTTAGAGTCATCGCCTTCGGCTTTGCGTCGCGCGATTTTTCGGCAGACCGCAGCGACCTTTCGTTCGAGGTCCCGAACTCCAGCCTCATAGGTGTATTGCGCACATAGCGACTCGACAGCGTTTCGCGTCCAGCTGATTTCCTCCGAAGCGAGTCCATGCTCTTTGACTTGTCTCGGAATGAGATAGCTCGTGGCGATCTCCGTCTTTTCTTCCGGCGTGTAACCGGAGAGACGAATGATCTCCATGCGGTCTCGAAGCGGTGCGGGAATCGAGTCGAGCATGTTGGCGGTTGCGATAAAGAGCACGCGGGATAAATCGAAGGGTGTGTTCAGGAAGTGGTCTCTGAAATTAGAGTTCTGCTCGGGGTCGAGTACTTCGAGCAGGGCCGCGGATGGATCGCCTCGAAAATCGGCACCCAATTTGTCCAGCTCGTCGAGCATCATGACCGGATTGTTCGTCCCCGCTTGCTTCAGCCCCTGAATGATTCGACCCGGCAATGCACCCACATACGTTCGTCGATGTCCTCGAATCTCCGCTTCGTCGCGCACGCCACCCAGTGAGACACGAACGAACTCGCGACCCATCGCGTGCGCAATTGACCGACCGAGTGAAGTCTTGCCAACGCCGGGTGGTCCCGTGAAGCAGAGAACCGGTCCGCGCGAATCGTCGCGCAGTTTCCGAACGCCCAGGAATTCGAGGATTCGATCCTTCACGATCGAAAGGTGGGCGTGATCCTGGTCGAGAATCTTGCGTGCACGATCCAGGTCGAGTTGATCAGGAGAGCTTCGATCCCAGGGAAGCTCGACGACCCAGTCCAGGTAATTGCGAACGACCTGGGATTCGGGCCCATCTGGATGCATGCGTTCGAGTCGACGAAGCTGACGATCCGTCTCCTCCCGTGTGGTCTCGGGAAGATTCGCCTCTTCGACCTTCAAGCGGTACTCGTCGAACTCCTCGGATTGCGGATCCGATTCTCCGAGCTCGTCTTGAATCGCCCGCAGCTGTTCGCGCAAGAATGTTTCGCGATGATCTTTGCCGAGACTCTCCGGCAGCGGGCTTTGGATATCCGCCTTCATCGAAGAAACATCAAGCTCGCGCTTCAACAGCGAATCCACCTTGCGCAGGCGGGCGAGGGAATCCTCAATCTCGAGAACTTCCTGGGCCTCTTCCATTCGCAAGCGAAGATTCGAGGCGACCAGGTCGGCCAAACGTCCCGGGCTCTGGACATTCGTCGTAATCGACAGCACTTCGGGGGGCAGATTCTTGAGCGGGAGGAGTTCCTCGACCCGAGTCCGAACCGATCGAGTCAGCGCCTCGCCCTCAATCGTCCAATCGTCCGCCGCTTCTTCCGTGGATTCAATCGACGATGCACGAACCCATGTCGATGCAGAACGTTCGATCACCGAATCAATTCGCGCCTTGCCCAGGCCTTGAACCAGGACCTTCAACCGGCCGTCGGGCATGCGCATGCTGCGCATAACCATCGCGATCGTACCAACCTGATACAGATCGTCGGGATCGGGCTCTGTCGTCTCGGGATTGCGCTGCGCGACCAGCAAGACCAGTCGATTGCCTTCCAGGGCTTCTTCGACCGCGGCGATCGATCGATCGCGCGAAACGAAGAGCGGAAGAACCATGTACGGAAAAACAACGAACTCACGCAACGCCAGAACGGGGTACTCGTCGGGCAGTTGGTCGACCGGAGGCAGACTATCCATTGGAAACTTAACGGTTAGAAATGGGGTGACTTGAGAGTCCTGATGCCCAGACGGGTTTCGAATTGAAACGTCTCATAACCGGCAAGAAAGTGGCAGCTCCGCACAGAAACCGGCAGAGTCAGCACTCAATCCAGCGACCGAAAACGACGTCCCGAAACGCTCAAGAGGAAAGGTCGCCTTCGCGCGTTGCCATCTGGTCGCATAGTCAACACCCCTGTGGCACCCGGATACGCACGGGTATCGAGCAATCCGTCGCGCACCGAAGATCGGTTGGTCAATCCAGACGCCAGTTGCACGAGAATGAGGTTGGTCGCATCGAAGGCCTGCGCCGAATAGGCGCTGGGAATCTCGCCAAAAGTATTGCGAAAGCTCTGGACGAATTCCGCAACGATGGGCACGTCGCTCTCGGCGTAGAAGGGTGTCGCGATGATCGAACCTCGGACATGACGACGAGCCACACGCAACAGTTCTTCATCGACCCAATCATTCGATCCCAGCAGTTTCACACCCTTGATCTCATGAAACGCGAGCCCGGGTGCGATCAAGGCGATGGTTTCCGCCGCATCCGGAATAAAGAGCACATCGAAATCGATGATCGGTGGAAGCGGCTCACCTTCGGGACCAATCAGGGGATAGAGCGCCTGACGCAGGATCGCCGCATCCGTAGGCTCGATTCTTCGCGCGGCCCGTAGGATTTTTGTCCGTTCCTCGATGGCCTGTTTTTCGAGATTCGTGAGAAAGCGATATCCGATCATGCCGCGAACCGCGCTCGAAAAATCCGTTGCCTCTGGATCGTAACTCGAGGCAGCGACCATCTTTCCACCGCGCGCCGTCACGGCGTCCCAATAGAGCTTGCGCATCCCGCGGCCGTACCGGGTCTCGGGATAGAGCACAGCAAAGCGCGTGGCTTCGAGCTCCTCAAAGGCATGACCGACGAGAACGCCAACCTCGTCCGCAGGCGTCGTTCGGATCCGGAAAGCCTGTGATCGTCCAGTCGCGACATCCTCACGGGTCGACAGGGTGACCAGCGGAATTCTCATGCGTTCCGCAGCTTCGGCCGCACCCAGCGATTCGTCGCTGAAAATCGGTCCGACCACGGCGAGAATCGACGGGTCCGCAGCCAACTCGCGAACCGCTTCCGCCGCACGGACGGGATCCCCTTCTGAGTCACGAACCAGAACGCGGAGCCTGGGTTCCGCGGCGATGCGTCCGTCCTGACGCGACCCTAAACCCCCATCCGGGTATTCGAAATCATCGGCGAGCACGCCGGGCTCATCGCCCTCGTCGAAGAGCCTGGTCGCCATCAGAATGCCCCGAAGACTCTCCTGCCCAAATTTGGCAAAACGACCCGAGAGCGGAAGCACGACACCAATCGTTCCACTCGCGCCCTGGGTTCGCGGACGTGCACGATCTGCCAGGTCTCGAAGTCGCGGCAGCTCCGCGTTTGCCTCAGCAGAGGCCCGCAGCATTTCAAGTCGCTCTTGCTGAAGCCTAAGCTGGCCACGATCCATCTCGCTGTGAACCAATGCATCTGCGCGATCGATCCGCCGCGAAGCCAGATCGAGTTGACCGGAATCCAATGCCCGACGACTCAACTCGAGCGCAATGGCCGAGGCCGGCGGACGGCGACGCAGGCTGGACACCATCGCTTCGAGTTCTGCCGAAGCGGCCGATTCGATCAGCCCCGAGAGTTCGCGATCCACCGTGTTGATGCGCGATTCGAGTCGTGTCCGCCCCACGGAATCAATCCGCGCGGAGCCATCCACTTCGCGAAGCTTGGCAGCCAACAGACTCAGCTGCTCCATGCGTTCGACGGGTGTGCGAGCAAGAGCGATTCGCAGCCGCAGCGCGGCACGCTGTTGCGGAAGTGCGAGCCTTCGTAGATCGAGTGAGTCGAGCAGCCGCCTGGCCGTTTCCGCATGGCCGCGTGCGTACTCGAGCTGGGCCAGGCGCAGCCTAGCCGGGGCCGCGCGATCGGATTTCCGGTAGTCCCGGAGAATCTGGCCGAGATGGCGCATACCCAACTCTTGACGACCGTTGGCAAAGGCAATCTGCGAAAGCTGCTCGAGTGCATCATCCGACAACTGACTGCGCGGAAAGCGAGTGATGAACGCTTCGAGTTGATCGGCCGCGGCCCGAGAATTGGCCGGCAGATTGCCCATCGCGGCATCGTAGGCCGCACGCTGTTCGAGTGGAATCGGAGCGGGGCCGGAGCCCGAGAGCGCACATCCGAATTGCAATGCGAGCACGAGAGCAATGCCGGCAACCCGGAGCGAGGCGCGCTTCTCTACGACGACCTCGCAGCCCATGCATGCTGAACACGTCGACGATCCCATGACACCCCCACCCACGACCCATTTCTTAACCGCGAACAGTCTAGTCCGCGGCTGACCGGAGAGGCACCTCTATCAAAGAACAAGTTCGAGGAACGGGTCGGCTGGCATCCGAGCCCTGGTATGGACGAGAGGTCCATACCCAAGATCCGCCATCACTCGATCAGTCGAAGAAGTTGCGAAGTTGTTCGATGAATCCCTTGGTCTTGGGCGAGACCTCGTGGCCCGACTGGGCAGCGAATTCTTCGAGCAGCTGGCGCTGACGCGCGTTCAACTTGGTCGGCACTTCCACGAAGACCCGCACGTAAAGATCTCCGCGCATCTTCTTCAGCTGAGCCGGGTCCATCCGCGGTTGCAGTGGGGGGAGCCCCTTGCCACGCAAACGCAGCACTCGACCGGACTGAGTGCCTTCTGGAATCTGGAGCTGAACCTTCCCGTCGAGAGTGGGCACTTCGATCTCTGCCCCCAAGACTGCCTGAACAAAGGCCACCGGCACTTCGAGATGTAGATCCGTCCCTTCTCGCTCAAAAAGCTGGTGTTCGCACAGATTCATCACGACGTATAGATCGCCAGCCTCACCGCCCGCGATGCCGGCCTCGCCTTCGCCGCTAACCCGCAGCCGCGCGCCATCATCGACGCCCGGCGGCACTTTCAGCTGAATCGTCTTCTGCCCCTCGACCCGACCCGCGCCGCGACAATTCGAACAAGGATTCGTGATCACTTCACCCGAGCCGCCACAGGCGTCACAGGCTCGATTGACTCGAAAGAATCCCTGTTGAAAGGCCAATTGCCCAACACCGCCACAGCGACCGCAGCGCGCGGGCTTCGAGCCTTCTGCGGCGCCCGACCCCGAGCAGCTGTCGCAGCGATTCATCTTCGGAATCCTGATGCTGGGCTCGCAGCCATCGAGAACGTCCATCAAATCGATCGAAAGGTTGTAACGCAGGTCGGCACCGCGCTGTCCGCGCCCATGCCGACTTCCCGCCCGCCCGCCGGCGGCACCGAAGATATCGCCAAAGAGATCACTGAAGAGATCGCCGAAATTGCCCAGATCGCCGAAGTCCGCACCCGGCTGTCCACCCCCGGCCCCCCCCATTCCCGCATGACCGAAGCGGTCGTAGCGTGCTCGCTTCTCGGAATCGGCTAAGACGGCATAGGCCTCGGAGACCTCTTTGAAGCGCTCTTCCGCCTGTGCGTCGTCTGGATTTCGGTCTGGATGGCATTCCAGAGCGAGCTTTCGGTAGGCCTTCTTCAGGTCGCCTTCCGAGACGCCTCGATCGACCCCGAGAATTTCGTAGAAGTCCCGCTTACTCAAACCCATCCCCTCTTGCGCTCTGGATGCGCGCCGCCTGTGGGCGGCATCCGGCGAACCCTCGTCCCCACCGAGCGAGTGTCAAGGCCGAAAACTCATCGAAATCGTGGCACGCAAGGAAAATCGGGAGGCCGGGCTCAAGCAATAGGGGGATGACGCGGGCAACTCGTCCGATGGGGATGGGGCCTACTCTGAATCGCCCCCAATTACTTCCTCTTCCGCTCCCAGAGTCGCGTAGAGCTTTTCCGTGAGCGCATAACTTCGGCGAGAAAGTTCTTCGATCGCGGCTTCGAGGGCCGCTGGATCCTCACCACCCATCTGAGCTCGGGTCTTCTCGATCTGCTCCGAAACCGAGACGCGCTCTGCTTCGTCGACATTCTCCGCAAATTCTTCGAGGGTCTTGGTCGCCGAATACATCAGACCGTCTGCCTTGTTCTGGACTTCGATCAGACTCCGAAGCGCCTGATCAGCAATCGCGTGACCCTCGGCTTCCTCCACCAGTCGATCGACCTCTTCCTCGCGGAGACCACTGGATGCCGTGACCTCGATGCTCTGAACCTTGCCCGTCCCGAGATCCTTGGCGGCCACGCTGGCCACGCCGTCCGTATCGATGGCGAAAGTGACTTCGATCTGTGGCACGCCACGAGGTGCCGGCGGAATCCCGACCAACTCGAATCGCCCGAGCGTCATATTGTTTTCCGCCATTTCCCGTTCACCCTGCAAGACATGGATCCGAACCACGTCCTGATGATCCTCGGTCGTCGAAAAAACCTGGCTCTTCGTGCACGGAATGGTCGTATTTTTCTCGAGAATCTTCGTCGCGACGCCACCCTGGGTTTCAACCCCAAGCGATAACGGCGTCACATCCAGGAGCAGCACGTCGTCCACCTCTCCCGTCAGCACACCACCCTGAATAGCCGCCCCGGCAGACACCACCTCATCCGGGTTCACACCCTTCATCGGATCATGGTCGAAGATTTCCGTCACCTTCGTCTGAACCATGGGCATTCGCGTCATGCCCCCGACCAGGACGACTTCGTCGAGATCAGAGGCCGAAATTCCTGCATCTTCGAGAGCCAACTTACAAGGGGCTTCGAGTCGAGCGATCATGTCGCCGACCATGGTCTCTAGTTCCTCGCGCGACAACGTATGTACGAGATGCTTTGGGCCATCGGCGTCCGCACAGATGAAGGGCAGATTGATGTCTGTCTCAGTGGCTGTTGAAAGCTCCTGTTTGGCCCGTTCGGCGGCTTCCTTCAGCCGCTGCAGAGCCATCGGATCACCTCGCAGATCAACTTCATTTTCCTTCTCGAAGGTCGCGGCCAGACTCTCGACGATGATATTGTCGAAGTCCTCACCTCCGAGGAAGGTGTCCCCGTTCGTGCTCAGAACCTGGAATACGCCGTCACCGAGCTCCAAGATCGAAACATCAAAGGTGCCGCCGCCGAGATCGAAGACCGCGATCTTCTGGTCCTGATCGAGATTGATCCCGTACGAGAGTGCCGCCGCCGTCGGCTCGTTGATGATCCGCATCACCTCAAGGCCGGCGATCTTGCCCGCCTCCTTGGTGGCCTGTCGCTGTGCATCATTGAAATAGGCGGGGACGGTGATCACGGCTTGGGAGACCGTCTCGCCGAGGAATTCCTCGGCGGTCACCTTCATGCGTGCGAGCACCATCGCGGAAATTTCTTGGGGCGAACAGGGCTTGCCGTCGATTTCGATCCAGGCATCACCATTGTCAGCGGCCACGATCTTGAAAGGCGCGACCTTCGCGAAAGACTGAACTTCTTCGGCGTCGACCTTCCGTCCGATGAGTCGCTTCACCGCGAAGATGGTTCGATCTGGATTCGTTGCGGCCTGGCGTTTGGCGATCTGGCCAACCAGCTTCTCGCCACTCTCAAGATACGCCACCATGGATGGCGTCGTGCGTGCACCCTCGGAGTTCGCGATCACTTCGGGCTGGTCGTAGATCATCACCGCGACACAACTGTTGGTCGTCCCTAGATCGATCCCAATGACTTTGCCAGTCGGATCTGCAGTTTCACTCATTGTCGGCCGCTCCCTCTTCATTGATCCGCCGGAACCCACCGAACAAATCGAGAGGGTCCAGCCTTAATTCTTTTCTGCCGAGCCGTCTCCCGCCTCGGCTTCTTCTGCCGTGGCCTGCCGTGAGACGATGACCCGCGCCGGACGCACCATCCGATCGTGGATCACATAACCCTTTTGGAGCACCTCGAGAATCGTATTGGCAGCCACTTCTTCGCTTGGCAGCTGCCCCATTGCCTCGTGAATCGCTGGATCAAAGATCTGACCCTTGGCCTCGATTTCCTTGACGCCGTGCTTCGCCAGCGCACCGAGAATCTCTCGGTGTACCAGCTGGACGCCGTCCAGGATTCCGTTGGCCTCGGGGGAACTTCCACCCTCCGATCCGTCATTCTGCGCCCCATGCTCTAAGGCGCGTTCCAAATTATCGACCGCCGAAAGAAGATCCTTGACGAGATTCTGATGCCCAAACTTCAAGCTTTCCTGCTTCTCCTTCAGACTGCGTCGCCGAAAATTGTCGAATTCGGCCTGTAGCCGGAGAAATTGCTCGTTCTGGTCGTCGAATTCCTTGAGCTTCGCGTCGTGAAGCCCCTTCAGATCCTGGAGCTCCTCGGCGAGTAGCTCGATCGTCATTTTGTCCGCAGAGCCCGAAGCATCTGTGGCCCCAGGCGCTGTGGCGCTTGAATCCGGAGTGTCGCGCTCTTCGAGAGCCTCAGTCGCCTCGCGCAAGGCTTCTTCCATTTCTGAGCTCGCCTCGACCGAAGGGCCATCGGATTCGCTGGAACCCGGCTCTGCGCCCTCGTTCAGATCGTTTTCGTCGTCGGGGGGGTTGTCCGCGGGGCTGTCGTGCATTTCATTCATCACAGAATCGTCCATTTCGGGTTAAATTTTCCATCGGCCGACACATTCAGGCCTGAAGCTTACGCGTCACCAGCTCGCCACAGTAATGAACCAGCGGAATCACCCGGCCGTAATCCATCCTCTGTGGCCCAATCACGCCCAGCACGCCAAGCGCATCCGGCTCGGCCGGTCGCCCATAGGGCACCGCCATCAGGACACAGTCTCGTAGCGCGGGTTCCCCAAGCTGGGTCCCAAGCGACATCGATAGACCCACGCGCTTCTCGCCCCCATCGGCCTGTGCGATCTGTCGCAAGAGATCAAGCAGGCGCTGATTGGTTTCGAGTGCTGTGAACAGCCCTCGAATACGACCCGGGTCTGCGAATTCCGGTTGGTCGAGCAGCGCAAGACGCGTCGCGACGATCAGATCGTCTTCGCTCTGTGACTCGCAGGCCTCGAATCCAAGTTTCCAAGCTCGGCGCAAGATTTCGTCCGCCTGCCCCCGCAACTCATCGCGTTCGATCTCGAGAATGCGACGCAGGCCGATCAGAGTGCGCCCGACGACGCGCTCGGAAAGCAGCTGGCCGATCTGCTCGAGCTCGCGTTGTGAGATCGGCGAGGGCTGGTCGAGGATGCGTTCGATGATTCGTCCGCTCTCTGCCACCAACACAATCAACACGCGTTCGGAGCTGATGGCGACGAGATGAATCGCCTTCAAGCGCTGATGCTCGACACGCGGCGCGACCACGAATCCGAGCTGCCGCGTATATTCCGAAAGCAATTGCGAGGCTTGACGCGGTGTCTCGGCGGCATCGACACCCGAAAGGGACCGATCCAGTAGCCGCTGCTGATGCGGGCCGAGGGTGCCGACCTCGAGTAGATCGTCGACGAAGATCCGCAGCCCCAATTCCGTGGGCACTCGACCGGCGGAAGCATGCGATTTATGGATCAAGCCGGCTTCGTGAAGCTCGGACAGCGTGTTGCGAATACTGGCGGAGGAAAGCGGAACCGGCAGGAGCTGGGCCAGCGTCTGCGAGGAGACGGGACCTGCCTGACCCACATACGCAGCGATCAACGCACGAAAGACCCGCGCCTGGCGCTCGGTCAATTCCGTTCGCGGGGTCTGGGAAGAACTAGACCCGTGAACCTTGGGCTTCGCGCCCCCTGGCAGACCCGGCATGAAATCCCCCACTTAATTCAACGGAGAAGGCGTTCCGCGATTCCGCGTTTCACCTATACCCCCGCCCTTCAAGAGCGTCAATTCCCGATTCGCGCCGCAGCGCCTCTCCATGCGCCCACGATCCCGCCCGCGCACGCCGACAGCATAGAACCTAGACCGCAGCCACGAACTCCGCCGCGACATCGTCCGCAAGGAGTCGTCCCAAATCACTCAGCCGCAAGTCCCCTGCCACTCTTCCTCCTTCGATCAGCCAGCCCCGCCGAATCATGGCCTCGATCTCGGCTTCGAAGAAGACACGCGGCGAGCCTCCGAATTCCGCTTCGAACCTTAGCGCCGATAGCCCTTCAGCCTGCCGGAGCGCCAGAAATACGGCTTCTCCGCGCGATCCCGCCACCGACAATCTTTCTTCATCGCCTGTCCGCGCAGGATCCGTCCGGATCCGCTCTTCCCATTCGCCGAGTCGTCGAGGATTCGCTCGCCTCGCACCATGCGGGAGCCCCGCGCTGCGCGCCTCTGCCGAATGCGCACCCATTCCGAGGCCGAGAACGGCTTGTCGCTGCCAATAGCGCTGATTGTGCTGGGATCGCGTCTCTTCGCCCCGCGAATAATTGGATATCTCGTAGCGCCCAAAGCCCGAGGCCTTCAATCGGCCCTCGATCTGGAGCGTCATGTCCGCGGCCAGATCCTCATCGCAGGAGTTCATCTTTCCGGCCGCCAAGGCACGCCCGAACGGGGTCTCGGGCTCGAAGGTCAGCTCGTAGGTCGAAATGTGTTCGGGCTCCCATTCGAGAAGTTCGTCGAGGTCGCGGGCCAGATCGCCTTGGCTCTCGCCCGGGGCGGCAAAGATCAGATCGATGGAAAGGTTGTCAAAGCCAGCAGCACGGGCCGCACAAAGGGTCTCGCGCGCGATCGGTGCGCGATGGGCCCGACCCAATCGCTTGAGCAGAGTGTCGTTGAAGGATTGCACACCGATCGAAAGTCGATTGATTCCGGCCGCCCGAAAATCCGGAAGACGCGCCCATTCAATGGTGCTCGGATTGACTTCGAGTGTCGTTTCAATTTCAGGGACCCGGCCCCCCGCCGCGTCGTCCCCTCTTTCGGCAAAGGCGGCGCCCACAGCCAGAGCGAGCTCACGAATCGACTGCGGTGTGAACAAGGAGGGTGTCCCGCCACCGAAATAGAGGGATGCGAGCGCCCTGCCCTCGAAATCGCTTCGCCGAGCCTTCAGTTCGGTCAACAGATTCGAGACATAGCGCGCCTCTCGTCCGGCTCCGAGTTCGGGCGCGGCCACAACTGCGAAATCACAGTAGGGACAGATCCGCTCGCAAAAAGGCAGATGCAGATACACGCCCACGGCGCCATCGTCGAAAACGTCGAAATCCTCGGCCATGGCAAGACCCTAGCGGGCGAGACGCATTCGGCTCGGGTACTCTCGGCGCGCTTTGAGCCAAAACGCCACCTCTACCCAAACCCATCCCGCCCCTCCCAGCTCTTCGACCGCACCAGCGTCGGCGCCGCCCGCAGTTCTCCATCGCGTGCTTCCGAATGGGCTTACGATCTTGTTGCGAGAGAGCCATCGCTCCCCAGTCGTCGAGCTTCAGATCTGGGCAGGCGTCGGTTCCGCCGACGAACGGCCAGGCGAAGAGGGCCTGGCGCATTTCCATGAACACATGCTCTTCAAGGGCACCGAACGCCGAGCCGTCGGCGAGATCGCGGGCGACATCGAAGGCCTCGGCGGCAACATCAACGCCTATACCTCCTTCGACTCGACCGTCTACCACGCGACGCTCCCCTCCGCCGCTTGGCGCGAAGGCCTCGACGTCCTGACAGATGCAGTGCGATTCTCGATTTTCGATGACGACGAGATCGCCCGAGAGCGCGAAGTCGTGCTGGAAGAAATCAATCGATCCGAGGACACGCCCGGACATGTGTTAGGCGAGCTGGCCTTTCGCAAATGCTACCCCCTGCATCCCTACGGCCTACCGATCCTCGGCCCCGCCTCAAATGTCGCGTCCTTCAATCGTGACCAAGTGTGCGCGTTCTTCGAACGCTGGTACGCACCGAATAATTTGATGGTCGTAGCCATAGGAGACTTTGCGTCCGAGGAAGTTGCTGAGGAAATCGAGAGGCTCTTCTCCGACGCTGTTTCCGTGCCCGCGAATCGAATACGACCCGTCGAGCCCGCGCAAGAAGCGATGCGAATCGCTGTCCTTCGCAAGCCCTTCGAAGGACATCGCGTCGATCTTTCATGGCCGGCTTCGAATTTCATTGATCGCGATTCAACGTATCTGGACCTTCTCGCCTACGTACTCGGCGAATGCGAATCGAGCCGACTCGTGCGGAAGATTCGAGAACAAGAAGCGCTCGTAGATCGCATCGATGCAAGCGCCTACACGCCGCTCGACCGCGGGCTCTTCAGCGTGGGTTTCGAAACGGACGCGAATCGCCTGTTGGACGCGACTCGACGCATCATCGAGGAGACGGACCGACTGCGACACGAGCGCATCACGCAGACCGAACTCGATCGCGCCCGCATCAACTTCCTGGCCAGCGACCAATTCGATCGCGAGAGCGTGTCCGGCATTGCTTCAAAGCTTGGCAGTTTCGAGAACATGGGCGGCGGCTGGGAGCGCGAGGCCGAAGCCCTCGAGACACTGCGCGCCGCCACGCCCGACGACCTTCTGCGCGTTGCCCAGAAATATCTCCTTCCCCAAGCATTGACGATTGCCGCACTGATCCCGGAGTCGACCGACGCGAATCTTGATGAAGACGCGATCCGCCAAGCGGTATCCCAAGGACTCGAAGCCGCAGCCATCACCCGTGTAGAAGTCGAAGAGAAGACCGCCGATGCGCCGCTGGATCGGCCCGACGGCGGCGTGACCGAAAACAGGCTGCGCTTTTCGCCGCTGCGAACGACGGCGGACGGCGCCGGGGAGCGACTCGATGCGACGCTCGACAATGGGCTTTCGCTCCACATCTTGAGACGTCCAGAGGTCCCCGTGGTGGCAGTCCGGTTGGCCACGCTCGGCGGCCTGCTCTGCGAGAATCAAGCGCAGTCGGGCCTGACGCGTTTCCTCGCGGCCATGTGGAGTCGCGGCACACGCACCCATGACGCGGCATCCTTCGCGCGCCAGATCGAAGCGTTGGCAGCGGATGTCGAAGGTTTCTCGGGACGGAACTCGGTCGGCATCACCCTGGATTGTCTGAGTGAAACATTGGAGCCCGCCTTCAATCTATTTGCCGACGCCGTGCTCGAGCCACGCTTCGACATCGAAGAGATCGAGCGCGAACGGCGCGAATCGCTGGCCGCGATCGAACGGCGGGTGGATCAATTAGGACAGCGCGCCTTCCAGCTCTTTGCTGAAACTGAATTCAAGACCCATCCCTATCGCATGACGGTATTAGGCGAGACCGAAACGGTCGGTGGATTCAGTCGCGACGATCTGATCGCGCATTCCGATCGACTGATGCGTGCGAATCGTGCTGCAATCGCGGTGGTTGGAGATATCGATCCGGATGTCATCGGGCGGCTCGTCGAAGACCGCTTCGGTTCGATGCAGACCGCCGACCCCAAGAGCGACAGCTTTTCGCTGCCCCCGCAAGAGCCTCGCGAGCCGGGCATTCGCGAATCCGAGTTGATCAAGGATCGCGCCCAGGCACATCTGGTCATCGGCTTCCGCGGGGTCACTCTGGACGATCCGGATCGCTTCGCTCTGGAACTAATCTCGCAGATGCTCGCCGGTCAGGGCGGCCGCCTTTTTCTCGAATTGCGTGATCGCCAGAGTCTCGCGTATACGGTTGCAGCCACAAATATCGAAGGTCTGGCTCCCGGCTACTTCAGTCTCTACATCGCGACCGCACCTGAAAAGCTGGACCGCGCGCGCGCCGGAATCTTCGAGGAAATCGATCGACTCGTGAGCGTCGCGCCGAGCGCCCAGGAACTTCAACATGCAATCCGATACGGAACCGGGAGCTTCGCCATCAGCTCCCAACGCAGCCATTCTCGTGCCGCGCATATTGCCCTCGACTCGCTCTACGGACTGGGTGCGGATCACACGGAGGCCTACCCGGCCGCCATCGCCGGGGTCACGCCGGAGGACATCCTTCGCGTGGCGCAGCGCATCTTCCGACTCGACGCCTACAGTGTGACGGCGGTCCATCCCTAGGGATGAGATGTGGCCCCGGGGCGGCGGCGATCACGGCCGACAACTGTGAAGGGGATAGGCAATTGAAGCTGTGTTTCCTGAGGGGTGATCGGGACCACACCAACACTGCTGTTTTTCGCGGATACTGATGAGATACGCATCGACCACCGATTGGGGCGGCCGATGAACCAACCCGGACAGATCAAAATGTATCGAGGAGCCCAAAAATGCAGATGCCCCCGAATCTCAAGATCGGGGGCACCTCCGTTACACCTCTACCAGTGACGGCTCCAAGCAGCGAATTCGCCACTTCCCTGGGATCCGTCGGGCATCGATGCCGTAGTCGTCTTTGCATCGATCGCATTGGGCGCGGATCCATCCGCCGAAAACCCCGCCTCAATCATTTTGCGTAGTGAATATAACACAGTTTTTGGATAAATGTAGTCAAATCGACTAAAACCGTGTCTATTTAACCACTATTTCAGTCTCAGATATGTTCGTCGCTTGATCCGCCAGATCAACGGCATCGACGCCAACCGCTTGCCCATCGGTCCGCGGGTCCGCCCCACCCAGATGAACTCCAGTCTCCCCGTCGACCACGATCACCTCTGCGGCCGACCAGCGCCGACTCGTCCGTTCGACTGCGTGACCCCGAGCTTCCAGAGCGGCCACGACCTCGTCACTCGTCTCCGGCTCGACGCGCAGCCGATTCGGATCCCACTGGTGGTGGAAACGCGGCCAGGCCGCTGCCTCCTGTGGATTCATTTTCCAATCGACGACATTCAAAACCGTGAGCAGTGTGGTCGAGATGATCCTCGGCCCGCCGGGGCTGCCAGAGACCATGAAGAGTTCACCCTCGCGGTCGAGAATGGTCGGCGTCATGCTCGAGAGCGGTCGCTTGCCCGGCGCCACGAGATTCGCCCCCCGCGTATCGATCAAGCCGTAACTATTGGGTTTGCCTATCGCGATCGCGAAATCGTCCATCTCGTTGTTGAGCACGATGCCAGTTCCCGGTGCTGTGATACCCGAGCCAAAGGGGGTGTTGATGGTCATCGTGAGCGCCACCGCGCGTCCCCGAGCGTCGGTCACAGAAAGATGGGTCGTTCCCGCGTCTTCGGGGATCGACCCTGGACCCGTGATCGAGGTCGCCTGGTCCAGGTTGATGCGAGCGCGCTGGGCCTCGGCGTAGGCCTTCGAAGTCAGCCGCGCGATTGGAACGTCGACGAAATCCGAATCCCCCATGAACGCTGCTCGATCCGCAAACGCCAACTTCATCGCTTCGGAAACGAGATGAATCGCGGGCGCCGAGCCTACTTCGAGAGCACCCAGATCGAAGCCCTCGAGAATATTGAGGGCTTCGACCAAAACGACACCACCGGAAGAAGGAGGCGGAAAACTCGCCACCCGAAGGCCGCGATAACGGCCCAGCACCGGTTCCCGCCAGCGCGGGGAATAATCCCGCAGATCCGCAACCGAAAGCAGTCCACCCTGCTTGCGAACTTCGGCGACGATCGCCTGAGCCACCGACCCGTCTCTCAGCTCGGACTCACCGTGTGCGGAGAGCAGCCGAAGCGTCCGACCCAGATCAGCCTGGACCAGGGTCTGGCCTAACATCCCACTCGATTCGAATGGCTCGAACTGAATTCGCCAGGTTTCTGGAAAACGATCCTTGCCCAATCGGCCGCGCATGTACCCGGCGAGCCGCGAGTGATAGGGGCCAATCAGCAGCCCCTGCTCAGCCAGTTCGATCGCCGGGACGAGTACAGTGGGCAGGGACATCGAGCCATACCGCTCGAGCAGCTCGACCATTCCGGGAACAAACGACGGAACCGCCACCGCCAGAGGCCCATGAACCGAAGTGCCCTTGGGCACGCCCTGCTCCGTATACATGGTCGGCGTGGCTGCTGCGGGCGCCGTCTCTCGGGCATCGAGGGCAACGATCTCGCCCCCCTCGAGGCGAACCAGTGCAAACATGCCTCCACCCAGGCCGGCGGAGAAGGGTTGTGCAACGGCCACAGCGAATGCCGTCGCCACGGCGGCATCGATCGCGTTGCCTCCCTGGCGAAGAATCCGAGCACCGGCTTCTGCAGCTGCGTGATGCGTCGACACGACCATGCCGAGACGACCGATGGCGGGAGGCTGAACCGCCTGCGTGACGGGCGCACCGCTCTGGCATCCAATAACGAGGCAACCAACAAGCAAGAGAGCGGCGACGACAGAGCGCCTCAAACACCTCAGTTCCAAGACAAATATGGTCGAAGAAGATTGCATGTCCCGCACGCTATCACAGACATGCATGTCCCCGGCGAAGCGCACTCCGCGTTGCGTAACGACGACTCGAATCGGGGGCCTGTTGATCGCCGCCATCGCGGCGGCAACGACTCTCGCATGTCAGCGTGCGGAGACCGCCGACGCGCAGAGCGTGTCGATCCATGCGGCCGGCAACACTCATGAGTCGAATTCGGTCAAGACGGCATCGGTGTTTGTCTGGCCGGACGATCCGAATCACCCAACGCTCAATATCGAGATCGAGAGTCCGGTAAGCACCGGCAGGATCTCGATCGAACTCATCCCCAAACTAGCGCCGCAAACTGTCGCCCAAGTTATCGAGCTGGCCATGGACGCGTATTACGACGGAACGACCTTTCATCGTGTCATTCCCGGATTCATGATCCAGGGAGGCGATCCAAACTCCCGCGACCGCGATCCCGGCAACGACGGTCAGGGCCATCCCAATCTCACAGTCGAGGATGAGTTTTCGGCCGCACCCTTCGTTCGCGGCGTCGTTGGTATGGGGAACAAGGGCCGCAAGAATTCCACGGGCGGACAATTCTTCATCATGCAGGCCGACAACCACAATCTCGATGGTCGCTACACGGTGATCGGCCGCGTCCGCGAGGGCATGGACGTCGTCGACGCAATCATGACGGTTCCCATCGATCGCATCGGTCGCTGGGGTCCGCGGCATCGGCCGATCGAGAATATCGTCATAACGAGAGTCGACATCGGAACCCAGACCCAGCGCGCCGAGGCGCAGGATGAGTCGACGAATCATCCCGACACGACGGTGAATGTGCTGGCTGATCGCTGAGATTCGGCAAATGCGCCGCCATGGGTGCCGCCCGACTCCCTCCGCGACACGCAGCCGATCGGAATGTCCGAGGGTTTTCGAAGGATTTCATCCCCCGTCTCTAGACGGGGGCATCGGGGCTGGTACTCTCCCGCCCCTGTGGCCCGGTAGCTCAGTTGGTAGAGCACTCGACTGAAAATTGAGGTGTCGGCGGTTCGAGCCCGCCCTGGGCCACCACCCGAACTGAATCCACGTCCCAGCCACAGATAAGTGGTGGTTCGATTTCGATCGGACGTCCCTATCAGCGTTCTACGCGCTGGTAGTATTCATTCACGATGTCGAAGGCGCGATATTTCTCGATACGCGCATATCCGTGCCACTCGAAATAGCTCGCAATAGCTTGGATCTTGGGCTTCGCAATCTGCCCCTCGATGACCACCAGCTCGGGCTGGAAACGCTCGATGTCGAAGCCGGCCAGCGCTCTCGACTCATGGCCTTCGATGTCCATCGACATCAAATCGATCTTCGTCACACCCTCGCGTTCCAGCAGATCGTTCAGCGTGATCGTGGTGGTCTCTATTTCTTCAGTCGGAAAGTTCTCGCCAAAGGCCTTGCCTGTCGCCCACTCGCGATTGGTCGAGGAGAGGCCCAGCCCCCACGACTTGAAGAAGGTCTGTGATTCGTCGGAGCGATTGGATACAAGATGGCGCAGGAACCGCGACTTCGGTCGCATCTCTTTCCATGCGGCGGCGTAGCCATCGAGGGCGTCAACGCCGATTCCCGTCCAGCCCAGGTGTTTCTCGAGGTAGTAGGTATTGCTGCCTTTGATCGGCCCCGCGCATCCCACGTCGAGGTAGAATCCTTCGCGGCGATCCTGGAAAAAGTCGCGAATGATGAGTTCTTCGTTGAAATTCGAGTAGAGCCGCTCTTCAGCAAGAATGCCGTCGCGCGAATCCGCGTTTCGGGTTCTCTCATGGACCCTGTCGAGCACGCTCTGAAAATCGCCTTGTCCCGCCGCTGCCCCGGCTTCGAGTGCGCTTGCCCGAGACGCAGCGATCGACGCATCTTCGGCCATGGCGGCCGGCGGGGCGTCCTGCTCCTGAGTACAGGCGGTTGCGAACGCCACTGCTGTCATCGCGGTGAAGAGGAGTCGCCTCTGTAAGATCGGGTCGGAAAGTCCGATACGGCGACCTTCCAGAAGTCTGTGGCTAGACAGCATGGTCACGAAATCCCCCAACAAGAACGAAACACCGCTCGATTAGCAGAGCGACCGATTCCCGGCCAACGTAATCGGCCGCGATCGGGGCATACTCACCCCGCGTCGGGACGATTTCAAGCTTTCCGGCGCCTAACTTGAGGCGCGTGCGATCGGCGTACCGACCTTAGCTCTTCGAGCCCGCCCTGGGCCACCACCCAAGCACGATCTAGACACGGCGAAAGCAAAGAAGTACGACCCAGACGCCCGATCGTCCTTCCCCGCCTATGCTCTCCCGATGCATAACGACACACGCCAAGCCGGACCCGTCCCGCAAAACAGCACTCGCCGCGGCAGCGACCTCTTCTCATGGACCGTCTTCCCCATCGCGCTCTTCGGATCGGTCGCGCTTTCGATCTTCATGATCGGCGACGGACGCTCCATCGAATCCGCCACGGTCGCGGGCCTCTTGTTCGGCTACGGAATCGTGATCATCGGTGAGCGCGTATATCCCTACGTGCCCGATTGGAATCGCAATCATGCTGACGTCGCTACGGACGCGGCCTGGGCTGGAACCACGATCGTTTCGGGAGCCCTACTGAGACCGGCAGTCACGATTGTGGGCGGTGGGATCGGCGCGTCCCTCTCGACTCGATTGGGATCTTCGCCATGGCCTAACGACTGGCCACTCGTCGCACAGCTGTGTCTGGCGCTGATCGTCATCGAGTTCTTCCAATACTGGCTTCATCGCTTCGAACACGAGACGGACTGGCTCTGGCGTTTTCATGCGACACACCACAGTGCACCACGGCTCTATTGGCTGAACGCCGCGCGCTTTCACGTCGTGGACATCTCCTTGCTCAACATCGGCTTCATCGTCCCGCTCGTTGCGCTCGGTGCCGAGCCAGCAGTCTTCGCGCTCTGGGTCGTCACCGCAACCATTCATGGCATCTGCCAGCACGCCAACATGCAGATCCGGTGTGGCCCCCTTAACTGGATATTCAGCATGGCGGAACTGCATCGCTGGCATCATTCTCCGCTGGTCCAGGAAAGCAACACGAACTACGGCCAGAATCTGATCCTCTGGGATATCGTCTTCGGGACCCGATTCCTACCTACGGATCACGAGCCACCCAAGGACGTGGGAATCCCCGATCTCCCGGGCTTCCCGATGACCTGGGGCGCGCAACTTCTGTCGCCGTGGCAATGGGATCGCGTGAAGTCGGCGAGCACACCGTCTGTCGGGCCCAAATAAGCTCTAGTCCCGGTTTCAATTTCGTGCGAATCTGTCGGCACTCATTCCGACCCCAGAACCCTAGAATTCCAGGAGACCGCCATGCTCGACTACCTCATCAAGGGCGCCACCATCGTTGACGGAACCGGAGCACCCAAGGAAACAGGAGATCTCGGCGTTCGGGATGGGAAGATCGTTGCACGAGGGCACGTCGACGAGGCCGCACGCGAAACCATTGATGCCGATGGCGCCCTGGCCACGCCAGGCTGGGTGGACGTGCATACGCACTACGACGGACAGGTGACCTGGGACGACCAGATGGATCCGTCGGCGTCACACGGCGTGACCACCGTAGTCATGGGGAACTGCGGCGTGGGTTTTGCGCCGGCGCTACCAGGCGGCGAAGATGAACTCATCGACCTCATGGAGGGGGTCGAGGACATCCCGGGCACCGCCCTTCACGAAGGCATGCCCTGGGGCGCCTGGGAATCGTTCCCCGAGTACATGGATTTCCTGGCGACTCGCGAGTACGCCCTCGATGTCGGCGCACAACTCGCCCATGGCGCGCTTCGGAATTATGTCATGGGCCAGCGCGGCCGCGACAACGAAGACCCGACCGCAGAAGACATGGCGGAGATGACACGCCAGGTCGAAGAAGCCATGCGGGCGGGCGCTCTCGGATTTACGACTTCGAGAACGATCGGCCATCGATCCATGGGCGGCGTGCCGGTCCCGGGAACCTTTGCGGAAGAAGACGAACTCCTTGCCTTGGCCGAAGCCATGCAGCGCGTTGGTTCTGGCGTATTCGAACTCATCCCGGCCAGTACGATTGGCAAGCTCGAGGCCATGGGCGGTGAGAAGAAGACGCTGGCTGAAGAATTCGAGTTGATTCGCAAGATTGGCCGCGTTGGCCGGCCGGTCACATTTACGACGCTGCAGATTCCCGACTTCCCGGACGACTGGCGGTCGTTTCTCAAGGGCAGTGGCGAGGAAAACGCCAAAGGCTCGAACCTACGGCCGCAGGTTGCGTCGCGGCCGATTGGGCTTGTCACATCGATTCAGACCTACCACATGTTCTCGCGTCGCGAGACGTATATGAAGATTGCGCATCTGCCGCTGGACGAGCGGATTCGGGAGATGAGCAAGAGCGAAGTGCGTTCCGCGATCTTGAAGGACAGCGACATTCCCGTCGATGCCCCCGGTGCGATGGCGAATGTTCACAGCTTGCTTTCACAAGTCGCCCCCTTCCTCTTCCCAATCAATTCTCCAATCGACTACGAACCCGATCCGAGCGGGATGTTTGGCGCACTCGCGGCGGCCGAGAACAAGAACATTCATGAGTTCGTCTACGATTTCCTCATCCAGAACGGCGGACAGTCCTTCGCCATCGTCCTCGGATCGAATTACCTGAGCTTCAATCATGACGTGATCCGAACGATGTTGATGGATCCCAACACGGTCACCGGCCTCTCGGATGCGGGTGCACACGTAAACCTGATCTTCGATGCCGTCGCACCGACCTATCAGCTCACCCATTGGGTACGCGACCGCTCACGCGGCGAACGCCTGCCGCTTGAGTTCATCGTCGAGAAACAGTCGCGGAATAATGCCGAGCTCTACGGCCTGCATGACCGAGGCACCCTCGAAATCGGCAAGCGCGCAGATCTGAATCTGATCGACTTCGAAAATCTGCAGCTTGGAAAGCTCGAGGTGCGAAATGATCTGCCCGCAGGCGGCAGTCGCATCCTTCAGTCCGCAACCGGCTACTTGGGAACCTGGGTGAATGGTGTGCGTACTCGGGCGAACGATGTTGATACAGGCGCTCGGCCGGGACGGCTGGTCCGGGCAAGCGTCTAGAGATGCGCCATCGGGTTCGCAATAGTACCTCTCGTGGTACTATCCTCAAGTATCGAAAATCAGGCGAGGTCATTTCGTCTTCTTGACCTGGGCCGGTGACCACGCGCCCCGCCATGTCCACGTCTACAAGAATGGCAAGCTCGTCGGGTGATTCGAATTCTGGATGAACTCGAAGAGGAAGATCGCTTGTGAAGATTCGTCGAGTCGCCTACAACAATCAAAAAAAGACGTTCGAGGCGACAATCTATTCGGGGCGCGTATTTTCGTTTCCCTTTGCGAAGGCCAACCCACAACCCACTTCAGACAATCAGGTGTACGAAGTCCAGCCGGACCCAGATTTCGGAAACGAAGCCTTCACCTATACCCTTGAGTCCGGTGAAGAGGGAACCATCCACATCGACCATCTCCTCGAGTACTGCGACGACCCCGCCTACATGGCGCGACTGACTCTGCACAAACTCACGGTCGAAGCCATGAAACGGGTCGAATCGAGCCCGCTCAGCAAGCGAGAAATCATGCGACGCCTCGGGACTTCTCAGGCTCAGCTTTATCGACTGCTCGACCCAGCCAATGACCGGAAATCAATGAACCAACTCGTCGAGCTACTGGCAGCCGTGGACTGCGAAGTCGAAATGCTAGTTCGAGAGCGTCCGGCCGAATCCTGGACGACAGCCAAGAGAAAGTAACGAACGTCTCATCTCTTAGTTGGTCGGTCGCAAGCCGTGCGAAATCGTCTTGAAAACCGCGAAGGTCTCGGCTTCGCGATCCGTTGTCTCGTCCTTGCCGTAGGCCTGATTGGCTGACGTCTTCGCAATGACGACTCCCTGCGTCGGGTTCACATAAATGAACTGGTTATAGACGCCGATCGCGGAGTATTCGCCCTCGTCTCCGCTTGGCGGCATCCACCACTGGTAGCCGTAGCCGAAAATGGTCTCGGAGCCTGCTTGTTCCCCGGGCTGAAGATGCGGCTTACCCGGTACGGTCGAGCGCAAAACCCAAGCTTCAGGGACTATTTGTTTCCCATTCCACTTCCCTTGATTGCGGTACATCTCACCGAAACGCGCGTAGTCTCGAAGCGTGACGTTCAGACCGCCAAAGGCCAGTTCCATCCCCGGCTCATCGGTCATCCAGTAGGCGTCATGCTCCATCTGCATCGGCTTCCAGATCTTCTCCTCGGTATAGGCGGCAAGCGTCATTCCCGTCACTCGGACGAGCAGCATTCCGAGGACCTGGGTGTCGGTACTGTTGTAGCGATTGTAGGTCCCGGGCTCGCAGCCTCTTTCCAGGCTGGCCGCAAATTCGTCCTGGGAATAGCCGAACACAATCGCCGCTCCGAAGCGGGTAATGTCGCTCGTGGGATCTCCATAATCTTCATCCCAGCTCGCGCCGCTGCTCATTTCCAGAATGTCTTCGATCGCAACGCCATCGTACGCAGATCCCGAAAGCTCTGGAACGTATTTCGTAATCGGCTCGCGTACGCTCTCTAGTAGGCCCTCTTCGAGCGCGATGCCAACCATCGCCGAGACGAAACTCTTTGCGACAGACCATGAAATCCACCGGGTCTCCGCACGACTGCCCAGGGCGTACTCCTCGTGAACGATCTCGCCGTCTATGAGAACGAGAAGCCCGCTCGTATCGGTTTCTGCTAGAAAACTCTGCACAGTCCGAGTCTTGCCGAGGTACTCGTAGGTCGTGGGCAGATCAATCGCGGTCGCCGCGCGGGGAAGCATTGTTGGATTCGCGGTTCGCACCACGTGAGTGGGAAAGAGCCCCTTCATGTCGGCAAACTCGTCGGTCATGTCGACGCCTTGAAATAGTGTCGCCATGAAAATCCCTCGACGGGTGCGCTGGGGATAGATCACCACGGCGACCAAGACGACCACAACGATAAGGCCTAGCAGCCAAGCGAGTTTCTTCACCCGGGATTCCTTTCGACAGGGTGAAGCCGCAAGCCGCCCCCGTGGTTGGCACGCGCGGTCTTCTTCCGAACGGAAGTTTCGCGCGCTACGGCCGAGGCTCAGCTCACGTAAGGATCTTCTTCACCCGCCGCGTCGAGTGATTCAGCGGACGCATAGCCAAAAATCCCCTTTGCCATCAAAGACGTCTCACTCTGTCTTCGCAGCTGGTAGACCTCTGCGCGCACCGCATGAACGGCCTTGTTGTCGGGCTCGGCCAGCATCGCGAGCTCGATCAAATGACAGGCCAGCCGCAGCTGGTCCGATTCAGCGAGCTTCCGAGCCCGCTCGGCCAGGTTCTTCACACCGCCACTCAGCTCGGCCAGCTCATGTGCCAACTCCGCATCCTTCGCCGGCTTCAACTGCGCGGGATTGCCGTCGTACCAACCCCCATACATGCGCCAGATATTCCGGATCACGAACTCGGGTTCATCGTAGAGCGGCTTGAGGTACGGCCGCTCAAGCATCTCAGGCGCGACCGAAACCGTATGGATGATGTCATTGAGCCGCGCGCCTTCGTTCATCATGGCAAGCGTTTCATCGACCAACTTCTCGAGCGTGTCTGCGACCTCGGTCAGCACGGTATGAATTCGATCCCGCCCCGAAATCGGGAGTCCATGCGCGGGCAGGAAGAGTTCGGCGCCCTGGCCGGCCATGTCGCGCATGGCGGCCGCCCATTCCCGGGGATAGCGCTGAACTTTTTGCGGATTCCCCGCGTTGGGAAAATTCCAGATGAAAAAATCGCCAGCGCAGATCGCCTTGTGTTCGGGAATCCACGCCCAGGTATGATCATCGGTCTCGCCGCGAGCATGGCGCAGCTCGATATCGAGCCCGCCCACTTCGAGCTTCAGGGTCCGTCGATAGGTCGTGTCCGGACGCGCCGTGGTCGTTGGCAGGAACCGGTTGTCCTTGCCTCCGATCCCGTAACCGCGTTTCACGAAACCTCGAAATTGACGACTATTGATCACGAGGTTGTAGCCATTCGTGAGATCGTATCGATCGAATCGATCCGACACTTTCTCGTGCGCCACCACCGCGGGCCGCGGATCCGAGCGATCCTCGGCATCCGCCAGGAACGCTCCGCACCCCCCTACATGATCGACATGACCATGGGTGTAGACGAGCGTGTTGAAACGATCCGGAGTCCAACCCCGGATCGCTTCGACGACGCGATTGCCGCTCGCCACGCCGCTGGTATCGAAGGCGACGAGCCCATCGTCGGTCCGAAAGAGTATGGAATGGGAGAAGGCTTCGACGACGGCGATGCGATCGTCGATTTCCGACAACTCGTGGGTAATCCGATTGATCGGTCCCTCACTGTGGCCGGTATTAATGATCTCGGTCGAAAGCGCTAAAAGATCCGCCATGACTGTCTTCTCCTCCTATCAGGAACGTCCGAAATAGAGTCTCTGGGAACTCAGTTGCCGAAGTCCCAGGAACCTCCCGAGTGGTAATGCTTCAGAACGTTCTTCGCGATCAGGATCTTGTGGACCTCGTCCGGTCCGTCGGCCAGTCGAAGCGTTCCTTTTCCTCGTCGGCCACACCCCCCATCGCGGCGATCACTCCAGAGCTTGTTTTCGTTCGGGAAGATTTCCTCGTTCGCATTTTTCGCCGTCAAGAGGCGCGTCTGGTTGGCCTTGTAGGGAAGGCTTGCAATGGACTGAACGTTCACGGGCATGGTGGGGGCCTTTGTTTGATTCTTCAGTAAGCGCGCATGCGAGGGCCAATGAAAATGACTGCGCCTGACAGCTTCGGTCCTTGTCGCTCACCTGACAAGAAGTAATCCGGAGCACTTGGCGCGAGAGACAAAAAGTGACAACTTCCGCACGCGCCCAATCAAGAACTCAGTGGAACGTTCGGCATAGGACGACACGCTCGAGGAACCCAGATCTTCCTCGCCCGCTCGATTCTAAGTCTCTGCGTCGGAATCGTCGCATGCCACTCACCGGAACAGCCTCCCCCGAACATCATCCTGGTCACGGTCGATACCCTCCGAGCAGACCACCTGGGCGCCTACGGCTATCCCTTCCCAACGAGCCCGAATATCGATGAACTCGCCAAAGAGGCTCTCGTCTTCGAGTCTGCAATCGCGACATGCCCAGCGACAGCACCCTCGATCGCTTCGATTCTGACCGGTCATCACCGCGCAACACATGGCGTCGTACGAAATGGGGCCGTTTTGCGAGAGGGTGTTGCGACCCTGGCGGAGTCACTGCAGGCTGCCGGTTACCGCACGGTCGGCGTCGTCGCCAACCCCGCCCTCATCGAGGACCTCGGATTCGGACAAGGGTTTGACACATTTGGTACACCGGAAGCGATCGTGACCGGCGGCCCGGGGCGTTTCGGCGGAGAACCTGTTGTTGCCGAAGCACTCGCCGAAATCGTGAAACTGCCTAGCGCTCAAGTTTTGGCCCCGGAACAGCAAAATTTTATGGTCCAGATAGGCGGCGTGGATGTCGTCCCAGGCGCCATCCAGGTCGCGCGCGCATCCTGGAGCCTGAGAGTTGCGATTCCTGATCCGATTGCTTCAGCGCCTTGCCATCTTCGCGATCGGCATCATCAGCGCGTGGCTGATCGCGTTCGTCGTCTTCGACTTCGCCGACAAGCGGCTGCCGTGGTTCTTGGCGCTCGCGGCAACATATGGTGTCGGTGCCTACGTGATCCTGCCCTTTGCGGTGCGCATGGGGCTCAAGGTGCAGCAGCGCCAGCACGTGCCGCAGTACACGATCACGCCGGACGGCTTGCCGGGCGATCCAGTGAATCTTGCCCTCATAGGAACGCTGGACGAGCTGCGCGACGCGTTCGCGGCCGCAGGCTGGCAGCAGGCGGATCCGCTCAACTTGCGCAGCGCCTGGCACATGGTGCGCGCGTTCGTTTTGAACGAGTCCTACCCGACCGCACCGTTCAGCACGCTGTTCCTATTCGGGCGCGGACAGGACTTCGGCTTTCAAAAGGCGATCGGCGACAGTCCGCGGCGGCGTCATCACGTGCGCTTCTGGGCACAGGATCTCACGCGCGTGCAGGCCGACATCGATGAGGCGAGCTTCTGGCTCAACACCGACAAGCCGGATTTTACCTCGCGCGTGCTGTGGGTGGGCGCAGGCACGAAAGACACAGGCTTCGGGCTGACGTGGCTGACGTTCCAGATCACACACGCAACCGACAGCGATACCAATGCCGAGCGCGACTTCATTGCGAAAGAGCTGGTCGATGCGAGCGCCATCGCGCGGTTCGATCTTTATAAGACGGGCGAGGAGCTCGCGGCCGGCAAGGTGAACCATTACGTCGCAGACGGCGAGATTGCGGTGGCCGAGCTGATTCCCATGGGGATCGAGGCGTAGCGGCCCGAGCGCGCAAAAAAGTGCGGGCCTGACCGTGTTTCCACGATCAAGCCCGCTGTCGGTCGTCTCCTTATCGACGT
>DUCN01000012.1 GCA_012959805.1 Myxococcales bacterium | reverse complement strand
CCTACTACGGCGGCCTCGGCGACATCTTCACAGTGGCCGTGGCCATTCAACACCAGAAGGATGGCTCCGGATCCGCCACGAACTCCGATCATTTCTTCGGCGTCAGCGCCGATGTCCTGTTCGAGAAAGTGCTCGGAAGCGCTGGGGTCTTCACCTTCAACGGCGAATTCAAGCATTTTGATGTCGCCGACTACATCGACCCGGGCCTCGTTGCAGGCACAGTGAACCTGTTCGACGGGGAGTCCTTCTCGGTTGCGGGTCTCTACCTGCTTCCGAACAAGATGGGCATCGGGCAGCTCCAGCCCTACGTCCGCTTCACGGGCATCTATCCCAACGACAGCAGTAATCGGGACGAGGTCGAAACCGGGGTGAACTACATCATCGATGGCCACAATGCTCGCATCTCGCTGTTCTACCAGTACGGAGACATTGCGACAAAGGGCCTCGCTGGGCCGAACGCCTATGCGCCGACGGCCGCAGGCAAGAACGTCAGCGCGATCAAACTCGCAATGCAGATCCAGATCTAGATTTCAACAATGACAAGATTGAAAGAGAACATAGAAAGAACGAGGAATACAATGAAACGATTCGTCCGATCCATCCTTGTGGCGTCCATCGCGATGATGGCTTCCATCTCGCCGGCCACTGCTGAAGAGACCATCAAGGTTGGTGTCCTCCATTCACTGTCGGGAACGATGGCGATCAGTGAGACGACGCTCAAGGACACCGTCCTGATGCTGATAGAAGATCAGAACAAGCGCGGCGGGCTCTTGGGTAAGAAGCTCGAGGCTGTCGTCGTTGATCCAGCATCGAATTGGCCACTTTTTGCAGAAAAGGCTCGCCAGCTCATCGAGAAAGATCGCGTAGCGGTCGTCTTCGGATGCTGGACCTCGGTCTCGCGAAAATCGGTGCTGCCGGTCTTCGAGGAACTGAACAGTCTGCTCTTCTATCCGGTGCAATATGAGGGCGAGGAGTCCTCGAAGAATGTCTTCTATACCGGCGCGGCTCCGAATCAACAGGCGATCCCGGCCGTGGACTATCTGATGGATGAGCTTGAAGTCAAGCGATGGGTGCTCGCTGGGACTGACTACGTCTATCCGCGCACCACCAACAAAATTCTCGAGGCGTATCTACGTGACAAAGGCGTTGCCGAGAAAGATATCATGATCAATTACACGCCCTTCGGTCACTCCGATTGGCAGACCATCGTTTCGGATATCAAGAAATTTGGTGGCGCGGGAATGAAGACGGCCGTCGTTTCGACCATCAACGGAGACGCCAATGTGCCCTTCTACAAAGAACTCGGCAACCAGGGGGTGTCGGCTGCTGACATTCCGGTGATCGCGTTCTCAGTTGGGGAGGAGGAACTCTCCGGAATTGACACGAAGCCCCTTGTCGGCCATCTCGCTGCCTGGAACTATTTCATGAGTGTCGAAGGGAAGACCAACGACGAGTTCATCAAGAAATGGCACGCATTCATTGGGGACAAGAAGCGCGTGACGAACGACCCGATGGAAGCTCACTTTATTGGCTTCAACATGTGGGTCAAAGCGGTCGAGGCGGCCGGCACGACGGATTCGAATGCGGTCCAGAAGGCGATCATTGGAATTGAAGCAGCGAATCTGACGGGCGGCACTTCCAAGATGTTGGCCAATCATCACATTACGAAGCCGGTGCTCATCGGCGAGATCCAGGATGATGGTCAGTTCGCGACTGTTTGGGAGACGGAGGCTCTCGTTGCGGGCGACGCTTGGTCCGATTTCCTGCCGGAGAGCAAAGTCCTCAGGGCGGATTGGACGAAGAAGCTCAACTGCGGAAATTACAATACGGTGACCAAGAAATGCTCGGGACAGAACTTCTGAGTACCGGTCGCGACTTCTCTCTTGTTGGACTCTGAACCTCAGGAAGGCGACGGAATCTCCGTCGCCTTCCTGAAATCCTTGTAAGGGTAAGGAGAATCTGTATCGCGCCCGCGGACCTTGCCAAGTCTCGATCACTTTGCTGCCGAAGTGAATTCAAGCGATTAACGGACGGTGTGAGCTGAGATGCGGCGAGGAATCCCTTTCTCGATTTTAGGTTTGTTGGTGATCTGTATCGTCGCACCCGCATGGGGAGACGACGCCGCCCTCGGCGCAGCGATCGATGACCTCAAGAGCCGTAGCTTTCGAACCAAGGGTGCGGCCGCAACGCAGATTGCCGAACTCGGAGGCGATTCGGCCCGGCGTGTTCTCAGCGCGCTGTTGGATGGCCAACTATTTGTCCAGAAATCCGACGGCAGCGTTGTGATTGTCCACGAGACCGGGTCGAGTCTCATGATGGTCGAGGCCGCGACTGCATCCTCTCTGGGTCCGACTGAAAAGTCGCTGCTCAAGAAGATCATCATCAACAACAAGATGAGAGGGGCGCTACGCACGGCGATAGCGCGACTGAGTCTGCGCGCTTCCGATGTCGAGGAACGTCGTCTCGCCGTGAAGTCGCTCTTTAGTTCGCTTTCGCCCGAAACCGTCCAGTCGCTGCGAGATGCGCTGCTAGTTGAGCATGACCGTGGCGTGCAAGACGCGATTCGCATCGCCCTCTCCCTCGCAGATCTCGATTCTCCCGAGCGCGAGCGCCGCCTCACCGCGATTGGGCTGCTCTCCGGCAGTATGCACAGGGAGGTTCGAAATCGGCTAGTCGAATTGATTGCCAATGACGCCGACGGCTTACCCAACGAACCCGATGGGGAGCTTCGTGAGGCAGCGGTCGAGGCGGTTGAAGCGATCGATGAGAAGCGGAGTCTTTATTCGTTCGTGGAGACCGCCTTCTTCGGGCTGAGTATGGGGTTTGTCCTGATGCTCACTGCGACTGGACTTGCGATCACCTTCGGTGTGATGGGAGTCATCAACATGGCCCATGGCGAGCTGATGATGCTTGGTGCGTATTCGACGTGGGTCGTCCAGCAGGCGATGCCCGGACAACTCGAGCTCTCGCTCTTTGTTGCAATCCCGGTCGCATTCACCGTCTCGGCACTGGCGGGCGTCGCGATCGAACGCGGAGTTGTGCGGTTTCTCTATGGGCGTCCGCTCGAGACCCTACTCGCGACATTTGGTGTCAGCCTGATCCTCCAGCAGACCGTGCGTTCTGTCTTTTCGCCGCTCAACCGTGCGGTATCGACGCCTGATTGGATGAGCGGACAGTTGGTCGTGAATGATGCGCTGGCGTTCACCTATAATCGCCTCTACATCATCATCTTCAGCATTTGCGTATTCCTCGCCCTCGTTGCGATTCTACGACTGACCACACTCGGGCTGCAGATCAGGGCGGTGTCTCAGGACCGTGACATGGCCAGAGCGATGGGTGTGCGCGGAGGCTGGATCGACGCAACGACATTCGGTCTCGGCGCGGGCGTAGCGGGACTCGCCGGTGTGGCTCTCAGTCAGCTCACCAATGTCGGGCCCAACCTCGGACAGAGTCATATCGTCGACTCGTTCTTGGTCGTCGTCTTCGGCGGCGTTGGAAATCTCTGGGGGACCCTGGTCGCCGGACTATCGCTCGGCATCGCCAATAAATTTCTCGAGCCGTTTACGGGCGCGGTGCTCGCGAAGATTTTCGTTCTTGTGTTCATCATTCTGTTCATTCAGAGGCGACCTCGCGGTTTATTCCCGCAGCGGGGCCGTGCGGCCGAGGTCTGACGTCGCGATGCTGAAGTTCCTTCGGGACGAAACGTCGCCGGTCGACCTCCTTGTAGTCGGCGGCCTGGTGCTCCTGGCCCTCGTCGTGCCTGTGTTGAATATGCTCGTGGCAGAGAGTTCCGCGTTGCATATGTCGACATTTGGGGTGACGCTGCTCGGAAAATACATGTGTTATGCGTTGCTGGCGCTTTCGGTCGATTTGATCTGGGGTTATTGCGGGATCCTGAGCTTGGGACACGGTGCCTTCTTCGCGCTCGGTGGATATGCCATGGGGATGCATCTCATGCGGCAGATCGGAGATCGTGGTGTTTACGGGAACCCGCTGCTGCCCGATTTCATGGTATTCCTGAATTGGCAGGAGTTGCCTTGGTTTTGGTGGGGTTTTTCGAATTTCGGCTTCGCGATGTCAATGGTCGTGATTGTTCCTGGGCTACTCGCCCTCGTCTTTGGCTGGTTCGCTTTTCGATCCCGGGTGAACGGGGTGTATCTGTCAATCATTACTCAGGCAATGACCTACGCATTGCTGCTCGCGTTCTTCCGGAACGAAATGGGTTTCGGCGGAAATAACGGCTTGACCGATTTCAAGGAAATCCTGGGATTCAATTTGCAGGCCGATGGAACCCGCGTTGCGCTATTGGTCGCGACGTTGATATCGCTGTCCATCGCGTACGTGATCTGTCGGCTGATCACCGCCTCACGATTCGGTCGGGTCGTTGTCTCGATTCGAGACGCCGAGGATCGAACGCGCTTTCTGGGCTACCGGGTGGAGTACTACAAGCTTTGGATCTTCGTTTTCTCCGCGATGATCGCTGGCATCGCGGGCGCTCTATACGTGCCCCAGGTCGGCATCATCAATCCTGGAGAGTTCGCGCCGCTTTTCTCGATCGAGCTGGTGATCTGGGTGGCGATCGGGGGACGGGGCACTCTCTACGGCGCGATTGCGGGTGCGATACTCATCAACTTTGTGAAGACACAGCTCACGGGAATCTTTCCGGAGGCTTGGATATTTGTGTTAGGGGGCATTTTCGTTCTTGGTACACTTTACCTGCCGCGGGGAATCGTGGGTCTAGGTCGGAGATCGACGCAGTGAGTACCCAGCCTGCCTCGAAGTCGGGGCTCGAGTCAAAGTACTCAGCGGTTGCGACCCAGGTCGAGGTTGGAGCGGATCTGCTTCACGGAGCCATCCTCTACCTTGATGGTATTACGGTGAGCTTCGATGGATTTCGTGCCCTCGACGATCTAAGTCTCACGATCGATCGCGGCGAGCTTCGCTGCATTATCGGACCCAATGGTGCGGGAAAGAGTACGATGATGGACGTCGTCACGGGAAAGACGCGGCCGGATTCGGGCCAGGCATTTTTCGATCGTCAGATTGATCTGCTCTCGATGAGCGAGCCCGATATTGCGGTCGCGGGCATCGGTCGAAAGTTTCAGAAGCCGACGGTTTTCGAGCAGCTTTCCGTCTTCGTGAATCTCGAACTCGCAATGCGAGCCGACAAGGGTGTTTGGTCTACGCTGGTCGCTCGCTTGAATGGTGAGCAGCGAGATCGAATCGACGCCATTCTCGAAACGGTCAGTCTTCTCGAGATTCGCGATTCGCGTGCCGGAGTCCTGTCCCATGGCCAAAAGCAATGGCTGGAAATCGGAATGCTGTTGATGCAGGAGCCGAAATTACTGCTGGTGGACGAGCCCGTTGCGGGCATGACGCACCAAGAGACCGATCGCACCGCCGAGCTTCTCGTGTCGTTGGCGGGTGAACATTCGGTGGTCGTCGTCGAGCACGACATGGAGTTTGTTCGGTCAATTGCGCGACGTGTGACAGTTCTGCACGAAGGTCGGGTACTCGCTGAGGGCAGCATGGACTCGGTGCAGAACGATCCAAGAGTGATTGAAGTCTATCTGGGCGAGTAGAAGAGGGAGCAGAAAGGGAGTAGCGAGGGAGTTGTGACGGAGCGATGCTGAGTATGCACGGAGTGGATCAATTTTACGGCGAAAGCCACACACTATGGGACCTCTCATTGGAGGTTCCAGAAGGCTCCTGTACGTGTTTGATGGGTCGCAATGGCGTCGGCAAAACGACCACGCTGAAATGCATCATGGGTCTTTTGCCGATCCAAAATGGAGAAATCCGATTCAAGCACGAATCGCTTTCCAAACAGCCGGCGGAATTTAGGGCGCGCGCCGGCATCGGATATGTACCACAGGGGCGGGAGATCTTTCCGCGATTGACCGTGGACGAGAACCTGCGCATTGGGCTCGCCGTCAATCGAGGACGTCGCGGCCTCCAAGCATACGAAGGCGTGCTCGACGTGTTCCCCGCATTGCGTAAGATGCTTCGGCGATACGGGGGAGATCTGTCCGGCGGCCAACAGCAGCAGCTCGCCGTCGGCCGGGCGATGGTCCTCGAGCCGATCCTTCTGATCCTTGATGAGCCGACCGAAGGGATTCAGCCCAATATCGTCCAGGAGATTGGAGACACGATCATGCGACTCAACCAGCAGATGGGCACAACGGTTCTTCTCGTAGAACAGAAACTGCCCCTCGCTCGGCGCGTGGCCGATCGTTTCTACATCCTCGACAAGGGCCGGGCGGTGGCCAGCGGGGTGATGGCCGAACTCGACGGCGATGTGGTTCGTCGCTTCCTGACGGTTTGAAGCGATGACGACTCCCACAGACGCGGCGACGATCGAAGAAACGGCGACGTCGCTTGAGTGTCGTGAGAACTGGCCCCTTCGCGGTTCCACGTCTGGCTGGCGTGCGGAGCTCGAGCTGCGGTTTGCGCGTCGAGGCGACCGGACGATCGTCGTGTCCAGGCGCCAGGACGGGCCCTTGCTGATACAGCGGCCCTTCTATCCGGAAGGCGAGGGCGTTTGCCATGTCTACTTGCTCCACCCTCCTGCCGGTATCGTCGGGGGTGACGATCTGAAGATGACATTCAAGGTCGAGGAAGAGGCGCATGCACTCGTGACGACTCCAGGCGCGACGCGCTGGTATTTTAGTCGCGGCATTGACGCGCAAATGCAGCAACGGATCCAGATCGCCGACGGTGCGATCTTCGAATGGCTGCCGCAGGAATCACTTCTATTCGATGGTGCCCACGCAAAGCTCGCGACTCGAATCGAACTCGAGGGCAGCGCTCGATTCTGCGGTTGGGAGATTCTCGGTCTGGGCCGCCCCGCGCTCGGCGAATGCTTTCGGAATGGCGTGATCGATTTTCGATTCGAGCTTTTTCGCGATGGTCGTCCCGCACTGCTCGAGCGGCAGCGCAGTGGCGGGGACGGTCTTCCAGGATTGCAGGGCAACGCGGCATGCGCGACGTTCTTGACGACGAACGCCGATCTGACCGCGTTGAATCTTTCTAGAGAGGTCTTCTCGAATGCAGAGGACGTTCTATGTGCTTCGACACTGATCGGGGATGTGCTCGTCGCACGCGGTCTCTCCGGGAGATGCGAGCCACTCACGAAGGTATTTTCTAAATTGTGGTCGACCTTGCGCCCATTGACGATCGGAAAACCCGCCGTCGTGCCGCGGATCTGGCGCACATGATTCCGTCGTGCATTCTAACTTTTTCAGGAAGCGGGCCTGCGGGCGCGCCGACTCTCATGGAGATCTCAGATGGACCTATCACCGCGCGAGAAGGACAAGCTGCTTCTATTTACGGCCGCGCTCGTGGCCGAACGACGGCGAGCACGTGG
>DUCN01000011.1 GCA_012959805.1 Myxococcales bacterium | reverse complement strand
AGCACCTTTTTCGACACCACCGATAGGTAGTGTTCTGACAACTACGCTTCGGATTAGGCATATTCGCCCCGTTCCGGGCGGCAGTCTTGGTCGTACCCCGCGGTGGCTCGCGAAGGTTTGGCGGAGTTAGGTCAGAACCGATACTGCAGCCCAGCGGAGAACGTGAACTGTTCGTGATCTTCCAACGTCCCTGTTGGAATCACACCTCCGATCTCAGCATTAAGGACGAAGTTCTCGGTCAGGTAGTAATCGACGCCACACCCAAGACGGGCCGCAAAGTTGGTGAAGTCGAACGGGAAGAAGAAGGGCGTATCGGGCGAGTCCAAGTGCATGATGCCCAATCCGGCCAAGGCATAGGGCTGCACGCGGCCAGTCAGTAGGTAGCCCTTGAGGTCCGCAGTGAACGTGAGGAAGTCAGGATTCAATACCTCCACACCATCCTCTGAGATTCCAACGTCTGGGAGGTATTGAAGGTGAAGCTGAGCTGCCATGTGCGGGTGAAACCGATAGCCAGCTACGAGGTCGAGGCCAACCCCGGTGTCGTAAGAAACGTCAGCTACATAGCCGAGCGCCCGTAGTTCTCGCTCTGCTGCATCTTCTGCCTCTGTGAAGACCGCAACAGCGACACCGAGGCCCACGTAAGGGCCAGGGCGGGAGTAGTCGGGTTGAGCGTGTGATGCAGTAGCAGCGATGAGTAGTCCAGCGACAAGTGTGATCATGATGAATGCTTGACGATTCATAGGTGTCTTTTCGTTCCTCCGGTTGATTGTTGGTCACCCACCATGCCCAGGCGCTACGACAGCAATGGTCGTAATCCGCCCGTAGAGCAGGAGGTTGCAGAAGAGTCGGAATCCTGTCGCGGTGGACATCGTTACCGCAAGGCCAACTCGGGTTCCACGAAATCACGCTTCCGATCCTGGGATTTCGGGAAAACCCGGGCGGACGCGATGATCGCGCTAGAACCTGCGTCAGTGAACCCGTCGCCTCATCCCCAACCCCACGAGGCCGAGGGTGAGGAGCAGTGCCGCAAGCATGTAAAGAGACACTGAACCCAGCGATGGCACGCCTTCCGGACCCGGCACCACTGCGAACTCCAGCAGCCCAATCGGGGGGTAAAAGTCCTCGACGTTAAAATTTAGATCCGCGGAAATGATTTCAAGTTGAACGCCACTGGAAATGCCCGTCTGCTTGAGAATGGTAAATCCAGAGGACGTTTGGGAGCGTAGAAACAACGCGGGTCCGGGCGACACCGCGATCGCGGCCAGATCGAAACTAAGGGAGTTCGCAGTAATCACCATCAAGTCCGTGTTGAAAGCGGCGACCTCTAACGGGTCGTCGCTGGAATAGCTGACGATTTCGCCCGTACCACCATGGATCAGGCTGTATTCCCAAGCGCCCAACGTCACGTTGCTGACGTCGCTGAGGTCGCTCGTATTGACGCCATCTAGTGTCACTGATCCCATGGGGGGAATCCCGTCATTGGTCGCGTCGCCATCACCGTTGATATCGCTCACGAAGACGTAGCTGATTGTAGACAGACTGACGCTTCCGCATACGCCCGCCGTGCACTGGTCGCTGGTGGTCGTGGGATCACCGTCATCACAGAACGTGCCGTCGGCCACGGCCGGATCGGTACACAGACCCGTGGTGGGTTCGCAGCTACCCACCGCGTGGCATTGATCGCTTGCGGAGCAGGTCACATTCGCGCACGGAGACGAGCGAATGGAAATTTCACTCAAAACGAAGTTCCCATTGCCGGTTCCCGAATTCTCGAACGTGCGAAGCTCGATGGCCGTCGCAGTCACCGTGTCGAAGCTGAGCCGATATTCTCCGGTCGTAATGGCACCGGTCGATGTCACCTGGACTTCGCTGCCGACGATAGTGGCTCCGTCTCCGGACGTGTTCAGGACCATTTGAAGCCCTGTGAGTTCCTGAAAAGTGCTGGCCAACGTCGGGTTGCTGTCGGTGGTGTAATAGAGCTGAAAGTGATGCAGCACCTCGTTGTCGTCGTAGACGTGGATCAGCTGAATTGCATCGACAGATGTCTCGCCCGCAACGAAAGCCCAGAGGATCTGGTGCGGATCTCCCTGGAACGGATCTACCGCCCAGCCATCATAGGGAGGAGCCGCCGCTTCAATGTTGCCGTCGTGGGTTTCAGCCGGTGAGAATCCCGGTTGCGTGTAGTCGGCAGACGAGGTGAAAGCAGTGGTCGCCAGGTCGTATTCGAGGCTCTCGGCTCCGGCTCCCGTCGCCGCACCCAGGACCAGGGCCGTCCCCAGAGTCGCCGCGATCGAGACCGCGCACGCACGTCGGCGCACCAGCAGAAGCACCACAAGGTCTCCTTCCCAAGGTCAGATCAGCCCGGAAAGTGTCTCATGAATGCGTGGGTTTGTGGGGATGAAGACTCAAGAGCTAACACAGCGCGGTTACGGGGCTAGTGGCGGTGTCTCATCCCCAACCCCGCGAGGCCGAAGGTGAGCAGCAGAGCCCCCGAAGGGGCCGAGTAGCCTCGTCGGGGCTTAGTTGTCAGAACACCTAGTATCGGTGGTGCGGTAAACGCAGCTTGTTTTGCCTATCCCCCAACGAATTCTTTGCCACTTTCCGGCGATTCCGTGAGAATATGGACCCCCACCCACTCACCCAAGTAAAGAGGTTTGTTATGGGGAAGTTTGTTTTGGCAGCGGTGTCGGTTCTGATGGTGAGTGGCGCGCAGGCGGCGGCTCTCGATGTATCGCCGGATATCGCCGTTGAACTCGGGGGAGCAACGATCCAGCAGCAGGATGTAGCGCGGGACGACCTTTCCGGCGGCGCGCCGGGGAGCATCGCGGATCTGGGCTCGTTGCCGGACGGCGCAGATGTCGTCGGCTACCACGAGGCGAGTCCGACGCAGCAGCTTTTCGTGCTCGACGTCACTGCGGATCTGGGCGGGACCTATGCGTCCGCTGGAGACGTGATCGACTATGACCCCGGGACCGGCGTCTACCAAATCGAACTCGATATGTCGGCGCTGGGTATCCCCGACGGCACGCGCGTGGACGCCTTTGGACTTGCCTCGAGTGGCGACTACATCCTCAGCTTCGACGTCACGGTGGACCTGGGCGGTGGGCTCGTCGCCTCGGATGAAGATTTGGTCACTTACTCGTTGGCAAGTGGATTTACCATGTTGCTCAACGGCGCGAACGCGGGTCTTGACCGGGGGTTGGACCTCGATGCCGCGTCGGAACTGAACGGGAACTTGCTGGTTTCCTTTGACAGTGATGGAAGTATCGGTGGGATCGACTTTGCGGACGAGGATGTGCTCTCTTTCGATCCAGCCGGCAGTACCTGGACCCGTGCGTACGATGGCTCTGCGATCCATCCCGGTCAGTGGCAGGGAGCCGATCTGGTGGCCGTCCCCGAACCCGGCGTGGGGTCACTCTTGGGAGCGGGCATGGCCCTGCTTTACGGACTCGGGAGGCGAAAACGTAAGCGCGCTCTTCTCGCGAGTTTCACAATTGACCAAGAATGGAGGATTTGGAGATGATGCGACAGATTGTAAGGCGACTAACTCTGACCCTACTGGCCATCGGTCTGGCGAGTCCTGCGCTGGCTGTGGACGGCGTACTCGAGATCAACCAAACCTGCGCGGTCAATACCGGCTGCTTCAATCTTGATGCGGCCGGCTTCCCGGTCACCATCGACGGCTCGGCGGGACGCAGCTACCGCCTCACGAGCGATCTCGTGATCCCAGATTCCGTGGCTGCGACCACCAACGCGATCTTCGTGAGCGGCCCGAGCATCAGCATTGATCTCAACGGGTTCGAGATTGTACGCTCAGGCTGCGAGGGTTCAAACACGAACTGCATGTCTACCACGGTGGCTGGGTGTGGCGTCTGTTCCTTCAATAACACTAGGGGCATCTCGGTGAAGAACGGAAGCATTGTCGGGATGGGTTCCGGAATAGGCCTGGGAACGCAATGCGAGGTCAGGAATGTGCGAGCACGCTGGAATCGCTTCAATGGCGTGTCTTGTGATATAGGTAGTTCCATGTCGAACAATGTTGCGTATCAAAATGGCGCCGATGGAGTACGTGCTGAAGATGGTTCGACAATCTCAGGCAACACATCGTACCTAAACGGGAACAACGGAATTTTTGCTGGTTTTGGTTCGACGGTCTCGGGCAACGCGGTTTGGGACAGCGTCTTCAATGGCATTTTCTGCCAAGGCGAGTGCACGATCTCCGGCAATACTTCAAATCGCAGTGGCGGCGACGGGATTTTTGCCAACAACGGCTCTTCGGTCACGGGCAACACAGTGAGGTTCGGTGCTGCGGATGGGATCCAAACTGGGACCGATTCAAACGTGCAGGGAAACACAGTGAGCCGAAACACCCTGTTTGGGCTTAATCTCGGTACGAACAGCGCTTACCGCGGAAACGTCATTAGCCTGAACTCGTCGGGAACCGTCTCCGGCGGTGTCAACCTGGGCGCCAACTCCTGTAACGGCACGGCGACCTGCCCGTGAGGCGGGATCGCAGCCGGTGGTTTTGTGACCGAGGTCCTCGATTCGGCAGGTGATGGGGATGGCAATCTTCTCACAGCCCCTTCTTCCTCGCCGTCAGTGCGAGTGGGAACGTGTATGTGAGCGGCGCAGGCTCTCACGCGATGCGCGAACCTAGCGTTCGAAGAAATGGGTCAGGCCACAGGGGTCTGCGCCGCATAACTAAGAGGGTGTCTACTTTTCCGGAGCAAGGTCAGGGACCCATTTTCGCTCAAAGTACTGATAGGGGCGGGATGTCAATTCAAGTTCCGGGGAGAGTTAAGCCCGGCAACGGGAAGTTCTTGAGGGAGAACGATCCAGGTGGACCCAAAGCGGGCGGAGTAGACCCACTGGAACTCGAGCATCAACTCCCTACACTCGGCCCCAGCCGAACCGAGAGACGACGCACGGATCTCGCCGCCACCGCGCCAGGAGATGATTCCCGATGCCTTACGAAATCTACAAGCTTCTGCACGTGGTCGGACTCTTGCTGCTGTTCTTGGGAATGGGAGGACAGCTGCTTGGTGCTGGTTCCGAGCGAGGCCACGCGCCGAAGGGCACCGCGACCCTGCACGCAGTGGGTCTGCTGGCGATGCTGGTCGGTGGCTTCGGCATGATGGCTCGGCTCGGTGTCCAATGGCCGTGGCCAGGCTGGCTGATCACGAAGCTCGGTGTGTGGCTGACGATCGGCGCGCTGCCGGTGGTGGTCCGCCGCCAGCTCATCCCCCACAGTCTGGCCTGGTTGGTCGCCGCCGTGCTAGGCGGGTTCGCCGCTTGGCTCGCGATCAGCAAGCCCTTCTGACCGGGCTGGCGGATCGCACCTGTGCCGGCCCGATCGATCAATCGCTGGGCGGATTCAGCTTCGACTTTGCCGACGATCGGAGCGTGATTGGTGAATCGCGCACAAGCTGGCTCGAACGCTGGGCCTGCTTGAGATTACGGCGTCCAGCGGGTTTTCACGCCGCAGCGGAGCATCCGCGAGCCCATGTAGGGATTCTCAAGTTCGGCGCTGGTCTGGACCCACTTTTTGTATCCCCTAGCCATCGGGCAGCGGAAGATGTAGCGGTCGTTCGCGAGTGACTCGTCGGCGACGATCAAGCTCACCACAGCCCGGCTGACCTCGCCGAACGCGCCGCGGAGCGCGCGCATGTCGGAGTTCGGAATTGCCCCCAGCTTCTCGGCAGTTGCACCGAGTTCCTGGAGTTCGGCCCGCGTGTCGCTCGAGCCGGCCGCCGCCTGCTCCGCCGCCTCCGCGAGCAGCAATGCGTTGGCCGGCACTTCACTGCCGTCGTCCCGCGCAAGAGCGGCGCGGATCTCTTCGTAGTAGACCAGCGCGTCCTCGGACGTCGCGGGGCTATGGGAGCCCGCGCCCATATTCATCGTGCTGCACCCGGCGAGCACCACCACTACGGCAAGGGCCCTCAGCGGGATACGAACCTTTAGCCTAACGAGATTCCTCAGCCAGTTGAACAGATCCTTGTCGTCGTCGACGCGCATTGTCACGGCATCCTCCTTTCCACAGAGTAGGAGGCCGCTCGCCTTCGTCAACAACGAACCCGCCTTTGGGAACCCGACTCCGTATTCGCACAACAGTTAGCGCCCGCAAACACAAACTGTATCGGTCGATTTGCCCCTAGCGATTCCGCACAACATGTCTGCCCTCGTGGCGGGTACTGCGGCGGCATCTATTGCGAGCAGAAACTCGTTTCGCCCAGCCCCGTCCTCCCAAGTCCAAGACACATGCAAGAACTTCTCTTGAGCGTTCGCCGGTCTGGCGTGAGCACGCCCGGTGGTCACTGGGACCGAGCCGATGGTCTCTCAGACTTTACTTTGGTGTTGTGCGTGACTGGGAAACACTGGGCTTGGGCATGCGAGCGCAGCGACGACGCTCGCGATCTACGTGCATATGATGCCAGGTAACGACTCCAGGACTACAGAGGCCGTCGAAGGCTTTCTCGCGAGTCGCCCATCTTCACGCCCATCTTGACCGTGACATCGTCTGGAACTGATTGACATTGGCACAGTGAGGGCGCGCCGAGGCGGGTGGCATGATTTGACATCGCTCGACCTGGCCCCTGAACCAACTTCTAAGCAGCGGGTCGCAGGTTCAAGTCCTGCCCGGGGCGCCATACCCAAGAATCGGGCAGCGAGAGTAATTTATTGGTATTGGAGTAGGTGCTATTGCAGATACGGCATTCGGAGCGACGCCAACCACTTCGCGGAGGTCAATGTTCAACGGACACAGACGGTCGAGGAGGTGCGACTTGGGGCTTTTCGATTTTCGCATCAATTCAAGGTTGGAGATTTCGAGATGGGTTTGAATGCGAAGTACGATTCCTGGACGGCCAACTCTGGCAAAGCACACGGGGAATGTAGAAATATTTTGGGTCAATCAGGATCTAGCTGATGCCGATGTCGTTCGCACTTAACTTGGTTGCTTCATTGGGGGCTGTCGAGTCGCTGTCTAGTTCGAGCTACCAACTCCTTGCGGGACATCGAATGAGCGCCGGAGATAGCCGCCTCCGTTTTTCTTCGAGATCGCGCTTTGGCTCGATGGGAGTTTCGCTTGGGCAGCTCTCGGTCACCGGTTATAGCGGTACGTCCGCTGGACTCGAGCAGCTCGGCGAGCCCGATGAGCTGGAAGATCGATCGAAGGCGAGGGCATTCGCGTCCGATTCCTACTCCCCGGTTCGAGTCGCTTCTACACAGAGTGTGCCGATTCGGCGCGATTTCGTGTTCGAGTCCATTATAACTTCCCGATGACGGCTCTCGCCGTACTTGCTGCAGACGATGTCACTGAAGCCGGCCTTTTCGAGCTCGATTTTCATCGTGTCGAAATCGTAGATGAAACGATGGAAATGGTCGTTGAACACACTGTTCACCGCGTCGGCGGTTGTATGCATATCCGGCAGTGGCGTCGTGATCGTTTCGACATCGCCATCTAAATACTTGGTACAGTAAAAGTTCAGATCCGGAACCAAGATCCGAGCAACTCCTCCGATAGCGAGCACGCGGTGAAACTCAGAAAACACCTTGCCAATTACGCTTCGATCGATGTGCTCTAGAACGTGTTCTGTAAAGAGCCAACGGACCGAGCCGTTGCCGAAAGGCAGGTCGCCCTGCAGGTCGAGTTCCAGGGAAATGCCTTCACAATGATAGGCGTCGAGATTGACCCATCCCGGAAGTATGCGGCTGCCGCAACCGAAATGAAGCATGACTTCCGATTGCGCATAGAGCCGGCGGGCAGTTCTGCGATGACGGGGATCGAAGCGTTTCCGAAGGCGCAAGCCGATCAAGTGAAGCTCGTGCCGTAGCTCTTGAAGAATCGAAAAACGAACTCCCGAATCGATAATCCACTCTTTGATTCGCCCTTTCACGTTGAACCCTTCGGTCACACTTTGCGACATATGGGCATATTATGGAGTCGTCGACGGCGGTCTGCAAGTTAAGGCTTACCACTCTTGGTTGGATTTGTGTCGACGGACGCAACGTCCCATTTGCGAAAGTGATGACGACCTTGGTATTCGGTTGATCGAGGTGTAGGCACTCGTTCGCGGCAATTGGAAGCCCGAATAGCTCGTACAAGAATATGATTGCGGCCGAGACTCATCGTCTCACACCTCCCGATACAACTTCTCACGCTGACGCACCGAATCCAACAGCCCAAGATCCCCCTGCTCCAGCTCATACCCACCCGGAAACGGGGGATCCGCTTTGATGCCTAGTGCAGCCACCACACGCGGGTTCGCATAATAGAGGCCATACGCGTGGTACATCAAAACCTCGACCAACCCCGGAACGGCTTCCGCTGCCTCTCCTACGATCGAAGCGCGTTCACTCTTGGGCAAATTCAAAAACCCCGAATGGCCCAATCCCTTCGCCTTTTCATCGAGCGTGGCGAGTCCACTCGCAACGAGGGGAATGGCTTCCCCAAGTCTCGTCTCGATCGCATCTCCAATGCCGAGGCTGCCTGCGCCGGGTAGAGATTTGTTGCGCGCCGGGATCAGCTCGTCGAGTAAAGCGATAAACGTCGGTTTGTCCAGGGATGCGGTGGTCATTTGGGTTCCAATTCTTCGGGAGAGGTCAGTCGAGCAGGGTGTCGAGGTTCTTCTTCATGAAGTCGGCAACGTAGAGGGCGATTGCTTGAAGGGTGTTAGTTGGATTGACGCCGCCGGAAGTCACGAAAACGCTGCCGTCGACGATGAAGAGATTCTTGACGTCGTGTGTTCGGCCAAGGGGGTTGACAACGGAGGTGGCAGGGTCGGTTCCCATGCGCGCGGTTCCCATGAGGTGCCATCCGGCGGGAGGAAGGGGCGCTTCGGATTTAGTTTCCTTGGCACCGGCGGCTTCGAGGACTTCGGTTCCCCGAGCCACGGCGTGGTCGAGCATCTTGAGGCTGTTGTCGCTGAACCGATAGTGGATTTTGGGGGCCGGGATGCCGTCGGCATCGACCAGGTCGGGGTCGAGGGTTACGCGATTCTCGGGGTCGGGAAGGTCTTCGCAAATGACAACCATGCCGGCGGTTCGGTTCCAGATCTCATCGTAGGCGTCATGATGGTCTGCGCCCCATGGCAGTCGATCGGAGGACATGCCCCAGAGCGCCGTGGCTATGGGGCCCATGCCCCGGAGCATTTCGAATGAATACCCGCGCAGGAATCCGCGGCTTGAATCGGTTTCGTAGAATTCCTGGGAGATGATCGAGCAGCCGGTGGGGCCCTTATAACCGTCGAGGGGTTTGTCGAAGACGCCAGTCACCATCGCGTAGGGATGGAACATAAGGTTGCGGCCGACCAGGCCACTCGAGTTGGCGAGGCCGTTTGGGAAGCGGTCGGAACAGGAATTGAGAAGCAGGCGCGGCGTTCCGATGCCGTTGCAGGCGACGATGACGATCTCGGCCCGCTGGTGATGTTCGACGCCTTCTTCGTCGACATAGCGCGCACCGCTCGCCAGTCCGTCGTCGTCTACAGTGATTTCTCGAACGCGACAATGAGTTCGGAGTTCGACACCTTCGCGAATCGCGGTGGGCCAATAAGTGACGTCAGTGCTTCCCTTGGCCCCTTGAGCGCATCCCAGGATGCACGGACCCAGGTTGACGCAGGCGGCGCGACCTTGGTAGTCCTTGGTCGCAATGGCACTGTCTGAGGGCCACCAATGCCAGCCGAGGCGGTTGAAGCCTTCGGCGAGAGTCTCGCCTAACACACCTAGGGGGACGGGCGGGAGTGGAAGGTCTTTGGCTGGATAGGCTGGGTCGCCGGCTAATCCGGCGACACCCATCATGCGTGCATTGAGATCGTACCAGGGTTCGAGCGTGGCGTAATCGATGGGCCAATCGTCGGCGACACCGTCGAGGCTTTTGACGCGGAAATCTGACGGATGCATGCGTGGAAAATGCGCTGCGTAGAGAATCGTACTGCCGCCTACTGCGTTGAAATTGGAAATCTTGATCGGTGAGTCTGCGTCATTGATTGGATAGTCTTCGCGTCGTCCGCGCGAATTGGGGCTGAGGCCATATGCGCCGAATTGTTCCATCTCCCCGCCATGGCGGGTGGTTGGATACTCCGCGGGGTTCATCCAGCCGCCCTGTTCGAGGCAGACGATCCGCATGCGGGTCTCCGCCAGGCTCCACGCAATGGCTGCGCCGGCGGCGCCTGCGCCAATGATGAGGACGTCGACTGGTTCTTCCGACATAATTGCTCTTTCGCTTCCCGGTTTAGTGCTGACTAATAGTGGCCTCAACACCTACGCGCCAACTCGCTTCTTTTCGACGATCGATTGGAATATCAGGTCAGTCGCTCGCCGGCGAAAGATGCCGAGCAAGGAAAGCCTGTGTGTTGAAAAATTCTTCTTGGGGAACGGCCGAGTGTGGGCCGGGGTTTGAGTGAAGGCGTCTATCCCGACCACCGATCGCGTCGAAGAGTTCGCACGATTTTTCGCGCGGGATGAGTTCGTCGTCCCATTGCTGCAAAAAGAGCAATGGGCATGTGACGTTTGGCGCGTCTCGGATCAGTCGGTCGAATCCCCCGATTGGCCCCATCAGTCCAAGTACGGCGACTTCGATGCGAGGTTCCGCCGCGACCAGAGGCACGCCAAACATCGTGCCCATCGAAAGGCCCCAGTAGCCGACACGAGCGATGCCGATCTCAGGCAGCTTCTGAAGCGCGTCGAGGGTGGCCTTCCAATCCTCGACCATCTTATCCACGATGTCCTCTCCATTCAGTCGTCGCAGGGTCTTGTTCACCGATTCGTTCTTGACCTCGTCTGAAGCGCGATCGCCATGGAATGGGCCGTCGATCGTCACGGCAGAGATGCCGTTGTGTCGCACGAAGCGCCGGGCGAGGCTCACCAGGTGGTCTTCGCGTTTGTGCCCACTCCCGCCATGACCAATGAGAACAAGCGGAGTTGGCTCACTTCGGGCCTCGGGAGTCCAGAGCACGCCTGGGATGGTTCGGTCTTGGCAGGTGACGCTGAAATCGCGCTCGGTTACGCCTTTGTTGGTTTTACTTTGGCTGAACTTCATCGGATTCTCCGTCCCATTGAGGATTTGACTGAGTTTAATGCGTCGCCGCTATATGCACGACTCTCTGTGGAAATGGAATCTCGATTTCCGACTGGCCTAACGCCTTATAGACGGCCGTGTTGAGTCGGTCGATACAGATGCCACGAAGCGCGGGTTCGTCGATCCAGCCCTGAATCCGGAAGATCAAGGCGGAATCGCCCATCTCGATGAATCGGATGCGCGGTTCGGGATCCGAGACAACATGTTCGACGGATTCCGCGGCGGCCATCAAGACCTCGCGTACCTGATCGATGTCGGATCCGTAGGCCACGCCGACGCTGATAGCGATTCGGGTCATTTCGTAGGGCCCTCCGGATTCGTTCACGACCTTGGCATTGGCGATATGCGAGTTGGGGAGTGTGATTTCGACATCGTCGCGCGTCAGTAGGCGCGTGCTGCGGAGTCCGATTCGAACGACGCGACCGCGTTCGCCAGAGTCGAGGTTGATGTAGTCGCCGATCTTGTACGGCGCGTCCATGATGACGAAGAGGCCGCCGAACAGGTTGGCCAGGCTGTCTTTGGCCGCGAAGCCGACGGCGATGCCCATGATCCCGGCGGAGGCGAGCCAGCCGGATAGATCGAGGTCCCATGCGACGAGAATGGCATAGGTCGAGACACCAAAGACCAGGATCTTGTTGAGATTGTCGAAGAGGGGCAGGGTGCGGGATTCGAGCCAGGTCACGCGGTCGGCCAGACGGCTGAGTCCGCCGAGCACGATCGAGCTGATTCGAGATGCGGCGATTGTCCATACCAGGATCGCAATGGTCTGGATGAGAGGGATGAGGAAATTTGCGACGTTCTCACTCGGTTCAAGAATGTTCGCGGCGACGAAAAATCCTGCCAGAAACACGCTTAGAAAGATAGGTCGATGCAATACCTGAACCAGCTGATCGTCGAAGTCGGTCTTTGTGCTCAAGGATAGTCGGATCAGGATTCGAGCGATGGCGAGGTCGGATATCTTTGCGACTAACACGGAGAGGATAATGACTTCGAGAGCACGCACCCAAGCTAGGTCCTGCGCGTATTGGGCTGCCGAGATCCAATCTTCCATGTCGTCTCCTCGTCGAAGTCAGTTCCAACGACAAGATTAGAGTCCACGGGTCTGGAATGCCGTCCCCATTCGAAAAAAGGGAGAAGTCGCGTCGGCCTCGGGTCGCTGGGGCCACCACAGGCGGTCACGTCATCGGTCGCCCCCTCGAGGATTTAAATTCTTCGTCAGGGGGTAGAATTCAGCAATGGGAGATGGCAGCAACGGCGCGCGTCGAGCCGACAGCAAAATGGGTCGAAGATTTGAATGACATCGTTCGCTGTGCCGCGGAACTGACGCGTGCCTATGTCGTCGAGCGAGCCGGATCTCTCGAGATCGATACCCTGCTCGAGCGACTCCCGGCGCGAGTCAGTCGCATCGATGTCGAACAAGTGTTGGTCAACGTGATTCGCAATGCGGCAGAATCGCGAGTCGGCCGAGCACAAGTCGTTGTGAGTACGCGACGTCATGGCGACTCAGAAACGTCCACTGAAGTCTCGGCCGACGGGACCGGGATTGCTGAGAAGGATCGGGATCGTGTTTTTGACCCGTTCTTCACGACGCGTCTGGATCTCGGGGCTAGGGCTCCGGGTTGCCGATGGTGTCGTTGAGGACTACGGCGGTGTGCTGGATCTCGTGTGCGGGGCGGAAAAGGGCACTCGGGTGATCGTTCGACTGTCGCTTCACCGAGGCGAAACCTGAAAGAATACAGGCACTTCGGCCGATCCGACGAGAACGCCGTCCGGGGTTGAGCTAAAGGAGACGGCAACTTCGCCCGAAGAAGTGATTGAGCGACGGGTTGGCATGGATCTTCTAAACCCGCTACACCCCCGCTCATCAGGGTTTCAGCCAGCTGCGTAACAAGGCGCGGTGCGGCGAACAGTCAAGAAGACAAGCAGAACACAAACAAGCATACACTGCAAAACCAACAAGCAAAAACGGCGAACAACAGGACCTCTCGTTCCCCCGATCGAGGTCGCGCTGTGAATCCAAAGATTCCCTGAATTCAATCTATCTCTGACCATATGTTGTTTGGGCAGAACCATTAGGCCGGCCACGCCCATTCTCGGTGTGGTCTGGCGGAGAAGTAATTTGTCTAGTGCACAACCGCAAACGATTGCGGAGAGCGGATTCGACCGCTTTGAATTTGATTCCCTTTTGATTGACGGCCTTGAGGCAGCGGGTTTTCGTGATCCCCGACCGATTCAAGCCGATACGATTCCAGCCTGTCTCGAAGGTCGAGACGTGATGGGCCTCGCCCAGACAGGAACCGGAAAGACAGCCGCATTCGCGCTGCCGATACTTCAACGATTGCTCGAGGAGCCCGGAAAGGGCCCGCTCGCGCTCATTCTTGCACCGACTCGCGAGTTGGCCATCCAGATCGATGCCGAAATAAAATTGCTCGCGAAGTTCACCAAGATCGAAACCGTCACCGTCTTCGGTGGTGTCTCTGCTAGTTCCCAGATTCGAACGCTTCGACGGCGTCCCGAGATCGTGGTGGGCTGTCCGGGGCGGATACTCGACCTGTTGAAGCAGCGACAGTTGGATCTTTCCGAGGTCGAGACGCTCGTGCTCGACGAAGCCGATCACATGTTCGACATGGGATTCTTGCCCGACATCAAGCGGATCCTTGCGGCTCTGCCCAAGGACCGACAGAACCTCTTGTTCTCGGCGACGATGCCGCGAGCGATTCGGGACCTGGCCAGTGGCATTCTGGATCGACCCCATGTCGTCGAACTCGAAACAGTCGCTCCGGCAGAGCGAATCGAACATGCGCTCTACCCGATCCCAGAGGGCCGCAAACGCGATCTTCTGGATCGATTGCTCGCCGAGGATGATTGCCGAACAGCGATCGTTTTTACGCGGACCAAGCATCGGGCCAAGAGACTCGCTCTCCAGCTTTCGAAGAACGGGCTTCGAGCCGTCGCCCTCCAAGGCAACATGTCTCAAGGCCAGAGAGATCGCGCGATGAGCGGATTTAGACAGGGGCGCTTCGACATTCTGGTTGCCACGGATATCGCTGCACGGGGTCTCGACGTAGCCGGCATAGATTACGTCATTAATTTTGATCCGCCTAGCACGCCTGAGACCTACACCCATCGAATTGGTCGAACGGGTCGATCCGAGGAGAGTGGTAAAGCGTGTACGCTCGTCACTCGAGAAGACTCGGGCTGGGTGCGAGATACGGAGCGAGTTCTCGGCACGCCGATTCCGCGAAAGCAACTTCCGGGCTTCGAGCCAGAAAAGCTGTCGACCACGGGCGGCGGCGGGCAGCCGAATCGATCCGGGTCGAATCGATCAAGGTCGCGTCAGACGCCGCGGGACACACGCGAGGGCACTCGAAAGACCAACTCGAAGGGCCCGGCCAAATCACGCCGATCGCCGCACAAGTCGAGCGGCGATTCGAAGCGACCGGACGGATCCTCCTCACGAAGGCGATCGAGCGAGGGGACGAGTTCGCGACCGAGTACCGGGCGTAGGCGCTGAGGCCCCGCGGGTACGAACCATCCCTCAATTCACTGTTGAAGTGACCGAGCCTGCGGTTGCAGCTGCAACCGCAGGCGAAGTCGTTCAACCGATGACCGGCGAACGCGCCCTGCCGCTAATGTGATCGACGATGGTGCGACTCGTGTCTCGATCGGTGACGTGGATGGCGATTTCGCGGAGGAAATGGTCGTTAGTTTCGAGCGAAACGGAGATCATGAAGTTCAGGTCTTTGATGACTTGAGCACCGGAATGGCTCCGATGACCACGGACAACGGATTTGTTGTGAGCGCAGCTTCAGCGTCGACGAACGGCGTCGTTGCACCGCCGATGAACTGATTCGAAAATCTTGATTTTGGCATGCGGGTGGCTGCTGGGCGTCCTTCTTTAATAGGGGGCGCCCGGTCTTCCTTTGGACTTGCGCAGCTGGGCGCATCTGAGTCAGTTGAGCCGGGGTCTACTCTGGGCCAGCGCATTTCGACGTGACCGAATCGCCCCGGCATCATCTTGGTCCGGGGCCAGCTCTAGATAATGTGAATATGCTTCGATCGCGGCGTGAGCGCATTCGAGTCGTTCGAGGAGAATGGCTCGGTCGCGAACTTCGGCGGCGACAGCCGGAGTGAGTAGCAATATTCGATCGAAACAACCCAATGCCGAAAGGCCATCGCCTTCGCGTAGGTAGAGGATCTTCAAGTTATTGAGGACACGGACGTAGATCTCGAGCGCGGAAGAAGGTTGAAGCCAGGCCTCTGATTGCGCTTCCGGTATTCCCGTCGCCACCTGCACCCGGCTAACGCAATCCCTTCTTTTGAGTATCCGAGTGAAGAAGGAGTCGATAATGATCTCGCCCTCGTCCGCGTCATGGACGCCGACGATTTTGGCTAGGAAGTGTCCGGGGAACCCGACGCCGTACGCTTCGAAGCCCAGCCGACGCGCGACTTCCACGTAGAGTATTGAAAGCGTAATGGGTAACCCACGGCGGCGTGTGAGGACTTCGTCGAGGAAGCTATTGCGTGGATCATCGTATTGCTGCTTGTCTCCACAAAATCCTTCGAGTTCAAAGAGAACATGATTGAGTGAGGTCACTGCGCCACTGGGGGTATCGCTGGCTTCGACCAAAGGTCTGGCGCGATCGACCAATTCATCGAGGGATTCGAGCGAGTGATCGATCTCGAGATCGGGACGCGCTTCTGCCGCCAATACGAGTGCACCTTCGGCGAGTCCGAGCTGGCTCTCGGGAAGCGTCGCGAGCGTACGGAAGCGTTCAGAGATCTCGCTGTGCATGGACCGAAGCGTAGTCAATCCCTCGCCGCCGGGACGATTTCGAGCGTAATTCTCTTTGCGGAGCGCAGGACGACGATCTTCGCCGGCTGGCCGACTCGGAGCGCTTCGAGCGCATACGTATAGTCATATAAATTGTCGATTGGTCGCTCATCGACTGCGACGATGATGTCGCCGCCTCGGAGCCCCGCTTTCTCAGCGGGCCCTGCTGGTTTGACTCCGGTCAGTCGAACCCCGACGACGCCACTCTGCGCATAGTCGGGAACAGTTCCGAGAAAGACTCGAAAACCAGATCGGACTTGATCCGTCGAGGGCTCTTCCTGGGCATTGTAAGGAGGTGCATGATCGGCGCGAGATAACGCACGGGACACTCGAAGGCCGAGCTCCGCAATCTTGGTCGCACCTGGGAAATTGAGTCGATCGAGGGTGTCAAGCGGCGTGTGGTACTCCGAATGGATTCCGGTGAAGGCACTCAGGATCGGGATGCCACTCGTGTAGAAACTGGTTGCATCGGTTGGAAGATAACTGTCGGATTGTGGGACGATCGACAGTGCAAGGGGTGCCCCCGCACTTTCCAGCAAACCCGGCCAGGCTGGGCTCGACCCGATGCCCTGGATGACGACGCTCTCTCGAAGTCGACCGACCATGTCGAAATTCAAGTAGGCGACAATACCCGCGTCTTTGCTGATCTGCGTCGGGTGGGCAGGTTGCATGCTATGCGGATCGGCCATGCCGTGAGCATTGGCGGCGCTGGTTCCATGGGGGTCTATATTCTCCGCGACCCAGTGCGCCGAGCCGAGTAGGCCCAATTCTTCACCGGACCAGGCCGCGAATATAAAGTCGCGATTGCCGAGGCGCTGCCCCTGATCACGTCGAAAGACGAGGTCTTCGGCGATCTCAAGCAACACGGCTACACCGGAAGCGTTGTCATCGGCGCCGAAATGAATTTCCCCAACGTCGTCTCCAGAGGCCAGGGAAGCCGAACCCTGGCCGCGCCCGAGGTGGTCGTAGTGCGCGCCGAGAAGAATGGTTTCGCCGCTCGGTTGCGGCCCGATTTGAAGCCGGCCGAGGACGTTATTGCCGGTCGCCCTAATGGTCTTGAGGTCGATGCTTCCGGCCAATGCCTGATCTTTGAGTTCGAAGGACTGAAAGATTTCAGCCGGATCGTCGCCAGAACCAAAGAGGTCGCCTGCCTGTCGCTGGGTCATCTCCAGTCCCTGCTCGTCCATCGATAAGAGACGGGCAGCCAATGAATCGCGGATGGAGAGGACTCCGATCCGTGTTCCCGAGAGTGAGGCGTCGAAGCGAAGAGGGACCAACTCGTTTAGATATTCGCCGATTGGTCCACTCACGAAGAGGATCCCCCGCGCGCCATGATCCCGCGCGACCATGGCTTTGTAGCGAAGGCTCGCATAACGCTGGAGGCGCTGCCGATCGGCGCCCTTGAGACTGGGCGGTAATCCGCGGAACACCATCACCCAGCGATCACTGACCTCTATGCCGGCGTAGGCGTCCAGAGCGAGGGCATCGGCGTGGGCTGGAGCGATGAGCCCGTAGCCGACGAGGGCGATCGCACTGGCCGGGATTGCGCCGGAGCGAGAAAAGGCCAATGGGCGCCAATCGGAACCGACTTCGAGACGACGTGATTCCCTTTTCGAGTCCGAGTGAGTGCTCAGTCGGAGTTCATTCTTATCGCCGAGTGAAACGCCCGATGTGAATTCGAATGGGTGCAGGAAATCACCATCCACGCCGGCAGGCTTGAGGCCGATCGATTTCATGAATCGCGCGATGTAGTCGCTCGCCTGGATCTCGCCCGGTGTGCCTGTGCGGCGACCTTCGGTCTGTTCATCCGTGAGCGCCCGGACGTGGGCTTCGAGATCGGCTGGCGAGATCGCGGATCGCTGTGTCGCGGGTAGGGGAAGAGATGCTCGCGGCAGGCCGCTGGATTCTGAGGGCACCTGGCTCACTGTTAGGCCGAGCATTCTTCGGGCGGCGTGATCATTCCAGTCCGAGATGAAGAGTTGGCTCTTCTTGTCGGAGGTCTGATTACTCGTCCAGAGCAGTCTCTCACCATCGGGCGAGAAGACCGGGAGGCCGTCGAAGCCTTCCCGGGATGTAACGCGAATGGGCGTCGAGTCAGCCTCCTTGTCCGGGCGGGCACGGACGAGATAGAGCTCGGAGTTGTCGAAGCCGTGAAGGTTCGTCGTAAAAATGATGTAGTCGCCCGAGGGATGGTAATAGGGTGCCCATGACATCACTCCGAGAGTCGTCAGCCTACGCTCGTCCGTCCCGTCCAGGCGGATGGTCATGATTTCGGCATGTGCACCGTCTTCAGAAAAGCGCCGCCACACGATGCGTTCTCCGTCGGGGCTGAAAAAGGGGCCGCCATCGTAACCGGGTGCGGAGGTCAGACGTTCGATTTGGCCGGAGCGAAGATCGAGTCGGTACAAATCGATGAAATAGGAGGGGTCCTCGGCAAGTCGTTCGCGATCTTCGGGGGCGAGATCTTCGGTGTAGGCGTGGCGGTTCGATGCAAACACGAGCTGATGCCCGTCGGGTGAAATCGAACCCTCCGCGTCATAGCCAAAGGCCGCGGTGAGGCGCTCGAGATCCTCGCCGGGTCGAGTCTTGAAGAGGTCAAAATGGGGGTCGTAGCTCCATGCATAACGCCGCGTTATGCCAGTGGCGCGCAGTTCGAGCTCGCTCGTCTGCTTTTTCGCGGCATTCGGATCGAGATGGGTCGATGCGAAGAGGATTTCTCCATATGGATCGATCCAGCCGCAGGTCGTCTTTCCCTGACCATTGGAGATCGGGGTTGTCTCGCCGGATTCGAGATTCATCTTGAATATCTGGTAGAAGGGGTTGGCCGGATCACGCTCGCTCTGGAAGACGATGTTTTTCCCCATCGGATCGAAGTAGCCCTCGCCACTGCGGCGTCCGGCGAAGGTCAGCTGCCGAACCTCGCTTTGGAGGCCGACGGATCTCTCCGTGCGCCCGCCTCCGAAGAGGCCGCTTGTTGTGCAACCCGCGAGGCTAAGTAGAAAGATCGCGCTCATGGCGATGATATTCGAAGCGGAGATGAGCAGATTACTACAGTGGGGCATCAGATTCTTCCCAGGGTTGAAGTGTCTTCGGTCCGAAGCGCAGGGCAGTCTTTATGGCCATGGTCGAGTCAGGGGCGATCGATTACGGCATGGAAGCCGTCGTGAATAGCACCTTCTAGATATCCAGGGCCCTTCACATCGCCAATTTCGCGCAGTGGAATTCCGGATTCGCGCAGGGTTTCGGCGAGCGTGGCGTTCGCTTCGAGGCCGGTTGCAAAGATCACGGTGTCGGCGGCGGTTTCCAGAGTTGAACCACCCGCCTCGGGATCCGCCTGCAAGTCCGCGTCGAGAATGTATTCGACATCCCTTCGTCCAATGGCATGAAGCGTTACGTTTGGCACGAGTTGGACGCCCTGTTGCCGCAATTCATAGAGAACTCGCCAGCGGCGGGGATGGGCCATTTCAAGTCCGAATTTGGGACCGGCTTCCAGAACGGTGACCTGTCGCCCGCGTTCGGCGAGAAACTCCGCGAGTTCCAGGCCGACGAGCCCGCCACCGACGATGACGACGTTCGCCCCGATCGGCATGAAGAGTTTTGATGCAAGCCGAAGTTGTCTCGGAGACTGGGTGAGCCCCGTCGCGCGGGCAGCGCGAAGAGCGATTCGACCCGTGAGCGAGAGTTTCTCGACCGCGCCTCCGCTTCCTTTTCCATCGCCGGTCAAGAGCTCGCGGAGTTCTTCTCCGTCGAACACGTGATCCTGGTCGGCTCCTTCCACTTCGGGCCTTGCCCGACGGGCACCGATGGCGATGAGGATTTCGTCGGGTGAAATTTCGCGAATCAGATCGAGGGTCACCTCCGTTTGAAGCCGCACGTCGATATCGAGTTCACGCACTTGTCTTTCGAGCCAGTCGAGAAGTCGTTCGTTGGGCGGATAGACCAAGGCGGCGAAGCGAAGCGTTCCACCGAGTCGCTTCGATTTTTCGCAGAGGATGACATCATGTCCGCGGAGCGACGCGACGCGAGCGGCTTCGAGGCCCGCAGGCCCGCCGCCGACGATTAGGATTCGCCGCGGCCTTTCGCTCGCTTCGCGCAGGAGACCGGCGAAGGCGGCTTCATGTCCGGTGAGGGCATTGACGGCGCATCGAACGGGGCGATCGAAGTAGGGCTGCGCGACACAGGTATAACAGTAGATGCAGGGACGAATATCATTGACCTTTCCCGCCTTGACCTTGTTCGGCAGGGCGGGGTCGGCCAGCAGCTTCCTGGCCATCGCGACGATGTCGATGCGACCCTTTTTGATGAGCTCCTCGGCGATCTCAGGCTCGATGCGACCGACCGCAATGACAGGGATATCGATTCGCGATTTGATTGCGGCTGCATCCTCGACATAACCGGATTCCTTGTGCACAAGCGGAGCGTCGGTGAAGGCGACGCCGGAAGTCGCGTCGGCATAGGCGGAGACATGGACCGCGTCCGCACCCGCCTCTTCGGCGAGTTCGGCGGTTCGTTGTGCGTCCCCAAGTGCGATTCCACCCGGTGTGCGAAATTCGCGGCAGTCGATGCGCGGCCATACGGGGAAGCTGTCCCCGACGCGTTCCTTGATCGCCCGGATGACTTCGCAGAGTAGGCGCGCTCGATTTTCGGCACTTCCCCCGTATTCGTCTTCGCGAAAATTCCAGGCGGGGGAAAGGAATTCCGAAAGCAAATAGCCGTGTGCCGCATGGACCTCGATGGCGTCGAAACCCGCGCGTTTGGCTCGATCGGCTGCCATGGCGAAGGAGTCGATGACCCATGCGATGTCTGTCGCGTCGGCTTCCTTGAAGCTTGGTGGTGGCCCGGATACGGCTTTCATCAGCCAACCGATCTCTTCCGCGGATAGATCGTTTGCGAGGTCCATAGCGCCCGCGAACCGGGGTTCCGATGGGACGAGCAGGGGCCGCCCGGCACGCATATCGACGCGAGAAACCTTCCCGTGATGCACGAGCTGTAGCGCGATCTTGGCACCGTGCTGATGGACGCGGCTTGTTAGTTCCCGCAAGCCGGGTAGGAATTTATCACTCGACAAAGCGAGCTGGCGTAGCGCGGTTGCACCTTGGGGATAGGCGATGGCACAGACCTCGGTCACGATCAGCCCGACACCGCCGCGAGCGCGTTCTTCGTAGTAGGCGATGATCGGCTCGCCTGCGTGACCATCTTCTTCGGCGATCTCGACGCCCATCGCCGACATTGCCATGCGATTGGGAAGCAACATTTTGCCTACTTGGATCGATGATTTCAGAGCTTCGAACATCTGCACGTCCTTTGGGTATCCGTACCCGCGAATGGCAAGGTGAGAGGGTGGCGTCCGCCATGGGACGATCGCCGATGTCAGTGCAGGGAATTCGATGCAGCCGGACTTTGTCTGTCGCCTTCCCGCGACACTTTTCCATGGGAGACGCAATCAGGACGAGTCTACGGCTTTGAGATTCGGCAGGGGAGTTGCGTATGTGAATGCTGACCAAGGTGAGCGAACTGGCCGATGGAAGATCTCGAGAGGGGGGCCTCTCACGCTGGATCGCTCAGCGGTCACGAGGAGAATACATGTCAATGAACGATGAATTCGAGTTTCAAGAGGCGATGGGTGAGGTTCGGGTCCGCCGAATGCCGAGCGGTGGAATCTCTGCGGTGCTGGCGGTTCTGCTGCCCGGATTGGGCCATGTTGATGCGGGGCGGCTGGCGGCGGGCGCGATCTGGTTTGTGGCAACCACGTTTGCGTATTGGGCGATTCTCGTGCCGGGCTTTTTGCTTCATGCGCTGAATACCTGGTCGGCGTATTGGGCTGCTGAGGAGGCGAGCGGCGGCTGATAAAATCCCGTGAACTCACGGGCTTAGCCCATCGCTTGGGGTTGTCTGCCCCGCCCAGCATCGTTATACAACTGCCTCCTGGCCGACGAGATTGGCCGATGCCGCTGGCATGACGAGGGGCGAGGTTGGCTCGATGACTCACGAGATCGATGATGTTCGGATTCAAAATATCCGGCCGCTGATGGCGCCTGGAATCCTGATCGAGGACTTGCCGGTCAGCGAGGGGCAGAGTGACGTCGTGGCCGGCGGGCGCATCGAGATCGAGAAGGTTCTTGAAGGTGACGATGATCGCCTCGTGGTGGTCGTTGGTCCGTGCTCCATTCATGATCCGGAAGCTGGGCTCGAATATGCCCGAGGACTGGCGCTCATTCGCGAGCGCTATCGAGACGATCTCTGCATCGTCATGCGCGTCTACTTCGAGAAACCGCGCACGACAGTCGGCTGGAAGGGGCTGATCAACGACCCTCGTCTCGATGGCAGCTTCTCGATTCGCGAAGGTCTCTACATGGCGCGCGGATTCCTGCGCGATGTGACGGATCTTGGCCTGCCGACGGGCTCTGAATTTCTCGACCCGATTACGCCGCAATTCTACGCGGATTTGATTAGTTGGGGCGCCATCGGCGCTCGAACGACCGAGAGCCAGGTTCATCGAGAGCTGGCGTCGGGACTCTCCATGCCCGTTGGTTTCAAGAACGGGACCTTTGGAACGGTTCAGATGGCGATCGATGGAATCGGTGCCGCTGCGGGTGAGCATCATTTTCTCTCGGTCACGAAACACGGCGTCGCTGGCATTGTGGCCACCAAGGGTAATCCGCATTGCCACGTCATCCTGCGCGGGGGATCGAGTGGTCCCAACTTTGATGTGGAATCGATTCGTCGTGTGGAAGAACAGCTTTCGGCGGCCAAGCTACTTCCCCGCATCATGGTCGACTGCAGCCACGCCAATAGCGGCAAAGATCACGAAAAGCAGCCCGCAGTGGCGCGATCCCTCGCCGAGCAGATCGCGAATGGAAATCGATCGATCTTTGGACTGATGATGGAGAGCTTCCTCAAGGACGGGAATCAGAAGCATTCGCAGTCTCAGGGTCGCGAGGGCCTAGTCTACGGTCAGAGCATCACGGATAAATGCATGAGCTGGGAACAGACCGATCCGCTTTTTGCAGTGTTGGCAGAAGCGGTTCGAAAGCGTCGAGGACGTTAGGCGTCAACCGCCCTTTGGTCGTCCGCACGCATCTCACTCGAATGGAGGAAAGCCGATGAGCGAAGTCACGACTCTTGAATTTTGTACGACCCAAATCGATGGGCAAATTTTCACGGTGACGATCAATCGTCCAGAGCGAATGAACGCGCTGCATTGGAAAGCAAACGCCGAGCTGGCGACGGTCTTCGACGAGTTCGACTCGAATCCGGATCTCTGGGTCGCCATCATTACGGGTGCCGGGGATCGCGCATTTTCAGCGGGCAACGATCTCAAATATCAGGCGCAGGAAGCCGGTGGCGAACTCAATACCGGTCCTGAAACAGGCTTCGCTGGATTGACAGCGCGCTACGACTGCTTGAAGCCGATCATTGCAGCGGTCAACGGCGTCGCCATGGGCGGCGGCTTCGAGATCGCGCTGGCTTGCGATCTGATCATCGCCTCGGACAAGGCGATCTTTGCGCTTCCGGAACCGAGGGTCGGATTGGCCGCGCTCGCCGGTGGCATTCATCGCTTGCCGAGAGTGATCGGACTAAAGCGAGCGATGGGCATGATGCTGACGGGCCGTCGTGTTGGCGCGGAGGAGGGCGAGCGCCTGGGCTTCGTCAACGAGGTCACGGCGCCCGATGACTTGATGGCTGCGGCACGGCGCTGGGCGGATCAGATTGTGGAATGTGCGCCGCTCTCGGTACGCGCGACGAAGCAGGCCGCCCTGGCTGGTCTGAAGCACGGTCTGATCGAAGACGCGATGGCCGAGCACTATCCGGCCATTCGAGAGTTGTTCAAGAGTGAAGATTTCGTCGAAGGCCCCTTGGCCTTCGCCGAAAAGCGCCCACCGCAGTGGAAGGGCCAATGATTCTTTAGGCTTCTCGGATTCAAGTATCTATCTGAAATAGATCACCAAATCGTTTTTCCCGCACGCTCATGGAGTCAAAGCGCATCGCGAGTTTCGAAAAGCATCAATTCCCCTCTTTTGATGACTGACTAGGCCAGTTATTAAATGCGAAACGAAATCGGTTGGCCAAATCGGTGTGGCCGAGGACGGCACAAAAAGAGGACAAGGTCATCGCTGTACTCTCGATCTCGAAGGGCGACCATATTGTCGAGATTGGATCCGGCAGCGGATACTGGCTCCCCTGGCTTTCGGAAGCCGTGGGGGACAGAGGTCGAGTCTATGCTGTGGAGGTCGAGGCGGAACTGGTGGCAGATCTCGCAGCGTTTGTTGACAAGGAAGACCTGCATAACGTCGAAGTCATCTTGGGCACCTACGACGATCCCAATTTGCCGCCGCTTCCGTCTATCTCGCCGTGACAGTCTTGACCTACCACCATATCGCGGGGCGCGTTGACTACTTTGCTCGGCTGCTCGGGGTCCTGCGTAACGGAGGACGAATCGCGCACTTGGACGATCGCCCGGGCGCAGGGGCACCATTTCGGGGTTCCAGGCGGGTGGGCATTGGGTCGACCCGGCGCTGGTCGTCGAGGAGATGGCGGGCGCCGGTTACGAAAAATCTGCGGAATTCGACTTCCTACCGGTTCAGAGCTTCCAGATCTTTGCTCCCGCAGCATCCGCGGAGCTTCGTAGAGTCCCTTCGGAAGTCTTGGTCGCCGTGGAATACGAAACCGATTCTTGATGGCGAGGCGGATTCCCAAAAATCGTTTCGACCAACTCGTTCGTGCAGCGACCGAAGTTTTCATTGCGACCGGATATCGGCAGACCCAACTGTCGGATGTGGCCCGAGAGGTCGGTGTCGCGAAGGGAACGCTCTACGGATATGTCGAAAGCAAGGATGCCTTGCTGGCGCTTTGTCTGATTCATGGCGACCAGATCGGGCCGATCTCACTTCCCGAAGTGGCGCGCGTGGAGGATTCGGCCGCAAAATTTCGCGAAGTGGCCGGCGAATTCTTCGATCTGATGCATGCGAATCGACACGGGATCAAGCTTCTCGATCGCTGTGTCGATCATCCCGAGATTCGTGACCTCTGGCAGACGGCAGGTCGTGAGCAATCTCGTCTCGTGATTGCGCGATATCTGGAAGCACGGTCACGTAGTGGCCAATTCAGGCCGATTGAGGATATTCAGTTCCCGGCCCGGCTACTCATCGAGACTGTGGCCACCTGGGCCGTGCACATTCATTGGGATCGATTGCCGGTTACGATTGATTTGTCCCGAGCGCGCGAGCATACGATCGATTTTCTGGCACAAGGCTTTTTGGCATGAGCATGGTTCGAGGAATTGGGATGGGGAGTGCGAGCGCACTCGTTGCCGCCAACATGATTGGCGCTGGCGTCTTTACGACTTCGGGTTTCGCGCTGGCAGATCTCGGAAGCCCGATTCCGGTTCTGATCGCTTGGGTTGTCGGTGGCGTGCTCGCGCTTTGTGGCGCGCTTTCTTATGCGGGGTTGGCCAAGCAGATTCCGGGCAACGGAGGCGAGTATCTATTCCTCTCGCGGACGGTTCATCCCCTGGTTGGATTTCTTGCCGGCTGGGTCTCGCTCTTGGCGGGATTTACAGCGCCCATCGCGGTGGCCGCTCATAGCCTCGAGGCGTATACGCGGGGTTCGTTCGGATTTGAGTTGCCCAGTGGCGTTCTTGGCGCGGGTGCCATCATTCTGGCCGGGCTTACCCACGGCATCGCCCGTGCCCCCGGCCTTCGACTGCAGGATATTGCGGTCGCTGCAAAGCTCATCGCGATCCTTGCATTCATCGTGATCGGTGCAATGGTGTTAGGTCGAGGGGAATCGATTGCGAGCATTCCGATGTCGACCGGGGATGTCTCGATTTCCGCATTCGCTGTGACACTTGTGTGGATCTCGTTCGCCTATTCGGGGTGGAACGCGGCGGTCTACGTGGCGGGGGAGCTGGATGATCCGGCGCGGACCCTGCCTCGGGCACTGGTGCTCGCGACGCTGGGTGTGACTCTCATCTATGTTGCGTTGAACGCGGTATTTCTCTTTTCGGCCCCGATTTCGGAGCTGGCGGGAAAGGCCGAAATCGGTGCGGTCGCGGCGGAAGCCCTGGGTGGACCGGTGGCTCGGGCGGCCCTGTCTGGTGTCGTCGCTCTGGGTTTGCTGACTTCGATCTCGGCCATGGTCATGATCGGTCCGCGAGTCTACGCGCAGATGGCCGAGGACGGGGTTCTGCCCCGAAGCCTGGCTGCTGGACGCGATGCGCCACATCGCGCGGTTGCACTTCAGGTGAGCCTTTCTCTCGTGGCCTTCTTTATGAGCGAGCTGCGTGACTTGTTGCTCTACGTGGGTTTTTTGCTGGGGCTTTCCGCAGCGGCAACGGTTTCGTGTCTCTTCATGAAATCAATGCGGGAACAGGATGGCGGTCCCGGGGTGCCAGGATTTCCCTGGGTGCCCGGAATCTTCATCGTGACGACTCTTGGGAGCGCCGGCTTCATGGTTCAGCGACAACCGACCCAGGCCGCGGCCGGGGTCGTGACTCTCGCGATCGGCGCCGTCGTCTACTATATCGGTACTCGTCGACGGTCAGCGTCGGTTTAGCGCAATGTCGAATTCATTGTGATGTTAGTTGGATTCGATAAGCACTTCTCGCAGAAGCGCCAGGCCCTGATCGATTTCGTCGGCTGAAATCGTCAGCGGCGGTGCGAGACGAAGAACGTTGTCTCCTGCGGAGATAACGAGAAGCCCTCGACCCCGGCAGCCTTCGATGACTGCGCTAGGCGAATCATGAAGCGCGAGGCCTCGAAGTAGTCCGCGACCTCGGACGCCGCGAATCTGATCCGGTCCAGCGTCCGCCGCGATGGCCTCAAGCCCGTCGCCGAGCCGCTCTCCCATCGATTTCGCGTGGCCCAATACTCCACCTTCAAGAAGTTCGTCGAGAACGACACTCGCAACCGCACAGGCCAAAGGGTTTCCGCCAAATGTCGAAGCGTGGGTGCCGGGCATGAGTGCTCGGGAGAGCTCTCTCGTCGTACACATTGCGCCAATGGGGATTCCGCCTCCAAGCGCCTTGGCGAGGGTCATGACGTCGGGAATCACATCCTCTTGTTCATGCGCAAAGAGCGTCCCGGTTCGGCCCATGCCCACCTGTACTTCGTCGAAGATCAGGAGGCAGCCGTTCTCATCGGCCAGTTCCCGGAGCCTTCGCAGAAAACCGGGCTCCGGCGTTCGCAGGCCGCCTTCGCCTTGCATTGGCTCGATGATGATGGCCGCGGTTTTCTCGGAGAGCAAAGACCGCACGGCCTCTTCGTCGCACCAGGGTGCGTGATGGATCCCCGGGACGAGGGGTTCGAAGCCCTTCCAATACGCGGGCGTCCCCGTCGCTGAGACCGTGAACAGCGTGCGACCGTGGAAGGCGCCCTCGAAGGCGATGATTTCGAATCGATCATCGTCATGATCACGATGGTGTTTGCGGGCGAGCTTCAGCGCGGCCTCGTTCGCCTCCGCACCGGAATTGCAGAAATAGATCGCCTCGGCAAAAGAACTCGATGTCAGTCTCTCGGCCAATTCGATCTGTGGCTCGGTCGTGTAGAGATTCGAGACATGCCAGAGCTTGGCCGCTTGGCTTTCAAGGGCCTCGCGCAGTTTGGGGTTCGCATGACCGAGTACGGCCGTCGCAATTCCCCCCATGAAATCGAGATAGCGACGATCTTCCGCGTCATAGAGCCAACACCCCTCGCCCCGAACGAGCGCAATCGGCTGCGGCGCATAATTGCCGACGAGGACTTCAGATGCTCGGGTAGCGAGTTCGGCATTCGTGGGGGTGGAGTCGGAGGTCGGGTTGGAGCTGTCGATGGCCATGACTTTGAGTTTTCCGGTCGGTGATTCGGGGTACGGGCAATGATCATCATACTATACGCACTTGGCGCGCCGAGGTCGCGTCGACCTGATGCGGTGCACGTGCTCGCGGGATGCTTAGAGCACCCGCGTCGTTTCGATCGGAATATGCAGGCGGGCGCACACGCGGTAGGGCTGGACGGTTTTCTGTCGGCCTTTGATGCGGACTTCCTCGAGGCGTTCGCAGTCGAATGCGTGCTTAGCGAGGAGCCAGGTGGCTTCGCCGATGACGACTTCGCCCGGTTTGGCGACGGAGGATTCGAGCCGGCTGGCAATGTTGACGACGTCGCCGATGACCGTGTAGTCCTTGCGTTGTGGGGAGCCGATGTCGCCGACGACGACGCTGCCGGAATTGACTCCGATTCGCATTTGGATCGGGCGTACACCGTCGCGGGCCGAATTGAGGGCGCCGAGGGCTTCTTGCATTCGAAGGGCCGCTTCGATGGACCTTTCTGCATGATCGGGCATGGCGAGCGGGGCGCCGAAGAAGGCCATCATGCCGTCACCTCGAAATTTATCGAGGGTGCCTTCCATCTCGAATACTGCGCCTGTTAGGCGTTCGAATATTTGATTCAAGATCAAAATGACTTCGCTCGCCGGGAGTCGTTCGGCCATGGTCGTAAATCCGGTGAGATCGGCGAAGAGAATCGAGACCTCGCTTTCATCCGCCACCATCGCGCCCATGCCGGCGCCCGGAGCTTCGAGGATCTTTTCGACGACGGCGGGGGAGCTGTATCGGGCGAGTCGCATGCGTCGCTCTTGTTCACGCCGGATGTCTTCGCGTAGAGCAGCTTGTTCGACGGCGATTGCGGCCAGAAGAGCCAGGATCGAGAGGGCTTGAAGCTGGGCCATGTTGAAGGGGTCGGTGGTCGATTGTCGATCGACGTAGATGTAACCGCTGACATTGCCATCGCGCAGCAGTGGCGCGCACATCGCGGAATGGATATTCATCATGAGCACGCTTTCGGCACCGCCGAAGCGCTCGTCGAGAGCCGTGTCCTTGATCAGCACGGCTTTCTTTTCATCGATGGCGAGTCCAGCGATCTTTGAGCTGATGGTGATCGGCGAATCGGGAACGCCTTCACGGTTTCGCATCGCCATTGGTTCGATGGCATTCGATGAGGGGTCGAAAAGGCAGATCACGCCGCGTTCCACCGGTAGATTCGCGAATACGAGAGAGAGAATCCGGTCGAGGGTTTCTGCGAGCGTGTTCGAGGAAAGAAGGCTCTCTGCCGATTCGCTCACGAGCCGCAAGAGTTCGCCAGAGCTTTCGGGCCCGTTCGGTTTCTCGGAGCCGAGCCCCGACAGATCGCCGCGGTCGGCGAAGGTCGGGGGGCGACCTGTTAGGTCTCCAGCCGCCTGCAGGAGATCGTCTAGGCCTTGAAGTTCGAGCACTTCTGTATGGGCGGGTGTCGACGGCTTTTCATCGAATACGACTCGGGCGCGAGTCGCCGCAGATTCGGGGCCGATTTCGACATGCATGCGAATCGTGCCAAGGTCGATCCGGTCACCATGTCGAAGAAGCTGGTCGGTGACATGGAACGTATTGACCCGTGAACCGTTCTTGCTGCCGAGGTCTCGGAGAATCCAGCCCTCATCGTCGTATGCTATGCGGGCATGTTGGCGAGAGATGCTTTCATTCTGGAGCAGGAGTTCGCAGTCAGGTGCGCGTCCGATCACGACCGGGCGTTCGCCGATCGTAAAGACTCGATCCCGACCGTCATGAGTGAATCGAAGACGGCAGATGATGCGATCGTCACTCTTCAATCAATTTGCTCCCGAGCAGTTGTCCAGGGTCCGGGTATTTGGGAACGCCTGGACGGATGGATCTGCGTTCGTTCTCTATCGGCGCTTCGGTCAAATCGCTCAAGCGGGGTCGCACCCGGCAGCCAAGCACTTGCTCCCACCCATTCACTTGATTCCGCAGCTGAACGCCCATCTCTGGCAGGCTCTCCTTCAAGACGCGGTCAGGAATTCGTTTGAGAGTGCCGCGCATTCCGGAGGATGCCGGTAGTATGCGCCGTCGATGATAGACGAAGCCATTGAAGACCCCGATCCGAGGGCGCGTCGTGCGCTGCTCGAGGTGTTGGCGATCGCCTTTCGGGACAATCCCATGAATATGGCGATTCATGGACCACGGCCTTCACGGCGGATTCGGGCGAATCGCGCCGGCCTTCGGGCGCTCGTACTCGATTCGGCTGGACGCGCGGAGACCCGGGTGATTCGTTATCGGGGACGGGTCGTCGGCGGCTTTGTTGCGGCACCACCGGGTGTTTTTCCCATCTCTAATCCGAATCTGTCGCGACAGATTGGCTGCTATTTGAGGCAAGGTGGCCGGGCGATGGAGCGTTGGCGAAGTGTTGCCAATCAGATGGGTGAATATCGCCCCATTGAGAACCATTGGTATCTCGGTGTCCTCGGCGTTCTGCCGGAGTTTCGAGGTCGTGGCCTTGGTGGTCATCTGCTCGACGCATTCGGGGAACTGGTGGCTGAGGACCCATATCCGATTTATCTGGAATCGGATCGAGCGGCGAGTGTTCGCTTCTATTTGGGGCGAGGGTTCATGGTTCGCGAGGAAACCACACTAGACGGCGTAGGATGTTGGTGTATTGGGCGCGGATTCTCTGGCGAAAGCGCAGATCTATGCGATTCTGTTCGCGAACTCGCAACTTGAACGAGCGATTCACGCCTCAAAGCCCCCCCATTACAGAGCGAGCCGAGAGGCTCTCACGAGCAGGTTCCCAACATGAGCACGCCGCCAACTATGGGGTTGTCTTCGGCATCATCTTCCACGCAGGCCAACAGAGAGAACCGTGGCGTCGCTCCGCCACCAAAACCGCCTGCAGCCGGCAATCTAGGCGAAACCAGCCGCGCGCCCCTTCGCGCTGATGATGGCCGCCTGGCGCGTGGTCGCCGAAGCAGAGCGCGGATTCGCGAAGCGGCCGGTTCGCTTTTCCGAGAGCGAGGTTTCGACGGGGCAACACTGCGTGCGATTGCCGCGCGCGCAGGTATGGGCGCGAGTTCGATCTACCGACATGTGCAGAGCAAGGAAGAGCTCTTGATCGAGGAGCTCTCCGAAATGCAGGAAGAGGCCTGGACGCAATTTCGCAAGCTCGACGATCGCAACCGGCCGACTGCGGATCGATTGCGCGAGTTCTTCGATGTACAGCACGAATTACTCGTGCAGGATCGAGATCTGACGACGATTGCGCTTCGTGCGACGACCAAAACCGAAGCACGAGTCGCGAAGCGTGTGCTCAAGCTCTATGACCGAACGATTGGGCTGTTGATGGAAATCTTGCAGCGCGGTCGCATGAAGAAGGATCTTGCGAAGGACGTCGATGTCCTCGAGGCGGCGCGGCTCCTATTCCATATCACCAACGGCGCACGAATTCCCTGGGCCAATGGCATGGTCTCGGACGATGCCTGCCGAGAATCGATTCATCAGGGCGTGGATTTACTCTTTCGCGGAATCAGCGCGGAGACCGGCTAGGTCGGAGTCGGTCTCGATTCGTTCTTCGAGTTCCCGAAGCCAGCGCTCGTATTTCGGGCCCGTCCATGCCCGATGCTCTCCGCGTTTGTAGGCCTGCGCGTTCAAGTGGTAGATCCAGGCATTCTTTCGATTCGCTCTCGAGGAGTCGCGTTCGCCGATCTGTTTCGCTGGCACGCCCGCGATGATCGCACCGGGCGGAAAGACACTGTCTTCTCGGATCATCGCGCCGCCGGCGACAATCGACCCCCGTCCGATCTCGACGCCATCCATTACGACTGCGTTGATGCCAACCAGGCAATCGTCTTCGATCTTCGCGCCGTGAACAGTTGCGTGATGCGTGATCGAACAGAAGTCTCCAATCTCCGTGGCATGGGAATATCCGATGTGAATCATCACGAAGTCCTGGATGTTCGTATAGCGGCCGATGCGCGCGAACTGGCATTCCGCCCGGATCACAACATTGGGCCAAATAGACGATTCGGATCCGATCTCGACGTTTCCGAAGAGTTGGGCGCTTGGTGAAACGAAGCTGGACGAATCGATTTTCGGCTCTTCACTCATCGCTTGTCCAATTTAATTCGCTCAGCATGATCAATGGGTCGGGCTTCGTAGCCACGGGATCGGAATAGTTCGACCAATCCGTCCTCACCAACGAGATGCAGGGCCCCGACGCCAACGAAGATGAGTTTGCCAGCGAATGCCGGATCGTCGATAAATTTCTGGAACTCGGGCAACCAGCGGCGATTCCGGTCGCCTAATATAATCTCGTAGAACCTTTCGAACTCGGGCATCTCGTCCACGCCCTCGCGTGCAAGGGCTTCGAAATACGGCTCATCCCCAATTCGCCAGGCCTCGGCATGGGTATGCACTTCCTCGACGGCCTCATCGAGTCTGAGGAGGGTGTCGCGAAGCATCATGTCCTGGAGGATGGGGTCAAGCCCGCCTAACATCCTGAGCTGCTCCTGAGGTGTTTCGAGTCCGTGAATCGGTCGCCCGCCGATGGCCGCAAGGATCACGCTCTCTGCCGACGCCGAGTTGGACCACCCGCTGCTCCGGGTTGCATCTTCGACGAGGCTCATCGCGATATACCAGGGCTTGAAGCGCTTTCTTGCGTTGAAGGGCATGCCCATTTCCGTCAGGCGCGCATCTTCTTGTTCGAGCAGTTTCGCCGTTTCCGGGCTGACGAGATCTTGTAGGAATCGGGGTGGTTCGATGATGACCATGCGAGCGAGAGCCGAACCGATCTCGTCCTCACCGACCTGATTGAGATCAACTTCAAGGATGAAGAGGTCGGCCCGCGTTAGGCCGTCATTGATCGCCGTTGAAAAGGTCCAACCGGAGTCGGGTCCGATGTGGATGGTGCCCATGAGGGCGAGTGTGGCTCCCACGCCGCCGTCAATTTGATAGAAGGGGGGACGGGCCAGGGTCTTCGGGGCGTCTTGTTCGAGTGTGACGACCGGAATCGCTTCGCGAGGTGATTCGGATTCAACGTGGCTCGCGCAGCCCGCCAGGCAGAAGGCGAGGACGAGCGCGAGACTGCGTGAACTGATGATGGACATTGCGATTGGACTCCCCCTGATCGGGAGTCTATCGACGACCTTCCTCTCTTTGCTACGGAATGATGACGAAACGAATCGAGGGGAGGCGAAATGAAGGCGGTGGTTGTTGCGCGAAAGATGGAACCCGGGGCGCTGAAGGTTTCCGAAATCGATTCGCCGGCGCTGACCGACGATGGTGTGCGCATCGAAGTGCGCGCGGGCGGCTGCAATTTTTCGGACATTCTGATGCTCCAGGAGAAATACCAAGTGAAACCGACCTTTCCCTTCGTGCCGGGGGCCGAAGTGGCGGGCGTCGTGCGGGAGGTCGGGGCCGATGTCCCAGATTCGATGGAGATCGGAACGCGTGTGCTGGCCCGATGCGGCCTGGGTGGTTTCGCGGACGAGGTGGTTGTGCCCGCGGCCGCGGTGTATCGACTTCCCGATGCGCTGTCCTTCGAAGCGGGCGCGGCTTTGCCAACGGTGTATCCGACCTCTTATGCGGCCCTGGTCTGGCGGGCACCGGTCGTGCGGGGCGAGACTTTGCTGGTCCACGCAGCGGCCGGTGGTGTTGGGCTGTCTGCTGTTCAGATCGGCAAGGCGCTTGGGGCGCGCGTGATCGCAACGGCGGGCGGTTCGGCGAAGCTGCAGGTGGCTCGCCGGGCTGGCGCCGACGTTCTGATCGACTACCGGCGCGAGGACTTCGTGCCGCGCGTGCTGGAGGAAACCGACGGGCGCGGCGCAGATGTGATTTATGATTCGGTCGGTGGTGAGACGACCGATCGCTCACTCAAATGCATTGCCTGGAATGGACGGCTCCTCGTGATTGGTTTCGCGAGTGGCGAAATCCCCGAGATCAAACTCAATCGAGTCTTGCTCAAGAATATCGCCATCGTTGGTCTGCATTGGAGTGCCTATTCGGAGCGCGAACCCGAACGCATCGACGATTGCTTCGAAGGTCTCTTCGCGATGGCCGAACGCGGGGCCATCGAGCCTCTGGTATCGGCCCGCTACCGCCTCGAAGAAGCCGGGCAGGCCCTCTTGGACCTTGCGACACGAAAGACGGTCGGAAAGATTGTGTTGATTCCGTGAGTTCGAGACAAGAAGAGCCAGCCTTCCGATGGAAGACCAGCTCTCCTGATCTCGTCGCCACTCAATCCGCAAGGTCGCGATCGATGCGGTGAGCTTGCGGCTCTTGATCCGCTTATTAGTTCGCCGTCACAGCTTCGTCGCCATGCTCGCCGGTTCGGATTCGGATCGCATCTTCTACCGGTAGGACGAAGATTTTCCCGTCTCCGATCTTGCCCGTCTGGCAAGCTTCCTGGAGTGCGACGACGACCTTTTCCGCTTGATCGTCAGAGACAACGATCTCAAGCTTGAGCTTCGGAAGGAAATCAACGACGTACTCGGCTCCGCGATAGAGCTCCGTATGGCCCTTTTGTCGTCCGAAACCCTTGACCTCGCTCACTGTGAGGCCCTGGATTCCAGCCTTCGCGAGGCTTTCTTTGGCGTCGTCGAGTTTGAAGGGTTTGATGATGGCTTCTATTTTTTTCATGATCCGATCTCCACTGACGTGACAGATTTCTGGGTGCGACGTCGTCCCTTCGATGCCGCACCGTATCTGGTCGAGAGGTTTGTTTTCTAAATTTCTGTTCCGACGAGCTTTGCCTGGGTTAGGCCTGCTTCGGCAAACGCGCTGCCTCCGCTGTCCTGACCGAAGCCCGCAGTGCCGGAGAGGTCGTAGGCATGCATACCATGCTCGCTCTGGTCCAGACCTTCGAGTTCTTCTTCGGGCGAGACTCGCAGTCCAATTGTTGCCTTGAGTCCGAGGAAGAGCGTTGCAGCGCAAATCGTCGTGAAGACCGCATAACACAGCACACCATAGGCCTGAATGAGCAGCGAGTGCTCCGGGTTCGTCGAGAAGATCCCGACGGCGAGTGTTCCCCAGATGCCGCAGGTCAGGTGAACCGAAATAGCACCCACCGGATCATCGATCCGAATCCTGTCGAAGAAGAGGACCGAGCCCACGACCAGCATACCCGCGATCATTCCGACCAGAATCGCACTGGTTGGATTGATGACGTCGGCCCCCGCGGTGATGCCGACGAGACCCGCGAGAATGCCGTTCAAGGCCATCGAAAGGTCCGGCTTCGGGCTCACGAACATGTAGGCAATCATCGCGCCGATTCCGCCGGCGGCAGCGGCCAGGCAGGTCGTGACCAGGACGAAGGATGTCGCTGCGGGATCCGCAGACAGAACAGAACCGCCGTTGAACCCGAACCATCCGAGCCAAAGAAGGAAGACGCCAATGGTCGAGAGTGGCATCGAGCTACCGGGTAGAGGCTGAACCTGGCCGTCCTCGCCGTATTTTCCGAGTCGAGCGCCGAGGACGAGTGAACCGATCAGGGCTCCCCAGCCACCGACCGAATGAACCAGTGTCGAGCCCGCGAAGTCGTAGAAGCCGGCGGCGTCGAGGAAGCCACCGCCCCATTTCCACGAACCGGCGATGGTATAGACGAAAGCCACGAATACGGTCGAGAAAATCATGAAGCTCTTGAGCTTGATGCGTTCCGCGACAGCGCCCGACACGATCGTGGCAGCGGTGGCCGCGAACATCGCTTGGAACAGGAAGTCGGTCCAGTAGGTGTAGCCGCCATCCGCGTAGCCCGGCGTGTTCGCACCTTCCGCGAATCCCGCGCTCAGCCCGACGCCGGCGAATCCGAGAAAGCCCGACGAGATCAGGTTGAACTCGCCCGGGTACATCAGATTGAAGCCCACCAGGAAGTAGGTCAGGATCCCGCAGCAGATGATGAAGGTATTCTTGAACAGGATGTTGATCGTGTTCTTGGCTCGCGTTAGGCCTGATTCAACCATGGCAAAGCCGAGATGCATCACGAAGACGAGTGCCGCCGACAACATCATCCAGACGTTATTCGCGGTGAACAATGCATCGGAGGCATCGTCCGCCAGCGCGATGGATGGCGCGATCAACGCCAGCGTAATCGTCGCGACAGAGGCAGATAGAGGAAGTCGCAAGCCGCGTGGCGGCGAGAAAGCGTCCAGGGTTCTCTTTGGGCTGCGAAACATAATAATCTCCAGTTGACTGGGTGAAGAATGAAAACGAGGGGAAGCGCTAGTTCCGCAGGAGGGCACGTGCTTTCCAAGGTCTTGCAATTCAGATGAATGATTCGACTGAAATCATCCGGCTCGATTTTTTAATGGAGGTATTAGCAATGAGTGTGCCAGTTCCCAAAATGGCATCGAAAGTCCATTTGATACAATGACTTATGGCGATTCCCAGGGTTAGCCGATCGTGGATTTCGGGCGTCCTGAGAGATGCTTTGCCCGGACCAGCGCCACGGCTGCTCAGGGCTTGGGCAATGCGCCCGGGCACCACCCGAAGAATTCAGAAGACTCGGCCAGCTTCCAGGCATTCCCGTCGCAACGCGGCGTGCCTTCTTCAAGGGTCTGGCCGACCTGATGAGCTTCCTCCAGACGGAAGCCGCTGCGGCTCGGTTCTGGATCGTATGCATGCATTTGCCGGCCCTTCTGCTCGGGCCGAGCGTGACCTGGCGGCTGGGTTAAACCTTCCCGCAGATTGGTCGTTGTGGTCTCCTCCCTCGGAACGATCCTTCCGCTGCTCGCTGTCTTCGAGGTTGCACGTTTCGAGAGCGAGCCTCGCGGGTTGCCCGTGGACACGGCTTGAGTCAGAACGATGACTTTTGCTATCTGCGTATCGCTGTCTGCCGCGATCTTGAGCGAGTACGCCATGCCGCTTCTCGAAATCTCAGTGCCTCGACTGGGCGCTCTTTCGATCTCTTGCGCTCCAGCGCCGCATCGTCGGCTCGGCGCGACTCGCGGCGGTGGGTGATCTCGCCAAATTAATTTCGCGTTCGATTGATGAGCCGGTCGCTCGAACGAAGAACGAGCTTGAAGATTTGTCGATCCCTTCTTCACGACCCAACCGGTTGGTCAGGGGACCGGGCTGGGACTCGCCATCTCCGATCCGATCGTGAAGAGCCACGGCGACGACATTCGGATTTCGTCTCTGCCGGGGCGTGGCACCGGCGTGATGGTCGAGCTGCCCTCCTCCGCCAATGGCAATCGCTAGAAGCCTGCAAGGCGGCGGCATTCGCGGAGAGCGGGGTCCGCTCAAGTCCCGATCGTCGGCAGCCGAATTCAAGAGGGCGCCCAATCGCGCCCGGAGGCGAATCATGAACGGCATTCATCTAAGCGGTCTTATCGTCGAGCCAATTGCCGAGCGGATTCGCGGCTGGAATGTTGCTGGAAAGATCAGCGAAGAGGATCTCGAGAATGCGCTATCCGGAGACGCACGTGCGCTGATCGACCATTCCCTTTCCGAGGAGGATTGGGCGTCGCTCGATGACGTCGAAGGTCTGGTTGGTCTGGTCGCGGAACAGATCGGTGGTGAAACGGGGCTGGTCGAATGGGCCGACGAGATCGTTTCGGATTGGCAAGAGAAAGCTGCGATAGAGAACCTGGTGAAGGCCGGGTGCTCGCTCATGGATTCTCCCGGCTTCGTAGTGAGTCAAGCGAGTGCGCTTCTTCTTCGAGATGCTGATTGGCTCTATGACGGCGGCCGATCTTCGTTCAATGTTCGCCTGCGTGGAATGAGCGAGGTCAGTCCTGCCTTGAAGGCGCTGATTGGTGCTCTGCTCGCTCGGCTTGCGATGATATCTACGGATCTCGAATTCGATGTGCGATTTGATGGTGTTGACGATGGAGATCTCGTTGTGTTTGGCGAAATCGCTGAACAGGAGAGCGACGAGGGCGGCAAAGGCCGGCTCCATCAGGCCGCACTCATCGCCTGATATCCGATTGGTCCAGGCCGGCTCGCCGAGGACCGTTCTTCCGAAGGCCGGCCGTCGATGTCAATGGCTATTCGCGAAGCCCAAGAATTCGCAACATGGGTCCCGCCGGCATGCGCGCATCTTCCAGCGTGACCTCGGCCTCTATCTGAAATCCGCCTTCACCTTCCTCATCGATCAGCGTCTGGACAACATCGAAGGCGAGTTCGCTCCGAGCATCGATCCGAGTCCAATGTCCCCTTCGCGCCTCCGGATCATGACGCACTTCGCCTTGTGCCTCGAAGACGGCGAGGAATTCGTGTTCGAACCGATCTGCCCCCCAGTCCTGATTGGCCACACAGCCGGCGGCCGCGCCGAAGTCGCGCTTCGAAAGCGCCTGCATCAACTGGTGCATCTCGGCTCGAACCCTCGAGTTGAAACGCTTTCCGTCGAGTTTTCTAGGTGCGCGATCGGGCACGGCTTCCGGAGTCGGAGAGGTGACCGCGCCCGGCCGCACGAGGTTTTCCCACTCTTCGATCAGGCTCGAATCGACCCGCGCCAACATTGCACGAAAGAAGGCGATCACTTCTTCGATTTCGTCGGAGCGCGCGGATTCCGGAAGGTTGCGGGAGAGGGTCGAATGCACTTGGTTGAGATAGCGGAGCAGGACGCCTTCGAGTCGAGCCACGTTATACCGGCGGACATAGTCATCGAAGGCGAGAAAGCCTTCCCAGATTTCACGTGCGATGCCTTTGGGTCGAACGGAGTCACTGCCGATCCAAGGGTGGTGTTCCGAAAAGATGTCATAAGTCGAGTAGAGGAAATCCGCGTTCGGCTTTTCCCAGGTCACGCCTTCGAGCTTGGCCATCCGTTCTTCATAGGGCACGCGTTCGGCTTTCAGTTCCGTAATCAGCTCGGTTTTCCGTTGGCGCACTTCGGCATCGAGAAGTGCTCGCGGGTTTTCGAGAATGGCCTCGACGATCGAAAGAACGTCGAGTGCGTAGTCCGGGTGATTCGGATCGAGGGCGGCAACAGCATCCACTAGATAGAGCGAGAGCGTATGGTGAAGTCCGAAATCCTTCTGGAGATCTTCGTCGACTCTGGCCAGTGCGGGCTCATTTGTTATGCCACGCTCGACCTGTACAACGCCGGCGGCACGAAGCGATCGGAATAGCACTGCCGCCTCACGCCGTAGTCGCTTCTTTCGGATCGGGGTCTCGAAGCTCTCGTTGATGAGTTCGGCCAGCTCGCGGTATCCCGAGCCGGCGAGCGATTGCTCTTCGCCGCGCTGCAAGAGCGCGATCAACATCGAATGGCCCAGCTTGAATTCCGAGCGGAGGGTTTCCGCCGGTCTTTCCCGCAGTTGCTCGAAGGTCTCAGCAGACCAGGCGACGAAACCACGTGGCGGATTTTTCTTCTTCTTTTCTTTCTTGCGCCCGGATGCGGCCGCCCGGGCCGCCGCCCGCTGGTTCTCGATGACATGCTCTGGGGCCTGACAGATGACGCTGCCGGCGACATCGAATCCTCGGCGCCCGGCACGCCCTGCGATCTGCTTGAAATTTCGAACCGAGAGAATGCCGACCTTTTCGCCATCGTATTTCGAAAGCTTCGTGAACAAGACGCTGCGAATCGGAATATTCACGCCGACGCCCAGGGTATCGGTCCCGCAGATCACCTTGAGAAGCCCGCGCTGGGCGAGTTGTTCGACGAGAAGGCGATATTTCGGAAGGATGCCTGCGTGGTGGAGACCGATGCCGAATTTGAGAAAGCGCTGGATGTCCTTGCCGTAGGGCGAGTCGAATCGAAAGGCGCCGATGGCGTCGGTCAGCGCGCGCTTTTCTTCCTTCGTCGTCAATTGACCGCTGGTGAGGCCCTGGGCCTGTTCGGCGGCATCGCGCTGGGTGAAATGAACCATGTAGATGGGATCTTTGTCGGTCGCGAGAAGCGATTCGACCGTCTCGACGACCGGAGTTTCTCGGTACCTGAAATCGAGGGGAACCGGGCGTTCATCGCTATGCACGTGAGCGACTTCCCGCCCCGTCCGCTCGGCAATTCGCTCTTCGATCGCCGCCGTGTTTCCAAGGGTGGCGGACATCAGCAGAAAACGGCTTCGCTTCAAGACGAGTAGAGGGATCTGCCAAGCCCAACCGCGGTCGCGATCCGAAAAAAAGTGAAACTCATCCATCACGACATAAGGCGCGTCGGTTTTCAGGCCTTGTCGCAGCGCCATGTTGGCAAGAATTTCAGCCGTGCAGCAGATGATAGGGGCCGCCCAGTTGATCGCAGCGTCGCCGGTCAGCATGCCGACATTCTCGGCACCAAATTCCTCGCAGAGTGCGAAGAATTTCTCGCTCGTCAGCGCCTTGATCGGGGCGGTATAGAAAGACCGCTTTCCCTCGCATAACGCCTTGAAATGCATACCCAATGCGACGAGGGATTTGCCCGACCCGGTGGGCGTACTGAGAACGACATGACGATTCGTGGCGATCTCGAGCAGTGCCTCTTCCTGAGCGTCGTAGAGCGAGAGGCCAGCATCGCTACACCAGCGGGTAAATCGGTCGAGGATCGCCTCAGAATCCGAGAGGCCGCCGACGGGAACCCAATCGATGAGTCGTCGATGCTCTCGGGTCATGGATGAAAGGTCATTTGCTCGGCTCTTTTCGGAAGAGCGAGCGAGTCGTCGCCACCAGACGTGAGGTCCCGGCGCGAAGGGCCGGAAACAGGGTGGATTTGGGCAGGCTCGCGACCAGGCAGGTGATGTTGTCGTTTCCGCCAGCGCGATTCGCGGCGGCGATCAGGCTCGTAGCCCAACCGTCAGATTCGTCATCCGCAGAGAGGAGTCTCTTGATTTGGTGATCGTCGACAAGACCGTGGAGACCGTCTGAGCAGAGTAGATACCGATCGTTGGCCAGCGGGTGCGCTTCGTTCACTTCGACCTCGAGCTCGTCCCGGACGCCCAGTGCACTCAGAATCTGATTCCGCCTCGGATCGTCTTTGGCTTCTTGCTCGCTCAGCACGCCTTCTCGAAGCAGCGTCGCGACGAGCGAATGATCCTGGGTCATCGCGCTGAATGTGCCCGTGCGAAGTCGATACAGCCGACTATCACCGACATGGGCAATGACCGACGGGCCGTTCTGTGAGAGCAGGAGACAGACGATGGTGGTTCCCATGCCATCGAGCGTCCGATCCTTGCGGGCGGCGGTGAGAATGTGCTGATTCGCTGATTCGATTGCGTTCGTGAGTCGAACGCGGGGATCGTTGTCGCCGTCGCCGTCGCGGAATTCGGATTCCAGAGACTCGATTGCCATCCGGCTTGCGACCTCGCCGCCTCGATGTCCACCGAGTCCATCGGCGACCACCATGAGCACTTCCTCGCGTTCATCATCGCAAAAATAGCCATAGGCATCTTGATTGACGCGCCGGACATGTCCGACGTCCGTGGCTCCGGCGATCCGCAGCTTGCCTCCCGACCAGGGGAAATCGGTATTCTGGCTTGGTTCAAAAGTCGGCAAGATCATCCTTCAGCCACCCGGCCGCGGAGTGCCAGAGCAGACGGGAACCCGACTCACGATTCGGCGTCACGTCAAATCCTGGGTCGGGCTCCAAGAGACTAGTCGCTCTACGCGCCGAGGGAAGCGGTCTTGGCTAACATGATTTCAAAATGATTCCCGGGCGTCGGTCGGCGCGAGTCGTCGAAAAAGGCAGAGCTAGCGGTGAAGCGAATCGAGAAAGCGGAGCGAATTCTCGAAATTCTCGATGAGCTCTACCCTAAGCCCCCAATCCCTCTGGATCATGAGGATCCGTTTACCCTACTGGTCGCGGTGGCACTTTCTGCCCAGACGACGGATGAACGGGTCAATCTCGTGACGCCCGGGCTCTTCCGCATGGCGCGAACGCCGGCGGCGATGGCGAAATGTTCGGTGGAAGACATTTTGGCCAAAATTCGTTCCTGTGGTCTGGCCCCAGGTAAAGCGAAGAACCTCAAGGGAATGTCGGAGTTGCTGGTGCGCGAGCATGACGGCGTCGTGCCCGCGGATATGGAAGCACTCGAGGCTTTGCCCGGCGTGGGTCATAAGACCGCGAGTGTCGTACTGATTCAGGCCTTTGGCGTTCCGGCTCTTCCAGTAGACACCCATATTCATCGACTTGCCGCGCGCTGGGGGTTATCCGATGGCAAGAGCGTCGAAAAGACCGAGCGAGACCTGAAGGTCGTCTTCCCTCGAGCGGCCTGGGCGCGCGTCCATCTCTCGATGATCTATTTCGGGCGTGGATATTGTCCGGCGCGGGGACACGATCTCGCGAACTGTCCGATCTGTGGCTGGGCCGCTTCGAAGAAGCGGATCGCCGAAGAGGCGCGGTCGGGTGGCGGCGGTCCGGTTTCGCGCAAGGCCATCGCCAAGAATAAATCCCCCGCCAAGAAAAGACGCTGACGCAAATCGGCCGAGTGCGACATTCCTGCACACGCGAAACTCTTGAGTGCACGGCCTCTCGATGCGCAGGGCATCGATGGATTGGTCAGGCGCGGCGGATGAGCACGATTTGGCCGATGAGTTCATCTGGCGGGTCGAAAGGCGGAGCCGTGATTTCGATGCGGCGGCCGACGACCTGAACGAGTCGAATTCCCTCGTCCGTCGAGGCGAATCCCTTTGCGCGCAGTAGCCCATCGCTTGTCAGCTCTTGCTCGATTTCCGCCACAGTGATGCCGATCGCAGGTTTCCAGAGGCTGGTCTCGAATTGTTCGTGATGATGGGGCCGCGACTCGGGGCCAGTGCCTCGACGATCGACCTCCACCTCGACCTCGCCCGCGTCGGGTGGGAAGAGCAGGTCGAGATCGAATTCGCCGCGAATCGCGTGGACGATTGGCGCTTCCGGTTCGATCTCACGAAGCTGTTGTTCGATCGCGGCTCGGTCGGATTCCGGAATTAAGTCCATTTTGTTCAGGATGAGAAGATCGGCGGATTGGACCTGGTCCTCGAAGGTGCCGACGAGGTCGCGACCCTCATGAAGCTGGTCCGCATTGACGACAACGACGGCCATGTCATCGCCAATGAAATCACAGGCCGGTTCGCGCCAGAAATTCAGTTGCGTGTCATAGGGTAGGGCGACACCGGAGGTTTCGATGACGAATCGATCCGGATCGACCTCTCGATGCAATTGGGTCAGCGTGTCGAGTAGGTCATCACTGAGCTCACAACACACGCATCCCCCCTCGAGTTCGACGTAGAGCTGGTCGCCGGCTCCGAGCAGCGCGCGATCGATGCCGAGTTCGCCAAGCTCATTCGAGATCAGCGCGATTCGGATTCCGCGGCGTTTGGCGTCTTCGAGTAGGCGCTGAACGACGGTGGTCTTCCCCGATCCGAGAAAGCCGGAGAGAACGAGCGCCGGGACCCGTCTCGGTCCCGGTCGGCTGGGCGAGGAGGCATCGTCTTCTGTGCTTTCCGCCATTGGCCAACCTCCCTTTGACGCGCGTTGATGCGACCGGTTCTCAAGGTCGCTGATCCGAGGTCGCATGGGATCACATTTTCAGACGGAAACCAAACCGGATCGAAGGTATTCAAGGAAGTGGGGCTATCGTGATTGCTCGCGAACACGCGAGACGAAGGAGGGGATCTTGGCTGATCGAGAATTCGACTTATTTGTAATCGGGGCGGGCTCGGGTGGCGTGCGGGCCGCGCGCTTTTCCGCGGATCGAGGAGCGCGCGTGGCGGTCGCCGAAGAGCGCTATCTCGGCGGGACCTGCGTGAATGTCGGATGCGTACCCAAGAAGCTCTTCGTCTATGCCTCTCATTTTCGTGATGAGATGGAGAGTGCGACCTCGGGTTTTGGATGGAGCGTGCCCTCTGCGAGTTTTGACTGGCCCACGCTTCGAGACAACAAGACCCGCGAGATCGAGCGACTCAATGGCATCTTCGACGGGCTTCTTCGGGATGCTGGAGTTCAGCATATAGATGGCCGTGCGACGATCGTCGACGCGCATACCGTCGAAGTCGAGGGCACGCGTTACAGCACCGAGAATATTCTCGTGGCCACGGGAGGCTGGCCGACAGTTCCAGAGATCCCGGGAGCCGAGCACGCGATCACATCGAATGAGATCTTCTTTCTCGACGAACTGCCGCGCAAAGCGATCATTGTGGGCGGAGGCTATATCGCGGCCGAGTTTGCCTGCATCCTGCATGGGCTGGGTGTCGAAGTGACCCAGCTCTATCGAGGGCCGCTCTTTCTTCGGGGCTTCGACGATGATGTGCGTAGTCATCTGGCCGAACAGCTTCGAAGCCGGGGCATCGATCTCCGTTTCGACACGAATGTGACGGCGATCGAGAAAACCGAGTCGGGGATCTCCGCGAAGCTCACCGATGGTTCGACGCTTGATGCTGGGCAGATTCTCTACGCGACCGGACGTCATCCACTGAGTGCGAATCTTGGCCTTGAAGATGTCGGTGTCGAGCTGGCGCCGAGTGGCGCGATTGTCGTGGATGAAATTTCGCGCACGACGATTCCAAGCATCTGGGCGATCGGAGATGTTACGGATCGCATCAACCTGACCCCCGTAGCCCTCCATGAGGGTGTCTGTATCGCCGAAACGCTCTTCAACGACAATCCGCTTTCGCCCGATCATGAAGATGTTCCGGCGGCCGTGTTTACGCAGCCTCCGGTCGGGACTGTCGGGCTCACGGAGACTCAGGCACGAGAGCGATACGGCGAAGTTGAGGTTTATCGATCGACCTTTCAAGCTCTTCGGCAGACGCTTACAGGAGGATGGGAACGGACGATGATGAAACTGCTGGTCGACAAGAAAAGCGACCGCGTGGTGGGGCTTCATATGGTGGGTCCCGAGGCGGGCGAGATCGTCCAGGGGTTTGCGGTTGCAATCAAGGCGGGCTCAACGAAGGCAGATTTCGACGCGACGATTGGGATCCACCCGACCTCTGCCGAAGAATTCGTCACAATGAGGACGCCGGTGGAAGGCTGAGTTGCTAGGCTCGCGAAGCGTTAAATCCGAGTCTGATTCGTGGATTCCATCGGCGTTCGCGTGGTGGGAAGTGGCGTCGTTGCGGCGGCTGAAGGCATCGATTTGGATGATGCTATGCGTGAGCCTGGCGGTCGAGCCGGCACGTGCGCAGGATGAAATGCGTGCGCCGGCGACACCGGCACTCGACGCGGTCGGTGATCCCTTCGACCCCTATCGAGGCATGGAGGCGGATGGACGTATCCCGAAGGTCGACAAGTCGGCATTCGTGAGCGATCCGGACAATTGGCGATACGTGCCGGAAGGCCGAATCAAGCCCGGTAATTTATTCGAGCGGTTCCTCGTTTCGAGTTTCGTCACACCCCTCGTCTTTGCGAATTCCGACATTGGGACCGGCGTTGGTTTAGCGCTCACGGATATCGATTTTAGAAAGCAGCGCCGACGTGAATTCCTGGGCGGATTCTTCTCGTACACCACGGAAGGGCAGCAGAGTTATGTGCTCTTGTGGAGACGATGGCTCAAACATCTGGATCTTCCAGAGGGCGGAATCCTGCAGGAGGAGCGAAGCTTCGTTCGCGCCGGCGGTGGGTACCGGAAAACCCTGACTCGTCGTTTTTTTGGAATTGGTCCATCGACTAAGGAACGCGACGAGACCAGTTTTACTGATGAAGTCGTGTTTCTCGACGTTGGATTGTCGATATCACTGGACTCCGTTGAGGCGCTCGGGCCCTATTCAGATGCTTTGTCAGATTTCGTCATCGATGTCGGATTGTTAGGCGAGGGCCACTGGCTGGCCGGTGGCCGCGTCAGTGGTGTTCCATCAACGAACGACCCGCTCGCCGCTGGAGGATTTCCGGGGCTCTTCGCCGAATCCGATGGGATTGGTCTTGGATGGTTTCGGGCCGGGGCTCGCTGGGATACACGGGATAGTCAGACGAACGCATATCGAGGAAGTGCCATCGGACTTGGCGTAGATGCTGCGCTTGCGCAATCCAAGGGTAGGGTCGGCGCGATTTACACGATCTTCGGGGACAAGGTCTTCCCAGTTTGGCCCATCTTCCATGACGGTGGGTCCGAAGCAGAAGAACATCCACCGACCGATGCATTGGCGCTGCATTTTCTATCGAGCGTGAGCTCGGGAGATCTACCTTTCTTCGATCGTCCGACGCTGGGCGGAATCTGGCACCTACGCGGTTTCGTCCCTGGCCGATTTAGGGATGACGCGATCTGGACGGCGGCCGCGGAGTATCGCTTCTGGGTGATTCCGCGAGGCTTTACCGTCTGGCGACATATTCGAATAGAAAGAATCGGAGCCGCCGTCTTCTACGAAGTAGGCGGTGTCGGTGCGGACGCAGCGCAACTCTTTCACGAGACTGTCCGCCAGAGCTATGGCGTGAGTGCACGTGCGACCGTGGAACGAACTGCCATCTTCCGGGCCGATTTCGGATTTTCCTCGGAGGGCCTAAATTTTTCGGCTGGATTCGGACTGGCGTTCTAATAGTGGCCCCGTGAATGCTAGTTTTCCAATATGAATCGTTCAGATCTCGTGAACCTCTTGGATCGCTATCATTCGCGCCATCCGGAGGAGACGGCCACCCTCGATCGTCTTCGAGGTCTTCTTGCGAATTTCGATCGCTGCTTTCATCGAGACTGCTTCCCCGGGCATATCACTTCCTCGGCTTGGATCGTATCGCGCGAGAGTGGCGCGGTATTGCTCACGCATCATCGGAAGCTCGGGCGTTGGCTCCAGCTCGGCGGTCATGCGGATGGTGAAGTTGATGTGCTCGCATCGGCGCTGCGCGAAGCCGAAGAAGAATCGGGTCTGCGCGATTTTCGGTCGCTGCCAGAAAACGGTTCGCCCGAAATTCTGGATCTGGATGTCCATGATATTCCCGCGCATGGTGCCGATCCGACACATCAACATCACGATATTCGATTTCTACTCGAGGTCTCTGACCAGCAGCCCATCCTTCACCAGGAAAGCGAGTCGAAGGAAGTCCGCTGGTTCCCAAAACGCGACGTTGCAAATCTTTTCTACGAGGAAAGCCTGCTGCGCATGGCGCGAAAGGCGTCCGACTGGCTCTCGCGCGCACCCGTCGGACCGCGCTGACGGCTACTCTCCCTGCACCGCATTATGCGTATGCCCCGAAGGGAGGAAGCGGATTTCCAAAATGGGACACCCACGTTCTAAGAGCTGTCGACCTCACATCGATTCATTTCATAAAATTCGGTTCAGCTCGAAATGAGAGCAACGAGAGCTTCAGGGGTATAAGGGCGATTGGCTCACCACTTGCACCCCTCGCTATGGTATAATCACCCCACATTAAAAGGCGGAGGTCGCATAGTGCGACACAGGGCCGTACAAGCATTATTGGAGCATGCTGACGATTCAATTGTCCGGCCCGCGAAGTTCTTGAGCTTCCGGCTGGTCGTGATGACGGCAACTCTTTTCTTGTTCACCGCCTCGGGAGCGGTCGGCAATTCCGACACGATTTTCGCGGCCGAGACAGGCAGCCCCGTGAATTCGGCTCCTGCTGCCGCCCCTGTTCCCGCCCGCACGGAACTGACACCCAAAGCAGCTCAGTCCGAACTCAGCGATACCCGTCCGAGCGTGGTCGAGGATGAGATGTCGCTGCCCCGCGAGCGACGTCCGAATCTCGCAGCCCTGCTCGCTATTCGGTCCAGTGGCAACGGCTCGTCGAAAAGAACGACGCCCGGTGCGGCTCTTGCCGATGCAATCGATCTCGGTCCGACCGGCGAAGTCGAGCCGGAGAATCCATTCCTCAACCGGAAAATGGAGCTATTCCGAGCGGTGCACCCCGTTTCGATTGGCAACTCAGACCTGCTGGTTCGGTTTCGAGTTCGCGCGAAGTTGCGTGAGACGATGTCGTTGGACTTTCTCTTCTAGCTTGCGCTTCGTTTTCCGCCGTGCCAGCTATGCTCGGCCCCATGCAAGACCCTGTCGCCGACCTACTGACATTCATCGATCGATCCCCCACGCCCTATCACGCGGTGGCCGAATCCATTGCTCGACTGGAATCGTCCGGCTACGAACGCCTCGAAGAAACGGAATTCTGGTCGCTCGCGTCCGGTAACCGGCGATACGTCGTCCGGGGCGGTGGAAGTCTGGTGGCCTTCGAAGTCGGCACGGCCGCACCGGCCTCCGCTGGCTTTCGAATCGTCGGTGCCCATACCGACTCTCCGAACTTACGCGTGAAACCGAATCCCGACGTGCGCGCCCACGGTCTGCATCAGTTGGCAGTCGAGCCCTACGGCGGGTTGCTGCTGCATAGCTGGCTCGATCGCGACCTCTCCCTGGCCGGACGCGTCACGCTTCGTGATGGGGACGCGACGCGGACGCAGCTGGTCGACTTTACGAGACCCCTCCTGCGCATCCCCAATTTGGCGATTCATCTTTATCGCGAATTGGCGCGAGAGGGGCTCAAGCTCAATGCCCAGAGGCATCTGGTTCCCGTCTTTGGGCTGAGCCAAGACATGACGTTAGGCCGACTCTTGGCGCAGGAGCTGAGTGGAGGTGCCGATTCTGAGGTCGACGCCTCGGATATACTCGCGTACGACCTGATGGCCTATGACTGTCAGCCTGCTTCTCGATCCGGCGCCGACGGCGAATTTATTCATGCTGCGCGGCTCGATAATCTTGCGTCGAGTCATGCGGGGCTGAGCGCTCTGGTTGCGGCCGGTGCGAACGATGCATCTGCGGCGACTCGTATGGTTATTCTCTATGACCACGAAGAGGTGGGTAGCCGAAGCGCAGAAGGTGCGGGCGGGACCTTCCTGGCCGACACGCTCGAACGAATCGCCGGGGCTTGTCCCGATGGAGAGGGCGTGGGTGCCTCGACGGGACAGGATCCCGCACGCGCAATCTCTCGTTCATGGCTGATTTCAGCGGATATGGCTCATGCCGTGCATCCGAATTATTCCGAACGCCATGAGCCGGGGCACCGTCCAAGAATCGGTTCCGGTCCGGTCATCAAGACGAACTCGAACCGATCCTACGCGACGGATTCCGAGAGCGCGGGTTTCTTTGCGTCGCTGTGTGCGCGGGTCGACGTTACGCCACAGAACTTCGTGACGCGCAGCGATCTCGGCTGCGGTTCGACGATCGGGCCGATCAGCGCGGCGCGAGTCGGCATTCGCACCGTCGATGTCGGGAATCCGATGCTCTCGATGCATTCCTGTCGGGAGATGGCTGGCGCAGCGGATGTCGCCCCGATGATCGCTGTGTTGACGGAGTTCTTCGCCGGCTAGCTTGCGAGGAGTGCTCGACCAATCACCTTGAGTTCGAGAATCGGCTTCACGCCTTCGAAGATCGGCAGCACTGCCGCATCCACGACATAGCGGCTGATCGGATACTCCTCCGCATAACCCCAGCCTCCGTGCATGAGCTGGCCGAGTTGCGTCGTTGTGACGGCGACGTCGCAGGCGAGGAGCTTAGCCTGTGCCGCGAGTGGCCCGGCGGCGCGCTCGTCGATATCGAAGGCACGGGCCGCCGCGTAGGTAATCGCGCGGGCCCCCGCGATCTGCGCGGCCATCTTGCCGAGCGTGTACTGGGTGAGCTGGAATTCTGAAATTGGCCGATCGAACTGCTTTCGATCGACGACGTATTTAGCAGTCTCTTCGAGGGCGGCCTGGGCCAATCCGGTTCCGCGACCACTGGTCTGCAGACGTCCGGCCGCGAAGCCCGCCATCTGCAGATAGAAGCCACGGCCTTCGCCCTTTTCTCCTCCGACGAGATGATCTGCGGGAACGAAATAGTTCTCGAAGTTGAGCGTGTAGGAATGCATGCCGCGGTAACCGGGTGTCGCATCCGCCTTTCCGACGAGGCGGCCACCGCCGGGCTGCTTGCATTCGAAGGTGTGCTCGCGGGAAGCTTCCTTCGGCACGACGAAGAGTGAGAGGCCCTTGTTGCCTTTGGACATGTCGGGGTCGGTACGCAGCAGGACCGCGAGGACGTTGGCTCGGCCGGCAAACGTGCACCACGCCTTCGGGCCATCGATGAGCCAGCCATCGACTCCGTCGACCGTGCCGCGGGTTGCGCGACAGCGAACGCCGGACACATCAGAGCCAATGTCGGGTTCCGTGACGGAAATACCCGCCATGATTTCGCCCGAGGCAAGCTTGGGCAGCCAGTATTCCTTTTGTTCTTCGGTGCCCCCGCCTAACAAGGCTTTTGCGAGAATCTCAGGTCGCGTGATGAGTGAACCCGCGCCGGCGAGTGAGGCCCGCGAAAGTTCTTCCGTAGTCAGGATCATCGCGAGATTGCCCATCTCGACCCCGCCGTATTGTTCGGGAACGGAGAGTCCGAAAAAGCCGAGCTCAGACATCTTCTCGATGAATTCTTCCGGGATCATCGCGTCGGTGCGATGAATGTGTTCGGCATGGGGCATAATTTCCTGCGCAGCGAACTCACGGACCTGATCGCGTACCTGTTCGTGCATCTCATCAAGGACCCAGTCGTTCACGCCCTTAGTCTCGGCGACGTTTGCGCCGATTTCACGGAGACTCGCTTCCGAAGTCGTACGGCGAAGGGCGGCGCGTTCATCCGGGCCGAAGGTTGCTTCGACGACGGCATCTCCGATTCCCAGATCGTCGGCCGCCGAAGACAAGCGCTCGCGCAGGTTCATCATCAATTCGCCGACCGCGGCGATCGCCAACTTTTCGCGCATGGGCGTCAGCTTCCCGTCCGCCACCCAGTTGTCGAGTTCGGCCAGGACCTCATGCGCGGCCACGGCTTCGGTCGCCGCGTACGCGACGCGCTCGGTGATGACCTGATGATCATCGATCTTCTTCCCGCCCTCAGTCTTGCTCTTTGCCGCGGCCACGGCTTCGGCCAGGAGCCGTGAGCCGGCTTCGAGAATCAGTCGTGCGTCGTCCTGAGTGGCGTTTACGGTCATCGGTGGATCTCTCCTGGCTTTTTCCGGGTTGAGTCCGGGTTCGAGCCCGGATCGTCGAGTCCGAATGTCGGGCGGCCCCGACTCGGTCACATTCTGGTGTCACTGGGTTTCTGGACAACCCGGATCTGGGATGCGGGGCTGGCCGGCGATCACGTGCGGTTTCTGGGAGGTGATGCACGCGTCGCATTCGAAGCGGCAGAAACATAGCGCGAGGAATCGGCGACGGGACCTGCAGTCCCGACGAATCGCGCCGCACCCGTTGATTCAGCGCCTCGCGGGGACGACCTGTGGAATTTCTCACCGGCGATGACGTCGATTCGGCGGACGCGTCTTGGTCATTTTGATGCGGTGGTCTAGGACTGGGTCTTGCCGCCCGGAAAGACGGGCGCTCGAATCGTCTCGTAGCCAGCGTCTTCGGGTAGCTCCATCATCATTGTTCCGTCCTCTTGCTTCGTTATTTTCGGGAGCACCGTCACGATCGTATCCTGCCGCGCATTGTCGAGTGCTTCTCCCACCGACTGGCTTCGGCCAAGCTTCTTGATGTTCTCGAGCGTTGGAAAGATGATCGTGCGTTGGCCGCTCTTTTCGAGTTCGATGGCGCGAGGAATTGTCGTCCAGAGCGAATCGACAGATTCATATCCGTCGTGGATGGCTAGTTGGTCGGAGGGCGCAGCAACCAGGAAAAAATGCGTGTCGAAACGTTTAGGCATGAACTCTGGCGTGATCCAATGCGCGAATGGGACCAGGAGATCGAAGGCGAGTTCGAGGTTTTCGGCGCGAACCAGGGCAGCCATCTTCAGGTCATGGTTCTTGAGTGCCGTGAGATGGTTGTTGGAAATCGACTGCAGACGCGCGCCGTCGACGAGCCGGTCCTCACCACGCGGACGTGCCAACAAAACGCCGCATTCCTCGAATGTTTCGCGAATAGCCGCCACGCGAAGAGTCCTGTCGTCTGCCGAACTCGATTCGGCATCGCGGCAAAAATCCGCAAGTTCGGGCGCAGAGTCGCTCGTCTCGACCTTGCCACCGGGGAAAACCAGTGCGCCTTCGGCGAAGTCGATCTTGTGGTGTCGCTCGACCATGAAGACCTCGAGTTGTTCGAGTCCGTCGCGAAGCAGAAGGATGGTTGCGGAGAGTCGTGTCTGTGCGGTCGCCATTGTATCAGGAAGCCCCGTTCGTTAGTCCGTCGGTCTTGGTAGCTTGTGCCTCGAGTAAGCCGTCGTCTGCAAGTTTTCGAAGACGTTCGAAAGGATAGATGCCCGTACTGTGCCCGTCGCTCCAGTCGATCTGGATCGCATAACGTCCGACGGATTGGATCCCGACTGGCGCGATGTCCGAGGGTACGCTGTGCGGCGCGAGCAGAGCGTCACCGCTCCACTCGTCGACACAGTTCGCACAGCCGCAGGCGAGTCTAAGGGCGCGGACATCGATCAGGCTCTCGATACCGTCGGCCCAGATGATCGAGAGCGTGCGCGCATCTCGCTGTTCGATTTTACTTGGAAGTTGGCCTTCGTCTTTTCGCATGTGGAGAGACTATAGGTGCTTCTTCCGGCGCGGGATCTGGCCGCCGATTGCGCTGCCTCTTGCTCCACTGGTCTCGGGAATGCCGTGTTCTAAGTATTGATTGAGCTGTCCCAATGGCTCTCAGGAGGGTGGCCGTCGATCGGAGTCTGTGCACATGAATTTTCGGCTGGGTCGATTGGTGGGCCTGTTCGATCAACTCGGGAGCGAACCGATAAGAAACAAGGGATTTCATCGCCACGCATATGGGTAAGGAGTTCCATTCAGCACGGAACTCATTCCACATCGGAACGAATGGGTGTCGAGACAGACTTGATCCGGTCGCGTTAGGTGCTGCGAAGATCTATTGCAGGCCTTTATCTTGGGACGTCTTGGGGCTTTGCGACACAGTTGTCGATGACGGTTTCACGAGTCTTGTGTTTCGTCCCGCTCTCGAATGACGATTTACATTGCTCGGTTTCTACTTTCGAGTGTGCTGGATTTGGGGGTGGGACAGGGCTGAAAGGTTGAATCCCCCAGCGGCCTATTTTGACGTTTTGACTGTGTCTCAGCCTGCTAGCGTCCGCCGCTATGACAACTCGAAACGACACAATCGCAATTCTTGGCGGAACCGGTGACCAGGGTCTCGGCCTGGCCCTTCGCTTTTGCCGTTCCGGCCGACGCGTCCTGATTGGATCTCGCAAGGCTGAGCGCGCGGTTGAGGCCGCCGAAGACGTGCGCAAACAGGTTCCTGAGGCCGATGTCGAAGGACTTGGGAATCCCGAGGCGACCGCTGCGGCCGAGATCGTCATCCTGTCTGTCCCGTTTGAGCACACCGCCAGCACGGTCAAAGGCATCAAGGACTCGCTCCGCGAAGGCCAGATCGTGGTCTCCATGACGGTGCCGCTGGCGACTGCGGTCGGTGATAGCGCGGTTCGTACGGTTGGGATCTGGCAAGGATCGGCGGCAGAGCTCGTGAAGTCGCTGGTTCCGAAGGGTGTCGATGTCGTCTCTGCCTTTCAGAACGTGTCTTCTCATCGCCTCCAGGACCTGGCCAATCCCGTCGAGTGTGACGTCGTCGTGTCGGGACAGAAGGCGGCGCGGCAGAAGGTGATGGCGCTATGTCCGCTAGTGGAAGGGCTTAGGGGCCTCGATGGTGGGCCACTTTCGAACGCCCGAATCGTTGAAGAAATGACGGCACTGATCATCGGCCTCAATATTCGACACAAAGTTCCAGAAGGTCTCGGAGTCCGCTTTACGGGACTTCCCGAAGACCAATAGGTCCTCATCTGGACCGATGATCGACCACTTCAGACGCCCCGAAAAAGGCGTCGTGGTCGCCCGAAGGGGCCTCTTCCCCCGGGATGTAAAAAGAAACGCCTGAGAGTGAAAAACCTCAGTCAAAACAAGAGCTTGCAAACACTGTTTGGCACTAAACTGATTCTCCTTCAGATCCGAGGATTTGCGGAGTTTTGTCGGGTCACTTTTTTGCGTCAGTCGAGTATCAGACACCAGGGGTTGTGGTCACCTCATGAGTCCATCCCAACATTTTGTGTTTTTTTGGTTGACGGATGTCAATGATACGCGCAAATTCATCCTCAACGGGGATGTGAGGTTCCTCCTGTAGCCTGGGGGGGTCGCAACTTGGTGGTTGCGGGGAGGAACACGAACCTTGGGTGAGCTTGGAGTGTAGTTTTTTCGACTCATTTGCTGTTCGGAGGGCGCCGGGAAAGTTTCCGGCGCCCTGCTCATCTAAGACGTTTCTTTGGCGCCGGGTGGCGCCGGTGAGTGCCAGATAGCGGGATGCAAATCACCCGCGAGAGACTTCCAGGGGGTAAAGCGGTGAGCGACGGACGGGATCGGGCAAATGGCGTGAAGGGCAGCGAAGAGAGCGAGCAGGCCGCTGCGGCGACAGGGCTCACCATCAACCGCCATTTCACGAAACCCGGTGTCGACCCCTTCGACGAGATCGAATGGGAACTTCGTTCCGCATTGATCGCCAACGAAAAGGGTGAGGCCGTCTTCGAACAGAACGACGTCGAGATCCCCAGCGACTGGTCGCAACTGGCGACGAACGTCGTTGTCTCTAAATATTTCCGGGGCCATGTCGGGACACCCGAGCGCGAGACCAGTGTTCGGCAGTTGATCGGGCGCGTAGTCGGCCGGATCCGATCATGGGGTGAAGAGGGCGGCTACTTCGCCACGGAAGAGGACGCTCAGGCCTACGCGGACGAGCTGACCTACCTGCTTGTGCACCAGAAGATGGCCTTCAATAGCCCGGTCTGGTTCAACCTCGGCGTCGAGGGAACGCGTCAGCAGGCGAGCGCCTGTTTCATCAACTCTGTCGAAGACACGATGGAGTCGATTATGGATCTCGCGAAGACCGAGGCGCTGCTCTTCAAGGGCGGCTCAGGCGCGGGCAGCAACCTTTCGACAATTCGTTCTTCGCGGGAGTTGCTCGCGGGCGGGGGTGTCGCTTCAGGTCCCGTTTCCTTCATGCGCGGCTTCGACTCCTTTGCGGGGGTGATCAAGTCGGGTGGCAAGACCCGTCGCGCGGCCAAGATGGTCATCTTGAATGTCGACCATCCGGACGTGATGGATTTCATTGGCTGCAAGGCAGCCGAAGAAAAGAAGGCTTGGTCGCTGATCGAAGAAAACTATGACGGAGGATTCAACGTTCCCGGCGGCGCCTATGACTCGGTGTTTTTCCAGAATGCAAATCATTCGGTTCGCGTCACCGACGAATTCATGGCGTCGGCTGGACGGGGTGGTGCATGGGAAACGAAGGCGGTGACGACCGGCGATGTCGTCGAGACCTTGCGCGCGGACGAGATTCTTCGGGAGATGGCGGAGGCAGCGCATCTCTGTGGTGATCCGGGGATTCAATACGACTCGACGATCAATACGTGGAATCCGGTGAAGAACTCCGGTCGTATCAACTCGAGCAACCCCTGTTCGGAATACATGTTCCTGGATGACACGGCTTGCAATCTGGCGAGTCTGAACCTGATGACGTTCGTCGATGACGCCGGAAGTTTCGAGGTCGAAGACTACCGTCGAGCCGCTGGCCTCACGATACTCGGCCAAGAAATTCTCGTCGACTACGCGGATTACCCCACGCCTCAGATCGAGCGAAACAGTCATCTCTATCGACCGCTTGGACTCGGTTTCGCGAATCTCGGTGCGCTCTTGATGGCCGATGGATTGCCCTACGACAGTGAACAGGGTCGCAATGTTGCCGCGTCGTTGACCTCCTTGATGTGCGGCGAGGCCTACAGGATGAGTGCCGAAATCGCGCAGGCGATGGGCCCGTTCTCGGAGTACAAGGCCAACCGAAAGCCCTTCCTCGAAGTGATCGAGATGCATCGAGATGCGGCTTACGCGGCGCCGCCAGCGGGCGTGCAGAAGAATTTGATGAGGGCGGCGCGACATTCATGGGATGAGGCGCTTGAGCTCGGTACCGCGCATGGCTACAAGAACGGCCAAGTGACCGTCCTTGCCCCGACGGGCACGATCGCCTTCATGATGGATTGCGACACGACCGGCGTGGAACCGGATATCGCCCTTGTGAAGTACAAGAAGCTCGTGGGCGGCGGATTCCTCAAGATCGTGAATAACACGGTTCCCATGGCGCTGGCGAAGCTTGGTTATAGCCAGGAAGAAGTGGACGCGATCGTGGCGTTCATCGACGACAAAGAGACGATTGAGGGCGCGCCGGGTCTTTCGCAAGGACACCTTTCGGTATTCGATTGCGCATTCCGAGCCCAGAATGGTGTTCGATCGATCGATTGGATGGGACATATTCGGATGATGGGCGCCGTTCAGCCTTTCCTGTCCGGTGCGATCTCGAAGACGGTCAATCTCCCCTCGGATGCAACAGTCGAGAACGTGATGGAGGCGTACACCGCAGGCTGGAAGCTCGGGCTGAAGGCGCTCGCGGTCTACCGGGACGGAAGCAAGCGGACGCAGCCGTTGAACGCCGGTCGCGATCTCGCGGATTCAGCGGCGAGCGAGGCCGACAACCTAGTCGAACTCGATCAGTATCGGCCACGCCGCCATAAGCTCAATGATGATCGCGAGGCATTTACGCACAAATTCTCGATTGCCGGTCATGAGGGATATCTCACGACAGGGCTGTATGAAAATGGTCAGCCCGGCGAGATCTTTTTGCGAATGGCCAAAGAGGGGAGCACGGTCTCGGGGTTGATGGACACCATCGCCACGATGACTTCAATCTCGCTTCAATATGGAGTTCCGCTCAAGGCACTGGTCGACAAGTTCAGTCACACGCGCTTTGAGCCTTCCGGATTCACGAATAACAAGCAGATCCCAATCGCAAAGTCGGTGATGGACTACGTCTTCCGGTACCTCGGAAATCGTTACCTCGAGGTTGAGGCGACGGACGCGGGTGAGGGTTCGGAGGAATCGGCGAGTACGGCGGCCGCGCCGGTGTCGATTCGACCGGAGGGTGGCACGACAGAGCTGACGACGATCTCGACTGTTTCCTCTTCGGCGGCATCAACGCCGCTACAAGCGGCAGGTGCAGTCGCGGGAGGATCCGGTGGCGCAACGACGAACGCGGTATCGACGCCTTCGGGAACGAATGTCGTCGGTAGCTTTGTGAATCAGGCCGACGCTCCCTCCTGCATGGATTGCGGGTCGATCATGATCCGCAACGGCGCTTGTTATAAGTGTCCGAATTGCGGAAGTACGAGCGGCTGTAGCTAAGGGTTCGCCGCTTAGGTGAAAGCAGAACGCGTAGCGCAGGCCGATGCGCGCCCGGGTCTCGACGGACTTGAGCGTAATCGGTGGCCCGATCGCGGCTAGGCACTTGAAGTCTGCACGATGGATTCGGTTGCCGAATCTGGCCCAGGCCTCTTCCCAGCGACAGCCATAAAAGAAATAGGGATACATACAGCCGAGGCTGCCCGTCGCCATGACGAGCTCCGGACCGGAGACGTGGGCGGGAAGGTGAGAGCCCACGCGTTGGCGTGCCGCCAAGGGCAGGGGCCGGTTCGAGTTCAGAAGAGCTTCGATTTACTTGTTCTGGTGATCGAGCGATGTGATCTCATCGACCCGGACGGCCTCCTCCTTGTAGAGAATGGTGTTGAGGAAGTGTTGCATCGTGGCGGCGGGAACGACGGATCGACTGCGTGCCGCCAAGCTCGAAAATTCTGAATCGCTCACGTTGGGCCCCGTCGTTCCATGTAGGGTTGGATCTCGGCTGTTAGCCGGCAAACGCCTCGATTCGCGGTGCCCCAGCCTTGGCGTCAAAGAGATCGTTCAGGTCGTCCGCGAGAGTGCGGCCGGCATCCATCACCTGCCGCCACTGACGAATCCGATCATTCGTTTCCAATTTCAGGAAGTCGTTTCGATCCGGGATCTTGCCACCCGGGAGTTTCTCGACGAATGCATCCGAGGGCGCAATCATGACCACGTCTGTGATCGCCTCTGCGGACGGTCGCCGCCATTTAAGTGGCTTGTCGAACCAGCCCGGTGTGATGCGGTCGACGAAATGGGGAAAGAGCGTCAGCCCGCACTTCTCTGTGTCGGCGCTCTCCGTGTATAGACGCTTGAATTCGAAATCGAAGTGGTAGTCGATGATGCCGCCGTCGAAGAGTGTTCCGGAAATCTCGGGAATTGATCGCACGCCGGCCATCACCATCGGGATCGATCCACTGGCGAGTAGAGCGTCTTGAAGGTTTTTTGCAGTCAGACTCACAGCCCTCGTTTGAAAATCGCTGAATTCGATCGAGGGCTCTGTGGGTTGAAAAAGTACTCGTAAAAAGGATTTCTCGAGAAGCTTTCGAGAGACGAGGTTCAGTCCGGCGGCGGCCGCGAGCTGGAGTCGAAAGGGAATTCCCCGGTCGTGTCCGCGATCCCAACGCAACTGCGAGGCGATCAGATGGCTTCGAACGAGCTTGTTGTCGACGATCTGTTCGGACCCGTTGTTGCCAAGAAGGTGGCCGAGGATTCGGTCGCTCTCTGTCGAGATCTCTTCCATGGTCGGCCGACCTGTGTAGGACTGTTCGACATAGGCTTCCGCAAAACGGGCGACTGCGGCGTGGGGATCCTGCTGTGCGAAGCAAGCATGACGAAAGCTACCGATCGATGAACCGAGGGTGGCGATCGGCTCCGACCTGTCGAGGATCAGTCGATCAACAAGCACGTCATCGAGGGCTCGCAGCACGAGCCACTTCGGCCCGCCGGACGCACCGATCAGGGTGTCGAAGAGTTCGGCGCGAAAGCCTTCGCGACGCAACCGCTTCGCGGCCCGTGTGCCCGCGCGGACGACGAGATTTCCGGTATTCACCCAGGAATGCCCAATCTCGAGGTCTCCCCCACACTCACTCCCGCCTTCTACATCTGAGTGTAGTCGGGGCCTTCTCCGCCTTGGGGCGTTGTCCAGGTAATGATCTGGTACGGATCCGCAACATCACAGGTCTTGCAGTGGACGCAATTCTCGTGATGGATGAAGAGTTCCTTCTCACCAGGCTTGCCCGCCACATCAATCATTTCATAAACGGCGGCCGGGCAGAACTTTTCACACGGATTTCCGTAGTCACGCAGACAGGACGTCGCACAAACGTTCGTGTCGGCGACCTTGAGATGCGGCTGCTGATCCGCTTCGTGCTGGGTTCCCGAGAAGCCAACCAGGTGCTCCTTCGAGAAAGTGAGCACGCCGTCGGGCTCGAAAGGTGGTGGATTGCGTAGCGACTTGGGCATCTCCCAGATCTTCTTCATCATCGTGTGGGAGGGTTCCGTCTTGATGAACGGAATCAGGCCGCGACCCTTGGTGATCAGCATCAATGGGATGTTGAGCAGCATGCCGAAGAGCGGCGAAATCTCATTCGAGCCCGTGAAATTGCGACCCTCCATGTGCTCTTCGTAGGCCCAGCTCTCTTTGAAGCGTTCCGCATAGTTGCCGAGGGTCTTTGTGCTGAAATCATCAATCTTGAGACCATCGATAATGGTTTCCGCGGCGAGCATGCCGGTCTTGATGGCCATGTGAACGCCCGCCAGCTTCATGATGTTAAGCATCGAAGCCGAGTCGCCCACCAACATTGCACCATTCGTGTAGAGCTTCGGCTGCGCATAGATCCCACCGGTTGGGATACATTTCGCGCCGTATCGGACGAGTTCCGCACCGTCGAGCAGATCTCGCATGAACGGTGAGTCACGCTTGAATTCCTGCGCGCCGCGATGCGGATCATTGTTGGGATCTTCGCTGCCGAGCGGCGTGACGTATCCGTAAGAGATCAGATTGTCCTGCATGTCATAGAGCCACATGCCGTTGATCTCGCCAAAAAAGTCGGGAAACATCGAGCCGTGGACGACGCGCCCGGGCTGGTGCTTCTCCGGCTTGACACGCCAGATTTCTTTGATGCCAGTCTCGAAAGTCTGTGGATTTTTGCCGTGCATGTCGAAACGATCGACGAGCTGCTTCGTCATCGAGCCGCGTACGCCCTCGCCTAACACAGTGCATTTCGCGATGATATCCATGCCCTGCTGATAGTTTGCTTTAGGCTGACCGTCCTTGCCGACGCCCATGTCGCCTGTGCGTACGCCCACGACGCGGTCACCTTCGGTCAAGATCTGATCGCCCGCGAAGCCGGGATAGATCTCGATGCCAACCTCTTCGCATTTTTCCGCGAGCCATTTGACGACGTTCGAGAGCGAGATGACGTGGTATCCGCGCTTCTTGAACATGGGCGGTGTGACCGGCGACTTGATAGTGCCCTTGCGGGTGAACATCCAGAAATAATCCTTGGTGACGACGTGCTCCGAGGGGAATCCCTGCTCCAGGTAATCGGGCATGAGTTCCTTGATCGCTCGAGGGTTCATCACTGCGCCCGAGAGTTGATGGTCTCCGACGCCCGCGGCTTTTTCGATGACAAGGATGGTCGGGGGCTCGATGGGCGATTCGCCGGTCTTCTCACAAGCCTCGTTATGGGCCTCCACCTTCTTCATCAGGTGGTACGCAGAGGCCAGGGTCGCTGGGCCAGCGCCTACGTAGAGGATATCGACCTCCATGCTCTCGCGTTCGGGCTCGGTCATCGATGTTTTTCCTTTCTAGAGGCGGGACTTGCCGGAATTTTGATCGGTGTGAACGTAGGAGAAGGCGTGTCCTGGAACAACTGAAACGGTCGCGAACGGGGCAGCGAAGCGTTGCATCGAAATTCCCTACCCCAAGGGGTGCCGAGACTCTTGATCGCTCTCTTTCATGCTATCTCCGAGGGGAAGGTCATGGGCGATCGGTTCCATTGGCTGTCTATTTTGACTTCTCTATTCTCGAACAGCCGATCTCGGCCAAGCCGATTCGGGACCGACTAGTCGGCCCCGCTGCGATTCAAGGATGCGAAATGAACCTGTCGAATCGCGATCAATCTACAGATGACATCGCGAACTTTCTCCACGTGCTTCGCGAATATCTGACGGCCCACACTGAGTTGGCCGCGATTTTTTCGCAGCACGCGGATGATGAGATCCCCTTCTCGGGGATCCGGGCGCTGGTCGGTGATGATGATCGGGCCGTGCTCTTTCGATTGAAGGAAAAGAGCCACGCGCTCTTTCGCTCCCGGGGAATCGTGACGCGAGCGGTTCGGCGTGAAGCACTGTTCGATCTTGCGGTTGGATCACTCTTTCATGAAACGATGAAACTTCGCGAGACGCTTTACCAGAGAGAAGTCTATGCCCCGCGCGTAGCGTCCTTGCGAAAAGCGGCAGACGAAGAATCGGATGCGCTGTTTCGAGAATTCGACCGGATCCTGGGCAAGAGTATTTCGAACCTGGCAGAAGTCGTGTTTGAAGTGAGGGCATTACTTGCCCAGACTCGTGATCAGCTGCGACGTCTGCTGGTCGATCGCGATCAGGATCGAGTGGTCACGCGCTGTCTACTCAGCCGCCGTGAGCAGGTCGATGCGACTTTCCCAGAGGGATTCTCGGGTTTGCTGGAAGCGATGCATGGCGACTTTGTGACGGGTCTGATCGAAGGTGCTCGGGCGCTTCTTGAAAGCGCGTACTTCATCGAAGCCGCGGCGGCCCTTGAAGAAGCTGGCAAGAGTCCGGCCGCGCCGCGAGCGGAACTCGAACAGCTCGGACTCTACGCTGGGGGCATGCAGGCGGTTTTGGATGGCGACTACAAGGCCAGTCTATCGAGGTTGGAGGCCTGGGCAGACCTGGGTGCGAGCGAACCCGATTTCGCGCGTCTAGCGGCTGCGGCGCTCGGTCGGCTCGGTCACCTCGTCGAGAATGAGGAAGATGGTGAGGTCATCGCTCGCCGCGCCACACAGCTTCATGTTCGGCTGGAAGCGGCGGTTGGCTGATTCTTCGGTTCTCGGCGCGCGCGCACTAGGAGTACGGTGCCGAAGATGACGAGCCCGACTCCGATCCATTGTGCTTCTGAAAGATCGAGGGCGACGCGTGGATTGAGTCGCCAATGTTCGATGATCGCTCGCCCTATCCCATTCAAGATCAGATATTCGCCGATCAGCGATGGACTCTTCTTGCGGCGTCGCCAGAGAATGGCAGCGACGAGGAAAAGCCAGACGGATTCGTAGATCTGGGTTGGATGAACGGGATAGTTGACCGGGGGGAGTCCGTTCGGGAAGGCGATTCCCCAAGGCAGGTCCGTTGCACGACCGTAGTCGTCCCCGACCAACAAGCATCCTATCCGGCCGATCGCCTGACCGACGGCCAGCGAAATGGCAGAGGCATTCGCGAAGGGCGCGAGCGGAATCTGGTAGAAGCGACATCCCGCATAGCCCGCCGCTGCGCCGCCGATCAGCCCCCCGTAGAAGACCATGCCGGCCCGGGAAAAGAGCGACGCGAAGAATTCGGTTTCGCCGCGCAATGAAAAATCGGTGGCGTAGTAGAGCTTTGCGCCGAGGACCCCGCCCATCATGATCCAGATGAGCATGTTTGCCGCGTCTTCGGGATTGAGTCCCTCCTCAGACATGCGCGGAATCGCGATCCAGTACCCGACCAAGAAGGCGACGGCCATGGCGGCCCCAAAGCTACTGATCGGCCAGCCTATAAATGGAATCGTGAAGAGTTCCGGATACATCGTGTCCCCCGGTTGCGCAGGGTACGCGACAGGCCGGGGTACGCAAAGGCCGCCAGGGGCCTAAAAGGAAGCTTGCCGGACTGTTTTCGAATTCGCCGGGCGCTCGTTGCCGGGGAGCCACACGAAGAATTGGGAACCCTCGCCGGGCGTGCTTTCGACCCAGACTCGACCCGAATGGAGTTCGACGATCTTCTTGACGATCGCGAGGCCGAGCCCGCTATTTCGCCGTTCGCCCGACACGCGACTCGCGATTTCGAAGACGCCGAAAATTCGTGTCTGGTCCTCCGGCTTGATTCCAGGCCCGTTGTCGATGATCTGGATCTGCCATCCATCGGAAACCGATTCGATCTCGACCCGGATTCGCGCGCCAAAATCTCGGTCCATGTGTTGAATCGCGTTGCCGATCAAATTCGAAAAGAGTTGATAGAGCCGGGTCCGGTCGAAGAGCAGGGTGGGCGGATCTTCGGGGAGCTTGAGTGCAATCCCCTTCTCATCGAGTTGGATCTTCAACTCCGAACGCAATTGGTCGAGGATGGGCGCAGGATTCACTGGGACGCGAAACTGAGATGTCGCGCCGAGTCGGGACAGCTCGAGCATGTCGTGGAGCAGTTCGTCCATATGCCGGGCGGCCTGGTCGATTCGGCTGAGGAAGTGCTGACCCCTCTGATCGAGAACGTCGCCGTAGTGGTCCCGAAGTAGCCCGGCAAAGCCGAGCAGCGAGACCAGGGGAGATCGCAGGTCGTGTGCGACGCCCTGAACACAGGCCTCGAGTTCGTCGTTTTTCTGTTCCAGGGATTCACGTGGTTCGTGCCGATCCGCAATGCACACGAAGAGTCGATTCATCTCCGCGTCTCGCACGCAGAACGCACTGACTTCGAGAGGCAGGTCGCTGCCCTTTCGACACAGGTCAAATCGCGCGCGAACGACCTTGTCATGCTTCTTCATTTCGTCGACAAAAGCGAGGGTCTGAGGCTTCGACACTTCGAGGTCGTCGGAACGAACAGCACGAAGCAGCGTAGCGAGCGGCCGGCCGATCAGGTCCGTGATGTTTCCGGAAACGAGATCGAGTTCATCACTCAGCCAGATCACGCGCCGCTCGGCATCGATCGCCATCACGAGAGGATGGAGCGTCGCCAGTCCCTCGAGCATCGACCGGGTGCCGAGATCGGGTGGCTCGGACGGCGGCGTGGTATTTACGGCGTGAATTCTTTGATGGGCGGCAGCCGCCTGCACTTTTCGGTTTTCTTCAGCCAAACGAATCCCACTCCCAACCTACTCCCAGCCCGCTTCCAACCCGCTCAACACCGACTCGGCACAGTTTCCGTCACAGCCCCCCAGCCATTCAATCAATTTGGGATCCAACAGGCCCCGCCGGACGGAGTCGATCTGTGCATTGTTGGCGATCCTACCAGGGACGCGGAAAAGAGTGAAGCAAAACCGACCGCTGGTTGTGTCGACCCCCAAGCCCACCGCGGGTATCCTAGAAAACTCGACAACCGATTCGGTGACGCTGCTTGCCTACAAAGCGTTTCTGATGCTGCGTCATTTGGGTAGGAGCCGTGCATCGCATCCGACAGATTGATTCGGACGGCGATCGGAAACGTCTCCAGTCATGCCAGTCCCGGGGATGGTCCGGTGGGACGCACTCCATCATTAGTGTTTCGAGGAGTTCCCGTGAGCGCTTCAAGCGAAGATTTGACCGGGTCGCCGCCCATCCCGGCGACTCGGGTGATTCCGATCTCGACGCGCGCGCGTCGAGCGGGGACCTGGGGCCTGCTTTTCCTGGCCGCGCTCTTCGTACTTGATCGGCCGCTCTTTGATTGGGGATCCGACGACGTGCTGGCCTCTGCTGGGCACGACTTCGACCGGATCCGTCCGGCAATCACAGCGGCGCTCGTCGCACATCTTCAGGACCGGAATTCGTCGCTTTCGACCGAAGAGCAGCGCCGAGTCATCGAAGCCGTCCTGCGAAGTAGTCGACGCTACGATCTGGATCCCTACCTCGTGACCGCTGTGCTTCTGGTCGAAAGCGATGCGCGTCCCTGGGCGGTGAGCGGCAAGGGGGCTGTCGGTCTAATGCAGGTGATGCCCTATATGGCCGAGAAACTCCCCCTGGCCGGGAACCTCACGACGATTGAAAGCAACGTAGAAGCGGGATGTTTCATCTTGTCGGACAACATCAATCGGCTGGGCGAAGCGAAGGGGATCTCCAGTTATTTCTGGGGGCGGCGCATTCGAGGTGTGGCCTATTTGGAAAAGGTGCAAGAGACCCGGGCCCGCGTACGCGGGGCGAGCACTTCATGATCGCGCGTGAACAAATCTGGCGGCGCGAATCGTTGGTCGAACTGTCTTCGGTCGGCGCACGTTATCGTCGTTCGTGGCGGCCGCCGGAGCCTAGGCGCGCAATGGTGGTGGTTCACGGATATGCTGAGCACATCGGGCGCTATGACGAGATGGCGATGTATTTCGCGTCGCGTGGTTATGCGGTGCATGCATATGATCAGGTCGGGCATGGTCGAACGAAGGGTCCGCGTGGTCATGTCGACCGCTTTGATCGATTGGTCGAGGAGCTTGCTCGGTTCATCGAGCTCGTCGGTCTCGAGCATCCGGAACTGCCTGTGACATTGGTCGGGCATAGCATGGGCGGTCTCGTGGTGGCCGCAACCGCCGCATTCCAGAAGCCTGCGGTGAGCGAAATTGTCGTTTCGGGTGCTCTGCTGCAGTTGGGTGGGGAAGACTCAGGGCTGCGGCAATCCCTGAGTCTTGGACTGGCCAAGATCCTGGCCGCGGTGGTTCCTCGCGTCGCGGTTGCGACCGGCCTCGATCCTCAGGGTATCTCGCGCGACCCCGACGTTGTTCGTCGCTACCGGGAAGATCCGCTGATCGAGGATCGTATGTCGATGAGTTTTGCCGCGGGCATGAGTCGGATGGTGGCTGCGACGCGTTGTGCGGCCAGCGCAATTGATCGGCCAATCCTGGTTCTCCATGGTCGTGACGATCCGATTTGCCCGGTCGACGGGAGTCGAAGTTTGTTTGCGGGGCTGAAGCCGGAGATTGCCCAAAGGAGCCGGCTCGAAATCTACCCCGAGCTGCGTCACGAAATTTTTCAGGAACCCGAACGCGAGTGTGTTTGGGAAGACATGATCCAATTCATAGAGGACGAATGAAGCGAGTGAGGCGAATGAGATGGCAGGCGAACTAACACATCTCGACGAGCAGGGTCGAGCGCGAATGGTCAATGTCGGTGCCAAACCGATCAGTCATCGGATTTGTATCGCCCGTGGCGAGGTTCGCATGGCGGCTTCCACGCTGTCGCGAATTGTCGAGGGGCGTGTTGCCAAGGGTGACGTGTTGGCGACTGCGCGAATCGCCGGGATTCAGGCGGCCAAGCGGGCAGGGGATTGGATTCCGCTGGCGCATCCGATGCCGATCGATTCCGTGACCGTTGAACTCGAGCCCGCCGAGGACGGCGAGCGACTCTTGATCGAGGCGCGTGTCGAGGCGCACTGGCGCACGGGCGTGGAGATGGAAGCATTGGTGGCCGCCTCGGCCGCCGGGCTCACGGTCTATGATATGTGCAAGGCGGTGGATCGGGAGATGGTGGTTGACCGCGTTCGGTTGGTTGCGAAGCGCGGCGGCAAGAGCGGTGAGTTTGTGCGTGGAGACGAGGAGCCCGTGGATCTATGAATCAGGGGCGGGATGTGACTCAAGCGCCGGAATGGGCCGGTCCTGGGCCCGCGGGGCGCCAACGATGACCGGGGCCGGGCGGGGGCCGGACGATGAGGGATTTGTGAACGGAAGCGAAAAAGAACAGTCGCCCGCGGCGGAGCCCGATTCTCGGGAACCGGACCGCGAAGAGCGGGGTCTCTCCTCCGAGAGGCAACGAATGACCTACGGCACATGCAGCACCTTCGATCGATCTCCGCAGGGACCGATGGCGAGCAGCGCCACCGACGTCGTGAGGGAACGTTCCGCTCGTCCGATCGTCATCGATGATCCTGACCGGGATCTCGTCGCGCGTTGGCAAAAGGGTGACGACGCCGCTTTCGAAGAGCTCATCAATCGACATGAGCGCCGCGTCTTCCGACTGCTCTATCGGATGATGGGAAGCAAGGAAGATGCAGAAGATCTCACTCAGGAAACCTTCTTGAGCCTGCATCGATACGGCCATCGGTTTCGCGCAGAGGCTCGGTTTTCCACCTTCGTGTATCGCGTGGCCGCGAATGCCGCGCTGAACCGCCGACGTTCTCTCGGGCGCGGGCGGGCGCGGGTTGAGAAGCTGAAGCATCGGCAAGCGGCCGGAGATGATTTGCCCAGTTCACCTCGCAATCCAGAAGACTCGACGCTCGGTGTCGAACTCAGTGGCCATGTCCGCGAGGCGCTCGAGCTTCTTTCTCCATCCCTCCGCATGCCCGTCATTCTCTATGACATCGAAGGACTCGCCTATGGCGAAGTCGCCAAAGTCCTGGGTATCGCAGAAGGAACGGTCAAGAGTCGTATTCATCGCGCCAGACGAGCTCTGCGCGAACAGTTGAAGGAGTTGCTGGGTCACTCGGCAATGGATGAAGGGTTCTAACGTGAATCACGCGGACGTGCAGAAAAATTTGACTGACTACCTGGAAGGGGATCTTGCCCTCGAAGACCGGGCGATTGTGGATGCACATCTCGATCAATGTCATGTCTGTTCTCTCGAAGTAGAAGGAATGTTGCAGACCATTCGTCTGCTGCGCACGCTGCCCGATCCCGAGATTCCACCGATGATTGCGGCGAACGTGATGCGTCGAATTCGGGCTGGCGAAAGTCGACTCGGGTTCTTTGCTCGAATGGGTAAGGCGGTCGGGTCGGTCCTTGAGCCCACCTTTGTCTTACCCGCGTCGGCCATCGCGGTGGCCGCGCTCGTCGTGACGGTTACTCAAGGACCTGGTACGAATTTCTTTGGGCAGGATGAGCGGGGGACTGCTCGGATCTCCTCGAATGGTCAACAGCCAGCAGCGGCGGCGCTACCTCTGCTCGCATCGCCTTCAGCTTCGACGATCGGCTCGCCTTCGGGTTACAACGCTTCGCCCGGTCACAACGCTTCTCAGCGTCGCAACGCGCTCCGGGTGAGTGACGCTCGGCAATCGCAGCCGGAGTTGCGGAGAATTCGGATTCGCGTTGACGGGTCTGGTGTGGAGCGTTTGTCGATGTCGCGGAGTTCGCCGGTTGCGCCGCCCGCGGTCGTCTTCGTGAGCGCGCCTGCTTTCACATCCGATGTACCCGAGGCCTGGGCAGACCAGTTTTCACGCGTGATGTATGGCACGCCGGCGAGTCTGGCAGTGGACCGCGTGGGTCGAGGCGGGATGCTGGCTTCCGCATCGCGGTTCGGAGGAGCATCCGAGGGGTTGGTGCAGTCGGTGGCTCTGACTCCAGCGGCTTCACAGGGTCAAATTCTCGCCGAGCTCGATCGTGGTAATGCGGATCCGCGCGATGCCTGGCTGGCTCTGGGATTTGGCGATCCTGTCGAGTTCGCAAAGTTCATTGCGGGTCGCAATCTTGCCGAGCAGGAATTGTGGGCTGCGCGTCTCTCTGATCGGGCTGCTTCACGCGGGTTGATGGACGATCTTCTTCGTGCGCTCCGCGACAGCGGTGACTCGACGGCGAGCTGGATTGCAGACGACTTTGCCGCACAAGCGGCGAGTCGCTCGAGTCTCGATTCCAGCGGCGAGCCAGCGTCGCCGACTCTTCGCTAGCGTCAAGCACAGCTTCTCTGGGCACCCGTCGACCTCGTGAATACTTTGTTACACGAAGTGCCTTCCAGGGTTCGAGTGGCCGCTTGATCGAGCCAGCGTAATCTCGACGCTCCCGTTTGCGGAGCTTTCATCCTTGTCCTCATTTTCAGATCGACCGACTGCGATCATCTGCTCTGATGGTCGTGTTCGATCCTCGTCGTCTGATCGGCCACGCGAGCGACTCGACACCTGTGGACCGAGCGCGCTAGCGGATGCCGAACTCCTGGCGCTGGTTCTGCGGACCGGTGACCAGCATCGGGATGCCTGGTCGCTGGCCAGGTCGATTCTTCAGCGCTTTGGCGGCCTTCCGGGATTGGCGGGCACTTCTGCAGCGTCGCTCGAGGCGATGCCGGGGCTTGGTCCTGCCAAATCGGCGAGTTTGTGCGCCTCGGTTGAACTGGCCAAGCGGCTGGTCGACGAGCCGCTCGAGCGTGGACAGCCGATTCGAAGCCCCGAGGATATTCAGCGTCATTTCCGAGCGCGATTGCGCGATGCCTGTCGAGAGTCCTTTCACGTGCTGATGCTCGACGGTCGCCATCGCCTGATCCGGGCCGAGGAGGTCTCGGTGGGCACGCTGACCGCAAGCCTGGTGCATCCCCGAGAGGTCTTTCGCGAAGCGATCCGATGCGCCTCAGCGGCCGTCGTTCTTGTTCACAATCATCCGAGCGGAGACCCGACCCCAAGCGCAGAAGACCGATCGGTGACTGAGCGTCTGCGAGACGCTGGCCTCCTACTCGGGATTCGGGTTCTCGATCATGTCATCGTCACGCGAGCCAGCTATTTCAGCTTTCGTGAAGCGGGCGAATCATTCGGGGAGACTGGATCCAGCGGATCTTGAAAGCAGGACGGTGAGGAGCGCTGACGGTGTGCTCAGGCCTGCCGGGGTTCCCACGGGGGAGTCGCAACTCGCTGTCTCTATAAGGCTTGTTGTCGGTCCAGACGATGAAGGGGTGTGTTTCGTCGCCGACGGGGTCCATCGGCGATCGGTCATCTCGGCGCGCAGGCCTATCGCAGACCCATGGAGAAGTTGTCGTGGCAAGAATCAGTCTGGAATCGAATACGGAGAGCGACGGCACTTCTGTGGAAGACGATAACCGACGCCGAACCGGCCGTACCGGCGTGACCGTGCAAATCGACTATTCGACAGTCGATGAGATGTTCTCCGAGTTCACGCGGGACATCAATGAAGGCGGCCTCTTCATCGAGACGGAAAAGCCTCAACAGCCTGGGACCGAGGTCGCGATGCACTTTCGATTGCCTGGGAGTGGGAATGTGCTGCGCACAATTGGCCACGTTGTCCGCGTATCGATCGGCGGGCCGGGGATACCGTCGGGCATGGGGATCGAATTCGACGAGCTCACCGACGCGGATCGTCAGGTCATCGACCGGATCGTGCGCTCCCTTCGTTCGGAACATTCTTAGGACGACAACCCCCTAATTGAATTGTATGGCGGCTGTCTCAATCACCCTGGCGCGAGTCTTTGAACTCGACTCTCGATTTGCGTGATGTTCGGTTCAGCGAGATCATGAACTTTTCTCCTATTCGCGATGACTCATTTGAAATCGACCCCACAGCTGACTGAGCAAACCGGCCCGACATCGACACCCGCCCGACATCTCCCTGCGCTCGACGGGATTCGCGGTATGGCGATCTTGGGAATCCTGCTCTTCCATGCGGGCCATCTGCGGGGCGGATGGTTAGGCGTCGATCTTTTTTTCGTATTGTCCGGGTTCTTGATCACCAACCTCTTGCTCGCCGAATACGAGCGGACGGGACGAATCTCATTGTCTCGATTCTGGGTGCGCCGCGCCCGGCGGTTGCTTCCGGCCCTATTGTTTTTCCTCGTCGGAGTAGCCGCGTATGCTGCCTGGTTGGCGACGCCAGAGGAGTTGAGCGGAATTCGCCGCGATGGGTATGCGACGCTTTTCTATGTCGCAAACTGGATCTCTATCATCGATGGCACCGACTATTGGGATCTTTTTAGCGCGGCGAGTCCGCTCGAGCACTGTTGGAGCCTTGCCATCGAGGAGCAGTTCTATCTGTTCTTTCCCGTATTTGTTTCTCTGCTCTTTGGCGTCTTTGGTTCCTCGGGGCGACGAATTCTCGGGCGATCGGTGTTCGTGGGAGCCGCTGCATCGGCGATGCTGATGGCGGCGCTTTTTGTGCCCGGGGAAAGCACGGCCCGCGTCTATTTCGGAACCGATACGCGGATCTTTGCGTTGTTGTTGGGGGCCGGGTTGGCTGTCGGGCTGCAATCGCAGATCGCAAGCCGGACGTACCCATCATCTCCACGGATCTTTGAATGGATGGGAATCGCCGCTGTCGGGCTACAAGCATGGGCATGGTTTTCCCTGGATGGAGACGACCCACGCGTTTATCACGGTCTGCTTTTTTCCCTGGCGATCGCTGCGACCCTGACAATTGCCTCAGCGATTCTTGCGCCTCGAGGACTCGTTGCTCGATGCTTTGAAGTTCGGTCCATTCGTGGTCTGGGGCTGATCAGTTACGGCGCCTATTTGTGGCATTGGCCACTCTTTATTGTGTTGGACGCGGACCGCACGGCTCTCGACGGTTGGTGGCTTACCGCCTTGCGCTTCGTTGCGACCCTCGGAATTACGCTCGTTTCGTATTTCCTCCTAGAACGTCCCATTCGTCAGGGCTGGCCCGCTGGTCGACGGGCAATTGCGATGGGTCTAATGGCGACGATCGGAGTCGCTGCACTACTCGGTGCGGCGACCCAATCTCGGCAGGGTTCGTTCGATCTGGAGCCCCAGGCATTTGACGGTCAGATCGACGCACTGATGGTTGGAGACTCACTCACACTCAATTTCCGGAAGGCGTTTCGACAAGAAGCAATGCGTCGCGGGGGATCGACATCCGTGATGGGTCAAGTGGGGTGCACGCAACTCCGAAGCGATCGCTTGCTCCTCCCGAGAGGGGCGATCTTCGAGATCCGTGGATGTGAACTTTTTCACCAAAAGTGGAGGGCTTGGGCCATTAAGAATCATCCTCGACAAGTTTTGCTAGTCGATGGTTGGCCCGGTGGTGGGCAAAAGGACATCGCAGGAAGTTGGCATTCGACCTGTGATGCGGAGTATGCGTCGGCGTATGCGAGCGACCTCGCTGACACGATCGAATTCTTGCTTCGGCAATCGATCGAGCCTGTGATCTTGACCATCCCTCCACCCTGGGTGGAGGACATGGAAGGTCCTTTTCTCTATCTCATGGACTTGCCGGTCGACGAGATCGACGTCGCACTTCGGCGAAGTACGGACTGTCACAATCGTGTTAGACGGCGAGTTGCCGATGACGGTGGCGTGGCGATTGTTGATATGGAGGCTTGGATTTGTCCGGACGGCGCGTGTCGGCGGGAGATCGATGGGCGGGTTCTTCGACTCGACGGCATTCATTTCAGCCTCGAGAGTGCTCCTCTCGTATCGAATTGGATTCTTGATCAGCTCGAGCGTTCGCCCTGACGGAAGCTGTGATTGTTTGGATCCCTTTGCCGGAACGGAATGGGTTATGTGGAGTATGGTCACCTCGACAAAAATAGAGCGCGTTCATGAATGACTGCGCTCGCCGAGAAGATCGAGAAACGATGAGGGGAATTTTGGCCGAAATGATGAGCGGTCCTACGTAGATGGGGTACTGGGGAAAAGTACTCATTGGTGTCGCCATAACGGTCGGACTGCTCTATTGGGCACTGTCTGGCGTCGCTTTTTCAGAGGTCATGGAAAGTGCGCGCCAGGCGAATCCATGGCTCTTGCTGGCGGCCTCCTTCCTTGCGACCGCCGGTGGGGTCATTCGGGCGATGCGCTGGAAGATTCTGCTGTCCTCGGTGAAGTCGGATACGAGTTTCAGATCTAGATGGACCGCGGTGTCCATTCATCTTATGGCGAATAATATCTTGCCGCTTCGAGTAGGAGAGTTTGCTCGCGCCTGGGTATTGGGTCGCATCGAATCGGTCAATCCCGTGGCCGCCTTTGGCTCGCTGATCGTCGAACGGTTCATGGATGCTGTAATTCTGCTCTGCTTCCTTGTGATTCCGGTTTTCAGTCCAGGTTTTCCCAATAGCAATGCACTCTTTGAGGGCTGGGGCGGACTTGTCTTGCGAGCAGGCGGCGCAGCCGTGGTGGTGATTTTGATTGCCCTCGTCTTGATGGTGGCCTTTCCGAAGCGCTTCATTGCGCTGGCCCGAGTCGTTCTTCCGATTCTTCCGGGAAAAGTTGGCGACCCTCTTCTGCATTCGATCGAGTCATTCCTGCAATCGCTGTCCATTCTTCGAGATCCCAAGCTCACCGCGCTTGGCTTTCTCTGGACGTTCGGATTCTGGATCTGGCAGGCAACGGCGTTTTGGCTGGGCATGATGGCCTTTGGAATCAATACCGGATTCGTGTCCGCGCTGTTCACATCGTCTTTCGTCGCCTTCGGCGTGGCACTGCCTTCGGCGCCGGGATTTCTCGGCACGTTCCAGGTCGCGGCGATTTTTGCCTTGAGCGACGTTTATGGTGCGGGTGCAGCCCCGGCTCTGGCCTTCGCCTTTGGATTCTTCTTTGTGAACTGGCTTCCGATCACGGGTATCGGATTGTGGTACGTGTGGAAGCTCGGACTATCGCTTCGCGAGGTTGGATCCTCTGAAGCGCAAATCGGCTGAGCCAGCCATGGCGTGGGTGCTGTGGGTGTTGTGTCCACGGCGTAGCGAACGGGTGCGCCTCGACTAACATCATCGCTTCGTTGGCGCCCCGTTTGCTTCATCGCCATCGGGCTTGAAAGCCAGGCTCAGCGATCTTGCCTAGAACGGAATATTGTCGTCCATCGGAGGCCCTGGTTCGCCGGAAGGGCCGCTGCTGCCGTCGCCGGTATTACCACCGGATGGGCCGCCACTTGAGCTTCCGCCACTCCCGCCACCGTCCGTACGCGGGCCGATGAAGTTGACTGTGTTGGCATTGATCTCGGTCGTGTATCGCTTGTTGCCGTCTTTGTCTTCCCACTCTCGGGTCTGGATGCGGCCCTCGATGTAGACGGTTCGGCCCTTGGATAGGTATTGGTTGCACATCTCGGCGGTCTTGCCCCAAGCGACGATGCGATGCCACTCGGTTCGTTCGACGCGTTCGCCGCTTTTGTCCGTCCAGGTCTCACTGGTTGCGAGAGTGAAGTTGACGACCGATTGCCCGTTCGGTGTTTGCCGAAGTTCGGGGTCACGGCCGAGATTACCGACGAGAATGGCTTTGTTGACGCCTGCCATGGTGGGGGCTCCCTGGGACACGTTGCGAGGAATAGTTGACCTGCATTGTCCCGCCGTGGTCGAAAGGCGTCAAGGGAGACCCCGCCGTTCGCGTTTGCGTGGTCCCAGGGTCACGGTATCCTGATGGGGTTCTCCTCTCCGGGGGGTGAGGGAATGCAGACGCACTATCAACCGAGCGACTCTGCAGAGAAAAACAATCAACGAATCGTTTCGACGACGCGCACCTCTCGTCGCGGCAGTCCCGTGGGCCAGTGTTCCATGGGCGATCGTCCCCGGGACGAAGCCAGCGACGCGGGCGCCGCGCGAGCAAGATCGGATGTCCGCCATGGCCAGGGCAGCTGCCAAATCTCGTTCCCGCCGCAGTCGGCCGTCCTCCGCTCGGGGTGATAAGGAGAGCGGAGAGGACGGGCCAATCCTGATCGCAGTCGGATCAGAGATTGTCGGCTTGATTCTGATCGGCGTTTCGCTGGTCTCGACCCTCGCATTGGCCACGTACTCGCCAGAAGACCCGGTCGCCGAGTTGATCGAGGTTTCGAATGGCGCCGGACCCGTCGGTGCGACCCTCGCAGCGCTCCTGCTGCGATCGCTCGGTGCTGGAGCCGTCGTTTTGGTTGCGGCCTGTGCCTTTCTGGGTGGCCGACTCGTCATGAGCCTTGGACTTCCGGGCCTTTTCTCACGTTTCTGGATCGGCGCCGTCGCCCTTGTGCCGGCCGTTGCGGTTCTGCCCTCTCTTCTTTTCGACCTCGCACCGGAAACCATTCCCTGGGTCGAGTCGGGTTGGCTTGGGGCGGGGGGGGCGCGGGCGCTTACGCTGCTCTTTGGGAGCGCCGGAGCTCTCGTCTTGACCTCAATGTTCCTGCTGGTGAGCGTACTGTCGCTCACCGGAATCTCGACCGGGACGACGCTCAGCGCGATCGGTCGCGGACTGACCTGGGCGGGAGCTCGGGCCCTCTGGATGGGCGAATGGCTGCTCGGCCAGGCTCGAGTGCTCGGGCAGAATCTGCTCAAATGGACGCGCGTCGCGGCAAAGCAGGCCGTGAAGGGTCTTGTTCGATTACGAGATTCCGTCGTATCGATCGGTGTCTGGCGCGAACGCCGCGCTCGCAGAACCCGTGTTCAGGAGCTGCGAGAACCGGAATCTTTCTTCGAAGACGATGCTCGGGAAGTGGAAGTAGAGGACGCGCCCGAGGAGATTGCTGCGGAAGAGCCGGAGCGTGCTCTCGCAAAGATTCCGCGCAAGCTGCGCGCGGGAGAAGGGCCTGACATCGTCGATCATGACGAAGAGCGGGAAAAGACGCGAAAGCCCGAGCAGGAGACGTTCCGCTTTCATGATGGGGGAGCGACGGGGCCATTTCAGTTGCCCGAAAATACGCTGTTCTCGCTGCCTCCCGAGAGCACGCGGTCCTACGATCGCGACTCGCTCCTGATGAATTCGAAGATTCTCGAGAAAAAACTCGCCGATTTCGGTGTTACGGGTCGAGTCGTGCGGGTTCATCCCGGTCCCGTCATCACAATGTATGAATTCGAGCCCGCCGCGGGTATCAAGGTCAACCGGATCGTCGGGCTGACGGATGACCTCGCGATGGCGCTGCGCGCGATCTCGATTCGCATCATCGCACCTCTGCCCGGGAAATCCGTCGTTGGAATTGAAGTTCCAAATCCCGATCGCGAAACCGTCTACTTCCGCGAGATGATCGACTCCGATTCGTACCGCAAATCGAAGGGTAAGCTCGCCGTCGCGATGGGGAAGGACATTTTCGGGAATCCAGTGACCTCGGATCTCGCGAAGATGCCGCATCTGCTGGTCGCTGGATCGACGGGCACGGGCAAGAGCGTTTTCCTGAATTCACTTTTGTGCTCGCTCTTGTGTCGGGCGACGCCGGACGAACTGAAACTCTTGATGGTCGATCCAAAGATGCTCGAACTTTCGATCTACGACGGGATTCCGCATCTCATCGCGGATGTCGTGACAAGCCCGAAGAGAGCGGCTACCGCCCTACAGGGCGTCGTTCGAAAGATGGAAGAGCGCTACCGGATGATGAGCGCGACTGGCGTTCGCAACATCGATCAGTTCAATGAAAAAGCGCGCAAGTCGATGGCCGAAGGCGAAGAGTTCTTTACGCTGAAGCCGAAGCCCGGACAGACAGAGGGTGACGAGGTCGAGTGGCAAACGCTGGCCTATATCGTTGTGGTGATCGACGAACTCGCAGACCTGATGATGTCGGCGGCCAAAGAAGTCGAAGAGTCGCTCCAGCGCCTGGCCCAGATGGCGCGTGCTTCAGGCATCCATCTGGTTCTCGCCACACAGCGTCCCAGCGTCGACGTGCTCACGGGCGTGATCAAGGCCAACTTTCCGGCACGTGTATCCTTTCAAGTCTCCTCCGGTACAGACAGTCGTACGATTTTGGATCAAAAGGGTGCGGACGATCTTCTGGGAATGGGCGACATGCTCTTTCTGCCGCCGGGAACCGCTGTGTTGCAGCGGCTCCACGGTTCCTTCGTGACGGAGGACGAGGTTCATGATCTCGTGGCCTTATTGAAGGGGCAGGGGCGGCCTGTCTTCGATCAGGACCTAGTGCGCGCCGATGCCGAAGCAGAGAAGATTGAATCGCGCGGCGAGGATGTTGATGAGATGTTCGATCAAGCGGTTGCCATCGTAGCGGAGACGCGGAATGCGTCGATTTCATATGTTCAGAGGCGCCTCAAGATCGGGTACAACCGCGCGGCGCGAATCGTCGAACAGATGGAGGCGGATGGCATGATCGGACCTCAAGTCGGTTCGAAGGGCCGTGAGGTCTTCATGCCCTCTCCAATTTCCGACGACGAATAGGCATTCAGCGACCGATCCCGAGCCTGAATGCGTATATGGCGCTCAAGCGCTTCGAGGAGTCCGATGCGCATCGTAGAATTCCGACCGCAACAGCCTGCGTCCTTGGCACTTTCCCTGATGGCGTCGCTCAGCATGCTCATTTTGGTGTTCTTCTGGATCGCCGGAATGGCATGGGCGGGTGGCGAGGACGAGACGGAGATCGACGCGGGGAAGACCTCGGGTGCAGTCGAGGCTGACGCGTCGGGTTGCGGAACCGGCGACGCACGGTCGATGGCGATGCGGATTCAGGATCGATATGACGGGATCCGGGATATCCATTCGAATTTTGAGCAGCGAAACGAGTCGGCCAGCTTTGCGGGCCAGCCCATGATGACTGCGGAGGCCAAAAGAGGCCGGGTCGTCTTTGCCAAACCCGGGAAGATGCGATGGACCTATCTCTCGCCCGAGCCGAGCGAGGTGGTTTCGAACGGAACGCTCCTCTGGATCTATGACATGGAAGGCCGCTCGATCACGCGTCTTAATGTGACCGCGGGGTTTTTGAGCGGTGCGGCCCTGCAGTTTCTTCTTGGTGACGGCCAGATCCTCGAGTCCTTTGATGTGGTCGCGAGTGACTGTCAGCCGAGTCGTGTAACTCTGGCATTGCACCCGAAAGTCGAGGCCACCTACGAGCGGCTCGGCCTCGTGGCGGACAGGGAAACGGGTGAACTGATCGCAACCTCGATGCTCGATCTCTTCGGCAACCTGACAGAGATCCGATTCACCGAGACTCGGATCAATCTCGACCAGGGTGAGGGCCTGTTCGAAATGGATATTCCGGAAGGTGTCGAACTCATCGACTACACGAACGATTCAGCCTCTGACTTGAACTCGACGAAAGGCTCAGCCTCTGCCGAGGGCTTGGAATCCGACGCCCGGCAGAACGGTTTCGAGCCGGCGAATTCACCCTCAGAATGAGCCCCGGGGGCTGCTTCCTCCATTGGGATGGTTGGGGGTGGGACGGAATCAGCCGTATTTTCCCTCATGGTGGGTCACGCAAATCGGTTCGTGGCATTTCAAATGCAACTTCAAAGCGGTGCAATCTCGACGATTTAGTTCAGAAACCGGCAACTTCGGCGGCAGAATGCCGCCACAGTTTGCATGTTCAGTCATTGAAACCAGCGTATTCGGAACGGGTACTGACTTCATGTGCAGGTCGATTGACGCGCACTCAATCGAGCAGGTCAGCTCGATCGTGGCGGCCGTACGAATGTGCACCGATCGGAGCCTAGGTGTTCGTATCCGAACGACGAAACCATTCTAAAACAGTAGTTTACGACATTGCCTGCGTACGAGTTCTGGTTGACACACCTTCCGCAGTCGATAAACTGAAAAAGTGCGAAAAAGGCTTAAAATTCGAGTGGTTCGAGGGCTTCCTTCCAATTCTTTCGATCGACTGTGCTGACACGCGGTGCGAGAATCCTCATGAAATTGGATCTGGATGGGATTCGCGCTTCGAATGGCCAGGGGAAGAAGCACAACCATGACGATCGGGATGAAAAGGCTCAATCAGGCCTTAGGGATACGAAGGCTGCGGACAGCGAGAGGGGCTCCGGCCGACCAGAATGTATTTAGTGTTGTGCGGCGCTCTAGAGCATTCTGGAGTCACTTAGGACGAGAGGCGAGGGAAATGAATGGCCACCCCTTCGTGCCGATCTCTCATCGGCGCGAAGCCCAAGATCAGGATCGAAGATCTATTCGGCCTTCCCTGGCTCGTCTTTTCGGCGGAAAACGACGCTCCACAGTCCCTTCAGCTCACGCGAATCACCCGAAAAAACTCTCGAGTATGTTGAATTATATCGACTTTTCGGACGTAGTCGGAAGCCGTTCCGATCTCTGGTCGACGCACGATCCGCGGCTCCTTCCATGCGTGTCTCGGGTGCGGGTAACCGATCGCGTCCCGCAAACATTGAAATCCTTGATTCGTGTGCGCTGGATGCGCGTTGGTATTGAGAGTTGGCAGTTGCGGCACAGCCTTTGCAATATGATCTCGGTAAGGGCTGGGATGACTGCTCGTCTACGCAGGTTTTTTCGCAGAAACCTGCGGGGTGAGGCAAATAGGAGAAAGCGCAATGAGCGAAGAAGATTCGAATGGCTCGGGTTCGGGACGCACGGGGTTCGTACGTGATGTCATGCGGCGGATGACTCCGCCGGGCGAGCCAGGGATAGAGGATTCGGAATTCGAGTCCCCGCGTGGTCCGGGAGCAGACCGACCAGCGGACGACTCACGAGCCGCTGGCGCATCACAACCTGCTGGCTCTTCACACGCCACTGCCGCCTCGAGCAGCGCGAACGAAGCGGAACGTCTCCAGGACGCGATGCGATTCTTCGGTACGGATTCAAGCGAGTTTCGACATCGACTCGACCGCATGTTGGCGGATTTCGAGACCCTGCGTCGACGCTATGAGCAGGCGCGAGGCCAGCATCATGATGCCGAGAGACAGAATGAAAAGCTCGTTGCGATGCTGCAGGAGGCCAAGCAGCAGATCGAACTGCTCAAGGAAGAGGTCGACAAGCTTTGTGCGCCGCCTAACACATACGGTGTCTTCATTCGCGCAAACAAGGACGGCACGTCGGAGATCTTGATGGAAGGACGTCCGATGCGCGTGAACGTTCATCCTGATCTCGATCCCTTCCAGCTCGACGAGGGCCAATACGTCGTGCTGAACGAAGCTTTCAACATCATCGAGGGGGCTGAGTACACACAGCGGGGCGAGGTCTGCACCGTCGTGGATTCGATCTCCGATAGCCGCGTGATCGTGAGTGGACACACGGACGATGAACGGGTCGTTACGCTTTCCGAGCCGATGCGTCGTGAGAAGATCAAGGTGGGTGATCCCCTCTTGGTCGACATGCGAACGCAATATGCCTTCGAAAAACTGCCGAAGTCGTCTGTCGAAGAGGTGATGCTCGAAGAGATTCCCGACGTCACTTACGAAGACATTGGAGGCCTGGGCGATCAGATCGAGATCCTGCGAGATTCCGTCGAGCTGCCGTACATGCATCCGGAGGTATTCAAGGAGCATCAGCTGCGGCCGCCGAAGGGCATCCTGCTCTACGGACCACCTGGCTGCGGTAAGACGCTGATCGCGAAGGCGGTTGCGAACAGCCTTGCCAAGAGGATCGAGGAACAATCCGGCAAGGCGACGACCGCTTACTTCCTGAACGTGAAGGGGCCTGAGCTCCTGAACAAGTACGTTGGTGAAACCGAGAGCAAGCTTCGCGAGGTGTTCAAGAAGGCGCGTGACAAGGCGAGCCAAGACGTACCAGTCGTCGTGTTTTTCGACGAGATGGATTCGCTCTTCAGAATGCGTGGCTCGGGGATTTCCTCGGACATGGAAGCGACGGTGGTCGCGCAGTTCTTGTCGGAGATCGACGGCGTCGAATCTCTCGAGAACGTCATCGTCATCGGTGCAAGTAACAGACAGGATCTGATCGATCCCGCGGTTTTGCGGCCTGGACGTCTCGATCTCAAGGTCAAGGTTTCCAGACCGGACCGCGAGTCGGCGCGTGAGATTTTCAAGAAGTATCTCACAGCGGAATTACCGCTTCACGAGTCGACGCTGACGTCCTTCAATGGAGATCGGGATGCGGCCTGTTTGCACATCATCGATGAGGTCATCGAGAATATGTACTCGACGGGGGATGAGAACAAATTCCTCGAGGTGACCTATGCCAAGGGTGAACGAGAGATCTTCTACTTCAAGGATTTCTCTTCCGGTGCGATGCTCGAGAACATCGTTGCCCGGGCAAAACGGAAAGCGGTGAAACGCTTGCTCGCCAACGGGGAGCGCGGAATCACGGCGACGGACATGATCGAGTCGGTACGCGAGGAGTTTAAGGAGAACGAAGATCTTCCGAACACCACGAATCCCGACGATTGGGCTCGCATCTCCGGGCGAAAGGGCGAACGAATCATCAACGTTCGAACGCTCATTACCGGAATAGAGCGCAAGGAAGAGACCATCGAGAACGTCTCGGGCGGTCAAGGTCAGTATCTCTAGGAAACTCCAATCAGCCTTGTTGAGTCAGCGGACTCGCGCGGGATACACAGAGCACCGGCCCGCTGACTCGACAGGCAGATTGATTGGATTCTTGGACACGTTTGCTGGAGTACAGAGGAAAGAGGCACAGAGGGCGTAATGGCGATTCCAACAGTCATGGGTACCGAGATCGAATTCGGGATCATGGTCAAGAACGACCCAGACTTTGATCCGATCTCGTCCTGCGTTCTGATTGTGAATGCATACCGTGAAGAGCCGGACGGGAAGATTCTCTGGGACTATGACCAGGAAAATCCGCTGGCCGACGCGCGGGGCTTTCAGGTCGAAGGCGAAAAATATACGCCGAACCAGCAGGAAAACATCGCCCGTAACAAGACGCTGATCAACGGAGCTCGCTACTACGTCGACCACGCCCATCCAGAATATTCATGTCCTGAGGTGACGAACGCTCGCGATCTGGTGATTCATGAGAAGGCCGGGGAGCGGGTCATAGAGATCAGTCGGCGCGAAGCCAATAATCTACTGCCCGACGGTGCGCAGATGCTGATCTACAAGAACAACAGTGATCGCAAGGGCAATAGCTACGGCTGTCACGAGAATTATCTGATGGATCGGCGGACCTCTTTCAAGAAGATCGTCGAGCCGCTGCTGCCCTTCTTCTCTACGCGCCAGATCTGGTGCGGCGCTGGTAAAGTGGGGAGCGAGAGCCGGAACCATCCATGCGACTATCAGATTTCACAGCGTGCGGATTTCTTTGAAACCGAGGTCGCTCTTGACACGATGGTGAAGCGTCCGATCGTCAACACCCGTGACGAGCCGCACGCAGACCGAGAGAAGTATCGCCGACTCCATGTGATCGTCGGTGATTCGAATATGAGTGAATACACGATCTATCTTCGCAACGGAGTGACGGCCCTGATTCTGTCGATGATCGAAGATGGAGCCATCTCGAAGGATCTCACTCTACGCGATCCAGTGAGGACGATCCGCGCGGTCTCGCATGATCTGTCGCTGGCGCATGAACTGACGATGGACGATGGCAGCGCTCGGACGGCGCTCGAAATTCAATCGGATTTTCTTGAAATGGCGCTCGCGTATACCTCTTCGCGATCTCTTGATCCGGTCCAGAAGGATGTGTTGCAGAAATGGCAGGAAGTCATCGAGGCACTCGGGCGAGATCCGATGGAACTCGACACCAAGATCGATTGGATCATCAAAAAACGTTTGATCGAGCGCTATATGGGCCGAAAAAATCTCGCATGGGATGATTCCCAGGTGCAGATGCTCGATCTGCAATATCACGATTCCCGTCCGGACAAGGGGCTCTATCACGTGCTCGAACGTCAGGGGAAAGTCGAGCGCATCGTGACGGACGATGAGATCCAGCATGCGTTGTACAATCCGCCGCGGGATACGCGGGCCTTTTTCCGAGGCGAATGTCTACGGCGATATTCGACTGAGGTCTTCGGCGTTAATTGGGATTCGATTTCGTTCGGGTTCGAAGACGATTCGGTCAAACGAATCATGATGGCGGAGCCGTTGAAGGGCACGAGCGAATTTGTCGAGGAGCTACTCGAACGGTCGGAGACGGCCGCCGAACTTCTTGAGAACATGGGGACCTGACTCGCTTTCAATCAGTTTCGGCGAGCCTGAACCAGTCTGGAGAATACGAAAATGGCGACATTCATACGAGATCCGAAAACGCTTGGTACCCATCGACAAGTCGATGCGCAGGCTGATCCAATGCCGTTCTATCTGGCTGCCGGTGAGCAGAAGCAGAAGAACAAGGGCGGTGGTGGAGACGACGGCGACGGCGAAAAGGGCGAAGGTGGCCAGAAACTTGCCGAGAAGGGCGACGAGCTCAAGGAGGAGATGGATGAACTCCTTGATGAGATCGACAACGTGCTCGAAGAGAATGCTGAAGAGTTCGTGAAGAACTATGTTCAGCGAGGCGGCGAGTAGAAGAAGGTTCGAGTGTTAATCGATGCATGCGGGACTGTCATGGTCGCGCCGGCAATCGATTGACGTAAAATAAGTGACGGTTCGACTGTTTTCTGAGGGGGGAACTGTGCCGCTTCGAGGCAACTATCAGGGTTCGAGTTTTTTTGAGCTTCTTCAGCTCGAGCAGCGGCATCTCTTGCCAGACCTGTCGGCGTGGGTCGAGAGTTCGGGTGAGACGATTCCACACGGGACCACCGTGCTCGCCATGCGCTTTGGTGACGGGGTCCTGGTCGCCGGCGATCGGCTGGCCACTGCCGGACATTCCGTCGCTTCTCGCGACGTGGTCAAGGTCTTCGAGACTGATCCCTATTCGGTGATGGCGATCTCGGGTGCGGCTGGGCCGTGTATCGAGATGGCTCGGGTTCTCTCCGTGGAACTCGAACACTACGAGAAGATTGAGGGCGAGTCTCTCGAACTCGAGGGCAAGGCCAATAAACTCTCACAGATGATTCGCGCCAATTTGCCTGCGGCGATGCAGGGACTGGCCGTCGTGCCGCTTTTCGCGGGCTACGACACGCGTCGCAAGACTGGCCGGCTTTGGAAATTTGACATCACGGGCGGTCGCTACGAGGAACTCGAATTTGATGCGACTGGCTCCGGCGGACTCTATGCCCGTGAGTCTCTCAAACATGGTTGGGATGCGCAGCTGAATCGAAATGACGCGGTCAAGGTTGCAGTGGCCGCACTGACTGCGGCGGCGGACGAGGACCGGGCGACAGGTGGAGTGGATCTCGAACGGGGCATTTACCCAGTGATCAAGGTCTGTACTTCGGAGGGCCAAACCGATGCCAGTGAAGACGAGATCGCAGCCTGTTATCGAAGCATACTGGAGGCACGCGCCGCCGGAGGAAATCTCTAATGTCGATGCCTTTCTACGTATCCCCGGAACAGGTCATGGCCGACAAGGCCGAGTTCGCACGCAAGGGAATCGCACGCGGTAAATCGATCGTTGCCATCGAACACCAGACGGGAATCATGATGATGGCCGAGAACTCGACGACGCTTTCGAAGGTGGGCGAAATCTACGATCGCATCGCCTTCGCTGGAGTTGGCAAGTTCAGCGAGTTCGACCAGCTCCGAAAGGTCGGCGTACGCTTCGCGGATACCAAGGGCTACGCCTACAGTCGCGAAGATGTTAGGGGCAGGGCGCTTGCGAATGCCTTCTCGCAGGTGATGGGCGAAGTATTCACTCGGGAAATCAAGCCGCTCGAAATCGAGATCATCGTCGCGGAGGTCGGAGACGACCGCTACGAGGACCACAAGAAGAATTCACTCTACCGAGTGAAATACGATGGCTTCATTTCGGATCATCCCGGCTACTGCGTCATCGGAGGAAATGTCGAAGATGTCGAGGCAATCCTGAAAAACGACTACCGGGACGGCATGCCCGCGGGGGAGGCGGCGAGTCTTGGGTGCCGCGCCCTCAATGCGGGAGCAGAACACAGTTCTGAATTGGACGCGGAAAGCCTCGAGGTTTGTCTAATGGATCGGAATCGAACGGGTCGCAAGTTCTGCCGCCTTTCTACCGAAGAAGTTCAGGGTATGCTGGACGCTTGAGAGGACGTGTTTTGCGTGCTCGAATGCGTCAATAGCGGTCAGGCGGCTTTGTGCAGAAGCGCATCTATGGCATCGAGACCGAGTACGGGATCATCTTCACTCCGGAGGGTCGCAAGACACTGCCAGTGGAGAAGGCGATTCGCTTTCTCTTTGAGAAGCTGATCACCACCGAACATTTCCTCAACGTGTTTCTCGAGAATGGCGCACGCTTCTACCAAGACACCGGGTGTCATCCCGAGTACGCGACGCCTGAATGTGCCGCGCCCGGCCAGCTCGTGATCTACGACAAGGCCGGCGAACGTATTCTCGAAGATCTCCAGATCTACGCCGAAGAAAAAATTCGGGAAGAGCGCATTCCCGGAAAGCTCTCGATCTTCAAGAACAACACTGATTTTGTTGGCAACAGTTATGGCTGCCACGAGAATTATCTCGTCGATCGCGATGTTGATTTCTACTATCTGGCGGAACAGCTGATTCCGTTTCTCGTTACGCGTCAGATCTATACCGGCGCGGGCAAAGTCTTTCAGACTCAGGACGGCATTCACTACTGCGTGAGTCAACGCGCGCAGCATATCTATCAGAAGATTTCGGGAACAACGACGAACGATCGCTCGATCATCAACACCCGCGATGAACCCCATGCGGATCGCGAGAAGTATCGGCGCCTGCATGTGATCGTTGGCGACTCAAATATGAGCGAGTACACCAACTTCATCAAGGTGGGTACTTGTTCCGTTGTCCTTCAGATGATCGAAGACAACTACATCAACAAAGACTTCACGCTGCGAAACCCGGTCAAGGCGATCAAAGACATCACCTACGACGCGAGCTGCAAGCGGAAAATACGCCTCGATAACGGCCGCGAGTACTCGCCGATCGAAATCCAGCGCGAGTACTGCGAGATGGCGCAGAAATACATCGAGCAGTATCCGGTGACCGACGACCATAAGAAGGCCGTCATCATGTGGCAGTACGTGCTCGACTGTCTCGATACGGATCCGAATAAGCTCGATCGACAGATCGATTGGATCATCAAGCGAAAGCTGATCCAGTCCTGGGTCGACCGGCACAAGACGGATTGGTCTGATCCGCGTGTCCTGATGTTAGATCTTCAGTATCACGATATTCGTCGAGAGCGAAGTCTCTATTATTTGCTCGAACGAAAGGGCGCGGTCGAGCGCTTATTCACCGACGAAGAGGTTGATGCCGCCAAGAGCACGCCGCCCCAGGATACCCGCGCGCGAATGCGTGGTGAGTTCATCAAGCTTGCACGGGAAAATTCGATTCAATACGACCTCGATTGGTCTAATATTCGGCTTGGCAACCTTCTGAATGTTCGCGTGATCTGTAACAACCCCTTCGAGACCGATACGGAAAAGGTGGCGGAGCTCGTCCGGACGATTCAGAAGACCAATCTGCGCAAGACGAGCCTCTCGAAACTCGTCATCCAATCTTAGGCGAGAAGCCGTGCCGTCGAATATTTCAACGCCTTCTGAAAACGCGGCCGCAGCCGGGCTCAAATTGGTGGATTCCGCGCCGGAATCGGGCGACGAAATCGTCACAGATACCTCATCCACGACCGCGCCCATGCCCCTGGCAGGCGATCGCGAGGGCGATTCCGATTCCCGCCGCGTGCCTCTCTGGATGCTGGTGGTGGCGCTGATTCTAGGCGTCGTGGTGATCGGTTGGCAGGCTCAGCTAGCCAGCGAACTCGAAGCAGAGGTCGCCGGACTCGAGCGACAGATCGATCGTTCCCAGGCCTTGGTCGAGGCTCAGGGGGCCCATCTTGGCGAGATCCGCGGTGGGGTCTACGAATTGTCCGACCAGCTCGATGGCCTCCGGGCGCTCATCGATGCCGGACCGCACAGGGGCGCCGTAGAATTGCCCGAGTCGACTCCCGCATCTCCCATCACCCCGACCACCCCCTAAACAACCCTACGCGACCTCAGGCAGAGACATCCCGTCGATGCCAGACGCTCAGCTCAGAGCCTGTGACGGGACTCACGCTGGCCGGCTGACTTTCATGTGCCACCGTGCCTTTATGGCTCAACCTCTGCGTGTTTGTGCCGATCCATAGGGACAGGAACGCCTGGACTCCTCACCAGAGCGCGCATCCCCATGGAGAAAATGATGTTTCTTGACGCCATCGCCGGAATGTTCTCGCACGACCTCGCGATTGATCTCGGAACTGCGAACACACTCGTTTACAGCAAGGGAAAGGGCGTCGTCTGCTCCGAACCGAGTGTCGTCGCCATCACCACTGAGAAGAACGGTCGCGCCCAAAAAGTTCGCGCCGTTGGTCACGCCGCGAAGGAGATGCTCGGCCGCACGCCCGGCAACATCGAAGCCATTCGACCCATCAAGGATGGCGTCATAGCGGACTTCGAAATCACTGAAGCCATGCTCCGATATTTCATTCAGCGCGCCCACAATCGACGGACCCTCGCGCGTCCACGAATCGTGATCTGCGTGCCGCCCTGCATAACAAGCGTTGAAAAACGTGCGGTCCGCGAGTCCGCACTCTCGGCAGGCGCTCGCGAAGTCTTCTTGATCGAAGAACCCATGGCGGCCGCCATCGGGGCCGGCCTGGACGTGACGGCGCCGACGGGGAATATGGTCGTCGACATCGGTGGCGGTACCACAGACGTCGCAGTCATCTCCCTGTCCGGCATTGTGACATCCCGCTCGATTCGAACCGGCGGTGACAAGATGGATGAGGGGATCATCAATTACGTGAAGCGCAAGTACAACATGTTGATTGGTGAGCGCACTGCTGAGCAAGTGAAGATGATGATCGGCACCGCATCCACCGAGAGCAAGACGAAAGAAATGGAAATCAAGGGCCGCGATCTCGTCGCGGGTATTCCAAAGGTCGTTGTCACGACCAGCGACGAAATGCGTGAGGCTCTTGTCGAGCCCATTCATGCCATCGTGGAAACCGTTCATCTCACACTCGAGAAGACGCCACCGGAGTTGGCTGCCGACATTGTCGACCGCGGCATCATGCTCGTTGGCGGCGGTTCACTCCTCACGGATCTCGACCATCTGCTTAGGCAGGAGACGCGACTCCCGATTCTACGCAGCGAGGACCCCTTTACGGCGGTCGTTCACGGCGCAGGCAAGGCGCTCGACGATATTGCGCTCCTTCGCGAAGTCGCCCTCGTCTAGAGCGAGGCTCGACTCAGGGTCCGTCACAGCGGTGTACGGAGCCAGGCCGTTTCCGACGCTCTGCTGCCTTCCACGCTTCGACGAATACTCATCTTCAGATGAGGAGTCGGAGCGATCATGTGACTTACTCGGACGTTGCTCGTCCTGCTTCGAAGACTGGTCCAGTTCTGCATGACCCTGCATTCCGCATCATGCAACGAAGCCCGAATGCTTTCCGCTCAATCTGTCGACAGTCCGAAGTCTGGTCCCTTTGCGTATCGAGGGTCGAGATTGCCGATCGGCAAGATTTTGGCCGCGCTGATGGCGCTTCTGTTTCGCGGTCTCGTTGGTGCAAGCATGGTCTCCGCGGGCGACCTAACGAGTGAGAGCTTTATTCAGAGGGGTGGAAGCTTTTCCGCCGATTCGAATGCGGCGATGACGACTACGGCGCCCTCGCCGGAATTCACCGGTGCTGCGGGAACACTGGGCGATTCGAAGGGATCCCCTCCAGATGGCAGCGCGGTGGATCTTGCGACCGCCAGCCCCGGATTCTGGGCGATCGTCGTCGGCGCTTTTCCGGCTCTCGATCTCGCCGGCGATCTCACCCAGTTCCTTCTTGATGACGACGACGATGGGGATGGTCTCGACGACGATGTCGAGACGGCGACGGGCGTCTTTGTTAGTCCGGTGACAGCGCTGCGAGCGCGAGTCCGAGGGCCATCTCCATGTCGCCTTCGACGTCGATCAGGCCGTCGAGGAATGCGTCCTGGGGATCAAGGTCGCCTCTGCGAAGTGAGGCGTAGATTTTTTCGTTGATCCGGATGGTGGTACGGGGTTCCGGTTCGGGCGATTCGATTCCAAGTGAGACGAAAAGCGTGAAGCCATCTGGGCCGACTCGTTCGAAAACGAGGCTTCCATGAAGATCGCGCAGACTTCGAACGCGCTGCGAGGTCAGGCGCATCTCCTCGCCAAGACCTGCGAGCGCGCCGAGAAACCCGAGTAGGGAGTCGCCGCACTCGCGGCGGATCGCGGCGAAGTCATCGAGGACATGACCGAGAATCAAGAAGGGCGCGTGCGTTGGTCGCTCGACTGTCCGCATCTCGCCGCGGTCGATGTCGTAGAAGGTTCGATGCATCGCATCGCCACAGTCGACCTGAATGACGATCGAAGTTCGGACGGCCTGCATTTCTTCGAGCATTCTTGCGGCCGCAGGATCATCTGCCGCATCACGGCATTGGCGCTCGAGGAGCTGATTGAATTGGTCGGGGACACGTTCGCGGTAGAACGCTGCCTGTTCATCGATGAGACTCATCGCCTGCGGCGTCTCCTCTGATATCGATCGACGGCGCGTTCGTGTTCGGCGTAGGTCTTTGAGAAGGCGTGCGTTCCGTTGTTCTGGGAAACGAAATAGAGATAGGGGGAGTCCGCGGGTTGACGAACGGCGCGAAGCGCATCGCGGCCCGGGCTCGCGATGGGTCCCGGAGGCAATCCGCGAATCTTGTAGGTGTTGTAGATGTTGCTGGCGTCCCGAAGGTGGACACGGCGAAGGTTGCCGTCGAATTTTTCGATTCCGTAGATCACGGTCGGATCGGTTTCCAATCGCATCCCGAGTCGAAGACGATTGAGAAAGACCGCCGCGATGAGCGGTCGCTCATGAGCGGCCCCGGTTTCCTTTTCAACGATGGACGCCAACGTGACTTGTTCGCGCATCGAGAGGACCGGCTCCGCTTCGGGGGCCGGTAATTCTTCGTAAACGCCGACGAACTCGCGAACCATTGCTTCGGCAATTCTCGAGGGTGCTAGGCCGCGTGCAAATCGATAGGTATCAGGGAATAGATAACCTTCGAGACTCGTTCCCTCGACCCCCAATCGCTTCGGCGCTTCCGGATCGAAAACGACTTCGAGAAATGCATCTCGTTCGGCCAAGCCCGCTGCGACGAGCAGGTCTGCGATTTCTGTTGCGCGTTTGCCTTCCGGGATGACGACGGAATGTGTTCGTACGCGACCCTTAGAGAGGGTTTCGAGAATTTCGTGCGTCGATTGTGTTGCCGAAAGCTGGTACTCGCCGACCTTGAGTTTCGAGGAGAGGTCTTCCTTTCGAGCGAGCCAGCGCGTCACCTTCGCATTGCGAATGATTCCCTCCGCCTGCAGCGCATCGGCCACGCGACCCAGCGAATCGCCGGGCTTCACCACGAAGTCGATGGTCTGGACGACGATCGCTCCGTCTCCGGCTGCGACGACCGGGGCCAGAGATCGCTCAATCCAGAGCCATCCGCCCAAGGCTAGGAGAGCGCCGAGCCCTGCCAATGCGAGGATGGCCTTCAACATGCGGTGCTTGCCGGAATTCGTTGCTGCATCCATTCGTTCAGCTGCCGTTGCACGCTTCGAGGTCCTCTTTCGTCGAGGGGGTGCGGCGCTGCGCGAGATAGGTTCTCAGGATGATCGAGGCCGATATTTCGTCGATGACGCCGCGATTGCGCTGCTCTGGGCTAAGCCGGTCGGTCTTTCGCTGCTTCGTTCCGCGTCTCTGGGGCGCGGGCTGGAATAGCCTTTCAGCTTCCTTTGAAGTCCAGCGTTCGTCGAGGGTCTCGACTGGAATCTTGCTGGCCTGATGGAGCGCCTCGGCAAATTGCATCGCCTTCTCGGCTTCGGGGCCACGCCGACCGTCCATGTGAATTGGTAGTCCGATGACGGCGTCACCGATTTTCTTTTCGACGATCAGCTTGCAGAGCGATGCGATGTCTTTCTTGCGTCCGCGACTCTCGAGGATGCCCGCCGGAAAAGAGAACTCTCCCGCTTCGTCCGAGATCGCGAGTCCGATTCGTTTACTGCCGAGATCGACGCCAAGGGTACGCACGGGGATGAGTGTAGCGACTTGTTCTTGACTGCGTGCGTTGTCTCAGCCGAGGTTCGTGGCGGTGTCGAAGACTGCGAAGTTCCGGCTGAGATGTCTATCATTGCCCGGTGAAGATCTATACGACAGCGCCACTCGAGGATCCGCGTTCGGCACGAACCTCTTTTCGGCGTTTCGAGGAAATCGGCTACGACGGCGCATTCAGCTTCGAGGCCAAACACGACCCCTTTCTACCGTTGGTGTTGGCGGCGGAGACGACGGAGCATCTTCAACTCGGGACCGCCGTCGCGATCGGATTCGCACGCAATCCGATGAATCTCGCCTATCTCGCACATGGGCTGCAATCGATCAGCGGGGGACGATTCATTCTGGGCCTGGGATCACAGGTCCGCCCGCATATCCAGAAGCGGTTCAGTCAACCCTGGTCGAGTCCCGCGAAGCGAATGCGGGAGATGGCCCTTGCGATCAAGGCTATCTTCGCCGACTGGGAGGGGCAGGAGTCTCTCGATTTCCGAGGTGAGTTCTACCAGCACACGCTGATGATTCCGGCCTTTAGTCCAGGTCCGAATCCCTTTGGTCCCCCGCCCATCTATACCGCCGGATTTGGTCCGCTGATGACGCAGGTGGCAGGCGAAGTAGCCGATGGGTTCTTCGGCCACCCTTTCAATAGTCGCAAGTCTCTAGAGGAGAATGTGTTGCCCGCGATCGAGCGTGGTCTCGCGAAGGTGGGGAGGAAGCGTGAAGACATCGACCTTATTCTTGCAACGATGGTCGTCACGGCCGACTCCGATGAAGACTTCGAGCGCGTTTGGCTCGCTGCACGCAAACATCTTGCCTTTTACGGTTCGACACCGGCCTATCGCCCAACGCTCGATTGCCATGGCTGGGGCGATCTGCACCTCGAACTGAATCGCTTGTCGAAGCTGGATCGCTGGGACGACATGGCAGAACTCATTGACGACGAAATTCTCGAGACGGTCGCCGTGGTGGGGCCTCGGAATGAGATCGCTGGCAAGTTACGAGCGCGGTTGGCGGGCATCGCGGATGGCGTGAGCCTGACGCATAACCGCGCTCCAGATCCAGAACATTGGGCGGATATCGTTGGCGAGTTGAAGCGGGGTGAATGAAGCTGCGCGTGGCGCCGGGCGAGTTTCGAGTCTCTGAAGTCGATTCAGGAACTCAGATTAGAGATCAGCGAGTCCGGGCTGGTGATCTCATAGCCGGTCGGATGCAGCGGCTTCGGCCTCGGCGAGTGCGCGTTTGGGTGCGTCGCCCGGAAGGAAGCCCAGGGCGCGAAGAATCGACGCCCGCCGCTGCGGCGGCGCCGCGTTTCGCAGCGCGTTCATCAGTGCGGGGAGGACGGCCGGGTTCTGGAGTTCTCCGGCGAGGCGAATGCCGTTCTCGGCGCGGATTTCATCCTCGCTGTTGATCGCCTGAACCAGCGTTGGCAGGGAGTGCTCGCCGAGGGCCAATACCAGAGACCGGAGCGCGGTGGATTGCGCCAGCTGCGCTTCGTCACAAATCTGGTTGAAGACCGCGGGTGCCGCGGACGAACCCAATTGAAGAAGCAGTTGCGCGGCCCGCACGCCGGTTTCCGTCGTTCCCGTCGCGCGAGCAATGAGATCCCGCAGACAATCGCCGCTCGCAACCTGCGAGAAACATGTGGCGGCGATGCGGGCCTGGGATTCCGGGCGTCCGCCGCAGCCGACGGCGTGGTCAGCCAGGACTAGGAGCGCGCGATAGCAATCATCGCGTGCGTTGTTACGGAAGAGATCTTCGGCCCAGATGGTGATGTCTCCGGCGAGTTGGCCGTAGGCCTCATCTTTGGTCGTCTGATCGAGTTCGATCAGGCGCGCTCGCAGGCGTTCGCCCGAATCGTTCGTCGATGGCATGTCGAGGGGGTGGGACTCGAGACTGAGCAGTTGCAAGTCCAGGGCGGGTGCAAGGTGTGCGGTTGCCAAGGACGCCGATGCGCGGGGTGACGTCGTTTCGAGTTTTGGTGTCCTGGGGGCGACGTCTTGAACGGTGTCGTTCAGTCGGATGCCTCGCGAATCCCTCGCTTCGAGCATTCGAACGAAGTTCCATGGGTCCCTGAATCGCTCAATAGGCTGGCCGAGGAGATCGAAGAATCCGTGAAGAGCGGTGCTCGTGAGATCCCGGTCGAGCCGGACTCGCTGGATGCGATGGGTTCGCAGGACCGATTCGAGTGGACCCAGAACGTCGCTGGTCTCGATCCGCTGCGGGAGTCCGCGGACCTTGAATTCGTCATCGCCGAACTCGAATTCGATCGACCCCGCACGCTCCAATTCTCCGACGAGGGCACGAAAGGCTCGGTCCAACAGTGGACGCCGCTCGGGCGAGGTCTCGTCGTAGAAGGAGAAGCCGCGGAGGGCTCTGGCCAGTTCGAGAAGGAAGCTTTTCGCATCGGCATTGGTTCGCTTGCTCCAGTCCCTCGATCCTCCGGGGCTGGGGCTGAAAGGCCTCTGCGGAGGAGTCCTCATCTCGGTCGTGTCATCGGAAATCGCCATTGGTTCCCATGGATATCGGTCTGGAGTTGGGCTCTCTGAACACTCGACCGACTCGCCGGGGAATCTTGCAGTTTTCGTCAAATTTTCGCCTTTTGGATTGACGCTCTCCAAGGTGCCCAGCTACTTTCCCGGAGAACCGACGCCCCCCCGCGACGACGAATTCGAATTTTTCGGACGATGCATTCGATGCGACGAATCAGAGCACGATGGATTAGGGCCGTGTATCTGCCCAGAATCGACGAGAGTCGAATGAATTCGAAAATGGATGGGTTTTCCCATCGAATTTAATCTCAACATCGACTCGCTATCCGGTATTCAAGGCGATGACCACGCGTCCAACCCCGTGACCTCCGTTGTTTCCGGAGTTGTTTCCGGCCGCGAAGGCGAAGCTGGCAATCACGAGGAACCGGCCAGCGTGTCACCGGTGGTGCTCTCGACGGGCCGTTGGTCCCGCTGGATCGCGATTGCTGGCGGGTTTGGGTACGTGCCCCTCGCGCCTGGGACCGCGGGATCCTTTGCCGGCGTCCTGCTTTTCGGGTTGATGGCCTTCTTCGGTGCCTGGATGGGGGTGGTGGGCTCGAGCTTCTTCTGGTTTTACGGATTGGCGGTCGTCGTTGTCCTGCTGCTCGGGATCTATGCGGCGGGCAGAGCCGAAATCGACTTCGGTCAACGCGATGACGGACGGATCGTGATCGACGAAGTCCTTGGCCAGCTGATCACGTTGGTCCCGCTTCTGCCTGTGGCGCTTTGGATGGCGCAGTCTATGGCGAGTCCGAGCCTGCAACCCATTCGCGACTCAATGGGCCACCCCGTCGCCAGTCAGGCCGACATGATTGTCTTTTTCCTCGAGGTCGTGACCGGATTCGTCCTATTCAGGCTGTTTGATGTGTGGAAGCCGGGGGCCATCGGATGGGCGGAGCGGCGACTCGGGGGAGGGCTTGGCGTGATGGCGGACGATGTGATGGCGGGGCTCTATGCAGCCGTTTGTCTCTTCGGGCTTCGTGCATCGGTCTTCGAGGGCTTCTATTCGAATCCCGCGACCTGGCTAGGTACGCTGAGTGGGGTGAAACCAATCGATCTGGGCGCAGGCATTGGCGTGGGAATTGGAGTGTCGCTGTGATTGCGGAGATTATCACGATCGGCGACGAGCTGTTGCGGGGCGAGATCATCGACTCGAACAAGGCGCGGATCGCTGAGCGGCTGCTGCTTCTCGATTTGGATTGTCGCTACCAGGTTTCGGTTTTAGATGATCCCGCAGACATGCAGGATGCCTTTCGTCGGGCGGCGGGGCGGAGCGATTTTGTTTTGATTTCGGGCGGGCTCGGACCGACCCGTGATGACATGACGACGGAGGTGGTGGCGCAAACCTTCGGGCGAGAAATGAAGTTGCACGAAGAATCCCTGGTCGTGATCGAGGCGTTCTTTCGCAGTGTCGGTCGTGACATGTCGGACGTGAACCGGAAGCAGGCGTATTTCCCCGTCGATGCGGATGTGCTGAAGAACTCGATCGGAACGGCTCCGGGATTTTCGATTAGAGAGGGGCGCGCCGTGTTTTTTGCGATGCCCGGTGTTCCACGCGAACTCGACTTGATGATGGACGATGAGGTTCTGCCGCGAATCACATCGGCTCTTTTTCCGGAAGAGGGGCAGCAGGCGCTTTCAGAGGGTAGGTCGGAGCGGCGCGTGGTTCGCGCGGTGATGCTCCGGACGTTCGGGATGGGAGAGTCGACGCTCGAGACGGAGCTGCTGGATCTGGCTCGCGAGGGCGAGGTCGATCTGGGCTACCGGACGAGCTTTCCCGACAATTTATTGCGACCGGTGGCTCGGGCGAAGACCGTGGAAGAGGCGGATGCACGGATCGCCCGGGTGTCCGCGGCCATTCGCGATCGACTCGGCGCGATCGTTTACGGAGAAGGTGACGACACGATGGAAATCGTCGTCGGCCGTCTGTTGACGGAAAAGCGACTCAGCATTGCCACTGCAGAATCTTGTACCGGCGGCCTCATCGCCGAGCGTTTGACGGACGTGCCGGGTTCCTCCGCCTATTTTCTCGGCGGAGTCGTGGCGTATTCGAATGCGGTCAAGGCTTCGATGCTTGGCGTTTCAGAGGCCGTACTCGAAGAGCATGGGGCGGTTTCGGAGCCGGTCGTGCGCGCGATGGCCGAGGGTGTTCGAAAACGATTTGGCAGTGACTTTGGAATCGCGACCTCGGGAATTTCGGGGCCGAGCGGCGGGACCGAAGACAAGCCGGTCGGGCTCGTTTGGCTTGCGTTGGCAATGCCTGCAAGCGAGGGCGCGGACGGTCAGACCTCGACACATGCCGAGTCTTTCGTCTTCAAGGTTTCTCGAAGTGGGCATCGGAGTTTGACATCCCAGGTTGCGCTGGATTGGATTCGACGGAGTCTGCTTGGAATCGAGCTAGTGGGTCCGAGTCTGATGAGACGCGCTGGTGGGGGTTCGAACCCGAGTGGTTCTTTGGCTTAGGTCGAAGTCCAGACCTGGTTGTAGGCCTGGATTTTGAAAATTTTGTTTTTGACTGGTTTTGATTAATTGGTAAACGGAAGAATGGGGAGACTCTGATAATGGCACGAGGCAAGAACGCGACACCGAAGGCAAAAGTTGAACGAGGAGGCGTGGTAGAGAGCGCTAAAGACAAGGCGATCGAGCTCGCAATCCTGAGTATCGAGAAGCAGTTTGGGAAGGGCGCGATTACGAAGATGACCGAGGACGCGGTCAACCACGAGATCCCCTACTTCTCGAGTGGCGCGCCGAGTATTGATATCGCCCTTGGGATCGGCGGCCTTCCGCGTGGCCGCATTGTTGAGATCTACGGTCCAGAGTCGAGTGGCAAAACGACTCTGACGCTCCATGCGATCGCAGAGATGCAGAAGCTCGGAGGCGTTGCCGCCTTCATTGATGCGGAACATGCGCTGGATGTGAATTACGCGCGGCGGCTCGGCGTGAATGTCGACGAGCTGCTGGTTTCACAGCCGGATACGGGTGAGGAAGCGCTCGAGATCGCGGATGTTCTGTTGCGGTCCGGGGCGATCGACCTGGTTGTCGTGGATTCGGTTGCCGCATTGGTGCCGCGTGCGGAGATCGAGGGCGAGATGGGTGATACCCATGTCGGCTTGCAGGCTCGTCTGATGAGTCAGGCGCTCCGTAAGCTGACGGGAACGGTGTCGAAGTCGGGTGCGACCATCATCTTCATCAATCAGATCCGAATGAAGATCGGCGTGATGTTCGGGAGTCCCGAAACCACGTCTGGCGGCAACGCGCTCAAATTCTACGCCTCGATTCGCATCGATGTGCGTCGGACCGCGGCTATCAAGGATGGCGACGAAGTCACGGGCAGTCGGACGCGCGTCAAGATCGTCAAGAACAAGGTGGCGCCACCTTTCCGTCAGGCAGAGTTCGACATCATCTACAACGAGGGAATTTCGAGAGAAGGCGATCTCATCGATATCGGTGTCGAGGAGGGCATCGTCGAGAAGAGCGGCTCCTGGTATTCCTACGATGGCGAACGCATCGGTCAGGGGCGAGAAAAGGCTCGTACCTTCTTGAAGGAAAATCCGGATGCCTGTGCACGTCTCGCCGAAGAGGTCTACCTGGCGAAGGGGTTGAAACTAGCGGTGCCTGCTGTGGCCCCAGCTGGCCAGAAGCCAGAGGCCGCAGGCGATGCAGAGGACGGCGCGGCGGAGTAGCGAATCCGCTCGGCTTGAGCCGAGCGTGGGAAGGTAGTCTTCCACGCTCGGCCAGGAGCTCGCTTGCATGGGTCCAGCCGTGCCCGTCGGTCGTGTTGAGAACAGGCGAGCCGGAACACACAGAGACATGTAGTCATCATGTAGTCATCGAGTATTGAGCGAATGGTGAGATGACTTGGCGAAACGCTTGGTCTTGTTCGTGGTCTATGTCGCTGTCGCGATCATACTTGTGTTGAACTTGTCCTATCGAGGTGAAGCCGAGGCTGTCCTCGCCGGGGTGGCGGGAGTCGTCGTCTGCGGATCGATGATCTTCCTCAGCCAGGTCTGGGCCGATTACATCCTGCCCTTCGGATTCTGGGAACACTTTGCGAGTGACGCCGGGAGTTCCGGGAATTCGGCTCCCGCCATCGTGTTCATCGGATGGATTCTGGTGAAATAGGGCGGCTTTTGTGAGAATACCGTCGAGAGATCGGAGCCCTTCAGCTCTGCGAAACCCTCGACGTAGCCAGGAGCCACCGACATGACGTCCAGTGCGATGATTGTTGCCCCCCAGCCGGAGGCTGTTGAAGCCGGAGCGCTCGCGCTTCGTAGAGGCGGCAACGCGGTCGATGCCGCGATCACCTGCGCTCTGGTGCAGGGCGTAGTCGATCCTCAAATGTGCGGCATTGCCGGATTCGGAAGTATGCAGCTCTACCTTCCTGGGCGGGGAGTCCACGAATTGATCGATTTTCACGGACGTGCACCCGCGGCGGCGACCCCCGATATGTGGGAGGACTTGATCGAAGGTGAGAATCGAGACGGATTCGGCTTCGTACTGCGAGGCCGGGTCAACGATGTCGGCTATCAGTCGATCACCGTTCCCGGGAGTCTGAAAGCCTATTTCGAAGCGCAGAGCCAGTTTGGGGATCTGTCGTGGCAGGAGGTTGTGGAGCCGGCCATCGCTCAGGCTGACGAGGGCTTCATTGTGCGGCCTTATGTCCATGAATTCTGGACTCGCCGCGATGATAGTGGCCGTGTCCGCGTCGCAGATCGCTTGTTACAGACCGATCCAGCTCGAGCGATCTACTACAACGAAGCCGGCGAACTCCACAGTATGGGCAGTCGAGTTCAGAATCCCGACATGGCCCGAACTCTGCGACGGATTGCGGATGGCGGGTCGGATATTTTCTATCGGGGCGAGATCGCCGACGAAATCGTCGCGGATATGGAGCATGGGGGTGCGCTGCTTTCGCGAGAGGATCTAGAGAACTACGAGATCGAACGCAGCGAGCCACTTTGGGGTGAGTATCGCGGGCGACGGATCTCGACGAATCCTCCGCCTGGCGGTGGAATTATGTTAGTCGAGATGCTGCACATGCTCGAGGAGTTCGACCTTCGAGGAATGGGGCATAACAGCCCTGAGTATATTCGGACGGTCTGTGAGGTTATGAAGCGAGCGACCATCGACAAGGATCGCTGGGTCGGTGATCCGAAGTTCTTTGATGTGCCCGTCGGGAGGCTCGCGGATCGAGACTACGCGGCGCAGTTGGCGAAGGACATTCGTGCTGGCGAAGTAGCGCACGTTGAACGTGTGGGTTCACCAGAGAGCAAGGACACGACGCATGTTTCGGTCGTCGATGGGCATGGGAACGCCGTTTCGATGACTCATTCATTGGGTATGCCCTCTGGCGTCGTGACTGAGGGCCTCGGGTTCATGTACAACGGCTGCATGGGTGTATTCGATCCGCGGCCGGGTCGCGCGAATTCGATTGAGCCTGGGAAGAGCCGATTCAGCTCGCTTTGTCCGTCGATGGTATTCGACGGCGACGACCCCGTACTTGTGATCGGGGCGCCGGGTGGGACGCAGATTGCGATGGGGGTCTTGCAGGCCATTCTCAATGTGATCGATCACGGGATGACGGTGTCGGAGGCGGTCGCCGCGCCGCGATTCTCGGCGACCAGCGATGCCATCGATGTCTGTAACCGGATTCCCCGATATGTCACTCGAGAACTGGAAGAGTCCGGCTATTCGGTCGTTCGTAGCCCGCTCAGTTACACCTTCGCCTCGGTCCATGGGATTGCAATCAAGAATGGCGTTGTGACCGGAGGCGCGGATCCGGGGTCTGACGGGATGGCGCTGGCGGTTCCTGTGGAATCAACGCGCGACTAACGTTGGTCGACATTCGAATTCGGCAGTTTTAGGGCCATTCGGACCCGCGTGGCAGACGCGTGCGCGGAGCCGGCGCCGAGTATCATGACCAAGGATGTTAGGGCGAGGGTGCCCATTGGGTTGAGGGATGGCACGGGCGCTGGCGTTAGATCGAGTCGGAAAAGTTCGTTCGACACCGGTTGAAAGAATGGCGTCCCGTCCGGGAGGGACGGAGGCATGAAGCCGTCGACGCAATGGCACTAGTGATAGAAGCCATTCTTCATGGGATCTCCAGAACAGTCGCTATTCGCAGTGGTGAGATGTTGACGGGTACTGAAGGGAGCCGTCGCACCATCGAAGGACGTCGGTGTTCCCGGAATCCCGAAACTGTCCCAAGACGAGTGAGGCAATCCGAAGCCCCAGAGCGCACCGGCCGGCGTGAAGTCGTCCGCCTGCGTTCACGGTGCGGGGTCGGTCGGTCTCGGAAAAGAGGCGGCGCGTGATACCCGCTCGAATCGAGCGATGAAGGCCGCATGACCAGAGCCGGCGAGGTTGGTTATGGGAAGATTTTCATGCTGGATGTTGGGCGAGCAAGGCCCCACGTTAAGTTTTCCTGGTTTTTCGAATGTTTGTCGAAGGAGTTGCGCATTACCGATCCTCTCGCGGCCCGATTGCACTCGCGAGAATTGGCTCGTGGCTTCTCAAGGAAGCCGCCCCATCGGTCGAAATAGAAGCAGGCCAGCCACAACCCACGAGACCCAAAAACCTCTGTTTCGACAGGGGGTTCCGAGGCGCAGAATGGAACTCAACGAGATCTTGAAGGTCGCCATCAAAGGCGGCGCATCCGATATTCATCTGAAGTCAGGATTGCCGCCGATGTTCCGCGTCGATGGCGCCCTGGTTCCTCTTAAGAACGGGGAGCGCGTTCTTCCCGACGAACTTCAGAAGATCGCGTTCTCGATCATGAATCCTCTGCAGAAGGCCCGCTTCGACGAGAACCGTGAAGCCGACCTCGCCTACGGGATTCCCGGCCTCGGCCGTTTTCGCGTCAATTGCTTTCAGCAGCGCGGATCCGTCGGCATCGTTTTTCGTGTGATCCCCTTCGGTGTCAAAACAATCGACCAGCTCTTCCTGCCCAAGATCATCGAGAAGATCGCGCAGGAACAGCGCGGACTGGTTCTCGTCACGGGAACGACTGGCTCGGGTAAGTCGACAACACTGGCCGCCATGATCGAACACATCAACACCGAGCGAACCAGCCATATCATGACGATTGAAGATCCGATCGAATTCCTGGTTCGGGATCGTCGCTCGATTGTGAATCAGCGCGAAATCGGTGTCGATACGCATTCGTTTTCCGCCGCACTTCGTGCCGCCTTGCGGCAGGATCCCGACGTAATTCTCGTGGGCGAAATGCGCGATTTCGAAACTATCGAGACCGCGATTACTGCGGCGGAGACCGGCCATCTGGTCATGAGCACCCTGCATACGCTGGATGCGACGGAGACGATCAATCGCATCATCTCGGTCTTTCCGCCCCATCAGCAGAAGCAGGTACGGCTCCAGCTCTCAACGATCTTGAGGGCCGTAATCAGTCAGCGGCTGGTTCCGCGTGCCGACGGTAAAGGTCGGGTCCCCGCTCTCGAAGTTCTAGTTTCGACAGCGTTTACACGAGAACTCATTGCGGATAAGGACCGGACCAAAGAGTTGCCCGATGCGATCTCGAAGGGCCAGACGACCTACGGCATGCAGACCTTCGACCAGTCCTTGATGAGCCATGTGAAATCAGGTCTGGTTTCCTACGAAGAGGCCCTCAAGCACGTTTCTAATCCCGACGACTTCGCGCTGCGATTTCGCGGGATCGAATCGACTTCGGACACCGAATGGTCGGGCTTCGCGGGCGACGAAGAAGAGGCCGAACAGAAGCCCGAGGACGATGGTGTCGACGGGTTGCTCGACGACGACTTCAATATCGACCGATTCTAGGGCCTGCATCTCCTACACATCCGCTTCGCGATCAGGCCGGGTGATCCACGCTCGGGCCGCAATGGCCTGGTTCGTCTCCAGCGCATCGCTGTGACGCCGGCCCGCGTTTGCCTCGCGCGAATCGGCAATGGCTGCTTCCAGCGATTGCCTGACCGATTCCCGAAACCCGTTGAAGCGAAGTCGAGACTCCGCGCCGGGGGCCGCTATATTCGGGCGCTCATTCCGAGAGCTGACTGAAAAAGAGGTGCCCCATGCCGCTGTCGTCCCGGGAGATTCGCGAGATCTTCCTTCGCTTCTTCGAGGAGCGGGATCATCGACGTGTGTCGAGTGCCCCCCTGGTGCCGGAATCCGACCCGACCCTGATGTTCGTGAATTCCGGCATGGTGCCTTTCAAGCGAGCCTTGCTCGGGGAAGAGAAGCGCGATTATGTCCGCGCTACGTCCTCTCAGAAATGCATGCGCGTCTCCGGCAAGCATAATGATCTCGAGAACGTCGGTCGGACTTCTCGGCACCACACTTTTTTTGAGATGCTCGGCAATTTTTCCTTCGGCGATTATTTCAAGGAACAGGCCATCGAGCAGGGCTGGACCTTGATGACCGACGCTCTCGGATTCAAGGCGGACAATCTCGTCGTATCGGTCTTTCGTGAAGATGACGAGGCCTACAACATCTGGCGCAACCAGATCGGTCTTCCTGAGTCCAAGATCTATCGCCTCGACGAAGAAGAAAATTTTTGGTCGATGGGAGACACCGGACCCTGTGGCCCTTGTTCGGAGATTCATTTTGATTGGGGCGAGAATCCGAATCATCCCAATGATGATCCATCCAGCGAAACCGGGCGCTTCATGGAGGTCGGCAATCTGGTCTTCATGCAGTTTGATCGCGATTCAACGGGGAAGATGACGCCGCTGCCGAAGCCCTCGATCGATACGGGTTTTGGTCTCGAGCGCGTTGCCGCGCTACTTCAGGGTCATCGTTCGACCTGGGAGTGTGATGCCTTTACGCCTCTGATCGCGCGTGCGGCAGAGCTTTCGGGTGTCACGCCCGGGGAAGACGCGGAAGTCGACGTGTCGCTGCGAGTTGCTGCAGACCACGCGCGCGCGCTGACATTCCTGATTGGCGATGGCGTGTTGCCGAGTAACGCCGGTCGCGGTTATGTACTGCGCCGAATTTTGCGTCGGGCCTCTCGTCATGGGAAATTGCTTGGCCAAGAGACGCCGTTCATTCATTCGGTTGCGGATGCAGTCATTGACGAAATGGGCGAAGCCTATCCCGACTTGACCGAGCGGCGTGCGTACATCACGGATCGAATTCGTCGTGAAGAGGAACGCTTCCTCGAAACACTGTCACGCGGTCTTACGCTTCTTGAAGGGGAGATCGGGGAACTTCGAGCGAAGGGCGTCGATCAGCTGCCCGGGCCAACTGTCTTCAAGCTCTACGACACGTTTGGTTTTCCGATAGATCTCACGGCAGACATTCTCGTGGATCATGACATGACGCTTGACCAATCAGGCTTTGATGACGCCATGGCGGGCCAGAAGACGCGGGCGCGGGCTGCATGGAAGGGCAGCGGGGATACGGCCGTTCAGGAGATCTACGGCCGAATCGCGTCGGACGTGACGACCACGTTTCACGGCTATGAGTCGCTCGATCTCGAGGCTCCAATCGCCGCGATCCTGAAAGACGGCGCGATCGTGTCCGAGGCGAGGCAGGGCGAAGCGATCGAGCTGGTCTTCGAAGAGACTCCTTTCTACGCGGAAAGCGGTGGGCAGGTCGGCGACTCGGGTCGAATAGCAACTGATTCCGGCGAAGTCGAAATCCGCGATGTCATCAAACCCGTGACCGGGCTCTTCGTTCATCAGGGCATCGTCACGAAGGGAACGCTTCGGGTGGATCAAGAATCGCGACTGCGCGTCGATGCGGATTCTCGCGAGGCAACTGTGCGCAACCATAGTGGGACGCATCTTTTACACGCTGCGCTGCGCGGTGTGTTAGGTGGGCAGGCGATGCAAAAGGGTTCGCTGGTGGGTCCGGATCGATTGCGTTTCGATTTTACGCATGACTCGCCGCTCACGACGGCGGAACTCGAAGCGATCGAGGATCAAGTCAACCTCTGGATCGAGTCGAACCAACCCGGTGAGACTCGAGAGATGGACTACCCGTCTGCAATCCGCGCCGGGGCCATCGCGATCTTTGACGAGAAATACGGAGAAAGCGTTCGCGTCGTTTCCTTTGGCGACTGCAGCACGGAACTCTGCGGGGGAACCCATGCGCGGGCGACCGGTGATCTCGGCCTGCTGAGAATCGTTTCCGAATCGGGTATCGCGGCTGGAATTCGCCGCATCGAGGCGCTCACGGGAATCGGTGCGCTTCGTCATATCAGAGAGCAGGAACGCCTCGCGAGCGATGCCGCGAGTCAGCTCAAGGTTCCGCTGTCCGAATTGCCGGGTCGTGTTGGCCGCCTGATCGAAGAGCGGAAGCAGGCGCAGAAGGACATCGATGATCTTCGATCGCGTAAGCAGAGTGGCGGATCGAGCGATCTCTTTGCCTCTGCTCGGGATTTACCGGGAATCTCGGATGCCAAGGTGATTGCGGCTCGGGTTGAGGATGTCGATGCGAAGGCGATGCGGTCGATGGTCGATGATTTGAGAAATCGAATGGGAACCGGGGTTGTTTGTCTGGCTGCGGCCAACGGTGATAAGGCGCTGCTTGCGATCGGTGTGACGAAAGATTTGACTTCAAAGCTGAAGGCCGGCGATCTGATTCGAGAGGTCGCGGGCGTCGTGGGCGGTGGCGGCGGTGGCCGTCCGGATTTCGCTCAGGCCGGCGGCAAGGATCCGGGTCGGATTGATCAAGCGCTCGAGAAGTTCAACGAGATGGTCGACTCGGTCGGTTCGAGCGAAGAGGCAGTGCAATGATTTTGCGGGGGATCGATCCCTTCTCACCTGCTCGACGACGAACTCGTGTCGTGAGCGTCGGCGATGTGAAAATCGGCGGCCAGAATCCGATTCGAATTCAGTCGATGACGAATACCGACACGATGGATACCGCGGGCACGGTTGAGCAAGTAACGAAGCTCGCCGAAGCGGGTTGTGAGATCGTGCGCGTGACGGCGCCTTCGATTCGTGATGCGGAAAATCTTCGAGGAATTCGCGAGCAGCTCGTGAAGCTCGGAATCGATGTCCCGCTGGTCGCGGATATTCACTTCACTCCGAACGCGGCGATGATCGCTGCGGACATTGTAGAGAAGGTTCGCATCAATCCGGGCAATTATGCCGACAAGAAGAAATTCGAAGTTCGCGAATACGATGAATCACAGTACGGTGAAGAAGTTGAACGGGTCGCCGATCGATTCCGCCCGCTCGTGCTGCGTTGTCAGACGAATGGGACTGCGATGCGCATCGGGACGAATCATGGTTCGCTTTCCGACCGGATCATGAACCGCTTTGGCGATACGGCTCTGGGAATGGTCGAAAGCGCGCTCGAGTTTCTCGACGTCTGCGAAGCCGAGAGTTATTTCGATGTCGTGTTTTCGATGAAGGCTTCTAATACACAGGTGGCGATCACGGCCTATCGGTTGCTGGCCGAGCGGCTCGAGGCACGGAAGCCCGGAGAGGACTCCTATCCCTTTCATGTGGGTGTAACGGAAGCGGGAGCGGCTGAGGATGGTCGAATCAAGAGCGCCATCGGCATCGGCTCGCTGCTCGAAGACGGGCTGGGTGACACGATCCGAGTTTCTCTGACCGAGGATCCCGTTCGCGAAGTTCCGGTTGCGCGGGGGATCACCGAGCGAGCGGGCCGTGACTTGATCGTGTCATCGCCGACGAGCTCAGGAGATGCGTCTATCGAAATCGATGCGACACCCATCGATCTCGGCCTCGAACAAACACGCCGATCGAGCGTGGCGATGAACTGGGCCGGGTTGGATGTCGGCGGCGAAGCACCGATTCGAGTTGAACTGGAAATTGCCGATGCCCTGGCACGGCCGGCGGAAGTGGCCGCTCGAATCGCAACGGAGCTGTCGGCGCTGCATGACGTCGAATGTGAATCCCTTTTGATCGGCTGCTCGGGTTCAGAAGAGTTCTCTCGGATCGTGGAATTTCATCGAGAGCTCGAGAGTCTTGGTCAGGGGCTTCCCATCTCGCTGCGAATTGATCTCGCCGATGATGAAGTCCTGGACGGCGCGACTCAACCCGTAGTTCTGCCGATCGAGATGTCACTGGGGCGATGGGTCGGCCGAATAGACGCGTCAACGAAGGGGTCGGATATCCTTCGATTCGCAGAAGCAGCACGCAAAGCGCGGGTGTCGATCGAATGGGAACTCTCGGGACAGAACCATGAGATTCCCGGTCTGGTGCGCGCGGCTCTTTCGAATATGGGCGGCGATTCATTGGACTGTGCTGTGAGCCTTGTGCCTAGCGCGTCTCTGCACGCGGTTCGCATTCTGGCCGCGACGCTTGCCGATCAGCAGGCCAGCACTCTGCCCATCGTTCTGCGGCAGCGAATGGACGCCCCGCCGACATCAGCTTCCGTGGACTCGGCCGGGACCTCGATCCCCGACGCAGCGCTGATCGATGCCTCGGTTCGACTCGGTTCGCTGCTCTGTGACGGAATCGGTGATGTCGTTTCGGTGCATTCCGGGATCGATGTTGCGGTGGCAGTGGATCTGACCTATCGAATCTTGCAGGGTGCGCGGCAGCGAACGACGCGGACCGAATATATTTCGTGTCCGTCCTGCGGTCGGACGCTATTCGACCTCGAAGAGACGACGGCCAAAATACAGGCACGGACGGATCATCTTCCCGGGCTCAAGATTGCCGTGATGGGATGCATCGTAAACGGTCCGGGCGAGATGGCGGACGCGGACTTTGGTTATGTCGGTTCCGGTGTTGGGCAGATTACGCTCTATGTCGGGAAGGAAGTCGTTGCGCGCGCGGTTCCAGAGATTGAAGCGACGGATCGACTCGTCGAATTGATCCGGGACAATGGTCGTTGGGTGGATGAACCCGAAGACTAGTTTGTGAACCTGGCTGCCGAGGTGTTCGTTTCGGCTCTATGGATCTGGTGAAGATGGCCCACATCGACGAAGCACTTACGACTCGCGGCGGTGATGTCTGCCCCGTGTGTGGCGAGGTGGCGACGGCGCGGATCGAGCTACACGAATATCGACTTTTCGAATGCATGCGCTGCCATAGCTGGTCGAGCGATGCGCTCTATCGCAACGCGGAAACTTCATTCGTCCCCGACAACTATTTCAGCAACGCCGACAGCGATCTCGACAAGTGGGACGATCTTTCGCGTCGCCTCGCGTCGCCAGGGCATTCGAATCGCGCTGCGCTCGATGTTGGTTGTGGGACCGGCGCCTATCTAGCCCATTTGCGAGAACGTCTGGGCCCCGAATGCCGTCTGGCCGGAATCGAGTTGGAGTCCGATCGAGTCGTGCAGGCGCGTTCGAGAAACCCGGATGTCGAGATCTTCGAAGGGGATGCGCGTGCGACGCTCCCAGAGCTGGATGGTTATTTTGATCTTGTCACACTCTGGGACGTCTTTGAACATGTCGATTCACCGGCTGTCCTGCTAAAGGATCTGGTTGACGTTTTATCCGAGGATGGTGTGATTTACATCCAGACAATTCACGAACAAAGTATTCTGCCGAGCGTGGGGCGGTTGCTTTATCAGTGGACTGGCGGTCGTCTGCGCTATCCCGCCGCCCGAACCCATGAGGCCCACCATCTAGTATTCTTCTCCCGCCTGGGCATCGATCTTCTTGCCGCTGCGGCTGGGCTTCGCGTGCGCGATATGTGGTTCGATCGGTTGTCTCGTGATCGCATGGACGGCAGTGCAATCGTGACCGCCGTGAGTTCCCTGGTTCTGGCACTCGAGAATGCTTTCGGCAATGGCCTCTTCATCAATTTGATCTTGGAGAGAGACCCCAGCCGGGATACGCCGTCGCTGCGCTAGGCGACTGGCCTGGCGGACTTCGGTCCGCGATTTTTCAAGATCTGCTCGCTCTTCGGTTTGTGTGCCAGCACCAGCAAGTTCTTGCCGAAGAAGTGTTCGAAGATCCGGTCGAAGGCGCGACTCATCGGAAAAAGAACGCGGTCGTAGAAGCGAATCATCGTCGGATTCAGTCCGCCGTCTGGATCGCCAAATATTCGATAAGCAAGCGTTGCAAAAAACCCGATGCAATCGGCATAGCGCGCTTGATCGACCATGAAGCCAGCTCTTTCGAGCTTGGCCACGAGCGAGGTGCGTCGATAGCGGCGGACATGGCCGACGCGTACGTCATTGGCCGAGAAGAGCACAGTGAATGCCGGCACGTAGATCAGTAGGCCGCCCATCGGGGCGAGTCGTTCATGGAATTGGCGGAGAATGGCTTCGTCGTTCTCGATGTGTTCGAGAACATTGAGCGTGTAGATGCCATCGAAAATTTCACCAGAGACATCCGAAAGGTTGGCATGGGCGATGACGCCGCCGAGATCGATCATCGACCGCAAATCTGGATCGATCTCGATCGCATGGATTTCGAAGCCGCGTTTCTGCAGCGAGATGGCAAAACGTCCGTTGCCGGCGCCGAAATCAAGCAGTCGTGTTTTGTCCTTGGCCCAATCGAGGACCTGATCTCGTAGATAGTGGTTGTAGCGGACGGCAAGATCCATGACTTCGATGAGATCGATGGCTTCAAATGCGCGATCCCGGGAACTCAGCGGTTTTTCCTCAGAATAGGTCGCAGTAGCTCCAGCGTTTCTTGATGGAAACGCGAAATCGTATCGAGGATCAATCCGGCGGCGAAGCTCAACAAGGAAAGGATCGCGAGGCCTGAGGCGAGAATCGCCCGAGGTACATGAAGCACATAGCGGGTTTCGATGTAGTCCTGGACTGGAGCAATCCCGGCCACGAGAGCAGTCAATCCGAAGAGCAGGCTGAGCCCCGAAAAAAAGACAAGAGGTCGATAGTCGCGCAGCAGCATGATGATCGAGCGCAGAATCAGCGTGCCATCACTGAACGTATCGAGCTTCGAGATGCTGCCGGGCGGGCGGCTTCCATAGAGGACCGCCGTTTCGCCGACTCGAAGACGTTTGCTCAACGCCTGCAGGGTCATCTCTGTTTCGACCTCGAATCCCCGAGCTCGAATCGGAACGATCTCGACGAAGTCTCGTGACAGGATGCGATAGCCGGACAGGACATCTTTGAGCTTCCTTCGGAAGAAGACGCTGATGAGTCCAGAAATGACGGTGTTGCCAAACAAGTGAAAGCGGCGGAAGGCCCCGTCCTTATATTCGCCGAGCCGAATGCCGACGAGCATGTCGAGTTGTTCATTCTCCAGCTCCTCGATCATGCCCGGGGCGGCCGCAGCCTGATAGGTATCGTCGCCGTCGACCAGGATATAGATGTCGGCATCGACGACCTGGAAGATGTGACGAATAACGTTGCCTTTGCCCTGTTGCAGCGAGCGGACGACGGTCGCCTTCGCTCGAGTTGCTTCCTCTATGCTGCGGTCGGTCGAATTGTTATCGAAGACGTAGATCTCCGCTTCCGGGAGTGCATTTCGAAAGTCCGTAACGACTTTGGCGATTGTTATTTCTTCGCTGTAGCAGGGAATCACCACTGCGACACGGCGCGCGTTAGGGCGGAGCTTGGGGTTTCGCAAGGGATTCTCGGCCGTACCGCCGATCGTTTCATCGTCAGTGTCACCGGATCTATCTGCAGTCATGATTCGATCATTCCTCAGTATCCTCTAGTGACGATCCGCCTTCCACGCCCCCCTCGCTGCTCGAGTGAGACTCGACGACGTTTGGCGCAGGGATCTTCAGGCCTTGCTGGAGCGCGTCTTCGGTGACATCGAATGTGGCTACTACGCCTTGCTCCGTTCGCAACTGATATTGTCCGAGGCTGTGGATGGCCGAGGAGGGCGCGCCTACGGTCGCATACGGAACCCGGATTCGAAACTCCCCCTCCTTATCGGTGCGTCGACGCGTTGCCCAACGCAAATTCTTTCCGGAGTCGGATTCGAGCTCTAGCGAGATGGCAACGACCGAATCGGGCGTCGCAGATCCGGTCACGACGGCGCCCGGCACGATTTCATAGAGCCAGATTCCTTTGCGCTCGTCTGCTGCTTCGAAGACGAGTCGATGCCGTGTGAGTGCGGGGACCCATCGCAGTTTTTCCGTGTTCTCGATTTTAACGAAGCCCCCGGAGCCGTGATAGCTGGCGAGTCGACCTGTCATGCTGTTGTAGTGATAGGGGCCTTGGCCTCCGCCCGTGGTGTCTGTCAAGACATAACGCGTTCTCATCTTGCCGAGAATCGTGACGGCCCTTTCTTCATTCTGGGCTTCGAAATAGCGATTTGCGAGTTTTACATTCTGCGGAGAGACGTACGGGCCGAATCCATCTTGGTTCATCGGCCAATTCGAGTAGTACCGAATTTCATGAGCCAGCCCCCAATTTGTAAGGAGCCCAGCCATTGGCAGTCCCGCCTCTCCGACTCTGATCGGCCGTGAGTTGGCAAGCCAGCGTGCCGCCGAGCGAAAGGCAGAGCGTCTTGCTTCAGACTGGGAGTAGGGATTTGGGCGAAGGTCCGGCGCATAATGCGGCCATGCCGGAGCGAAAACGATGAGCGCGACCGCAAGGCCGACGAGAGCGGGCGCCGCCTTCTGAATCCAGGTATTGGCAAACCGTCTCTTGAGCCATTCGATGAGTACGGACACCGCTGCACCACAGACGATTACGAAGGGGATCGAAAAAGTATTCATAAAACGATTCTGCGCGAGAGTCAGTACGCAAAATGCCGCGGTCCAGAAGATCAATAGCCAGCGCTCGGGTCGTGAGGTCCGCCAAACAACAGCCGCCATCGACAGCGGCAGAATGAAGAAGAGCGGGGAGAACAACTTGGTGGCGGAGTGCCAGCCCGGTTTGCCATCGGGGAGGCCGGCCGCGGCGCTCGAGAAGAGGGGGGCCGTTTCCCGGATATTCGCGAGGAATTCGATGTCTCCGGTGAACCAGCCTGCGGATCGATCGAGAACGGCCGCCAGTTCCGGAATCAGCGCGAAAGCCACGATAAGCCCCCCAACGCCGAGAATAAGGAACGACAGTAAACGACGGGCGCGCGTTTCGCCGGCGGGCGTCATGCTCCAAAGCAAGGAGGCGCTTAACAGGCAGACTGCTCCGGCGCCAAAAAAAATCGGCTGGAAGAGGGTGAGCGCCAGCGGGTGGAAATTGCCGAAGATCTCCCACTCTCGGGTTGAAAGAGGCCAGATCGCAAGCGCGGTCAACGCATGGGCGAATGCGATTTGGTATGTGCGAGTAATGGCCGGTTCCCTCGACGTGGCTGCGGGTCCCCAGGCGAGCATCGCGATCTGCAGCACGCCGATATGAAGCAGCGCGCCCGCCCAGATCGACAAGGCGAATGCGCAGAGCGCTCCAGCTAAAAGTGGCCAGTAACGCGACACCGATCGGTGTTCGGAGACGACATACATCGCGCCCCCTAACATCATTGTGCCGATCAACGTAACGGCAGCGTGATGGTCGAGGTAGCCCAACTGGGTGTAGATAAAATTACTTCGCAGGACGGCCAGCACGAGCCCCGTCGTCCAGCCCGCGGCGGGTGAGAATGTGTTCCAAGCGATATGCGCGGCCAGCGTGACCGCCGCCGCACCGAGAAAGACAGGGACCCAGGCGCAGAAGAGCTCCGCAGCCGGCTGGCTCAGGCCAATCCAGCGGATTATCGTGGCCAGCATCCAATCAAAGGCCGGTGACCAGAGAATCTCTCCACCCGACGGAAAATTGGCGAAAGGGTCGCGGGCCGCGAGTGGGATGGAATTTGAGGCCGAGTTCCAGATTCGCCACATGTGGAAGTAGGGGTCGCCTGTCGTGAGAAGCACGCCATCCGAATCGGTCATGACGCGCTGCCAGGGCGTCGCCCGAATGACGACAGCCAACCCGAAGATAAAGAGTCCGCGGACCGCGTGTCGTGCAGTCAATCCCTGAGCCTCACGCGGTCCTTGTCGATCTGCGAGTGTCGGTTGTTTGGTCCGGTCGGCGATTCGAGCGATTTCCGTTGTTCGGCCAGGGACCTGTTCGGTTTTTACAGCCATTCGCCCGGCGAGCCGACTTCGGGTAGTTCGCCCATTTCGCGCATCGATTGGAATTCTCTGACGAGTTCGATGCTGCGCGCGCCGTCGGTCGTGGCGTGATTCGGTCCGACCAGCCAGAGCGCGATGGTGACGATAACTGCAGCGACGATTGCACCTTCGGCCGCGCCGAGTGCGCCGCCTCCCAGGCGATCGGCCCACCCCAGCCCCGCTGCCTCAGCCCCTCGCCGAATCAGGCGCGCGGAGAAGCCGAGGATCAGGATCGTTGCAACGACGAGCAGGACTCCGGCAATCCAGACACCGGTCTTCCCAGTGATTTCTCCCCCGGTCCAATCCGCGATCCGGATGGCGAAAGGATCGACCAGTAGGCGGGTCACGATGGTGGCGATGCCGATGGCTGCGAGAGAGGAGCCCTCCCGAATCAATCCGATCAAGATGCCTCGCAGGACCGCGATGAAGAGTACGGTGAGGACGATCATGTCGAGTAGCGGGAGTTCCGGGTCGTTCATGGGGTTGGATCTCCGGGGGGCGAGGTCAGCAGTGACGTCGCCCAGGCTGAGATCTCGGTCTCGTCCGAGGAGCCGTGCTTGCCGTTTGAGTCGTTGTCTCGTGCGGCCTCGACAGTCACTGCCGGCTTCTTGATCGCAGAGCCTGCGGCGCGGTTCTGCACGTTACGAACGAGGCGCAGATACATTCGGGCGTCGTCGCGACTCAGATCCTTTTCGAGAACCGCCTCCCATTCAGTAATCGCTTTCGGAGTACGACCCATCGAGTAGTAGGTCAGGCCGAGCTGGACCTGACTATCGAGCATGCGCGGATGAGCGCGCAAGATCTGCTGGAACTCGAGTGCGGCCTGAGATGGCAGGCCGGCTTCGCGCAGAGTGACGCCGAGTCGATGTCGTACGTCGTGAAATGTTGGACAGCGGTCAAGGGCCCGCCGGTATTCCAGGATCGCGTCGGGGCGCTCGCCGGACTGTGCAAGTGCGTCTCCCAGCGCGGCCTGTTGGTTGGCAAGCTTGCCACGGGTCGTCGGATCGAGGCCGCCGGCGCTGGGTCTCGAGAGTTGGCTCGCGCGTTCGGCATAGCCTTGTGATTGGTCGAAATCGCCACGCTGCTCATGCAGACTGGCCAATGCGAGTAGGGCCTCCACGTAGGATGGGTTGATTCGAATGGCTCGGCGGAGGCTGTGAACGGCTGTGTCGATCTCGCCGCGGCGTTCATGCACCATTCCAAGCATGTAATAGACGTCGGCATATTCGAAGCCATGGGAGATCAGGCGGGTCAGATTATCGAGTGCACCGGCGTCATCGCCTCGGGCAAAGGCACGTTTGCCACGCAGGAAAATTTCTCGATCGGTTGCCACTGATCCCAGACGGCCGTGCGCAGGCTGTTGGGGGGCTTGACCTCGGGGAGGCGCTATTGGCCGTGTGGTCGGTTCTGCGCGCGAGGGAATCGTCGAGGAAGGGCTGGAGGAGGCCGGTGTTTTCACGTTTGAAGCCGCCGCTGAATCTCCAAGCCGATCTCCCCTTGCATGGAACGAGCTAAAGGATCGCATTTCGCTTCCTTCAAGTCGAGAGGGTTTGGGGGGTGAGGTGGAGCTCGATGGACGCCGGTCGGGTGCATTTCCTTCGCGTCGAGCGCGCTATTCGGCTCTCGCGATGCGCAAACGAGCCCGGTCGGCCGACGCAGATTCGGAATAATTCTCGACGACGACGTGATAGAGCCGAAGGGCCTCGTCTTCACGCCGCATGTTTTCGAGGCAAAGCCCTAGACGAAAGAGTGAGCGAGCGTCGAGACCGAGCCCTGGGAATTCGTCGAGAACGCGTCGATAGCGAACCGCCGCGGACTGCCACTGGGTTCGAACGCGATAGAAATCGGCGATGTGAAGCATGTTGAGTGCGAGTTGCGTTCGAAGTTCGACCATCAACTCTTCGCCCCGGCGCGTTTCTACGGCGTAGGGATGGGCTCGCATCAATGTCGAGAGTGCTTCAGTTGCCTGATTGGTGGCGGTCTGGTCACGATCGATCGATTGAATCTGATTCAGATGGCATTCCGCGATGCGCAACATCGCCAGTGGCACCTTTTCATGACCCGGATGGAGATCGGCGAAATCCTGATAGTAAGCGAGTGCCTCTTCGTAGCGATGATCGTTGAAATACGCGTCCGCGATCTTGAGCAGGGCCTTCTGCTCGTAATCGCTGTAGGGATAGTTGTCGATGATGGCCTGAAAGCTATCGATCGCGAGGTCGTAGTTGACGAGGGTGAACATCCAGAGGATTCGTCGGCCCTCGAGAATTTCGAGCCCTTCCGCGTAGAGTTCGTCGGCAGGCTTGGTCTCTTCAAAGGTGGGAACCTTCTCCGCACACGAAACCAGAACGGAAAGCGCGACGACGATCGGTAGCATTGTGATGTTGAATGGACGTCGACCGGGCGAGGCAATCCCCTCTTCGTCTGAATTTTGATGATTCATGTCGCGACCGAGTCGATGCAATGAAGGAATTCCCCGGCGCACCCTACCGGGCGGCTTAGTGACAGTCAATTTCACACTCGAATAGGGAGCCAACGAAACCGAAAGAGTTCGATTCGGAGTCGTGACCGAGGCGCGGATCGCCCGGATCGCCCGATGGCGGCAGGTTTTCGAAGAGGCTGCTAGCCTGCCGCGCCGCAACTGGCCGAACGCCGGTTTAACTGGAGAACGAAATCATGGATAGAGAGTCAGTACAGCGCCTTCGCTTCGACAGTCGATTAAAGACTCGTGCCGGCTGGGTCGACTCCTCCACGGAGGACGCCTACCTCGCAGCTCTAGAGGATGTCTCCGAGAAGATGACGACTTGTGGCGAGGAAGATGACGCTTCCGAGGTCGCGTCCGCGCCGCCTTCGACCCCGGAATTGCAGACCGAGGCATCGACACCACTCGCCGGTGATTTCTCGACCAGCGCTGCGCCGCCGTCACCTCCCGCCGCGCCTTCTTCTACGACTTCTTCCGTGCCCCCGACATCACCGATTTCGCGGGCGACCGCGTCTCCAGAGCCCTCTACGCCCCGCGATCAGGGCTCCGCGGGCACGTTTCCCGGAGAAACCGCCGGTGGCGCTGGTAGCTTCGGTCGCGACACTGAATCGGGTCGCGACACTGAATAGGGCCGCGACATTCAATCGGGTCGCGACGCTGAATCAGACTGATTTGAGCTCGGCTGCGAGGGGTCGGCCCATTCGACACTGAACGAATTCGGGGCGACGAGTGATCAAGGAACGACTCGGTCATCGGATCGATGGTTGGATTCATGCGGGCTTCCCGTTCCTGTTCTGGCATCGAATCAATCCCAACTGTCTGACGATTCTCGGTACGCTGATCGCGGGAAGCGCGGGCCTGGCCTTCGCGCAGGGGTCCTTTCGAGTGGCGGGATGCCTCCTGCTCGTCGGTGGCTTCTTCGACCTCGTGGACGGCGTCATCGCACGGCATTTCGAGATTTCGACGCGCTTCGGCGCTTTTCTGGACTCGACGCTGGAGCGTGTAGTCGACATTCTGGTCATGGTCGGGTTGCTGGTTCATTTCGCACAGGTTCCGGTTCTGCAGGCTGGCTCCTTCGCGGTTGGAAAACCCAATGAATTGGGAATCGTGCTCTGCGCTGTGATTCTCGTAGCCTCTGTCCTGACCTCCTACGCCAAGGCGCGTGCCGAGGCAGTGGTGCCGCGAATGCCAGGTGGGCTTCTCGAACGCGGTGAGCGGATCGGTCTGCTCGGAGTGGGTGCGATCCTCGGAATTCTCTGGCCCATTCTCTGGGTGTTGGCCATCGGAACGGTGGTCACCGCCGGTCAACGCTTTTTCTACGCTTATCGCGAGATGATGCGGCTCGACCAGGATGGCAGATCCGTCGGCTAGGCTGCGCGGAACAGTCGTTCCAATCGGAAGTCGAAACAGGCAGTCAAGACTCGGAGGGTAGTGAGGCATGGCGAAAAACGACGACGAGATCGATCCCGAAAGTTCGGAAGCAGCAGAGACTCCGGGGGAGCAGGGCCCGTCGGATTCGGCCCTGCCGAAGGTCGATTTCTCGACCTTCGTATTGTCCCTGGGGACGACCGCGCTGTATCAGCTGGGCGTCATGCCGGACCCGAGTTCGGGCGAGAAATCCGCCGCGGACCCGCTCGTTGCGCAGCAGACCATCGATACCCTCGAAATGCTGAGGGAAAAGACGCGGGGCAATCTGGAGCAAGAGGAGCGCAAATTGATCGAATCGCTTCTCTACGAGCTCCGCATGCGTTTCGTCGAAGCCAGTCGGTGACCGTCCCGTTGAATGAGAAAATCCGGCATCTGCGCGCGCCGGCCAAAATTAATCTCGGCCTGCGGCTGCTCGATGTCCGCGCCGATGGCTATCACAACCTCGAAAGCGTGTTTGCGCCGATCGGTGTCTGGGATGACGTCGAAGTCCGAATCCTGCCAGGAGAGCCGGGGGTTGAACTCGAAATGGTCGCGCCCGAAGCCGGTGAGCTCCCCGACGACTTGTCGGCGGTCACCGGAGGGCCGGATAACCTGGTCTGCCGAGCGGCGATGGCCTTTTGCAAGGAGACCGGTTTCGACGCTCGAATCGGCCTTCGTCTGACCAAGCGAATTCCCGCTGGAGGGGGGCTCGGTGGTGGATCCAGCGATGCAGCGGCGGTTCTTGTCGCCCTAGCCTCGCTTTGCGATGCGGCAGTGGCGGATGAGACGCTACATGCGCTTGCTCTCGGCCTTGGCGCGGACGTGCCTTTCTTTCTGTCCCCGTCGCCGGCATTCGTTTCTGGAATCGGCGAGAAGGTCGAGCGATTGGCGGACATTCCGGCCCTGAATCTCGTTGTCGTCAACCCTGGGATTTCTCTCGCGACGGCTGAGGTTTATCGCGCGACGGATGCATTACGCAGCGCGTTGACGGACGCTAGGCCAGGCTCTACGATGCGGGCGATTTCACAACTGCGTGATGAGACTGGAGATTTGGGCTCTGCCCTCGGGGCATTGCTGATCAACGATCTCGAACCGGCGGCAAGACGACTTTGCCCGCCGGTGGGCCGACTGATTGAGCGACTGGGCGAGGTCGGAGCCATCGGAATCAGCATGTCGGGTAGTGGATCGACCGTTTTCGGCGTCTTCAGGTCGCAGGAATTGGCCGGAAGAGCGGCTCTCACGCTGCGAGATTCGGAAGCGGACGAATGCTGGATTCAGGTGACTCGGATCATCACGGAAGGTGAACCAATCGACGAATTTTCTTGGGGCGTCGCCAAATGGTAAGGCAGCGGCCTTTGGAGCCGCCATCTGTAGGTTCGAATCCTACCGCCCCAGCCAGAACCTGGCGCAAAGTTTGGGTGCTGTCGCCCGAACCGGTCGCGCTCGGCGTTGCGCACGCAAGCGGTGACCCGATGGAAGGTTGTAGAACAAGTCGGCGCTAGAAGAAGAGCAGCGGGAAGCAGCGGAAAAGAAGTCAGTTGCAGACATTGTCGTCCGACTGGACGACTCGTGCGAAGGTTTTTGGTTCCGGAGAGGCCCGGGTGTGGCCGAGGCGGATACATGGTCGAGATCATCGAAATTTCAAGTCGGAAACAGCAGGCCAACCGAGCAAACAGAGAAGGGGAACGCGAGCCAATGCATGATCTCAAGTTGTTCACCGGAAACGCGAACGTCGCACTCGCGCGCTCTGTTGCGAGCTACCTCGACGTTGAACTTGGTGCTGCGGAAGTCGGAACTTTTAGCGATGGCGAATGCGCGATCGAGATTGGTGAGAACGTTCGCGGCCTGGATTGTTTCGCTCTGCAACCGACCTGCTCTCCGCAAAACGGCCACTTGATGGAGTTGCTGATCATGATCGACGCTCTGAAGCGAGCGTCGGCTCGGCGAATTACCGCCGTCATCCCCTATTACGGCTATGCCCGCCAAGATCGAAAAGTTCGGCCGCGCGTGCCGATTACAGCAAAGCTCGTTGCTGATCTGATTCATACGGCGGGCACGGACCGGGTTCTCTGCATGGACCTCCACTCGGGTCAAATCCAAGGCTTCTTCAACATCCCAGTCGATAATCTCTATTCGACGCCACTCATGCTCGATGCGATCGAGCGGCGAATCGGAAGTGGGTTGACTGTGGTGTCCCCGGATGCGGGCGGAACAGAGCGGGCGCGTGCGTACGCGAAGCGCCTCGACGCCGACCTTGTCATCATTGATAAGCGTCGCGAAGTCGCGAATGTCGCCGAAGTCATGAATATCATCGGCGATGTGAAGGGGAAGACCTGTGTCATCGTCGATGATATGGTCGACACGGCGGGAACTCTCTGTGAGGCTGCTCGAAGTCTGATTGAAAACGGGGCGATCGCGGTGCATGCCGCGATCACACATCCCGTCCTTTCGGGTCCCGCGATCAAGCGAATTTCGGAATCGCCTCTCACACAGGTCATTGTGACCGATACGATTCCGTTGCGTCCCGATGCCGTGGACATCGGGAAATTCCACGTCGTTTCCGTTGCCGCTCCTATCGGCGAAGCGATCCGACGCATCAACAATGAGGAGAGCGTAAGCTCTCTATTCTAAGGTTCTCGACTAACAATATTTGGGCCGACGCAATCGGCGGACGTTGCAGGGCAGCGGTCGCCTTCTTATTGGCAAGTCGTCGGCGAGGAGAAAAATGATGGGTGATGTTAAATTCGCAGTCGAAGCGCGGGACTCGCGTGGCACGGGCAATGCTCGCCGACTTCGCATGCTCGGGATGGCGCCCGGCGTCGTATACGGGGGCGGTCGAGAGGCCACTGCGATCTCTTTTGATGCGGCAGCGTTCGAGCGGCTTCTCGAAACCAGCCATGGCGGTGTGAATACGCTGATCGATCTCGAAGGTGCTTCAGCCGTATCGGGTCGAACCGTGATCGCAAAAGAGCTTCAGCGCGAGCCTGTTCGCGGCGGATTGGTTCATGTCGACTTTTTAGAGATTGACCTCAAGGCGAAGATCGAAATCGCGGTTCCCATCCATCTGACCGGGACGGCGGCCGGCGTGGTGCTCGGCGGAGTGCTGGATCAGCAGCTCCGCGAAGTCACGCTTCTTTGTATGCCCGACGCCATTCCCGACGACATCGAGGTGGATGTTTCGGGGATGGAGCTCGGGGATACTCTTCACGTCTTCGATCTGACTGTGCCGAATGACATCGAGTTTCATACCGATGAGTCCCTCACCGTTGCGACGGTTCTCGTGCCTCGTGGTCTTGCCGAAGGTGAAGGGGAGCCTGCTGAAGTAGAAGGAGAAGAAGAGGAATCCGCGGCGGCCGCTGAAGGCGACTTGAAGGATGCTGGCGAGAAATCCGAGGACGGCGGCAGCTAAGCCAGTCGGATGCCGGCCCGCGCAAGGCGCTTGATTCACGGAATCGGCCGAGCCCGGGGTGGGTCGCAAAAGTCGCAAGAGTCCGGAAAGTCGAGGCATTGACGATGCAGGGCTTGCGTCAACTCTGGCGTCGCTACTTCGATCGAACGGGCGGTTCGGCCGTCGACGACGGACAAGGCGCAGCGAGGGTTTCGCCGATGCGGACGCTGCCCGCTCCGACGCGGCTGATTGTCGGCCTTGGGAATCCGGGTCCCGAGTATGCGGCAACCCGGCACAATGTGGGTTTCCAGGTAGTCGACGGGTTGGCAGATCGAGCGGGCGGCGAATGGTCCAAACTGCCGCGGCTTGAAGCTTTGGGCTGCTACGTCGAGATCGGCTCGGAGACTTGTCTGCTCTTGAAGCCCCAAACCTTCATGAATCGATCCGGCGAAGTCGTGCGTGCGGCCTGCCAGTTCTGGCCTGGGTTGTCACCGGGTTCGGATCTTCTCGTGATTTATGACGACATGGATTTGCCGACGGGTCGGCTTCGCCTGCGACCAAGTGGTGGAAGTGGCGGTCATCGCGGCATCGGCAATATCCTGGGTGAGCTCGAGACCAAGGAGATTCCACGACTCCGCGTGGGAGTCGGTCATCCGGGTTCGGCGTCGGAGGTGGTGGATTGGGTGCTCGAGCACTTTTCGGAGGATGAAGAAGCTAATCATCTGCCCGCGATACTGGCCCGTGCCGCTGATTCCGTCGAGGTCGTTGTTCGAGAGGGCGTGACCTCCGCGATGGGACAATTTAATGTTTCCCTTTGATTGTCAGGCTCTAATCTGCGAATAATGGCCTGACAATGGGCGTTGCATCCTTGATGTCCGCCTGATAATTTCCCTCAGATGGACGCAGCGGTACTTCACGAACACCTGACGATCGACTCCGAATCAGATGAGTCCGTCTATCAGCAGATTGCCGGACAAATCGAAGCACTCATCTCGGGAAGTGAACTTGCGTCGGGCGATCGATTGCCTGCGATTCGAACGCTGGCGACACGGCTTGGATTGCATCGCGATACGATCGCGCTCGCCTACGAACGTCTGGCAACCGAAGGTTGGGCGGAGGCGCGGGTCGGCGCGGGTACTTTCGTGCGCCCCTCCGGTCGGCGAGCAGGGAGCGTCGTGGCATCCTCGTATCCCCCCTCCGGTGGCAGTGAGCGAGCATCCGAGGTCGAGTTGGCTCTGGCGCCCCAGGTCGAACAGTTGATTACGCTGGACAATACGCGGCCGCGTTATGCGACGGGCGATGACGTCGTTGCGTTTCATCGCCTGATTCCCGATCCGCGCTTCTATCCGGTCGAGGAGTTCCGCGAGTGTATCGATGCGGCGATTCGCGAAGAGGGCCCTGAGCTTTTTTCCTATGCCTCACCGGAAGGGGACCCTCGTCTGCGTCGCGCGATGGCCGAGCGGTTTCGAGCCGAGGGCATTGATCGAAGTGCCGACGAACTCGTGTTATGTCACGGTGCGAGTCAGGGCATATCCCTTGCCCTGCGTCTCTTCGCTGAGCCAGGGGATCAGATCGCCGTCGAGGTGCCGACCTATGCGAATGTCTTGTCGGCCTTCGCGGGTCTTGGTCTCAGCCCGGCGGTGGTTTCGATGGATGACGAAGGGGCCGATCCGGAGGCGCTGGACCGAGTTCTCGCCAAGCCTGAAGTCAAGGCGTTCTACACGATTCCGAGCTTTCATAATCCGCTAGGAACGTCGATGTCCATTGAACGTCGGCATCAGGTTCTCGAGATTGCGAAGCGCCATGGGGTTCCCGTGATCGAAGACGCGTTTGAGCTGGACCTTCGATTTCAGGGCGATGAACTTCCGCCACTTGCGGCGTTGGATGAATCGGATCTGGTCGTGTTGCTCTTTTCGTTTTCGAAGTCGCTGTTTCCCGGTGTCCGAGTCGGATCGCTTTCTGCCCACGGTCGCGCCCTCGAAGGGCTCGTCGCACTGAAACACGCGACTGATCTCTCGGATGCACTCCTGCTCCAGGCGGGTTTGGCGCGATTCGTCGAGTCTGGGGCTTATGATCGACATCTCGTTCGAATGCGACGCTTGCTTCGATCTCGCCATGCCATCATGAATGAGATGCTCGAATTGGAAATGCCGAAGGGAACGACCTGGACCCGGCCGGATGGCGGCTATCAACTATGGGTGGAGCTGCCCTTCGAAGTGGATACGCGGGACCTGCTCGCGGATGCGGCACGCGGCGGCGTGCTCTTTTCGCCCGGCGCCTCCTTCATGCCGGATGGCCGTCCCTCGCGCGGGATGCGCCTGACCGTCGCATGTGTCGACGAGGATGAGATCCGTCGCGGTGTTGCCGCACTCGGCGAAGTCATCCGGTCGAGACAAGCAGTGAACGGTCGTGCCGGCCAAAGGGCTGGAATGCATCTCTGACTCTCGACCTTTTTTTATCTATTCGAGTGAGCACTCACTCCACAGATCAGTTGAAAACAAGGAGACATCCAATGTCAAAAGACACAAACGGAAGCGGATCGAACGGCAACGGGGCAGGGCGCCGCGGCGCGGAGGCCTTCGAACTCAAGGTGGGTTTGGCCGAGATGATGAAGAATGGTGTCATCATGGACGTAACGGACGCCGAGCAGGCCAAGATTGCCGAGGACTCGGGCGCGTGTGCCGTCATGGCCCTCGAGCGAGTTCCCTCTGACATTCGTCGCGATGGTGGTGTCGCGCGAATGAGCGCGGTCGAGATGATCGAACAGATTCAGAAGACCGTCTCGATTCCCGTCATGGCCAAGGTTCGGATCGGCCATATGCAGGAGGCGCGTGTTCTCGAAGCCATGGGCGTCGACTTTATCGATGAGAGTGAAGTACTCACGCCCGCCGATGACGAACATCATATCTTGAAGAGCGACTATCGGGTTCCGTTTGTGTGTGGTGCTCGAAACCTCGGTGAAGCATTGCGTCGAATCGCTGAAGGTGCTGCGATGATTCGAACCAAGGGTGAAGCCGGAAGCGGCAACATCGTCGAAGCTGTTCGTCATCTTCGAAGTGTGATCGGTGAGATGCGTGCGATTCAAGCGATGCCGGCGGAAGAACTGATGGCGACGGCCAAGAATATGGGCGCGCCCTATGAGCTGGTTCTCTACGTCCATGAGAATGGGAAGTTGCCGGTGCCCAATTTTGCTGCGGGCGGAATTGCAACGCCCCCCGACGCTGCTCTGTGTCGATCGCTCGGCGCGGAAGCCGTCTTCGTGGGTTCGGGCATCTTCAAGAGTGAGGATCCGGCGGCTCGGGCGCGGGCGGTCGTTCATGCGAATACGCATTGGCAAGATCCCGAAGAAGTGCTGAATGCCTGTCGCGGTCTCGGCAAGGCGATGGAGGGGATCGAGATGGAAACCCTTGCCGAGAACGAGCGACTCGCCAATCGCGGTTGGTAGAGCGAGTCGTGACCGAGTCGTCTGTTCTCTTGCATGATTTCCCGGCACCCGATTCTCCGATCGTTGGTGTCTTGGGAATCCAAGGGGATATCGAGAAGCATCTCGCCGCCCTCGAGCGTCTCAGCGTTCGTGGGCGGCGCGTGCTTGCGCCGAAAGACCTCGAGGGGCTGCACGGTCTGATCCTGCCCGGCGGCGAGAGTACGACGGTCTCGAAGGGATTGGTCCGATTCGATCTCGTCAAGCCGATCGCGGAATTCGCCGAGGCGGGCGGAGCGTTGCTCGGAACCTGTGCGGGAGCGATCATGCTCTCGCGGGCTGCCCGCAATCATCCGGTGCCTACGCTCGGGCTGATCGATTTTGAAACAGAGCGGAACGCCTACGGGACACAACGCGACTCTTTTGTGGCGCCAACGGATCGAGAGTCGAAGCCCGGCTGGGCCGACATGGAATGCATCTTCATTCGAGCTCCGCGAATTTTATCGCCGGGAACGGACGTCGAGGTATTGGCGCGAGTCGATGGTGAGCCCGTTCTTGTTAGGCAGGACCGACGCTTTGCGTGTACTTTTCATCCTGAGCTGACCGACGATCTGCGAGTGCATCAGGCGCTGATCGAGTCGTTTTCTCGTTAGCTGGCGGAAGCCGAAACTCGGGTCTCCGCGACGGCTAGATTTCGACGCCTGCGTCCCGCAAGAGCGCGATCAGGTTGCGTCTAACGACTGAGCGTGCGCGAGGCTTTGAGATTCCTCGACTTTGCCGCAGATATTCCCAGAAGAGCGGGCTGGTCGCAGCGGTCATGGCTTCGAGAACTTCGGATCGATCTCTTGGGGGAAGGTCTTCGAGTTCTTTTTCAAAGAGCCGCCGAATGCTTCGATGGTGGCGCTCGAGTCCTTCCCTCGACACCCGGACCGCCTGTTCGATTGCCGGGCCGACGAGGGCTTGCGCGGTCAATGCCCAGGTGATCAATGTCGTTGCTTCGAAATAATTGGCCCGGACTTCGACGAGTCGGTCGACGCGCTGCTCGATCGGAACATCTTCTGGAATATGCTTCAGGAGCGGCGCATAACGCTGCATGCTGACTTCAGCGACGGCGTCATAGAGCTCACTGAGGTCCGCGAAATGATTGAAGATCAATCGCCGAGAGACGCCCGCTCGTTTCGCGATTCGCTCGGCGCTCGGCTGCAAAATGCCTTCTTGAATCAGATCGAGACAGGCTTCGCAGATCGCAAGGCGCGATTTGGCCTTGCGACCCCGGCGACCGTCCAGATTCGCTGCGTCCTGGGTGGGCTTGCGCTCAGCCAAGCTCCATTCCCTCGAACTCGTCCGCCTTGCGCCAGTCTTCGAGGATCTTGAAGAACTGGATCGATCCGCCACCATAAAATCCGTCCTGAATACTTCGCTTCGACATCTGCCCTTCGTTGTTGTAATAGCCGGGGGTGCAATTTTCGACGAAGTCGGTGGCGAGTCGAGCCTTGTCGATACACTGCTCGACCCATCCGCTCTCTCCGGCTTCGCTGGCTTCGACCGTTCGAAGTCCTTTGTCGATTCCGGTCTTGATGATGTACGCCAGATGTTTGGCTTGTTCGTTCAGGAGATGCGGATAGCTGGCCGTAAAGCCCGCTTGGGGATTGCTCATGATGAAGCAATTCGGGAAGTCGCGAACATGCATTCCGTGGAGCGTGCGCACGCCGTCTGACCATTTGTCCGTCAGTGTTTGCCCGCTTCGACCGTAGAGATGAAGATCCGCACGCCGTGAATAATCCGTTCCGACCTCGAAGCCACTGGCATAGATCAGGCAATCGACATCGTATTCGTGGCCGTTCACGATGACACCGCGCTTGGTGATTCGTTCGACGCCCTTCCCCTTCGTGTCGACGAGCTTGACGTTGGGTCGATTGAACGTGTCAAGGTATTCGTTGTGAAAGCAGGGGCGCTTACAGAATTGGCGGTAGTAGGGCTTGAGAGCCTCGGCGGTATCGGCGTTGTCGACGATGCTGTCTACGCGCGCACGGATTTCTTCCATCTTTTCGAAGTCTGCAAGTTCGATGGCTTTCTCGATATCGGTGGGCGGCTGATCTTTGCCTGCGGCCTCGCGAAGTCCGACGATGAGTTTGCCGATCAGATCCGTCCAGCCGTCGTTGACCAGGTCTTCGGGCTGTGGAATGCCGGAGACCAGTGAATTGAAATTATCCATGCGGTGCTGATGCCAACCCGGCTTCAATCTTTTCTTCCATTCCGGATCGGTTGCCGGATTGTCTTTCACGTCGATCGACGATGGAGTGCGCTGGAAGACGTAGAGCTGCTCGGCGGAGGCCCCGATATGCGGAACGCACTGGACGGATGTCGCACCCGTGCCGATGATGCCAACCCGCTTGCCTTCGAGTCCGGTTAGATTGCCGTCTGAACCTCCGCCCGTGTATTCATAATCCCAGCGACTGGCATGAAAGGTGTGGCCTTCGAAGTCTTCGATCCCGGCAATGCCAGGCAGCTTTGGACGATTCAGAGGGCCGGTTGCGAGGCAGACATAGTGCGCCTTCATTCGGTCACCGCGATTGGTCGTCACGATCCAGCGCGCATCCTCTTCGCTCCATCGAAGGTCCTCGACTCGAGTCTGAAAGCAAACGTCGCGATACAGATCGAATTTACGAGCGATGGCCTGACTGTGGTCGAGGATCTCGGGACCGAAGGCGTATTTCTCCTTGGGCACATAATCGAGCTCTTCGAGCATCGGCAGATATGTGTAGGACTCGATGTCGCAGGCGATGCCCGGGTACCGATTCCAGTACCAGGTCCCGCCGAAGTCCGATGCGGGATCGATGATGCGGACGTCTTCGACGCCGGCTTGACGCAGTCGCGCGCCTGCCAGGAGTCCGCCGAAGCCGCCGCCGATGACGAGCACTTCGACTTCGTCGTGAAGGCTCTCGCGTTCGAAGCCCGATTCGGCATAAGGGTCATCGAGGAAGTGAGCAAACTCGCCTTTGACCTCGACGTATTGTTCGTTGCCGTCGTCGCGCAGACGTCGGTCACGCTCTTCGCGGTACTTCTCTCGCATTCGCGCTGCGTCGAACTCGTGCTGGGCGGTTGCTTCATCTGTCGTCGTTGGTTCTTCCACTGAAGTCGGCATTTCGCTCTCTCTCATTCCGTCGTTGGGCGCAAAAAGAATATTGCACCACGAGTGCATGAATGCAACTTAGGGTGGTATCGACAGAATCGGGTAGAGCGTTGTTGCGAGTTGGCATTCGGCGCAGAAATGATGGCCGGACAAAGAGTCGCCGCCGCCGAGTTCGCAGTAGCTGGCGGCGGTTGCGTCCTCGCACGGCCTCGGCGAGAGGATGTCCTTCCGGTCGAGCCCGCGCTATGCAGCGACTTCGAGGAACCAATCGATGCCAGGCTGCTCGGGGATCTCCGGTCGCGAAGGTTCCAGGTCCCGATTGGAGGGGGCGGGCAGGCCCGAAGTCCTGAGCGGAGCCAGCGGGGGCGCCAATCCAGAGTGACACGCTCAGGAGCAGGGTAAGAAGCAATGGCCCGCTACTCCTGCTTCATTGGGTTGGCATGCTGAGGAGATCTCGTGATCGAAAAGTCGATTGTTCGTTTGTGCGGATTGGGGACTGATCGATGAGCACGGGCGAAGCCGTGAGGTTCCGAGGCTGGTACCGGGTCGAATCTCTCCGTCTGGATGACGTTTCGGCAACCTGTGGGAGTGCCCCCCGCGGGCCAATGGCGTGATCGGGCGATCGCCATGTCGGAGACGATGAGTGTTCGCGGAGATGGGATTGGAGAAGCGGATTCACGTCACGTTACCCATTGCCCGGTCTGCTTCATCTGTGTTACCCGTAAGCGCTTCAAAAAAGGGGCATTGCCCCACTAAACACCAACTATCAACCTCGGTGTTCTCGAAGCGGATCGCGAGTACCCATCGCGTTCCCACTTGTTCCTCGGTTCTTGGTATCGCCCTTGCTCGGTTTGATGAGCGGCGATCGCTTGGGTCGGAGCAAGGCAAATGTCCGGACGAACAAGCGTTCTGGCCATCTGCTCGAAACAAGAGCGCCCGGATGTCGTAAAAGACATCTGACCGGGAGGAAAGCATTGCGGGAATATGAAACGACGTTCATCGTCCAGCCGGAAATTTCGGACGAGGGCGGCCAGGTCATCTTGAGCAAGCTCGATGGCGTTCTGGAATCCAGTGGCGCGACGCGCCTGATGTGCGAGGACCACGGGAAGCGGAAGCTTGCCTACGAGGTCCGGAAGTTCAGCAAGGGTCATTACTACACGCTGATGTTCCTCGACGAGGGCAAGGTCGTGGCCGATCTCGAGCGCACGCTGCGGCTTGAAGAATCGGTTCTGCGATTTCTAACGATCCTGGCCGACGGGGATGTCGCCGACGTCGATGCCCGCAAGGCGTCCGCGTCCGAGGCCGAGGTTGAGCAGACCAAGCGCGCCGAAGAGCGGGCAGCTCGCGAAGCCGAAGAAGCCGCTACGCGTCGTGCGGCTGAAGAATCCGAACGCGAAACGGCACTCAAGGCCGCGGAAGAAGCAAAGGCGGCGAGCGCCGCTGCGGAGGCTGAGGCTTCGGCTGAAGGCGTTAGCCCAGCTGAAGGCTCTGGCGTCGCAGTCGATCCGAAATCGGGTGAGACGGTTGTGGCCGAGGCGGCGAAGGAAACCGAAGCTGCGGAAACCGACGGAGCGGCCGCCGAGAAGACCGAGAAGGCCGAGACCGACAAGTCCGAAGGGGAGGAGAAGTCGTGAGCGAAGAATCGAGCGACCAGTCGACGGAAGCCGGCAAGCCGCCGAGTGGTCCCGCCGCAGGCGGCGATAGCCCGCCGCGCGCGCCGCGAAGTGCTTCGAGTGGTGGTTCGTCCTCCACGGGTTCCGGTGGCGGCGATCGGGGTGGATATGGCGATCGAGGGTCGCGCCCATCCCGCGATGACCGCGCGCCGCGCGCTCCCTTGACCGTGAAGGGTCGTCTGCGGGCGGCTGCTCGCAAGAAGGCTCGCAAGTCGGCCAAGAAGAAGGGCACGTTCCAGCGCCGCAAGGTTTGCCGATTTTGCGCGGACAAGAACCTCACGATGTCGTACAAGGACGTCAAAACTTTGCGACTCTTCATCACCGAAACGGGCAAGATGACGCCGCGCCGAATTTCCGGCACCTGCGCCAAGCATCAGCGACCGCTCGCGCAGGAAATCAAGCGCGCGCGCCAGCTGGCCATGCTTCCTTACGCCCCGAGCCATTTCTGAGGAGTCGATGATGGGAACTGTCCAAGTCATTCTGAATGAAGATGTCCATGCCCTTGGTAACGCCGGCGAAGTCGTCAGCGTCAAGCCGGGTTTCGCCCGAAATTTCCTCGTACCCCAGGGCAAAGCCGTTCTCGCAACGACCGAGCGAGTCCATCAGGTCGAGCATCAACAGCGCATGATTTCCGAGAAACGAGGAAAAGAGCTCTCGGATATCGAGGCGGTCAAGACCAGGATCGACGGCACGAAGCTCGAGATCGAGGCCCAGGCCGGAGAGGGAGGCAAGCTCTTCGGGTCGGTGACGACTCAGAACCTGGCCGACCTGCTGGCGGAGAAGGGGCTCGAAGTCGATCGTCGAAAGATCGTTCTTCAGGAACCGATCAAGACCGTTGGCGAGCATACGATTGCGATTCGGCTGCGTAGTGATGTCGTCGCAGAGTTTCAGGTGAAGGTCACGGCGGCGGGATAGACCGGCTACTCTCGACGCCAATGGCGGCGTAGAGGAGGGAGCGTGGGCGAGTTGGATGAGATTGCAGGGCGAGTTCCCCCGCATGACATCGAGGCCGAGAAGGCCGTGCTGTCCGCGATCCTACTCGACAATGACGCCATCCACGCTGTGGTCACCGAAGTCCGGGAGGAAGATTTCTATCATCCCTCCCATCAGATGTTGTACCGGTCGATGGTGCGTCTGCGGGACGACAATCAACCGGTCGACCTGACCACGCTCGCCGCGTACCTGAAGGGCGAGAGCCTTCTCGAAAGCGTGGGCGGGCCCGTTGCTCTGGCGGAAATCGCCGACTACGAGGCGACACCCGCCAACATCATCCACTACGCCAAGATCGTTCGGGATCGCTCGATCAAGCGGAGCTTGATCTCGACGGCGAGCGAGATCGTGGCCCTGGGCTACGACCATGGCGAGTCCGCGGACTCGCTCCTCGATGAAGCCGAAAGTCGCATCTTCGGACTCTCGACAGAGAAAGCCAGCACGAGTCTCTCGAGCATCTCCGTCGAAATGCACGACGCGGTCAGCCACATCGACATGTTGATGACCCGCAGCGGTGAACTCACCGGTCTGTCTAGTGGCTATGAGAACCTAGATGAGATGACCGGTGGATTGCAGCCAGGGGATCTTTTTATTCTGGCCGCGCGACCCTCCATGGGCAAGACGGCGCTCGCGCTCAATATCGGCCGCAACGCCGCCGTCGATTATGGCAAGAAGGTCGCCGTCTTCTCCCTTGAAATGACGACCCGCTCTCTTGTCATGCGAATGCTCTCCTCGGAAGCCCAGGTCGACTTCGCACTCTTTCGAAGCGGGCTGATTTCGACGGATGCGCATTCGCGACTGATGGCTGCTGCGGGCCGATTGGCGGAGGCGAAGCTCTGGATTGATGACACCGGCTCAGCGTCGATCCTCGAGATACGAGCAAAATGTCGCCGATTGCATTCACAGCATGGTCTCGACCTCGTGATCGTCGACTATCTCCAGCTCGCGCGCGGTGATCGCAATACCCAGAGCCGTGAACAGGAAATTTCGGAGATTAGTCGGGGCTTGAAGGGCTTGGCGAAAGAATTGGATATCCCGGTCATGGCGCTTTCACAGCTCAACCGTGGTCCGGAAACGCGGAAGGAAGACAAGCGCCCGATGTTGGCAGATCTGCGTGAGTCCGGTGCGATCGAGCAAGATGCGGACATCATTGCCTTCATTTACCGTGATATCGTCTACAACAAGGAAACTGAATTCGAGAATCTGGCCGAGCTGATCATCTCCAAGCAGCGAAACGGTCCAACCGGAACGGTGAAGCTCGAGTTCGAGGGACGTTATGCGCAGTTTCGTGACTGGCCGCTCTCGGATAATCCCTACGATGGCGCTTCAGGCGGAGACTTCCAGCCCGCGCCCCAAGACGATTTTGCCGGCGGTGGTTTCGGGTCCGATACCGATCCGGGTGGGATGTAGTGCCGAGTCTCCGGCGTCCCCGGGCCATTCGGCCTGGTGCGCGAATTGCGATTGCGGCACCTGCGGGTCCGGTGGATCCCGAGGCTCTTGACGCGGGCCGACTGGCGCTCGAAAGGCTTGGCTTTGAGGTCGCTGTGCGCGATGACATTCTCGATCGGGATGGCTACCTCGCGGGAACAGATGAGCGGCGCGCAAGCGAGCTGATGGGTTTCATTCGAGATCCCGATATCGATGTGATCATCTGTGCGCGAGGCGGTTACGGATGTCAAAGAATCATTGACTCGCTTGATGCGGCGGCGTTTCGCAAAGCGGCGAAGCCGCTCGTCGGCTACAGCGATATTACGACCCTCCTGCTCTGGCAGCGCAAGCAGGCGGGACTGCTCGGCATCCATGGTCCCATGCTCGAAACGAAAGACTCCCTCGAAGGCGAGTCGGGGTCAGCGTTGGTGCGGGCACTTCAGGGAACCGGTCCACTGCCGCGTTATGTCGGAGAGACCTTGGCCTCTGGATGGGCCGAAGGACGGATGGTTGGCGGTTCGCTCTCGATCTGTGTCGCGAGTCTCGGGACGCCTTGGGAAATCGACACGCGTGATGCGATCTTGATGCTCGAAGACGTGACGGAGCCGCCGTACCGCATTGATCGGATGCTGCAGCAGCTCCGCGCAGCGGGAAAATTCGATCGTGTGGTGGCGATTGCGCTAGGCAGCTTTCGCGAATGCGACGATGAGCGCTATCCGGAATGGACCATGACGCGGTTGCTCGAAGAGTCGTTTGGCTCGCTTGGGAAGCCGGTCGTTTTGGGATTGCCCTTTGGGCATGGGAGAGAGAATCGACCTTGGCCCTATGCGGGGCGAGGGGCCCTGGATGGTTCGCGGGGAGAGCTCGAAGTATTGGAAGCGGCGGTGACGTCGCGTTAATGGCAACGGCTCGCGGTTGCTGCAACCATCGCGATGCGATTGTTGGGCAGCGCTGGCGAGCTTGTTCGACGAAATGACAGGCCGACAGCTAGATAGAGAAATGGGGCGGGATGAAGCGGAGTTTGATCGAGCGCAAGCTCGGTAAAGTAGAAAAGGCCCTGGATAAGGCCATCGAGAAGCAGGAGATTCCGGGTGCAGTCGTGCTCGCGCGTATGCCGCGTGAGGGGGAGGTTCTCGAGTACTCTTGGGTGAGGGGGCTAGCCTCGGCGCGGCCCGAACGATTGCCGATGCGTCGGGATACGATCTTTGACTTGGCATCGCTTACGAAGCCGATCGCGACGACGACGGCGATCATGATGCTAGCCGACGAAGGGTCGGTCTCTCTCGATGATCCGGTTGCGAAATCGCTTCCGAGTTTTGCCGATCGAGGCAAGGAAGAGATCACGATTAGACATCTTCTCTGTCATTCGGCCGGGCTGAAGCCGTGGCGCGGTTTTCACGAATTATTGATTCAAAAGGAACGAAAGACCGGCGAGCGATGGATCGGTACGCTCGAGGGTCGCGAATGGATTCTCGATCGCGTGTTGCGTTCAGGGCTTGTCCACGAACCGGGGGGAGCCGCAGTCTACGGTGATCTCGATTTCATCGTGTTAGGCGCTCTCGTCGAAGCGGTCTCGCGGCAGTCGCTCGACCAGTTTTGTGAGTCTCGGATTTTCACACGACTCGGCCTTGCCGATACGCATTTCTTCCCACTTCCCGAAGACGATTCGCAGGCAATGCCGGATTCAGTGCGTCGACGGGTTGCTGCAACGGAGAACTGCCCGTGGCGAGATCGTATTCTCTGGGGCGAGGTGCATGACCCTAACGCGTATGCCATGGGCGGAGTCGCCGGACATGCTGGACTCTTTTCGACCGTCGATGACGTGATGAAATTCGCCGAATTTTATTTGGATGCATGGCATGGCCGAAGCGACATTCTTCCGCCGGAACGTGTTCGCGAGTTTTCGAAGCGCCAACATCTGCCGGAGTCGTCGGATTGGGCGCTGGGATGGGATACGCCAACTGAAGGTTCGTCCTCCTCGGGCCAGCATTTCTCCCTCCACTCGGTCGGCCATCTCGGCTTTACCGGAACCTCTCTCTGGATCGATCTTGAACGCGAGTTGATCGTCGTCATGCTGACGAATCGGATTCACCAGGTGGCGAAGCGGAGTCATTTTTCGCTTCGGCCCAAGGTGCACGACGCGATCCTCGAGGGTCTGACGGCCGAATGAGCGCGGCGTTTCCCGAGCGACTCAAACACGTGCATTTCATCGCCATTGGTGGGACCGGCATGGGCTCTCTGGCCGGGCTCTTGAAAGCGCGCGGAATTCGAATAACAGGTTCAGACAAGAAGCTCTATCCGCCCATGAGTACGGCCCTGTCGGATTGGGGTATCGCCGTTGTTGAGGGGTTCGCTCCGTCCAACGTTCTCGACGAAGAACCCGATCTCGTGGTAGTCGGAAATGCGGTACGCGCGGACAATCCCGAGGCGGTGGCCGCGATCGACTCGGGCGTGCCCTATCGAAGTTTTTCGGATGCCCTCTACGAGATCGCGATTTCAAAGCGCCACTGCGTCACCGTGAGTGGCACACACGGTAAGACGACGACCACGAACTTGATGGCCCAGATTTTGTTGGCGACCGGGCGAGACCCGTCGCTGCTCGTCGGTGGAATTTCACTGGACTTCGAGGGCTCGTTTCGGGAAGGCGAGGGCGAGCATTTCGTCGTCGAGGGCGATGAGTACGACACAGCCTTCTTTGACAAGACGCCCAAATTTCTTCACTACCACCCCGATACGCTCATCTTGACCTCGGTCGAATTCGATCATGCAGACATCTACCGAGACCTCGATCATGTGAAGTCTGCATTTCGCGAACTGGTCGGCTCGATGAAGAGCACCGGCCGGATCGTGGCCGCCGTCGGACACGATGGCGTGCGTGATGTGTTGGCGGACGCATCGTGCGAAGTAGATGGGTATGCGATTCAGTGTGATGGCTGCCTGGAAAGGCCCGGCTTGGCGAACTGGTGGGGATACGATCTCCGGCCGGAGCCGGACGGCTTGCGGTTCACCCTCGAGGATCGAAAAGCGGGGCGGTCAGTGGAGGTCGTGAGCCCACTCTTCGGCGCGCATAACGCGGAGAACGTCGTCGGAGTGTTGGCGGCGCTGGATTCTCTGGGCGTTCCCCTGGACGATTCGATCGAAGCCTTACGCCAGCATCTCGGCGTCAAGCGTCGTCAGGAAGTTCGGGGTGTGGCTGCCGGAGTCACGGTCATTGACGATTTTGCTCATCATCCAACCGCGGTGGCCGGAACCATCGAGGCGATTTCCCAGCGGCATCGGGGCAGCCGGGTGGTAGCACTGCTCGAGCCGCGAACGAATACCAGCCGGCGCGCGCTCTTTCAGGACGATTATGTCGAGGCGTTGTCGAGGGCCGGCCGAGTTGCAATTGCCGAAGTCGGCGATGAGCCGATCTATAGCAATACGGGAGAAGTGACCGAGTGTCTCTCGTCGGCAGCGGTCGCGGAGGCGCTGCGCGGACGGGGCGTCGACGCACAAGCATTTTCCGAGACTCAATCGATCGTTGACTGGGTGGTCGATGGCCGCCGCGCCGGGGATGTCGTCTTGGTGATGAGCAATGGGGCGTTCGACGGTATTTGGGAAAAGTTGCTCGCCGCGCTCGAAGCCGCGAATGCGACGTCTGGCTAGAGCCCAGCGTTGACGACCGGGGGATTCGAGGAAATGCCGTTGACTTCCCGAGTACTCTGCCAGAATTCGGTGGCATTTTCCGGATCGACGGGTACGGACGTAATTCTCTGGATTCGTCGACCCATGATATTGGCGATGATCACGTAATCGGCGTCGAGAACCTGGTTTCCGAGTTCGGCATGGGCACGACAGATCATTGCGGCGCGATCGTCACTGACGAGGATATCGCGAACTTCTGCATGAAGGCCGCCAGCTCCGATGCGCCCGATTTCCGACAGGTAGTCGAGAATCCGATCAGCTCCATTGACCTCACCGCGCCAAGGACTTTGTCCTTTGATATTCCAGACGATGTCGGGTGCCCAGAGTAAACGAAGCGTCTCGTGATCACTTTCGCCCGCGGCTTTAAGGCAGTGGTGAACGAGAAGCGAGTTGGGATGATTGATCATGAAGATCTCCAACGATGCTGGGAGAGTGAATTTTATAACTGGAAATGAAATAATATGGGATCGAATTGTAGATTCAATGACCTTATGTGGTGATGGAAAAGGCGTCGATGACTAATGGACTCGATTTAATCATCGAAACGTTCGGGATGCGTTACGAGTTTGATGAGACGGGGCGCATTCTTCGGACACGGAACGGTGTACATCTGGCTGGTTTTCCACCCGACCTAGATTCGAAACCGCTCGCCAGTTCTCAACCACTGTTTGTGTTAGGGCGAGCCGAGCATGGATGTGTTTGGTGCTTCTCGGCCAGCCTCGCGAATGATCGGGTGATTGCTGTTGCTCGACTCGCGGCACGTGAGCCGGGCTTTCTCGTCCAGGTTGGGACCGCATCGCCCCAACCTGAGAGACTGGTCATGATCGAGCGTCTGTTATTGCCCGAAGCGGCCGACGTAGGCACACGTCATGAGAGTTTGATGAGCGATGGAAATGCCATAGCTGAACTGTGGACCGTCGCTGGATCGGGGATGGAACGCGTCCGGGCGTCGGCCTCCTAGCAGCCTACCAAGCCTGTCTCGGAGGTTTGTCTCGGCTCTATTCGATCGGAATGCCTGCACGAGTCCAGCCAAAGGCTTCGACCATGGCGTGATAGATGTAGTTCTGTTCCTGAACGCCGTGAAAGAGTGCAGCACGCGGGCCGCCTGCATAGATCGGCACGTCCTCGCCTGCGTGGGTCTCGCTGCTGAGCGGAATAGTTGCGGCCTGGCGATAGTCGGGGCTCTGGGTGTCCGCGTCCGATTGACTCCCACGACTCTTGTCATCGACGAAGCCGGGTCCATTCGAATAGGTCAGTGTCGTATAGGGTCGGCCATCGGCATCGAGAGCGAGTTCGCCCTCGCCGACTTTCTTTTCCGACCACTTAAAGCCGACGACCTCTCCGAGGATCGGATTCCCACGCTTTGGATAGCCGCCAATGGTCAGCGTATGACTGTGGTCGGCGGTGACGACGATCAAGGTGTCCTCCCTATCAACTTTGTTCATCGCGATTCGGACGGCATCCGACAGGGCGATGGTGTCGCCGAGTGCGCGATAGGCGTTGCCTCCGTGATGGCCGTGATCGATTCGGCCGGCTTCGACCATGAGGAAGAAGCCATCGGGGTCTTTGGAGACCAGGTCAATGGCCAGGCTCGTCATCTCGGCAAGCGACGGCTCGCCGGCACGGTCATGGCTTCGATCGGATTCAAATTGCATATGACTGGGTTCGAAGAGACCGAGCAGGTGGGAGGTCTTGGCGGGGTCAATGGCCAGAAATTGTTCCCGATTCCAGATGAAGCGCGACTTGGCTCCCTGACTCACCCATTCATGTGTCAGGTCGCGGCGATCGCCTCTCTGACCCTTCCGATCCGAATCTTCGGGATCCTTTGCATGCCTCGGTCTGAAGTGATCGCGGCCCCCGCCCATGGCCACCTCGAGGCCATCGCCATGCGGAAATTCCACCAGCTGTCGCGCGATGTCCGGAAAGCCGGCTTGGCGCGCTTCCTCTGACATGTTCGAATCGTTCTGCCACGAGCGAATTGGAACATGGGCATAACAACCGGCTGGGGTCGCATGGGTCAATGATGCGGTCGAGATGATGCCGGTGGCTAGCCCGCGGTCTTCGGCTTCTTCGAGAATGGTCAGCACCTGTGCTTGGGCGACGCTTTCATGGTCGAAGCGTCGGACCTGTTCATCGACGCCGAGGACTCCCGTCTGTGTTTTGACTCCAGAGACCATCGCGGTCATGGTCGACGCAGAGTCCGAAACCTGGGCATCGGTGTTATAGGTCTTCGAGAACGCGACATAGGGAAGCTCTTCGAAGGAGAGAATATTCTCCTCACCGGCTTCGCCTCGTCGCTGACCTTCGAGGATACGCGCAGCGGTCACCGTCGAAATGCCCATTCCATCGCCGACGAAGAGGATGATGTTCTTGGCAGGCTTTTCTCCGTCAATCGATGGCTGCGCATTTCGTACGCTCTGCCGACCGGCCGCGAACCAGGCGTTGACTTCTCGGCCTTTGCCGGGAGTGTGGTCGAGAACGCGCGTGCTGCCCGAATCCTGGGAAGTCTTTGTGAGGTGACCTCCTGCTGCCTGGACAGGCGGGCTGCAGTCGGCAGCGAAGATTAGCAGGAAAGCCAGGGTCGATGATCGGAGGAGGGCAGACATGAAGTCTCCAGATGGGAGTTGGGGTGACCGGGTGATTGTCGCCGGGGTAAACACGGTGGGCCGTATGTTAGGTCTCTCCGTTGAAGCCCCGATGGGTCATTTCGGCCCGTTCGTCAAACGTCGAGTCCGATCGAACGCATGAGTGCGAGTGCGTTGCTTTTCTCGACGATGCCGGGCCTGAGCATGTAGTCGAAATGCATGACGCCGGCTTCGAGATGATCTTCGAAATGGACGTTCTGAAGTCGGCCTTCACTTTTCGACACGATCTCGGTCAATGCGAGATCGTGGGTCGTGACGATGCCCAGGGCGCCATGATCGATGAGTCCATTGATGACCGCCTCGGCGCCGATGCGTCGGTCATGGGAGTTCGTTCCGTGAAGTATTTCGTCCAGGAGAAAGAGCGCCGGACTTTGGCCGCGAGAGATTTCCACGACCTGCCGAAGACGCGTGATCTCGGCCATGAAATGAGATTGGCCATCCTGGAGCGAATCGACGATTCGAATGGATGCAGCGATTCGCAGAGGTGAGATTCGGAGTCGATGCGCGCAGACCGGTGCACCCGCCAGCGCCAGAATCGTGTTGCAACCCACGGTTCGAAGCATGGTGCTCTTGCCCGACATATTCGAGCCGCTCATGACCAAACCCTGTGGGTGTTGTGGGTGTTGTGGACGGGAATCTCTCGAAGACAAGGCCAGGTCATTTCGCTGGCAGCGATCAGCCGGGAGAAGTGGATGACCCAATGCCGTCCCATCGAAGACCGCCTCGGCCTCGACGATTTCCGGAAACGGATTCTCTGGTCGTTCGTACGCAAAAGTCGACAGAGCGCAGAGCGACTCAATCTCCCCCGCCGCCTCGATCCAGATCGACAAACGTGGCCCGCATCGGCCCCGCCATTTCTCGAGCGCCAGAGCCGCGTGCGTTCCCCACATCAAGAGCGCGGCGATCGGTGCGAAAAACTGATTGGATCGGGCATCCCGGCGATCCACCAGGATGCGAAGAGCCTCCAGCTCTCCGGACGGCGGACGGCCGGTGGTTTCGAGTTCGGCTCGCAGTTGCGCAAGAAGTGCGGATTCGAATTTGTCGGTTTCGATGCATCCCAGAAGAGACGCCGTGCGCGCAAGCGATCCCACCGGAGTTTCTGCTGCGGCTAGAACCGGCGCGACCCGGCTGCGAAGCGCGAAGGCAAGGATCGATTGAAGGGTCAGGGCAGCAATCATTGGCCCGGGGCCCGCCGCGGTCAACACCCATAGAGCCAGGCCTAACATGGACATTGACGTCGCGCCGATGGCAAAAACGAATATCACTCGAGGCAATGCCGCGGCAGGCGCGGCGGCCCAGGCTTCGAGCGCCTCCTGGGCGATCGGGGAGCCGGCGTCGTCGCCCGCCAAGGCCATGCGTAGACGCAGGTCGAGGCGGGGAGTGAGTTCGCGAACCGCAGCCTGACGTCGCCGAATCGTGTCGGCGTCTGCGGACTCAAGCAGCCAGCCCGCGAGCCTCTGATTGCCGGTCTCTGTCTTGGTTGTTGCGAGGAGCTCGAAGAGTGAGCCCTGGCCGAATACGTCTAGATCATCGGCATAGGGATGAGTGGGATCGCGATATTGTTCTCCCGCATTGCCGCGGCCGGCCCAGCGATCTTCGAGCCTCGCGATCCCGTCCTCGAAAAAGCGTCGGACGCGGGAGGCGCGTTCTTCGCGCCGCAAGATTCGATCATGGACGATGACCAGCACGACGAAGGCCGCGGTCGGGAGCAAGATCCAACCCGGCGAAAGCGTACGGGTTCCAAAGCCCAACCATGCAACGATCAGAAATGCGACGAAAAAGAAAAGTCGGGCATTGGAGGCGAAGCGAGACCGTCTCGTCCACAATCCTTCGTCTAGGGTCGCCTTCGCCAAGCCGTCTGTGTAGGTGCTCATCGGTGAGGCCGCGCAATCGTCGCCGTCGCTTCGGTCGCGTGAGTTCACGCTCATTGAAAAGCCAGGATTCGGGCGCCATTCCCTAGCGTCTGTGCGTTCTCGATCGCGCGTCGAACGAATCGCCTTGCCTGAACAACGGCGTCCGGGATTGATTGGCCCTGAGCGAGGCCCGCCGCGATCGCCGCGGACAATGCGCATCCGGTTCCATGTACAGGCGGGCCGGGGAGCCGCTTTCCGGGCAGCCACTCGCAGACGATCTCTGCATCGTTGTTCGAGCTGTCGGAGGAGCTGTCGGCTGACTTGCGGTAGACGAGGAGATCGTCGCAATCGCCTTCGAGATGTCCTCCCTTGAGCAACACCGCGTCGAGATTGAGATCCAGCAGGAGTTCGCGCGCCGCGGCCTCTCCATCCTTTCGTCGGGGAAGCGAGGCATCGACGAGAATTTCGGCCTCGGGCCAATTCGGTGTCAGGATGCGGCGACCCTGGATCAGGTCTCGAAGTGCCGGGTAGGCTCGTTTCTCGAGTAGTGCGGAGCCGTCGCTCGCGGCGAGGATCGGATCGATCACGACGGGGATCTCTGGAAACCGGGCGAGAGAGAGCAACACATTTCGAACGATGTCGTCGGTCGCGAGCATGCCGATCTTGATTGCGTTCGGCCGAAGGACGTCGAGTGTCGCGCGCAGCTGTTCGAGCAGGACCGAAGGGAAGACCGGGAGAACGCGACCAATTCGGAGTCCGTCTTGAATCGTGAGTGCGGTGGGGACGGCTGCTCCGTGGACGCCATGGGCGTGAAAGACTTGCAGGTCGGCTTGGAGGCCGGCGCCGCCGGTCGGGTCGGAGCCCGCGATCGAGAGTACGCTTTGCATTCGAACCGATGGTAAGTTCCCGTCCCGGAGAGCGCATCCTTTGAAACGATTCGACAAGTTAATTGCCCGATGTTTTGGGTGCCTGGTGATGATCGCTGCACTGGCCTCGCCGGCCTTTCCTCAGGTGCCGGCGGATCGAAAGCCCACGGTCGTCTTGATTTCGATGGATGGGACGCGTCCCGATGATGTGACCCTCGAAGCGTTGCCGAGCCTGGTGAAGTTTGGGAAGGCAGGGCTTCGGGCCGCCGCACTTACCCCCGTTGACCCCTCCAATACCTTCCCCAGTCATGTGAGTCTCGTGACGGGCGTTCTTCCCGAGCAGCATCGACTCGTGAACAATTTATTCGTCGATCCGATTCGTGGGCGATTTTCCCGGAAAGCTCCGCACACCTGGATTGAATCCGAACCGATCTGGTCGATTGCCGAGCGGAGCGGTATTCCGACGGCTTCTTTTCATTGGGTTGGGTCCGAAGGGCCATGGCAGGGAGGCCCAGGGCCGTCGGAATCGAAGAAATTTTCGTCCAGAACAAGCGAAAAAACCAAGGTCACACAGATTCTCAAATGGCTGGACATAGAGGATTCTGCCAAGCGGCCTCGGCTCATCACGTCTTGGTTCCATGGAGCGGATCATGCTGGGCACGTTTCGGGCCCGGGTTCCGGCGCGGTTGCCAAATCCCTGGTGCCTCAGAACGAACAGATCGAACGGCTGATTCAGGAGATGGAGAAGCGAAACCTCTTCGAAAGCACGACGCTCATTTTCGTGTCGGACCATGGAATGGCGAAAGCGTCGAAGCGTCTCAATCTTGGAAAAGAGCTGCGTCGTGCAGGCCTCCGTGTGTCGGTGCTCGGGATCGGGGGGTTTGCGATCGGAGTTTTCAAAGACGGCCGGAAGACCCCGGCCGCTCTGGCACGAGCGGTGGAGGTCGCACGGGACGCCGGCGCTGAGGCATGGGTGCGAACCGAGGCACCTGAAGACTGGCATGTCGCTGACCCTCGATTCGGGGATCTAGTTGTTCGAGTGCCGGTGGGGACGGCCATCGTCGGCGCGATGACTCCGATTGACGGCTTTCATGGGTATCGTTCGCTCGAACCGGAGATGGCGGGGATTCTCGTTGCGGGCGGGAGAGGAGTGAGTGAGGGGGCGCTTTTGGGGCGAGTCTCGAGCCTTGCCATCGCGCCGACCGTGCTTCGACTACTCGAACTCCCGATCCCCTCGCAGATGAAAGAAAGCCCGATTTCGGAAATGATCCGAGATCTGGAAACGAACCCGCTCGCAAAGACGAGAGAGGCTCTGCCCTGAATGCGTTTTCTCAACCCAAAAGGGGCTCTGCGCTCCGCGCTCTCGATCGTCCTGTTCTCGATCATCAGCGTTCTCGTCGAGACGCATGTCGCTCGTGCCGAAGATGACCATGAGTCGACGAGCCCGGATGCCTGGTACGTGATGACCGTGATTTCCGCGCGCTCCGGATTTCGTGTCTCGCATTATTGGTCGCATGGTGTTCGCCTTCGGGCTCATACGATGTTAGGCGTGAATCCGATTACGACGATTGTGAGTGGGAATCGGTACTGGGTCTACGACGTTCTGCTGGGTGAAGGCATCGAGATCAAGCGATCAGAGTTGACGATCAAGCAAGATGCCGATCGCGGACGCCCCTTCGGAAACGATTTCGAAAGGATGGTTCAAAGTGGCGGTGAGCGAGTTGGCACCGAGTCGGTTTCGGGGATTCCCGCTGAGGTCTGGCGACTCACGAACGCGGCGGGTCGCCGGACGATCTGGGTCACCACCGGATCTGCGCCGATTCCTCTTCGGGTCGAGAACTTCAATCGCGAGAGCGGCGAATCCGCGACACTGAGCTACTCGAATTGGGCATCGAGTTTCGACATTTCCGAGAGCTTCTTTGTCCCGTCGCCGGCGATCTCACTCCGAAAATTCGAGTATGAGGAGTTTGTCTCGGAGTCATTGAATGGGAAAGTCAGGTCGGATCTGGTCCTCTTCCCCGAACTACTTCATGGGGTTCGTCCGCCGAATTAGCGCTAGGCGCCTGACGTTTCGCAATCGGGACTGCGCGGATCAGGGGTGGTCGCGCGGTCCCCCGAATGGTCATCGGGGAGTGCGCGAGCCATCCTGAGGCCAAAATCGGTCGATTTGGGTAGCGTGTCCGACTCCCGGGCGTGACGAGTCGGACCCTTTATTGTCGATCGGGTAGACGACTGGCGCAGATTGATCCAGCCTTTCATGGGGCGGGTGATATTGAGGATTCCACACAAGATGCGAGCTGAACCTGAGCACTCTCAGAGGAAGAGTGACTTACCTCTCTGCTTGATGCGCGGCTTCGCCGGGATCAGCGCTGGCATCACGCTTGCCCTTGCCCTTGCCCTTGCTCTCGGCATAGTGGTTTCGGCGACGACGTCCTTTGCTGCGTCGGATGTCGCCTCGGAGGCGGGGGCTACATCGGGCTCTGCGACAGCGTTGGAGATATCGAACTTTTTCAAGCCAGTGCTGCTCGGTGCTTCGGCCACGCTTTCCGAAATCGAAGGCTGCGCAACTCGCAATCTTCCCCAAGCCGCTGGTGTGATCGAGTTCAGTGTTGAAGCCATCGGTCAGAGTGGTGTGGCGACGCGATCGCGCGCGGAGATCCGCTGGACCAAAGATGATGATGAACTGGTTCGAGTTCTGCTCCGAGTTTTAGAGCCCGCCAAGACTGCGGGAACGGCGTTGCTCATCATGGATCGAAAATCGGATCAGCCGGCATTCTTTCTTAGGCTTCCCGAGATCTCGCGCGTGAAGCGTGTGCGAAGCAAGCATCTTCGAGGCCCGGTGTTGGGAACGGATTTTAGTTTTGAGGATCTTCAGCGAATGCGAGACCCCCTAGATCGGGCGAATCTCGAACTCGTCGGAATCGCCGAGGTCGACGGCCGATCGGCGTGGCTGCTCGAGGCTATTCCGGGCCCCGAGGATGGTTCCGAATACGTTCGCGTTCTCACCTACATCGATCAGCAGCATTGTGTGCCGATTCAGGTCGACCTTTTCGAGCGCGGTGACCGTCTTCGCAAGCGACTTCGCGCACCCCAGGCCGAAATCCGAACGGTCGGGACAGCGCACCTGCCGTACCTCTTCGTGATGGAAGACCTGAGGCGAGAAACGCGCACGATCATACGAATCGAGCAGTTCGCCTCGACCGCGAAGTTACCCGTCGAGCAGTTCACGAAACGTGCGCTCGCGGAACCGATGCCAGCCTCTGTGGCGCACTGAACGAGGGACTGAGTCTGTCCGATTCATTTCCGAGCTGGATTCTCGCCCATCGCGGATGGGTCGCGCTTTTACTCATCGTTCTGACACTCGGAGCGGCGGGGGGGATTTATGATCCGATCAATAGGGTGCCGCGGCTCCAGATCGATCCGTCGCTGAATGCAATGCTGCCGGCGGATGACCCGGCGCGGCGTTTATACGAAGAGCTTCTCGAGCGTTTTGGCAGCGACGATGTCGTTATGATCTCGCTTCGTGGAGACGAGCTGTTTACGCCGGAGGGTCTCGCGACCCTGGTTCGTGTGACTCGCGCAGTCGAGGCGGCCGAAGGCGTGCATCATGTCGATGGGTTGGCGAACGCCGTCCGGATGCGGCCGATCGATAACGATGTCGAGATCTCAGGATTTCTCGATGACCTCCCCCGGACCCAGGTAGAAGCCGATCAGCTTCGCGACGATGTCCTTTCGGATCCGTTGCGGGCGGGAACTTTCGTTTCAGAGGACGGCACGGCTACTGGAATCCTGGTCACCTTCGGACGCATGCCCGAAGCGGTCTTTCTCGCGAAATCTCTCGACTTGCAAGTGCGCGAGATCGCTCGTGCCGCCGCACCCGAGATGTCGGTGGTTCTGGCGGGGACCCCATACATCAAGTCCGAGGTTGGCCGCTTGATGACGTCGGAGTTGACCATGATGGTCCCTGTCGTTTTCTTGCTCATGAGTGTGATCTCGTGCGCCTTCTTTCGGAGTATCCGAATTGGGATCGTTCCGATCGCTGCGGTTGCGCTCGGACTTCTCTGGACAGTGGGAGTGATGGGTTGGGTCGGGCACGATCTCAATATCGTGACCACCTTGATTCCTCCTCTGGTCCTCGTTTTGGGTTTTGCTTACGCGACGCATGTGGTGGCGAGCTTCCAGACCAGCCAGGGTGAGAACCGCGCTCAGCGCGCATTGGCGCGGGTGGCCTTCCCGGTTGCCTTTACAGCGCTAACGACGGCCGCCGGCTTCATCTCTTTGTTGGCGAATGGCTTGGAGGTGATCCGCGGTTTCGGAATTTTCTCTGCGGTGAGCACGGCGGCCACTTTGCTTGCGGCGCTTACCTTCGTTCCGCTGATGCTTTCCGGTAAGAAAGTCGCGCTTGCTCATCCGTTGGTGACGGGAGAGAGCTGGCTTGATCGAAAATTTCGCTCCCTCGCAGAGTTTGATATTCGCCATGCGACGTCCATTCTCGTCGTGGCTGCGGGCCTGCTGGCCGCTGCGATGTGGTTTGCGACTAAGATCGAAGTCAATCTGCCGGTGATCGAAAACTTTGGTCCAAAAACCGAGATCCGACTCGCCTACGAAGAAGTCGATCGACTCTTTGGTGGGGCCAATCAGTTCTACGTCATGTTGCGGGCTGAGGAGCCCGGCGCTTTCGAGCGGCCAGAACTTCTTCGCGAGGTCGCTAAGTTACAGGAGTGGTTGGTCGCGCAGCCGGAGATTGGCAACACGACCTCGGTGGTTCAGTACCTCGAAGTCTTGAACGAAGCGCTCGGACCCGAGGAGACCCCCACACGTCGAATTCCGGAGAGCGAGAAACTGATCGCCCAGCTGTTGCTCTTTGGGGCCAACGAAGAACTCGATGTGCTGCTCGACCGAGCGCACCAGGTCATCACGGTCATGGTGCGTTCGACGGAAACTGAAACCCGTGAATTCGATCTACTCGCCCAGAGAATCGATGCCCGGCTCGCGATGCTTCCAGAAGAGATCAGCGGACACACGACGGGCAATGCGATTTTGTTGACCCGAGCAGCGAATCGGATCGCACGCGGTCAGGTTCTGAGTCTGCTCGCGGCTGGGGGCATGATCGGCTTGCTCTTGATCGGGTATTTCAAGTCGATTCGGCTCGGCTTGTATGCGCTGATTCCGAATATGCTGCCGGTCTTGCTCTATTTTGGGCTCTTGGGTGCGACGGGCGTGACGCTGAATAATTCGACGGCTCTGATGGGCTCGATCGTTCTGGGAATAGCGGTTGATGACACGCTTCATCTGCTGGTCGAGTATCGCCGCGCGCTGCGGGAGTCGGGAGATGTCGAGGCCGCGCTTCGTGCGGCTTTGATTCATGTAGGGCGCGCGATTACGTGCACCACTCTTGCGGTCTGTGTCGGGCTGCTCGTAGTCGGTGGCAGCGAGCTCCGCAATCAAGCCGAGTTCGGAATCCTCGGCGCGGCGACCCTGGCGATCGCCTGGATTGTGGATGTCACCGTGACGCCCGCGCTCTGCCTGAAGCTGATCCGGAAGGCCTGACGTGAGCGGTCCCTAACGCGAACACCCGAAGCCCCGCCCGCCAGCGGACTTTCGTCCCGAAACATGCCGTACGAGAACCCGGAATCAGTTGTTCACCCAGGTGATATTGGTGTCAGCGATCGGCGGGTTCGTGATGGCGAGCATCGCGACCTTTCGCGCGACTTCACCGGCGATGCGGCGAAAGGCAACAGACGAGGGCGAATCTGGTTGACTCACGACGATGGGCTTGCCGACATCACCGTCCTCGGCAATCCGTGGATCGATGGGAACCTCACCGAGAAAGTCGACGCCTAACTCCTTCGCCACTCGCTCGCCTCCGCCGCGACCAAATATATGATATTTGCGATCCGGCTGATCCATAGGCGTGAAGTACGACATGTTCTCGACGATGCCCAAGATTGGGACGCCAACCTTTTCGAACATCTGGAGTCCCTTACGGGCATCGATCAGGGAGAGATCGTTCGCCGTGGTGACGATCACGGCTCCTGATAGAGGCGCCATCTGTGTCAGGGTGAGCGCCGCATCGCCGGTGCCAGGCGGCATATCGACGATCAGATAGTCGAGTTCCCCCCAATTCACATCCGTGAGGAATTGCTTGACAAGTCCGTGCACCATGGGCCCACGCCAGATCACGGGCGAGTCGTCGTCCATGAAGAAGGCCATCGACATCAGCTTCATGCCCTGGCCTATCAGCGGCATGATCTTTCGATCGGGGGTCGTGTCTGGCCGACCGTGCACGCCCGTAAGCAGGGACAGTGAGGGGCCGTAGACGTCGGTGTCGAGAATGCCGACCTCGGCGCCTTCGTCGCGCAGCGTGAGGGCGAGGTTGATGGCCGTCGTGCTCTTGCCGACGCCGCCTTTGCCCGAGGCAACGGCGATGATGTTTTTGACGCCCGGGAGGCTGACCTGGGTTTGTCCGTCGCTGGCCTGCCTTGCAGCCTGACGGGTGTTGGCCGTCATCGTGACCGCAACGTCGTCGACGCCTTTGAGGGCGAGTACGCGCTCATGGGCGGCGCGCTTGAATTCTTCCTTCACTGGGCAAGCGGGTGTGGTCAACTCGATTGCGAAGGAGACCGCGGCGCCGTCGATGCGCAGGTCCTTGATGAATCCAAGATCGACGATGCTCTTTTGGAAATCGGGATCGATGATGGGGCGGAGAGCGTCGAGCACCTGGCTCGCGCTGACGGAGTCAGCCATGGATGTCATTCCTCTCAGGGTGGGGGCGTAAATTGGGATGAGCGAGGTGATTGAGTATGAACAGAGTGTCTCGGGATTCGGCGGCGCGTGTCGGGTTTGGGCGCACGTTCGATCCGTCCGTTGGATGGTGATCCGAAGACGATCTGAAGGCACGAGGATCCTAGCAGGCTATCGCCAGACTATCCCCGCTACCGTTTCGGTTGCCGGTGGCTGAGCAACGACCAACAGAGGGATGGATGTGAGTAATTTCGATGAGGCACTCGAGCGCTTTCATCTCGGGGAGCTCGAGTATTCGGGCGGGCTCGCCAATCATGGGCCGATGGGGGCAGAGGCGCTCGAGCGGCTCGGACATCAGGCACTGATCCCGGCCTTTCTCGGCCTCTACGCCGCGCGAGTTCCGGTGGCCAAGGCCGGCAAGGTCATGAATGAGTCGGAGGAAGCTGTGGCGCTCGGTGAAATGTCTCGGGCCGCCGATTGGGTCGCCACGTATGAGGGCCGACTAGAGCAGGGGGATTGGCGCTCTGTTGTCGAGACGTTCGTGCCGACACTCATTCCCGGGCTTTTCGCGGGAGCCGGTCACGGGTTCTTGCGGGTGGCGCATGCGGTCCGAAGTCTCGAGCTAGAGGACAGTCGCCTCCGGCGAAACGAGCTGGCACGAGGGCTCGCCTATTGGTCGGCGCGCTTTCAATCCTTGCCGGGCCAACTCGGAGCCGGGACATCTCCGACCTGCGAGGCACCGGATCAGATGGACAGCTGGCCGCTCGTGAATGAGGCCGATGCTCGCCAGGGTTTCTTCTTTGAGAGTGTTCGCCGGCTCGACCGATTTCCCGCATTTTCGGAAGCCATCGAAGATCTCGCATCGCCTCACATCGCTGAGCTCGATGAATTCCTAAGCCGCCTTTGTCGAGTTGCCGCCTCTCTCTATCTGGGTCACCCGAGTTTGCGGATTGCGTACGTTCATGCGCTCACGATCCCGAGTGCGACACGGCTGGTCGCGCCGTATCTGAGTGACCTGGACGCTTGTCGTTTGGGATCGGCGGTCTTTCAGTCGACGGCGGCCATGCATTCCATCTTTGGGTCACGCGGTGGAGAAGCGGTGACCGACGCCCCTGACGAGGAAGTGGAACGTGTGGCCAAGAGCTGGGATGAGATTCGATATCACGCCGCATGCTCGCTTCAGGAGCACTCGATCAAGATGGTCGAAGCCTGCTTTCGCGAGGATCAGATCCGTGAAGACCCGGTCTTTCGTCGTGCCGCAGCGGATGCCGCACTGAAGATCGACGGGCGCGGTCGTGCGGCCGAATGCTGATTCGGCGTTGCGCGCTCTGATTCTCGAACTCGTTTGATAGGGCTAGGCGCTGGCCGCTCTTTGCAACACATCGCGGTAGCCGCCATCGTTGATGAGTGCCTTTTCGAGCAAGCCCCGTTCTCGAAGGAGCTTGTGCATTTTCGGTAGATGATAGTGCGGCACCGTCATGAGCAGATGATGTTCAAGATGGTAGTTCACGAAATTGGGCGCGAGAAAGAGCCGTTCCCACCACGAGACGAGGGTGGTTCGGGTATTGCGAAGGGGATCCTCGGCTGGGCCCGTCATGGCATGTTCGGCAATCGAGCGAATTCGGATCACGAGACGAAAAGTCGTGAGCAATGCGATGGGCCAGAGCAGGTAGAGCTCGGGGCGTGCGAAGAGCGCCAGGATTCCCAGGATGACGCCATTCGAGACCAGCACCGGCACCAACTTATGCCATCCGACATCCGGCTTCTCGCCAGGCTTGAGACCCTGATTGCGCTGGTTTCGAAACTCTCCGATTCCGAGGTCGCGCTTGAAGGTTCCAGCGAGTTGCTTCCAGCCGGTCTGGCCGCTGAGGTCACGCCAGACCTTGCGCCTGAAACTCTTCTTTGAGATCGGAAAGGGCAGTGTCAGCGACAGATCGGGATCGGCTTCGGTACCCGTCTTGGCGTGATGAACGAGATGGTAGTTTCGGTAGGGGAGGACTTCAGACCAGACCGGGTAGGCGCCGAACCAATTGCCGATCCGGTCGTTCCACTTTCGGTTGGACAGAAAAGATCGATGAGCGGCTTCATGAAGCACGATCGAGCATCCGAGCTGTCGACCCCCGATCAAGAAGAGCGCGAGTACGATCGTCAGCGGATTCGCACGCCAACCCACCAGCGCAAAGCTTGCGAAGATGACTCCCCAATTCACGAGCAGGGTCCAGACACTTCGCCAGTCCTCCATGGCGAGAATTTCTCGCAGCTCTTCCTTCGTGAACTGCTCTTTCCAATGCTGTTCGCTGCGCATTTGCTCGGGGCTGAGATTCTGGGTTGGATCGGTATCTGATAGTGCAGTCGACATAACGGTTCCTAGCGGAGTTCACGGAAGCCCATCAGGGCGAGCGCGAGTCTTCGCGCGTTGGATGCATTGTCATAAATTAACGAATGGGACCGTTCAGTATCATGGCTGTCATGTTTGGGGGTCGCAGCCCGCCGTGCCCTTTGAAGCCCTTGGGGGGAATGGTCCGCCAGGCTCGAAATTAGGGCGGTTAGAGCCGACGTGATACGCTCCCGGACTATATGCCGAAATTCTCTCACAATGTCGTCGTTCTATCGATGGTTTTCATTTCGACGCTCCTCATCGACAAATTCACGAAGATTTGGATCATCGGTCGCCTCCATTACGGCGAGATGTGGGTACTGATTCCCGATCGCTTCAACCTGACCCACGTGCGAAATCCCGGCGGCGCCTTCAGCTTCATGGTTTCGATGCCCTCGGGACTTCGGTTCGCCTTTTTCCTGAGTACGGGCGTCCTGGCGGTCGTCCTTCTCTTGTCCTTCTTCCGGCGGCTCGAACCGGGGCGAACGCTATCCGCGGCCGCGATTGGTGCGGTGTTGGGCGGGGCCATTGGCAACTTGTCTGATCGTGTTGTGTATGGCGAAGTCATCGACTTTCTCGATGTTCGTCTGTGGGGCGGCTATATCTGGCCGACTTTCAACATGGCGGATTGTTGGATCGTGGTCGGGGTCGGCCTCTTGATGCTGGAGATGTTTCTCGAGCCAGATATAGAGGAAGTCGACGCTGAGGACGGAATCAAGGCGCCGCTTGCCAAAGATGCGCCAGGCCCATCGGCATCTTAGAGTTCTGGTGGCAATGTTAGTTTGCTGCGATGCCGGCCGAAGGTAGAGTGCTCGACAGAACTCGGAGAACGTTCTCGCCGAGAACCTTGCGAATGGCACCGTCACCGAGTCCTGCGTCGAGGAGTGCCTGGGTCAGCACGGGAACGCCACTGGTATCGAAGCCAACGGTCGTTCCGCCGTCGTAGTCCGACCCGAGTGCCGCATGGTCTGCTCCGACCAGTCCGACGATATGGACAATGGCTTTCGCGATGTCGTCCGGGGTGAGGCCACAGACGGCCGTTTCCCAATTGCCGATGCCGACGATGCCGCCGCCGGCCGCAATTCGACGAATTTGGTCATCGGACAGGTTCCGGCGGTTGTCGCAGGTCGCACGCACGCCAGAATGGGACACGACAGTTGGGCGCGTCGCGATGTCGAGGGTTTCGTCGATGGCCGTCGGGGAGAGATGCGCCAGGTCGACGATGATGCCCATGGCTTCCATGTCGGCAATGGTTTGGCGACCGAGCTTCGTCAGTCCGCCTTTTTCGACACCGTGGGCCGAGCCCGCATAACGGTTGTCGAAGAAATGCGTCAACCCGATCATTCGATAGCCGGCGTCGAAGAGGACCTGGAGGTTGGCTGGATCGCCCTCCATGGCATGGGCGCCTTCAATCGCGAGAAGACCGCCCGTCACTTCACCGCCCTCCGCACGGGCCGCGAGTAGCTTTTCGAGATCTGCACGATTCTTGATGAGTCGGAGCGCGCCATCCGAGGCACGGGCGTAATTATGCAACTGGTTGGCGTGGTAGAGGGCGCGTCCGGTCGGGCCGAGCCATGCCGTTGGGGAGAGCTGTGCGAGTCCCGCAATCGTGAGCGAGTCCAGACCCGGTCTTTCGTTGTTTTCGATGTTGAGGCCGAAGGGGACGACGGTGGGGAGCGAGAAAACTTGGAGGCCGACGCCACCTTCTCGGAGCCGGGGTAGGTCAACATGTCCCAGATTGCTTCGTTCTAGCAGGTTCCGACCGAAGAGAAGGGAATCAGCATGCAGGTCGGCGACCAGACTGGTGTCGTGCAGCGCGCGAGCACGCGGGGACAATTGGCGTAGCGGCGTCGGGTCGACCTGATTGATGAAGCCCTCGAGCCGGAGCGCGAGCGCCAGCCATAGGAGGGCTATGACAACGGAGACGATCGCGCCGTAGCGCGCTGCGGTGCGGCGCCAGCTCACGTTGCTGTGGAGCCCTTCGTCTCAAGCTTCAACTCGCGCTTCGCCTGATCTTTTTCCCAGCGATTGGCGATGAAACGATGGACGCCGACCGGGAAGACTCGCTTCAGCCATTCTGTCAATACGGACTCGGGTCGGACGCGCATTCGGAGCTTGTTCTTTTCGATGCCCAGAAGGATTGCGACGGCGACGGCATCCGGAGGAGCGCCGCGAAGACTGAACAGTTCCTGCGCGCTCTCGCGCGAATCTTCGTTCTTCATCCGGCTCGACTGGATGATCGAGGTATCGATGCAGCCTGGATGGATACTCGTTACGCCGATGTTGTCCCGTCGCAACTCCGTCCAAAGACTTTCGGACAGCGCACGGACAGCAGCCTTCGTTGCGCAGTAGCCACTCTGCTCGGGGAGGCCCAGAAAACCAAACATGCTCGAAACGTTGACGATATGCGCCTGCTCCGGTCGCTTCAGGAGCGGGAGGAAATAGTGGCAGCCGTACACGACGCCCCAATAGTTGATGCCGACGAGCCATTCCAGATCTTCAAGGCGCTGATTGGCGAAGGGGCCGGCAATCGCGACGCCGGCGTTGTTGATCAGGATGTCGACTACGCCATGAATATCCTCGACCTCTCCCGCGAAGGCTTCCATTTGGGAAGAAGAAGAGACATCCACGCGATGAATCGAATGCTTGGCGCCGAGTTCGGTCAGTTCTTTTGCAACAGATTCGAGCCCGTCGGGATCGATGTCCGCTAGTGCGATCGTCGAGCCTCGTTTCGCGAGGCGCAGGGCCGTTGCTCGTCCGATCCCACTCGCGGATCCCGTGATGACGGCGACTTTCCCTCTGAATTCTTTCACGATGTCGATTCCTCAGTCTATCTCTGAGTCGAGTCACGTCTCGGCGGATCAATTCGCCCGACTTATCCCGTCAGTAGGCCCGCAAGACAACCAGTCATACAAGTTGCCAAGGTGCCTGCAAGAATCGAGCGTAGCCCAAGCTCGGCGGCTTCGGAGCGACGTTCTGGTGCGATTCCATGAATTCCGCCAAGCAAGATCGCGAGAGATCCGAAATTGGCAAACCCACACAGTGCATAGGAGGCGATGATCGCACTGCGGTTGCTAAGCAGCCCATCACTCATTGCACGCGCCAAGGCTTCGTAGGCGACGAACTCGTTCACGATCGTTTTCAGTCCGATCAGGGAACCCACCTCGAAGGCTTCGCTCCATGGGATGCCCATGAGCAGTGCAACCGGCGCCATCAAGTATCCGAGTAGCCCTTGCAGCGTCAAGTCGGGATAACCGAAGAGACCTGCCAATGCGCCGATGAACGTATTGGCCAGCGCAACGAGTGCGACGAATGCGATGAGAAGCGCACCAATGTTGAGTGCGAGCCGCATTCCGATCATGCCCCCCTCCGCGGCGGCGTCGATCAGGCTGCTTCCCGGTTTCATCTCGAGCGGGGGTGCGGAACCGAGAGTTTCGGGCGTTTCGGTCTCCGGGATCAGGATCTTGGCCACGACGAGGGCGGCCGGTGCAGAGATCAAACTCGCAACAACAAGATGACCCGCGAAATCGCCGCCGCCCAGGATCGTGACGTACGCGATCAAGACCGAACCCGCGATCGTCGACATGCCTAGCGTCATGAATGTGAAGAGTTCTGAATGGGTCATGCGCCCCAGGTAGGGGCGAATGACGACGCCGGACTCAATCAAACCGACGAAAAGATTCGCGATCGCAGCCAGAGCTTCCGCACCGGAGAGCCGCAGCGTTCGAGCCAATGCTCGCGCCAGGACATGGACGATAGGTTGGATCCATCCGAGGTGGTAGAGAATCCCGAAGAGGCTGCCCATGAAAATGATGATAGGGAGAACGCCTAACGCAAAGCTGTTTCCGACATGGGCCAGTGGGCCGAAAACGAATTCCACGCCTTGCTGCGTCACCGCAATCAAGACCTCGACCGGAATTTTGACAAAGACGAAAAAGAATTCGCCGATCGGAGTCGCCAGCAAGAGGATGGCGAGTCCGAACTGCATGGCGATGCCCAGGCCAACCAGGCGTCGGTCGATGGCAGAGCGGTCGCTGGATAGAAGCCAGCAGATCGCCAGCAGGACGAAGAATCCAATACAGGAGAGGGCGCGCAGGCCGATCTCATTCATGATCGAAGGCCAGGATGAAAGCGCGCGCCGCGTCGGTTGGGTCCTCTGATTCGACGATCGCTGAGATGACGGCGAATCCGGCCGCGCCAGAATCGCGAAGGTCGGAGACGTCCGAGAGTTGGATGCCGCCGATGGCAATCAGCGGTCGTGGGGACGCGAGTTCTGCTGCAAGGGCGAGAGCCTCGAGGCCCCGGGCATCGAACTCTGACTCCTTGGACGTCGTCCCAAAGACCGGTCCAAAGGCGACATAGTCGACGTCCTCGGAGCGAGCGGTCTTTAATTGCGCCTCCGTATGAGTGGAGCGTCCGATCGCGAGGCGCGCACGAAATTCTGCAGGAATGGCGGCGGGGGGCAGGTCCGTCTGCCCGAGATGAACGGCATCCGCTTCTGCGAGCAGCGCGATGTCGAAGCGGTCGTTGACGACGAATCGGGTATTGGAGATTCGAGTCATGGCTCGGATCTCTTTGGCCCATTTGAGGCATTGCTCGTCGGTCGCATTTTTTACACGCAGCTGAACGACGGGAACCTGCGCCGAGCAGGCCTTGCGGGCTTGTTCGACTGGGCTGCAATCCCAGCGCGGGTCGTCGTCCACCAGGACGTGAAGTCCGAGATAATCGTTTCCGCGTTCGTTCATGGAGATTCCGCTCGCTGACATTCTCTAGTCCGTTGCCCACGCTTGCCTATGGATGAACCGGGACCCATCCGCACACTCGATCAACCTCGATTGGGTAGCTCGATTCCGAGTTCCGTAATTTTCTTTCGAAGTGTATTTCGGTTGATTCCGAGGCGAGCCGCCGCACGTATTTGATTTCCCTGGGTTCGCTCGAGTACGACCTCGAGCAGCGATCGTTCGACGCGCTGCTGAAGATGTTGATAAATGTCGTTGGCATTTTCATCGCGATCGAAGAGGAGGTTGGTTTCGCGGATGATGAAGTTTTCGAGCGTCGCCTCCTTCGGGGGAGAAGTCGACTTCTCAGTCAGGAAATCGAATTCCTCGGGTGCGAGTACTTCGTTGGTCGACAAGACCAGCGCACGCTTGATCGCGTTCTCGAGTTCGCGAACATTGCCGGGCCACGGATAGGTTTCCAAACATTCGATCGACTGCTCCGGAAGGCTGACTGACCCCTCGGCGAGTTCCCGTGCATAACGTTCCACAAAATGTAGCGCCAGGGTTCGGATGTCCTCCGCTCGATCGCGAAGGGGCGGAATCGACATCGGCACGACGCGTAGGCGATAGAGCAGGTCTTCTCGGAACACGCCGTCACGAACACCCTGGTCGAGATCGTGATGTGTCGCGGCGATGATCCGTACATCGACGATTTCTTGTCCGCGACCACCGACCGGCGTGACCTCGCCCGATTGAAGCACACGAAGGAGTTTGGCCTGCAGGTCGATCGCCATGTCGCCGATCTCATCGAGGAAGAGCGTTCCGCCTGAAGCTTCACGAAAGCGTCCCGCGCGAGAGGTCGTCGCGCCTGTAAATGCGCCGCGCTCGTGACCGAACAGTTCGCTCTCAAGCAACTCGCGGGGAATCGCGGCGGCATTGACGGCGATGAAGGGCTTTTCGGCTCGGGGACTGGCCGCGTGGATCGCATGGGCGACGAGTTCCTTGCCGGTGCCACTTTCACCGGTGATCAGGACTGGGACATTTCGCGGTGCGACCTTGCCGACGGTTTTGAAAATCTCGAGCAGTGCGTGACTGGATCCGACCAGCCGATCGCCACCGGGCAGAACTGCGCGGCCGACGGCTCTGCGCAGAGAGCGAACTTCCTCTTTCAGCGCGCGGGTCGAAAGCGCCTTCTCCGTCAGTGCTTGGACGGCGGCCAGGGCAAAGGGCTTGACCAGATAGTCGAGAGCTCCCGCCTTCATCGATTCGACCGCATTTTCGAGAAGATTCTGAGCCGTGATAATGACAATTGCGACATCGTTGCCGCTAGCTCGACACTGTTGCAGAACTTCGATCCCGGTTTGTCCCGGCATTCGGATGTCGAGAAAGGCGAGGTCGAAGCGCGCGCGCGTAAGCGCGCCTAACGCGGCATCCCCATCTTCAACGACCGTAACGTGATGCCCCAGATCCTCGAGGGCTTCCTGCAAGACGAATCGGATGGAAGGTTCATCATCCGCGACGAGAATCTGCATGCCGGTTTCCGAATGAGTCATCATGGTTGCTCCTGTGGCTCCTGCGACTGGTTCGAGTCTGGGATAGTGCGAAGAGGAAGATGAACGTCGACGCGGGTTCCTTCAGCGGGGACTGAGTCAATTCGGATCCGCCCGCCGTGACGGCCGATCCAATGGCGCGCGACTGAAAGCCCCAACCCGGTTCCCTTTCGTTTCGTGGTGTAAAAGGGCGTTGACATTCGATTCATGGTTTCCGGTGAGATCCCGAGGCCGGTATCGACGAAACTGATTTCGATGGTCGGTTGCGGGTGACCCTTTGCGTCGACGAGGCGATGGGTCAGCGTCATTCTCGTCGAGAGCACGAGCATTCCGCCTTTTTCTTCCATGGCCTGCATCGCATTCCGGGCCAGATTGAGAAAGGCCTGTTGAAGGCGATCGGAATCGGCCTGAATCTCGGGGAGAGATGGGTCATAGACACGCTCGATTTCGATGTTTTCGTAGCCGCGCTCGAACTGAAGCAGGTCCAGCAATGCGTCGAGAGGGCGATGGATGTTCACACTTTCGATTCGTAACCGGTCTCCTCGGGCGAAGACCATGAGTTCGTCGACGAGGTCCGAGATCCGGTCGACTTCTTTGACGATCAACGCGGAAATCTTGCTTCCCCGTTCGTTCGAGGCGTCCATTCCGATCAATTCGGCTGCGCCTCGAATGCCGCCGAGTGGGTTCTTGACCTCGTGGGCGATGCCGGCAGCGATGGTTCCGTAGGATTCTTGTCGCTCACGCTCGCTGACTTCTTCGCGCAAGGTTCGTGCGGTGCTGCGATCTCGCAGGGCGATGGCGATACTGGCAAACTCAGGTCCTTCGCGGTCGGGCCCGTCGAGAATGGAAACTGCGACATCGACCGGGACAGGGGGGGCGAGCCGGCGTGGAAATTCAACTTCATCATGGATCGACGCCCGTCCGGACTGCACGACCCGGCGGATGATCTCGACGACCGGGTGATCGCTGCCGAGCGCACGACTGAGATATTCACCCGTCAACAGCTCGCGAGAGGCACTGAATAGTCGAATGGCTTCGGAATTGACCATTTCGATTCGGCCATCCTTGTCGAGGATTACGACGCCTTCGAGCAGCGCGTCAAAAATGCCTTGGAGTTCGCGTTTCATGGATATTCAATCGTACCCTGCGAGGCGCTCCGGCCCGTCGGCATGAATTGGGGCGGGAAGCGCTGAAGGAATGCCTAATTTTTAGGCACTTTAGCGGTGGCGCCATTTGGTGCAAGCGAGATCAGTGAGAGATTCCCGCGGACGAATGGAACAGGGCAGTCTGGGATCCCACCAGCGCCCACTAGAGGGTATTGTTCGACGTCATGCGAGAAGGACTCAGCGTCGACGAGGCCCAGAAGGCGGTCCTGAAAATGACCCAGAGGCTGGCTGCGGAAACGATTTCGACTTCTGAAGCCGCGGGTCGAATTCTCGCGGAGTCGATTGAATCCGGTCGCCGCCAACCACCACAGGATTGTTCGGCGATGGACGGTTATGCCGTTCGCCGGGCGGATCTGTTGGAAGCATCCGCGGATTCCCCCATCTCTGTTCCGATCGTCTTTGAAGTCGCGGCGGGCGCAAAGGCGAAGCGGTCTCTCGAGGCTGGCGAGGCCGCGCGGATCTTCACGGGCGCACCGCTTCCGACGGGCGCCGACGCAATCATTCGCCAAGAAGACACCCGTTCGGATGCGGGACGTGTCGAGATTCTGGTCGCCCCTCTTGCTCGGGAACATGTCCGCGATGCCGGGGAAGATTTTGGAATCGGGGACCAGCTGATTGCCTCGGGTACCTTGTTAGGCGCGCCACACCTTGGTGCTCTGGCCTCTGTAGGGCGCTCGGTCGTCTCCGTTCATCAGCGACCGACGGTTGCCATTCTCTCAGGTGGAAACGAACTCGTCGAACCGGATCGATCCGCCGATCCGGACAAGATCGTTTCGTCGAACTCCTATACGATCGCAGCCCAGTGTCGGGAAGCCGGTGCCATGCCCATGTATCTCGGCATCGCCGAAGACACGCCGACCTCCATCGAAGCGAAACTACACGCGGGGCAGCGAGCCGACGTGATCGTGAGCTCTGCCGGCGTCTCCGTCGGTGATCACGATCATGTGCGGGGCGTTCTTGAAAAAATGGGCTGCCGCTTGCACTTCTGGGGCGTGAAGATGAAGCCGGGATTCCCGCTCGTCTTCGGTGTGATCGAGTCGACGGGTACGCTCGTATTTGGGCTCCCGGGCAACCCGGTCTCGGCTTCCGTGACATTCGAAGAATTCGTGCGGCCTGTACTGCGCAAGATGCTCGGGCATCGCGCGCTGTATCGGCCTGTCGTTCGCGCCCGTTTGACCGAGAAAATGACGAAGAAAGCGGGGCGGCTGCATTTCGTGCGGGTGATCCTCGAAACACGAGATGGCGAATACCATGCGACTCCGGTGGAAAATCAGAGCTCCGGGGTTTTGACCTCACTTGTTCGAGGGCACGGACTGGCGGTGTTCAGGGCCGAGTGCGAGGGGCTCGATGTCGGTGCTGAAGTCGATGTTCAGATTCTCGACCCCGCATTCTTTGACCAGAACGAACGGGGATTCTGACGAAATGGATTCGAGTCTGCTTGGCAATGTGACCGGCGCTCTACTGCTCGGCGGAAAATCGACGCGAATGGGTCGAGACAAGGCCCATCTGGAATGGCAGGGCGAAATTTGGTCGACACGAGCCGCGAATCTGCTCGCAAGTCTGTTTACGGAGACCTTGCTGGTTGGCGGTATACCCGATGCGGATGCTCCTGGTCGTCGTGTTTCGGATCCGTCCGGCCCCCAATGCGCATTGCGCGGACTGGTCGCCGCGCTGGACGCCGCGACGTCGCCTCGGGTTCTGGTCGTGGCGACGGATCTCCCATTGCTCTGTGCTGATCTCCTGTTGGCCCTTTGTGCCTGGCCCGAAAACGACGCGGTCGTGCCGGTGGATGACCAAGGTGATCAGCCGCTCTGCGCAATCTATCAACGCGAGTCATGTCTTGAGGTGGCGCGCTCGAACCTCGCGTCCGGACGACTCTCTATGCGAGATCTGCTTACGCATGTCGAGTGTAGTCGAGTCCGATTCGATGATCTCGGCCTGTCCGATCTTGGGGATGTGGCACTGACTAACATCAATACGCCAGAAGATCTGGCAACCCTGGAGGGGAGCTAGGCCATGCTCGATCTCGCTCGGCTCGAACGACTGAAGTTGGTCCGCCGCCCCTTTTCACAGCGCTTCCTGGGCTGGTTTTTAGGTGTGAATTACAGCCGATTGCCTGGCATCGAACTTGGTTTTGAAAACGAGGATCGGATTCCCGAGGGCCCTGTCATCTTCGCCATGAACCATACGGACCGATACAACTATTGGCCCTTTCAATATATTCTCTGGCAGCAATTGGATCGCTTCACCACGACATGGGTAAAAGGCAAGTACTACGAAGGTCAGTTCATGGCGCGCTTCATGGAGAGCATGCTTCAGCTGCCAACCGTCTCGCGCGGCTATCTGATCACTCGAGATTTCCTTTCCGTCATGAAGCGGACGCCGACCGATCGGGAATATGCGCTCTTGCGTGAAGTGATAGACGCGCGGGCGGTCGGTGATCATGCGGATTTGCCGACGCCGCCCGATGTTCCAGAAATGCTGCTGCGTAAAGCACGGGACCCGATGGGCGTCGAATTCCGTCCGAACCACGGTGATCCAGCCGAACATGGCGAACCAGATTATGCCGATTATATATGCTCACTCTTCCAGGCGATGATGGCTCAGTTTGTGGAGTTGAATACGCATGCGATGCGGATCGGCCTCGATCTTCTGGTCTTTCCTCAGGGCACACGCTCGAAGCGGCTCCTCCCGGGTCGCATCGGTATTTCACAGATCGCGCTGCATTTGAAGATGCCCATCGTTCCAGTGGGCTGCAACGGTTCCGATGGTGTCTATCCGGGCGCATCACCGTTCGCTGGCCGGGGCAAGATCGTCTACCGAGTCGGTGAGCCGATCCCCTACGAAGAGCTTTCGGCATTTCATATCGGTGAGCCCTTCGTTCCCTTTTCTGCGAGGGCCGAACGCGATCACGCCAAGAAATTCCAGGGTGTGGCGGACCTCATCGTCGATCGGATCGAACCGCTTCTCGATTCAGAGTACCGACGAGCGGAGCTCGTCAGTGGCGAGTCCGTGACGGCCGGTGACCAAGGCTCAGATCGCTTCGTCTGACCTCAAGTTCCGGCCTTTGACCTTTTGACCTAACGTTTTCGCCGTGGCGGCGAGCGACGAATCTTCTCAATCATCTGAGTGGATCGAATGCCCTTCACGACGGGCAGCCGCACGACGCGTCCGCCCGTTAGCTCGACCTCTTCGCGACCCACGATCGTATCGAGGGACCAGTCCCCACCTTTCGCGAGCACGTCCGGCCGCACTGCTTTGATCAGTCGGATGGGCGTGTCCGCAGCAAATCCAACGACCCAATTCACGCATTGGAATGCTGCGACGACTTCCATTCGAGTGCGCGCGGGATTGACAGGTCGGTCCGGCCCTTTGGCTCGTCGGACGCTCGCGTCGAGGTTGATGCCAACGACCAATACGTCGCCTAATGCCCGCGCGGATTCGAGACTGCGGACATGGCCGATATGGAGTAGGTCGAAACAGCCATTCGTGAAGACGATTCGCTGGCCGAGTGCTCGGGAATTGGAGAGTTCTGTTTCTAGTCTGGGCAATGTCAGGATCTTTGTTCTGGCCGGGAGCGCGTTCATGAGTCGTCGTCACTTGCGCCAAAGAGAAAGCGCATCGCCTTGAAGGGGACCTTGATGGCATTCGGGACGCTGGACAACATGGTCTTGAGTGCAAGCGCCTCGACGTCGGGGTCATCAACGGGGCCCTTGACTTTGAAGTAGGCGCCGATGAGGCCGCGGTCGGATCCGGGAAGGAAGCTCTTCAGTAGAGGCAGGCTGCTGAGGATCTCATTGGGTGTGCGAAACAAGAAAATACCGACCACTGCCTTGATTCTGCCCGGTGACTTGTTCGTGTTGAGTCGAACCTTGGAATAGACGCGAAGAGGGCCTTCGAGTTCAAAGTCTTCCGTGCGGAGCCATCCCTTTTGGATTTCGAGGTTTCCCGACATCGATTCGTATTGCAGTTCGTCGGCATCCGCGAATGGGCTGAAGCCCTCGGTGGCTTTTCCGAGCCGAAGCATGAGCGGGAGGTTGGTGTGCACCAGGCCGTTCTCGGCTTCAATCCGGACATCACCGGTCAAGTCGGCGATGAACGAAGTCTGTGGTTGGACGCGACCGATCAGCGATCCCGTCGCACGAAACTCGCCGGTAACGAGACCCGGAGGGAGCGCGACGAACTCGCTCATTGCCTCGAGCGTTGCGTCGGTGATCGCGAAAGAAATGTCGAGGCCGATGGATTCGGGATCCTCAAGGTCGATCTTGGCCCGAAGCGCCGAGGTGCCACGCGGGGCGAGGCGAATCTCGATCTCATGACCGATGAGCGCTGCGTCATCGAGCCGGAAGAATCCGGTTGCGGTTTCAAAGGGAAGTGTTGGCTTCGGGCGGAATTTCACTTCGAAGCGGCCGGATCCCCAGCGAAGCTTTTCGACCACGGCTTGAGCCTCCTCGATCTCGACCTGCTCGGACTCGGCCGCTTGCGGAGGATTTTCGTCGAGGGCCGGTTGATGAAGTGTGATACGGGCGTCGATGGTCGGTGCGTCTGGATCGCTGAACCAGACGATGTCGCCTTCGATGCCGGTGTGAGCCCATTGGCCTTCGCGAATATTCATTTGCAACCCGCGGCGCAGAGGCTCGATCAGGATTCGCAGGTCGCTGATCGGATAGCGGAAGAGCGGATGTTCGAGATGATCGAATGCCAAGGCGATCGCGCGAATCGTCGGAATCGCGGTTGGATCGTCGGGGCGGAAGATCTGCAGGAGCGGACCGACGCCGGGAATGGGAGGTGGGCTCGTCTTGACCGTCTCGATCGCGGCGATGTTGTCGAGGAGATGGGAGACACCTTCGAAGACCGCATTCATTTTGGGGAGCGGCCTGCCGCGAAAGCGTCCCGTCATGTTTCGCAGCGAGACTCGGTCTTCTGTCCAGTCGATCTCGCCCGTGAGTTCATCGATGTTCTCGCCCGGTCCCGTTTCCAGCACCACGGCGTCGATTCCGCCGCCGAACGTGAAATTTTCCGGAAGCTCTCGACTTCGGCCGCTCGCAAGATCGAGCCAGCGCATGAGCGTGGTCGTGCCAGCGGCTTCGATGTAGCGGATTTGACCATCGCGGACGCTCTCCGTGAGTCGTGCGATCGCGAGAGCGATGTCGAATTCGGTGTCGTATCGCCGGGCGAGCTCCCGGACGCCGGAAATTTGGACACCCAGCATTCGAGACTCGATGCGTGTCATCGAGCGCGGGCGAATCGGCCGGTCGATGGCGCCCTTGAATTCGATCTCGAGTCTATTCCCCGCGAACCGGCCGGTCTTCAGGCGGAGGCGGCTGGAATCGAATTCGAGTACGACCCGAGCATCGACTTTCCCCGGTTGGACCCGCGAACCGGACTCCCGGAGCCGAAACGCGGCATCCTCAATGGTGGCTTCAAAGGTCAGCTGGAGCTGGCCAGAGGCAGTGGTGGTGAGGGCAAATCGGGCATCCAGAGTGCCGGTGAGTCGATCCGAGTTTCGAATGAAGTAGAGCGGCGTCCTAGCGGTCTCGAGTGGAATCTGCAGCATGGATGCCTTCCATTCGAAATGTGCCTCGTCGTCTCGGTGGACGGACATTTCGAAAGGGAAGGGCGTGTGTTGGCCGTCGACGAACACACCGCGCCAATCGAGGGTGACCTCGCCTGAGAGCCAATTGCGTATGGCAAGCCCGGAGACGAGTTCAAGCCGGAGCTCACGTGGCAGATCGTTCGGTCCGAGTTGTCGATGATCGATCCAGCTGATCGCACCGTCGAGAACCTCGATTCGATCGGCTGGGCGAAACTCATTGAGGAATTGGGTGGCGGTGGGATCGAGAGATTCGAGTTGGGCGGCGATGAGTTCGCCGATCGATGTCTTGTCGGTCCCCTCCTTTGAATGGGTCGGAGCAGCAAACGGGGCTAGCGGAAGACCGATCAGTGATCCGTCGGACCTTTGCTCGATACGGACCAGTGGCCCTTCTAGAATCAGCGAGCTGAGTTCGAGACGGCCGACGAGAATGGCGAGCAGATCGACCCAGGCCAGGACACGGCTGGCACGCAGGGCGGGGACGTCGCCGTCGGGATTTGGATAGGCCTCGAGCCCATGGGCCTCGATGCACAGCCCGTTTTCGAAACGGAGATCGACCTCCGCGATCTCCACCGGGCCATTGAGGAGTCGACTCAGTTGGGTCTCGATCTCTTCGTGAAGAAGCCTTGCACCCACACCGGAGATCGCCAGGTAGCCGACGATTGCCCCGCAGATGAGGACGCCCGCCCAAAAAAGGCGAAGCCAGCTTCGTGGCACCCTGTTCCCCCCCCTGCAAAGCCACTCAGGCTAGCAGAGCGGGCCAATCAAGCGGGCTCTCGCAGAGGTCCCGACTTTCACCAGAGTTGCCTACGCACGAACCCTCATTTACCCATAATGAGGGGTCATGGTTGTGCGCTTGATGCCTCCATGTCGCCGGTTCCACGCGAGTCCTCTGCAAGTGCACCCCGTGCGCGGCGCGCCCCCCCAAAAAGCTCCCAACCAGCGGAATTGCCTAAAGAATCACCTCGGGCAAGTCGAATTCTCAATCGATTTGAAGGACGCACTTCGGGAGTGATTCCCGGAGCATTGGATCAATTGGGGGAAGTATTGTGATGGAAGCCATGAATGCCCAGGAAGCGCGCGTGCCGAACCGTGTACGCGAGTTCCGCGAAGATAAGCTGATGACGCAGGCGCAGCTCGCCCGAAAGGCAAAAGTTGCCCTGCGGACGATTCACAGTGTCGAGAAGGGCCTGAACTGCAGAATGGACACCAAGCGAAAAATTTTGCTCGCGCTGGGGATGTCCTTTGAGGACAAGGACCAGGTCTTTCCGTCGATTCGACGGTCGGTGGTCTTCCCGACGACGCACTAGAAGTCGCGGAGCGATTCTAGAAAGTGGGCGTCACTCGATTAGAGTGTGCGCCGAGCAGGAATCTTGGAAGCGCCCGGGTCCACCCCGGGCGTTTCCAGTTGCTACCCTCGGGATTTGATTCAGTCGCCAGGTTCGCGGACCCCGAGGTACCCCTATTCCAGATCGAGTCTCATTACTGGCTGATGTCGCCGAAATCGTGTCCAGATCACACGATCTCGAGGAGACCCTCGCCAATGTGACGGATCTGGTGTCGAAGCGGCTCGACGCGGATGTCTGCTCCATCTACTCCGCAGACGCTGGGCGACAGACGCTTCGTCTGGCCTCGACCATCGGACTCGACGCCGATGCGGTCGGTCAAGTCGAACTGCCGATCGGTGACGGGCTGGTTGGGCTGGCAGCGAAACGCGGCGAACCGATTGCGATGGAGCATGCCCGGTCGGATCCCCAATATCAATATTTCCCGGAGACGGGCGAAGAGCGTTTCGAATCGTTGTTAGCGGCCCCGCTCATTGTCCAGGGCGTCGTGATCGGTGTCATCGTCATTCAAACCGTAGAGCCGCGGCGCTTCGATGAGCCGGATATCGAATTGCTGCAGACCTGCGCCTCACTTCTTGCGCCGGTTGTTGCCAACGCACAGCTTCTAGCGCTCATGAGTTCGAGCGATGATGAGGGGCTCGAGGCTGTTAGTCGAATCGCCGAATCATCCGTGCTCGGTGCGCTCGATTTCGAACAGGGTCCGGCGCAGAAACCCCCTCGTTCCGAGAAGAATGTCACCTTGCGGGGACTGGCAACCGCACGCGGCGTGGCGATCGGTCCGATCTTTCGAATGGATAAGCCGGTCGATCTCGAGCGGATGCCGTATCAGCCCAGCGATGACGTCGCGCAGGAACACTCGGATTTCAAGGCGGCGATGACTGCGGCTCGGCGTCAGATCGAAGATATGCGCGACATCGTTCAGGAGCGATTCGGTCCCGAGTTCGCCGCCGTCTTTCATGCCCAGATCCAGATCCTCGAAGACAAGGGATTCTTGCTGAACGTCACACAGGCGATCGAACGAACCGGGGACGCGCGAAAAGCGCTGCTCCATGTGTTGGCGACCTACAGGAAGACCTTCCAGCGCATCGAGGATCCGTATCTGCGCGAGCGCGGAACGGACATCGCCGACATCGGACAGCGTGTGATAGAGCGGCTATTAGGCGTGCGGGACGATGTCGCGCCGATGCCGCGCGGATCCGTCGTGGTTGTCGATCAGTTGCTACCGGCGATCTTTGCCCAACTCGAAATGGACAAGGTCTCTGCGATCGTTGCCGAGCACGGTGGTCAGACCTCACATGGTGTGATTTTTGCGCGCACGCTCGAGATTCCAGCGGTGACCGGCGCATCGGGCCTGCTCGAAGAGGCTCGAGAAGGCGAGGCGGCGATCGTCGATGGTGCGACGGGGACGATCTATCTCTCGCCAGATGAAGCACTCACGCGGGAATTCGAGCAGGCGCAACATCAATATGAGATCGCCGTCGAACATCTCGATGCCATGCGTGAACGGCCCGCCGAGACCCTTGATGGACATCGTGTTCGATTATCTGCGAATGCGGGACTTCTCGCGGACCTTCGACTCGTCGAAAAACATGGCGCAGAGGGTGTCGGCCTATTCCGGACGGAACTGCTGGCGCTCGCTCATCGCGGCTTTCCCAGTGAAGAAGAGCAGGGGCAGCTCTATCAGAGGGTCGTCGAATTTATCCAGCCCCAGACGGTGACGCTGCGAACCCTCGACCTGGGCGGAGACAAGGGCATTCCCAATATTGGCCTCGACGACGAAGAGAACCCCCAACTCGGGTGTCGTTCGATTCGGCTTACCCTCGAGAACCGCCGTGCCTTTCGGGCGCAGTTGCGGGCGATTCTCCGCGCGAGCACGCTCGGTAATCTGAAGTTGTTGTTGCCGATGATTGGAAGTCTGGACGAGCTGCGCGAAGCCAAGAGCGTGATCGACGAAGTTCGGCTTGAACTCGATCGAGAAGGCAGCGCCTTCGATCACGATCTCAAGGTTGGAATCATGATCGAAGTGCCCTCGGCGGCGATCACGGCGAAGGTTTTTGCCCAGGAATGTGATTTCTTCAGCATCGGGACCAATGACCTGACCCAGTACACGCTGGCCGTTGATCGCGGCAATGAACGTGTTGCACATCTCTACGACTCGCTTCATCCGGCCGTATTGCAGTTGATCGCCATGAGTGTGAGTGCCGCCAATGAGGCTGGGATCCCGATTTCGGTTTGCGGCGAGATGGCAACGAATCCTCTAGCGGTTCCGATTCTGGTCGGTCTCGGCATTGAAGAGCTTTCAGGCACACCGGCGGCGATTCCGGTTGTGAAGGAAATCATTCGATCTCTCGATTCGGGTGAGGTCGAAGCGGATGCGCGGGCGGCCCTGCTTGCGAGGACCGCATCGGAAGTCCATGGGATCGCGGCCAAACGGTTGCGCGCCGCTGGTCTGACACAACACCCGGATATCGGCGGCTGGCTGGCGCAATTGTTGGATGAAGCGCTGGCCTCCGACTAGGCTTGTCCGAGGTTTGTCGATCCGATTCCGCGCCTACACCCGGCAGGGATCAATCCGTTAGAAGTTTGGCATCGGCCTTGAGATGCAGTCTCGAGAGTTCCCTTTCCAATCGATGCGCCGTCGCCTGCTCCTCGGTTTCGTCTTCGCCTTCGGGCTGGGTGATCGGTTCGCCGAAGGCGCAAACGACCCGCGCGAAGGGCAGAGGAATCAGACTCCGATCCCAACTCTTCAAGCGGATTGCCGGATGCGCTGAAAAGGCGACCGGCTGAATTGGAGTTTGGGTGAGTCGCGCAAGGGCAACGACTCCAACCTTGGCCGCTCGTGCAGGGCCCCGAGGTCCATCGACGAGAACCGAGACCGTCGTGCCGTGATCGAGCTTTCGGACCAGCCCTCGGAGTGCCGCCGGTCCTCCGCGTGAGCTCGAGCCGCGAGCGGGCTCGTCGTATCCGAGGGCTAAAAGACTGGCTCGAATCAGATCGCCATCCCGACTGCGACTCACTGCCACACTGTAGAGGCGGTCGCGGAAGAACCATGTGCAGGGGAGCAGGGCTTCGTGAAAGAGGGCGGCCAGGTGGGGATTCCGGTCTCTTCCCGCCTTGCTGGGACCTGCGCCGGGTCTCGGATCCTTTCCCAGAACTTCGATCCGCCAGGTCGCGCCGAGTCCCCGAAGCAGCCACGCGCTGACGATTCCGAAGAGCCACAGGCGGCGGCTCGTTTTCGTCGTCGGCGTGCGTGCATCGCATTGTTGCTGCGAATTTTCCGGCCGGAAGTTCGTCTCGTCCATTGAATGGGTAGGCTAGGCTACTTGGCGCTTTCTCGAACTTTCTCATCTTCGCAGCGGAGCCAGTGTTCATTCGCCCGATGCATGGCGAGAAGCGCTGTGGTACCGATACGCGCGCCGCGCGTGCCAATCAGAGGCGATCTGGGGGTCTCAGGGCGTGGGCCCTCTTTTCGGAAATCATGAGCGAAACCGTTCTCACGACTGCCAGGAATTATCTCGATCTGACAAAGCCCCGGCTCCTGCCGATGGTCTTGTTTACGGGTTTGCCTGTTTTGGGGATGGCCGCCGGCGGTTGGCCGAGTCTTTCCTTTAGTGCCCTGGTGATCCTGGGCATCGCGCTCGCGGCCGCTTCGGCCAATACCTTGAACGCGTATATCGAGCGAGACAAAGATGCGCTCATGGAGCGCACGAAGTCGCGTCCGCTTCCCGCCGGTTTGATCGCACCAAACGCTGCACTGATTTTTGGTCTGGTGCTCGCCGTGGCGTCGACCGTGCTGCTCTTGTGGGTCAGTGGATTGCCTGCCGCCTTCGTCGGTGTCGCGAGCATTCTCTTTTATGTGTTCGTCTACACGATCTGGCTGAAGCCGCGCTCGATCTGGAACGCGGTCATCGGTGGCGCAGCGGGCGCCGCAGCGCCGCTGATTGCCGATGCGGCGGTCAACGGATCCATCGGCGTCGCAGGATGGACGCTCTTCGCCATCGTCTTCTTCTGGCAGCCGCCCCATGTCTGGGCGATCGCGCTCTATCGAAAGGACGACTACAAAGCGGCCGGGATCCCGATGCCACCCGAAGTGATCGGTGACGAAGCGACGCGCCGACGCGTTGTCGCCTATACGGTCGGCCTGCTTCCGGTCACGCTGGCTCCGTATTTCCTTGGACTGGTCGGCACGATCTATTTCACGGTGGCCAGTGCCGCTGGCCTCTGGTTCCTGTATCGCGCGATTCGCCTTTTCCAGGAGCGAACGGATGAAGCGGCCCGCGAGGTCTTTCGCGTCTCCCTGGGATTTCTCTTCGCCGTCTTCGTGGCGATGCTGGCGGATTTGCTGATTTCGCTTTAACCGCAGTGTTGACGAGTCGATGTGTTGATGCGCCGCTCGACGGCAGGCCTACTAAGGGCCGTGTCCTTTCGAGCGCGGGGTTCTCGCTAGGCGGATGTTAGGCCTTCACTCTCCGCATCGATTTCCGAACCTCTTCGACGAACGCTTCGGGCTGTTCGAAGGCCGCGAAGTGGCCGCCCTTCTTAAGG
>DUCN01000010.1 GCA_012959805.1 Myxococcales bacterium | reverse complement strand
CTGGTCTCGTGCTCCATACAAAAAGCCCCGTCAGCGTAGCTGGCGGGGCTTTTTGTATGTCGGGCTCCTAGTGGGATTTAGCTCGAGACGCTCACGCTTCTGAGCATGCCAACGTGAGGGCGAACTGAGAGCGATGAGCGAACAGTTCGTAGGAAGTAGGCGAAGCCTACGACGCGGACGCCAGGTCGCGCGAAGCGACGCGGTATCGATTGCAGTGCAATCGATGAATTCGAATCTGGTCTCGTGCTCCATACAAAACGCCCGTCGCACTTTGTGCGGCGGGCGTTTTGTATTCCGCACATCACCTAGATTCGAACGGGCGACCCTCGCGCTTCTGAGCATGCCAACTTGAGGGCGAATCGCGAGCGATGAGCGAGTGATTCGTAGGAGCCAAAGGCGACGACGCGGTAGCAAATGCAGTGCATTTGATGAATTCGCGCGAAGCGACGCGGTATCGATTGCAGTGCAATCGATGAATTCGAATCTGGTCTCGTGCTCCATACAAAAAGCCCCGTCAGCGTAGCTGGCGGGGCTTTTTGTATGTCGGGCTCCTAGTGGGATCAGGATCTAAGCCTTTTTCTTGTCCAGCCGCTCCGCGACCCAGACTTTGATGACCGATTGGCGCGGTACGCCGAGGCGCTTCGCTTCTTTGTCGAGCGACTGAATCATCCAGATCGGAAAATCGACATTGACTCGTCGTTGTTCCTGCTCGGGGCGGTGGGCCTTCGAAACATCGAGATACTTCGTGATGTCTTCTCCGCGATCGAACTTCTTGTCGAACTGCTTAGCCTTCATAGATTTCAACCTCTTCTTTTCGTGATCGACGAACGGATATGATTCGAATGCAGGCGTCGCGGTAGGTGATGACGGCAGACCAGTGCCGCGCCCCGATTTTTCCAATGACGACCGAACGCGGTTCGTCGGATGTGCGAGCTGGGATCTCGACCAGGTCGACATCGTCCCATAGCGCTTGGGCCTTCGTGAAATCGATGCCGTGCTTTTGCTTGTTCGTGCCGCTCTTGCCGGAATCGAACTCGAAATCCATGGTATAAAATTTATACCCCCGTCTCGGGATTGTCAATTTCCCCACTCGGCTCGACTCCCACTCGGTGGTTGGGCTGGAAGAAGCGGGTCTCGAATGATCTCGTCCCCGCGACATGGACGGTACGGCCGGACTTTGGATTGCCTCTCCTTGCCTCTCAGCGCGCATCAGTGCCGAGTAGGACCGGACCAAGAATCAAGAGAAGATAAACAGAGACGGACGGTTGCGCGATTCCCGGAATTATTTTCCAACGTGAGGGCGAATCGCGAGCGATCAGCGGGTGATTCGTAGGAGGAGCCACGACGCGGTAGCAAATGCAGTGCATTTGATGAATTCGCGCGAAGCGACGCGGTATCGATTGCGATGCAAGCGATGAGTTCGAATCGGGGCTCGCGCGCTCGAAGGCCGATAGCCTGCTCCAAGTGCTTGTCGTGGACAATGCATCGACGCAGATTGGGGCGTTGAGTCTGTACGTCGTCAGACCATTTTGGAATCGAGACGGATCTCACCAAGAGTCCGTTTCCCGTCTCCGCCCGCGACCGGGCTTGTTTCCCCGATGCGCGGCTCCCCCCTTCGCACATTCCCCGTGGTCCAGTGTCTTTTTTATTCTACGTAGCCGAGCGAGCGGAGTAACTCCGTCTGCTCGGGTGAGATCTCGACCTCGGGATTGTTTGAGGGACTGGCAGGCGAAGCACTCATTTTCTCGAGCAGGGAGACGAGAGCTTGGCTTCTCGGGTCCTCGGGTTCGTACAAGTTGTGCTGTTCCCCAGCGTCTTCGCGAAGATCGAACAGCTCGATCCCGGCACGCACTGGCACACCCGCTGTGTTGACTCCAGTGTCCTCGGTGATGATGAGTTTGTAACGGCTGCCGCGGATCGAGCGCCGCTTGATGTTCCAACGATCGTTCTCGCTCAATACATATTGGGGCGTGTGCGTTTCGTCTCGACCCTCGATCAGCCCTGCGAGGCTCGTCCCTTCGAATGCGGCTGGTGGATCAACGCCGATCCAGTTCAAGATCGTGGGCGCGATGTCGATCAAGCCGACGGGATTCGTGACGACCGAGCCTGCCCATTCGGCATTTGGCAGCTTGACTAGCAACGGGACGTGCAAGACCTCCTCGTACAACGACCAACCGTGCCCCTCCATGGATCCGTGGTCCATGAACTCCTCGCCGTGATCACTCGTGAAGACGATGAGGCAATTGTCGAGACCGAGCTGCTCGTCCAGTGCCTGCAGAAGTCGCGCGAGTTGGTCGTCCACGTAGCGGATCTCCGCGTCGTAAAGCGCCTCGATGTGCTCGAGATCACGTCGTGGCAAATCTTGCGCGGGGGCGTCGAGATAGCGATTGAATTTCGTGAGGGTGTCGAAGCGACCGTCTAGCGAGCCAGCGTAGTCGGGGTCAAACATCTCCGAGTACTCGCGCGGCGGATCGTAGTCGCTGTGAGGGTCGAAGAGATGGACGAAAAGAAAGAGCGGGTCGACGGGGTCGTGATCCAGCCAGTCTACGACGACATCTACGATTTGCCTGGCAGAGTGTGCGCCGCCGCCCGCGCCCATCTCGACACGCCCAGGACGAATTAGGGTGCGGAAGCTGTCGAAGCCCTGTCCGAATCCAAAACTCTTCCCGACGTACACCCAGCTCACGAAGGCCGCGGTTCGGTAGCCTACGCCCTTGAGTGTCTCTGCCAACGTGATGGCTTCTGGTGCGAGAGATCGTTGTGTCGAAACGCCATGCACGCTCGGACGCAGCGATGTCATCACCGACATGTGTGAGGGCAGCGTCCAACTCGCGTGAGAAATTGCGTTGGAGAATCGTACGGATCGACTTGCGAGCGTGTCGAGGGTTGGAGTCGTTGCGCGCTCATAGCCCCAAGCCCCGACATGGTCTGCGCGCAGCGTGTCGACGGAAATCAACACGACATGCGGGCGGACGGGCGAATCGTTGCAAGCCAGCGCGATGCCCACGAACGAACAAACGAAGAGAGGAAACGCAACCCGAAGCCTGAAGGCAGCTTCAATCGTCGGCATGATCGATCCTCGAAGATGGAGGGGGAGGCGGGCACGTTCCTCGATCGAGACGGTAGACCTCGAAGCCCTGTGCGGAGAACAGCTGTTCGGCCCCATGATGAACGAGCTGATTGACCCGAGTCCGACCCGCGACGAAGTCGTCCCGGGTGTAGTCTGGGCCAAACAGGCCTGGCTGAGCGATTCTCGCGAACCGGCGATTGATTAAGATGTGCGTGATCTCCATCGCTCGAAGCTCGCAGTGCAGAGAGGTGTAGTCGGTGAACCGGTGAACCAGGGCCAGAGACGGTGACCCCGATCCAATATGGTACGGCACGTAGTCAACTCCGCGGAAGAGGTAGCCCCGTTGTTCCATCCACAACCAAAGCCTGTCCTCCGGTGCCATTTCGTCTCGCAGGAAATTCGCGGCGACTTCTGGGGCATGCCGTGCGCTCTTTTCGGAGGCGATGGCGCTCGATGATGTGAGCGTGGTCAGCATCGCAATCTGCGTGTGGAGCACGGCGAAAGCGGGAAGCAAGAGAAGGGAGCGTCCAAACCGGGGCCAGGACGTTGCCAGCTGTTCCGTCGCGACCGCTCCGGAGAAGGCGAGCAGGGGAAAGACCGGTAACAGGAATCGCGCCTCTTGGAATGTGAAGAACCAGATGAGCGTGAATAGGCCCGAGAGTTCGAGCATCGGAACGAGCAGTGGAATGCTACGAAGGCGTCTGCCCGATGCGACAAGACCCACGACGGCGAGCAACCCGATCAGAACCAGGGCCGACACCTGAAAACCGAAGCTGTCTTGATAGGTACCGGGTCGAGAGTTCATCGTCAGGTTCCACGGCAGGGCGAGCAGGGCTCCGAGGTCCTGCCCCATTCCCGCCTGTTTCAGAAACTCGGTGCTTTGACCCATGACGATCGGCACGATCCATTCTTCGCCTGGCCCATGAAACATCGATTGCAACAACGGCGTAATCGGATTGCCGGTGAATGTGAGATTGCGGATGAACCATGGCATCAGCACAACTGCGGTCGTGGTCCCCAACGTGAGACACGTCTTCAAATTGTCGCGCCAGAGGAATAGTCGCGGGGGCAAGCAGACGAGAACGACCATTGCGAACCCGACGCTCGCTCCCAGATAGCGCGTTGCACAACACAAACCGCACGCAATGCCCGCGTAAATAAGATCGCTGCGCCGAACTTCAGCAGCGCCCCTACCCTCGAGGAAGCTTGAGATGGCGATCGCAGCCAGCGTGAAATAGAAACCGAGACTGAGGTCGCTGTATGCCCATCCGAGTTCGGTCTGGAACAGCGGGTCGGCAAGCAGAAACAAAGGCGCGAGGATGGCGGCACGACGCGAGACGATTGCGCCGAGTTTCCACAGTGCCACCAATGTCAGCAGGCCGAACTCGAAGTGGATCAGCACGGCCAGCTTCGGGCCCTCGAGATAGAGGGCGAGCAAGTAGAGCATCTCGGTTGCGGCGACGTAGCCCGACAGATGCGAAAACGGCGTCATCACGATTCCGTTCTCGAACAAATAGAGCTCGGGGAATGCCAGGTGATACGTCAGCGCATCCCAGCCTAGATCGTCATCAAAGACGCGTACGAATGCGTTGGCGAGCAAGATCGCGGAGGCGATCCAAGCCCAGTTTACGGTGCGGTCGCGAAAGACCGTCGCGAGACGGACACGCGAGGTCTTCAGCCAATTTCTCGAGAAGATCATGGTGAGGGCCGGCGGCAGCAACAGTAGGCTCGCGAAACCCACGAACTCCAAGCGATGAATCGACGCGAGCAGGAGAACGCCCAGGCCCAGGAGTGAGAATCCGATTCCCAATTGATAGAGGAGACGAAATCTCGCGAGCGCCGAAGACACGGGAAGCCAACGCTCGAACCCAGCACCCAGACAGATCGCCGAGACGTTGATCAGTGCGAGCCAACCCAACGCACGCAGTATCGCCCATAGGTTGGATGTGCGAGGCAGAGCGAGCGCTGACTCCGAAAGGGTCGAAGGGTCGAGGGCCGGATAGCGATCAAAGTGAATCCAAAGCAACCCGAGGCCGACCACTGCGACCATGGCCGCGACAAGTGTCGATCGCTGCGAGCCCGGCGATGCATCATCTGGCGAACGTCCCGCCGAGGGCGTCGTCGTCACTTTGTGCGTCTCCCCATGAGAGCCAGTTTTGCCTCGTTGCCCGACGAGTCAGAGACGTTCCATAAGGATTGGCACAGCCTTCGCCCCCGTGCTCGGGGCCTCGTCGCTCCGCTCCTTGACCCCAAGCGCGGGGAGCTCTTCCAAGTCCATGGTCTTCCTCTTTTCTGACATCACTGATTCCCTTCCACCGCCCTACAGTAATTGAATGGGGTGCTGGTGTCTCACCGACGTTGGCAGAGAGGGTGCAACGATCTTCTTCAGCTCGGTGTTCTCGCATTCAAGCTCAGTCGAGGAGAACGCTGATTTCGCGCCCGTCAAGGTGGACCCACCCTGAAGAGTCGATCCCCCGGCTCTTTGCGCTTCGAGCGACCGGTGAGCACTTCGCCCACTCCGACCACCGTGTTATGGGCAACGGTTTCGCTTGCGGCGCGTCCTCCCTCGCCGCCAGAGTACTTGAGCTCTCGGGCCGCTCTTGCGGCCTCATATTCCGCCGTTCCATGCGGCACATGAATGAGGCGCCCCTTCATCAACTTTTTGTCGATACGAATCACGACGCGGTCATCGCGTTCAATCTGCTGCGGCCAACGCGTCAGCAGCCCACCAATACAGTCGAGATCACATGCGATATAGGGGACGCCCTCAAAAGTACTGAACCACAGCGTGCGCGATGTTGCTGTGCCGACGATTTCGACTTCGAACTCATGGAGCTCATCGAGGGCTACCCAATCCACGTCGGTAAGCTCGACGTGAGTTCCGGATATCATCGGCCCCCCGGCGAATACAAAAGTAGGCCCATCCGCGCGGGATAGAATGAAGGCGCCTACCGCGAGCGCGCCGAAGAACAGACCGGCGATGGCGAAGAGGCGAATGAGCCACCGGCTTTTCTGCGTTGTTTTTTTGATGATGTCCTCCTTTCGGGTGATCTCAGCAATACGAGGCGAGTTCATGCGCAAAGCTGGTGCGCGCAAGCTCCTCGATCAATTCGAAAATGTCGCTGAATTACGGTCATGCCTTCTGAGTGAAATGAAATCTCAGGCACCGTCTGTCGTGAATCGCGTGCTTCTATAAACCAAACATCCGGCTGCAAGCGCTGTAGCGATAGTTAAATATTCGTTCGAGGGTAGGGCGTATGAACATTGTGTGTATAGCCGGGAAAGTGGCTGGAAAGGAACTCGATACCGCACCCGGTCCCGCATGAGAACACCGTCGCCGATTGGCTGCAGCGTATGAAGGTGTTCCCAGCTTTTGTAGGGACCGTGTTCTTGCGGATCGAAACTAGTCATTGGCGATGGCTGATGGGAGAAGTGCAGGGTGCCCTTGCTCCGCAAAAGTGGACAAGAGGTCCATCACCGTCGAGAAGTACACCCAACCCGCGCTCGCCCAGAAGAAGTACGTGATATCGATAATCCATTTCTGGCTCGGCGCGTGACGCTTCATTTTTTCGGTCGAACACGTTCTTCGCGATCGGGTGTTTGTGATCGGAGTCTATCGTCACTCGAAACTTGAGCGGCATGACACGATGAAGCCCCAGTTCACGCACCAGCCGAGCGATTCGCCTGCGCACCGACTTTACCTTGGCAAGAAGGCCGTCGCTTTTGCCAGGTTTTTCCCATTCGAAGCTCGCGCAGCTCCTTGCGAGGGCGTCGAAGCGCGTTCCGCTCATCTTCGAAGCTCGAATCGCCGGCTTCTTCCGACAGCCGAACCACTCCCCGATCGACTTTGCGGCTGATCCCCAGCGCCATCGCGAGATCAGTCATCGTTCGATCGCTTTGCTTCACCAGCTACACGGTCTCGGATTTGAACGCGGTCGTGAAACATCTATGTGTTTGCCTCTGCTTGCTCTTCGTGCTCTCTCAGACGGAGACGAGTTTCACCTGTAAGTCCACTTTTGGGTGCGCATGGTGAACTTGCTCCCCCGTGTGAGCCCACTTTTTGCAAAATCACCATTAAATAGGAAAAAAAACGTGCGTTTTAGCGGCAACGAACCGGCAACGAACCGGCAACGAACCGGCGAGCATCTTGCAACGAACCGGCGGCTGCCTTGCAACTATCTTGAAACTAACTGGCACCCCGCTATGACGCGATCGGCAAATGAACAGAAAGTCGGATGGCATCTTCCCGGCAACTCAAAGGAAATGCCGGCGACTGGTGATTGTCCGTGAAGAGGCCGTGTAGCCCCTGCAGAGCCTGAGTATCTGGGCAACAACACTCAAAGTATTTGGACCGACACTCTTGTTTTGCTTATCCACTGCTCATAGGATGCGCCCATACGTTAAGCAGTGAAGTCGGTTCATGAAATACAAATTGGGCTTTCGAAAGTAACTCTAAGTAGAGCGGCAAAGGATTTTTGAGAGTCCCCCCCCCCC
>DUCN01000009.1:616-7831 GCA_012959805.1 Myxococcales bacterium | reverse complement strand
GGTGACAATGGCCCAGTACATGGACTGGGGGATACTCGTGAAACCCGTCGCCTCTTCTTCCAGCAGGAACATCAGCGTGCCGAGAATCACGATCATGATGGAGAGCGTGCCCAGGAAGACGCCGATCTTGTGCTGGCTCGCCCGCAGGGCGGTGAGCAGGATGTTGGCTTCTCCCAGGAAACGGGCCAACTTGAAGACACGAAAAACCCGTAGCAGGCGTATGGAGCGGATCACCAGCATGGATTGCGCCCCGGGGAGCACCAGACTGATGAAGCTGGGCAGGATCGAGAGCAGGTCGACGACGCGACCCTGGAAAGGCTCCGGGCACTCGGTTATCTCCCTTGAGTTGTTTCGAGGGGCCCCTTCACCACAAACCTAACCTCGTCACACAGACAACTTCCTCTGATCATGAATCAAATTCTCCCGCACTCAACGATTCACGCGCTCTGCTCGCTCCCGCTCCGTGCGCTCGCGACGCTCAGAGCGCTCCGGTCGAGGCTCTCGATCGACTCGGTCCGAGCGCCCCGCCCGACCAGATCGATCCTCTCGGTCTTCGCGATCCTCTCGGTCCTCTCGGTCCTCACGCTCGGACCGGTCCTTTTCCTCTTCGTCTTTGTCCCGCAGGTCGGAATGCGCGTCTATCAGCATTCCCGATCTTCCGCGCTCCTCGACGACTACCCTTCGGGCGCGCAAGCGACCGTGCGAATCCAGTCGGCCTTCGACGCGCACGAGGGTATCGGTCCTCAATAGACCGACATCTCCGAGGCCTGATAGATCCAACTTCGTCCCCTGCACGCCAACGCCTCCACCGCGATGGCTGGTGACATATCCCTGAACCGACAGGTTGCGAGTAGCGCTTCGGTGGGTCGGCGCCATTTCTACCTGCGCTCGCTCGAGGGTCTTGGTTTCAGGATTCCAGTTCCCCCGCAACAACACGCGATCGCTGCCCGGGAGCTGCGAATCGGCCCGGTCCGTCTCGGTGGTTGAGCGCAGACCACCAACATAGACGGTACTCGCCGAAACACGATTCGCCGTTCCGGTAATTAGCGCAGGGGAGTTTTTTGAACGTTGATCGAGGCGACTCGCGACCACCACTCCGTCGCCCCGTCTCAATCCGCTGACATCGATATGGGAACCCGCTTTGACCTCTGCCAAGCTCGAAGCCGTTCCCGAACGGCGATCGAACACAACGCCCTCGGGCCGCAACGCGACGGGTTGCCCCATCACCCACAACATTCCCCGGGCGATATCGATTCGGTCGACGGGTCCCGCCAGTGCACTCTCCATGGTGAGGTGGGCGGCCCGGAACGGGCGGCTGGCATCGGTGTGGATGCGGACGACCTGTCCGAGCGCCAGATCCGACACCCCGGCTTGCATTCCGTTGCGCTCGATCGAGGTCGCCGCGTCATACTCGATTTTCAGACCATTCACGCACACGCTGCCGAAGCCCGTGATGAGGCCCAAGATTCCCGTTCCTCCGGTACCGCTCCCGGACATGTCGTCATCGCCGGTGTTGAGCCCCGTGCCTCCTGCTCCGCTGCCACCCTGGGCGTAGATCCCGGTTCCACCGACGCCGCTTCCATCTTCGTCGCCACCGCTACCCAAACCGGTTCCACCGGCACCGGTGCCTTCGTCACCGAGCCCTGCGCTGCGCAGCTCACATGTTGCGCTGGCGGGCTGGGAGTATGCGATCGCCAGTGAAAGGATGAGCAGACTCAACAGATCGATCAAACGCCTATTCATGACTCTCGTCCTCATCGCAGTCCGCATCGGGGGTCTCGTTGTCCGTCGAGGCCGAGTAGAAGTAGGTGCCCACCGAGATGCGATGTGAGGAGTCAGATGCAATGGAATCTCGGGTTTGCAGCTCGAGTGCTTTGCGGTTGATGCGGTTCAGGAGCTCCGCTCCTTCTACACCCACCATTGCGGATAGTTCCTCGACGGACTCCGCGGTCAAATGATCGTAGTAGACGAGTCGATCGAACTTGGGCGCTCCCTCGTCGAGAATATTGTGCACCCCCGCCGAGATGTGATCGTGAAGGCTCCTGCCGAAGAAGTGGAGTTTCTCATCCAGGCCGCGATTGGGCACGAAGGAATCGACCCGCAGCACCACCCAGTCTCGCTCGTCGATCTCCACGACGCCGAGCCGGATCCACTCGTCGAGCACCGAGCACGCGGGAATGTCTTTACTGATGGACTCAACGAGAGATGCAAAGGATGGCCCTGTTTCGCCTACCCGCGGAATCGCCTGTGGGATTCCGTTCTCGTCCAGATAGTTTGGATCCGCGATCCAGCGGGATACCACCAGTGCTCCGAGGTTGGCTGCGCTGGGCATCGCTTCGCCCCGGCCCAGTTCGGCGCGCAAACGCTTCACCTCTTTTCGGTGAATGCTCGTCAGCAGGCTGATGCGGCTGTCGGTTTGACGTTTTCCCTCGATCGTGAACTCGGCCTCGGCAACCTCGACGAAAACCGACTTGAGGAGATTTGCGATGAACGTATAGGTGAGTTGCTTCGAGAGCAGGAGTCGCACGAGGGGGCGCAACAGTGTTCGGACCCCACGCGCGAGGGCTCCGGCACCGGATGTCTGCCCTGATTCTGGCGACGACTCGTCGGTCACGATTTCCCGCCTGTCTCCCGGGCGGGCTCGGAGGGTTGTGTTTGGAGCGAACCGTGTTGTGTCGATCTCTGCAGCAGCGCTCGGGCCTCGAACGTTTCCCGTTGAACCTGGGCGAGCTTCATCTCATCGAGCACCTCGGGATCCTCCCGGTCGATCGCGAGCAACACCTTTAGTTCCTCGATCGCCAGAGTGGGCTTCCCCAACCTTCGGTAAACACGAGCGAGATTGAACCGGGCGTCGGTGTCCGAGGCGTCGAACTCCAGCACGGTGCGATACCCGCGTGCAGCTTCCTCGAGTTGCCCCAACTTCGACAGTGCGTTGGCGCGATTGAAATGCGCCGAGGCATGGTCGGGCTCCCGCCGAAGCAGCTCATCATATACGAGCAACGCCTCTTCGGGTCGTTCAGCGCGCATCAATTCAACTCCGAGATTGTTCCGGGCCTTGCTCCAGCTTGGATCCATCTGGAGCGCCTCCTTCAGGAAGGCGATCGCTTGCGTGTGATCTCTTCGCTTTGAGGCACCGAGCGCGAGGATAAAGTAACTCTCGCTGTCTCCTTTGAGGGCTGCAACGGCCCGCTTCGCGGCGCGGGCGGCATCGCGATCCTTCCCCGACCAACTCAACACCTTTGCGAGGTTTCGCAGGGCGATGCCGTGCTCCTGTGGGTCGAGGCCCGAAAGGAACAACGCTTCGGCCTCCGCCATGCGCGGAGCCGCGGAGCTGAGTCCTGCTTCGAACCAGCCGAGTTCCTCGACCTTCCCCAATAGCGCCACGGCGAGTCGCCTGTGTCCTTCGATGGTGGGATGCACGTGGTCCAGGAACCAGTCGGCACCGCGCGGTCGCTGCGTCGGCTCGGGGGCAGAGGCAATCAGCGACTCGAAATCGACGAGGGGAACGTTTTCTTCCAGCGCGACCTGCCTCGCAATCTCGCCTATTTGTGAGATCGCTCGCAGGGGAACCACATCTTCGTCACGGGCCCGGATCAAGTGTTGCTCTCCCCGCTCGACCTCACCCAGTGCAACCAGCGCCCGACCGAGTCCATAGTGCGCGGCAGCGTGCCGCGAGTCCAGCGACAGCGCTCGCTCGAACAGTGACTGTGCCGCGGCAAAATTCTCGTCGTAGAGCAATTGCTCGGCGCGATCGATCCAGTCCTCGAGATCGTCCCGTTCCGCGTCTGTCAGTGAAGCATCGACCTCGCTCTTGAACGGCGAGCTGTCGAGCAGATTGTCCGCGGGTGCGATCGCGATGAGTTCGGTTCCGGAATGCTGAGCGAGTGAGGCCATTCGCACAAGGTTTACCCGGTAGTGGGCGAGAACCGCTGCCCTTAGCGAATCGTCGCGCTGATAGGAAGCGGGGCCGATGCTCGAGTCCAACCGAGTCTTGACCTCCGCCGAGAGTTCGTCATGACTCTGCGAAGACCCTTCAGCCGGACCCGCAAGCGTCATCGCGCTCTGCAGCGCAGTGTAGATCCGGGTTTCGCGAAGCTTGAGATCGAGCCAACGCAAGGCTTCCGGTTGCTCGCGCAGCGAACGATAGGTGCGCTCTTCCAGGAACTCGTTGTGCCCGGAGTACACGATGAAGAGATCCGGTTCGTACTGCAGAAGTTCCTCCATTACGGCGACGACTCGATAGCTCGCGTAACTGATGCCCCCGGCGTTGATCACTTCCCAGCTCGTCTCGGGTGCTACCACGGGCAAATAGGTGCGGAGCCAGCCGCAGAAGCTCGTGATGTCCCGGTACGGTCGGCCGTACGTAGTCGAACCTCCAAGACAGAAGACGCGCCGAACCCCCGAGTCCTTGTGGGCGGGAAAGCTCTGGTCGTTAAAGAACCGAAGCTTGTTCTGTGCAGTGCGGAACCGAGTGTCACCGCCGGTGCCCTGCTCGAGTTCGAAGAGTGGAAGTTCGGCGGCGAAGCCCACATAGGGGTCTTCGCTGCGAATCGACGGCTCCATCCCTGTCAGCCAAAGTCCTGTCTCCAGAAACAGCGCCAGGATCAGCAGGGGGGCCAACGCAAAGAGGAGTTTCTTCTTGAGTTCCATTGCAGACTCCTTTCGGGTTAGACGCCTAATAGATCCAAGTCACGTTGGCGCCGAGTCCCCAGGTTGGAGCCGGCTCGGAGAGACCCACCACCCCATAGGGGCCAAAGCGAAGGTGCTCGCCGCTGCGGATCGAAAGATTGGGAGAGATCTCGTGAGAGTCCTTCGACCACCTCACCGAGGCTTCCCGATAGTCGTACGCGACACCCATGCTGAAGCTGCGACTTACACGAAACCCGGCCCCCAGCGAGGCGAGTACGATGTCGCGATAGAACCCTTCTTTGAAGCGGTATCCGAAACTTCCGAATCCGCTAAGGCGTCCCAAAGACTTGCTGAGCTCGAGCTGCAGCGTCACGTCGGTCTTGCCAGTACCGAGTTTGTCGTTGGCAGTGGGGATTTTGACTTTCGTAGTCAGGTCCAACACCGGGAGTGCCTTTGCGCTCGGGTAGTAGGTGTAGGTGAAGCTAGTCGTGACGTCGCCAGCTTCTGATCCATTGCCGTCACTCAAATTCTTCTCGAATCCGTCAGCCACGCTGTAGGGCAAGGAGAGCCGGAACGTGATGGGTTCCAATTCGAGCATCAGAGAGAACGGTATGGCGAGGGAGTTTGTCGTTACCGGATCTCCGTAGTCCCCACGACTGAAGTCGAAACCGACGCCCGCGGATGCGTAAAAGCGGCGGGGAGCCTCGTCGACGAAGAAGGGCGTGGTAGACGGCTCGAACTGCGCGTTCGCTCGGGTACCGCTGATGGCGACAAAGATCGTGATCGCGAGGGCGACGGCGCAGCGAATCGCAAGCGGTGTGACGCGATGATTGGGGTTGGTTCGCGAGCGTTTGTTTTCGGATTGCATCTTCTTACCTCAGTAGACGCTAACTTCTCGCCATCGGCACGGGATGGCCTGGTGAAACGATGGTGTGGCGTAGAGCCGGAGGCGGGCGACCGAACGCAAGCGTTCGGTCGCCCGCCTCAATGCTAGCGGTCAACGCGTTCGGCCCGATCCTCCCGGTCGCTGCGCTCTGCTCGCTCGGGGCGTTCCGCCCTTTCGGGGCGATCCGCCCGTTCGGTCCGCTCGGCTCTTTCACCGCGATCTTCGCGATCGGCACGGTCTGCTCGCTCGGAGCGGTCTGCTCGATCAGGGCGCTCGGCGTCATCTCCCCCGCGGCCGCGACCCCGGGCGTCCTTCTCACGAGTACGGGTGCGCTCGCGAAGCACGTTGCCGTCGGCGTCGGTGCGGATCTCGGTGCGGGTCTCCACTTCGCTTCCGTCGGCGAGCCGCACGAGGCTGCGGGTTCGCTCGCGGCGTTCGCCGGTTACGGGGTTGACCGTAATCTTGTTTCGCTCGCGGGTTCGCGCTCCGTCTTCGCCGCGGGTTCGCACGTCCGTGTTCTCGATCACGATGCGATCGTTGTCGTCTCTCGGGGTGCCGTCGTGCTGATCGTCGTCGATGCTCCCATCGCCCCGACGCTTGAGGCCGTCGCTGCCAATGTCGTCCGACATTTCGTGAAGTTCGGAATCTGAATCACTCTGCGCGAAGCCCACAGCCGGGGAAATCATCAGGCTGAGCGCCGCCAGGGCTACCAAGGGTGAAAGGAATTTGTTCGTCATAGCTAGGTACTCCTTGTGTGGCACTGCTCCATGCGGTGCGTCTTGTGAAGTTTTACCAATTTATCGACCATGGCAATGGGAATCTTTACCAATTCTTTCGAATTCTGGCCGATCGCATCTCCGGCGGAGCGCAGGCTTCGCTACTAAGTCTTCGTAATAATAAAAGAACTTCGTTTTCAGAGAGGACAGCGCAAACAGCCGCCCTTTTAGTCAAGATATGGTCTATCTGCGGCGCTCAATCCACGCGGGGGTGGGAGCTGGGCCGGTTGCGGCGAAAAACAAGCTGCCTTCTCACAAGCTCCGACAAGCAGAGCTGACTGGCTAGCGCCTCTGGGCCCGCAAGCGCGCCAGCCCCGGTGTGACAAAGAGCGCGATGAGCAGGATGCCAGTTGCCACCGGCTGCAGTGACGGAACAGCCGCCGGAATCTGCTGCACCTGAACACCCGCCAGGCCAGCACAGCTCCCGCCGATTCCCACACCGTCGCTGGCGATCAGTAGTGTGCCATCGATGACGGGCGCCTCGATCGTGCCGTAAGAAACACCCAGAAGGAGAGTGTCGATCCCACCGGGCAGGTTGGGGAGGACGACACCATTCAAGGTCATCTCCCCGGTCTCCACCACGAGGTGCTCCGGGGCGTAGACGGACACCGTGTAACTGGCGGGGGTGAGACCAGCGAAGAGCAGGCTCCAATCATCCGTGACGCATTCGAGCAGATTGTCGCCGAGCAAGGAGTGGTCGTCTGTGGCGGGGCAAACCGCCTTAACAAAACTCACCGCCGCAGGGAGTGCCCGTCACGGGCTCCCTTAGGGATTTAACATAACGCCCATACTCGGACGTTGTGCCAGAAGGCAGCTTGAATGTCCTATCCCCCAAGTTTGCGACTTGCCCCCGAATGTTTCTCCACATGCCCCCGGAAATCAACGAACCTTGGCGAATTTCCGTGGAGGCCAAACACCCTTAAG
>DUCN01000009.1:0-606 GCA_012959805.1 Myxococcales bacterium | reverse complement strand
ACTTCCCCGGACCTGAGATTGGTAGCGGTGAGTGGACTTGAACCACCGACCTACGGCTTATGAAGCCGTCGCTCTAACCGGCTGAGCTACACCGCCTCAATCTCGTCGCCCCCTTCGAGGCGGCGCGGACACTAGCGCAAGGTTCCGTCTCGGCGACTGTTTGCGTCACGAATCTCAGCCGTAGCGAGGATCTCCACCCCAAACCCAACGCTCGACTGGGAACTCGGTTCAGGGTTGCGCAACTTCGACGACCTTGGACGCTGCGGAAGCTGTCGACTGAAGTTCCGCGAGCGCTTTTTCAAGCGCTTCAACTCGAGTCGCCAGATCGGAGTCGGACTGTTGTTGGCTCGTTCCGTCGGCGGGTGCGCCCGAAGCCTCATCGTTTTTGGCCCCGAAGCCGTGAATGGCAAATCGCCCAACCTTGCCCACTAGATCGTCGAGATCGGGAATCACTTCACCGATGCTTCCCGAGTGGACGAAAATCTCGCGTAGCGGATCGCCTTCGAAGTCCATGCGCGTTGAAACGCACTGCATGTCCAAGCTCGCTCCAGTCCCGAACCGTGTAAATGAACCAAATAGAACGAAGTCGACATCACCGGACCGCCC
>DUCN01000008.1 GCA_012959805.1 Myxococcales bacterium | reverse complement strand
CGCGCCGCCCATTGCCGTTAAAGTCTACAAACGAAGCAGGACTCAGGTCATCGTAGTCCGCGATTTCTGGCGCAAAGGCATTTGACCCAATCAAGATGGGTACGGAGACGTCAGCGGAAAGTCCGTAGCCCGATGGGTTCGCCTCAGTCACCGCCTCATTATTCAACTCACCGAAAAACACCCCACTACCAACCAGTAAATCTCCAAGACCATCCCCGTTTACGTCTCCAGGCCAGCGCGACAGAATCACCCTGTCGACGCGATCTAGTGCAATCGGGCTAGAAGAAAATGTGCCATCACCCTGATTCAAAAACAGGTCATAGGTTCTTGAGCCCTGAGAGTCGGTCGCGAAGGCGTGTAGATCGACGTCTCCGTCGCCATCGACATCGTCAAGTTCGGTAGTCTTAACCGAAAACATATTCCGGCTAAAAGCTCGGGTCGTCAGTACCTGGGATTCCTCGAACCGACCGCGCGGCGGGCCGAACGACGGAATTCCGTCGCCGTCTGGGTCAAGTTCGCCCTGCTGCGCCCCCGCCTCGCCCGCCGCCGAAAGCAGAAGCGCGATTACGAGCGCACGGATGCTCAGGGCCGCCATGCGTCGATGGGGCCTGGGCTCTTTGAGCGCACGCTTACCATTACTTCGGTTTGTCATATATGGGGCCTAATACCCACATGGGCGTAAGCTCCCTTATACTACAGTCTTTACGAAATGAGAATGTTTATTAGTGGTTATCAATTTTCCGATATGGAGACTGCCTGAGGCCCTCACCCCCCCCAGGGGATGGCCTTCCGATTTGCCCCGATCACGCCGGGCCCGCAGATCGGCCCTCCAGCGGATCAGAATTGATTCGCAGCCCTCGAAGCTCATCGGAGGCTTCAATTGGGCCCACTCAAGGGAAGGGGCTTGTTGCGGAGAAGTCCACGGAGAGCGATCGAGGTGTTCTACAACCGGGAACATAGGCCCAGCGAAGTTCGAGGAAATGAATCAAGCCGAAGCGGCCTAATCGCTCTGTCCACTTCTGCGGAACAAGGTCAGTCTCGAGTTTATTCAGTCATCATTCAGTTGAAATCGTTTACTTAATGACGTTAACTCAACCGTGTGGCCCGACCCGCTTTCTCAGAAGACCAGGTTCTCGAGATCCAGGAAGAAATTCGTTCGATCGCGCTCGCGATCTTTCGCAGCGAGGGCATCCGCGGTTTGACGCTGCGCAACGTGGCTCGAGAGATGGGCCGGACCCCCGCCGCGCTCTATCGCTACTACGGAAGTAAAGATGACTTGCTCGCGGCTCTCCGCGCCGGCGGGTTTCGCGCGATGGGCGCGGCGCTCCGAGCGGCTCGTACCGCGAGCGCGGTGACGAAGGAAGGCGCGCGCAGCGGAATCCGCGCGTACCTCAACTTTGCTCTGCGCGAGCCTGAACAATTCAGCCTGATGTATTCGCTCGATCAACGGGCGCTCCCATCGCTTCCCGCGGTCCATGAGGCCAGAGAACTTGCCTTCGGCGAGGCGCGAGCAATTGCCCAGGACGCGATCGATGCTGGGTGGCTCGACGGCGACGCGAACCTGGTCGCTCATCTTCTTTGGGCGAGTTGTCACGGATTGGCGGCGCTCGAGTTGGCCGATCAGCTCGACCTTGGTTGCTCCTATGAAGATCTCATTGAACCCCTCATTGATCGCATCGTTCCCCGCTGAACAGACGAAGAGGAGAGCCTTCCATGGCTGCATCCGTCTTGAGAAGCTCACAGACCGCGCCGGCCTGCAACGAAGACTGGCTTGCTGGCGCACGCGCTGGCCACGACGCAGAATTTCCGGCTTGGTTGGATCGGCAGCAGAACAGCGAGGCCCCATCGTTCGATTCGGTCGTCATTCGCGGAAGTGGTGTCAGCGCGCTGACTTGTGCAGCTCGCCTAGCACGCAGCTCCAATCTCAGAGGGCGTGTCCTCGTCGCTGGCGAGCGTCCCTCTGAGAGCCCGAAACTCATTAACGGTTGCACGTTGCGAGCGCGTTCCCTCGACTATCTCGCAGCCGCAGTCGGGCAGTCACCCGAGAGAATTCTGGACATCTTGCTAGGCGACCTCGCGCCGCAGGCGAGATCAACGAGGCAGTTCTTCTCGATGTTTAGCGACGCCAGCCGCGGATACGAAACGATTCGATTGGCCGAGTTCATGCCTCAGTCCGCCAGCCGTGGCGCCTACGCCTACGGACTTCGAAACTCTCGCTTGGTCGGCGGGCTGACTGAATTGACCGATGAACTCGGTCTTCACTGGACCGATGGTAAAGAGGTTTCGCTCGCAGATTGTCGTGCAGCCGGATCCGGAGATTCGCCATTCGTCGTGAACGGCAGCCATCAGCCTCTCGAAGGCGCGCCTCAGTCGACGCCTCCTGCCGCTTTCGTGGTCGCCTGGCAATGCACCATGAAGCGACGTGCAGATTCTGTGTTGCCGGTGGCCGGAAGCATGATCGCGGGAATCCGACAGCCCGCCGGCATCGATATCGGCGTCTTCTATCCGTTCGCCGACCCGCTGACCCGAGACGCGGATGCCTACGGCCTTTTCTACCGGGTTGTCCACCCCGACTCTGGATACCAGAAAGAAGACGTGATCGAGGAAATGCGCGCACATGTATTAGGCGTGGGTGCTTCTATTGGATGGGAGCTGGTCGACGAAGATCGCGCGGCCGCCGGCGCACAGGTTCCGGGTTTCGCGTGGAGCGATGTCGAGAATACCTTGCCCGACTACTTCGATCTGCATCGAACATTCGGTGCCGGCTTGCCCATCATCACTGGCTGCGGGATGACGCGTGGTGCGCTCGCTGGATGGCTGACGGCTGAGAGCCTGATGCGCGGCGAACCTCCAGCAACACCCGTCAATCGCAGTCTCCATCGATGGCGGCGCCTGAATCGAGGGTTTTGCGCAGGCATGGAGGACCGAACGGGCATCGCCGCGGCTCTGCTCAACCGATTTCCGGCTCGATTAGTAGGACTCCTCGCCGATCGGCGAGATGTTTGGGCAAGCGTCCATGGTGGAAGGCAATCCGTAGAGTAGAAGGAGACAAGATGAGTGAGGCAAATTTGGAGGCGCGGATTCGTCGTCTCGAGGACATCGAGGCGATCAAGCAATTGAAAGCACGGTACGCCGCATATTGCGACGACAACTACGACGAGGAAGGGATCGCGTCCCTCTTTACGGAGGACGCAGTCTGGGACGGCGGACCAATGGGATGCCACAATGGCCAGAAAGCAATCCATGACTTCTTTTCTGTTTCGGATCAGGCCGTGCCCTTCGCGATCCATCATTTGACGAACCCGATCATCGAGGTCGATGGAGATCGCGCCACCGGACGTTGGTATTTGTGGCAACCGTGTACGTTTGCCCAGGGTAATCAGGGCCTTTGGATGGCCGGCACCTATAGCGACAACTACCGGCGCGTCGATGGTCGATGGCTCTTCGAGCACGTTGCCATCAAGCTTCGCATGCTCTCGCCCTATCAAGCGGGTTGGGCCGAAGTGCCCATGATCGAGGTTCCGGTATGAGTCTTTCGAACGTGGAAATCGTGCAGTCTTTCTACGATCATTTTCTAAGCGGCAAGGTCGAAGAGGGAGCAGAAAAATTCCTCGCCGAAGATTTCGCGCTCTCGAACCCATTGCCGGAATCGATTCCGTTTGGCGGCGTGTATATCGGACCGGCTGGATTCATCGAATACTCGGGAAAAATCCTCGAGACCCTAACGATGGAGGAGTTCGTGATCGAAGATGTCATCAGCGAGGGGGATAAAGTCGTCGTGGTCGGTCGCGAAGTCAGCAAAGTCCACTCGACAGGCCGAAAATATAAGATGCCCTGGGTGCACATCTTCCGTGTATCCGCGGGGCGAATCCTGGAGATGCGGGAATTCAACGACACCGCCGCGATGGTGCCCGCGTTCGAAAGCAACTCGTGAGGATCGTCGACGCGAGTATCGACGATCTTCAGACACTGATGGCAGAAGGTCGAGCGAGTGCACGATCCCTCGTGGAGACCTATCTCGCGCGAATCGAAGAATTCGACCAACGGGGGCCGTCCCTGAACGCGGTCCGATTGATCTCCCCCAGCGCGATGCGCGAGGCGGACGCGCTCGACAAGGAACGCGCAGAAAATGGACCACGAGGTCCCATTCACGGCATTCCGATTCTCGTGAAGGACAACATGGACGTGGCTGGAATGCCAACGACCGCAGGGTCACGAGCGCTCGACGGACTCATCGCCAGCCAAGATGCATTCGTCGTCGCCAAATTGCGGGCGGCTGGTGCAGTCATCATGGGTAAGACGAACCTTCATGAATTTGCGGCCGGCATAACAACCACCGGATCTGCTCACGGACAAACGCGCAACCCCTACGACCTCAGTCGAAACCCGGGCGGATCCAGCGGGGGGACGGGAGCGGCGATCGCAGCGGATCTGGCAGTGTTCGGAACCGGTTCCGATACCTGCGGTTCGATCCGCATCCCCGCCGCACAGAATTCCCTCGTCGGACTTCGTCCGACTCAGGGCCTCACCAGTCTTTCCGGCATCGTCCCACTCTGTATGCGCCAGGATGTGGCTGGCCCAATCGCGCGCTCCGTCCGCGACCTCGCCTATGGCCTCGACGTGATGGTCGGGGAAGACGAAGCGGATCCCGGAACACTTGTCGCCAACGGACGGATCCCCGAATTCGTTACTTCGCTAGGAAGTGTATCGCTATCGAAATGCCGAATCGGCAGACTCGATACGCTCTTTGGCTCGGAGCCCGAAGACGAAGCGATCGCTTCCATCATCCGGGACACCCTCGAGCGACTCGAATCATTCGGTGCCGAGATCGTCCCAGTTCATCTTCCAGAACTCGTGCCGATGTTGGACGTCGGATTCGCGGTTCTGCTGGCGGAATTTCCCACGGATCTCGAAACCTACCTGACAGGCTGCCCGACAGCAGCGGTCAAGAGCCTTGCCGATGTTCTCGCAACCGGGCGAGTGCATGCCGACGTCGCTCCAATCATGCAAGCCGCAGTCGATGTGAAATTCAGAGAGACGCCGGCCTATGAACGGGCGATCGCGAATCGAGGTCGAATACGCCGACTCCTCGAAACTGCGATCCGAGATCAAGGCTTGGACGCCCTCGCCTATCCGAGCATTCTTCGTGTGGCGGCGCCGATTGGTGCACCACAAGAAGGAAGTAACGCTTATGCCAGTGCCGACTCCGGTCTACCGGCGATCTCTTTGCCCGGTGGCTATGACTCGGATGGACATCCCGTCGGACTCGAGATGCTGGGCGCCGCGTTCGCGGATGCGCATCTCGTTTCATTGGCCGCGGCCATCGAAACGGCTCTTCCGATTCGGCGACCACCCTCCACGACGCCAGAGCTTGCTTAGTGTCCTCATCTGCATCGAGCGTCGTCAATCAAACATTTTCAAAGGAGACAAGAATGAATGATTTCGTCCGATGCGTGAGCTTGACGTTAGGTCTGATCATCACATCCGCGCTCGCTGCCGATCTATCGAACGCACGAGATATCGTGCACGATGCCGAGCATCAGATCCTGGTCGATCAACACGATGAAGAATGGGGGAAGGAAGACGCTCAGATCGATGCCGTCCTGGATGCACTGGAAAAGGCGAATGGCAAGCGCCCTAATATCATTCACATCATGTGGGACGATACGAGTCTTGGCGAAGTCGGCATACCCGAATTAAACAAGGTACTCGGATTTGACACGCCCCATTTGAATCAGATGGCGGATGACGGCATGGCGTTCACGCGCATGTACACCGAGCCCTCCTGCACCCCGACGCGAACCGCGGCATTGACAGGGCGCCTCGCTGTCCGAGCCGGGATGCACAAAGTCGGCTTTCCGCCGGAAGGCTCCGGTCTCAACAAGAAGGAAGTCACGATCGCTGAGGTCCTTGGGAAAAACGGATACACAACGGGGTTCGTCGGCAAGGGGCACCAAGGCGACATCGAGGAGTCCTATCTTCAGAATCAAGGCTTCGACTACGCCAATTTTTCGATGTACAACCAGTTCCCGTTCATGACGTGGAATGTGCCATCGGCATTGGGTGGTCGGGTGAAGGGCCTACTGCCTTTTCAATGGGATAAGCAATACACGCTTGATCGAGAATTTCGACCGCTTGGGTATATCAACCAACTCGAAGCTAAAAAGGGCGGCAAGGCGCGCGAGTACCTCGGTCCGCCGAGCCCCGAGAACTATAAGAAGATGATGCGCGCTCATCAGCAATTGGTTCTCAAGTTCATCGCCGATCACGCGGAGGACGACGAACCTTTCTATTTGGCCTACTGGCCACATATGGCTGATCCGATGGTTCCACCCGACCAGTTGACGAGTAACGCGTCGACGTGGTGGGGGTTTTCGATGGAACAGCTCGACCGCGACATTGGTGGCGTTCTCTCGGAGCTCAATCGAATGGGAATCGCCGACAACACGCTCGTCATCGCAATGGCAGACAACGGCCCGATGCATGAACTTATGCCGAACGGCCCGCATGAAGTCATTTTTGCCGGGTACAAGGGCGACCATCGAGAAGGTGGCATCCGCGTTCCAGCCTTCGCCTGGTGGCCGGGCACGATCGAAGCCGGACAAGTCGTCAACGACATGCTGACCGTACATGATCTCTTTACGACCTTCGCCCGACTCGGCGGAGCATTGGGATCCGTGCCGAGAGATCGTGTCATCGACGGCGTTGATCAGACGGCCCTGTTGCTGAATGGCATAGGTCGATCCCGTCGCGACTACTACCACGTCTATACCGGCAACATCCTGGCCGCCTCCATCAAACAGCAGATAAAACGGGACTGGACGAAGGAAAAGCCGGGGTTAGTCGGGAGTGAGTTCTTCGATCTATACCGGGATCCGCGAGAAGAATACGCCGAGATGCCAACCATGATCTGGGCTTGGCCCGCCTTTGATCAGATGCGAGAGCGTCATGCCAAACAAATCGCGAAATATCCCCATCGTGACATCACGACCGGTCGACCCTACAGCGGCATCGTTGATCTGCGCGACGAAGCTGCGCGCATGAGTGACCGGCTGATAAAATACAATGATCGAACGAATCGCTAGAGAAGCAAACGTCTCATGCAAGCCGCTGAGAAGTATGGGACCTATGCGACTCAGAAGAAGCTGAGAGAATTCGCATGTGGGCTCGGCTGCACGACGAAACCTGGGCGTAGTGTGCGAAAACTCAGCCGACCGTCTAAGCAGCCCTCCGTTCGTAGTAGTTGAGAACCCCGCCCAGCCTTTCAGGGTGCTCAACACCCGAATCCATGTCGACCACACCGTGCGGCTTCTCGATCAGACTGTTTTCGAGTCCCTGATGATTGCGCTCGCTGCGGTAATGCTCCGTGTATTCCTTCACTACATGGCGCAGATACTCCTCCCCTAACGGGATAATCTGGGCCAGGCACTCGGACTTGATGGAACGAACGAACCTCTCCGCGTAGGCATTCAGATTGGGACTTCGGGCAGGAAGCTTCACGGTCTTGACACCCGAGGATTTCAGAATTTCGCGAAACGACCTCGTGAAGAGCGGATCTCGATCATGAATGAGATGGCGGGATCCGTTCAGAAATCCGTCGTCGCAATCGGTGAGATTACGAGCGATCTGGCTCATCCACTCGCCATTGGGTAAGAGAGAATCCCGGTGGCGGGGCCCCTCATGCCCCGGCAGACCCGCGCTGAGAACGTCGCCTTTCCCCGCGCGGCTTCGCGTGTCAGCATCGGGGCCCGGGCATCGAGCATGCCTCGGGCAAAGGGGAGGAGGGTGCATGACCCGACGCGCTATCGGCTGGTTGCTGGTGCTGTTGTTATGGGCGTGGCCCGCAGCCGCGAACGAACCTGACCTCTCCCTGTTGGGTCCGCCCGCTGTCCCCACGATCGTTTCGGTCGGCTTTGCGCTCCTCGACCTCAACGAGATCAACGAGCGCCAGGAGACATTCGAGTT
>DUCN01000007.1:2250-8063 GCA_012959805.1 Myxococcales bacterium | reverse complement strand
GGGAGTTGGAGGCGGCGCTTCGCGACTTTACTCGCAAGCATCGCTTGCTCCCCTACTACAACAATGAGCGCTATCACGAAGCGATCCAAAACGTCACGCCCGCCGATGTCTACTTAGGCAGGCAGTACGAAGTACTGAGCAAACGATCGAAGATCAAGCGAAGAACGATGGATCGAAGGAAGAAGGAGTACCTGGATCAGAAAGCGGCTTAGGCCGAAACCCAAAACTGTCTCTTAGCGAAGAGCGGTCCTTGTCCGAAATATTTTGACGACCTACAAATGCACGTCTCGTCAAAAATGGAAGGTGCAATCTTCGGTCCACGTCTGATGAACTGCGTGATGACCCGGCAGAATCGACTGGAGCTCAGAAAAAACGGGCCGAGAGACCCAAGGAAATCATGTATCCGCTATAGGACGTCTCTTCGTTTTCGCCGCTGCGGTCGCTTGATTCATCCATCCAGATTCCACCAAGGGACGCAGCCCAGCGTTTTGCGAAACTCCATTCGACTCCACCAAACAAACGATGCCGCTCGTCTTTACGACCGTTGTATGTGAGATCCAAGGGCTCGTCGCTGAGATAATCTTGAAACATAAAATCGTATCCGGCTTTCAGCATGACCCGTTTCGACGCTGCCCACTCGACCTCGATCCCCACCGTGTGATCTATGTGACTTCGGTCGACCCGCTCATCGACCGGCACGTTGTTATCTGAATCATTGCCATTGCCATTCAGGTCACGCCCGGCGTCTATTTCATCGATAATCAGGAATTCGGGATCCCTCGACGTAAAGATCGAGCTCAGTCCGTAGTCGACCTCAATGCGCCAGCTCTTCCCGACCTGCGCGACGGCACCGACGCCAACGATGAGTTCGTTACGGTCACGGTTTGAAAAGTGATCGTAGTCGCGCCGGGCGTAGCCCAAGCTCGCCTCCATATCGATACGACGAATCCCCAACACCTCGACGAGATTGGGCCGTTTCTTCGACCGCTTCCATATCCGTTGGTCGTAACTGGCCACGATCTCGGCAGTGCTAAACGTTCCGGCGCGATAGCGCCGTTCATCTCGTTTGATACTCCCACCAGGATCCGGCTCCGTGCCCGAAAGATAGTTTCGCTTGAAGCGATCCAGCTCGTATTCAAATTCGATGGAAGCCCTGCGCCCCTTCCCCAATTGCTGCGATGCTCCGATTCTAAAGCGCGGGCGGCTCCTGATTTCGTTGTAGACCGCTTGGTCATACTCGACGCCAAGCCACGCTTGCACTCTTCGTTTCATTAGGCCATCGCCCGCCACTCGCATCTTGGCTGCCGCCGTGACGACGAAATCATCAACCTCTTTAACATCGTCGAATCGCCCACTGATCGCGTCGTCCGGATCGTCCTCTTTGAACCGATCAATCGATCCATCCGAAAGAAGAAATACGTTGCTCTCGTAGGTGCCCTCGATTCCGAGGTCTAGATCCCATAGCCACCGAGACTTGTCTTTCTTCGACTTCTTCGACTTTGTCGTGGCTTTGATTTCTTTGTCGATTTCATCGACCTGAGCCAAGGCCACAGACGCGCCGGAAACCGCGAACGCGAACGCGAAAGGAATCCACAAGAGCCCCGGCAGAGTACTCTGCAAGCGACATCGCAGATGACGAGGCGCCAAGAGTTCGGGCTCCGTCCCCCCCATTCGATCGCTGAACTGGTTGCGGAGATATTTGGACGAACTCGGCGGTGGATCGTAATCGGACATTTGCACTATGGACTTGACCCGCTTTCGTAGACACTCAGAGGTTGCTTTTTGAGGCAGTTTCGAACGCCTCGGGACTGACGCCGCCGATGTCTACTTCGGCAGGCAGTACGAAGTACTGAGCAAACGATCGAAGATCAAACGAAGAACGATGGATCGAAAGAAGAAGGGGCACCTGGATCAGCAAGCGGCTTAGGCCCGGAACGGGGCGATTACGCTACATCCGAAGCGTAGTTGTCGGAACACTACCTACCGGTGGTGCAGAAAACGCAGCTTGAAATGACTATCCGCACTCGCTCGCAGGCCGCACGCCGAATTGACTGATCAAGAGCGCGCCGCCCGTCATCGCGAGACCCTTCAAGAAAAACGAGAGTTGGATGGCTTGCATCTCCGCGGTCTCGGCCGTCAGCATTTCGACGCCATGGACTGTGAAGGTGACGGGAATCAGGAAGAGGGCGATCAACCAGCCGCCGAGTCGCGCACTGCGATCAAAGAGGATCATTGCGCCCCCGGCGAGTTCAACCACACCCGAGATCAAGACCCAGAAGGTGCGAAAGGGAATCGATTCGTGCATGAGAGACGTGTAGCCGCCGATGTCCGTGAAGTGGGTGACTCCGGAGAGGAAGAAGATCAGCGTAAAGAGGACACGTCCGACTAGACCGACAGCGGGGTGGAGGGGCAGGCGTGATTCGTCGATCATGTTTCATCTCCGTTCGAGGGGGCTTGCTTGGTTGGGGTGTTGGTGGCATGAGTCTCTGGCGCTTTTGTATGCTCACACTGTGAAGAGCGAGTCGCCAGACCTTCTTTCATTCGTCGATTGGATGTCCTGTTCCGATCCCTACGAGGACGCTCGCTTCGATTCGCTCCAATCCTTCATGTTGTTGGCCGTGCTTGCCCATAGCGGTGTGCTTCTCGCGGATGAGGGTCCTCTTGGCGATGTTGGGCGAACGATCATCACGCCGCTCCTGCTGGTGTCGGCGGTCGTCGGACTCGGATGGCGGCGATTCAAGCCTTATTGCGTGATGTTGACATTCGGCGTGACGAGCTTCTGGCTCGTCCAAGCGTGGCCGAGATTCGCCAACCATCTGTTTCTGGAGTGGTCGGTTCTTCTCTTCCTGAGCCTTTGTCGGGGAGACACACGGCTCGGGCTCGCAGCGCTTCGCTGGCTGACCGCGATCGTTCTGTTCTATTCCGGATTTCAGAAACTCATCCTCGGTCATTATTTCGAGGGCCAGTTCTTCCTGGTCCAGATCGCGAGTTCTCCGAAATTTCGGGTTGTTTTCGAGATGCTCTTGCCGGAAGACGAAGTGGCCCGGCTGGTCGAATGGGGAGCTCAATTCGGGACCGGCCCTTATGAGACCGCCGACACATTTTTTCTGATCCTGTCGAATTCGATCTGGATTGGCGAAATGATGCTCGGAATTCTTCTCTTCTTCCCGAAATTCCGAAATCTTGCCCTGGTGATTGCGATCGGATTGGTTGCAGGAATCGAGGTCGGTGCGCGTGAGCTCGTCTTTGGCTGTTTATTCACGCTCTTGATCCTGAACTTCCATCAGGGTCGGAATGCCATCGCAGTGTGGCCGATCTTTGCGGCGATTCAGCTGTTGTCAGTGGCGATTAGGCTGGTCATGCCGGATTTGAGATTCAATTGAGCGCTCTCTCTCGACGCCGCATCGTAGCCGGGTTGATCGTGCTCTATCTCGTTTGGCCCCTGATTCAACAACAGTTGGTGCGTGTCTATCGCGTCAATCCCTGGAAGTTTGCGGGATGGGCCATGTACACGGCTCCGAACGCCCGTGTCCGAATCCACTTGTTCGGCGTCGATACGACGGAGCAGGTCGTTCACCTCGGTTGGCGAATGTCATCGGGATTGCGGTCGGCGGTTTTTGAATACGCTCACAGCCGACGCACCCTGGGACTCTTCGTCCAGCCGGAACCCATTGCCAACCAACTGCTCATCGACCGGCCGGACTTTCGTGAATGGACCATCGTCGTCGAACAAGTCGGTTTGACGCCGCGGAATCATTTCGGCGTCATCCATCGCTCGCGATACCGATACGCCAATGTCGCCGGCAAGCTCGGACCCGTCGAAGTTCGTTCTCAGCTCGAGGCGGATCGAGTCCAGGAGAACGACATCATGTGACGAAAGCCGGGTGCCCGCGAGCTTCCTCGCTAGAAATACCAGTCCACCAGAAGGTGAACCCGGAACGGGGCGATTATGCTATATCCGAAGCGTAGTTGTCGGAACACTACCTACCGGTGGTGCAGAAAACGCAGCTTAAAATGACTATCCGCACCGATTCAGTGGCCTGTCTGTCGTCCACTTCGCCGACTGTGCCGATTCGATGATCGCTATGCTGGAAGACGATACCTGGATCCACAGGGCTCCGATCATCCAGTACTGATGAAGGCGCAGCGTGATGGCGAAACCCGAAGTCAAATGACGAGTATCTACAACGAGCTGAAGATCAACGACCGCTTGTCGACCAGCGGCGTGATTCCAGCAGAGTGCTTTGCGGAACTCGCGGCCTCAGGCTTTGAAGTCGTCATCAATCTGTTGCCCGATTCGAGCGAGTACGCGATCAAGACCGAAAGCGAGAGCCTCGCCGAGCTTGGGATTGCGTACGTCTACATTCCGGTGGACTTCGCAGCACCGTCGCACGCTGACTTCGAAGCATTCAGCCAGGCGATGGATGCTGCTTCAGAAAAGAAAACGTGGGTCCACTGTGCGGCGAACTGGCGAGTGACCGCGTTTACGTCGCTGTATCTGCAGCGCGAGGGACACATGAACACCGATGAAGCCGAAGCATTGATTGCAAAGATGTGGGAGCCGGATGCGATCTGGTCGACTTTCATTTCTTCCGTTCGAGCCGGGCTAGCGACGGAACGCGATGACTGACGGCGGCACCATGAAGCGCAATTCGCAGAGCTGGATGCTGCTCTTCGTCGCAGTGGCATCCGGTATCGTGAAACGCCTTGGCTTCGCAAAGCTGTTTACGCGCATCGCCCTCACGAAGATGCTTTCTCCCGACCGAGGCGTACGCGTTCTCTCGAACTACGAGCCCACCGAGCACGACGTGTTCGTCGCGACGTTCGGAAAGAGCGGCACGAACTGGATGATGCAGATCAGCCAGCAGATCTCCCACTACGGCGAAGCCGAGTTCGAACACATCACGGGCGGCAGCAAGATCAGGCAAGGTGACGCCGTGTGTTGCGATCCAGGCTGCACTACAACAACGAGCGCTACCACGAAGCTCTCGACAACGTGACGCCGGCGGATGCGTACTTCGGCTGGCGATACGAAATCCTCTCGAAGCGCGGGAGGATCAAACGACGTACGATGCAGGAGCGAAGGCGGTTGTACCGATCTGGAAAGGCCGCCTAGGCTGGAACTGAAAATCGTCTCTTAGCAGGGGCCATCTGCAGTCAGAAATAGTTTGACGACATACACACTTGTTTGCTTCTTTTGATTGGTCATCTCGACACGCTCCTTGGGGTCATGGACCCCGGGATGTGTCTCTTAGCTTTGAGGCTTTGAGTGTCCGAGTTCTGCTGACGGGATACAGTCCAGAATGTTTTGACGACATACAAGCTGAGTGGGTTGCTTGCTGAGCGCGGCTGCCTTGATCAGTGCACCGAATTTCTCGAGGTCCGGCAACGGCTTTCGAATGCACTGAAACACACCGATGTCCAGTGCCTCTTCAAGTTCCGCGTCGGAAGCGTAGCCTGTCATCATGACGATGGCGGTGTTCGGGTGATGCTCGGAGATCCAACGACACAACTCGACGCCGTTCATGTTCGGCATCCTGAAATCGACCAGGGCGATGTCGAACGTGTGTTCTCCCATCAGCGTGATCGCATCTGCGCCGCTCTCGACGACGCTGCTCGAAAAGCCGAAAAAAGCAAAGACTCTGGGTAGGCATTTGCGAATAGCCGCGTCGTCATCCACTGCGATGATGGTGATCTGCCGGTCGCTCTCGAACTCTTCACTCACGCGAAATCACCTCTCGGAATACGGACGACGAACTCAGCGCCGCCCAGCGCACTCTTGGGCTTGCACTGGATGCTGCCTCCGTGCTTCT
>DUCN01000007.1:0-2178 GCA_012959805.1 Myxococcales bacterium | reverse complement strand
TCGAAAACCTTGTCAGCTACATCGGGGGTCAAACCGGGTCCACTGTCGACAAATCTGTAAACCACGAGCCCGTTTTCTTCCTTGACCGAGACCGGCTGATCCGTTCGCTCACTCGACTGGTCGAGGAGCTGCCAAGCCATCCCGTCGGGTAGATTCAGATCACAAAGAATCACCTCGAAGGTATTTTTCTCCGAGAGAATCGCCTCGGCTTCGCGGCAGCAGGCTGCCTCGGTCACATTCCAGGGTCTCCGAGTGAGCTGCCCTTTGACGATCTTCCTCATTTGGGGTTCGTCTCCGACGATCAGAATATTGCGCGACATGGGAGGCGTCCGCCTTTGTTGTTAGATATGCGTCGCTTGCTGTGTGCAAGTAGACATTGCGCCGACTGGCTTGACTTTGCGTGGGGGAAAGTGTGGAGATTCCAGCATCACTGTGCCTTAGACGCAGCCACCAAAATGCCTAATTTAGTCAACTTGTAGCCCGTCAGCAGGATTCTGAAGTTGCCCGGATAAGTCGACACCGACCCACGGTCTATGATGACCGCGAGACAGGTGTTCATGTCGAAGAGAAAATCAGCACGCGTCCGAAGGACGTTCACTCCACAGTTCAAGAAGGACGCTGTGGAGATGGTTCGCCAAGGCAAGACGGTGATCGAGGTCTCGAACTCGCTAGGCATTGCTCGAAGCTTGCTTCAATACTGGAAGCGACAGCTTGATGGCGAAGCCGAGGATGCGTTCCCTGGACGAGGCAACCCGAACCCTGAGAACGAAGATCTTCGCGCTCTGAAAAAGAAGTTGAAGGATGTCACCGAGGAACGAGAGAAAAAGGAAGTAGGCTTAACTCAACCGTCCGTGGAAACGGGGTAGAACCCCTCGTGGGATCCGACTGGGTGGCGGCGGTCGATCGCCAATGGCAGGCTGGTGAGCCGCGGCGACCGTTTCATTCGCGGCGTGCACGGTCGCATCGAGACGCGCCCCCCCCGAGCTCAGCGCGAGCGCCGCGCTATTCGCGGCGGCCGGCAGCCCGGGGCTCACCAGCGCGGGCCCGCCGCAGGTCCTGCGAGCGCCGGGCGGCGTCACGCATGGAATCGTCTTCCATCCTTCCGGGCTCTCTCGCGGCAAGATCCCAGCCCGGCTCGCCTTCATCCGGTCTCGGAATACGGACGACGAACTCAGCGCCGCCCAGCGCACTCTTGGGCTTGCACTGGATGCTGCCTCCGTGCTTCTCGACGATCCCGTGGGATAGGGAAAGCCCCAACCCTGTCCCTTTTCCGGTCGGCTTCGTCGTGAAGAACGGATCGAAAACCTTGTCAGCTACATCGGGGGTCAAACCGGGTCCACTGTCGACAAATCTGTAAACCACGTGCCCGTTTTCTTCCTTGACCGAGATACGAAGAACCTTTTCTCCCTCTGGGATGGAGTCCAGCGCGTCCCGAGCGTTGACGATCAGGTTGAGAAACACCTGCTGTAGAGACGCGGTGTCTGCCAGTACGGTGGGAATCTCGTCGGGTACATCGAGGATCAAGTTCACACCGTTTATCCGGAGTTGTTCCTCGAGAAGCTCCAACGCCGCCCGCAAGGGATGCGCTGGATCGATGGAAACGAGTTCGAGCGGGGTCTGGCGTGCGAACGAGCGAATGTTGTCGACGATCTTGCTCATGCGTTCCGTCTGTCTCAGGATGAGCCTGTGATCGTCGGCATGATCCACCTCCGGTTCCACGAGCATGAGTTCGGAGAGCGTCTTGATGGCGGCCAGCGGTTGGTTGAGTTCATGTGCGATGCCAGCACCCAGTTCGCCCAGCCCGGCGAGCCTGCCCGCGTGCACGAGCTGCTCCTGCGTCCGCTTCAGATCCTCATGCGCCTCCTCGAGTCGTTGGTGACTTGCCGTCCGCATACGGACGATCATCAGCACCGCTGCCGCCCCCGCGCCGCCCAGGAAGAGCAGCAGGGTGATCATGCGGCGCATGCCGCTTTCAGTGTGCTCCTCGACCGCAGCGAGCGGCAGAGTCACTTCGAGGACACCTCTGACGTCGCCCACGCGCCAATCCGTCCTTGGCGTATCCGGGTGCGAATTGTGGCAGTCCACGCAAGCACGACGCATCAGATCGGCCGTGGCGTAGCGGAGCGTCGAGCCATGTTCGCCCACCTCGAAGCGGTAGTAGGGCTCGTTCGGTCGATT
>DUCN01000006.1 GCA_012959805.1 Myxococcales bacterium | reverse complement strand
CATTCCCAACGTCTGATGTGAAGAGGAACCTGCATGCACACCCCCATCTGCGACCGACTCGGTATCGAGTTTCCGATCTTTGCCTTCACCCAGAGAATAGAAATTATAAGGCCCATTCTCTGGAGATGTTCGTGTATCTGTACACGACGAACGCAGTCATACCGCACCCTCAGCCCCGAACCGGGCGTCCACTATTATGAGGAGAAAGCCGATCGAATTTGGACCCGCCAAGTTGCAGCAATGTTGGGGATGCGGGTTTAGGGCTGATCGATCCTCCAATATTCCAACTTCCGATAGCTTCGCTTCTCATCGGCAAGGCGTGGTTGTAGGCCCGTCCGTCGCGAACTTGAAAGGCGTTGGCGAGTGTGACACAACTCCAGCCTGACGCGCTTGGATGATGGCAATCGGCTAGGATTTCCCGCTCGGGGGTCATCCAGCCTGTGCGGCGCGAGGTGATATAGCGCTACTTGTGGGCCGAGCCTGCGCAAACTGAGATTGTTCTTCTCATGCGCGGCGCCCGTTGTTTGACGAAGTTCGAGGGCCACACCGATTTTCTATGTTTTGGATCAGGCTATTGAGACAAAACGCACTCAAATGTTGTAGATTCAACCCGAGACAGTCGCGATGCTTGGGCGGCGACATTCATTGGCGTATCGTACTTCGAATCCGCTTCGAAGATGCACCTTCCCCTCAACTTCAAGCAGACATTCGCGCCTTGTGGAGTTTTTTCTGATGCCCCGCCTGTTGCCTCTATTTCCCCCGCGTCCAGCGCAGCGGCCCAGCTCGTACCGCTTGGATCTTCGAGGCGCTACTGCGGCTGTTCTTGTGCTGGCCGTCATGTGTCTTGGTTGTAGGGATAGTATTAGTGGCGATGTCTTCGACGACTATGTCTGCGACGACCCCAATAACGACGCGCGCAGGGTGATTCTTGGCAGTACGCAGCTAGTCGATGGGATAGCGTCGGGCGTGAGCTCACCGTCCGGCGTCGCTGTGGACTCCGGGGGCAATGTCTTTGTCGTAAGCAACTTCAACGATTCGGTCCTTCGAATTACGCCTGAGGGTGACATCGACGAAATCATCGACTCAACCGGGGACCGGCTCGGGAACACTCTGGACGAACCCTACGGCCTTGCGGCGGACTCCCAGGGCAACGTCTATGTTTCGGGCAATGTTAGCCAAAACGTCTTCAAGATAGCGGTACCGACAGCCTGCGAAGTTGAAGATGCGCCTTGCGGCATCACACAAATCATCGACGAGGCGGGAGACTTGGTGGACAACGCGCTCGGGACCCCCACTGAAGTCGCCATCGACACCCATGACGATGTTTATGTATTGGGTACGGGAAGCAATAACGCTTTTAGGATCATGGCCCCGGGTAAGTGCAAAACTTCAGGTCCGATTTTCTGTGTCATCACAGAGATTGTCGATAGCACGGGCGATAGGATGGGAAAACTTTTGACCGATCCCGCTGGCCTTGCCACTACTACCGGTGACGTCGTCTATGTTTCTGGGCGGGGCAGCAATAACGTCTTTCGAATCCCGCCGGGGCCGGATGGCATCCCCACGGAAATCATCGATGCAACTGGCGACGGAATGGGGAACGGCCTGAGTTCACCCATTGGCCTTGCCGCAGACTCTGAAGGCAATGTCTATGTCGCAGGTTCCTTGAGTGACAACGTCTTTCAGATTACACCGGATAACGACATTGCTGTGATCATTGATTCCACGGGCGACGGGGACGGGAGCGTTTTGAGCTTTCCTCTCCGCCTTGCCGTGGACTCGAATGATATTGTGCATGTATCGGGACGGACCAGCTTGAACGTGTTTCAGATCACGCCGATGGGCACTGTTACGGAATTAATCGATGAAGATGGAGATGGGGCGGGGAATTTTCTGGAGAGCCCCGAAGCCATTGCAGTGGACTCCAATGGAGATCTCTACCTTACGGACCTGACCAGTGGCGACGTCTTCATGACTCCCAAGCCTAAATGCCCGTGAGGTGGTTTCCGATGGCACTGCTGCCGAGGCTGGGGCTGGGGCTGGGGCTGGACACGAGACCGCGTCTCAATGAATCGACTCAAGTATCCGAGGATCTGCGAATCATGCGTCTTTCGATAGGTACTTCTTCACGTTGTTTGACGATCGCGATTTTTGTGATGCTCATGAATGTAGGTATTGCGTCCGTCGGGTATGGGACCGAATCCGAATTCGCACGGGTTGCCGCGCTCTACGTGTCGTCAAATATTGGTGTCGGCCTAGATATGGGGGCCGAAGACGAAGGGGAAGACTTCGTTGCCGGAGGTGTCAATTTTGACATTGACCCTAGTGTGGCTGTTGATCTGAGGTATGGAACTAGGATTGCGTCGCATGTCGCCTGGGAATGGCAGCTCGAGTACGCCCCCGAGTTCGAGGCGACTTGTGCTTGCATCGACGAATCGGCGAGCGAAATAAAGACGAAGTACAGCGTGTTTTCATTCGGGATCAATTCGAAAATCTTCGCAACGACCAGCCGAATACAGCCATACGGATTGTTCGGACTGGGCTTCACCATGATTAATATCAAGAACGGGCCGGACGACATTGGGCCGTCGATTCGCGGTGGCGGAGGTGTCGCCTACCATATCAACGAACACTGGTCGATGAATAGTGAAGTCACCTACGTCTACCCGTTGCTCGCGGTCGAGGACCTCGACTACTTGTCCGTTGGTGTCGGGATCCAATATCAGTTCTGATCGGGCAATGGACTCTACTGGCTTCGGGGTCGCGCTCGGGTAGCGCTCTTGAAAGCCGTTTCGCTGGACGACGGTGCGCCTATTCTCAGAGGTGGTGTCTGCAATTCCTTCGCCTCCGATGCTCGCACTGATCCGCCCCCGGTATATGGCCGAAGTTTAACCAGAGAACTCCTCGTTGTTACCAGGCCCCATGAATGCTTGGATATCACGGGATACTTGGTTCGGACGATAGATGCTGTCGCGCGCTGCCAGCAGCCTGCAACTCGTGACAATCGCTTGGTCATCGCCTTTGTTCAGCGGGGGCACTTTGGGGGCACGTAGCTTAGCGACCGCGGAGATTCTCATTTGAGATCAATATTTACGACCACAAGTCGTTAGCGTGTACGCCCACCACATCGACTTCCGGAGAGACCCGACAGGAGTCCTCGAATCCAAGTCATTTTAGAGAGATACGGGGTTTCTAGGTCCGGGAGAGTCCAACGCGGAGCTTTGTCCTCGACGTATCCAAGACGCTCGGCAACCCGCCTGATCTGGCTGCCATGTCCGTGATGGACATCATGGCCGCATCGCTTTCAGAGAAAGCCGAAGTCCAGGTGAGCGAAAGCCACAGGGAACCAATCGCCGGATAGACCACGCCTGGACTAAAAGGGCGGCTGTTTGCACGATCCTCCGATGCTTCTGATACATGAATGCTTCGAAGGCCTCTTCGTAGTCCGGGTGCCAGCGCGAGAGGTGCGGGCGGTTCTGGATCAGGCCTCCCATGGCCCACTCCAGGCCCGAAACGAGCGGTTATGCCTCGATCGAAATTTAATTGTCATGTCTATACTGACCGGTGGTCGTGAAAATGGGCCTTCTTTTCCTACTCCCACCGACTCCACGCAGAGGTAGACCTAATGAAGCGGATCCAGCTCTTTGAGTTCGAGGACTTCGCGTGGTTTCCGAGTTGGTTGCGCTCGTGTATGACCAACTTGATTGTTGTCCTCATGCGCATGCTGGGAGTGAACAAAATCATCGCGCACCAGGTCGGCGAGGCCCTCAAAAAGACGGGGCAACGGACCATCGTCGATCTCGGATCGGGCTCCGGCGGCGCCATGCCCGTAGTGTTGGAGGAACTGCGTGCTGCAGCGGTTCAAAGCGACAGCAAAGTTGATTATGCGCTGACCATGACGGATCTCTATCCGAACCCCTCCATAGCCCAGCACTTCGTACAGCTAGAGGTTGAAGGACTGAGCTATTCAGAAAAATCCGTGGACGCGACCGATATAGCGACTGCGCCCTTGGGCCTCAAGACGATGATCAACTGCTTCCACCACATGCGTGTCGAACAGGCAAAGAAGATCTTGAGTTCAGCCGTAGCCTGCAAGCAGCCCCTCTTCATTTACGAACTCTCGAATAACAAGATCCCTAATATTTTCTGGTGGCTCTCAACGCCTATCGCACTGCCGATCATCGCACTCACCGCATTGTTTTGGACACCGATGGTGCGACCAATGAGCTGGCAGCAGATCGTGTTTACCTACTTGATTCCGTTGATCCCAATCTTCTACGCCTGGGATGGTCATGCCTCGGGAATTCGTACCTACAGCCTCGATGACATCCAGGAGATGCTCAGCGAGATCGAAGACGACCATTATGTTTGGGAAGTCGACTCCGCAGACGACGCAGCCGGCAAGGTCCTCGGGATCTATCTCTTGGGCTATCCCAAGCCAAGCGAGGCTTAGTGTTCGGGAGATTGATCGCTACCAAAAGCAGGTTCCCGGCCACCACGTGCAGGTAGACGTGAAGTTCCTCACGCGAACGCGAAAGAAGGGATCGCCGGTACGGCGCTACCCATACACGGCCATCGATGATGCGACGAGAGTTCGAGCGCTGAAGATCTACAAGCGGCACACGCAGGCGAATGCCATTGACTTCATCGATTACGTGGTGAAAAAATTCCCGTTCCGGATCCGCACGATTCGAACTGACCGCGGCCACGAGTTCCAGGCGCTCTTTCATTGGCACGTGGCTGACCAGGGCATGGAGCACGTCTACATCAAGCCGCGTACACCTCAGCTCAATGGCAAGGTCGAGCGACCCCACCGAACCGACAAAGACGAGTTCTATCAACTCCTCACCTACAAAGGCGATGTCGATCTCGAGGAAAAGCTGGCCGTCTGGGAGCGCTTCTACAACTTCGACCGACCGCATGGAGCTCATAGCGGTAAGACGCCATACGAAGCACTACGGGAGAAGCTATCCTAGTGAATAACGTCCGACTTGATTCCTAATATCACACACCACGTCCATACCTGGGCGTCGCGCGGAAGCGCAGCTTGAATGCCCTATCCACGATTCACGGCGACGGCACTAGCGATCTATCGGATCATCAGGCCCCGGGGAAACGCAGCTTGAACTTCCGATGCCCCAGCGCGAACAGCCCGATCCCGAGACAAGCGGCAAGGAGCAACCCCACTGCGCCCGGTGAGAGTGCCGGCACGGTGACGGGAGCCGGGGCGAAAGCGAAATTGAGAGCGTCGTTGGTGCGATGATAATAGGCGATTCCGACGTTTCCGAGCGCGTCGATGTCCAATGCAGTGTAGACCCCGACATTGCCGACTTCGTCGACCGTTTCGATGGTCCAATCCGCCCCGTCGTATTTCGCGTACTGAAGATCTTGGTTGGTGACATCCCTGAAGCTGATCCGCGGGTTTCCAGAGGGATCCAACGCGAGCGAGGGATTCTGTCCGACGCTTCCCTCGCTCGCGACGGTCTGCAAGGTCCAGGTCCCCCCGCTCCGGCTCGCGAATTTCAGGTCTCGCGATCCACCGAGGTAGTAGGCAATGAGCGGATTACCGGATTCGTCCAGCACCAGGGATGTCGCTTCGGGACGGGAATCTGCTTCCACCTGCTCGATCGTCCAGGAACCATCGAAGGAAGCGAACCACAGGTCCGAGGTATTGGTCCCGAGGCTTCTGTAACTAACGCGCGGATTTCCGGACGCATCGAGCGCGATCGAGGTGGCGGCCCCGGTATTTCCGTTGCTGTCGACCGGCTCGATGACCCAACCGCTTCCGGTGTTGGATGCCACCTTGAGGTCGTCGTTGAGGGAGTCCCGGTAACTGATGTACGGATTTCCAGCGCCGTCGAGGGCCAGCGATGAGAACTCGCCTAGGTGCTGGCCTTCGTCGACCAGTTCCACAATCCAGGTCGAAGACCCGGCATCGCGCACCGCGTACTTGAGTCCCCCGCCGAAGTGGTCCGCGTAATAACTGATGTGCGGGTTGCCGTCGGCGTCGACAGCAATCGAGTTGTATTCACCCACCGTGAAGGGCTCGTCGACGACCTCGAGGGTCCAGCTACTGCCATCGTAGAACGCGTACTTCAACCGGGTTGGAGCGATGGCGTCCATGTAGCTGATGTGTCGCTCGCCGGAATTCTCCATCACGATCGATACGGTCCGGATCGTCGTGTTGTCGACGACCTCGAGACTCCATTCCTCAGCCGAAGCAGGCGTACTCGCGAAAAGCAGCGCCCAGAGCAGCGCTGCTGTCCTCAGCGGTCTGCCGTTTCCCAGCGGACCCTCGAAACGATGGGGTTGCTCGAGGTTCCTTACCCGGCTCAGGGGGGGGCTCGCCATATGCCCATCATAGAACATCAAAACCCGCGCCGTCGGTTCCCATCGGCTATCAGGTCGTCAACAGCCACATCCTCGGCCCCGACACCACGCCTCTTTGATCTGCTTCTCTCGCGTGCCTCAAGACACAAGTCGCCCCCTTTGTGTATCACAAATGTAGATAGGTACTTTACCCGGACAGCAGGGGAACCTCAAAATAACAAGTCGAATCAAGAATCTTGCGGTGATGGTGATCGCTGGCGTGGCAATGGCCGTATCCCCTGCCCCGCCTCTATTTTACAGAATCTCTACCAATCGGACGTCGCGAAAACGCAGCTTGAACTTCCTATGCTCCCAGCTCTTCCAGGCTGCTAACGCTTCCAGATCGTTTCGATCTCGGCACGTGTGCTCAAGAAGGCGATGTTTCGGACCGAGTAGCGCAGCGCCTGTTCTGCGTATTCGGGCGGGTCGCCCGCGACGCAATCGGTGGGGACGACCACCGTGTAGCCACGATTGACAGCTTCGATGGCCGTTCCCAGCACCCCGATGTTCACCGACACGCCGGTGACGACCAGCGTACGCACCCCGGTGTTACGCAAGTAGGCGTCGAGTCCGCTCTCGAAGAAGCCGGTCATGCCGTGTTGGCGCTCGACGACCACATCGCCCTCGGTAGGGGCAATCGCTTCGACTATATCGCCGAGATCGGGCGCGTCCGCGCTGCCAGTTTCTTTTGCGCGCAAGCGCATTTCGATCGGCGTGTTGCAGGGGTTACCAACGCCGTCGCGGCGCTTCTGAATCGTGCAGTAGAAGACACGAGAACCGGCAGCACGAGCAGACGACAGCAGCGATGCGATCTGATCGACCACCTGGCCGTCGCGTACCGCCGCCACCAGACCGGGCAGGTTGCTGGTCTTCCCGATCACCCCCTCCTGGCACTCGAAAACGAGCACGCCGGTGTGGGCCGGGTCGAGCTGCTGGCTGAGGTCGTAGGGCATGGAGGTATTATAAGGCTAGACGTCGCGCTGGCGATGGCAGAGATCTCGCGCTTGAGGGCGGGAGGAGAGTCGGGCAGGGTGTGGTGATCGGAGAACCCCGGTTCGGGGCTGAGGGCGCGGCATGACTGCGTTCGTCGTGTACAGATACACGAACATCTTCAGACAATGGGCCTTATCATTCCTATTCTCAGGAACGCCCCGGCGCGTTGACCCAGAGAACGAAGGGCGCGCCGCTAAAACGCCTGCAGATGGAGCAGTGGCAGTAGCCAGCATCGAAGATCTCGCTGAACTCGAACCGCACGGCGCCGCAGAAGCAACCGCCGCTGAACGTTTCCCCCATGGATGCTCCGCTTCACTTCGCGCCGGCTAACGGATCGGCGTTCAGCGGCGTGCGACGACTTGCCGTGCCCCCACGTGAACACCTAGGAATGACTTCATTCTACGACGCTCCGCGACGGCTAAGCGTGAGCACGTCCGCTGCAACGGCTTATTAGACGGCACACGCGATTGGTCACAGTCCGTCACGCTGAAGGACGTAGAGCTGGAAGGAGGACCATAGGTTGAACGCCACGACGACCGCTGTGGATACCAGGAATAGCGCCACGCCTCTCGGGCGGGATAGCGCCTCGAGCTTGAATGCGGGCGTTAGTATCGAGCCCAGAATCAAGAAGGACGCGAAGTACAGGCCAAACCCAAGCTGGAGAAACACGGAGCTGTCGCCACCGAACGGCGCGATTTCGTAGAGTCCGTGCCAACCTGCGAGCCACACGAGTGCTGCCAGCGCAGCCGCCACGTGGAATCCGAGAACGATGCGGGATCGACCCACTCGTGCCGCCCAATTAGTTATTAACCAGACATCAGTCTAGTCGTGAAATCCCGCGGTGTCAGCCATGAATAACAGAACAGCAGTGGAGAACTTGCGACGCGTGCGGCGACGGATCTCGCGCACTGCGGCTTCAGTGGATTGCTTGCGTTCCTTGCTCATGTCGAGACTCTCCTCGGGGTCCGAAACCCCGTAAAGT
>DUCN01000005.1:8102-8575 GCA_012959805.1 Myxococcales bacterium | reverse complement strand
ACGGGCACCATGCACCAGTTCACGGCCACCCAGCCCAAGCTGGCGGCAGAATTTTTGAGGGCCGACCGCGAGGGCCGCCTCTCTCGGCCGAAGAACAAGACGGCCAGCGCATTGGCCGGGGCCGTCAGAGCGTTCTGCCAGCGGGGTGTCCCTACCGGATCGCGGCCGAGTTTCTTCGTCTTCCTGCTCAAGTTCATGGCTTTCTTTCCGCCCGGGCTGTTCGCTCAAAGTTCCCGTTCGCAACCGGGCCTCAAGGTCCGGTCCCCTACGGATTTCAGCAGGTTGGGCAACACGCAACTCCGGGAATCAATGCAATCGTCATACCCAAGTACGCTCGCTGCCATAGGGGCCAAATGCTGGTTTCCATTGGGAATGTTGGATTCCTTGGCGACTGCGAAAATCGTTCCAAGCGGTTGAGTAACCCCTTTTCCCACTTTTCGGTCGTTGCTTTGGCAAATCTCTGATTCGCGTTG
>DUCN01000005.1:0-8030 GCA_012959805.1 Myxococcales bacterium | reverse complement strand
CGAGGAGTTCGGAAGTGTACTGCCGGAGCTGAAGCAACGCCGGAAGGCGTGGATAGAACCACCCGGGCCACTGGGACGCGATGCTGTCGCTTTTGTTTGATCCGAACCTTCACCCGGCTCCGACTCCTCCTCTAGACGTTGAATTGAGTTCTTCAGGGAAAAGCCCATTCCCCATTGAGGTTTGAGTCGAAGCCGCCGGAAGGAATTTTTCGCGATGAGAAAAACTTTGGTAGTTCGTCCAGTACAGGAAGAAACTTCATGCCTTGGGTCGTCTGTCTGGATCCAGTTCATTTTTGCACTGATGGTCGCGCTTCTCTTCACTGCCGGTCAAGCGAACGCACTATGGACCTACGTAGTGGCTGCCAACGGCACAACCTGCGACCCGTTGGGTCTGACTGCCGGAGCAGCAGGCATTGCGACTCCCATCGATGAGTTGGGAACTTCCGTGGGATTCGATTTGGCCGATGAGGGAATTACGGCATTCGCTACCCAGACCGCGGACATCGCATGCCTGTCCAACTTTTCCCAAACGGGAACACAGGTCCTCCTGAGCATCACGAACTCAACAAGCAGAACGTTTTCCGACCTGTGGTACGTCGCCGATCCGGAGACATCGATCTCAAATATCGACGGAGAAATCAACTTCAATTCCGCATTCAAGATCGACGGGACAGTCACGATCAACCAAAACAACCCGTTGATCTCGGAATCTTTTGCTTCAGATGAATATTTCACGCCCGGAGAGACGTGGACATTTATCATCGACGGGTATTCGAACGCGGTGAGTGCCCTTCCGAGCGAACTCGCATCGATCGGTGTCGGCTTCGACTCGGCTGAGCCAACACTCACGATCCCGTTGTCCAGCGGAAGTATCGTTGCTCTGGTCCCGGAACCCAGCGCCGCACTCCTGATGGGCCTCGGCCTGGCTGGGCTCACAATGACCGGTCGGCGAAGATCCCCGGACCGCAAGGGCAAGGGTTCCCTCGGCTGAACTGAACGGTCGAAGCCAGCCTGGCTCGGGGCATGAACCGCTTCGGCTCGCCTCGGCTCACGGCGGCTCGTTAACGCGCGGCTGCGCCACAGCCAGAGAACGTGTTGCGCCGGACTCTGGACGGTCCAATGGTATTCGGGAATACTTGGATGATGAGCGTGGACGGCACTGCATCCCGGCCGTGGTGGGCAAGTGGCGTCATTTGGACGCGGGTTGCAAGCACCGGGCTTCTCCTGGTCGGACTCGGTCTCTATGGAGCAAATCTGACTACAGAGCAGATTTCGCTGCCCCTGGTGCCGCTGGTCGTTGACCCAGCTCTTCCAGTATCGAGCGTTCTCCCAATACGGCAAGGCGCTCTGGCCGGGCAGAATCTACTACTCGTTACGATCGATACGACCCGACCGGATCGCCTCGGATTCTATGGCAATACCGATATCGCGACGCCGAACTTGGATCGCCTCGCTGCTCGGAGTGCTGTGTTCACTCACGCACTTGCAACGGCTCCGACTACGCTTCCGAGCCACGCCTCGATTCTGACAGGCCGTTACCCCCACCACCACGGCGTTCGCACCAATGGTCTTCCCCCACTTGAGCCTGACCAGACAACTCTGGCCGAAATATTATCCGAGCACGGTTACGAGACGGCAGCGTTCGTGTCGAGCTTCATACTCGAAAAACAATTCGGATTGGCTCAGGGGTTCACGCGATACGACGACGAGACCCATGACGAGGCCGCGGTCATGGGCTATTCCGAGCGACGCGCAGATCGGACCACCGACCGAGCGTTGGAGTGGCTTCGGGCTTCCCGCGAGAGGCCGTTCTTTCTCTGGGTTCATTACTACGATCCCCACGCCAGTTACGCCCCTCCCGAGCCCTTTGAGGAAACGTCCGCAAACTCCTACGACGGCGAACTTGCTTTTATCGATCAGCAAGTAGGACGCTTGCTTCACGGGGTGACTGCCTCCAGCGATCAGGATGCGCTGGTGGTCGTAACATCGGACCACGGCGAAAGCTTCGGTGAGCATGAAGAGCAGAGTCACGGCTTTCTCGTCCAAGAGGCAACGCTCAAAATTCCGCTGATCATCACCACTACCGGGGGGCTGGCCGTTCCTGTCAGGATCGACAACCTTGCCTCTCAAGTCGACTTGATGCCCACCGTGCTTTCACTCCTTGGCCTGCCCGTACCCGACGGGATCGACGGAGTGGATCTGACCGAAGCCCGGAAGAGTCCGCGGGCTGTGGTGGCCGAGACCCACTACGGCGAGACGGTCTATGGTTGGGCACGGCTCGCTGCGATTTACAAGGGAAACTTCAAGTACGTCGACGGGCCCAACCCGGAATTCTATGATCTCGCCAAGGATCCAGCCGAGCAGCACAACTTGTTCGCCCAGCGCGGTGAGGAGGCGCACTCCTTAAGGCGCCAGCTGATTGAGATACGCGGACAGGATGCCGATACTCTCCGCGCGTCGCCGATGGAACTCGACAGAAAGTCGATCGAGCGCCTCGAGTCCTTGGGCTACGTGGCCCCGGCCCCTTGGGCGAGGACGGGGAGCCGGGCTGGCCCCGACCCCTCACGAATGGTGGCCACCTTGACCGAGATGCTGCTTCTGGCGACCGGACTGGAGCATGGCCACGAGGCTCCGGCTTGGACGCGTCCCATCTTGATTGCATTGGGTAAAGATCTGCCTCGTGATGAGCACGAACTGCTTGCCGCGTACGAAGAGTTTGCAATGGCCGAGCCCGATTTTGCTCCCGTTTACAGCCAGCTCGAATGGCTCTACAAACGATCGGGCCGCATGGGCGATGCGGCGGCATCCCGGCAGCGCTTCGAGCAGTTGGTACGACCTGGGCCCTAGGTACCGGCATCTCGACCGTCTCCGGAACGTGATCGTGAGCCGCCTCGACACGCTCCTTGCTGACCATCTAGGCGTTTGGGTCCACCCGCGCTTGGCGGACACCCCACCGCCTTCACACCGGTTTATCCAACCCGCGAGGCGGAACGGTTTTCGTATGAAACCTCAGGCTTCGTCCGTCTCGCCGAATGGCGACGGAGATTTCCTTGTCCATCTCGGCAGCGCGTACTAGTGCCTGCCACTGGTCCATCGAATCGATGCGGTCGCCATTCAGCCGCTCGAGCAGGTCGCCCTCGGCCAACCCAAGTTGGTGCCAAAAACTTCCCTCGACAAGTTTTCGTACGCGAAGGCCCATCAACGATTCGCGCCCAACCGCAAATTCGGGGACGAGCCACGCTTGCTGCAGCAGCTGTGGCCGACCGCGTAGCCCAACGTTTCGCCACTGAGCCATCAACCCCTCGCGGTGCTCGCCGAGCCGAGCCTGCTCCAGAAGCGACACTTCCGCATCAGGCTTCCCAGCGAAGCGAAGGCGCCGGTCGAGGGGGAATCCCTCAGGTTCGAGGCGCAACTCGAGACTTGCCCCGCCGCGCACGAGCCACGCCCGGCCGCCTTCCACCCGCGCGAGGCGATGTCCATCCTCGCCTCCGACTGAGTCGCCAACGTAAAGCACCGAGCGCAAGGACTTTTCCCGGTCTTCGACCGTCACCGCAGTAAGGCTGGAATCGTCCAGCGACTCGCGGATCGCGACGAGTCGAAGGCGGGCCGCGGATTGCCGTTCCTTCGGAACGGAAACCCTGCCGATCTCGGCAACCCAATCGCGCCCCGGCGGCACGAAGTCCGCGGGCATCACCTTCCGCAGGAGTCTCATCTCGAGGATGAAGAAGGCTGCTTCCGAGGGCACCAGCCCAGACCTTGCCACGAAGGATTCGAAGTCCACCCGGAGCCGCTCGCGCTCTCCGCGAAGGTCGACGCGCCACTTTCCGTTCTCGCGAACGAAGTATTGTCGCCCGCGGTCTGGCCGTTCATCTCGCCCGAACTTGTAGAGTCGCCCAGTTGCCGCGTCTCCATCAACGACAACCTCGCGAAGCTCGTCGGTTCGGCGAAGATCCTGACCGATCCAATGCTCGTCGACGGCTCGCACTAAAATCTCGCGGCCCGAAATCTCCTGAAGCTGCTTTGTTTCGATGGTCAGGCGCAGGAACAGCGCCTGCAGCTGATCGGTCGGGCCAAGCGCATTGAGTTCGGACACGCCGCCGTGGAGCGCCACATCCCGAAGGTGTTCATAGTACTCGACCGAACTCGTGCTGAGCAGGTCAACGAAGCCGGGGTTCCGATCCGCCACCGCGGATACCCAACGGGAAGAAAGCGCGACGATCTCGGGGTTGTCCCGACTGAGAGACAGTCGACCGGTTGCCAGAAATACGGACAGACACCCAAAGAGAGCGAGTGCGCCTAGGAATACCGCAAGACGGAATCGAAGCGATCGCTGCATCATGCCTTTCACAATCGTCCAAGGGCGGATTCTAGATCCGACATGCAGTTTGCAGCGTCCTGCTTCGCAAGTATGAGTCCCGGCGCATCGGGAAGCTGCGGCTGGTTGGCGAGGAGCTGCGCGCGAGCGCGGCGGCAAAGAGCCGCTGCCCCGGACGTTGCCATCTGGACGTTCTGGCGGGCGGCGCCCTGGATCTCGTTTCGGGTCTGGGCCTCGGTAAGTTGATGAGGCACAGAGCGGTCAAGATTCCAGGCCGCATAGCCGAGTCGCGCGGCAGCTTCTTCGATCTGGCAGCCCGCAGTGACGCAGAGATTCGCGAGCGCGAAGTCGACGAGGGCAATATCCATCTCGATTTGGTTGCGCACGCCCTGAAGGAAGGAGGTGGGCTCGTAGATCGTAATGCCTGCCTCGGGCTGTGGCACCTTCCACGGATCAGGAACAATTCCCTCTTCACCGATCGAACCGAAGAGACCGAAGAAGTACAGCTTCGCGCTCGTCTCCTGGAGCTCGATCATTTTTTCGTCACTCACGTCATCGTAGCTGACGTCGTTTGTGTTGAAAAAATTGTAGTTGCCCTGGAACAGGTAGTAGTAGAAGAGTGTCAGCAACTCGGCCTTCTGCACGACGTAGCGTCCGCGAGTAGTGACGAGGCCATTGGCCTGTGAGATACCCGGCCGTGTGAGCTCGGGCCCGAAAGTCTGTCCCGGCATGAGCTTTCCGGTCTTTGCGTCGAAGGTAACGGGCACCATCGCGGTCGGTGTCAGGGAGCCCAGACGCGTGGTACTGCCGAGCACCTTTCCCAGGAAATAGGGATAGCCCACGCTCGCGGTGGCCGTCCATCGCATGGGATCCACAATGCCCCCTCCGATGTAGTCCGCATCCGGCGTCGTTCCCCAGAGAAATGGAATCGCGTAGTCATCGAGTTCGGGCAGAACCTGTGCAGCGATCTCCTCCGTGGCCGAGTGGTCCGCCTGGATCACCGTTTTCCCGTCGGGAGAGATGCAGGTCAGGGTCCACCAATCGCAGTAGAGCCCGTCGATGGTGTTGGCGGGGGACCCGAAGCTATTGAAGTCGACGTCGGGGTTCGGAATCGCCTCTCCGGTCTCTACATAGGTAAAGTTGACACTCCCTTCGGCGTCCGAGGCATTCACGATCGTATAATCGGGGTTGAGCGTCGGGCTGGCACCGGTGAGCCCATCGATGACACGCTCCCAGGCTTTGCGGATGCCCCATCCCTTCTCGTCGCTGTAGGTGAAGTCGTATGCGATGAGCCGCGCTTGATCGGGTTTTCCCACCGGACCTGCATAGGTGAACAAGTATCGGGCGTGCTCGGAGATGCCGGGTATCGCGGGGCGGACCGCCAGATTGTTTGGCTGGGGCACCGTGTTGTTGGCGCTGTACGCAAGGCAAGTCAGTTCGTCGAGTTCGCCCGACTTGTCTATCTCGCCGCCGCTCGCGCTGACGTAGAGCCGTGCGCGTAACGGACAATCCTCTGCCGAGAAGGGGTCGGGCTCTTTGACGACAACCGGCGAACCATCGCGGCGATCCAGCCAGATGTGCCAGCCCGAAGCGAACACGTTCCCCACCAAACCGTCTTCACCCTCGTTGAAGAGGCGCAAATCGTTCGAAGCGAGCTTGTTGCCGCTGTAGTCGGAGAACCGCGAGAACCAGATGCGCTCGCCGGTATCCTGGTCCAGCTTCCAGACCCCGTAATTGTCGCCGACATAGATCGCACCCTCGTCGTCGACCATCGGGGCCTGGATCCCAGCGCTGGAGGCCACCGCGTTGCGCTGTCCCGCCTGGTCGGGAATTCCATCGCCGTCCTTGTCGTCGCCGGTCCACTCTTCGGTGCGCCAAACGACCTTGCCGTTCAGGTCGAGAGCCACGACAGTGGAGGTGCCGCCGCCGCGAGGCGAAACGGCGATGATCAGACCGTTGGGCGCTTCGGTGCTGCCGTTGGTCATCAGCGCCGATACGGGGGGCGAATTCGGCTGGGTCCAGCTGAGGTATTCGCTCTGGCCGGCAAGGCGGCGCTTCTCAAAGCTCGTGACGAGGGTCGAGCCAGAGTTCCGATTGTCACCCCACGTGCCCATGTAGGCAGACTCGATACTGCGAGGCCACACCTTTCCGTGCTCTTGAACGCCGCGATCCGAGATCCGAGTCGGTGCCCCCTCGGGACCCGCGGGGGGCGAGAGCTTCTGAGCTTCGGAGCAGGACAGGACGAAGAACACGAAGAGAACGAAGAGAGCGAGAGCACACAGTCGATTGGCATGGTCCATATCAAGGGTCCTTTCCCGGCGTTGGCGGCGGAGACTCTGACAGTTTTGCCGAACAGCTGCATGGGCCATAATGGTCCAGCCATGGCCGTAAAACCAAACTCAGCGCTCACGAAGAGAGAGAAGGAGGTCATCCTTGAGCTCCTCAAGGGAGGTCGAATCGCGACGATTGCGGGGCACTTCGGGATCAGTCCGCGAACGGTGAGCAACCACCTGAAGTCGTCGTTCGGGAAGCTCGGCGTCCACTCTCAGGCCGAGCTGATCAAATTGGCGCGCGCCGAACCCGACCGGCTTGGACTCGAAGAGAAAACTCAAACACGCATTTCGATCCCGGACCTCGAAAAGCGCTGCGAGCAAGCGCGCGCGCGACTGGTCGCTCGGGTCGAAGCGACACACGTCGGCCCACCGACGCTGTCACAGCTCCGCGCGGCGGTTCGAGAGGCCCTGCCCCTCGACCCCGAACGACGCCGGGACTGGCGCGACTGGCTCGAGCTTCGCGCGCGATCGGACGCGTATGGTGAGCTTGTGGGCGATCCCCAGCAGGGCATCGAGGACTGGAGGGACCTGAATATTGGTTGGGTGAGTCGTCTCCAAGAAGCCGGCCTGGTGCGCGACGATCTCGACCCCAGCGAACTCCTCGCAGCGATCGGCGCATTGACGGTGGGCGCGGGAGCACGCCTGGTCGGAAACGGAAGCAAGGCGTCGGCCGAAAAAGAGCTTCGAATGATCGACGCCTTCGTCGATTCACTTGGCACCTGAGGCGGCGCCTAGGCCGGAATGGCCCAGGCGCCCCGATCAGCTCGCAGTAGGCTGTGACCTCGACAACGTTCACAAATAGAACGTCCACAAACAAGCTGCGGATTTCCTAGAAGCTCCAGGAGACACGATTTGAAATTGGTAACCAACTTGGTCGTGGACTCTCTGCAAGACGTCGCTGAGCCTGCGAAAAGACTCGAAGATCTCGGATTCGAGGCGCTCTACATCTCGGAGCGAAAGCACAATCCCTTCATGCAGCTTTCCGTCGCCGCTACTGCCACCCGCCGCATCAAGCTGGGCCCCGAGATTGCGCTGGCCTTTCCGCGAAATCCGATGGTGCTGGCCTATAGCTCCTGGGATCTACAGAGCGCGACAAACGGGCGATTCGTGCTCGGTTTGGGAACACAAGTCAAGGCGCACAATGAGCGCCGGTTCGGACTGGAATGGAAATCGCCGGGTCCGAAACTGAAGGAATATATTCTGGCAATTCGCGCCATCTGGGATTGCTTTCAGAACGATACGCGCCTTGACTTCGAGGGTGATTTCTTTCGGTTCAACCTGATGACACCCATGTTCAATCCAGGCCCTCTCGATGTACCACCACCGCCTGTCTTCGTAGGGGCCGTAAACCCGTGGAATTGCCATATGGCCGGTGAAGTGGC
>DUCN01000004.1 GCA_012959805.1 Myxococcales bacterium | reverse complement strand
CATCGACTTTGTCTGGCAGTTCCTTCAAAAAATCGCCGATCTGAACTTCACATCGATCTGCGATTCCCGCTTTCTCAAACGATACGGCTGCCCGTTCGGTCGCAGTCGGTCGTTCGAACAAGACGCCGGTCAGATGTTTCCATCGCGATAGGACTTCGACGAGCAAGCGACCTTGGCCGCCGCCGATGTCGGCGACACGACGAGCGGTCGAAAAATCGTAGAGCTTGGCGACCGCCTCAGCTTCGCGTTTCGAAAATTCGTCGATGGCTTGGTGGTAGAGAGCGGCATGATCACTGTGTTGGTCGAGATAATCGAAAAGAGCGTTGCCGTGATGTTTTGCAAACGCCGACTCGCCCGTTCGGACCGAATCTGCGAGGGCAGACCACGGATCCCAGCTAAACGGAGAACCAACGAAGATCGCCAATTCACGGAGCTCGCCTGAAACCAACAGATCGCCCATTTCGGTCAATTCAAATCTGCTCTCCGAGTTCAGGATGATCAAGTCTTCGCCTAACAGAACCCGCATCAGCCGACGAAGTGCATCGGGTTCTGCTGATATTTTTTCTGCGAGGCCTTCGAGTGTGAGGGGGGACTTGATAAGGGCATCAGCGATGCCAAGGGAGGCGGCTGCGGAGACGGCCGCGGCGAGCCACTTTCCGCCAAGAAGCTGAAGTAATTTTTCGGCGGGATCCGTCTGGTTCACTTGCGAATCCTCATGAGGCTTGCTCAAAGGCGGACTCCGGCGCTCTTTGAGTTTCTCGCTAGCGATTCCGAGGACTTGTCATGTCCTGAATCGCCGTCGCTGAGAACACAGGGGGGGGCGATGAGTTCGTCGAGCACGCGGCGAATCGTGGCTTCGTTGATGTTCTTGGGTGGGCGACCCAGAGTCCGTTCAAGGTCGCGCGCCAGGGGCGGAAGGGCGCGGCGTCGCGCCAGTCCGATCGTGTCATTGGCGGCGACGCGGCGATCGGATATTCGAATTCCCCAGCTGAAGACATCTGCAAGTTGGACGAGTGCGTCGACGTTCTCGTTGCCGACTTCGTCCATCGCGCGAAGCAGAAGTTCTCCGGCCATCTCTTCCGATTCGACCAGTCGCATACGCACATATTCAACCGCTTGCGTTGGGTTCCATTCTTCCTGGAGCGCCAAATGTGCATCGATCAACACCGATGGATATCCGGGCATCGTTCGAATGCCAGGCCGCGGCGCCGGGGGGACGAGTCCAGCCCAAGCCGTGAACAGACGCTGCATGTTCTTGATCAGCTCTGCGAAGCGTCGTCCGAGTGGAGTCAACTCCGGCATTTCGCTGGCTGTAATTTTGTAGAGACCCTGGAGGTAGAGCTGACATGGATAGGACCAATAGCTGAAGTTGTCCCAATAGACCTTGGCCAAGAACGCGTCGGGGTGACCATAGACATCGGCCGCCCCTCTGAAAACATCCAGCGCACTCCCCACGAGTGATCGGAAGAGCAAACTCAATTCGCGTGCTCGATCGACGACATTTTC
>DUCN01000003.1 GCA_012959805.1 Myxococcales bacterium | reverse complement strand
GCCGGGGCGCCGGGGCGCCGGAACCAAGAGTCCCTCATACGGTGGTCTTCTCAACCGGCATGTCCTTGGAAACCGCTTGCGCCTTTCTCTCGGCCACCTCCACAACGGTCAAAACCCCTTTGTCGGCGTCCAGACGCACCCAGTCCCCCGTGCCCACCACCTGTGTCGCCACGCGCAGGTTCACGATCGCCGGCAGTCCGTACTCCCGGGCGATAACCGCACCGTGAGAAACCGCGCTTCCCACATCCGTTGCCAGCCCCGCGATGAGACTAAAGTAGGGTGTCCAGCCGATATCCGTGATATGCGAAACAAGAATTTCGCCCGGCTCAAGGCTTGCGGCCTCATCGAGTGTGGTGGCCACCCGCGCTCGCCCCTCGACCACACCTCGACTCACCGGGCGCCCGACGTACTCGCCGGTGCCCGTCGCGGTTGGTTTCACCGCTTCGCGCGGCTCGGCAGAACCGACGTGCACATCATCGAATTCGAGTTTCTGTTGGAACTCCAGCGCACGACGGCGTTTCACCATCCGATCAACGCAATCTGGAGTGGGCTGGCGACAGAATTCAGAAAGTTCTTCCCGGGATAGAAAGAAAACCAGATCGGCATCGGGGAGCGCCCCCTCGCGTTCGAGGAGAACCCCCAGATGTCGGTACCCACATTTCAGGCGATAGGTGGCGTCCACCAACATGGACTTGGTTTGCTCCCGTTGACGAATCGCGAGATGCGCACGCGGCACCAGGACGCGCAAGGCCAGACTCAGCTTTGAAAGATCGGGAGGCGTGACTCGCTTGGGTCGGTAGTCTCCGTCCATTCGCGCAGTAATGGAGGCCTGCATGGTTCGAACGACCTGCTGGGGTTCATCCGCCCAGGACTTTTCGCGAACGCAGAGTTCCCGATAGCCCCGATGGCCGTGGTGCCGCAGAAAACTCCGAAATCCGATCCCAGCGGCCCCGGAGTCGAGTCCCTGGAGCCAGCCGAGAGACTCCACCGCCGAAGCGCTACGAAATTTTTCGGCCTGGACCCGGTCTCGAGCGATCGTGTCCACCACTTCGTCGAGTTGCTCGACCATCATTGCGCTCTCGACGTGGCTCGCTCCCGCGAGCAGGCGGGCGGCCTCGGCCTGTTGAGCCGTCACGCGATCCGAATCGCGGTCGCGATCGGGGCTCACAACGACCCCCTGAACGACGCCTTCCATGACGCCCGAATACGCCGAGGATCGCAAATGAACTTCGTCGGCTTCGAGAAGCCAGGGGAATTGGCGTTCCATTTCCTCGACCATGCCCAGCGAGTCATCGCAGTAGCGAATATGGAAGTCTCTAAACCTCAAATCGAATTCGGCGATTACCTTCGTCGCCCGCAAGCAGTAGCGGGCGAACTGCAGGGTGCCTGCAAGCCGGCGTAGCAAGCTCTTCTTATTCGGCGGATCCTGGAGTTCCGGAATCACTCTGCCGCACACGGACTGCCCAATGGTCTCTGCGCTGGTGATGGACACGAACCGCGAGGCCTCCAGGCCTCCGGTC
>DUCN01000002.1 GCA_012959805.1 Myxococcales bacterium | reverse complement strand
CAGTCGATGCTTCCATTCAAGCGATAGCGATGCATGCTGAAGGGGACGGCGCCGCGGCGATTGGTGAGCGCCTGGGGGGAATAGTTGACGTAACCGTCCACGGTGACATAACCGAATTGACCGCTCGTGGGATTGACGGACCGATAGTTCGTATCGTTGTCCCGCATCGAATATCGAAATCCGAACTGAAGGCTGACCGCAGAGAGGGGTCTGAGTCGGATTTTGGACTGGACGAGAAGCTGATCGACCTGCGCATCGCCTTTGTTTCGCGAAAGGACATCGAAGTCCGTAAACGCCGAATTGATCGTGGCAGGCAGCAATCGTTGATTCTGTCGCATGCGCGTCCACGCCACATGCGTTGTGAAGCGACTTCTTAGGGGCAACTCGAGGCCGAGATCCATCGTGATCTGATGGAGCTGGTTATCCGGGGCCAGGGCTGCGCGTCCACGTGGCACGCCTGAAAACGGATTCTCCCAGGTGAGCGACGTATTCTGATTGTCGTAGATCGAGGCGTGGTATCGGAGATTGGCTTGCAGATCTTTGGCCGCGTATTGCAGCGCCGCGGAAAACTCGTGAGTGTCCGATTCCTCGGGCGCGATGGTCTCCGCCACACTGCCTGACGAGAAAGGGACGCCGAGGGTTCCACCAAAGGGCCTCTCTCCGCTCCGTTTACGAAGCCGATAGTCCGCAATGAAAGTCAGCCGAGGATGGATCCCCAGTCGCAGCTCGAACTCAGTCTGCTTGCGCTTTTGAGACAGGCGCGTTTGGCCGGTTGTATCGAGGGCGGCATTGACATCGATTGCCGAGTTCAAGCCGGGGACGAGAGGCGCCGGGAGTGTCAGCAACTCGCTGCCGACTCCCGCGAAGAGCACCCGCGCATCGTCCATCGAGACATGTTCGAGTGAATCGAAGCTACCACGAATACTGAAGAGTCCATATCGACCCAGCTCTCCGTGAAAGAACTGATCGCTGCGTCCAACCGATCCACCACCGATCTCGAAGTAGTTGGCAGAGTCGCGCTTCTGACCCTCGAGCAAGAAACGTCTCACGAGCAGGCCGTCGCTCCGGTCGGCGTATTTTCGAAAGGACGCTTCGTCGGCCTCTCCACGATGGTCGACATAGCCGAAGTCGACCAGAGCTCGAATCTGAACTTCGTTGCCGCTCCAGGGTAGGGGCTTGCGCGGGTAGGGATACAGGATGCCACTGGGGCTGCGGTGTCGGGTCGTCCTCCAAGTCGTGAGTCCGCGGGGGTCGACGTCCCGAGTCGACTCGATGGCGGATCCGCTCAGGTCGCTCTCTGCGGTTGAAGTTGCGGCAGCGATGCTAGGCAGTAGCCCCAAGAAACCGATCGACAGGAACGCCATCAGACAGCGCGAAATCGCGGAATTGACCCGCATCGGGCCAGGCGTCGTCGCCGTTCGGGGCTCGTCGTGGAGAGATGCATTCATCGATGGAACCGAGCGCCTGAGGGATGGTTCGAACCGTGGATTTGTACGTGACAAGTCACGCAGCCACGACCGATGATTCGAGGATCGCGGTTGGCAGCGACCCGTCCTGAAGCCAGATTTTCGGGCGTTTGGAGGGCGATGGGATGGTTTCGAACGCCAAGCTGCGCGTGGCATTGTTGACACAGGAAGGGAGGCGACGTGATCAGCAGGCTGTCGTGATTTGAACCGTGGGGCAGATGGCAACTCGTACAACCCTCGGTCACCGGAGCGTGTTCCCAGATGAAGGGACCTCGCTTGTCTGAATGGCAACTCGTACACAGCTCGAAGGTCGAACTGGCACGCAGCAGTGGATCCGTCGCGGAGCCGTGCGGTTGATGGCAATCATCGCAATCGAGCTTGCCCTCAAAGAGGGGCATATGCGAGCGCTTTCGGAACTCCGCTCGCTGTCGCGGATGGCAGCTGAAACAAGTCTCTCGAACGGTCGCTTCGCGCAACAAGCCCTGCTCTGAAATCTGGCTCATCGGGTTGTGGCAGTCGCTGCATGCAACCGCTTCGGTCTCGTGTGCCGAGCCCGACCATTGGATTCGGGCGCCGCCCGGATGGCATTCGAGGCAGACGGCATTCATCTGCTCGACTTCGAGGTCGCTCTCGCGCGTGAACGAAATGATTCGAGATCGATCACTCGTCGCTTTCAAATGTTCACTGCCCGGACCGTGGCAAGCTTCGCAGCCTCGACTTTCGGCCAGGGTGCGAGGATTTTTCAGGAAGATCTTGGCATGAACCGTGTCGTTCCAGTGCTCGGCTTCGATGGCATGGCATCCGATACAGACCGCGTAGCCGAGATATTCGCGTTCCGGTTCGTTGGGGTTGGCCGAGTCGATCTTGTGCGGTTGGGATTCGCTGTGCGATTCGATCGGTTTGGTTGCCCCCAGAGTCTGCGGACTGTCCGTTGCCACGCATGCCAGCAAAACGAGACTGGTGAAGACGAGGGCCGGCGTGACTGTGGCCTGCATCCTCGAATTGGACCGATGCCCATTCGCTGTCCGATCTGGACCGTCCGCGAGCGGCATTTCGACTCGATGCGATTTTTCGCCCAAGGTTGACTGATCGCCTTTCGTATTTTCGCTCCGCGATCACACGGCCAACAGCCTCGGCCGCAGGATCCGCAGACTATCCCAATCGCGCCTATCGGCCTGCCAACAATGGGGACGGGCGGGTGCCAGAAAGCGCCATCAAGCCATCAAATAGTACGGTGAACCTAGGGATCATGGATTGCTCGAGTTGCAAGTCGGCGAAAAATTCGGTCACGGAATGTTTTTCACCGAAAGTGGGTTTATCAGTCCTTGGCTAGGCGGCTCTTCGCAAGTAGTTCAGGATCGGCTGCAAACCTGATTCGATTCTCACCTTATCAGCCCCGACATGATCTGAGAACCAAAGCCCCTGCCTGCCTCGCTCGTGGAAGAGGAAATAGCACTGAGTCGCCGTTGAGCAGGCCTGCTCAGACCACGTGGTGGCACAACGGCTATCATCTCTTTCTGAAGCCAGTGTTAAGACGCCACATTGCGATTGCGCTTCCTCCGGGGCAAGCCACGCACCTCCGGTCTTGGAACATCCAGAGCCACGATCACTCGGGCTGACCGTTTCAATCGCCGACGATCGCTGCGGCCGACTTCGGCCATGGGGCTCGGACACTCCCGTAGCCGAGCACCCGAACAAGCCTGTGCCGGTCACTTATTCATTTTTGCTTCATGCATCGGCGGTATTTATACAAAGGAGCGCTGATCGGGCGCGGCGGGCGATAGCGCGATCATGTTGGAGGGTCTCGCCGTAAGAACTGCCTATTCTACTGGGCTCTTGACATTGCATTGTAGGTGCATTGTAGGATTGTCGGGAGGAAGAGTTGATTCGGTTGATACGTTGGTTTCGGGTGAAAGCTCGGTCTCTGGGAGCGAAATTCAAGAATCCGTCGAGCTTGCGTCTGTATATGTGGGCGGCACTGTTGTGCGCCTGTCTGCTCTTGACGGCCCCCGCCGCTCAAGCGCTTCCCATCGTCTACCCCATAGTCGGCGGGTCCGTGGACATCGATGTGAGGCTCGGAGGCGTCGTCATCGGATCCTCGTTAGGCGTGGCTCTGACGGGCGACAGCGTCACCGTGGACACCACAGCCCTGACCTTCGACGCGATCCGGATCGAGATCGCTGCCACGACGATTATCCTTAGCCAGCCCTTCGGAGGCTACGACGAGATCAGCGTGGAGAGCGCCATCCTCGAAGGGAGCCTGAGCTTCGCGACCACGGCCTCCTCCGGTATCTCCGGCCTCTACACCGCGGTCGCGGGGCCCCTCACGGTGGTGGGCAGCTGGGGGGCCACCGACTCGAACGGCATCAACCCGGATACCAGCGGCAATCCGATTGTCTTCGACGTGCTGTCGCTCATCGCGATTGTCAACTCGAACCCCGTTGTCGAAATCGATCAAGTCACCATCAACAGTATCGACGGCACACCCTTCGGAGAACCCGGCCAGCACCTGACCATCGTCGCCAGCTACCACGTGTTGACTCCCGAGCCCGGAACAGGTCTGCTGGTCGCCCTCGGTCTGGTGGTCCTGGCCGCGCGGCGGGGCGCTGGCTCCCGAAGGGGACACGGCGATCGTTGCTAGAGAACACCCGTCGCGGCGCCCAGGCCCGCTATTACGACAGCATCCGCCACGACCGCAGCGGCCCGCCCGGGGGGGCGCATCGCGCGCGAGCCTCCGTCGCTGTCGGTGCCGATCGTGCTGAACCGCCCCGGTTTTCCCGGAGACTCGTTTAGTTGAGTCCAGCCTCCTTGGCCGAACCTTCCTGCCTTTCGTAGTACATCGCCTCGAACTCTGCCGGTGGAATATCTCCGATCGGTTCGAGCAGCCGTTGATTGTTGAACCAGTCGACCCATTCGAGTACTGCGAACTCGACCTCCTCAAGGCCTTTCCACGGGCCATTAGGCCAGATCACTTCGGCCTTGAAAAGGCCGAAGATCGTCTCGGCCATCGCGTTGTCGTACGAGTCGCCGACGGTGCCAACTGAGGGTTCGACGCCAGCCTCGGCGCGGATCTGACAGGTGTGGAATACGACGAGTTTACGATCTTTCCGTCTGGGGCAACGTACGACATTCCTCTGTGGGATCTTCCAGACGACGCGACTCCGTGGGATGCGGGGATGATCCCCGTCCCAGAGCCCTCGTTTGGGCTAATGCTGATGTTCGGAGCAGCCGGATTAATCGGATTGGTTTCAATGAAGAGATACGCCTGGGGTCTAGAGGGATCAACGTCAAAACAGCAAATCTGATCCCCACCTGATCGAGCTTCGTGGTACATCTCGATCCTGCGGAACGACCCCTTCGCCCACCTCAACTACGAGCAGATTCAGATCGCCGTGAAGAAGGCGAGAAAGGCTCATCCGGTTCTGTGGCGGGTCGCTGAGTTCGTCATGTTTGTGAGAGGGCCTAGCAAGTGGGTGCGGGGCTGGTTGAAGCGGAGGGCGCTGGGATTCGACGAAGAACGATCGCGATAGCCTTTACGTCTGACTCAACCGTTCCCGAATCCTCATCGCTCGAGCTTGAAGGGGTTCGGTATGGGCGGCGTACTGCGCGATAGATGAGATGCGCTCTAGATCCCGAGCCACAGACTCAAGCAGTCCACGGAGCCAATTGTTCTCGTCGCCAAGCTATCGGATAAGTTCTTCGTCTTGTATCGGGGCAATGTAGCGAGGTTGTCAGAACACTACTTACCGGCGGTGCAGAAAACGCAGCTTGAAATGACTATCCGCCACGTCTCGATCGTGGCGTGCCGTACTGCGTAACGCCGCATAACCAGCCGTTGCAGCGGACTGGATTACACCTCGGCGCTACCAGCCGTGGTACATTGCGAATCATCTGAGCGTTCCGTGTCTGCTCGGCAGGTCGTCGCCAGCCGCTGAACGCTGGCTTCTATCTTGCCGGCGGTATGCTGGGTGTTCTTTCGACCGTCAATTCGGAAGTCGACATCGCACCCTATTGCGATGCATAGTTGGACGGCCTGAAAGGGCTGAAGGATGTGACTATTATGAAGTTCGCGTCTCCTATGGGAGAGATCGTCCATGCGTGAAGGACTTTCAGAAAACGACAGAGCCACGATCACATCAATGCTCGATACGCTCGCTGAAAAAAAGATGACGGGCGAGGATGCACCAAGACGCGCCATGTTCTCAGATGACATCGTTCAGATGATCCCGGAACTGGCAGAACCCGTGCGCGGCATCAAAGGAATGATCATCGACGCCAATATCCCGCTCACAAATGACCTCACCATTGAAGATATGGACGGCGGCGGTGACTTCGCCTACGTCCGCACCTCCACTCGTATGACCTATGCCGGCGAAAGCGACACAGTCGACACATACGGCGCCATGCATCTCATGATTCTGAAAAAGCAGCCAGATGGGAAGTGGCTGATTACAAATGACATCTTCACGTTCGAGCAGCTTGATAGCTGACACATCGAGGCACAGAGCGCAGCTTAGAGCCCGCCCCGGAGCGGCATGTTCACAGCCCGGAACGGGCGAATATGCCTAATCCGAAGCGTAGTTGTCCCCGGAACGGGCCCCTTCGGGCCTACTTGTCAGAACACCTACTATCGGTGGTGCAGAAAACGCTGCTTGTTTTTCCTATTCCCGATGGGCCGCCCCAACATATTTGAATTCGCCACGCGCGAGTTGTCTCACTCTGCCTACTGAAAGAGTTGATGAGCAAGCAATCCAACGAAAACGCATCCGCGAAGAGAGTTCGCAAGCCACGCATGGCCTGGCCGCGGGGTGAGCATCCATGAATTTCCTGACCAACGGCAAACACCCGAAAAGTTCCACGGATAAGTTATGGCCCTGCGAAGAACCAAAAGAAGCGATGGCCGCCACAGGCCCAGATGGGTGATGGTTCCCACTTTCTCGTGGAGAACGCAGACGCAGAACAATCGCGATGCGATGGACTTGCCTTGCAATCGAACACTCACAGTGAGCCGCTCGAAACAGTTCAGTCGCTGCTCGAACTGAACGACGAGTTCATCGTCTCGACTCGAGACCGTCCAGCCAAAACGGAAGCAGACGCCCGGATCGCAGAATTTGAGGCGAACGGGGAACTGCGTCTTGCGCTCCGACCCTATGGAAGCAAGTTCAAGCTGCGTTTTCGCCACCCCTGATACCCGGCATCCTGCCACCCACCTGGGATCGCTGGTCCCTTCCGGACCTATCTTCGTTGCTTGCGAGCGAGGTCAATCCGTGGTGTCGCAGGGCTCGGGCTTGATCTGGTCGGGCTCCCGCTGAGCCAGGTATATAGCGAGGATCTGCACCGCTTCGTCTCCCTCGGCGTATCCGACGTGGCACCAGTCGATGGCTTCGACGTACGCTTCGCCGGCTGAAAAGGACTTTTTACCTCGGCTCCCGTAGTCCACGCCCAACTCTCCCGAGAGTACGTAGGCGAGCAGTGGAATGGCGTGTTTGTGAGGGCCGGTCTTCATTCCTGGCTCTATGGTGATCTTGAAAGGCTTGATGAGAGGAGTGCCGGCCGGGAAGCTGTACGCCTGGCCGAGAACGGTCTTCGAGGTCCCCTGGATGGGGATCGGCACTGCGCTGATCGTCTGGTAAGGCTCCGTCCCCGATTGGTGGTCGATCGCGCTTACGCCGGAGGCCACCAGCCCGCTGACCACGAGGAGCGCAAGGCGCACAAGGTTTTGCATCATTCTTCTTCTCCCGTTCTGTCCGGTTCGCAGAACCCTACACCACGAGCCGACCCGGGTTCAAAGTTTGCGACGCGTACTCGAATCGCAACGGCTCTCCGTCAAGAGGCGGCTCCAGACACGACCGTGAGCTGAGCCCGCTCTTTCTGACCGCAACACATAACGCCTCGACCCAAAGGCCGAGGCGCTGAGTGACGTGATAAGAGCCGAAAACGGAGAACTCCGCGCGCTCGTCATCGAAATCGAGAGTGCGCTCTCCGACCTCCCCAGGATTGAGACTGAATCAGAAACCGCTGATTCGGACCATCGGGGAAAACCGGACGACGGCCTCTTCAGCCTGAGGGAGAACGTCGGTGATTTCATTTAGGCAAGATAAGCAGCGTTTTCTGCACCACCGATACTAGACAAGAGGACAACCAAGCCTCGGATGGAGGCCTGCTCCCCGTTCCAGCAAGCAGTGGGACTGCTGTTTTCAAGCAGACAAGTTTGATTCCCCGAGCAGCATCCACGGCAAGCTCCAGTTCAGCATATTGCGCAAGTTTGTCAGAAGCGCCCGGAACGGGCCCCTTCGGGCCTACTTGTCAGAACACCTACTATCGGTGGTGCAGAAAACGCTGCTTGTTTTTCCTATTCCCAGGCATGGGCACCGCGCTAAGTGCTTGGCGATGTGCCTTCAGGGCGCGAACCACTGTTGAGCCGACTCGAATCGTTCGGCGACTGCTTTTCGTCTTCGGCTCGGCCAGCTCGATCCTGCTCTTTTCGCCTTTCCGCGCGTTGGCACCGAACAATGAAGAACGTGGTCAAACTCGAAAACGACTACTTTCCTGGCGAGCTAGAAATCGCGCTCAAGGACTTCGTCGCGTACTACAACAATGAGCGATATCACGGGTCTCTGAAGAACGTGACACCGGCGGATGTCTACTTCGGGCGGCAGTACCAGATCCTCTCGAAGCGAGGGAGAATCAAACGCAGTACGATGAAGGAACGGAAGGGGCTCTATCGAGCCAGCAAGGCAGCATAGGTTGCTGTCAGAAACTGTCTCTCAGGAAAAGGCATCTCGAGTCCGGAAAGTTTCGACGACGTACACCCTCGTGATGTCGCGGAGTCGATAGAAGCGGAGAGATTTACCATGCAGCCAGAGTCTGAAACGAGGTTCGAAGTTCTCTCGCGAATCTGCAACGCAGTATTGATCGCCTCGGCGCTTCTCGCGCTTCCCGCAGTGGGAATATCGCTGGCACGTATCGAAACCTTGGGCTGGCAGCCGGTGATGGGCCTTCAGGTCCTCGTCGCGCTCGCCGTCTGGGCAGTCATGCTGTTTAGACGGCGTCTGTCCTATGGCGTGCGCTCGTGGTTCACCATTGGCGTCCTCGTATCGGTCCCCTTGTCGGGGGTCGCTTCGTTCGGCCTCGCCTCTTCTGCTGGAGCGTGGATTCCGTTCGCTGGCATTTTGGGCGCGATCCTCCTGGGCCATCGCGCAGGGGTCCTCGTGCTGCTGTCCACGATCCTCGCGTCAGTTGTGATCGGGACCTCCGTCATGGTCGACCATGGACTCCCTGGTTTCGACTTGGTTGCCTACATGACGAGCGGTTTCGCGTGGGCCATCCAGGTCATCACCTGGCTCATGGTCGGCGGGGTTTCCGTGACCGCCATCGGCGTTCTGAACAGTTACTTCGTGGCATCAGTGGCCGCGACCAAGCAGCAGGCGGAAGCGCTGGAGCAGAGCCAGCGCGAGTACCGCGAGATATTCGAAAACATGGTGGACACCGTC
>DUCN01000001.1:753-1556 GCA_012959805.1 Myxococcales bacterium | reverse complement strand
CCTCGGATGCCGATGTGGCGATATCGACAAGCGTCGCCAAGCGATTCTCCGCTGGGAAGGTTTTGGTTGAGCTATGCAATATTTCAAAACGCGAGCCTGTATTCTGCTCGAGAATTTCAATCTCGGCTTCTGGGATCAGTCCGATGTCGCCAATCTTGTTTTGCCACTCGGAAAGTGCGTGCCGCATTTCACCAAGCCTTTGAGTGAACGCTGGATCGCCTGCAAGGTTTCGTATTTCAGATGGATCTGCGTGTGTGTCATAGAGTTCTTCAACCGGTTTCTCTTTTGCTGAAAATAATGCCATCACTGGATCAAGCTGCCCCGAGTCTTCCTTCTTGCGAATCTCTTTCATCGTTGCACCCTTCTCGGGTGTATTCATGTATTGATAGTACGGCTTGAGTGGTTCGAAATTTCGTATGTACCGATACTGTGTATCTCGGACAGTCCGGATAATGTCATAGCGTTCATCCATCCTGTCGCGCGCACCGTAGACAAACTCTCTTGGTGGACTGAGATGGAGACCAAGGAATGCTCTGCCTTGCAAATAGGAAGGTGGGTCTATGCCTGCAATATTGAGAACTGTGGGAGCAAAATCAACGGAACTGATCAGTTGGTTGTCTATTGAGCGAGATGGAGTGTTGAGTGACTTCTGAAAGTTTTTAGGAACACGAATAATGAATGGAATATGGGTTCCCGAGTCGTAGAGCCAGCGTTTCGCTCGTGGGAGCCCAACGCCATGGTCAGACCAGTACATAATAATTGTTTTGTCATATTCACCAGCTTCTTTGAGTTGCTGAATAAGG
>DUCN01000001.1:0-743 GCA_012959805.1 Myxococcales bacterium | reverse complement strand
GTTTTCGTACAGGCCATCATCCTTCAGCTGTCGGATCAACTCGCCGTCCCAGACATCCATGGCCGTAATCAGCTCATAGTTGCGTTTCCAGTCTTCTCGGGTGATGGTAGTGTCTGGGTAGTAAGGAGGAAGCGTCGTCAGGTCTTTTGGGTTTTGCCGTTGAGAAGGTGAGAGTTCTTCGGTGACGGATTTATATTTAGACTCTGAAGCAATTCCGCTTTCGTGACACCCTGTGAAATTGAAGACCGCAAAAAACGGCTGTGATTTTTTTGGCCGATTCTTCCAGTGTCCCTTCGCTCCAGATACGTCCCAAATATCTTTCTTGTCGGGTTTTGAAAATTGATAATCGGTTTTGCTGTTATTTGTGCAGTAATACCCAGCCTCTCGAAGAAGCACAGGGAACGGTTTTAGCCATTTTGGAAGTGTTGCGTTACAACGCATGTGATGTGTGCCAATACTATTTTGATACATCCCTGTAATGATTGCCGAACGACATGGCGCGCAAACCCCGGCCGTTGTAAAAGCATTGGTATAGCGTGTTCCTTCTTGGGCAAGTTGGTCCAAGTTGGGTGTAATGGCGTGAGGGTCGCCATAGCAGCCAAGATGCGGGCTTATGTCCTCGCATGAAATCCACACAATATTAGGTTGCTCACACATCGCAACTGATGGAAGCATGCATGCCACAATGGGCAACAGAGCGAAGAATAGACGAAACATGCAGGTAGCCTTCTATTGGGGTGTCA